>JAJPGV010000052.1 GCA_021325635.1 Chloroflexota bacterium
ATCTGTTGGCAACCGACGTGTATGTCGTGCCCTACCTCAATCTCAAGCAGGTCGTAAGCGGAACGCTGGCCTACGCCATGGGCTGCGGCCGAGCCATCGTGTCGACGAGGTCCACCTACGCCAGCGAAGTCCTGTCAGATGGCCGGGGCGAGCTGGCGGAGGTGGAGGATGCGAGCTCACTCAGCGCCTCAATTGGTCGCATTCTGCGAGACCCGTCGTACAAGTCGGTTCTCCAGCAGCGAGCGTATGGCTTTGGCCATCAGATGACCTGGCCGAGCGTAGCGCGCGCCTACGTGCAGGCCTACGAAGACATCTGCGATAGCGACCGCGCGACAGCCACGAACCGAGCCACACCGCGGTTTGATCTCACGTCAATTCAAGTAGCCACCGCGGACTCCAGCACGACCAAGACGGGAGTAGCTCTCGCTCGATAGCCGGGGCACCGTATCTTGACGCTCCACGGTCCCGATCTCCCAGTGCTTGTCGAGGATCACGCAAAACCGGCCAGTCATGATCAGGTGAAAACCGGCCACTTGAGGTAAGGGGCAAGGACATGCTCCACCGAGCAATTGGTGGAGGTGTCCTTGGGGAACTACCTGAAGATGGCAGATACAAGACGCGTTCAAGCGCTGCTCGAGCTGGGCTGGAGTTATCGCCGTATCGAGCGCGAGACCGGCGTTCGACGCGAGACGATTGCGCGCTACGACCCTGGCCGGGAGGCAAAACCGGCCAGTAACGTGATCACCGGCTCGCACGCAAAAGCGGCCAACGTGATCACCGGCTCAGAGGCGGAGTCCGCCAGAGGAATCCCTGGCCCACCGAGCGTGGCTGAGCCCTTCCGCGAATTCATCGAGGCCGGCGTCGACAGAGGGCTGACGGCCCAACGCATCTGGCAGGACCTGCGAGAGGAGTACGGCTATCCGCATGCCTACCCATCGGTGATGCGCTTCGTACGGAAGCTGCGGCGCCGGCGGCCGCAGTTGGTCGACGTCATGGAACACCCGCCCGGTCAGGAAGCACAGGTGGACTACTTCCAAGGGCCGTTGACCTGGGACAGCCTGAATCGGCGCTGGAGGCGAGCCTGGATCTTCCACATGAGGCTGTCGTGCTCGAGACATGGCTATGAAGAGCCGATGTGGAACCAGGACCGGCGCTCGTTCCTGCGTGCCCACGAGCACGCGTTCGCCGCACTTCACGGTGTCCCCAGAGTCGTCAGACACGACAATTTAAAAGCGGCGGTCGTGCGCGCCTGCTTGTACGACCCGGACGTCAGCGAGGTCTACAGCGCCTTCGCCCGGCACTGGGGCTTCGTCCCCTTGCCTTCACGGCCGTACCACCCGCAAGAGAACGGGATCGCCGAGAACAGCGGCGGCTACGTCAAGAGCAACGCCCTGAAAGGCCGTCGTTTCCAGAGCCTGGACGAGCTCAAAGGCTTCCTACAGCACTGGAACCGGACCGTTGCCCGGGTGCGTATCCACGGCACCACACGCAAGCAGGTCTACGCCCATTTCTTAGAGGTAGACCAGCCGGCACTTCAGCCGTTGCCGACCAGTCGCTTCGAGCTGTTCGAGGTCGGCACCCGCACGGTCCACGTCGACGGCCACGTGGAGGTGGCGGCTGGGTACTACTCCGTGCCCGAGATGCTGCTGGGCGTGCAGGTGCGCGTCCAGTGGGATGAGCACCTGGTGCGCGTCTTCGCCGGCGGCCAGTGCGTCACCATTCACCCACGGGTGCTGGCCGGCCAGTACTCCACCAAACCGGAGCACCGTTCGGCGCACCGACCCGCTCGTCAGCAGGCCTACCTGGCCACGCTGCTGACCAAGATTGAGTTCATTGGCGGTCAGGCCTTGGCCTGGGCCAAAGCCGCCATCGCCGAACGCGACGTGCGCGCCTACCGCCTGTTGCAAGGGCTGGTCAACCTGACCCGCAAGCATCGACGGGAACAGGTCGACTGGGCTTGCGGCATCGCCCTGCGCAACGGCTCCTTCCGCTACCAGACGCTCACTCGGCTGCTCGACCAGCAGCCCGACCCCGAGCCCCAGCAGCTCACCCAACAGCACGACTGCATCCGACCGCTGACCCAGTACGCCCTCATCTCATGAACAGGAGGTCCATTGCGTGAATCCCGAGCTTGACCGCAAGCTCCGTTCGTTGCGCCTGTCCGGCATGGTCCAAGCCCTGCCGGCGCGCAACCAGGAAGCCATTCACCACTCCCTGGCCTACGTCGAGTTCTTAGAGCTGCTCGTCGAAGACGAGCTCAACCGTCGCCGCGACCGGCTGCTGGCTCGCCGCCTCAAACAGGCCGGTGTCGCCCAACTCAAGACACTGGAAGCCTTCGACTGGTCGTTCAATCCGACCATCCCCAAGCCGCTCATCCTGGACCTGGCCACCGCGCGGTTCGTGCCCGAGCACGGCGGGTTGCTGCTGGTTGGCCCGCCCGGTACGGGCAAGTCGCACATCGCCCTGGCGCTCACCCTGGCAGCCATCCAGGCCGGCTACACCGCCCGCTACCGCTCCGCCTTCGACCTGGCTGAAGACCTCGCTGAGGCCGCGGCCACTGGCACCCGCAAGGAGTTGGTCCAGCAGCTGACCCGGGTCGACCTGTTGGTCATCGAGGACCTCGGCATGCGCCGCCTCCCCGGCACGGCTGCCGAAGACATCCTGGAGGTGTTCACTCGACGATACGAAGTCGGCGCCACCGTCCTGACGACCAATCGCCCGGTCGAGGACTGGGGGCAGATCCTGGGTGACAACGCCGCTGCAGGTGCGATCCTCGATCGCTTCCTCCATCACGCCGAGATCGTCCGCATCACTGGCCGCAGCTACCGCATGCATGACCGGCAGCAACACCACAAGAGCCCTGACCAGGCTGGCTCAGAAGGGAGATAAGATGGTCCTCACCCGCCTCGGGTGGCCGGTTTTAACCTGATCATCCTTGGCCGCATTTGGGTGATCAGTGGCACAGTGCTGTCCAGCGAAGCCACCCGGCCGTTTACACTCCACCGGCTGGCCACCCTCATGGAAGCCGCTCGCGGCGATCCGCGGGAGGCCGGTGGCGTGTTGAACCCTGCCGCCGCCCGCGGGCCCGACGGCCAGCTGTATCTTTTCCCACGACTCGTGGCAGAAGGAAACTACTCGCGGATCGGCATCGCCCGAGTCGAGTTTGATCACGCGGGCAACCCGACTTCTGTCGAACGACTCGGGATTGCACTCGAGCCTAGTGAGCCCTACGAAAAGAACGACATAACGGGCGGTGGTTGCGAGGATCCACGCATCAGTTACATGGCCTGCCTGCAACGCTACG
>JAJPGV010000059.1 GCA_021325635.1 Chloroflexota bacterium
CGGGCTCATAACCCGAAGGTCGTCAGTTCGAATCTGACCCCCGCAACCACCAAATTGAGCTCAGAACCAGCGGTTCTGAGCTTTAATTTTGCCCTTCGCCGCCTGCTTCTACACCTAAATTTACACCTAATTTTCTGAAAAGAGAGCCCACTCAAACACTCGGTCGAGTCCCAAACGCGGAGCCGCTGACTCCCAAAACTGATGCGTTCAGCCAGAGAGGAGCGGCCCCTGCGGCGTCGGCAGCGCTCCCCGGTCCTGCGTAGGGTTGTCAGGCGGTGGAACAGGACTGCAGGCCAGCCTCCGGAGATGCCCTGGAGGGCTGGCACGTGGTTCGAAGGGATCGTGAACAACCGGGACCTTGCCTCTACCGTGAGTGGGTCTCGCTGCTTGGCAGGCCGGCTGCTGCGACGCGGACGCGACCATGACGCTATTCCTGCTCGTCTACATCGTGGGGTCAGCTGCTGGCCTAAGCGCTGGATCGCCCAAGGCGAGTGCTGGTGGCCGTCCTTCGCCAAACTGGACGCAGCAGCTCAAATCCGCACCTGGCCGTCGGCTCGGTTGGCCTCGCTTTTCCCGCCGGGGAGATCTTCAAAATGGGCGTAAGGCCGGCGAGGGACGACCTCCTCTCGCCGCTGCCCGAGAACAACCACTGAGCGTGACAGCCATATTCGTTGACCATGCACCTGCCCCCGTGCCACGTCGGGCCACATTCACCAGTCCTCCGCGTGATTGGTGAATCGGCTGCTCTAGTGCGCTGCAGTGCACGTCTCAACGATGGTGCAGAGTCTGTGTCACCAACTATTCCCCCAAGTGAACTGCTGCAATGCCTCTTCGAGTGCTTTCTATGCCCGCGGCAGCCACACGCGGGTGACGAAGGTCAACACCTTGTTCCGGTCAAGCACGCCGGCGCTTACATCCGACGCCGACCGTGCATAGATGCGTCCGCTCTCGCGATGGACTGTGTATAGTTGCGGCCCGTCATCGCTGGAGCACGCCGCGATAACGGTGCTTCCCTGTGGGAGTGCCGAGACCTGGCTGCTCGCTAACGGCGGCCAGTCTGGGACTGCGCCCTCGGGCCGAACCGGCTCGACGGCACTATGCGGCGCCTCGATCACTGAAGATAACGCTGGCGAAAGAAGTCCACGCCGACGCCTTGGCAGCCATTCTCGGGCGTGTAGTGTTCGACGACATTCAGCACGGCGTCCGGAGATGTTTTATGCCCTAGCCGCGACAACCAGTTGCGCCGGCTTGGAGCTGGCGCGCAATGGGCGCAGTGCGGGATCGTTGAACTCCAGACGATGTCGCCCCGCTCGTGAGCGGTTGGAGCGAGGCAGGCGGCGACCAGGAAATAGCTGTCAGCCAGGGGCGTGGGCAGCTGATCCGTACAGTCCAATGGCTGCGCAGCGATGGCCAGCTTTACGCCGCCGAACGTGACTGGCGTATTGGTGAGGTTATGTAAGGTTGCCTTCATTGTTTCGCTCCTGGCGCCATGCGAAGTTGCGGGACTGCGAGACTGCTGTCCATGCGAGGCCAGCCGACAGGGAAACGGGCGTTGGCGATCGGCCGCTGGTTGGCGGCTGCATTCCGGCTCGAGCCAGCAGCGCCTTAGCTCGTCTGTTGTGCCTCTTCACGCCCTTCGACTGTCCTGTGAGGACGGTCCGCTCCTGTTCCGCCTCTTTTTTCATGAGGCCTAGAAGCCGCCCATCTCACCGCCGGGTATCGCCGCTGCCGCAGCCGTGTCTGGCCGTTCGGTTATCAGGGTCTCGGTGGTCAAGAGCATGGCCGCGATCGATGCAGCGTTCTCCAACGCCGAGCGCGTCACCTTGGCGGGATCGATAATGCCCGCTTCGAACATGTCCTCGTACGTGCCGTCGAGCGCGTTATATCCATGGTCTTTGGCAGCTTTCCTCACCACGTCGACGACCACCGAACCTTCCGCGCCGGCGTTGTGGGCGATCTGCCGCAGCGGTTCTTCCAGGGCCCGCTTGACGATCAGCCAGCCCACTTTCTCGTCGCCCTCGGCCTCGGTGGCGTTGAGGATGGCGGCTGACTGCGCCAGCACGGTACCCCCGCCGGCGACGATGCCCTCCTCGACGGCGGCGCGTGTGGCCGACAGCGCATCCTCAACCCGGTGCTTCTTCTCTTTCAGCTCGACTTCCGTCGGTGCACCCACCTTGATGATGGCGACGCCGCCGGCCAGCTTGGCTAGCCGCTCCTGCAGCTTTTCCTTGTCGTAGTCCGAGGTCGTTTCCTCGATCTGGGCCTTGAGCTGTTTGATGCGCGACTTGATGGCGTCGCCGTTGCCGGCGCCCTCGATGATGATGGTCTTGTCCTTGTCCGCGGCCACGCGGCGGGCCCGGCCAAGCTGACTGAGCTCGGTCTTTTCCAGCGTCATGCCTGCGTCCTCGGTGATGACCTGGCCGCCCGTCAGGATCGCGAGATCCTCGAGCATGGCCTTGCGGCGGTCGCCAAAGCCTGGCGACTTGACGCCTAGGACATTGAGCGTCCCGCGGAGCTTGTTGACGACCAGCAGGGCCAGCGCCGCGCCATCGATATCCTCGGCGACGATGAGCAAGCCGCGGCCGGCCTGAACCACCTTTTCCAGCAGCGGCAGGATGTCCGGCATGGCCGAGATCTTTCGGTCCGTGATCAGGATGTATAGGTCTTCCAGAGTCGCTTGCATGCGGTCGGCGTCGGTGATCATGTACGGCGACATGTAGCCACGATCGAACTCCATGCCTTCCACGTATTCGGTTTCCAGGCCGAGGCCTCTGCCTTCTTCGACAGTGATGACGCCGTCCTTGCCGACCCTGTCCATCACGGTGGAAATCATTTCGCCGACCTCTGGATCGGCGGCCGAGATGGTGGCCACCTGCGCCGTCTGCTCTTTGGTCGTGATCTGCTTGCTGCGGGCCTTGATCTCCGCAACCACGGCCTCGACCGCTCGTTCGATGCCGATCTTCACGATCATCGGGTTGGCGCCGGCGGCCACGTCCCGCAAGCCTTCGGCGATCATCGCCTGGGCGAGGACTGTGGCAGTGGTGGTGCCATCGCCAGCCACGTCGTTCGTCTTGGTGGCCACTTCCTTGAGCAACTGGGCGCCCAGGTTCTCGAAGGGGTCCTGAAGGTCGATCTCCTGGGCAATGGTCACCCCGTCGTTGGTGATGGTCGGCGCACCGAACTTCTTGTCCAGGACCACGTTGCGGCCCTTCGGCCCGAGTGTGACTTTGACTGCAGCCGCGAGTTGATCCACACCGCTCTTCAGGCGGCGCCGGGCAGAGTCAGAGTAGATGAGCTGTTTAGCTGGCATAGCGTTGTTCCGTTCTAGTCGAAGATGGCGAGAGGGTTTCTCTCGCTCAGATCAGATGGTCGCCGCCCGCTGCCGGCAAATCTGGTGCATAGCCCTTGATCGCCGCCGCGGTTCTGCTTTCGGTCTAACGCAGGGATTCGCGTCGGTCATGAGCAAAAGTTCACGGCCGCACCGCTGCAGAGGAACAAGGCATGCCAGCCGCCTCGTCGGTCTCTCGGCATGATGATGCGGCGACCCTGGGCTCGATCCAGACCGGGTATTTGACAGGGGATTTAGCGCCGCGTTACGGTGCGGTTGTCCTGCTCGACAGGGTAGAGAGGCGGTGCTGAATGAAACGCAGTACCAACATCAGGGTGCTCAAGGGGTGCTGGCAAGTTGACATGTGAAGCCCTCATAGATCGAGGGCAAGCAATCTGCTGAGGCTCCCGCCAGGCGTTGACAGTGTCCTACCAAGCGACCGTCACGCGAGTCTATATGATTCTTAGGCGGACCTAAGGCAAATCGATGGGTGGCGGGTTCGTGAACCGCCACCATCTTCTTTTCTGAACAGCTTCCATAGAGGGCAGCAAGCTGCATTTGGAGCACGCACCTCGGAAACCGGCAGCGCGAGACGTACGGGCTCCCCAAGCCAGCCAGGGTGTCATGAAGATTCGATCATCTAACGGGCAGCCGTTTCGGGACGCAGGCCGTTTTGGCTGTGGGGGCCACGGAAGGGCGCCGCGTTCTGGGTGGAGTCAGTTCCAACATGTGAGGTAGGGTGAGGGTCGCCACGCCGATGCGGCTATCCGCCATGCCGTAGTACACGTCGACTCGGTCGGGCTGACCGAGGTCGGTTCTCTGGTCGGTGGCCGTTGGAAACACGACGTCGGGCACAACGCCGAGCTGATCGTCAGCGCCTGGCGTCAGGATAGGCCTGCTCGTGCGGTAGAGGACCCGTTCGGGATTCTCGGCATCGAGGACCGCAGCACCGGCAGAATAGCGTAGGTGTCCGGACCGGTGAGAGACACCGTGGTACAGGAGCAACCAACCATGACGCGTGAGTAAAGGTGGCGCTCCCGCGCCCACTTTTACGCGTTCCCACGATTCTCGCGGCGACAACAGCCGGTGGTGCGATTCGAACCAGCACAGGTCATCCACATCTTTGACGCCCTGGCTGTAGGAAACCCAGGCGCTCGGATGATTGATTCGCGCCGCTGAACGCCGATCGGGTCCCCCGGCTCGAGTTCTCCACCAGGCGTCGCCGAATACGTTCCACGAGCCGGCCACGGTCGGGCGATGGACGAGGGCCATGGCGGGCCGTCCGGTCCGAGGATTGGTGATCAATGATGGGAACAGCACAGCGTCCTTGTTGTCGACGGCATCCTCCAGGCGAAGGTCCCCTTCGGCAGCAAACCGGACCAATCCCAGCCGCTCCCAGTGCATGAGATCCCGTGAGACGGCTACCGCGATACGGGGGCCCACAGGAGAGAGCGCCGTGTAGGTCATGACGTAGCGCCCCAGCGAGCCAAGGTAGCTAATACGGGGATCCTCACAACCACCGCCCGTCACGTCGTTTCTCTCGTAAGGCTCAGTGGGATCGAGGGCGGTACCAAGTCGTTCGACTGAGGTCGGGTCACCCGCGTCGTCGAATTTGACTCGGGCGATGCCGATACGCGAGGAATCCCCGGCTGCGACGAGGCGCGGAAAAAGGTACAGCTGCCCATCGGGCCCGCGAGCGGAGGCTGGATTCAACACGCCACCCGCCTCTGACGGATCGCCAGTATCGGGTTCCATGAGGGTGACCAGCCGGTGGAGGCTAAAGGGCCGCGCGGGTTCTCCGGCGGTCAACGTATCGGGGGCGTCGGGCATCAGTCCAGTCTGCCCCGGCTATCGAGCGAGAGCTACTCCCATCGTGGTCATCCTGGCGTCTGCAGTGGCTCCTTGATACGGCGCGAGATCGAACTCCGGCCTGGCTCCGTTCGTGGCGGTCGCACGGTCGCCATCGCAAACGTCTTCGTAGACCTGAGCGTATGCGCGAGCTACATTGGGCCAGATCATCTGGTGGCCAAAGGCATACGCCCGCCGCTGCAAACCCGACCTGTAGACGGGGTTTCGAAGGATGCCGCCGATTTCCGCGGCGAGGGAATCGGCGTCGCGCACCTTGGCGATCACGCCACGGCCGCCCGCCAGCACCTCCCTGGCATAGGTGGAGGGCGTGGAGACTATGGCCCGCCCACAGCCGAGCGCATAGGCTAACGTCCCGCTCACGGCCTGCTTGAGGTCGAGGTAAGGCACGACGTACACGTCCGTGGCCAGCAGGTGCAGCACCAGCTCGCGATAGCTGAGATAGCGGTTCTCGAAACGAACGTGGTGGTCCAGTCCCAGCCGCCGAACCTGCGCCTGAAGTTCTCGGCGGTAGGCCTCGCCATGGACGGCCAGGATACCTGGGTGCGTCTCGCCAACCACCAGGTACAGCACGTCCGGGAACTCGTCCACGAGCCGGGCCAGAGCGTTGATGGCGTACTGGATACCTTTGCCCGGATTCATGAGCCCGCAGGTAGCCAGGACGGTGCGGCCCACCAGACCAAGAGCGCCCTTCGCTTTTGCTTCAGGAATTGGGCGCACGTTGGGGACCCCGTGGGGAATAAACCGCACCTTGGCTGAGGGCACGCCGTAATCGCGTCTGAGGATCTCGACAGCCGACTGGGCCAGAACGATTGTCGTCGCCGACCGAGCGACCAGATCCTGGGTGACCGCCAGCAGTGCCGGATCAGGCTCGGGCAGAACCGTATGCAGCGTCAGAGCGACGGGTTGCCGAACGCGGTCCATGAAGCGCAGCAGATACGAACCCCAAAGCCCGCCAAACAAGCCGTACTCGTGCTGGATGTTGACCACCCCACATGACGAAGCCGAGACATCGGCGGCCGCGTCGTCGTACGAACTGGGGACGTCACGCTCAATGCTGTGCTTGACGATAGGCGGATACACGTACCCCTTGTCATCGCCATTCACCGCAACGACAAGTCGCCGGCCCAACGGCAATAGTTTGTCAACGCAGCTCACCACGTCACGCGAAAACGTGGCGATGCCACACTCCCGCGGCGGGTAGCTGCTTACGTAAGCAACGTGTGGCGCGAACAGCAGCGAGCTGAGACCATCTCTAATAGCGAACAAAGGCAGGTCCTTCCTATTCGGCGATCACGCCGGTAACTTCTTAGACGGATCCGGGGACGGGTCGACAACCGAAATTCGACGCGGCGGGGACGGCGGGACGGAGGTCACGCTGGAAAGCAGCGTTGTGTGTTGGCCGCCGGCGTCGCGACCAACAACACGGGGTAGCAGATAGGAAGACCAGGATGGTCGGTTTCAAGATGTAGTTCCTTACACTTTGGCTGCGATCCCAGCCGCGTCCGAATCTGGGATGTGGGACTGCGGCTCAGGCGCGGGGGATAGCAATGGCTGGGACGCTGGTGCCGTGATGCCGACTGCTTCTGCGTACTTCAAATAGGTGTCGATGGACGCGACGACGATCCGTGCTTCCACGGTAATAAGGTCGATGCCCACGAGAGATGTCCGCACCCAGGCGTCGATGACGATGCCCTTGTCGAGTACTCTGTCGAGCACGTCGATGAGACTCGTCCCTCCCAGGACTCGCTGTACGGCCATGTGGTTGCTGACCCTTCCACGATGTCGTGGCGGATCACGGCCTACGAGTTGCCGTCGTTACCGGCCCAGGTGGATCACGGCGGACGCATAATGCGCGGCTAACGCCATGGCCACAGCCCCCAACATGTAGGCCGCACTCCAAGGGGTAAGCCATTTCTTACGCCTTGACGGTCCTTGCTTGCGCGGGTTCGTGATGTTCAGATGTAATCCCTGTGCTCAAGGCGCTACCGGCGCTGGACTTGACGTGCGTTTGGCCGCTGGCTTCCAGCTCGAGCCAGGAGGGCCTTTGCTCGTCTGTTGTGTCTCTTGACGCCGTTCGACTGCCCGGAGAGGATGACTCGGGCGTTTTCCGCTTCCTTTTTCATCGTGCACTCTTTCTAGAAGTCGTCCATGGCGCCAAGGGTCGGCCTCGTCGTTGTCTCGCGAATCTCTCAAACTTCGGATTGGCCGTGCTTGAAGAGGTTGGCTGCGGGTTCACCGCAGTCCTTGAAAAAAGAGCTTGGTGTCAACAATTGACGGGTTGCCTGTCAACGCGTCTGTTACATCGCCCGTTAGTCCATGCAGCCGTAGCGGTGGCCGGGTCCCAGAGGATCCGGTCGAATGAAGATGCGCCTCCGTATGGTCTAACCCGCGGGTCGACCGGCGTCATGAGCAAAAGTTCACGCCCAACGGCAGCCATGGAGGCCCGCGGGAGAGCACGATGAACAAGTCTTCATGACAAGACAGCCGCTGCCCGTCAGACTGCCGACACATGGGCGCACTCTTTGTTGGTTGCTCCGCCTGCAGTGTCATGCTGGTGCTTGCAGACGCTGATGGTCCCGCGCGGGCTACCCGTGCCGGCTGGATGCTATCCGGCTCAGGCTGGCGTTGCCCGAAACATGCGGTTGTGCCTGATCTACACCTGGAAACCGCGCCAGCAGAAGAAACCCGCACCGCCGTACTCGCGGCCAGCTGACGCTAACCGGCCACCATCTGCCCGTGGTAGGAGCACCGGACTTGAAACGACTATTCCTGTTTGTCATTGCGGGACTGACCAGCTGGTGGGGCTATCGCAAGTTGCGCAGCCATCCGCGAACCGCGGCCAAGGTCGCCGAGCTCGAGCGGCACAGCCAGCGGATAGTGGGCCAAGGCCAGCGGATAGTGGCCAGGTCACCGAAGCGGTGAGCTCGGCCAAGCGCCAACTGGCAGGCAAGGCCACGGACATAGCCGCCGCCGCGGCCACAGACGCGCAGGGGGCGATTGACACCGCCACAAGCAAAGCTAACGAGGCGTTGGACGCAGCAGCGAAAAAAACGCGGCAGGCAATCGGCCCCGTGCAAGAGAAGGTCGCCGAGGCGCGTGGCGACGCGTCTGCATCGACGATGGAGCCTGGCGCCGAGCATCACCGGCTGAATCCATGGCCACGATGGTGGCTCAGCCAACGCCGTAATTTGCTCGTTAGGTAAATCCACCCGCTTGCGTCGTGGTGCGGGCCGAGGAGGCAACATGCCCACCGTCTCCATCCCCAAATGTGCTTGTGGCCACAGCGATACGGCTCATAGCCTCGCGCCGAGCTGCGCGTTCTGCACTTGTCCCGGGTTCCAACTGGATCATGCGGCTCAGGAGAGGATTGCGCCTCGTCCTTGGCGAGTCACTAATAGCAAACCCGGCGTGCTATATTGACAGATAGACACTCAATGTTTTTGCTAACTGCAAGAGAAAGACACAATATGACAACCATGCTCCTACAACCTCATCACCACCACTTTGTTTCCATGGATGCGGCCGTGGCCAACCTGCTGGGAGAGAACTTCGGGCGGCCTTTCGCGGCGTTCGATACCTCAGGCGCTCGCCAGGACGTGGCGGTGGACATCTTGCAGACCGACGATGAATTGGTCTTCCGTGCCGCCGTGCCCGGTTTCGCGCCAGAGGACATCAACCTTGTCGTCCTGAATGGCGTGCTCAGCCTCAAGGGCGAACACCAGGTGGCTGAGCCCCACAGCTCGGGACAATACCTCCGCCAGGAGATGTCCGTCGCCGCCTTCGACCGGTCGTTCGAGCTGCCGTTCGCCGTGCAGGCAGACAAGGCGCAGGCCGAGTTTGAGCATGGCATTCTGACTGTCCGCCTGCCGAAGGCCGACGAGGCCAGACCAACGCAGATCAAGATCGCGGTTCAAAAGCCCGTCGAGGGTCAGAAACTCTCAGACTAGGCCCGCACAGCCAACGGCCGTCAATCCAGCGTGGCCCTTGGCTGTTCAGCCGCACACCCCACTTCGCCGGAAGCGCTGAGATGCGACGCCCTGGCCGTCACACGCATTGCCGACTGCGAGATGCCGGGCGGACCGGCCAGCCTTAGCGGCAAAGGAACACACAATGGCCAGTAAGCAACGTGCAGCAGGCGATATACGGTCTGCTGACGAATATCCGGAGCCCGAAGACGGACTCGCGGCCTATCTGCGCGAGATCAGGCCGGCGGCATTGCTCACGGCCGCCGAGGAGGTGGAGCTCGCAAAACGCATTGAGGCCGGCGACGAGGAAGCCAAGCGGCTGTTCGTCAACGCGAATCTCAGGCTCGTCGTCAATATTGCCAAAAAGTATCAGGGGCACGGGTTTTCGCTGTTGGACCTCATCCAGGACGGCAACGTGGGGCTCATCCGAGCCGCCGAGAAATTCGACTGGCGACGCGGCTTCCGCTTCTCGACGTATGCAACATGGTGGATTCGCCAGGCGATCACCCGCTCGCTGGCTGAGCGGAGCCGCACCATACGCATCCCTATCCTGCTCGGCCAGAAGCTGTCCAGAGCCCGAGGGGCCACGGATCAGCTGCTCCAGCGCCTTGGACGAGACCCCTCGGATGACGAGCTGGCCGCCGAGCTCGACCTGACGGTGGAGGACTTGAACGACCTCTTTCGGAGCACGGCCGCCCCGGCGTCGCTCGACACGCCGGTGGGCGAAGACGGGACAGACGTACTCGGCGACTTGCTGCCGGACGAACGTGCCCTGGCGCCGGAAGCGGCGGCTCTCGATAGCGCGCTGCGTGAGGAAGCGGGCGATGTCTTCCAGAATGTGCTTACCACTCGCGAGCGCCTGGTCTTGGACCTCCGCTTCGGTCTGGAAGGCGCCCGAGCGCATGCGCTCGACGCGATTGGCAAACAGCTCCATCTGACCAGGGAGCGGGTGCGTCAGATTGAGAACCAGGCCCTGAGAAAACTGCGCGCCTCGCCGGCAGCCCAGCATCTCAGGGCGTTCGGTTAGCAGGCCAAACCGGTGTGAGCGAACGCTCATGACAGAGTGCCCACTTCCCGCCACACTGCGGGCAGAGCAGCCTAGACAGTGCACCCATAGGCAGCTTTCTAGCGAGTCAGAAGGGGAACCATGTCGACAACTCTCGATCTACAGAAAGTGAGGCACCACGAGGCGAGCAGCCGTGTCCAGCCGGCACCCACCGGCTCCATAGCAGCGCCGGCCGTGCAGCTCGTCGACATACGACCGCTCGCGAGCGTCAGCCGCGGTCGCGGAGGAGCATCGAATACATGAAACGACTAGTCCCATTCCTCGCAGCATGTGTCACAGGCTGGTGGGGATACCGCCAGCTGCGCAACCATCCTCGGACCGCGGGCAAGGTGGCGGGGATCGAGCGGCAGGGTCAGCTTGTGGTCGACAGGGCGAGTGACGCCCTGCGCTCGGCCAAAGGCCAGGTGGTTTCCAAGGCCGCTGACCTGGCCGATACCGCCGCTACCGGTGCTCAGGACGCGATTGGCGCCGCCACGAGCAAGGCTCACGACGCCCTGGATGCAGCGGCGGAGAAGACTCGCCAGGCAATCACCCCGGTTCAAGAGAAGATCGCGGACCTACAGGGCGATGCGCCCGCGAGTGCTGGCACCGAGCATCCGGCGAGCTGACCCACTATGCCCGAAATCCGCTCGATCCCCAAGTGCGCGTGTGGGCACAGCGATGCAGCCCACCATCCAGGCCCTGTGTGCGTCTTCTGCACCTGTCCCCGATTCCAGCTGGATCACGTGGCCCAGGAGCTCGTCACGCCAGCTGGTTTGCTGCGAGTCAGCAGGACCAACCACCAGGCGCTTCGTTCTTGAAACCGGCCTGCTCGCCCGCTTCGGGGACTGCGTGGCAACGCATCAACCGAGTTTCCGCGCCGCTCACACCGAAATGACAGCGGTCCGAAGGGAAGACCCATGGCAGTAGCAACGAGAGACCTTCAAAGCAACACCGACTACAAGTTCGGCTTCCACGACGAGGAGAACTACGTCTTCAAGTCGCAGCGCGGCATCAACGAACAGGTTGTGCGCGACATTTCGGCCCACAAGAAGGAGCCGGAGTGGATGACCAAGTTCCGCCTCCGCGCCTACAAGCACTTTCTCAATCGGCCAGTGCCGAAATGGGGCGGTGACCTGTCCGAGATCGACTTCGACAACATCTTCTACTACATCAAGCCGGCCGCCGAGCAGGGCAAGACCTGGGGCGACGTCCCGGAGTACATCAAAGAAACCTTCGACAAGCTGGGCATCCCCGAGGCGGAGCGCAAGTTCCTGTCCGGCGTCTCGGCGCAGTACGAGTCAGAGGTCGTCTACCACTCCATCCGTGAGGACTTGGAGAAGCAGGGCGTCATCTTCACCGACATGGATACCGGCTTGCGCGAGCACGGTGACCTGGTCAAGAAGTACTTCGGCACGGTCATTCCACCCAATGACAACAAGTTCGCTGCGCTGAACAGCGCCGTGTGGTCTGGCGGCTCATTCGTCTGGGTGCCGGCGGGCGTGAAGGTTGAGGTCCCACTGCAGGCGTACTTCCGCATCAATGCCGAGAACATGGGCCAGTTTGAACGCACGCTCATTGTGGCCGAGCCCGGCAGCTTCGTGCACTATGTAGAAGGCTGCACGGCGCCCATCTGGACCACGGATTCGCTGCACAGCGCGGTGGTCGAGCTGATCGCGCTGGAAGGAGCACGCATCCGCTACACGACCATCCAGAACTGGTCCAACAACGTCTACAACCTGGTGACCAAGCGGGCCATGGCCTACCGCGACGCCACGGTGGAGTGGGTCGACTGCAATCTCGGCTCCAAGCTGACCATGAAGTATCCAGCCGTCTACCTGATGGAGCCCGGCGCCCACGGCGAGGTGCTGTCGGTGGCTATGGCGGGCGCAGGCCAGCATCAGGATGCCGGCGCCAAGATGGTCCACGTCGCACCCAACACTACGTCCATCATCACCTCCAAGTCGATCGCCAAAGGCGGCGGACAAACGACTTACCGCGGCCTGGTGAAGGTCTACAACGGCGCCCACAACGTGAAGTCCAAGGTGCGCTGCGACGCCCTGCTGATGGACGACGAGTCGCAGTCCGACACCTATCCCTACATGGACATCGAAGACCAGCAGGTCGACATCGGCCACGAAGCGACGGTTTCCAAGGTCGGCGACGAGCAGCTGTTCTACCTGATGAGCCGCGGTCTGAGCGAGGTGGAAGCGACGAACATGATTGTCAACGGCTTCATCGAGCCGATCGCTAAAGAGCTGCCGATGGAGTATGCCGTCGAGCTGAACCGCCTCGTCCAGCTCGAGATGGCTGGCTCGGTCGGCTAACGATGGCTACCACGGACGACGTTATGGAAGCCCTCAAGCAGGTCATCGACCCCGAGCTGTTCGTGAATGTTGTCGATCTCGGTCTGGTCTACGGCGCAGAGGTCGATGACGAGGGCAATGTGAAGGTGACCATGACCCTGACGTCGCCCGGCTGTCCCATCGGTCCCATGGTGGGCGAGATGGTGCAGGACGCGGTTGGACCGCTCGACAACGTGCGGCAGGTCGATGTCGACATCGTTTGGAGTCCACCCTGGGGACCGCACCTGATGTCGGAGGACGCCAAGCTCGAGCTCGGCTACGGAGGCCTATAGGGCGGCAAGGCCAGTCGGTCCAGCAGAGCGCGCTCGGGCCACACGTCTGATGATGGAACGCTCATGACGGAGTGACTGCCGCGGGTCAGGCTGTCTACGAGACGACGGGATCTACGCCGGTCGGCTCATGGAGGAAACAAAACGCTATGGCACAAGTGATTGAGGGAGTCTTCCCGGACGCCTGGCTGCCGACCGGCAAGAAGTTTTTAAACGAGCAGCTCGCCCAAGACATCAACCGGAGCTCGCCGCCCTCGGACCCATCAGGGTGGTCAGATGGCGAAGATGGCATCTTCTACGACCAGGGGCTCGAACCATCGCGTGTCATGGAGTACGAGCGACTGGCGCTGACCAGAGTACGGAGGCGGGGCGCCCTCGTGGCGACGCATGAGATTTCAGCCCAGTACCGTGCCTGGGACGGCGAGGGACAACTCCTGGGGCATTGGAGCACCGGCAGCGCCGACGCTCCTACTCACACGGACATCCCATGAATTACTCGACAATGGGAGTCCTCGTTCTCGCAGTGCTGGTGACCTTCTGCGTCCTATGGGTCCGGCGCAGGCGGCGGGGAGGGTGACGATGCGGGGGCCGGAAAA
Organism: Chloroflexota bacterium; assembly: GCA_021325635.1. Lineage (GTDB taxonomy): Bacteria > Chloroflexota > JAJPGV01 > JAJPGV01 > JAJPGV01 > JAJPGV01. The sequence goes on from JAJPGV010000059.1 coordinate 13,439, forward strand.
CGATAGGGCCGAGCGCTCCCCGAGCGACAACTCGGAACCCACGAAGGGTTCCCCGGCACCAAAGTCACTTGCCGCCACAGTTCCCGACCGCCATGAGGACGATGACGGGGAGTGGGCGCGGGAGCAGCTGGCCGCAGCGGCGCCTGGAGGCTGACGGCGTCGGCGGCATCTTCGCCAGCGATTCTGCGCCCGTTCTCAGCCGCGATTCAGACGCTCAATAAAGGAGCCCATTGTTGGCCGACAACATCATTTGCACCGTTCCCGATTGCGATGCCCAGGCAGTGCTGGTGCTCAACGGCCGCCCCATCTGCCGGCCTCATTGTGAAGAATTCGCCAAACAGGCTTCCATCGTCGATGGCTCGTTCCGCGACCTACTGAAGGGTCCAGCTGATGAGCCTTTGCCGATGATTGCCGGTCCCGCCCGCGTCGATGTCGTGGATGAGGCCAACACTCCGACAGTACCCAAGGGCCCCGATCCCGAAAGGTAACTCTGACGGCCGCCGCTCGTCATGTGCGCCCATTTTCTTCAGCAGCCTGCTGGTCCCGCGGCAGTAGTGCGCCAGCCATGACCTCGCCCACGAAACGCCCAAACCGCCGCGGCGTCCAGCCGCGCCGCAGCACCAGCAGCTCGTACAGCTCGGCCGAGCTGCAGGTCCATAAGATGTCCGCCGCCTGCCGAGCGCTGACGTCCGGCCGTAGATGACCCGCAGCATGCAGACGTCGGGCATTGAAGGCCATCCGTTCCAGCCGCTCGGCATTGATCTGCTCGAGCGCCGCGGCCATCTCCGGATCCGTGGCGGCCGCCTCCCGGGCGAGCCGCAGGATGGGCATCACGCGCGGCCCGATTTCTGCCGTGAACTCGCCCCAAGCCGCCACAATCTTGCGGGCGTCACGCTCGGTCTCGCGGATCAGATCCGAGCGTTGCTCCGCCGGCTCCGGCCCTTCACCCGCCAGCGCGCGCTCCACGATCGCCCGCACCAGGCCGGGCTTGCCACCGAAGGCTTTGTAGATCGTTTCAACCGATACCCCCGCCGCCGCGGCTATAGCGGCCACAGTGGTCGCGGCGTAGCCGTCGCGCAGGAACAGCTCCCGCGCCGAGCGGACTATGGCCTCGCGGGTGTCGCGCGCGTGCTTGCGACGGCCGCTGGAGTCGTAGCGTCGTGTTTGCTTGACAGGATGGCTATTTCGCTCCATGCTGCTGTAATGAATAGCATGATTCAGCGCCTGGTAGCTGCCACCAATGCCCATGACCTGGATGCGCTGGTGGACTGTTTCACGCCGGACTACCGTAATGAGACCCCGGTTCATCCGGAGCGCAACTTTGCCGGCCGAGAGCAGGTGCGGCTCAATTGGGAGCAGATGTTCCATTTTGTGCCCGATATTTCGGTGCGCGTGCCGCGCTGCTGCACGGATGGCGACACGATCTGGTCGGAATGGGAGATGGCGGGGACTCGCCGCGACGGTTCGGCTCACCACATGGCCGGCGTGATCCTCTTCGGCCTGCGTCATAGGCAGGCCAGCTGGGCCCGGTTTTACCTCGAGCCGGTGGAAAGCGGCGGGGGCGATGTGAATGCGGCCGTGCAGCGCCAGGTGCAAAGCGAGCAGGGTCGGCGATGATCGCCATCGCCGGCGGAACGGGCCGGCTGGGCAGGCTCCTCGTCCGGCAGCTGACGGAGCAGGACCTGCCGGTGCGCATCCTGACACGCGAACCCGAGCGCACAAAGCGTGGCACGGCGCTCGCCGTGGAGGTGATCCAGGCGGACGCGCGCGATGCTCGCACCCTGCCGGATGCGATCGCCGGCGCGAGCGTTGTGATCTCGGCCATGCATGGCTTCGCCGGCCCTGGCAGCGTTTCCCCCGCGTCAGTGGACCGCGACGGCAACTTCAACCTGATAGAGGCCGCGTCCCGCGCGGGCGCCGCCTTCGTGCTGGTGTCGGTTGTCGGCGCGGGGCCCGACCATCCAATGGATCTCTGCCGCGCCAAATACGCTGCCGAGGAACGGCTGCGCGGCAGCGGCTTGCCCTGGACCATCGTCCGGGCGACGGCGTTCATGGAAACGTGGGCCAGCATCATGCTGGAGCCGCTGCGCAAACGCGGCACGATCCCGGTCTTTGGCCGCGGCGAAAACCCGATCAATTTCGTGTCTGTCCGCGACGTCGCGGCCCTGGTAACCCTTGCCGCGAGGGATGCCAGCCTGCGCGGCCGCACCCTCGAGCTGGGCGGTCCAGAGAATCTCAGCCTGAGTCAGCTCGCGAGCGCCGTCCAGAAAGCGGCTGGCCAGCGTGGACGTGTCCGCCGCATCCCCCTGCCGATGCTGCGATTGATGGCGGTGACAGCCGCGCCGTTCAATTCGGCCTTCGCCCGGCAGGCCCGGGCGGCGGTAGTGATGGACACGACGGACATGAGGTTCGATGCGGGCCCGCTGCGGCGGGAGTTTCCCGGCCTGCCCAAGACCGAGCTGGCCGCGGCGTTGCAAGCCCAGGTAGTAGACACCAGTCAGGCCGACGTGAGGCGCACAACTGGGACCTCGGTGAACCCGCAGCCTGGGGCCGCTGGATAGGCGTCACATCCTCTGGTGTCGCAGTCCAACCGTCGTCCGTTCCCCCCGAGTTCGCGCACTATCGCCGGCGCTGCAGCCCGTGTATGGCCTGCGCTGGCCGAGGTGGTCCAGGAAGGTACCCGAAGCCGCTTTCAAGGCGCTCCTTCATGACGCGGGCGTCGGACAGGCGAGAGCTCGGCTCTAGACTCCGAGCGCGGTGCCGAGCTGATCCAGCAGTCCGGCGCCGTCGCCATGCCAGGCACTGCCATGCATGCAGGCGAGAGTGGTTGGCTGCGCCGCCGCCAGCTTGTCGAGCAGTTCGCGGGTACGTGTGGAGTGCGCCCAGTAGTCCATCTGCCCGCGCATCGCTTCGCTCGGCCCAAGAATGTCGCCCTCTGTTAACGCCATATGCTCGTCGCCCGGCTGGGTGAACAGATCTCCGCAGAACAACGTTGCCGTCATGGAGTCGAATAGATAACCGCACTCCCAACCATGAGGCAGGTGCGGCGTATCGAACCAGCGCAGCGTGTGACTGCCCAGCGCCAGCTCCTCGCCATCTTTCATCGCTTTCGGTGAGCGGCTGGCCATATCCTCGACCGACGTGAGGGCCGCGACGAAGCTGCACACTGGCTCGGCATTGGGGGCGATGGCCAGCAACTCGTTGAGCGCGCCGCACTCATCGGCCTCATAGTGTGAGAAGGCGACGTAGCGCAGCTTGGCAGGATCCATCACCCGAGCAATAGCCTCTTGAGTGAGTGGGAACATTCGCCGAGGGCCGGTGTGAAACAGTAGCGGTTGGTCGTCAACGACCAGATACTGGTTGAACGTGAAGCCGCCGCCCGGTATCTGTACCGGCGAGCTGATGCGATAGATCCCGTCGGCGACGGAGTCGATGGTCGTCATGACATTCTCCAAAATTCCTTCTGCTAGCCGCCAACTGCCGCTGCCGCCAGCTGCTGCCGCGCCCACGTACCCTCATCATCCTGATGCTCCACAACCGCCGGCTGTCGCGACGGCGTCTCTTCACCGGTCCTCAACAACATGGCGGAAAGTTCCCCCAGCTCCACCGCCCGCATGCTCGTTTGGCGTGAACGGACGCGCTGACTGAGAAGATGTTCCACGCATCCGGCGAGCAGTCTCCCGTACTCAACAAGTTCGCTTTCCCGCAGCTCCCGCAGGTAGGGCCCGAGACGAACGGGCAAATCTTCTTCCCTGACCTGCTGCTCACGTGCCAGTCGCGCGTCGATCTCGCGAGCGAGCTCGGGCAGCGCCAAAACAGGGTGCTCCTGGAGTACCTGGCGTAAGCCGCTCGGTTCATTGAGCGACCGAAGCAGCGTTACGCCGAGATCTGCAGCCGGAACGCGCCAGGGCAA
>JAJPGV010000002.1 GCA_021325635.1 Chloroflexota bacterium
GTCCAGCGCATTCGCTCCAGCCAGCAGTTGCTGTTTGGCTTCCTCGGCCAGACGGGCCTTTCTCTTTGACTATCTCGTCATTCTATTATGCGAAACTCTTTAGCTGGGGCGAGCTCGGAGCACACAAGCTCACCGCGCCGCCGCTGGTGCGGCCATAGACTGACACGATCTCAGCTTCGCTGGCCCACTGCCAGTTGGGATAGTTCGCGATGGCCAGCTCGTTGCGCATCTGGGCCACAGTCTTGGCGCCGTTCACGGTCATGTAGTAGCCGTCGGGGCAAACCACGTTGGGCGGTGGGGTCGTCGGCGTGAGGGTGCAGACGCAGGCGCGCTGGTAGGCGCCGATCTCCTGCGACCCGTGGTCGTATGGCCCGGGGTAGCCCGCGCCGCGGAGCTGGCTGTCCAGGTCAGCCCAACCGTGGATGACGCTGCCGTTGCTGGCCTGGAACCAGCCATCGCTCGACGGCTGAGGCGGTCCTGCCAGGTTGGGCACACAGCTCCAGTCGCCGTTGCCGGGGTTGCGCAGGCCGGTGGCGTTGCCCCAGTCGACCAGCTCCTGCACGCTGTCCGGCAGCCGGCCGCCGTGGTCGCCCACGAACTCGTCGCCAATGCAGGCCGGCAAGCCCACGTTATGGGCCCACTCCCAGACCATGGCCTCGGTGCCGTTGAGCTGGGCGATGCTGGGCGAGGTGGTGTGGTCAAAGGTGATGGTGTTGCACCCGGTGGCAACGTCGTACACCTGCTTGGACATGAACTGCCAGTGGGCGCCGGTCCACCAGTAGGCGAAATGGCCGGCGCCCATGTTGCAGTTGGTCACCACCACCACCGAGAAGCTGTTTCCAGGTGAGACATGGATGTCGAACCAGCCACCCTCTGGCCCGAAGACCGGACCGGACACCGGGCTGCTGCTGAACTGGGCCAGGGTCAGCGTCCCCGCGCCAACGGCGCTGCCGGTGAGGCTGCCGGGCGCGAACGGACCGCTGCCGCCCACGGTGGTCGCCGCCGTGCCAGTGGCCGTGGTGGAGGTGCCGCTGGCGACCGTGGCTTGAACGCCGCTGGGGGTGAAGAAGAAGGTGGTGCCGTTCGATGTCCCGCCACCCGGCGCGGTGTTGAGCACCGTCACGTCGATGGCCCCGGTCCGCGCTTGGCTGGGAATCACGGCGGACAGCTGGGTTGAGGACACGTAGGTGGTGGCCAGCGCTGTTCCGTTCCAACGGATGCTGGACAGCGGCACGAAGCCGGTGCCGCTGACCGCCACGGTTCCACCGGCGCCAACTTGAACCGAGCTGGGGTTGAGGCTGGCAATAGCAGGAACCGGATTATTCAGCGTCAGCGTCAGCGGTTGTGCGCCGGCGCCGGTGAAGTTGGGGCTTGGGCCGGCATCGCTGTACGTGGCCGCGATGGAGTACAGCCCGGCATAGGCCGTGGCCGGCAGCGGCAGGGTGACCGTCGCCGCGCCGGCGGAGACCGTGCCGGAAGACACCGTCGAGATGGTCGCGCCGTGGCTATCGCTGGCGGAGAAGGTCACCGTGCCTTCATTGACGGGGCAGTTGATCGGGAGTCGATCAGGAGGTTCTCGGCTCTCAGATGAGCGCGTCCATCATTGTCCTTGCAGCTTCTCGCAACATGATGATGTCTTGAGACGTCAGGTTTCGCCCTTCGGCTCTAGCACGAATAACCGTGAGTGCTTGTTGAAACAAGGGCGCCGTAAGCGGTTTGTCGCCTTGCAGCTCAAGCAATTCATCCGGCCTGAACGAGTGGCCACCCTCTGGTTGTGGTTTGCCATGGGCACCAAGCCTGTTGACGAGACGCACCAACCGCTCACTGAATTCCGATTCCTTACCTTGAGCCCTCAACAGTTCAGCTATGGCGTCGAGCAACTCGGCACGAATAAGTCTGATCTCGGGGGTCACGACATCACGACCGAAACATTGCAAAGGAAATTATCGGAGTCGCGGAAGGCTTCGCCTGCGAGCACCGCGCTCGCAACAGGCGGAAAGAACATGGAACCGGCGGATCGGGTGGGCTATCAATAATCCAAACCGCGACGCGCGATAGGTCGACTCCTCGAGCAAACCACTCGCAGCGCGCAACGGATGGAGCATGTGTTCCATGACGGGCGGTAGGCACCTTTGGTGCTGAAACTCAATTACGGCGACGTTGGTGACCTCGTGCTGCTCTCCAGCCCCAGTAGGCGAGATTCAAAAGTCCGACCGAGGCCGAGAGGATTCCGAAGAGAGCTGCACGCTCATCCCATGCGAGCGCCGGAATGAGCCAGAGGGACAACATACCCGCCAATAGTATGCCGGCGATGAACGGAGCCATTGAACTGACCTCGCGCACAGTCTCAGAACCCCAGCCGGCTGACAGTCATGACAAATGCAATGCCGCCGAGAATACCGACAGCTATCGCGGCACGCCAGCGATGCCGGACCCGGCGCCTGGCTAGCTCCAAAACTTCGTCCTCCTGGCGTTCATTGCAGATTCTCAAGACCTTAAGCGAATCTGACAGCAGAAGCTGCGGTCTGTGTATCGTGTCGCTCAGCTCAATGTCCATTCCCCTCCTTCTGCGATAGAGCTCAATGTATTCAAGCTGGGCCCGTCGCCAGTTCAAGACAGCGAGAAGCGATAGGCCGAGCCAAACACACAGTCCGATCACAAAGGCCATGACGGTTTGGCTCTCCCTTCTTCGAAGAGGCTCACGAGCGAAGTTCGTCTAGCTGTCCTCATCCAGTAACCTAATTTAGCTGCCGAACAGGAAGCTGGTTACCGGTGTTGGAAGCACGATAGCGTGGCCGACAATAACTGTGTTTGTCGCACCGCCATGAACCTCGATCCCCGGCGTGAACGGGACCGAAAGCTGACCACCAACACCGATGCTGAAGTCACCACCTAAAACAGGCTGGCCACTTGTTCCAGATCCTTTGAAGCCATCGACTGTCAAGCCTGGTCCCAATGCTGCTGCAACTCCACCTATCGCGAAAGTGCCCGTAAGATCCTCTACAGAATTACCACTGCTGGCCTGTAGTCCGAGTCCGAGCCCCCCGCCGATCAGCGCTGAGGATCCCCCTCCCCCGTACGACAGTAAGAGGGCAGCGGAGCCGTTTGAAGCGGCGGTCGGACAAAGGGATACCGTTCCAAAGAGCGCCGAACCGAACAGCGAGAGGTTCAGGCACGCTCCCGTTGTTACGGCGAAGGTCCGAGAAGGCTGGGAGTATGTGCCCAGCGTTGCAGCGGAGATCTGCTCGCCAATAAGGAGTTGTGTTCCGGTGTTGCTGTTGTAGTAGTTGCCTATTAGCACCCAGTCTGTGCTCTGGCCTAGCAGGTTCCCACCGGGGTTGTAAAGGAGTAGGCCGGCAATGGTGCCATTCGCATCGACCACGGCTCGGAGTGAGGTGCCATTGTCGTTGATGAAATAGTATAGAGGTCCACCGGTGCCGCTTTGAGCTTGGCTCTGGGAGACGAGGTTGTCCGATGCGTCACGAGCGTAATAGCGCGACGTTGGCGGTGGTGGGCTCGGCGCTGGCTGGGGCGAGCTCGGAGCGCACAAGCTCACCGCACTGCCGCTGGTGCGGCCATAGACTGACACAATCTCCGCCTCGCTGGCCCACTGCCAGTTGGGGTAGCCGGCGATGGCCAGCTCGTTGCGCATCTGGGCCACCGTCTTGGCGCCGTTCACGGTCATGTAGTAGCCGTCGGGGCAGACCACGTTGGGCGGCGGGGTCGTTGGCGTCAGGCTGCAGACGCAGGCGCGCTGGTAGGCGCCGATCTCCTGCGACCCGTGGTCGTAGGGCCCGGGGTAGCCGGCGCCGCGGAGCTGGCTGTCCAGGTCAGCCCAACCGTGAATGACGCTGCCGTTGCTGGCCTGGAACCAGCCACCGCTCGACGGTTGGGGCGGACCCGCCAGGTTGGGCACGCAGCTCCAGTCGCCGGTGCCGGGGTTGCGCAGCCCAGTGGCGTTGCCCCAGTCGACCAGCTCCTGCACGCTGTCCGGCAGCCGGCCGCCGTGGTCGCCGACGAACTCGTCGCCAATGCAGGCCGGCAGGCCAACATTGTGGGCCCACTCCCAGACCATGGCCTCGGTCCCGTTGAGCTGGGCGATGCTGGGCGACGTGGTGCTATCGAAGGTGATGGTGTTGCACCCGGTAGCAATGTCGTACACCTGCTTGGACATGATCTGCCAGTGGGTGCCCGTCCACCAGTAGGCGAAATGGCCTGAGCCCATGTTGCAGTTGGTCACCACCACCACCGAGAAGCTGTTTCCAGGTGAAACATGGATGTCGAACCAGCCGCCCTCGGGCCCGAACACCGGACCGGACACCGGGCTGCTGCTGAACTGGGCCAGGGTTAGCGTGCCCGCGCCAACGGCGCTGCCGGTCAGGCTGCCTGGAGCGAACGGACCACTGCCGCCCACGGTGGTCGCCGCCGTGCCGGTCGAGGTGGTGGAGGTGCCGCTGGCCACCGTGGCTTGGACGCCGCTGGGGATGAAGAAGAAGGTTGTGCCATTCGACGTGCCGCCTCCGGGCGCAGCGTTAATGACGGTGACGTCCGCGGCCCCGGTCTGCGCCTGACTCGGGATGGAGGCCGACAGCTGGGTTGCCGACACATAGGTGGTGGCAAGAGACGCGCCGTTCCAGCGGATGCTGGACAGCGGCACGAAGCCGCTGCCGGTGACGGTCACGGTTCCACCCGAGCCCACTTGTACCGAGCTTGGGCTGAGGCTGCTGATGACGGGAACCGGATTGGTCAGCGTCAGCGTCGCCGGTGGTGCGCCGGCGGCGGTGAAGTTCGGGCTTGGGCCGGCATCGGCGTAGGTAACTGCGATGGAGTACACGCCGGCATAGGCCGTGGTCGGCAGGGACAGGTTCACCGTCACGCTGCCGTTAACCACGGTGCCAGAGGCGGCGCTGGTAACGGCTGTGCCACGGCTGTCGCTGGCGGTGACGGACACGCTGCCCTCATTCACCGGAGCCGTCGATGGGCTGTTGGTGGCAACGGCGGCCTGGAGTGTCACGCTGGCCACGCCATAGACCACGGACACGTCAGCCGCCGTCATCGCCACGTCAGCTGGCCTCACGGCCAGTTTGCCGGGGACGTAGGTGATGGCGTAGTTGGGCGAGGACAGGCCGCTGGGGGTGATGGGGTAGGGTGAGCCGGCCACCGGGCTGAGCTGCGTGGCGGGCGAGGTCAGCGACAGCGTGCCAGTGAGCACAGCTGGCGTCTGGCCGAACACGAACCCGGCGTACGACGCGGTGAAGGTGGGCAGCGGGGCGCCGTAGATAGTCGACTGGTCGTCGGCGGTGATGGTCAGCGGGGCGGGCAGCACCTGGAAGGTGGCCGCGGTGGCGCTGTCCAC
>JAJPGV010000044.1 GCA_021325635.1 Chloroflexota bacterium
CGCACAGCGCCTCATGTCCAGATACAGCTTGCGAAGAGCCAGAATATGTGCCTGGTCCGAGTTCTTCCCGGGTTCCTCGAGTTCGGCAATACGTAGCAGGAGAGCTGCGCCAAACTGGTCACAAGCGTCCACGAAACGCTCATGCCTTCGCTTCTCGGTAGGGAGTTGAGCTCGCAAACCCTCGATCTCACGTACTTGGCGGTTGCGCCAACGAATGGGGCCAAGCGCGCTTCGCCGAGGATAGATGCAATCCGGTGTCCAGACAAACCCCCGACCCCACCCCGCCCCACTTTCGACTTGCACCGTGCCCTGCGCACAAAAGAGACTATTCCTTGGAACGGCGTCACCAGGTCCTCGCCAATAGCCTCCCCCGTCAACATCCTCAGGCGCGGCGGCAGGTGCTACGCAAGCCACTTGGCTAGGGTCGCGTGGGGACCCGTCGCGAAACTTGAGCGCGCAGAGCGAGCACAGGCCGAGGGCCCACGAAAATGTTTAGCCCAGCGTCCGCGAGGCCTTTATTCCTGGGTCGCGCAAACCCAGCCAGATGCTGATCGCCGGTGAGAGATCTGCTTCGCCCGCGCGGTCCCACACAAATCCGCCCTGGTCGGTTGAGGGCACCCATGGGCTGGCCCCAGCCAGTTCCTCCGCCCGCTCGAGAAAGTCGGCTACCACTGCCTTGGCAGGGTCTGACGCCAGGCGAACTGAATGCTTAAAGAGCGGCGCTGGCCGTACCTCGAGCAAATTCGCGGTCTGGTAAGGAACCACCATCAGGGCTATGGCGTCTTTCTTAGCGTCGGCCCGGCAGGACGCCACGGCTAATCCCAAAACACTAAGCTCCAGATAATGCGTGTCGCTGGCTCGTACCGCCCATGCGGCCGCGCGGACACCAAACGTCTCGAGCTCCCAGGCTTGGTCCCTAGCCAACGCGCCGTCAAACAGCCGCCGCCACTTGTAAGGGCTTGCGATATAACGTTCGAGCACTTTCTGGACCCAGAGGTCGCGATCGTCAGGGAGCTTCCTGTCGCGGATTTGTATGCTTGCTGGCCGAAGCTCTTCCAAGCACTCGCGTACGCTCGACAGTCGCCGTTCTCGTCGAAGATTCGCCCGGGGTGGCCTGGTGGGCTTCGAGCCCGGGTCGATGCCCAGCCACTCTCGCAGGCTCTGGAGGGTTTCCTGCGCCCTCGGGTAAGCCCAGATAAAGCCGTCATTGTCGTGCGACGCCACCCACGGGTTCGACAACACCTCGCCTTCTGCCCTCCCCAGGAACCGTTCGACCCAGTGCCGGGCCATGTCCGATGCTGGGGCTACAGCCTTTCGGAAGAGCTGCTGCGGGTCCGCACCCAGGAAGCGGGCCGTGCGATAAGGAAGCGGCATGACCACCCACACGTCTCGCCAATCCACCGCTCGGGTGGAAGCCAAGGCCAGGGCTAGTGCGCTCAGCTCCAGGAAGTGCGGATCGAGCTTCCTCACGGCGAGCGATGCGGCGCGCACTCCGAATCCATGAAGTTTGTCCGCGTGCACAGAAGTAAGCCGCCCTTCGAATTCGCGGCGCCACTCATCGGATTCCGCCAGGTATTGCTCGAGGAGCGCCCGATCCCGCTCATCCCACTTATCCGGAAGCGACCTCGATTCTTGTCCACGCGGACCGCCCGCAAGCAAACGGAGGCTCCGCTTGACGCGAGCTATGGTTTCGTCGCGATCCAATAGTTCCGCATAGGAAGGTATAGGGCGCGGGTCGTCACGCGGGCTCGCGTTACGCGGGAGCCCAGATGAATCCTTGATCGTCTTGCGACTCCCGCCATTTGCCATCAAGAGCGAATTCGGGAGCCCTTCTCCGGAAGGTCTCACCCCATACCTGCACTGAATCGCCTCCAAGACGGACCGACGAACGAAACACCTCCGCAGGGTCCAGCCCCAGGAGTTGCGCGCTTCGGTAGTGGATTGGAACCTCCACTAGCGCGTCGCGCCAGTCAGAGCCACTCGCGGCAAATAGTGCGAGTGCGAGGATGCCGAGTTCCAGGTAATGCTGGTTCCTCAGCCTTACGGCCAGTGAGGCGGCGCGACCGGCGAAGGCGCCTAGGGCGTCGGCCTCCTCACGACCCAGCTTCTGCTCGAATTCCCGGCGCCAGTCATCGGACTCCGATAGATACCGTTCGAGTATGCGCTGGTCCAAGTGGTCGCGGTCGTCTGGGAGATGGCGGTCGGACCACCTCAAGGAGGTTATTGGTCGAAGCGTTTCGAGGCAATCATCGATGTCGTCTAGCTCTTCGTCGCTCGCCATACGTTCTTGCCCAAGAAAGTGTAGGTACTCGTCTTGTAACCCGCCGCGTTGATCTTGTCGAGCTCGGTTTTGAATACGCTCGGCTGTCCGTTGGGCTGAGTCCAGTTGGCCGGATTGTCAGGGTCCGACACGATCACAAAGTTATCGCCATTTTGGATATGCCAGTCTATCCACCAGTCGTTTTCCTCCGGTGTCCAATTAGGGATCTCAAGGATCTCATAGCCCGAAGGAAGTTGCGGCTCTATTGCCGCCGTGTCGGCCAGCCTCCCGATGACCGGCGTCACGTGAGGGGGCGGTCCAATGGGGGTGGCCGGGCTTTGTGTCCTGTAGCCGCAGCTCACCGTTCCTGCGGTGCTTTCGACCTGCACGGTACCCTGCGCTACAAACGAGACGATTCCTTCGAAGGGCGTCACTAAGTCCGCACCGATGGCCTCTAACCCGGAGGCGAACAGCGCTCCTGCAGGGGAATCCGACAGGCCGTTAGAGCTGGTCCATTGCATTACCCAGCTGCCTCCGAGGATGTTGCCGTTGGCAGTCACGGTGAATGCCAGGATCGCTTCTCCCCCGCCAATATCCATAGGAGCGGCGGCAGTAGCCACACAGCCTACCTGGCTGGGATCGGGTGGGGAGGGTTCCCCAGATGTCGGAACAGGGGTCGGGGTCGGCGTGCTCTCAACAGGCACCTGGCCGCACCCGACAGGTGGGCTAGTGAGCACGCCCTCCCAGTACAGCAGGCCATTTGAACCAACGACCCCTTCGGCGGGTTGGCAGGCGCCCATCACCAAGCACCCGTCGTTTAGGCATCCATTAGTTGCGCCAGCGACGAGTGCCAAGCTGACTGGATCCGGCAACGAAGACGGCGATGGCAGCGTGAGCGACGGCGGCGGTTGGCTGCTGGCGCAGCCGTTGATTGGCGCGCCGCTGGTCCGGCCGTACACGGACACGATCTCGGCATCGCTGGCCCATTGCCAGTTCGGATACCCGGCTACGCGCAGCTCGGAGCGCATTTGATCGACCGTCCTCGGACCGTTGATGGTCATGTACAAGCCGCTCGTGCAGATCGGCGGCAACGATCCCCCAACCGCAATCAAGGTGCAACGGCAGGCGTTCTCATACGCCGCTGTTTCCGCCCCGTCGTGGTCGTAGGGTCCGGGGTAGCCGGCACCCCGTAGCTGGCTGTCGATATCGGACCAGGTGAACACCTGTCCGGTGTCTGCGCGCAGAATGGAGCCAGTGGAGGGAGCGATGTCGCCCGTAGCGGTAAGGGAGCATCCACAGGCATTCTGGTAGGCCGAGATCTCGGCGCCGCCGTGGTCGTATGGTCCGGGGTAACTCGCGTTCTCAAGCGCATTGTCGACATCGAGCCAGCTCAGAACCTGGCCGGTGTCGCTGCGGACGAACGTGCCAGTGGCTGGTGGCGGCGTACAGCTCCAGGCGCCATTGCTCGGATTTCGCAGGCCGGTGCTGTTACCCCAGTTCACCAGCTCATCCAGACTGTTGGGCAGGCGCCCGCCATGCGACCCCGCGAACTCGTCCCCAATGCACACCGGCAGACCGATTGCCTGTGCCCAGCCCCATATCTCAGCGTCGGTCCCGTTCAACTGGGCGATGCTGGGAGAGGTTGAAGCGGTGAAGGTCATAGTCAAGCAACCCGTTGACGGGTTCCAGGCTTGGCTCGACATCACCTGCCAGCTGGAGCCGGTCCACCAGAACGCCTCATGTCCGGCCCCGAGATTGCAATTGACCACGGCCACGACCGAGAATGTGTTGCCAGGAGAAACGTGGATGTCGAACCATCCGCCTTCTGGCCCAAAACTCGGAGAATTCACCGGGTTGGCGTTGTACTGCGCCAGGGTGAGCGTACCTGCGCCCACGGCTTGACCGGTGAGGCTGCCCGGAGCGAACTTGCCACTGCCACCTACCGATGTGACGCCGACGGCATTCGCAGCTGTCTGCATGACGCTTGCGACCGAGGCTTGCACGCTGCTCTGCGTGAGGAAGAAGGTCACTGGATTCGAGGTGCCGCCTCCGGGACCAGCGTTTGTCACGGTGACATCGATTGCTCCTGTAGGCGACGAGGAGGGAATGGCGATGGACAGCTGCGAAGAAGAGACATAGTTGCCGGTGATTGGCGTGGCGCCCCAGTTGACATGGGAGGTGGGGACAAAGCCGACGCCAGTGATGGTGAGGGTGCCTCCCGCACCGGCCACGCTAGATGATTGACTTAGCTTCGATACGAATGGGACTGGGTTTTCAAGGGTCAGCGGCATCGCCGGCGCCGTTGCTCCACGGAAGTTAGCCGCCGGTCCCCCGTCGCTATAGGATGCTCGGATGGTGTAATTCCCCGCGTAGGCGTTCTGGGGGAGATTGATACTGAACGGAGCTTGGTCGCCGGAGACAGCCGAACTGAGGGATGCAATTATCGTCCCTTGGCTGTCGGCAATGGTTATGGTGACCGAGCCCTCGTTGACCGTGGCGGTGGATGGGTAGTCCACAAACAGGGAGGCCGGAACGGTTGTCGCAACACCATATGTTGCTGTGATGGGAGGGACGATAAGAGAGACGCTCGCGGGGACGACCGTCAGCTTGCCGGGCACGTAGGTGATGGCGTAGTTGGGCGAGGACAGCTCGCTGGGGGTGATGGGGTAGGGCGAGCCGGCCACCGGGCTGAGCTGGGTGGCTGGCGAGGTCAGCGACAGCGTGCCCGCCAGGACGGTCGGCGTTTGTCCGAAGACAAGGCCGGCGTAGCTGGCGGTGAAGGTGGGCAGCGGGGCGCCGTAGATAGTCGACTGGTCGTCGGCGGTGATGGTCAGCGGGGCGGGCAGCACCTGGAAGGTGGCCGCGGTGGCGCTGTCCAC
>JAJPGV010000047.1 GCA_021325635.1 Chloroflexota bacterium
CCTTTGGGCAACGGTCACTCCTTCGTTTTTGACAAACAACAACTATAGCAGCGGGCTGCCTGTGGCGCCTCGCGGCCAGCGACTACGCTTCGCGACTCGGTCCGCGGCTGCTATGAGGCCCAGGAGATGCTCGAGTCGGCGTCCAGGTGCGCGCCGCGGGTCAGCTGCTTGGGCGCTCCATCCAGTCGCAGATCCGCGGTGAGCGGCTGGACGAACAGATCGAAGCTGCCGTCCTGCAGGCCGATGTAGGCCACGGCGTGTCCGTCTGGGGCCCACGCAGGGTGGGCGTTCACTCCGCGGACGAGCTGGCGAGCCTCGGCCTGCGAGGGCTGGTCGGTAGCCGTCACGGCGGCTGTGGGCGAGGCGCCGCCGGGACCGACCTCGCGAATCCAGATCTCATCGTTGGAACCCTGCCGGCGAACGAACGTCAGGCTATTGCCGTCCGGAGACCAGCTGGGCTGCAGCTCGGTCAACCCCGAGGGGGTCAACGTGTCGGAGCGGTTGGTGGACGTGTTCAGCAGGGTGAGCTCGCCGTATGGCTGGAGGCTGGCGGGATCGTAGGCCCACGAGGTGTACAGAATCTGGTTGGCGGCGTGGGGGCGCCAGCGCGGAAAGTCAGTGCCTCCGGTGTAGCGGTTGGAGCCGCTCAGCTGACTCTTGGCTCCGCTGGCCAGCACCATGCGCCAGACCGTGGGATCGAGCGTCCCCGTGCGGGCGCGGCCCCGATCGCTGGTGTAGATAAGCGCGCTGCCGTCCGGCGACCAGTCGGGCTGCATTTCCCAGAAGTTGTTCTCAACGATGCGTGAGGCGTTGTTCGTCAGGGCCTTGGCGGGGCCTTGTGGATAGGGCATCAGATACAGATCGGCGCTGTTCTTGTCCTGCTTATCGAACGCCAGCGTCTTGCCGTCGGGCGACCAGGCCGGGTCAGCGGACCCGCCGATGGTCGTCACCTGCTGCGCCGACGATCCGCTGAACACCCAGATGTTCCGCTGCCGGGCGAAGGCAATCTTGCCGCCGATTGCCGCTTGGGCGGCCAGCGAAGCGCCAGCCGAGGGCTTCGCCGCCGGGTTGGAGGCCCCCGGGCCAGAGGCCGGAGCGGCCGCCGGACTCGCGCCGGGCGCACAGCTGGCCATGGCCAGCAGCACGATCGCCAGCGGCCAGCTTCGCGCTGCCCGCGGCCTCACCGCGCTCATCGAAGCACCGCTGTCGGCTGTGGTTTGGGGACCCCCGGCGCAGGCGTTGCCGGCACGCTCCGGATGGCCGTCGGCACTGCCTGGCGCGTCCCGCTCGCCACGGGCGTCGTTTCCGGGGAGTGCGTGCTGACGATGGCCGTGGCCGCCAGCTGAGGCCCCGCTGCCGTCGGGCTGGCGGACGCGACAGGTGTCGGTGCTGCTGGCGGCTTGGTTGGCTCCGGCGGCGGCCCTATCCCGGCGGGGGCGCCAAGTGGAAGCGTGCTGGTGGTGTTGAGCCCGAACAGCTGGTCGATGAAGGGACGGATGCTGCGCCACTGTGGGATGACGATGCTCTGTCCGTCAAAGGAGGTGCCGTCCTGCGAGTACTTGGGCGGGGACAGGGTGTACTGGCCTACCGCCTCTCCTCGTATCTGCGCGGCGAAGCCCGCGAACCTGGCCAGGTCCGTGAGGGTCATATCGGTGCGGACGCTGTCTTTGAGGTCGTTCGCCAGCTGCGGCAGCTTGCGGATGATCTCTTGCCCGCCGCTCTCGTTGCGCAGCGCGTCCAACACCTGCTGCTGACGCTGCGATCGTCCGAAGTCGCCGATGAGGTCGAGGTGCCGTGAGCGCACGTATTCCAGCGCCCGGGCTCCATCCAGGTGCTGCGGGCCGGCCGGGATGTACAGCCGGCGGTAGGCGTACGGGTCGGGCGAGTTGACGTCGTCGGGGTAGCTGTCGTCGATCACCGGGTGGCTCACATCCACGTCGACGCCGCCGAGGGTATCGATCACTTTGATGAAGCCGTCCAAGCCGACCCAGGCGTAATAGTGAATTGGGATGCCGAAGTTGCGCTGCACGGTGTCCCGCGCCAAGGCGACGCCGCCGATGCCGAAGGCCACGCCGATCTTCTCGACCCCATGGCCGGCGATGGGCACCCACAGGTCGCGAGGAATGGACAGCATCGAGACCTTCTTGGTGACCGGATCGATGGTTACCACGATCATGATTTGGGTGTTGTAGTCGCCGGCGAACTTGGCGTCGGTGTCCGAGCCGAGGAGCAGGATGTTGATCCGGCTGGTCCCGGTGAGGGGTGGAGGGGTCGGCACCGCCTCGGCGGAGGTGGCCGGCTCACCCGCGACCGCCGCCGCCGGGGGCGGTGGCGGAACCACCTGGCCGGTGGCTTGCAGGGCGGCGTTGGCCACAGGCCGCACGTAGAACAGGTACGCCAGGAGCACGGCGCCACTGACCACGAGTGCCCCCAACAGCACGACCAGGATCTTGACGCTGGCCGTACCCCTGCGGGAGCGGCTAGGGTAGCGTTTCAAGCGTTAGGCGCGCGGATGGGGTCCGGCCGGCATAAAGGAAGAGGCTGCTCTCAAAGCGATTCGAGGTATACGCAAGTGGCGTGCTCCAATCGTACCCGAGGCGCTCCTTGCCGGGGCCGCGAACCAGCGGCTGAATCCGATTTTGGCGCTCCCTCCGGCTACCATTGACGCGAATGCCGAGCACCGTCGACCTGCACACTCACAGCACGCTATCCGATGGTACGCAGCGTCCGCGGGAGCTTGTACGCAAGGCGGCTGAGGCCGGCGTACGGACACTGGCCCTAACCGACCATGATGGCACCGCCGGCTTGGACGAGGCGCGGGCGGCCGCGGAGATGCATGACCTCGATCTCATTCCCGGCATCGAGCTGAGCGCCGAAGAGGGCGTCCACGTCCTCGGCTATTTCATCGCCTACGACGGTCCTGGCTTCCAGGCCACGCTTGCCAGGCTGCAGCAGGGCCGCGAGGGCCGCGCTCAGGAGATCGTCGCCCGGCTGGAGTCGCTCGGCATGCCGTTGGAGTATGCGCGCGTCAAGCGCATCGCCGACGGGGCCGTTGCTCGCCCCCACGTTGCCCGAGCAATGCTGGAAGCAGGCTACGTTGGCTCCTTCGAGGAAGCGTTCGATCGCTGGCTGGGGATGGGCAAGCCCGCCTACGTTGCCAGCGAGAAGCTGACGGCGCCCCAGGCCATTCAAATGATCGTGGGCGCGGGGGGCGTGGCTTCATGGGCCCATCCTGAGTGGCCCGATGGACCGCAGCGCATCCGGCCGACCGAAGAGACGCTGCGAACGCTGGTTGGGGCTGGCCTCGGTGGTATCGAGGTGTACTACTTCGAGCACGCGCCGGAGACTGTCGAGCGCTTCCTCGAGCTGGCCCGCCGCTACGATCTGGTGCCCACCGGCGGCAGCGATTATCACGGCCTCGAGGTGCGCAGCGTGGAGCTCGGATCGGTGCTCGTGCCTGAAGCTGCCGTCGACGGGCTGCGGGAGCGGACCGCTCGCCGGCCGGCGGCGTGACGGCCTCGTATCACGGCCGCCATCGCCAAGCGCTCTTCGCGTCGCTCCGCGAAGCGGGTCGCGGGGCGTAGTGGGCGAGGTCGCCGCCGGCGGAGCTTCGGAGATCGACCGCCGGGATCTGGGCTCCGCCAGCGCTCCCGAACCGGCCGCGGCGCTCGGCGCGAGGCACTTCGCCTCGGCGGCGGCCATCGTCATGGCCGGGACCGTGCTGAGCCGGGTGCTGGGCCTGGTGCGGCAGGAGGTGATTGCGGTGCAGTTCGGCACGACCGGGCAGATGGATGCCTTCTGGACCGCGTTCCGACTGCCCGACACGATCTACGCCCTGGTGGCCGGAGGGGTGTTGGGCTCATCGCTGATTCCGGTCTTCGCGTCGTACCTGGCGCGCGGCGAGCGCGACGAGGCCGCGCGAGTGGCGTCTTCGGTCATGAACATGATGCTGATCCTGCTGGGCGCGATGGCGCTGATCGTCGAGATCTTCGCCCCGGCCATCGTACCGCTGCTGGTCTCCAGCTACTCGCCACAAAAGCAGGAGCTGGTGGTGCTGCTCACGCGCGTGCTGCTCATCCAGCCCATCTTTCTCGGGGTGAGCGGCGTGATGATGGGCGTGCTGAATAGCTATCAGCACTTCCTGCTGCCTACGTTGGCGCCGATCGTCTACAACCTGTCGATCATCGGCGGGGCGCTGCTGCTTGGCCCCAGCATGGGCGTGCAGGGCCTGGCCGTGGGCGTGGTCGCGGGCGCCTGCTTGCAGATCGTGGCCCAGATCCCCGGTATGGTCCGCTACCGTTTTCGCTACGTGCCTCGTGTCGACGCGCGCGATCCGGGGGTCCGAGAGGTCTGGCGGCTGATGATCCCGCGCGTTTTCGCCTCGGCGACGCTGTACGTCAACGTGCTGGTGTCCGCGGCGCTGGCCTCGCGGCTGGTCGATGGCGCGTACACGGGCTTCTCCAACGCGCTGCAGCTCATGACGCTGCCGCTGGGCATCTTCGCCACGGCCATCTCCATCGTGGCCTTTCCCACGCTGTCGGCGCAGGTGGCGCGCGACGAGCTGGGTCTGATGAGCCGTACCCTGGGCCAGGCGCTGCGTATCATCCTGTTCCTGACCATCCCGTCCAGCCTGGGGCTCATCCTGCTGCGTGAGCCGATCATCCGCACCCTGTTCCAATACGGTGCCTTCGATGCTCGCTCGACGGAGCTCACCGCCCAACCGCTGATCTTCTTCGCCCTGGGTCTGTTCGGCCACGCCACCGTGGAGATCGTGCTGCGCGCCTTTTACGCGCTGCACGAGACTCTGCGTCCGGTGCTCATCAACCTGGTAACGCTGTCCCTCAACCTGGCGCTCAGCTTCGTGCTGATTGGCTGGCTGGCGCAGGGCGGGCTGGCGCTGGCCATCTCTATCTCGGTGGTTGCCGAGGCGCTGGCGCTCGTCCTGCTGCTGCAGGCGTACCTGCCGTCGTTCGACTGGGCCTCGCTGGCGGCCACGGTAGGCAAGTGCGCCCTGGCCTCGGCCGCCATGGGCGCCGCCCTGTACGCGTTCGTGCACGCTTCCAACGGCTGGCTGAATCTCGAAGCCGTTGGGCCGCGCGCGCTGCAGCTCGCGGGCGGCCTAGCCATCGGCGGACTTGTCTATCTCGGCTCGGCCGCGGTGCTCAGGGTCTCCGAGCTGTCGCTGGTCCGCCGGCTGGTGCCGCGATGAACCAGGCGCTGATTCGCAACTTCTGCATCATCGCCCATATCGATCACGGCAAGTCGACGCTGGCCGATCGCCTGCTCGAGCGTACCGGCACCATCAGCAGCCGCGACATGGCCGAACAGGTGCTCGACTCGATGGACCTGGAGCGCGAGAAGGGCATCACCATCAAGGCCCAGGCGGTGCGCATGACCTACCGGGCTGCCGGTGGTCTGGAATACGAGCTGAATCTGATCGATACGCCGGGACATGTCGACTTCACCTACGAGGTGTCGCGCAGCCTGGCCGCCTGCGAAGGCGCCATCGTGGTCGTGGACGCTGCGCAGGGTATCGAGGCCCAAACGCTGGCCAACGTTTACCTGGCCATGGAGCACGACCTCAAGCTGATCCCCGTGATCAACAAGATCGACCTGCCCAGCGCCGAGCCCGAGCGCGTGGCGCATGAGATCGAGCGCGTGCTGGGCCTGCCGGAAGAGGAAATCATCTTCGCCTCCGCCAAGGAGGGCAGGGGCACCGAAGCCATTCTGGAAGCGGTGGTGCAGCGGATTCCTCCGCCCCGTGGCAGCGAGGACCAGCCGCTGCGGGCCCTCATCTTCGACTCCCATTACGACGTGTACAAGGGCGTCATCGCCTATGTTCGGGTGGTCGACGGAATCATGAGCCGCAGTACGGAGATCGAGCTGATGTCCACCGGCAGGTCGACCGACGTGATGGAGATCGGCTTCTTCTCGCCGCGCATGCGGGCAGCGGACAGCCTGGCCGCCGGCGAGGTGGGCTACATCGCCACGGGGCTCAAGAACGTGAAGGATTGCCGCGTGGGCGACACGGTGACCGATGCGGATTCGCCTGCTCGTGAGCCGCTGCCGGGTTACCAGCCGGCCAAGCCCATGGTATTCGCCGGTTTCTATCCCACCGAGGGTGACGACTACCCGCTGCTGCGCGACGCGCTGGAACGGCTGCAGCTCAACGACGCCGCGCTGTCGTTCCAGCCCGAGACCTCACAGGCGTTGGGCTTCGGCTTCCGCTGCGGCTTCCTGGGGATGCTGCACATGCAGATCATCCAGGAACGGCTGGAGCGCGAGTATGAGCTGGACCTGCTTGCCACGGCGCCCAGCGTGGAGTACCAGGTGGTCAAGCAGAATGGGGCGCTCCTCACTGTGGACAACCCGGCGCAGTTCCCCAACTTCGGCGAGATCCTGGAGATCCGCGAGCCGTGGATGGACATCACCATCATCTCGCCCAGCCGCTACATCGGCGCCATCATGGAGCTGGTCACCGGCAAGCGTGGAGAATTTCGGCACATGGACTACGTGGACGAGGAGCGCGTCCTGCTGCGCTACCAGCTGCCCTTGAGCGAGATGATCGTCGAGTTCTACGACCGCCTCAAGACCCTCACCCAGGGCTACGCCTCGCTCGATTACAGCGTTACCGGCTACCGGGCGTCCAAGCTGGTGCGGGTGGACATCCTGGTCAACAACCAGGTGGTCGATGCGCTGTCGCTGGTGGTCGCTCAGGACCGCGCCTACAACACCGGCAAGGCCATCGTGGACAAGCTGCGCGAGCTGATTCCCCGCCAGCTGTTCGACGTGCCCATCCAGGCGGCCATCGGGGCGCGCGTCATTGCCCGCGAGACGGTGAAGGCCATGCGCAAGAACGTGCTGGCCAAATGCTACGGAGGGGACATCACCCGCAAGCGCAAGCTGCTGGAAAAGCAGAAGGAAGGCAAGGCGCGCATGAAGCGCTTCGGCAACGTGGAGATCCCACAGGACGCCTTCATGGCCTTGCTGAAGCTGTAGTCAGGCGCTCGCGCGTGCCAGCCTTGCCACCTCGCTCAGTTCGGCTACGTGCGGTCCGGATCAAGCCGTGCAGGGGGACGCTGTCGTATGCAGCGGGCGGATCATTCAGAACGTCCGGGAGTTCCCCGGCGACTGGAGGGAACCCGCCGAGCAGACCCGCCTATGCAGCAGTTCATCGGATTTCACGGAGTCGTGATTGGTTGGGCCGACGATACCTTGAAATATGGGCCAGCCCTCGTGATTGAGCTGATCCGCTGGGACGGCACCGATCTGTTCGCAGCCGGTCTTCCCAGCTACCGACCGAACGGTGAGGCCGAGAAATAGGCGTCAGGGTGCTGCTGAAAGCTAACCTCCGCGTCGAGGTTCTTGTGCGCGCTTCTTGGGCTAGCCCAAAGGTATGCCTCTTTTGAGGCCGTCCAGCATTCTGATTGCTACTTTGGCCTAAGTATCGTACGATAACAAGCGCTCGTCAGGTCTGGGGAGAGAAGACGGGACACCAAGGTTTCACGGTCTGAGCTGCAGGGGAATAGCGCGGGTTGTGAGGGATGGGCTGTCCGCGTGGCTGTCTCGGACCGACTTCCATTGCCATGTGCGCCTGGGGAGGCGCGTATGCGTGCTCGTTCGACCAGCTGGCCCGGACGTAGCGTGTTGCCGGTCAGCCCGCGACAAATCAGGCGCTTTGGCCGTGCCCTGGCCATGGCGCTCTACCTCATCACTGCGCTCGTTCCCACGGCCGCGGCCCAGACCGCCACGCCGACGAACTCTCCTTTGCCGCCGACGGCCACCGCCACGACTGCTCCGGCTACCAGCACTCCCACTGCCACGGCTGCTCCGGCCACCAGCACTCCCACCGCCTCGGCTACGAGCTTGCCAACCGCGACCACGACGGCCACGCCCGCTCCAATCGCCACCAGCACGGCGACGGCGACCGCGACACCCACGACCACGCCTACACCCACTCCGACGTCACCTCCCATCGCCACGCCAACGCCGAACACTAACTGGGCTAGCACGGGAAGTCTGGCGACTGGGCGCTACCACCACACAGCGACGCTGCTGAACGACGGTACCGTGCTGGTCGCCGGTGGCTTCCTCACGAGCTCCGGCAGCCCGACGACGAGCGCCGAGCTCTACAATCCCGCAACCCGATCGTGGAGCGTGGTCGGCAGCATGGGAACCGCGCGCGCATCGCATACCGCCACCTTGCTAAATGACGGCCGCGTGCTTGTGGCCGGTGGCCAGACAACGGGCGGGAATGGCGTGGCGAGTGCCGAGATCTACAACCCCGCCACCAGGACCTGGTCCAGTACCTTCAGCATGGCCATTGGGCGCCTGGCACACGTTGCGGTGCTGCTGGATGACGGCACGGTGCTAGTCGCCGGTGGCATGGCAACCAGTACGTCCACTAGCCCAGGTGTGTCCGCCGAAATATACAGCGTCTCAAGCGGCTGGACCCGCGTGGGCAATATGGCGGTTGCTCGCCAGGGCCACAGCGGAGTCAAGCTGGGAGACGGCACCGCCCTCGTCTCTGGAGGGTGGGATGGGCCGGGCTGGACGAAGACGGCCGAGGTCTACAGCCCTTCGAGCCGAGCATGGACCACCGTCGGAGCAATGAGTGGTGCCCGAGACTGGCACACCATGACCCTGCTCAGCGATGGGACGGTGCTGGCTGCGGGCGGCACCAACGGCTCGACTGTGCTTGGCAGCGCTGAGCTATATGACCCCAATTCAAGGAGCTGGACGGCCGTAGGAAACATGCCCTGAGTTCGTCAGGCTGCCGCAGCGGTCCGGCTGCGGGACGGCACGGTTCTCGTCTCAGGCGGGAAGAACTCTGGTGGCACGATCGTCGCCGCGGACCTCTACATCCCCAGCTCGCGGACCTGGAGCGCCGTGAACAATATGCTCACGCCGCGAAACTTCCAGACCCTTACGCTGCTTAGCGACGGCACCGCGCTGGCAGCCGGCGGGATAAATGGGACCACCGTACTCTCAACTGCTGAGATCTACGGATCGCCCATTCCTACGGCAACACCTACAGCCCACCAGCACTTCGACATCTACCTCCACGCCGACTGTTACCCCAACCCCAACCCCGACAGTGGACCCCTCAATTTCATGGACCGCAACGGGATCGCTGAGCACTGGCCACGCCGTGCATACCGCTACTTTGCTGAACGATGGCACCGTACTTGTGGCTGGGGGGGATGACGCAAATGGCGTGTCGCTGGCGACCGCTGAGAGATATAACCCATCTACCAAGAGCTGGACGCCGGCGTCGTCAATGAAGACCGGGGTAAACAGCAATATCGCCGTCCTGCTGGCGGACGGCACGGTGCTCGTCGCCGGTGGCGTCGACGCCGCCAACAACGACATTGCGACTACCCAGATCTACAATCCCGCCGCCGACACCTGGACGGTTGTTGGAAACATGTCCGTCGCCAGACTGGACCATGCGGGTGTCCGGCTCAATGACGGAACGGTGCTCGTCTCCGGCGGCGAGGACGTGAACAGCGTTCTGTTGACGTCAGCAGAAATCTACGACCCCGCCACGCAAAGCTGGACATCGGTAGGCAGCATGTCCACGCCCAGGCTCGGCCACACTGCGACGCTGCTCACTGACGGACGGGTGCTGGTCACGGGTGGGTCTTACGGCGATACGTACCTGGCTTCGGCTGAGATGTACTCGCCAGCTACCCGATCCTGGACGACCGTGCCGAACATGTCTGCTGCTCGCAGCTCTCACACGGCCAACCTGCTCAGCGACGGCACCGTGTTGGTGGCTGGCGGCTACACGAACTCCACTCGCTCCTTGGCGTCGGCCGAAATCTACGACCCTGCCAGCAATTCGTGGTCGGCTACAGGGCCGCTTGCCGCCGCTCGGGATGCGCACTTTGCCGTGACACTTGGCGATGGCACCGTCCTCGCCATCGACGGCGAGACCTGGCCGAACCTTCTCGCCAGCACCGAACGCTATGACCCCTCAACGAGGTCGTGGTCAGCGATGGGCTTCACCTTGGCGGCCCAAATGGACGGTAGCGCAACACTGCTGAATGACGGTACCGTGCTGATGGCTGGCGGCGGCGCTACCCCACAGGTGAGGGTGGAGGCCGAGCTGTTCGGGGTTCCTGGGCCGCTCTTCACCCCGACGCCAAGCTGGACTTCAACCAGCACGGTAACACCCACCATCACCGCAACCGCGACCGCAACCACGACGTCTACGGCTAGCCCAACCGCCACTGACACAGTGACCCTTACGCCAACGGATACGGCCACGCTTACTCCAACGGACACCGCCACGGCAACGGCGACAGACACTGCCACAACCACGCCCACTGCGACTTCGACGGCAACGGCAACACCAACCGCGACCAATACCCCGGTGCCGGAAACCTTCGCTCCCACCGGCGTTGTCGCTAACGGCGACAACGTCCAGTTCAATAACGCCATCCCTGTCTTGAACGCAGCGCCAGCTACCGTCTACCTCACCTCACCGACCGATCCCAGCCAGCAGCTGTTCACCCTCGGTCAGTGGAACGGCGACCCGTCGCAGCCGTTAGCCGTCGGTAGCAACATCGCTCCAGGCTCGTACGGCTTGTGGATTGAGGGCAGCGGCATCTCGCAGAGCGCCAGCGGTGAGCTCAACGTGCTCGCTGCTGCAAGTGCCTTCAGCCCGCCTGTAGTCGCCACCGGTGGCAACCTCAGCGTCCAGTTTTCAGCGTCGGTGTTCGGTTCCGGAACCCACCAGGTCAGCCTGGTGTCAAACGCAGATGGCAGCACCATCGCTCTGGGCCCGCTTGACACAACCGCCGATGTGACCACGTTGGCAGTGCCCTGGTCGGTCTCGCCCGGCGCCTACACGCTGGAGCTCACTGACGCCTCCGGCAATGTGGAATCGGCCGTCGGCGATCCGCTCTCTGTGGTGACGCCCACGGCTGCCGTCACCATTACCCCCGCCAGCATCAGCCCGGATGGATCTGTCGAGCTCGACATCGTCACCAACGATCCTGTCGCCGGACCGTATCAGGTATCGCTGACGGGTGGCGGCGCCAGTTACCTGCTTGGAGCCTGGACGCCGGGCGGCTCGGATCTCGTGGCGTTCACCGTGCCAGATGCCGTTCAGGCGGGAACGTACAGCGTGGCGATCACCGACTCCCGTGGTGTACTGCCCGTGACCAGCGACACGCTCTCTGTGCAGCTGCCACCCACCGCGACGCCATCGGATTCCCCCACCGCTACTGCCTCCCCATCGCCCCTAGCCACCGACACTCAGGTCCCCACTGCCACCCCAATGGCAGGGGATACCGCCCTTCCAACAGCAACCGCGACCTCCGACACTTCGGCTCCCGCGCCTACTGATACACCGCTCGCGCCCCTGGGCGTGCCTCCTGATGGCGTCTTGGCCGTCAGCTCCAGCTCGGTCGCTGCTGGCGATACGATGCTCGTCTCCTGGTCGGGCACGGCTACCGACTCACTGGCGGGATCGCTGGATCTCTACCCGACGGATGACTTGCCTAATGCACCGGTCGTCTGGCAGGACGAGACCTGCCTCGACTCGGGCACCTGCAGCCTTTCCCTCCCCTCGGATCTTCCGGCCGGCAATTACGCCCTGCAGCTCATCCTCGCCACGGACCCGCCTTTCATCTCCGGCTCAACGGCGGTCACCGTCCTGGCGTCGTCAATGACTCCGACCCCGCTTGCCGATACAGCGACGAGCACTTCGACAGCAATCCCCACTGCTACCTTCACGGCGGTTCCATCCGACACGGCCACGGCAACGGCCACTCCCGCTGACACGTTCACTCCAACGGCGACTGCGACGCCGACCGCTGCATCGGCCGCGGCTCCGCCGGACGCTGCTAGCGACCTGGCGACCGCCGCCGTCATCCTTGCCATGCCTCCGGCTCAGCCACAAACGATGGCGAAGCCTATACCCACGCCTGGCCTCACCATAAACCCCAGCTACGTCCGTCCGTGGCAGCCAGGCGCCTGGACCGCCAAGAATCCCTGCTTGTGCACCGCAAATGTCACGCTCAGCGGCGTGCCGAGAATCCAAGCAGGGTACACGCTGCAAGTCCTCGACAACGCACTGAACCCCGTGGCTTGGGGGAAGAGGACCCTTTACGGTCCGGGCACCCTGGCTGTGACCGTCCCCTGAACTGCTGCGCTTGGCAACTACACCGTTCGCGTCACGAATAGGAACACCGGGGCCGTACTGTCCATCGTCTCGCCCGTGCTCCAGGTCGTCACGGTCGTTCCGACCCCAACGGCCACTGCGACTCGGACGGTGACGCCAACCCGCACGCCGACGCCAACTCGTACCAGCACGCCGACGCGCACCGATACACCCACCGCCACAATCACTCGCACTCCGACGAATACGCCGACTATCACCAGTACGCCGACCGCGACGCCTACCCCCTATGCTGTCGTGACCTTTCCGACGGTCGTTGGCATTGGCTCCGTGGTCAATTTCAAGGTTTCAGGCAACGACCGCAAGGTCGGCCAATATGGGCTGCGCTTGTATTCCACCACGGACAGCCCGCCGAAGCTCGTCGGCATCAGGGCCCTTGACCAGCCCAACGGCTTGACGCCAACTGTCGCTACGGCCTTTAGCGCACAGATTCAATTGAAGCCGCTGGGGACCTATTCGCTGGTGGTGGTCCAGCCCGACGGCAAGCTACTCCCGACCTCCATACCGGGCCTTGCAGGGCCAGCCATGGTCACACTCGTCAATCCGGCGCCTCGGATTACCAGCCTTATGTCGAAGTTGCAGGCAGGCAACGCAAACAGCCCTGGCATTACGGTAGATGGCACTGGCTTCCTCCCCGCGTCGCAGGGGTTCTGGA
Source organism: Chloroflexota bacterium (assembly GCA_021325635.1). Taxonomy (GTDB): domain Bacteria; phylum Chloroflexota; class JAJPGV01; order JAJPGV01; family JAJPGV01; genus JAJPGV01. The sequence continues at coordinate 12,846 of JAJPGV010000047.1, forward strand.
ACGGCTCTCCTCGCACCACCAAATACACGTCGCCGACAGTGCTGGGCATCACGCTCACGGCGGCCGATCTGGCGCAGGTTGGCAGTGGCCAAATCACGGTGGTCAACCCGACCCCGGGAGGCGGCACCTCGAATCCTGTTACGACGCTTATCACGCAAGATAACGTCGGCATCAGGACCGTCAGCGGCGCGTCGACAAGTCCGCAGTCGACCGCATTCGCCAGCTGGGGCGGCAAGGGTCCATTCACCCCCGGCAGCGTCAATGCTCAGGCGATTGGTGCCGGAACCATCACCACCGGGGTCTATCCCAGCAAAGCGATGCCAGAGCTGCCGAGCTACGGCCCTGAGGGCCTCTGGTCAGACATCAACGTCTCGAGCGGCAACAGCTTCTCGTCGGTGGTAGTCGTCAACTGCAACACACAGCACGGTCGCATCGCCTACTGGTGGAATGGCCAGCACTGGCTCGCCGTGTCCAATCAGAGCTGGGATCCGGCGACCGGCTGCATCACCATGACCTTGAGTGCCTCGAGCTCACCTAGCATCGCTCAGCTGAACGGCACGCCTTTTGAAATCTGGGGCGCCAACGACAACACCAACCCACCGACCTGCGTGGGCTCCGACTTCAGCGCCGAGCACGGCGGGCGGCTGCCCGACTCCCCTACCGAGCTCAACCTCTGGGGAGCGCATGCCTACGCTCCGTTTTACGACAACACGCATCAGAACTCGACGGGCTTGTATTACACGGGTTCCAATCCAGGACTGGATGCGAGCGGTTCCTGGAAGTGTGGTCCCAGCCTGGCGAACGCCACCTGGTTCGAGCGCGACGACGGGCTGCGGCTCACGCTCTACGACGTCTACTGGGATATCACTATTGCTGGGGCCACGCCCGACGATTACGACGATGGCACAGGCGTCATCTGTGAGTCATCGTGCCCCAAGGAGATTGCTGCTTACGAACGCGCCCATGCTGGCAATACGCTCACCCAAATATCGTCCGACCCCGGCCAATACCTAACGGAGGCAGGGCCCAAGACCCCGGATGACATGCGCGCCGAACTGCGCGCGGCAGGCTATCTGGAGTGGTCATGGGCCTCCGACGCTCAGATCATCGGCGCGTACGCCGTTCACACTACTCATGTCGTGACGCTGCCTCCCACTGGCGGCACACAGCCTGGCAATGGCGCACCAGTGGCCTACAACCTGACTCACGGCAGTGCCACCACCAGCGGCGCACTTTCCTACGCGTATATCGGTGGCAGCGGCTTCGCGTCCCCCGGCAGCCTCAACGCCACGGCATTCGGTGGAGCGTCAATGTGGGCCTTTACTCCGCCAACCCTGCCGACACCACTAACTTTCCCAATGCTGGCGGCTACTTCGACCTGCACCTTTCGGGAGTTGCCTCAGATGGGTCAGTCGCTCTTTCAGACTGCAACCCCCAGGGCGCTAGCGGCGTGTATTGGTGGGACGGCAGCAACTGGGAGCCCGTGGCGAACGTCTGGAATGACACCACGGCTCAGTGTTTGAACGTCACGTTTGACTCCACCACCTCACCCAGCGTGAGCCAGCTGTACGGCACACTCTTCGCCCTGTCGGGCGTCCAACCCTCCGGCGCCACACCCACTCCCACTGCCGTGCCGGACGACGTTCACGCCAGCGTGCGGACAGAGCAGCAGGACGCTCTTCAGGATCTCGCGAATCTCGCGGCAACGTCCATCACCGCCTCCGGCAACAGCGCCGAATCCGCCGTTCTCGCCATGGCGTCAGATTCTGACGCTGCAGATGATGCTGATGCCGCGGCACTAGCCAGCAGCGACCCGGCAATACAGCAAGTGGCCGAAGATGCCAATGCTCTTGCCGGGCGGGCAGGAGACGAGGCGGATACCCTCGGCACGGCCTGGGCCAACCAAACGGCAAGCGACGACCCAACCCAGGGCTGTTTCGGCGCACTCTGGTCCTGCCCGCGCGACCCCGGCTCTGACACCGTCCGCCTGGTCTTCAAAACCGTGATGGACCAGCTAAAGAGTTTCGCATAATAGAATGACGAGATAGTCAAAGAGAAAGGCCCGTCTGGCCGAGGAAGCCAAACAGCAACTGCTGGCTGGAGCGAATGCGCTGGAC
>JAJPGV010000051.1 GCA_021325635.1 Chloroflexota bacterium
CAGATGGTAGCCGGCAATGGCAAGCGCCGGCCGCGACATACCGCTTGGGTGCCGCTCAACATGACCGCAGCAGCGGGCTGCCTTCGGCGTCCGAGGTCGTGCCTCCAACGCCCTGGCGTCCCGCGTCCAGCGCCTTGCGCCCAGCGCCTCGCGCCTAGCGCCTAGCGCCTAGCGCCTAGCGAAGCGCGTGGCAGAACAGGGCGGCGGGCTCGGGGATGTCGCTGACCTTGCGCCAGCTGTCGCCGGCGTCGAGGCTCTGGTAGACGCCGGCGTCGCTGGCGCTGAAGTCTCCGCGGCTGAGGCCACCGCCGAAGAAGACGTGCCGTCCGTTTGCAGGGTCCACAGTGACGGCGGTGATATGGGACACGAGCTCATCGGGCAGGCCGCCGTGCAGCTTTTCCCAGCTCTTGCCGCCGTTTCGGGTGCGGAACACCTCACCGTGCGCGGTCTTGGCCTTCCACCACTCGGGTGGATACCCTCGCGAAGTGCCCAGATAGATCGTGTCGGAATCCGCGGGATCGACCGCAAATTGCACCACGAAGTTGCCGCAGCCCTGCGAGATCGCGGTCCAGCTGTCCCCGAAGTCGTCGCTGCGATACAGACCGTCCGTGAGCAGCGACCGAGGGTCGTAGCCCGCCCCGGCCAGTACCCAGCCCGGCCGCTTCGGGTCCGTCTTGATGGTGTGCACGTCCAGGTTCAGGTTGGTGCGCTCGAGCCACGTTTTGCCCCGATCCGGACTGAGCGCAATCCCGCCCACCTGGATAGCCGCGTAGACTCGCTCCGGCTTGGCGGGATCGACGGCCACGTCCCGCACGTGGACCGCCACGCTGGGTACGGGGTACGACCACTCGCCGGATCCCGCGGTGCTCATGACGTCACCGACGGGCTCCCAGCTGCGGCGGCTCACCCACTCGAATACGCCGGCCGGCTCGGTGCCGGCCAGCAGCGTTCCGTTGGCGGCGCACAGAGAGCGTATCTTCGTCAGCGCCGGCGGCGTTTCGATCTGCTCCCAAGCCTTCCCCGGACCCTGGGGACGGTGAAAGATGCCCGCGCCGCGGGTCCCCGCGTACATCTCCCCGTCGAGCTCGACGATCGTGGTGACCTCCACGTCGGGGATGAACAGTTCCGCCTGGCCCCAGGTCTGTCCCCCGTCAGAGCTGCGCATGCCGCTCAAGCCATGGTCGTGGCCGATCAGCAGCCGCACGTTATCGGACATCTCTATGCCTCTTCACTCAGATTCGCGGCACCCATGGTACGACATGGAGGGCTTGAGGCCTGCCATCAGTGAGCGTACTGGAAGGCCACCTGAACGTGGCCGGTCACCGTGAGCTGGCCGGTTTCGATTGGCGTCGCGGCGGCCGAGGCGGCGGGCTGCGCGGTGACGAACGGCCGCGGCGGAGTGGCGCCGGACTCAGTGATGGAGTAGGTCCCGGTCAGCTTCAGCCCCGCACCGGCGGCGATGGCCTCGGCCTTGGCTTTCGCCTGGCTCACCGCGTCCTTCAGCGCCTGCTGCTGCAGGGAGGTACTGTCCTTGAGGGCAAAGGAGACGCCAACCGCGCTGTTGGCTCGGGCACGCAGCCCGGCGTCCAGCACCTTCCCGACGTTGCCGACGTTTTCGACGGTCACCCGCACCGTGTTCGACACCCGGTAGCCGGTGATCGTCGGCGGGCTGGAGTCGCCCGGCCGCTGGGTTGCATAGACCGGGGTCACGGAAAAGCCCTGGGTTTGGACGTCCTTGTCGGCCACCCCTTGCGCCTTGATCGCGGCGATGACCCCGGCCATGGCCTGCGCATTGGCGTCCGTGGCCTCAGCGGCGGTGGGGGCCGGCGTCTGCACGCCAATCGTCACGTAGCCAACGTCCGGCGGCGCTGAGGCTTCGCCGTTCCCCTCGGCCACGATCGTGTACGGAGCAGTCGACAGCCCGCCGGCGACGGGGCTGCCGAGCTGCGGGCCACGAGCCACAGTTAAAGCCAATAGCAGAGCAAGAACCACAATCACGAAGCCGGCGGCAGCGCCGCCGAGCACTATTGCCCGACGCGTTTCCATCTCCTCGAACCCTTCTACTGATTAGACGCCCGAGCCCCGAACAAAGTTCCCTTGCTCGACGTCTCGGCTGAAGGGTCCGCTATGCTGGCTGCGTCTCGCTTAGAGCGTCGAGGACCTGTCGCCATTCGACGGCGTCCGTGCTGTTGCAGCGCTCGGCCACCATCTCCAGCACGTTCCGCGCGGCCCTGCCCATGTGCGCGGTCAGGCCCAGGCTCTCGAAGGTGTCGGCCAGCTCGCTCATCTCCTGAGCACGCCTCGCCGCCCGCGAGGCGAGGCCCGGGAGCGTCGACGCGAATGAGGCCGCGACTTCCGGGTTGGCGGCGCGGTATTTGGCCAGCAGGACGGGCAGCAGGTCGAGCCGCTGAGCCGCCAGGAGCAGCTCCACGCCGAGGGCTGCCAGACCCTTGGTGAGGCCGGCGTTCAGGATTTTGAGGCCCGAGGCTTGTCCCACGCTCGGACCCAAGACCTGTGTTTTCACCGCTGGCTCGATGAACGCCGCGGCGGCTCCAGCCTGCTCGCCCGCGAGATAGAAGGTTGCCCGGTCGAGGTTGCCGGCCGATCCGATGATGCAGCCGTCCACAGCCCGGCCGCCGGCCTGCTCGATAGTGGCCGCGATCTCCGCCGCCCGAGCGGGGTTGATGGAGTTCGCCTCGACGAACAGCACGGCGCGCCCGCTCCGCTGCGCCGCCGCTGCCACGTCGCTCGCCAGCGGCGAAGCGCCGAAGGACGTCACCAGCGAGATGGCCAGGTCGGCTTCGCGCACCACAGCATCCATGTTCGGCAAACAGTCCACGCCGGCCTCCCGCGCACGTTTGGCCGTGGCTGAGCTTCGCCCGGCCAGACAGGTGACCACGCGGCTGCCGGCACGCCTCAGGCGCAGCGCCACGTTGCTGCCCATCTCACCCGTGCTCAGGATGGCGACGGTGCTCATGGCCTATGCGGAAGCTTGTCGCTTCGCCTGCAGCGCGGCGAATACCTTTTCGGCCGTTACCGGGGTGGAGGTGATGCGCACTCCCACGGCGTCGCGGACGGCGTTGCCGATGGCGCCGCCGGTGATGATGAGTGAGTGCTCGGAGACGTTCCGGCCGCCATACGGCAGCGGGCCGGGGGCATCCTCGACCCAGGCTTCTCTCAATGGTGGAATGTCGGCGATGGTGGGGATCTTGTACTCGCCGAAGTTCGGATTGGCCACCTTGCCGTCTTCCAAGATCATCTCTTCCATCAGCGCGAAGCCCAGGCCCTGCACGACGCCGCCCTCGACCTGACCTTCGGCGGCCATGGGATTGATGAGCTTGCCGCTGTCGTGAGCCGTCGTCATCTGCAGCACGGTGATCTGGCCCGTTTCGGGGTCGACCTCGACTTCGGCTACCTGGGCGCCGAAGCATTCCTGCTCGACTTTGCCCTTGGAATAGGTAGTGTGGAATTCGAGTGGCGCACACTTACGCCGAACCGCCTCCGCGGCGGCGAGCTGCAGCGACACCGGCTCGCCGGCCTCGCCCGGCGATGAGAACAGGCCGTGTTCCAACACGACGCCGTCCTCTGGCCAGCCGCGCAGCTCCGCCGCCCAGCCGCGCAGCTCCGCCACAGCCTGCTCCGCCGCCATCATGATCGCCCGTCCGGTGACGTGGGTAGTCTTCCCGCCGCCGATCCCGCCGTCGTAGACGGCCTCATCGGTGCCGCGGGCGACGACGTCGACCTGCGTTTCAGGAATCGTGAGCACGTCGGCCACGATCTGGCGCTGGATGGTGTGCGAGCCCTGGCCGGCGTCGGGTGTGCCGGTGACGACAGTCACCCGGCCGCCGGCGTCGATGCGCAGCAGGGCCTGGCTATCGCCCCCGCCGATGTGGCGGTTGGTGATCGCCATCCCGCGGCCGATATGGGGACGAGGCTTGGGCTGGCCGTAGTTGGAGCTGGCGATGGCCGCGTCCAGCACCTCGCGGGCGCGCAGATCCGCCCATACTTCGCCGGTGGCGTTGGCGTCGCCCTGGCGCAGAATGTTCTTGCGCCGGAATTCCAGGGGATCCATTCCCAGCTTGTGGGCGATCTCGTCGACGTGGCTCTCGAGCGCGAACAGCACTTGCGGGTCACCGGGCGCACGCATGAAGCCGCCGGGCACGTGGTTGGTGTACACGATGAACGACTCGATGCTGGAGGCGGGTACGCGGTAGGCCCCGCCGGCCTTGCGGGCGCCGCCCAGGTCGACTCCCGGGACCGGCTTAAAGGCCCCATAAGCCCCGCTGTCGAAGATGATCTTGACCTCATGGGCGGTGATCGTTCCGTCCCGCTTCACGCCGGTCTTGAGCTGCACATAGGATGGGTGGCGCGGGTTGGCCGCCAAGAACTCCTCGGTGTAGGTCATGACCATACGGACCGGGCGGCCGCAGGCCTTGGACAGGTAGTAGCACAGCGGCACGTCCATGAGCGCGCCCTTCCCGCCAAATTCGCCGCCCACCCGGCTGTACTCGTACACGACCATCTCGAGCGGCAGATCGAGCGCTTCGGCCAGCATCTCTCGCAGTCCGAACGGCTGCTTCTGAGCAGCCCAGACGTGGACTCGGCCCTCCGCGTCGACCGAGACGGCCGCGGCGTGGGGCTCGATGTAGGCCTGGTGCACCATGGCGGTCGAATAGGTGCCCTCGACGATCTCGTCGGCGCTGGCGAAGCCGGCGGCCAGGTCCCCTCGCTCGATCCTGCTGTAGGCGTGCACGTTTCGCAGGTGCTCGGGCAGAGTCGGAGGCAGGCCCTTATAGCTGCGGAGATCGGGATGCAGCAGCGGTGCATCCGCATCCATCGCCTTCAACGGATCGAGCAGTGGCTCCAGCTCTTCGTATTCGACCTCAATGAGCTCCAGCGCCGCATCGGCCACGTCCTTGTCCTCGGCCGCCACAGCGGCCACGCGCTCGCCCATGAAGCGGACGACGTCGGCGGCCAGGATGTGCTGGTCCCGCAGCCGGCGGCCGACCAGCACATTCCTGATGTCACTGCCCGTGATCACCGCCAGGACACCGGGCAGCGCCCTGGCCTTGCTGGTGTTGAGGCGCTTGATGCGCGCATAAGGGTAGGGGCTGCGCAGGCTCTTGCCCCAGACCATTCCCGGCAGCAGGACGTCGGCCGAATACAACGCGGCGCCGGTAACCTTTTCGACGCCCTCGACGCGCGGCGCCCGCGTCCCTATAACCGTAGTGGACATGGCCTAAGAGTACGGGATCGAGCCTCGCCCGATAGGGTCGAAAAGCGCGCTGAAACGTCGCTTGACAAGGACCGCTCAGAGGGCTACGTTGGAGGTATCCTGCGACACAGGACAGGTACCTTCCAAAGGAGGCTGTATGAAGCGCAGTACTAACGCCAGGGTGCTTGAGGGGCGCTGGCAAATCGACAGATGAGGCCCTCCGTGGCGAGGGCGTCAGTCTGACGAAGCAGGGTTACCGCCCAAGCGTCGCTTGAAAGATGTCCGGGAGCAACCGGACCTTCAAGGAAGTCGAGATGACTCAAGCAGTGGTGGTTCCCGACAATCCGTCAAACAAGAAGTGGTCCGTCCGTCGTGGCGGGCCATTTCCGTTTCAGGAGGAAGCTGGCTCGGTCCTCTTGGAGCTACCGCCCTTTCGGCCAATCTCGGAGTAGAAGGTGCTGCTGTGGCGCTCCTTCGTGGCGTTGCCCCCTTTGCGGCCGATCGAGGCATAGAAGTCCGCTCCGTGCTTCTCTCTCACCGCGCGGCCGCCCTTCTTGCCGATCTCGGTGTAGTAATCCTTGCCGTACTTGCTGCTCACCGCCTGGCCGCCTCGCTTGGCTTGCGGGGAACCGGGCCGGGGCCCACGCTTCTGGTTAGCCACCTGAACTCACCTTTCCGGAAGCGATACGAATGCTCGTGGCGCGGCGCGGCAGCGCCGTCCGGTTCGGTATCGCCGTTTGGCAGTCACCATACACCTGGGGCAGGCAGGCGTCAATAAGCAAAGGGCCCGCGATGGCCGCGCGCTCAGGCTTCGGGATCTTGGGTGCTTCTCAGTATCTCGGCGAAGCTGGTGTCGGCCGCTGGGGTCGGAACGTCGAGATGCAACGCCTGACGCTCCTCATTTTCGAGCAGCTTGCCGTCCTGCCATTGGCGGTAGAGCTGCTGCACGTCCACCACCGAATTCATTTCCATCAGGAGCTCCTCACCAAGAGCGCTCGATCGCGGAGATTAAGAGGCACACTAACATACCAGGCGCCGTTTTTGAAGGGGGGTAGTACCTTCTCCCCTGACGTACGATGAAGAGCGCTGTGGCAGGTCATCCGCCGGTCCCAAGGGGCCTGCTGTTCGAGGTCTCAGACGGGGTGGCGACGCTCACGCTGAACCGCCCGGAGGCGCTCAATGCGCTGGACGCCGATCTGCGGGCCGAGCTGAGAGGGGCGCTCGATCGCGTCGAGACAGACGCGGCCATTCGGGCGGTCATCCTCACCGCGAACGGCCGGGGCTTCTGCGCCGGTCAGGATCTGCGGGAGCGCGCGTCTGCCTACGCTGCAGGAGCAGCGCCAACGCTGGGCCCGGCGCTGCGCGACGAATACAACCCGCTGATCCTGGCCATGCGCCAGCTGGCCAAGCCGATTGTGGGTGCCATCAACGGCATAGCCGCGGGCGCCGGCTGCAGCCTGGCCCTGGCCTGCGACCTCCGCGTCTGCTCGGAGCGGGCCAGCTTCCTGCAGGCGTTCGTGCGCGTCGGTCTCGTGCCGGACTCCGGCAGCAGCTTCTTCCTGCCGAGGCTGGTGGGCATGGCACGGGCAGCAGAGATGATCTTCCTGGGTGAGCCGCTGCCGGCCGCTGAGGCAGAAAGGATCGGCCTGGTGAACCGCGTCGTGCCGCACGACGACCTGCTGCGGGCTGCTCGCGAGCTGGCGCTCAAGCTCGCCAATCTGCCCACGACAGCCATCGGCCAGGCCAAGCGGCAGCTCAACCTGTCGCTCCAATCCGGGCTGGAGGCCGTCCTGGATGAAGAGGCGACGGGGCAGGCGCTGGCTTCGCAGACCCAGGATCACCTGGAAGGGGTCCGCGCCTTCCTGGAGAAGCGGGCGCCGCGCTTCATCGGCCGGTGAGCGGCTGCCCGGCACTTGACAGCCTTCAGTGGAGCCGTTTATGGTGGGCCCCAGCCAAACCCACCATTGGGCTGCACCAAAAGTACCGCCCGGCGCAGTGAAGCTCGGGAGGCACGCGGGCAGCCAGAAACGTTTTTAAGGGAGGAAATCATGCGCAGTCTCCGTTTCTTGCCCGCAGCAGCGGCGTCGCTGCTGCTCCTGGCCGCCTGCGGCGGGTCGTCCGCCCCGGCGTCCAGCGCGCCACCGCCGGCCTCCAGCGCAGCGCCCAAGCCGGCCTCGTCCGCCCCGGCGGCTTCAAGCGCACCTGCCTCGGCGAAACCGGCGGCCTCCAGCGCGGCGGCATCGGCCCAGCCCGCTGCGAGCGCCAGCGTTGCCCCCACCGCTACCACGCTGCCTGTCGTAGCCGCGGACACGAGCACGGTGACCCTGAACAAGATCGCCATCCCGCCCATCGCCGGCAAGACACTGTCGGCGGACATCCTGGAAATTGACCAGCAGGCCCATCTCCTGTACCTCACCGACCGTACTTCGGGCGGGATCGACATCTTTGACGTCTCGACGCCAACAGCGAAGTTCGTCAAGTCCGTTCCGGTCCCGGGAGGCGGAACGAACGGCGTCACCATCGCCAAGAACGTCAACAAGGTGCTGGCCGGCAGCAACGACAGCACGGTGTCGATCATCGACATCAATCCGTCCTCACCAACGGTGAACACGGTCATTGCCACGCTCAACACCGGCGGCAAGAAGCGGGCCGACGAAACTGATTACGACCCCAACACCAAGAAGATGATGGTGGCCAACAGCGACGACCAGTTCGTAACCATCATCGACATGGACAAGAACACGATCGAAAAGAAGATCGACCTACCGGGCGGGGGCATCGAGCAGCCGCGCTACAACCCGTCGGACAAATTCATGTACCTCACCGGGTCCGGGGACAACGTGGTGTACCAGTTCGACATGACCAAGGACACGATGGTCAAAAAGTTCGACGTCGTGGACAAGTGCAACCCCAACGGCAATGCGATCAATCCGACCCTCAACATTGCCCTGCTGGACTGCAGCAGCACTGCCCAGCCTCAGCACTTCGTCATCTGGGACCTCAAGGCCGGCAAGGTAGCCTCGACTATTGAGAACGCCGGCTCCGGCGATGCCGCCATCTACGACGCCAAAGCGGACAAGTTCTTCGCCACCGCCCACCACTACTTCCGGGGCGCCCAGATGGCGATAGTCAGTGGCGCGGGCAAGTTCATCACCAACGTCCCGACTGACGTTGGGTCTCATGGCGTTGCCTACGACGAGACCAACAACGTGGTGTACACGCAAGATGCCCGCCCGAACGAAGCCGCGCTGTTCAGCTTCGTCGTACCGAGTGGCTCGGCAGCAGCAGGCGCCGCCGCAAAGCCAGCCGCCAGCGCGGCCGCGAAGCCCTCGGCGTAGGTCTTCCCCCGGCACTTCAGACGCTAGCCAGGCCCCGCTTCGAGACAGCGGGCCTGGCTAGTGTCCTTTCGGCGCTCCCGTCCCAGCTTCGAGCTGGGCCGTCGTGCGGGTTGAGGTAGGTAGGATCCTCGGGTGCGACTCAGCCACAAAGCGCTCTTCCGCGCGTGTCGCCTTGCACTCATCGTCGCTGCCGGCTCCGTACTCCTTGGCGCCTGCGGTGCCGCGCCTGCTCCACCAGCGCCCTCGTCCGGCGCAGCCGTTTCGCCGCCTGGCGCGCAACCGGCCGCGGAGGTCCCCGCGGCGGCCGCTTCGGCGGCACCGAGCGTCTCTGCCACGACGTTGCCTCCGATAGAGGGGGATACGACGCCCGTGCAGCTCGCTTCAATCCCTATCCCCGCCATCGGCCGCAAGGGAGCCGACGTCACTGCGCTCGAAGTCGACCGGGCCGGCCACATGCTGTACGTGGCGGATCGCACTGACGGTGGGGTGGACGTGTTCGACGTGTCCACGCCCAACGCGCGATACGTCACCTCCGTGCTCACCTCGGCCGCGCCCAATGGAGTCAGCGCCGCGAGCGACCTCAAGAAGGTCATCGCCGGCCTGGACAATGGACACGTGGCGGTGATCGAGACCGACCCGGCTTCCTCCAGAGCGGACACCGTGATTGAGGAGATCGATACCGGAAGCGCGCAGGCCGCGGGCCGGACTGAGTACGACCCCGCGGACAAGAAGGCCTACGTCGTGAGCCCTGCCGGCGGGCTGGTGACGGTCATCGACCTTTCCAGCCGTAAGGTGCTGCTTCACTTCGAGCACCTGGCCAAGAGCCTGGATCAGCCTCGCTACAACCCCGGCGACGGCATGATGTACGTTACCAGCGCAGAAGACAACGCCATCTTCCAGTTCGACCCGAGCCGGACGCCGGACGTGATGGTCCGGAGGTTCGACGTGCGCGATGCCTGCAACCCCAAGGGCATGGCCATCGATCCCGACACGAACCAGGCGTTATTGGGCTGCGCCAATCCTGCACAGCCCCAGCACATAGTGGTATGGGATCTGAAGTCGGGCAGCGTGCTGCATACCGTAACCAAGACCGGCGGAGCGGACGGAGCGATGTACGCCGCGGCGCCCGATCGCTTCCTGGTTGCCGCGCCGAGCTTCTTTCGCGGTCCGCACCTGGCGGTTTTCAGCGGATCGCCGCTCGGCTTCGTGACCAACGTTCCCACGGTGGCCGGAAGCGGCGCCGTGGCCTACGACGAGCTCAACAACCTTGTCTACATGGCCGATACGCGGCCGGATCAGGGGGCATTGCTGTCGTTCCCGCTGCCCGGGGCTTTCGCGCAGCCGGCTACCCCAACTCCCACGTCGACACCCACGCCGCGGCCCACGCTTCCGCCTGTCCGAGCCACGCCAAAGCCGCAGCCACCAACAGCCACGCCGGCGCCCAAGCCTGTCGCCACCGCGACCCCGGAGCCAGCCACGCCGACGCCTGCGGCGACCGCGACCGCTGCACCCCCACCGCCGCCGCCCGCGAGCGCTTCGGCCGGCGCCTCGGCTCAGCCATCACCGGCCGGCACGGCATCCCCCTCGCCCACGGCCCAGAGCTCGGCCAGCGCGTCGGCGAAGCCGAGCGCCTCCAGAGGGGCCGGACAGGTGTCACCGACCGCCACCAAGGCGGCGGGGGCGTAAACTATGCGCCATGTCATTTGACAGCTGGCGGGGAACCGTTGGGGTCATCAAGCCCACGTACCGCCCGGGATCGCTCGAGGAATTCATCAAGCTGCTGCCCGACGGGATCTCCTGCATCCCGCTCTACGTCGGCTTCCAAGAAGGCACCGTGGACGAGTTCAAAAAGGCGCTGGAGGCCATCGAAGCAAAGGTGCAGGAGCTGGCCAAGATCGGCGTCGATCTCATCCATCCCGAAGGCGCGCCACCGTTCATGGTGCATGGCGCCAAGCGCGAGCGCGAGCTGCTGGACGAGTGGGAGCGGCGGTACGGCATTCCGGTGGTCACCAGCGGGACGACCCAGGCGGACGCGATGCGTGCCTTGGGCATGCGCCGGATCGTCGGTGTGACCTATTTCCAGGGCGCGATCAACGATATGTTCGCGCAGTACTTCACCGACGTCGGCTTCGAAGTGTTGAGCATGGAGGGGATCGACGTGCCCTTCAAAGACGTCGGCCGGCTGTCGAGCCATGAGATCTACGCGCACACGCGCGCCGCATTCCGCAAGCATCGAAACGTCGACGGCGTGTACATGCTGGGGGCGGGCTGGCGTGTCATGGACATCCTGGAGCCGCTGGAACAGGACCTCGAGGTGCCCCTGGCAGCTGCCAACACCGTACGGCTGTGGGCAGTCATGAGGCACTTCGGCGTGCGGCAGCGCATTCCCGGCTACGGCAGGCTCCTGGCCGAGCTGCCCAAGCTGGATGACGAATCTGAAGCACGCTAGCTGTATTCTTGCTATCGCCGTGGTCGCCCAGGCCCGCAGTGTGCGGCAGGTGGCCCGGAACCGGAAACAGGAGGAACTCATGAGGCTTTACCCGTATCAAGTCCCCCTTCCTAAGGGCTTGCGAGCGGCCGGCGGCGCGCTGGCGGCCGCCCTTGCGGCCGCCCTTGCCCTGGCGGCTTGCGGTGGAGCGGCGGCCCCAGCTTCTACGCCTGCCGCATCGGGCGCGGCGGCCAGCCCTGCCACATCGGCGAGCGCAGCCACGTCGGCCAAGCCGGCAGCTTCCACGGCGGCCAGCGCGGCTGCCTCGGCGTCGGCCAGCGCGGCCATCAAGCCCGCCGCTGCCGGGGCCATCCTGGTTTCATATAGCGAGCTCTCGGCTTCCAACCAGCAAGCCTACGTTGCGCAGGAGCAGGGCATCTTCCAGAAGAACGGCCTGAACGTCGACCTGCGTCTCATCCCAAGCACCACCGGCGTGCCGGCGTTGATTGCCGGCGAGACCAACATCGCGCAGCTCGGCGGCTCAGAGGCGCTGGCGGCCGCCGTAGGCGGCGCCGACCTGGTTATCACCGCCTCGCTGGCGCCCGTCTTTCCCTACACCTTCGTCGTCGCTCCGAGCATCAAGACGAAGGCCGACCTCATCGGCAAGAAGGTTGGCGTGAGCCAGATCGGGTCATCCTCCGACGTCGCCCTGCGCACCGGGCTCAAGAAGTACGGGGTCACGCCCGACAAGGACGTGACGGTGCTGGCCGTCGGTTCGCGCGCGTCGCAGACGGCAGCGGCCTCGAATGGCGCCGTGCAGGGCGAGCTGACCCACCCACCGGATTCTCTGGATCTGGAGAAGCTGGGCTGGCACGAGCTGTTCGACCTGGCCTCGCTGGGGTTGCCGTCCGCCAACACCACGGTTGTTGCCAGCCGCTCGTGGCTCAACGGCCACAAAGACGTGATGCAGAAGTACATCGACTCGGTGGTTACCGCCGAAGCTCTTGCCAAGAAGGACAAGACGGGCACGGAGGCGGTTCTGAAGAAGTACCTCAAGGTCGATGATCAGCAGGCGCTGGACGAGACCTACGACTTCTACACCAACAAAGTGCTGGCTGTCCTGCCCTACCCCAAAGCGGACCAGCTCTCCGACGCCATCGAGCAGCTGGGCGAGAAAAACGCCAACGCCAAGAGCTTCAACGTGGGCAAGATCCTGGACGATTCGTTCGTCAAGAGCGCCGCGGATCGCGGCCTAGACAAGGCCTAGCCAGCCGCATCAAAACCCGTGCGGGGGGTGCCAGCCGTTCGGGCGGGCCTCCAGCCCGCCTGAACCTGGCGAGCCTCTAGCGATCGCTCCGCAGGTATAGGCGGGCTCCGGCTATACAGGCGAACAGCACGATCGCGAGGACGAGCAGTCCACTGATGAAGCGCAGGAACAGGAACATCCTGCCGAGCACCGATATCAGCAACAAGACCAACAGCACCACGATGATCCCGGTTATGACCAGCGGGTCACGCCGGGACAGCTTCATAGAACCCTCACCGCCGGGCGAGGCTTTCCAGCGATAGGATCCGTGGCCTCAACGTCTAGTAGGGGACGACGGACGTGGCGCTCTGGCTGTTCCCGGAAGGCGCGTTGATGTAGATCTTGCTGCAGGAGTCCTGCCAGCTCGTCGATGCGGAGGCATCCGGCGGGCGAGCATCGGAGCTGCAGTACCAGTCGGCGGTCCCGGCCTGGCCAGCCACGTTGCCGTTGCTTTCCGTGAAGGCCACGACGTGCACCTGTCCGGCCTGCGGAAACGTTTGCCGAGCGGCAACAATGCTGTGCCGCAGCGTGTCGGCAACCTCATCCGAGGAGGGGTTGGCGGACTGCAAGCCGATGCGCTGCTGGACGTTGGCCGGAGCGTTGTTCCGGGCAGTGACGCTCTGGCTCAGCACGTCGAAATTCAGAACGTGGGCCAGTGGCTGCACGCTGTTGATGGGCTGGTAGATCTCGGGATCGGGTGCGTTGGCAAAGGCCACCTCGTCGGGAGTCTGGTTCAGCACCGCGTCCATCTGGATGGCGACGAGCTGTGCCCGCACCGCATTCTTTTGGCTCAGGGCCGTCTTCATTTGATCGACGTCGGCTTGAAGCACCGGAATGGCCTCGCCCAGCGTTTGATGCTGACGCTGCAGACGATCTGGCGGTGGGGCATCTCCCAGGTGCTGTTGAAGGTCGCTCAGCCTGCCGGACAGATCGTTCAGGTCCTTGCTGGGATCGTTGGACGCTCGAAGCGCGGTCACGACATTCGTGAAGGACTGCATTACGCCGGCGAGCCGCATGCCTACGGCCTGGTAGTACTGCCGATCGGCATCGGCCTGGGCTGCCTGGGAGGCAGCCGCGCTGGGAGCAGCGGAGCTGGCGGGCGACCGCAGCTGGGCCTGCCCGGAAGGACTGGATGCTGGGCTGGCACCGGCACGAGCGCTCGGCGCCGTGCTGGCTGTCCCAGCCGAGGCCGGGGCTCGCGCGGCGGAGCTGGCTTGGGCCGGGCCACTGGGCTTCGGCCGCGCACCCAGGCTGGGGACGGGAATCGTAGCCTGCGCGGTGCGGGTCAAGCCGAGCGCTTCCCACGGCCACTGCCTCTCGACGAAGCGGAATCCGCCCAGCCCAGCCCCGATAACCAGCAATCCGGCGAAAAAGCCTACGAGCCCGCCGACGGGCAATCGAGCCGGGGATGGAGCCGATGGCTGGGCAGCATTCGCCGGTGGCGGCGTGACCACGGCCGGAGCCGCGACCGCGGCGGGGGCCTTCTGGGGGGCCTGCTCTTCGCGCTCGCGACGAGTAGCGCGCACGACCACGTTGTAGGCCCCGGCGCGTAATGCGCTCAGCTCCTGCGGATCGAGGGCATACCCTGCCACGGCCGCATCGGGGTTCGTCCGAAGCAGCTCGAAGTAGGTCTCGTCCGCCACTGCGCGGTCGATGATTTGGTTGACAGTTTCCCGGCTCATATACGTCCTCAGGCGCTGGTCGCGAAACAGCCTTCGAGCGACTGGTGAGTCAGATGATATCGTTGCGGGTCGGGCAGCGCGCCAAAAGGCTTAGCTGCTGCTCGGTATGTTCGGCCCATGATCGATTTCGAGCTCAGCGACGACCAGCGCGCATTGCAGAGGCTATCGCGCGAGTTTACGGAACGCGAGATTACCCCGGTCGCCGCCGCTCTGGACCGAACGGGAGAATTTCCACTCGCGGTCCTGCAAAAGGCGTACGAGGCTGGGTTGCTGCATGTCTCCGTCCCCGAAAGATACGGAGGCGGCGGACTCTCGGCTGTGGATGAGCTGATCGTGCGCGAAGAGAATGCGGCGGGCTGCACCGGTATCACCACTGCCATGGGCGCATCGGCGCTGGCGGTTCGGCCGCTGCTGCTGGCCGCCAGCGAAGAGCTGAAGCGAGCGTATCTGGGCCAGCTGTGTGACGAGTTTGGGCTCGCGTCCTACGCACTGACCGAGCCCGCGGCCGGCTCTGACGTTGCTGGCATCGGTACGACGGCGGCCCGGCATGGCGACGAGTACGTGCTCAACGGCGCCAAACGCTGGATCACCGGCGCTCGTTATGCCCGTTGGATGGTGGTCTTTGCCTACACCGATCCCGCCGCGCATCGCGACGGTATCAGCGCTTTCGTGGTGCCTGCCGGCACACCGGGCCTGTCCATCTCCCGAACGGAAGACATGATGGGCCAGCGAGCCTCGAACACCGCCGAAGTGCTGCTCCAAGACGTTCGTGTTCCGGCGAGCAACATCGTGGGTGGTGAGGGGCTTGGCTTCAAGCTGGCCATGGCCACGTTCAACTACACCCGGCCCGGGGTGGCCGTCGCGGCCGTCGGTCTGGCGCGCAGCGCCCTGGACCATGCCCTGGGCTACGCCAGGGAGCGGATGGCGTTCGGCCAGCCTATCGCCAGCTTCGAAGCGGTGCAGATGATGCTGGCCGACATGGCCATCGACATCGCCGCGGCGCGGCACCTGGCCATGCACGCCGCCTGGCTCAACGATCGCGGCCAGCCAAGCGCCAGGGAGTCCGCCAGCGCCAAAGCCTTCGCCGGCGACATGTGCATGCGCGCGGCGACGAACGCCGTCCAGATCTTCGGGGGCGCCGGCTACTCGCGCGATGCCCCGGTGGAGAAGCTGATGCGGGACGCCAAAATCTTCCAGATTTATGAAGGCACGTCCGAGATTCAGCGGCTGACAATCGCCCGCGAGCTCCTGGGCCGAAGCGGATGAGCACGGGGTAAAGGCCCTTGCGGCTCGCCCGCACCTGTTCGCTTACCGCTGCCCCGGCGAGGCACAAGAGCCCGGCACAACATGATGAGCGGTGCTTGCGCCACGTACGTGTGGCGCGGGCCGCGAGGGCCGGCGTTGCACGACTTGCGGTAGGGCCAGCCCTCAATTGAGCCCCGCCGCTGCACAGGCATCGGCGAAGACGGGCGTGCAAATCTGATCCTTGTCCCAGTAGCCGTCGGCGATCACGGTCGAGGCGATGCTGCCTCGGGTAACGGCCACCGGCCGCAGCAGCACTGACGGCACGTCCTTCTTGCCGTTGTTCGTTACCTTGCCCTGCGCGGCAGCCGGCCCATCGCTGGCTGCCCTAGCCAGCGTCAGGGCCACCGTGGCGGCAGCTTCCGCCTGGGGTTGAATTGGCTGGTAGACGGTCATGTACTGATCGCCGGCCACGATGCGTTGGATAGCCGCCAGCTCAGCGCCGCGCCCGGTGACCGGCCGTGGCGGCTTTACGCCGGCGGTCTTCAGCGCTGCGATGGCGCCCCCGGCCAGGCCGTCAGTCGCCGCGTACACGCCGTCAACCTTGTTGTTCAAGGCCGCCAGCGCCTGGCTCATCTCGCCCTGAGCCGCGTCCGGATCAAAGCCGGCAGTGTCGTACTCCTTGGCCACCGCAACCTTCCCATCCAGGACGCTGTGCGCCCCCTGCTTCAGCAGCGTCGCGGCCGCATCTCCTGCCGGACCATCGATCATGAC
Organism: Chloroflexota bacterium; assembly: GCA_021325635.1. Taxonomy (GTDB): domain Bacteria; phylum Chloroflexota; class JAJPGV01; order JAJPGV01; family JAJPGV01; genus JAJPGV01. The sequence goes on from JAJPGV010000051.1 coordinate 15,986, forward strand.
CACGGCCGGATTGGCGCCGCCGCCCAGGCTGTCCAGGAGGGCCGACCCCTGCAGCCTACCAGCCTCCTCCGGGTCGTAGCTGACGTAGCAATCGACGCCATCCGAGCCGTTGATGAGCTGGTCATAGGACACCACGGGGACCTTCTGTGCCTTGGCCCTGTCGGCGATTTCGGCCGCCGCGTCCCGATTCACCGGATCGATGACCAGCGCCGACGCTCCTCCGGCTATGGCCGCGTCTGCCTGCGCTCGCTGCAGCGACGCATCCTGATTCGCGTTGCTGTACAACACTACGCAGTCCGCGCAGAGCGACTTGATCTTTGATTCGAAGACTGGCCGGTCCTTGGCGTCGTAGCGGGCCAGAGTGGAGTCGGGCAGCAGAAGAGCGATCTTCAGCGCGACCGGAGTGGCGGTGGGCGCAGGACTTGCCTCCGCTGTTGCCTGCGGGCTGGCGACAAGCGTTGGGGCCGGCCCTGCCGCCACCGACGGGGCCGCAGGCGCCTCCTCTTCGCACGCCGCGAGGATGCCCAACACAAGGAGCGGCGCGACGATTACGGGCCAGTGGAAGTTGGTGGGCCTCATGCTCGATGCTGCTTTACAGAACAGCTTACTGCCTAACTCGAGCACTACGGTACCGCCGCGCTGGGGCCGATGATGAGAGTGTGGCAGTTCCCGGGATCCTGACCTCGAGCGCGGGCTACAGCCAAGCGAAGCTGGCTCAAACCGAGCGAGACCTGACGCTCAATGGACGGAACCTGGCTGTTCCCATCAGGACTCAGAGCGGATCAGGTGGAGGGGCAGTGTTTGCCAAGAGCACCGCCACGATGAACGCTGCCATTCGCGCGCTGGATGCTCAGGGCTCTCATCTGCTCCGGCTCGCGCCGGCCCAGTTCCAGTCCGACTACACCGGCCACCTGCTGGCTGGCAGCTATCACCTTTTGGACCCACAGTTCACGCTGGGCGGCAGGGTGGATTTCCACGGCTGAGCGCATTTGTGGCCCCGTCGCTCGCGGGGGCGCAGCCTCAGCCGGCGCGACGGTCCTCTCCCAAGCGGCGCCCGGCGCCGGCTCGCTCCGGGCTTCGACGCTCGCCTAGCCGGCGCTCGCCGCGCCGGCGGTCGAGCAGCCTGTACTTCGCCTGCCAGTACTCCAAACGCTGGCGAAGGTAGTCTTCCATCCCGGTGAGATGCTCGCGCTCCCCGCGCAGCATCTCCTCGCACTCGGCTATCAGGTCTCGCGCGCCAAGCAGCTCCGAGACACGTTGACTGTCTGGGACTGAGGCCGAGGCCTTGGAGCCCATACTGGCATTGTAGGACGACGCGGATCCGGACGCTATCAAGGAAGAGGCCGCCGGGCGATGCTAGGCCGCGTTGGCGAGCGCTGAGCCAGCAAACAGCGGCAGCCGCGAGAACGAGCCACCCACAACGGGCGCCGGGTCCGCGCCCAGCCAATCGCCCACCAGGCTGCTGTAGACACTCCGAAAATCGGTGGTGAACTTGAGGTCGCCAACGTCGAGGTCGCTCATGCTGGGATAGGCGCCGTAGAGCCCGCCGTTCACGCTGCCGCCCAGCACGAACATGGGCTCGGCCGTCCCATGATCGGTGCCTCCCGAGCCGTTCTCGCGCACCCTGCGTCCGAACTCCGAGAAGGTCATCACCGTGGTGCTGGCGAAGTTGCCCTGCGCCTGCAGGTCCTTGACGAAGGCGTCCAGGCCATCGTCAAGAGTCTTCATGAGGGTGTCGTGCACTCGTTTCTCGCCTGAATGGGTATCGAATCCACCCAGAGACACGTAGTAGATGCGCGTTCCCAGGCTGCTGCCGATGAGCTGGCCGACCAGCTGCAGCTGCCGGCCCAGCGGGGTGGTTGGATACTGCGCGGTGGCCTTGGTGCCGTTCACGGCCGACTTCAAGTCAGCGGCCGTCTGAAATGCGTCGACGGCGGCCTGGCGGAAGAAGTCGGGCACGTCACGGCCGATTGGCGTGTTGAAGATCTTGTTGATGGTATCGATCTGCGCCTGGCTGTCTTCGCGCGCCCGAGGATCGGTCATGAACTGATACTCGTTGAGGTTGCCGATCGAGGGCACCACCGTGTGCTCGGTCCAAAACGTCCTGGGCAGCAGCGCGCCGAAGTTCAGGGCCCCGAGCCGCTGCCCCGGAAGATTGGCTTCGTCATACCGGCCGAGCCAGCCCGTTTGGAGCGAGCTGTCGGGAGAGGACGTCTGCCAGATCTGCATCGACTGGAAGTGGGAGCGGTTGGGGTTGGGGTAGCCTACGCCCTGGATCACCGCCACGGCCTTCTGGTCGTACAGCGCCTTGAGCTTGGCCAGGTTGGGATGCAGGCCAACGTTGGCGTCGAGCGGCAGCAGCTGGTCCTGCGGGATGGCCAGGGTGGGGCGTGACTGGGCGTACTGCGGGGTGCCGTACGGGATGACCGTGTTGACACCGTCGTTGCCGCCGCTGAGCTGTATCACGACCAGGCGGTTATTACCGCTCAGCGCCGCGTGGGCGGTCCGGGCGAGAAAGCTCGGGGCGAACGAGCTGCTTGCGGCCACGAGCGCCGCGCCCTTGAGGAAGCTTCGTCGGGTGATGAGCATGGCTGAGTCTCCTAGCTGAGATGCGCCGTTGGCGTGCTGAGAATGAGGTGCAGCAGGCCTCGCAGCTTGGAATCAGCTGCCTTCGCCGGCGCGGCGAAATAGTCCTGCAGAGCCTGGCGGTTGGAGTCCGGCAGCAGGCCGTCGGTCAACAGCTCGACGAAGCGGCCAACGGCGTCGGTCGCTCCATTCAGCACCGCCTGGGGATCGAAGTACCAGGGCGCGTCGGTCCGCCGGTCAGAGGTCAGCCGATCGGCGAAGTTGAGCCGGGCGAAGATCGTGTCCGTATTGAGCCACGAGCGCCCACCCGGCCAGCCGGCCACGTTGGGGGGATTGAACAGCTCCTGCCCCATGGTACGCAGGCCCTGGAGTACCGCTTTGTCTGCCGAAGTGATGCCCAGCAGCCGCATGTTGGTGATGACGTACTCGACCGGACTGGTGATCTTGTTCATGAACGAGCCGGGATCCTGGAAGGCCGGACTGGTCAGGACGGTTCGCATCACCTGGCGCATGTCGCCGTTAGCGCTGGAGAAGGTGCCCGCAATCGCCGCCACGGTCGCCGGATCCGGCGAGTCCGAGATGAAGAATCGGGCCAGCTTGGTGGCGAGGAAGTTGGCCGTATTGGGCGAAGCGCTGAGGATGCCGACGACGTCGTCGAGGCCCAGGTTTCCCGAGTGGCCCAGGTAGTTCTTAACGCCGTTGTCGAAGCGCTGGGCGACGAAGCGGCTGGTGCCGCTGGCGCGGTCCAGCGCCCAGCCGGTAAGGGCCCGAGCGCCCTCCTTCACATCCTGCTCGGTGTAATTGCCGATGCCCATGGTGAACAGCTCCATGACTTCGCGCGCATAGTTCTCATTGGGCGAGCCCTTGCGGTTGGTCTGGGAGTCCAGCCAGAACATCATGGCGGGGTCCTTGGAGACCCCCGACAGCAGGGTGCTGAACGAGCCCAGCGCCGACTGGCGGAAGAGCTGATTCTGGTTGTACATCCACACGGCGTCATGGACCTTCGAGTCCGCCGTGGCGAAGTGGCCATGCCAGAACAGGGTCATCTTCTCCTGGAGGGGTCGAGGCGTCGTGAGCAGCCGGTTGACCCACCACAGCTGGAGCTCTTCCAGCTTAGGGCGGCCCTTGGGATCGAGGTCCGTGGGAGTGTAATCGGGGTAGCTGTCCGGAACCTGCTCGAAATTCAGCAGCCGGTCGAGAGTGCCCTGATAGCCGAGTGCCACGTACTGGTCGAGCTCGGCCGGACTGGCGCCGAAACCCGCCCGCCGCAGCAGATGGCTGATGAGCTGTCGTTGTGTATCCATCTTTCAAGCCTCCGTTCCCGGCAACACCCTACTTGCCACGGGTTAAAACGCGGTTGAGTGACGCGTGAAGAACACGCTAAGAAGAAATACCTGTGCTTTCTCCGCGTGCATAGTCTGACTCTAGGGATCCGTGCTGAGCCAGCGCTGAAGGCCGGCTTAGGGAACGCTGTGAAAGAGCGGCGGCCTGGGCCGCCGCAGACGCTAGCTCAGGGGCTAGCTAAACGTCCACACCCCAGCGCATGGCGACGCCGGCCCAGGTGAGACCAACCCCAAAAGCCACCATCACGATGTTCTGATCCTTCCGTATGAGCCCGGCGTCGATGGCCTCGACCATGGCCAGCGGAACGGAGGCGCTGGAGGTGTTGCCGTAGCGATCGACGTTCACGAAGATCTTGTCCATCGGCATCTCGAGACGCTTCTGCGCGGCCTCGATGATGCGCAGGTTGGCCTGGTGCGGGATGAAGACGTCGATCTCGTCCAGCTTCCAGCCGGCCTTGCTAGCCACCCGCTCGGCACATGAGCCGAGCGTCATCGTGGCGAATTTGAACACCTGATTGCCGGCCATGTGCACGTAGTGGTCGCCCGCGCGGACGGTCTCCTCGGTGGCGGGCCTGGCGCTGCCGCCGGCGGGCAGGATGATCAGCTCACAACCGGCGCCATCCGCCCCCAGCTCGAAGGCCTGCACACCGTAGGCGTCGTCGCAGGCGCGCAGCACCACCGCGCCCGCTCCGTCGCCGAACAGCACGCAGGTGGAGCGATCCGTGTAATCCATGAAGCGAGACAGCGTTTCCGCGCCGACCAGCAGCACGTTCTCATAGCCGCCGGCGGCAATCATTTGGCTGCCCACCACCAAGCCGTAGACGAAGCTGCTGCAGCCGGCCTCGAGGTCGAACGCGCCGCACTTCGCGCCAATGGCGTCCTGGATGAGGCAGCCGGTGGCAGGGAACATGTAGTCCGGAGTAGCCGAAGCGCTGATGACCAGGTCGATGTCGCTGCCCTTCAAGCCCGCTCGGCACAGCGCCTTCTCGGCGGCGCGAATGCCCATCGTGGAGGTGGACTCGTCCGGGCCGGCGATGCGGCGCTCACGAATGCCGGAGCGGGTGGTAATCCACTCGTCCGACGTATCCACCATGCGCTCGAGGTCGGCATTGGTAAGAACTCGTTCGGGAACGTACGTCCCCCAGCCGGCAATCTGGGCGGAACGTGGTTTCAAGCGGACTGTTCCTCGCTGGCCTGGGTGTCGATGGCGATGAGGCGCTGGTCCGCTTCAACAAAAGCGCCATCCTCGGCGAGGACGGCTCGCACCTTACCGCTCACTTCGGCCTGAATCTCATTGAAGATCTTCATGGCCTCGATCAATCCTATCACCTGCCCTATCTCTACCTGGTCGCCTACGTGCACGAATGGCGGCGCTCCCGGCGAGGGTGAACGGTAGAAGACGCCCAGCAGTGGAGCGGAGACGTAGGCCAGGTCGTCGTCGAGTGGCGGCGGCAGGTGCTCGACGCCGCTGCCGGGACTGCTGGCAACCGGCGGCGAGCGGCGCAAGGACACGTGCAGGTCGCCATCGTCCAGCTGGAGCTCGACAATGGGCGTGCCCGACAGGAGCTGTACCAGCTCCTCCACGGTCCGCAGCGTAACGTCGTCCATATCCCTCTACATCGCTCCCAGACCGCGGGTGCGGTCAGCCTAAGCTAACATGAAACGCCGATGCGTGGTTGGGCCTACGCCAAGATCAACCTGACGCTAGAGGTCTTGGGCAGGCGGGCTGACGGCTATCACGACCTCGTGTCCGTCATGCAAACCATCTCTCTGGCGGACGAGCTGACGTTCGAGCCCGGGACTGATCTCACGCTCGACTGCGACGCGCCCAATCTGGCCGGGCCAGACAACCTGGTGTTGAAAGCCGCGCGACTGCTGAAGGCCACAGGGCACTTCGTTTTGCGCAAGCGCATTCCCGAGGGCGGAGGCCTGGGCGGCGGGAGCAGTGACGCCGCGCTGGCGCTGCGGCTCATCGCCGCCAGTGGTTGGAGACTGTCGCCAGATGAGCTCCATGCCGCGGCCGCCCAGCTGGGCTCGGATGTGCCCTTCTTCCTGTACGGCGGCACCTGCCTGGTGGAGGGCCGCGGCGAGCGCGTACAGCCTCTGTCGGACCTGCCGCCGTACTGGTTGACACTGGTCAATCCTGGCGTGCCGCTCTCGACTGCGGCCGTGTTCGGGGATCTGCGGCCGGACGAATACGGCACTGGATCGCTCACCCGTGAGTGGCTGGCATCCGCCGCGCGAAGGGATGCGCTTCCACCGCCGGTCAACAGCCTTGAACCCGCGGCGGCGCGTCTTCAGGCCGCCGTCGGCGCTTGCCGGTCGAGGCTGATCGCGGCCGGCGCAGAGCGCGTGCTCCTGTCGGGCTCGGGCCCAACTGTCTTTGCCATAGGCCCTAATGAGTCGCAGGCAAGACGCCTCGCCCAAGCGAGCGGCGGCATCGCCGCTCGCTTTGTCTCCCGCGATGAGGCGCAAACCCTGTCCTAGAGAAGGTTTGTGCGAGGAGCTTCCCGCGGGCAGGCTGCTCGAGATTCGAAGAGAGGTCTCTCAGGCGCCGCCGGCGACGGCCACACGCTGCATGGGCGTCTTCGTCACCCGGTCGAACCACCAGGCGCCGTTGGGAAGTGACGCGATGCCCTTGACGTTCGCATCCGCGGCAAGCACGTCAGTCGGCTGCAGCAGCGCCGCGCCGAAGGCGTCGGCCTGCCACGTCCGGTCCTGCTGCGCTTCCTGAGGAAAGGTCTTGGTCTGCGCCAGGAAGCCCTCTCCCGCCAGGGCCTGCGCTTGGGTCGCCTCGAGCTCGCACGCCACGTCCACCTGCAGGCTGGTCAGGGCCTCAGCCCGGCGGTCGGACGAATCGAACACTGCCAGCTCGAGCTTCTGCAGCGGAGAGGGGTCGGCTCCGCGCGCAGCTCGCCAGGTGTCCCGAAACATGTTGAACCGGGCAAGGCGTCGAGCGTCGAACTCCACGAGCTGCCAGAAGCCGGTGCCGACCGGCTGCTGGAGGAAGCCTGCCTCGCCAACCTGTCCGAAGTAGGTGGGTGGGAGCATGTACACCAGGCTCAACTTTCGGGGTAGCAGCGGGTCAGGCTCCTTGAGCAGCAGGTTCAGGGTCCAGGGATTCACGATGTCGACGCGGTCGATGCTGGATACCAGTGGGGCGAGAGCCAGCTTGCGGGAGGGATCCATCAGCCGCTCCAGGCTGAACTTGACGGATTCGGGGCCGAACAGCTCGCCATTGCTGAACTTGGCGTCGGCCACACGGAGCTTGAATTGCCAGCTGCTGGAGCTGAGCTGCGACCAGGACACCGCCAGGGATGGCCGCAGCTTGCCGTCGTCTTGCACAAAGGTGAGACTGTCGAACAGCGGCGCGAACGTTCGCGGCCCGGCGGGCGTGCGCCAGTCGTGCGGGTCCAGGCTGGGATTCAGCGCCGGATAGGCTACTCGCAGCGTGTCCTCGGGAACGTCGGATGCGGGCCCCGAAGGGCCGCCACAGGCAGCCAGCGATCCGCACAGCAGCGCTATCCCGGAGGCAGCGCAGCCTACCAGGAATCGACGGCGGGTGAGCGAAGACAACGGCACTTTGAGTGTAGTGCCGGATCGGTTGTATCAGTCCAGCGACGGCTCGGCGCTGGAGGCTGCATCCGCGGCCGAGGACGCTCCAAGCGGCGGATACACCGATTCTCGCCTCGAAGTGAGGCCTCGCAATACCTCGATCTCGAGGCGCTCGAGGTCGAACGGTTTGTCCAGGGCGGAATAGGCCCCCAGACGATACGCCGCCGATCTCACCTCCTTGCTTGCCGAGAGCAGCAGGATCGGTAGATCATCGCCACAGAGCCGTCGCAACTCGGATCCGAGCTGCTCGCCGTCCACGCCGGGCAGCATCAGGTCCAGAACGACCAGATCGGGCCTCCTGTCTGCTGCTCTTAGGAGCGCCTGCTCCGCGCTGCCCGCGGTATCCACCGATAGACCCAGGCTTTCCAGCGTCCGCTGGATGAGCTCCACTATCGGAGGCTCATCGTCAACGACCAGCACGCTGACTCTCGGCCCCTCCATACACCTCGCCACCAATACAGGCTCACGACGCTCACGCACAATTCGTGCCAAGCGGCCTGCATGGGTTCTCGCTCAGCCTCAGCATCATCCTTGGGTGAGACCGCCCTGAGCGCTGAGCTACCATTCAGCTGCATGGAGCACGTCCGGCTGATCGAGAGACCGGATTTGCGCAGCCCGATCCTGGTGGCTGCTTTTGCGGGCTGGAACGACGCCGCCTCCTGCGCAACCACGGCGGTTCGGCTGTTGATCGAGCAGTGGCATGCGCGCAAGTTCGCCGACATCGATCCTGAGGAGTTCTACGACTTCTCCGTCAACCGCCCGCGCGTCCGGCTGGACGAGCAGCTCAACCGCCGCCTCGATTGGCCAGCCAACGACTTCTACTTTCACCGCGGGACGGATCGATCGCAGGACTTCGTGCTCTTCGTAGGGCAGGAGCCCAGCCTCAGATGGCGCACCTTCACCTCCGGCATCTCGCAGCTGGCGCAGGACATCGGCGTGAAGCACGTGGTGCTGGCGGGGGCGCTGATCGCGGACGTGATTCATACGCTGCCGGTCAACCTGAGTGGCTCGAGCAACGACCCCGACATGCGCGAGCGGATGGGCAAGCTGAACATCACCTTTTCGCGCTACGAAGGGCCCACCGGTATCGTGGGGGCCATGCTGGATCGCTGCGTGCAGGACGGCCTCAAGGCCATCTCGGTGTGGGCCGCCGTGCCGCACTACATTCCCACGACGCCCAATCCCAAGATCGTGGCGTCGCTGCTGCGGCATCTGCGCGACATCCTCAACTTCGATTTCGAGCTGAGCGAGCTGGACGCGGCCGCGCGAAGCTTCGAAGAGCAGGTCAACGACGCTGTGAGCTCCAACGAGCAGCTGCGCGACTACATCGCTGAGCGCGAACGCAAGGAAAGAAGCGAGACGGCTCCCTCGGAGCCCGCCCGGATCGACGATTTCCCCAGCGGGGAGACGGTGGTGCGGTCGCTCGAGGAGTTCCTGCGCCAGAACCGCCTTCGTCCTCCCGAGGAGCACTGAGGGTAGAGACCCTCCCCCCGGGGCGCGGCTCAGTCGGTTGGGCGCGCTGCTTGGACGCCGAACAGCATGCGCCCCAGCGGATACGGCAGCTCACGCGTGATGCTGGCTCCAAGCCAGATGAGGCCAAAAGTCAGCGCATCCGCGAGCATGAAAAAGCTGCCTGCCCCGGCTCGCTCCAGCAGCCTGTAGACGGCGTCGGACCGGCCTAGGATGCCGATGACCACGATGGATAGGCCTATGGCCAGCGCCGCCCGCCCCGCATCCTGAAGGCGAAAGGCCCGCCACCAGGCGAAGAATGCCGCCACGGCCGCGAAGCCGAGACCGAAGGTGTTGAACAGCACCGTGGGTATCACCCAGGCATCCATCACCAGCACGCCGGCGCCGTTGCCGCCGTTCAGCGCCGCCAACCCGGCGGGGTTGACGCTGGCTGGCAGGACCGTGCCGATCTGCGCCGCGGACAGCAGCAGCACGAATATGGCCGGCCAGCGCACGAGCTTGCGGCTGAACACGGCCTGCAGGCTGCCAATGCCGATCCAGCCGGGCAGCATGGAGGCGCCGAGCGCATAGTACAGCTTGAAGCCGAGCGGGCTTCCAGCTGTCGCCGCGGCATACGCAACCGCCGCCAGGGCGCCGATGAGTAAGCCGCCCGACCAGAAAAACGATTGCCGCTTGAGGGCATGCCCTCCGAGCGCGCCCACGATGGCGGCAGCCGCGCACAGCACATAAATCACGGCTGAAGGCTAGCGGCTCTGGGGCAGATGCCGGAAGCGTTCACGGAAGCGGCGCACACGGTGGAGCGCAGCGCCTCGTGTCCCGCCGGCACCCGTTCGCCTGGTGTTACTGGCCGAGGGCGTGCGACAAAGATGCATCCGTCATCTGGGCGCCGCTGGGACCGACCTCGATGGGCGTGAGCGTGGGTGGTGGGGCGGGCTGAGGGACCGCGGCCGAAGCGGGGATGAGGCCAGCATCCTTGGCGTTGTCGCCTCCGTTCGCCACCAGCACCTGGCCGGTGGTGGCGAATTGGGTGGCCACCTTCCACTGCTGGAACACGGCCCGTTGCGCTCGCAGCACTGCCACGGGGCCGAAATCGTTGTAGCCCATGGGCAGGCCGAAATGGTCGACGGCAAAGGGGTCCGCCTGGTAGGCGGCTTTGATCGCCGGGTTTGCGTCCAGCACTGCCAGGTGGTTGGCCAGCACTTTCTCCCACGGTTGGCCTTGATCGGCCGACCAGTCCCGAGATGGCGGGGTTTGCTTGAAGGCGCTGAGCCACGAATCGCGACCGGCGGCGCTGAGCTGATCGAAGATGTTGCTGAAGCGCGCCGTCCGGACGGTGGGATCCCACTGCAAGATGGCTTTCTGGAAGGCCTGGTAGGTCAGACCGTCGGGCAAGCTGTAACGCTGGGAAATGGGATAGCCCAGGGCGCTTACACCGCCCAGGCGCTGAAACTCCGACCACATCGTGGCCTGGTCGTCGTCCAGCACGGAATACCCGCTTCCCCCGGCGCCGCCTTGGCCGTTGGCCTGGGTATAGAAATGGCCATTGGGAATGTCGTAGTCCGGCGTGGCCGGCGCCGGCTCGGCAAACGGGGCTCTGGCCGATACCAGCAGGAGCGGCGTGGGATCCCACAATCGCCGGGTATCGGGGTGCGACGGCGCCGGGGCGGCGAGCAGCTTGGGGTTCGAGCAGTTGTCGAGCAGGACGTCCAGCCCGCCGGCATCGAGGGTGTAAGCCAGGCCGTGCGAGACGTTGCCGCTGTAGGAGAACTGCCCGTTGTTGAGATTGTTGGCCGGCAAGATCATGAACTGGTACCACTGCAGCGTGCCGCCCGGGCCCTTGAGCCACTGATCTTTGGAGCTCAACTGGCCGGTCCAGCTGCTGTAGCAGAAGCCGGCCCGCCGCGTAGTGTCGCCCGTATCGCGGACGAACAGCTCGATGCCGGGAACGTTCAGCGCCGGCAGGAACTGCTTGACGGTGGCAACAATCTGCGCCCACGCCTGCAGGCTGGCCGGCAGGACCTGGAAGGCGGTGGACTGGTTATGGATGACGAATTTGTCGTTTTGGAGGCTGCCGTAATCGCCCGCGGAAGCCGCCTGGGCGAGCGCCGGAAGCGGTGCCGAGGCAAACAACCACAGGACGGGCAGGAGCACGACCAAGAGCCGCACGCAACGATGCGGACCCGTCTTCACGCCCGCAAGTGTAGAGAAGGGGCGGCCAGCCGGCCGCCCCTTCTGACCCCTATTCCCTAGCCCCTATCCTCATTTCGGCATCGCCGCCAGCGCCGAGTAGGCCGGCCGAGGCGAGTAGTCCGCTCGGAGCACGCCGAAGCCCCACTTTTCGTCGGACTGCGGGACGACGGCCTGGTAGTTGAGGTTCCAGACGAACATCACGCCCATCCACGGATAGTTCTGTTTGGTGTAGTTGAATAGCGCGACGCTCCAGTCGGCCTGCTGCTGCTCGCTGATGCTCTGGGCGTAGGAGTAGCTGGCCGGAGCCTGAGGGTTGGAATCGTAACCAATCTCAGTTTCCCAGATGCCCTTGTTGCCGTCGCCATTCTGGACCATCAGGTTGCGGTAATCCTCCACCTGGCGGAAGAAGAAGCTCACGTCGGTGGAATAGCCTGGCGCGGTGTGATTCTGGACGGTTTCCTGCGGCTGGTTTCCGAAGGGCTCGTTGTGGGCGCCCAGCGCGTCGAAGTAGTTCTTCACCACGCCGCCCTGGTAGGCGTACATCTGCTGCAGATAGGTGATGTCGCGGAAGGCGATGTTGGGGTCATTCACGCCTGTGGGCGTGGGTGCGCCCGACACTACGACGACGGTCGGGTCCACCGCCTTGATGGCCGGATAGACCACCTTCAGCGTCTCGACGTACTGGCCGGCATTGATGTTGCCGGGGCCGACCTCGGTAGCGAAATTCTCCTCGTTCCAGATCTCGTACGCCTGGACGCGCCCTTTGAAGTGCGTGGCCATCTGGGTCATGAAGCTGGCCAGATCTTGCGGGTTCTTGGGGAAATGCGAGCCGGGATTGGCGGCCCAGCCCGGCGCCGCCACGACGCTGAACAGCACCTTCAGCCCGGCACCCTGGGCGGCGTTCACCGCCCCGTCCAAACCGCCCCAGTTGATGGCCGCGCCGGGTGCCGGCTGCAGGCCATCCCAGCGAACCTGCTGCTTGATCCAGCCGAAGCCGGCGTTCTTGGTGGCCGAAACGGCGGGACCCGCGGGTACCGACACCAGCTCAGCCGCGAACCCGTACTGCAAGCCCTGCGTACCCGTTACAGGGCCAGCCGAGGCCGTGCTGGTGGTGCCGCTGGGCGGCGCCGACGGCTGGGCGGCGCTGGCCGGGTAGAAGTTGACCTGCTTGGCGATGTCCGAGCCCAAGGTTTCCGTCAGCTGGCCGGCCACGATCCCGGCAGGGCCGTTCGTCTTCCATAGCTGGAAGGCCTTGCGCTGCAGACGAATGGAAATGAAGGGGCCATAATCCTTCAGCTGCGACGTGGGCAATCCGTCGTGATCGATATGGAACGGATCGCCGAAGTAGTGATCCTTGAAGGCCGTGTTCGGGAAGTTGAGCCAGGGTTCGCGAATGGCCTTGATTTGATCGAAGGTGAGGCCTTTCTCGGCGGCCGAGTTGTCGATCTGAGCAGGAATCTGGTAGGTCGCTTCGAGCACGCTGTCCAGCCCCTGGTCGTGCAGCCGGTCGAAGATGTTGACGAAGGCCATGGTCTGGCTTTCGGGATGCCACTGCAGCAGGACGCGCTGGGTTCCCTGGACCACGAAGCCATCCAGCGTAAAGCGGCCGGTGTTCGGATAACCGAGCAGGTTCACTCCGCCGTAGCGCTGAAACCAGGTCCACATCGGCACGCCGCCGTCGTCGGTGATGGCGAAGCCGTTGCCGCCCTGTCCGCCGTTCGTCTGCGTGTAGAAGTGGCCATTGGGGATGTCGTAGTCTGGGCCAGCGGCAAACGTTGCCGTCGCGGCCGGGATAACGCTCAAGAACATCGCCAGCAGCGCCGCCAGCGCGAGGAATCTCTTTCTCACGATGTCTCCTTGGATGGAACTGCACGGGCCGAGCGCCCTTTCGTCGGGCGGATTGTCACACTCCCGCTCGGAACCGCGCTGAGTATAACGATGCCGCTCATGAGGCTATTACGGGTCATGACCTCCGCTCGGAGTGCGTGCGGGTGGAAAGGGACTTCGCCATAGGCAGGATCGCCTAATCTACAGCGGCATGCGCATTGCCCTGGACTGCCGTATCGCGCACTACACCCGCGGAGGCACCGCCGTCTACACCGAGCGGCTGGTCGACGCCCTGCTCCGGCTGCCGCAGGCGGCGGCCCACCGCTGGCTGATACTGGAAGCCGGTAAGGCCGGCGCTTCGCCGTGGGATCGGCTGCCAGCGGGAAGCAGTCGCGGCCGCTTGTGGACGCCCAGCCATCACCGCTGGGAGCAGGCGCTGCTGCCGGTGGAGCTCGGCTGGCGGTCCATCGACGTGCTGCACTCGCCGGACTACATTCCACCGTTTCGGCGGCGCTGCCGATCGGTCATCACGGTGCACGACCTGGCGTTCCTGCGCTGGCCGGAGCTCCTCACGCCGGCCAGCCGCGCCTACTTCAATGGGCAGATCGACCGCGCCGTGCGCAGCGCTGACCGCATCATCGCCGTCTCTCATGCTACCAAGGCCGACCTGATGGAGCTGCTGCACGTGCCGGCCGAGAAGATCGACGTCGTGCATGAGGCCGCTGGCCCCGGACTCACACCGCTGCACCGTTCGGTGGTCGAAGGCTGGCTCGACCGGAACGGGCTGCCGCGCGACTACGTGCTGTTCGTCGGCACCTTCGAGCCGCGCAAGAACCTGCCTAGGCTCGTGGCGGCTTTTGGCCTGCTGCGAGAGCGAGGTTATGAGGGCAAGCTGCTGCTGGCCGGATCGCCCGGCTGGTTAGCCGAGCCACTGTTCGAGGAGATCGAGCGCCGCCGGCTGGGAGCTGAAGTCGTGCAGCGGGAGATCACCGCCGAAAACCTGCCGTACCTCTATAACGGCGCCCGGCTGCTGGCCTTCCCGAGCTTATACGAAGGCTTCGGCTTGCCGGTCCTGCAGGCGATGGCGTGCGGGACGCCGGTCGTGACCGCCAGCTCGTCGTCGCTGCCCGAAGTGGCTGGCGACGCCGCCCTGCTGGTGGACCCGGAAGACGTGCAGGCGCTGGCGGACGCCATGGCTCGGGTGATCGGCGATGCGGCTCTGTCCGCGAGCCTGCGCAACCAGGGGCCGGCCCGCGCCGCGCAATTTTCCTGGGAGAGGACCGCCGTGGAAACCCTGGCGGTGTACGAGCGGGCAGCAGGCAGCTAACACGGCTAAACTGCGCGGTAGCCACCGATGAGCCGGATCCTGTTCCTCACGCCGCAGATGCCCTTCCCGCCGCATCAGGGCGCGGCTATCCGCAATCTGAACGTGGCCAGGCTGGCGGCGCAGCGCCATGAGGTCGCCATCTATGGCTTCGTTCGCGCGCCAGATGAGCAGCGGCAGGCAGAAGCCCTGCGCGAATGGGTATCTGAGGTTCGGACGTTCCCTGCTCCGCACAGGACCATGGCTGCTCGAGCTCTGCAAACCGCGCTGTCGCCGACGCCCGACATGGGCCGCCGCCTCAGCTCGGACGAGCTGGCGTCCGCCAGCCGCGAGGCCGAGGCCGACCTCGTGCAGGCCGAAGCCATCGAGATGGCCCAGTTCCTCAGCGGTGCTCCCGGATCGCACGTGCTCGACTGCCACAACGCCGAGTGGATGCTCCAGAAGCGCACCTTCCAGGTCGATCTGCGTCGAGGCAATGCCGTCGGAGCGGCGTACTCGCTGCTGCAATGGTTGAAGCTCAGGCGTTATGAGCGGCTGGCGTGCCGTGCCAGCGACGCGGTCATCGCCGTTTCTGAGGACGATCGCCGAGCGCTCCTCGATCTCGATCGGCGGCTGACCATCGACGTTGTGCCGAACGCGGTCGACGCGGCCCTGTTCAGCCCGGCGACTGAGCCGCCGCGCCGGCACAGCTTCGTCTTCACCGGCACGCTCGACTTCCGTCCCAACGTCGATGCCATGACCTGGCTGAGCTCGCGGATCTGGCCGCTCATTCGCCGCTCGCTGCCCGACGCCCAGCTTACGCTGGCTGGCCGCGAACCGGTCTCGGCCATCCGGCAACTGCATGGCCGCGACGGCATCGAGGTGGCGGCCAGCCCCGCGGACATACGGCCGCTGCTGGCTCGTGCCGCGGTCTATCTCATTCCCGTGCGAGCTGGGGGCGGATCGCGCTTCAAGCTGCTGGAGGCCATGTCCATGGGCCTGGGGGTGGTGTCGACGACGATCGGCGCCGAAGGACTGGACGTCCGGGCCGGCGAGCACGTGCTGCTCGCTGATGAGCCTCAGAGCTTCGCGGCGGCGGCGGTGGAGCTGGCCGGCGATGCTGCCGAGCGCCAGCGACTGGGCGCCGCCGCCCGCGAGCTGGTGCTGCGCACGTACGACTGGCCGCTGCAGGGCCCGCGCTTGTGGGCCATCTGGGACCGGCTGCTGTCCAGGCGAACGGCAGCCGGCCGCGGATCGCGCCCGTCAGCCGGTACGGGGAGCGAGGGGACACAGGCTCGGCCGGCGGCGCCGCCACAAAACGCCACAGCCGAGCGCGTCGTTGGTGGCTGAGCCGCTGGCGAGAGCCGAGGAAGCCTTCGAAACGTCCGGCTCCACGCCGGTCTCGGTAGTGCTCACCGTCCTGAATGAAGCGGGCACTATTTCGGGGCTGCTGGAGGAGCTCCTGGCGCAGGACCTGGCGGCCGATGAGATCATCGTCGTCGACGGCGGCTCACACGACGGGACGGTGGAAGCCGTGCGAAGGGTCAGTGAGCAGCATCGCCAGATTCGGCTCATCCGGGCACCGGGTGCGAACATCTCCCAGGGCCGCAACCGGGGCATTGCCGAAGCGCGCTGTGAAGTCATTGCGGTGACCGATGCCGGCGTGCGCATCAATCCCGGCTGGCTGCGCCTCATCACGGAGCCTCTGCGCAGCGGCAGGGCCGACGTCGTGGCAGGTTCGTTCGAGCCAGACCCGCGCTCTCCGTTCGAGACCGCTATGGGCGCCACTGTCCTGCCCGAGCTGCGTGACATCGATCCGCGGACCTTCCTGCCGTCCAGCCGGTCGGTGGCCTTCCGCAAAGCTGCCTGGCAGGAAGTGGGCGGCTATCCGGAATGGCTGGACTACTGCGAGGACATCGTCTTCGATCTCAATCTGCGGGCGGGCTCCTCGCTGCGGGTGGCGTACGAGCCGTCGGCGCGGGTGCGTTTTCGGCCGAGGTCGAACATGCTGGCCTTCTTTCGACAGTATTTTCGCTATGCCAGGGGGGACGGCAAGGCCGACCTGTGGCGTCGCCGCCATGCCGCGCGGTACCTGGCCTATGCCTATTTCGCCGCGAACGTGATTTGTCTTCTGCTGCCTGACGTCAGGCGGCATCGCATGGCGGTTTTCGAGCTCAGCGCCGTCACCCTCGCCGGTACGGCGCTGTACCTGCGCAAGCCCTTGCGCCGCCTGCTGCGCCTGGGCCGGGGTGCTACGCCCGGACAGTGGCTGTGCATGCTGGCGCTGCTGCCGGCCATTCGCGTAACCGGCGACGTGGCCAAGATGGCGGGCTATCCGGCGGGCTGGCTGTGGCGCCTTCGGAACCGGCCACCGGATTGGCACCGGCCGTGAGCCCGTCGGAGGAGCGTCCGCCCGAAACGCCGCTCGACCTCACCATCGTCGTGGTGAACTACAACGTGCGCGACCTGCTGCGCAACTGCCTGCAATCGCTGCGCGACAGCCAGTGCTCGTATCGCATCGAGACGATCGTGGTGGATAACTGCTCCACGGACGGCAGCGCCGCCATGGTGAAGGATGAGTTCCCCGAGGTGCGGGTCATCGTCAGCCCGAGCAATGACGGCTTTGGCGCAGCCAACAACCGCGGCCTCAGGGCTGCGCGGCCCTCGCGCTATGGCATGCTGCTGAACCCGGACACGGTGGTGCCGCCGCAAGCGCTGCAGCGCTTGATCGAGTTCATGGACGCCACGCCCGAAGCGGGCGTGGTGGGGCCGAAGCTGATCATGGGCAACGGTGCTCTGGACCTGGCCTGCCGGCGCAGCTTTCCGGATCCGCGCATCGCCTTTTATCACGCCTTCGGGCTGGACCGCCTCTTTCCACGGAGCCGCGAATTCGCGCGCTATAACCTCACCTTTCTCGACGAGGACGCCCTGTCCGAGATCGATTGCGTCGTCGGCGCGGCCATGCTGGTGCGCTGGGAGGCTATCGAACGTGCCGGCCTGCTGGACGAGAGCTTCTTCATGTACGGGGAGGATCTGGACTGGGCATTCCGCATCAGGCAGGCGGGTTGGAAGGTTTTTTATAATCCCGCCGTTGTCATCGTCCATTACAAGGGACAAAGCAGCAGGCAGCGGAGCGTTCGCTCCATCCTCGCCTTTTACGACGCGATGGTGATTTTTCACCGCAAGCATTACGCTTCGACTACGCCATTCGTCGTCAACTGGGTCATCTACTTAGGCATCGCCCTCAGGTGCTCGATAGCCCTGGCGGTCAACCTCTTCAAGCCGAGGCACCCGGCCATGCCGCCGCTGGCGACGAAGGCCGAGGGGATGGGGGCGCCGTGAACAGATCGCGGCTCGACGTCATCGAGACCCTGGCGGTGCTGATTATCGACAGCCTGGCCATCCTGGCGGCGTACGTCATCGCCTACAAGCTGCGCTTCCAGACGGACATCATCCCCTTCCTGCGGCTGCCGTCGCGCTTCGTCCAGTACGGATCGGCGTTGGTCATTGTCAGCTGCTTCCTTGCGGCGTTCGCCATGAACCGGCTCTACTCGCACCGCCGCAGTCTCAGCCCGGTCGACGAGTTCATTCGTGTCGTCGGTGGTGTGTCCGTGGGCACCCTGTTCGCGGTTGCCGTGGCGTCGTTCGCGTTCACCGGCATCCTCGAGCTGTCGCGCTTGATGGTCATCTACGCCTGGTTTCTATCCGTGGTGCTGGTCAGCATTGGTCGGGCGCTGCTGTCGCTCATCGCGTCGATGCTGCGCCAGCGCGGCATTGGGAACAAGCGCATCCTGATTGTTGGCAGCGGGGCGCCGGCGCAGGTCGTCCTGGAGAAAATTCGGCGCTCGCCCCAGCTGGGCTACGACGTGATCGGCTTCTTGGACGAGAGCGGGCTGCGCGGGGCCGTCTCAGGGGTGCCAATCGTGGGCAGCCTGAGCGAGGTCGCTTCGGTGGTGCAGAGCAACCGCGTGGACGAGGTGATCGTGGCCCTCAG
Organism: Chloroflexota bacterium; assembly: GCA_021325635.1. GTDB lineage: Bacteria > Chloroflexota > JAJPGV01 > JAJPGV01 > JAJPGV01 > JAJPGV01. The sequence goes on from JAJPGV010000051.1 coordinate 34,314, forward strand.
GCACTCCAGCTCCGACGCCGTGCTGGACATCATGGACCTGCTGGACGGCACCAACGTCGAGGTCAGGGTCTTCCCAGACGTGGTGCAGATGATCACCCAGGACGCCGGCATCGACGACCTCAACGGCTTGCCGCTGGTGGCCCTGCGCCAGAGCCGGCTGCGCGGCAACAACGTCATCATCAAGCGGGCGATGGATGTCGCGGTCAGCACGTTCGTGCTGGTGTTCGTTTCACCCATCCTGCTGCTGATCGCGCTGCTGGTGAAAATCGATTCGCCCGGTCCGGTGTTCTACATCCAGGAGCGCGTGGGCAAGGACGGGAAGGTGTTCCCGTGCATCAAGTTCCGTTCGATGGTCGAGGATGCCGAGGCCCGCACCGGTCCGGTGTGGGCACATCCTCAGGATCAGCGCAAGACCCGCTTGGGCGCGTTCCTGCGGCGCGTGTCGTTCGACGAGTTCCCACAGTTCGTGAACGTGCTGCTCGGGCACATGAGCGTGGTTGGACCCCGCCCGGAGCGGCCGGTGTTCGTGCAGGAGTTCAGCAGCCGCATCCCGCGCTATATGGAGCGCCACGCTGAGAAGTCGGGCATCACGGGCTGGGCCCAGGTCAATGGCCTGCGCGGCAACACCTCCATCGAAGAGCGCACGCAGTACGACCTGTGGTACGTCGAGAACTGGTCGCCGGTGCTGGACCTGAAGATCATGCTCAAGACGATCTCCATCATCTTCAGCGACAAGCAGGCGTATTGAGGGCCCCGTCCCAGCGTGGCATGCCGAGCATCGAGCGAAGCGTCTCCTCGTAGCTCGCCCGCAGACTGACCTCTAGCCGGCTGCACCTTGAGGTCCGCAGAGGTGGCAAGGCAGCGACCTATGCGCCGTCTCGTGCACGGGCTTCGGCCAGCAGCGCCTCGATCTCGGCCAGCCGCCGCTCCATGCGGACGAGCTCGGATCGGGCGGACATCAAGTTGCGTTTGAGCGGCTCGGCCGGAATCGGCCCAATGCCGTCTTCGGCGCGGGTGTAGCCCACCGTCAGGTTCGAAACTTCGCTGCGCTTGCGAACGAGCGACACCTGAAGCTCCGACAGCTCCTGCTGCAGTCCGTACAAGGCCTTGTCGTCCATCTCTTTCGCGAGTCCTAGCCGCCTACCATTATCTTCGGGCATGTACGCCGTGTTCGTAGACGAATCAGGCGACCCTGGCCTGCGCACGGTCAACACCGAGTACCCCGTGTTCGCGGTTGGGGCCGTGATCTGCCTGGAGCGGGAATATGCGACCAGGATCGACCGCCAGGTCAAGCAGTTCAAGCACAGCGTCCTTGGCAGCCCCGACGTGCGGCTCGACTCGCGTGACATCGCCAAGCAGCAGGGGCCGTTTCGTGACCTCATCGCTCGCGACAGGCGCCGCGCCTTCAGTCAGCAGCTGACGGAGCTGCTGGCGTCGCTGCCGCTGACATTGGTTTCCGCCTGTCTGAACAAGGAGATGCACATGCGAGAGTACGGCAGGTTCCGGCGCAGCGCCTATTCGTTCACCCTGCCCTTCGTCATGGAGCGGCTCGTATACCTGCTGACCGATCGCCATGACGGCGCCGCCGTGATCGTGCAGACACATGGCAAGCGTGAGGATCGCATCTTCGCCCAGGTGTGGGAGGAGCAGCTCGAGGGCGGATCCTATTACCATGCTGCCAGCGAGTTCAGGAGCCGCCTGCCCCGGCTCGACTTTCGGCCGGCCAGCGACAACTTCTCGGGTTTGCAGCTGGCGGACCTTGCGGCGGCTGCCTGCGCGCGCTTCGTGCTGGATCCCAGCCGGCCCAATGACGTGTTCTCGGCGCTGTCAGCGAAGCTGTACCAGGGCAAGTTCACCGAACCGGATCGGTTCGGCCTCAAGGTCATCCCGTGAGCCGCGTCACACTTGGTGGAGTGAGCCCGCAGCATTGACACAGCCGGACTTCAAGGCGTCAGCGCTCGGCCCTCTGGCCGAGCTGCACGTCCACGTCGGTGGCAGCGTGGATCCGGCTGTGATGTGGACCATCGCCCACGATCAGGGCATCCGGCTGCCGTCCAAGGACTACTGGGACTTCGTCGATCTCATCACTGTGCCCAATGATGGGCGCATCAAGAACCTCGACGACTATGCGGCCCTGTTCCACTGGACCGAGCTCATCCAGTCCAGTCCCGAAGCGATCGAGCACAGCGTGCACCAGATCATCGGCGGCGGCTACCGCAAGTGCAACATCACCACCATGGAGCTGCGCTTCAATCCGATGAAGCGCAACCGCGGCGGCGAGCGCGACCTCGACCACATCATTGCGGGCGCGATCCGCGGCATGGAGCGAGCCGAGCTGGAGTATCCTGCCGTGCGATGCGGGCTGATCCTCATGCTGGATCGCACCTTCAGCGTGGAGCTGAACGAAATCGTCGCTCGCAAGGCCATCACCTATCGCTCCCGCGGAATCATCGGCGTCGACATTGCCGGACCCCGGCATCCAGACTTCCGTTACCGCGACTACGGCCGCCCCATCGATGCCTGCCGGCGGGCTGGGCTGGGCGTCACCATCCACTGCGGCGAAGAGGGCGATCCGCGGGAGATGTGGGAGGTGCTGGAGCACCTGCGCCCGTCGCGCATAGGCCACGGCATCCTGGCGGCCGGCGACGAGCAGTTGATGCACGAGCTGGCGAAGCAGCGGGTAGTCCTGGAAATCTGCCCCACGTCCAACCTCAAGACCCACGCCGTGGCGAACCTCGAGGAGATGCGGCACATCCTGCGGCGCTTCATCGAATACGGCGTGCGCTTCAGCATCAGCACCGATGGGCCGGAGATGCTGCAGACGCATGTGGCCCAAGAGTTCGAGATCCTGGTCAACGAGGGGCTGCTGAGCGCCGAAGAGGCGGCGGCGTGCAACAAGTGCGCCCACGACGCCAGCTTTGTCAGACACCGAGCGTATCCTGGCATGGCGCTGGGTATCTTCTAGTCGGCGAACGGCGCCAGGGGCGCTCACCGTTCGGAAACCGCGGTCGAAGGGCGTCCGTACCCATGGGTGAGCCCCGACATGCATTTACAGCGAGCCGGCGCCGTTTATGGCCCGCGAGATATCATTCGCGGAGCGTCGAAGGAGGGGAACAGTGTCGTTCTATGGTGGACCCGGCCGCGGCGGCCGGGACAGCATCGACATAGACTTCGAGCGCCTGTTCGGTCGGGGCGGCGGCAATGAGCCACCCATCGACTTCCATACCCCCTCCTGGCTTGGCAAGATCTTCGGCTTTGGTCTGGCGCTCATCGTCGTGCTGGTGCTGCTGGGCATTGGCGACGGTATCTACACCAACTACCTGTGGTTCGGCAGCCTTGGCCTGACGTCCGTCTACGTGACCCGCATCACGGCGCAGATCTACACCTTCCTGGCATTTGCCGCCGTGTTCCTGCTGTTCGTGAGCTTCAACGTGCTACTGGCCCGCCGGCTGCACAAAGCCCCGGTGGTGACACCGGCCGATGCTCCGGGTATCCAGGTTCCGCCGGCTCTGGCGCGCCTGCTGTGGGGTCTGGCCATCGCGCTGCAAACGCTGATCATGGCCTCGGCCGGCGGCGGCTTCTGGGACACCATCCTGAAGTTCAACAACGCCAGCTCCTTCGGTGTCAGCGACCCCTTCCTGAACAAGGACGTGGGCTTCTACGTCTTCGACCTGCCGCTGTTGCGGGACCTCCAGGGCTGGTGTCTGTGGGCCCTGCTGCTGACGCTCGTCAACGTCGCCGTGGCCTACGGCCTGACGACCGACTTCCGCCAGCTGCGCACGTCACGGCCCGCGGGCATCCACCTATCGATCCTGGGGGCGGGCCTGCTGGGCATCGTTGCCTGGAACTATCAGCTGAGCATCTACGAGCTGCTGTTCTCTCATCGGGGGGTGACCGCGGGAGCCAGCTACACCGACGTGCACGCACAGTACGGGGCGTTCAAGGTGCTCATCGCCATCACTGCGGCAGCGGCCATCCTGCTGCTGGGCAACACCATGGTGCGAACCCTGCGGCTCGTGGCCGGAGCCGTCGGGCTGTGGTTCGTGGCGCAGATCGTGGCGGGCGGAATCATTCCCGCGTTCGTCCAGCAGTTCCAGGTGCGGCCCAACGAGCTCAATCTCGAGCGGCCCTACATCCAGGACAACATCGACGCCACCCGCCATGCGTTCAACCTGGACAAGATCGACGTGCAGGACTTCAACGTCCAGGACCAGGTGAACCAGGCCGACGTGCAGCGCTCACAGGCCACCATCAAAAACATTCGCCTGCTGGACTACCGCCCGCTGCAGACGACCTACAACCAGATTCAATCAATCCGGCAGTATTACGTCTTCCCCACCATCGTGGTCGATCGCTACGTCATCGACAACCAGTACCAGCAGGTGATGCTGGGCGGTCGTGAGCTGGACACCACCCGACTGCCGGCGAACGCCCAGACCTGGGTCAACCTCCATCTGCAGTACACCCATGGTTACGGCGTGGCCATGAGCCCGGTGGCGGACGTGACGTCGGAGGGCCTGCCAAACCTGATCGTGCGGGATCTGCCGCCGCAGGGTCCGGTGCCGATCAACCGGCCGGAAATCTACTACGGGATGCAGACGGGTAACTGGGTCGTAGTCGATACCAGCCAGAAGGAATTCGATTACCCCAAGGGCGACGACAATGTCTTCTCGACCTACCAGGGTAAAAGCGGAGTGCAGGTCGACTCGCTGCTCAAACGGCTGGCCTTTGCATGGCGCTTCGGCGATTTGAACATTGTCATCAGCCCGGCGCTCAACGGTGAAAGTCAGCTGCTGTTCAACCGCCGGATCCAAACGCGCCTGGGGGCCATTGCCCCCTTCCTGTCCTACGACCGTGACCCCTACCTGGTGGTCGACGGCGGCAATCTGTACTGGCTGCAGGATGCCTACACCACCAGCGATCGCTACCCCTACAGCCAGCCCAGCGGCAATTACAACTACATCCGGAACTCGGTGAAGATCGTCGTCAATGCCTACGACGGCAGCACGACCTACTACGTGGCCGATCCCAGCGATCCGCTGGTTCAGACCTATCAGAAGATCTTTCCGGCGCTGTTCCATCCCCTGAGCGACATGCCGGCCGGGCTGCGGTCCCACATCCGCTATCCCGAGGACATGTTCCTGGCGCAGATGAGCCAGTACCGCACTTATCACATGACTGACCCCCAGGTGTTCTACAACCGCGAGGACGTATGGGCGCTGCCTGAGGAACGCTTTGCTCAGGGCAATAACCAGACGGCGACGTCCGCACAGCAGAGCATCGAGCCGTACTACGTGCTCATGCGCCTCCCCGGGGAGAGTCGGGACGAGTTCCTGCTGCTGCTGCCCTTCACGCCGAGCTCGCGCAGCAACATGATCTCGTGGGTCGTGGCCAGGTCGGACGGCGAGGATTACGGCAAGCTGTTGAACTACAAGCTGCCCAAGGACAAACTGATCTACGGCCCGCTGCAGATCGAATCGCTAATCGATCAGAACCCCTCGATCTCGGGGCAGCTCACCCTGTGGAACCAGCAGGGATCGCACGTCCTTCGCGGTAACCTGCTGGTCATCCCCATCGGCGCCTCGTTCCTGTACGTAGAGCCACTGTACCTGCAGGCTCAGAGCAGTCCGCTGCCTGAGCTGAAGCGTGTCATCGTGGCCAATGGCAACAGGATCGCCATGACCGAGACCCTGGACGATTCGCTCAAGCAGCTGTTCTCAAACGCTCCGACGAGTCCCACTGAGGTCGTGAGCTCGCTGCCGCCGCCGTCCGCCGTCTCGACGTCACCCAGCCCTTCGGCATCCGGCGCGACCGTGGTTACGCCGCCCGCCGGCGCCACTACGGCATCCGCCTCCAGCTCTTCGAGGCCGGTTCCGGCAGCTAGCGTGATCCCTAACGTCCCGCCTCAGATCGCACAGCTGACGAAGGACGCCAACGACCACTACCTGCGCGCGCAGGATGCGCTGAAGTCCGGCGATTTCGAGGCGTACGGTCGCGAGATCAAGCAGGTGCAGCAGGATCTGGAGCAGCTCAACCAGCTCACCGGCAATGCGCCCTCAACGTAGCCGCATGGCGGCCCTGAGGCGGTGATGCTGCTGGCCATCGTGGTCGTGGCGGGGATGGCCTCCCTTGCGTTGGAAATGGCAGCTTCGCGGCTGCTGGCGCCGTTCTTCGGTACGTCGCTCTACAGCTGGGCGATCCTCATCGGCCTGATACTGACCTACCTGACGGCCGGCTACTGGCTCGGCGGAAGGGTCGCGGACAGGTACCCCCGCTGGTCGTTGTTCCTCACTGTCAACGTGGTGGCGGCGTTGGCTATGGCGCTGGTGGGATTGCTGGCGACACCGGTGCTGGGAGGCTTGCTGTCGGCAACGGCCACTCTGCCCCAAGGGCTGTTCGCCGGCACGGTCGCCGGCTGCCTGGCGCTGTTCGCTGTTCCCACGGTGCTGCTTGGCAGCGTCAACCCGTTTGCCATTCGGCTGAGGGTGAGCGGCGTGTCGGACTCTGGCAGCGCGGCCGGGATGGTCTTCGGGCTGACCACGATCGGCAGCTTGGCAGGGACCTTCTTGGCCGTGTTCTTGCTCATCCCCGCGCTAGGCACGCGGATGACGCTGTACGTGTTTGCCGCGCTTTTGTTGGGCGCCTCCGCCGCTGGCTCCCTGGTCCGCCAGCGGTCGGCGGGCGGCCCATCCCCACAGCCGGAGAGCGACCAGCTGCTTCGATAGCAAGGAAGCGCCTTTTCATACGGAGATAGAATTACGACCATGCTGCTCGACACCATCGCTTCCCCAGCCGACCTCCGGAAACTCACCGACGAGCAGCTCACCGAGCTTGCCGCCGAGATCCGGCAGGAGATCCTGGACACGATCCTGCAAATCGGCGGGCACTTCGCACCAAGCCTGGGCGCGGTTGAGCTGACTATTGCCCTGCACCTGGTGTTCGACGCTCCACACGATCAGCTGATCTGGGACGTGGGTCATCAGTGCTATCCGCACAAGATGCTTACCGGGCGGCGACCGATGCTCGACACGGTCAAGAAGTTCGGAGGCATCAGTGGCTTCCCGCTGCGCAGTGAGAGCGAGTACGACACGTTCGGCACGGGCCACGCCAGCACGGCAGTGTCGGCGGCCTTGGGTATGGCCAAGGCGCGTGATCTGCTGGGCAAGAAATACTCAGTGGTGGCAGTGGTCGGCGACGGGGCGCTAACCGGCGGGCTGGCTTACGAGGGCCTCAATAACGCCGGCACGCTCAGATCGCCGCTGATCGTGGTCTTGAACGACAACGGCATGAGCATCTCGCCCAACGTGGGGGCCATCTCGCAGCACCTCTACCGCATCACCTCCGACCCCATGTACCTGCACACGAAGCGCGACGTGGAACGGGTGATGCTGAGGCTGCCGCTGGGCGAACGAGCCTTCAACCTGGCTAAGCGCATGAAGAAGTCGCTGCGCCAGGTCGTGCTCCCGGGCAACATCTGGGAAGAGCTGGGTTTCGTGTACATGGGGCCCATCGACGGCCACGACATCCCCACGCTGCGCTGGGCGTTGGAGCGCGCCAAGCACGCCGAGGTGCCGGTCTTCCTGCACGTTCGCACGGTGAAAGGCAAGGGCTACGAGCCGGCCGAGAAGGATCCGACGACCTATCACGGCGTCAGCGCGGCCAAGAAGCCCACGGCCGTCGGCCCGGATGGCGAGGTCGTGGTCAACCCCAAGCCGGCGGCGCCGAGCTACACCAGCGTATTCGGCAGCACGGCCGTCGAGATCGCCCGAGAGGATCCGCGCGTTGTGGCGATCACCGCGGCCATGTGCGACAACACTGGGCTGACGCAGTTCGCACGCCAGTTTCCCGAGCGCTTCTTCGACGTGGGCATCGCCGAGCAGCATGCCGTGTGTTTCGCCGCTGGCCTGGCCACGAAGGGCCTGCGCCCGCTGGTGGCCATCTACTCGACCTTCCTGCAGCGTGCCTACGACCAGGTGATCCACGACGTAGCCACCCAGGACCTGCCCATGGTGTTCTGCATCGATCGGGCCGGACTGGTTGGCGACGACGGGGTGGGTTTCCAGGGCGTATTCGACGTAGGCTTCCTGCGCATGCTGCCGAACGTCGAGGTGCTGATGCCCAGGGATCAGCTGGAGCTGCCGCCGATGCTGCGCTACGCTGCCCAGCAGCCGCATCCCGTCGCGGTCCGCTATCCCCGGGGCAATGGCTTGGACGAGCCCCTGCCGTTCCACCAGCCAATAGCGCGGGGCAAAGCCGAGGTGCTGCGCCATGGGGACGACGTCACGCTGGTGGCATTCGGTCCATGCGTGTACTGGGCGCTGGAAGCCGCGGCCAAGCTGGAGGCACAGGACGTTCAGGCGACGGTTATCAACGCCCGCTTTGCCAAGCCGTTGGATGAGACCCTCATCCTCGAGCAGGCAGCCCGAACCGGTCGCGTGGTCACCGTGGAGGAGCATGTGCTGGCGGGAGGCTTCGGCAGCGCGGTGCTGGAGCTGCTTACGGACCGCGGGCTGAGCAGCGTGAAAATCGCTCGTGTAGGCCTTCCCGACCACTTCGTGGAACATGGCTCCCCGGCCCAGCTCCTGGCCAAGTATGGGGTAACGGTCGACGCTATCGAGCGGGAAACGCTGAGGCTGGTGCAGCGGAAGGGGACAGCGCCCAAGGCGTAGCGTCTTCGATGGCCCGGTGTGCCGGGCTACAGTACCCGCTTGAGTCGGGTGCTGCCCGAGCGACCGGGGAGCCGTCCCCGCTTGGCGACCGGCCGGCCATCGATCTCACGAAGGTCGCCGGTGAAGTCGATGGGGCGGGCACCGGAGATGTAGCTGCCGACGCCAAAGCCGTCGATAGGCGCGCCGCGCTCCAGGAAACGCTCGATCTTGTCAGGGTCGAGCCCGCTGCTGACGAAGATCCGGACGTGCCCGTAGCCGGCCAGATCCAGCTTGGCGCGCAGCTCGATCACCAGTTCGGGAGTGACGCCGCCGCGCTCGGAGGGCGTGTCCACGCGCACTCCCCAAAGGTGCTCGCCAAGCGCGCCGGCAACGCGCAGGCTCTCCTCGATCTCATCACGGAACGTGTCTACCAGCACGGTTCGCATGACGCCCGGATCGATATGCCGGTCGAACGCCTGGGCCGCGGCCACCGTGTCGCCCATGACCAGGATCAGCGCGTGGGGCATGGTGCCGGAGGGCTCCAGGTCGTGCAGCTGCGATCCGGCCGGTGTCGATCCGGTAGCGCAGCCGCCGACGATGGCTGCGTAGTCCATGACGTCGGCCACCTTCGGATGGACGTGTCGCGCGCCGAAGCTGACCACCGGGATGCCGCGAGCGACCCGGACGCAGCGGCTGGCGGCGCTGGCCCAACCGCTGCAGCTTGCCAAGATGCCGAGGATTGCGGTCTCGTACAAGCCGAAGCTCTGATAGGGGCCGATGATGCGCATCACCGTCTCCTTGGCAGTGAACGGCTCCGCTTCGTCAAGGGACCACAGCTCGCCGGCGAAGCCGGCGGTTGAAAGCAGCTGGCGTACTTCGGCTCGTCCGCACAAGATGCCGTCTTCGCGCGGAAAGATCTCCATGGTCACGATCGGGTTCCTGCTTTCGGCCTGCAGGATTCGGAGGGTGCGCCGGAAATACACGTCGGCGGTCTCTCCGGCCAGCACCGACGCGGGAATGTCGAACGTCGGATCGCTCATGCCGGCGGAGGGATCCAGATCAGCCGCTCGCCAAGTCGAGCGCCCAGACTGGCGGCGGCGCTGCCGTCACGCTGCGCAATCTCCACCTCGCCCTCGCTGCCGACCAGCGCCAGGAGCTCGTTGGGGCCGGTCTCGGCATAGGTGTGCCTCAGCGGCAGATTCAGATCGCGAAAGCGGATGCTGCCGCCCGTGACGCGGGCGATGTTGGAAATCAGGTTGCCGAAGTGATCCACGTAGACAAGCTCCCCCTCGATTGTCCCATCACTCCTCAGCAGGGGACTGGGAGGCAGCAGCCGGACGGGATCGTGCAGCTCGGGTCCCAGCTCGAGCAGGGGCACCCCAGTGGCGAGGTAGGCTGCTGCCGGTGCGAAGATGTCTCGGCCGTGAAACGTGGATGAGACGCTGGGTAGCTGGTAGTGTGACGCTGTCAGCTCGACGGCTAGCCATTCCCCCGTGGTCCAGGGGGTAAATAGGCCGTTGTCGGGGCCGACGAAGATCTGCCCGCCGTGGCTCAGGGCCATGCCCCTGCGCCGGCTCCCGACACCCGGGTCGACAATGGCCAGGAAGATCGTTCCCGCCGGGAAGTAAGGCTGGCTGGCTCGCAGCAGCCGTTGGCCGGCCAGGAGGTCCTGCGGGGGCACCTCATGCGTGACGTCGATGACCAGGGCCTGCGGCACTATGCCGGCAAGCACGGCCTTGACCACGCCCACGTAATGGTCCTGCTGACCGAAATCGGTTAGCAGGCCGACGATGGGCCGCTTAGGCGGGTGCGCCTCCAAGCTGAGGGCGAGGAGGCAGGTCGGGCTTTATCTGCGGCGCGGCCTCGGGTTCGGAAGCGCTGGCCGCGATGCCAGTATCGGCCGCTGGCTGCTCGGGCTGCTCCGGCGTTTCCTCGATGTCGGGCGCTATGCCGTCGCCATTGAACAGGTTCTCGAACAGCTGCCCCTCGATGGTCTCATCCTTGATCAGCCGTTCGGCGATACGTACCAGCTTGTCGCGGTTGCGAGTCAAGATCTCGCGGGCCACGTCATGGGCGTGCTCGACGATGCGCCTCACCTCGGAGTCGATGTCCTGAGCGGTGGCTTCGCTGTAGTTGCGCTGCTCGCCGATCTCCCTGCCCAGGAATACCAGCTCCTCCTTGTGTCCCAGGGCGATGGGGCCGATCTTGGCGCTCATGCCGTACTCGGTGACCATGCGCCGGGCGATGTGCGTGGCGCGCTCGATGTCATTGGAGGGGCCGGTGGTGCTTTCGCCGAAGATGATCTCCTCGGCCGTGTGGCCGCCCAACAGTGAGCCCAGGTTGTCCTCGAACTGGCTCTTGGTCCACAGGTAGCGGTCCTCGACCGGCAGGAAGCGGGTGTAGCCGCCCATCATGCCGCGGGCCACAATCGAGAGCTTGTGCACGGGGTCGCAGTTCGGCAATGCCCGCGCCACGAGCGCGTGGCCTACCTCGTGATAGGCCGTGATGGCCTTCTCCTTCTCGGAGATGATGCGGCTCTTGCGCTCCGGTCCGGCCACGACGCGATCGATGGCTTCTTCCATCTCCGGCATGTAGATGGCCTTCTTGTTGCGCCGCGCCGCGAGAATGGCGGCTTCGTTGACCAGGTTGCTCAGGTCGGCGCCGGAGAAGCCGGGCGTCTGCTTGGCCAGCGTGTCAAGGCTCACCGTCTTGTCCAGCGGCTTGCCCTTGGCGTGCACTTCCAGGATGGCCCGGCGGCCCTTGATGTCGGGGCGATCCAGCACCACCTGACGGTCGAAGCGGCCGGGCCGCAGCAGGGCTGGGTCGAGCACGTCGGGACGGTTGGTGGCGGCGATGACGATGACGTTGGTATTGGTGTCGAAGCCGTCCATCTCGACCAGAATCTGGTTGAGGGTCTGCTCGCGCTCGTCGTGGCTGCCGCCCAGGCCGGCGCCGCGCTGGCGGCCGACGGCGTCGATCTCGTCGACGAAGACGATGCAGGGCGAGTTGCGCTTAGCCTGATCGAAGAGGTCGCGCACGCGCGAAGCGCCGACGCCGACGAACATCTCCACGAATTCCGAGCCCGAGATGCTGAAGAACGGGACACCGGCTTCACCAGCTACGGCGCGCGACAGCAGCGTCTTGCCGGTGCCCGGAGGCCCAACCAGGAGCACGCCGCGGGGGATGCGCGCGCCAAGCGCAGCGAACTTGTCCGGGTACTTGAGGAACTCGACGACCTCGGCCAGCTCCTGCTTGGCTTCGTCTACGCCGGCGACGTCCACGAAGGTAACCGTGGGCTTATTGCCCAGGAACATGCGCGCGCGGCTCTTTCCGAAGGACAGCGCCTGGTTGTTCGTGCCTTGGGCTTGCCGCATCATGAAGAGCAGCAGGCCGCCGAAGATGATGAGCGGCAGGAACGACCCCAGCAGGCCGAGCCAGTTGCCCCACTGGCTGGGCGCCTGGAACTCAATCGATACCTGGTTGTCCTGGACGCCGCGGTCGTGCAGCTGCTGGAGGACGTCGGTGCGATCGCCTATCCAGGCGCTGCGGGTGCCCTCAGGAGACTTGACGACGACCTTGTTGCCGGCAATGGTGACGGTGTCCTTGTTGCCGTTCTTGGCGTCGTTGACGACGGTCTGGTAAAGGTCGGTGAGCGGAACAGTCTTTTCTTTGCCCGGCTGCTGAAAGATGGTGAAGAAGACCGCCAGGATGGCGACCATGATGATGAGGTATACGAAGCTGTTTCGAAGCCACTTTGTGTCCATTGATCACTCTCTGCAGGGGCTGGCGGTAACGCTGGTACGGGACCCTCTTTACCTTTCGGGCATTATATCACTCGGCCTTGCTCGCTTGCTTGGCCGGGAGCTGTCCTAGCCTATTCGGTGGAATCAAGCGCGGGCGACGCTTCGTCAGGCGCTCAGGACGCCTACGTACGGCAGGTTGCGATAGCACTCGTCGTAGTCCAGCCCGTACCCGACCACGAACTCATTGGGAATGGTGAAGCCGACGTAGTCCGCCTTCAATCCGGCTTCGGCGGCCTTGGTCTTCACCAGCAAAGCGCATATTTTGAGCGAGGCCGGGCCGCGCCGGCGCAACATGTCCAGCACGTAGGCGATGGTCAGGCCGCTGTCGATGATGTCCTCCACGAGGATGATGTCGCGGCCCTCGATGGGACCGTCGAGGTCCTTGAGGATGCGTACCACGCCGCTGGACTCGGTGGCCTGGCCATAGCTGGATACGGCCATGAAGTCGATCTCCAGCGGCAGGTCGATCGCTCGAATCAGGTCCATCAGGAACATCGCCCCGCCCTTGAGAACGCCGATGAGGAGCGGCTGGCGGCCCACGTAATCCTCGGCGATCTGGCGCCCCAGCTCGGCTACCCGAGCGCGCAGCGCTGCCTCACTGATGAGGATCTCGCGAATGCTGCCGGTCAGGAGCCGCCATCCACGGGAACAAATCGGAGTCGGATGGCTGTGCGCGTGGTCGGCGCTATTTTGAAACGCTCGTCCATTCGCATGCCGGCAACCCAGACAATACTACCCGCGTCGACGACAAGCGGAATACGGCCCCGCTGGCTGCGTGGAACGTGGGAGTCGACGAAAAAGTCCTGCAGCTTCCTGGGGTCCTTCATGCCCAGCGGAATGAACCGATCCCCGGGCTTCCAGCTGCGCACTCGCAGCCCGCCGCTGACCGCGGCCGCGTCAATGATCTCAGTCGACCGATCGCTTCCGCTTCCGTGTGGTGCCCGGGCTGGCGCCTGAAGCTGCAGCAGGTCGGCTTCTACGGTTCCAACGTCCGGCACCTCGGCCACACCCGGCACCGGCAGCTCGACGTCGAACTTAGGAGGCAGCTCCGTGGGCGACTCGCCTAGCAGGTCTGTCCACAGGCGGCGGGAGTCGAGCCTCCGGCCTCCACGCAGCACGACGGCTTCGCCGCGCAGCGCCGCGGCGATCTGCCGGCCCTGGAGGCCAAGCTGGCGCAGGAGCTCGGCCTCGACGTGCTGATGCTGCTGCCCAAGGGTGGCCGCCTCGCGCAGCAGCACGTGCTTGATGCCCGGATTCATGCTCAGGAGCAGCGGCAGGAGCTCGTGGCGAACTCGGTTGCGCAGGAAACGCCGGTCCCGATTGCTGGCATCCTCGCGCCAGCTGACCTGTCGCGACCGGAGATAGCGTTCCACGTCGGTGCGCCATAGGCTCAGCATCGGGCGGCACAGCAGAAGTCCCAGGTCGCGTCGCTCCTCGATGGGTCGCATAGCGCTGAGCCCGGCCGCCCCGGCGCCGCGGATGAGCCGCAGCAGGAACGTCTCGATCTGGTCGTCGGCGGTGTGCGCCAGGAACAGTCCTTCGTGGCCCTGCGACGCCTCACTCAAGAAGGCGTAGCGCAGCTCGCGCGCGGCGGCTTCCAATGACAGCCGCCGACGCTTCGCGTAGGCCGGCGCATCGCCGCGATCGAGGACGCATTCCAACCCCAGCGAGGACGCCAGATCGCGGACGAACGCAGCGTCGTCGGCGGCCTCGGCCCGAATGCCGTGGTCGAGGTGCGCCACACGTGGCCGGTAGCCCAGCTCGACCAGGGCATGCAGCAGGCACACGGAGTCGGCGCCGCCCGAGATGGCGGCCACCACCGGCCGGGCGTCGCCGGGCATCCCGGCCGCCTCGATGCTGGCAGCGATCTCACGCACGACCTCGCGCGTGTGAGAAGCAGCCATTCTGGGCAGTCTATCGTTCGAGCAGCCCCGCTTGGGCCCCGTAAAATTGGGAGCTGGTGCCAACAACCGACATTCTGTTCGTCCGGCACGCCGACGTCCACAACCCGGACAACGTGTTCTACGCGCGGCTGCCGCGGTTTCGGTTGAGCGAGCAGGGCGTGAAGGACGCAGACATCACTGCCCAGGCGCTGCTCGAGGAGCCGCTGGCGGCCATCTACACCAGCCCGATGCTGCGAGCGAAGCAGACCGCGCGGGTCATAGCTCGGCTGCACCCTCGGGTGCCGGTTGTCGAGAGCAGGCTGCTGCTCGAAATCAAGACGCATTACCAGGGCGAGCGCTGGGCCAGCATGCCTCGTCACCCCGACTACTACGATTCGACCTCCGGCGACGAGACCGTGGCCCAGGTGTTCGCCCGCATGCAGCGGCTGATGTTTCGCCTGATCGAGCGCTACCCCGGACAGAGCGTGGTCTGCGTCAGCCACGGGGATCCGATCAAGATCCTGCGCATGGGTTATCTCGGCCGGCCGCTCACGCGAGATTCGGCCCACGAGCCCGATCCTGCCAAGGGGTCCATTACCCGCTTCCGCTGGACCGATCCCTCAGCGCCGCCGGTCATTACGCAGCTCGAGCCCCATACCGGTCGCTACCTCGAGGGATACTGGGAACGGGTCGGCAGCCGATCCGAGGTGCAGCCGGGTCAGATGAAACCGGCCACCGTCGAAGGCCAGCCGGTGCTGATGGCCAACGTCGACGGGACGATCTTCGTGATGACCGATCATTGCGGCCACATGGGCAGCCTGCTCCACCAGGGCAGGCTCGAAGGCAAAACCGTGACCTGCCCGCTGCACGAGAGCCAGTTCGACGTCGAAAGCGGCCAGGTGGTGCGTGAGGCGCAGCATGCGCGGGCGTTGCGCTCCCGGCTGGATGGCCGGCCGCTGCAAAAGCTGAAGACGGAGCCCCGCCGCACGTACGACGTCCGCCTGCAAGGCGACGACGTGTTCGCCAGGATTCGCTAAGAAGCCTGGACAGGGGTGGCGGCCGCCGCGGTGTTCTTGCGGCGGCCGCCATCGAGCTTACTTCGAGGCTGTCTGGCCTTCGATGGCGCTCTGAACGTTGACCTTGATCTGCTTCGGCTTGGCTTCCTCCGCCTTGGGCAGGCGGATGGTCAGGATGCCGTGCTCGAAGTGAGCCTGGGCCTTATCGGCTTGAACCTGGAAAGGCAGCTCGAAGGAGCGCTCGAACGCGCCGTAAGGGATCTCCTGCCGCAGGTACTGGCCCTGGCCGTTGGCCTCCTGGAGCTTGTGCTCGCCGCGCAACATCAAGACGCCGTTGAGCACGGAGATGTTGATGTCTTCGGGCTGGAGACCCGGCACGGACGCTCGAACGACGAGCTCGTTTTCCGTTTGGTAGATGTCGACCGGGAACGCGCGGGCCCCGCCAGCTTGAAGTTGGCTCAACGCCGTGAAGGGGCGCACGAAGCTGTCCTCCAACAGGCTGTTCATCGCTTCACGCAGGGATACGAAATCGCGGAACGGTTCGAGATGCATGGTCGCCATTGTCTTACCCTATTGCCTCCTCATCAAAGGAAGTTGCTTGCATATCTATCAATATCACATCTGTTAGCAGTCTGTCAATAGGAGTGCTAACAGATCCGTTCGCGATCGCCGACGCTTACCGTATGCTCTCTGTCATGCCCAAAATCGCTGTTCTTGCCGGGGACGGAATTGGTCCGGAAGTCTGCGCCGAAGCCGTCAAGGTGCTTCAGGCCGTCGACCAGCAGCACGAGCTGAACTTGACCTTCGAGCGTGCCGTCATCGGCGGCGCGGCCATCGATCAGTACGGCGTGGCCATCACCGATAGCGACTTCGCGATGTGCGAGAAGTGCGACGCCATCCTGTTGGGCGCCGTAGGCGGACCGAAGTGGGACGATCCCGAAGCTACCGTACGGCCGGAGCAGGCGCTGTTCAGGCTGCGCTTTGGCTTCAAGCTGTACGCCAACCTACGCCCGGTCAAGGTCAACTCAACACTCATTGGCGCCTCACCCATCCGGCAGGAAGTGCTGGAGGGCACCGATCTGCTTGTCGTCCGCGAGCTGACCGGCGGCCTTTATTTCGGCAAGCCGAGCAAAATTTTCAAGGCTCCCAATGGCGTCACCAAAGCGGTGGACACCATGGCGTACTCGCAGCCCGAGATCGAGCGCATCGTCGACACTGCCTTCAAACTGGCACGGGAGCGGCGCAAGAAGGTCACCTCGGTAGACAAAGCCAACGTGCTGTCCACGTCACGCCTGTGGCGCCAGGTCGCGACCGCGGTGGCGAAGCGCTATCCCGACGTCGAGTACGGCAACATGCTGGTGGACAACTGCTCGATGCAGCTCATTCGCGATCCCCGACAGTTCGACGTAATCGTCACCGAGAACATGTTCGGCGACATCCTCACGGACGAGGCGTCGCAGCTCACCGGATCGATGGGCTTGCTGCCATCGGCCAGCCTGGGCACCGGCAAGTTCGGGCTGTACGAGCCGATCCACGGCTCGGCCCCGGACATCGCCGGCAAAGGCATCGCCAATCCGCTGGCCACCATCCTCAGCTCGGCGCTGATGCTGCGCCTGTCGCTCAACCGTCCGGACGCGGCGGAGACCATCGAGACGGCCGTTCAGCGGGTGCTGGACAGCGGTTATCGAACGGTCGATATCGTCGCTCCCGGAACCAAGCAGGTGCCAACCGACGAAATGGGCAACCTGGTGGTCGAGGCGCTCCGGGAAGCAGTCGCCGCGGCCTGACAAGCGGGCTCCCAAAGCCACAGACAACATTGCTAGGATAGGCGTAGAGCGGCATGCCTACCGAGGTCGTCGAGGACTATCTCGACCAGATCTACCTGATGGAGCAGAACGGCCTCAAGGTCATCAGCGCTCGCCTGGCTGAGCGCATGCACACGGCTGTGCCAACCGTCACCGAGACGCTGCGCAGAATGGTCCGCGAGGACCTCATCGCGGTGAACGAGCGCAAAGAGGTACGGCTCACCGTTCGCGGTCGCGACGTGGCCGAATCCCTGGTCCGCCGCCATGCCCTGTCCGAACGGCTGCTGACCGACATCCTGGGGCTCAGCTGGGTCGAAGCCCATGCCGAGGCGCACAAGTTTGAGCACATCATCTCACCCAAAGTCGAAGCCCGGCTGATGGCTCTTCTAGGCAATCCTGATACCTGTCCGCACGGCAACCCAATCCCGGGAACCGGGTCCATGGCGCAGCCCCGCGGCACGGCCCTATCACAGGTGGATCGGCCCGGCCGATACCACATCGTGCGCGTGCTCGAGGACGCCGAAAGCAACGTCGATCTCATGGCCTACATCGAGCAGCGGAACCTCAAGCCGGGTACCGGCGTGCGCCTGCTCGAGCACGTGCCATTCGAGGGGCCCACGCTGATAGAGGTCGAAGACGATGGCGAGCAGCATTCGCTCGGCCGGGCCGTGGCCGATGCCATTTTCGTCACGCCCGATTCCCCCGACGGGCGCAGTCTTGACGAACGTTAAAAGTTAGGTTAGCCTAAAACCACGGGTAAGCCGGGGCTTACGCAAGGCCCTCGGGAATACAACAGGTGGTTTGGGCATGTCGGTTCGAGTGTTCGCGGCGCTGGCGCTGATCTCTGTCGTCATTCTGGGGGCGCCCATGGCGGCCCTGGCGCAGTCCACGACTGCCGCCCAGGACGTCAAGGCCCTGAGCGCGCACGTCGATGCGGCGCTGAGCCAGCTGCACGCTGGAAACGTGGCGCAGTCCGCGAGCGAATACGACGCGTTCGAGCAGGGCTGGCCCACCATCGAACGAGCCGTGCGTACGCAGGATCGCGATCTCTATCGCCAGATCGAGGCGGGCATGACTGACAGCAAGGCTGCCTTCACCGCGCAGCCAGCCGACCCCGCTCGTATCGACACCGCCCTCGATGCGCTGCAAGCCAGCACCAATACGTTTGTCACCCGTTACAGCTCGGCCGCAGGGGGAGCAGCGGCAGCCGAGCCAACCGCGGTCCCGAACGGCATGTCCGGACAGCTGCGGTACCTCGATACGGCGCAGCAGCGCATCGCGGCCAACGACGCGGCCGGCGCCGCGGCCCAGATCAAGGCGTTCATCGCCGGCTGGCCCGAGGTCGAAGGGACGGTTGCCACCAAGGCGCCGGAAACGTACACCCGAACCGAGAATGAGATGGCCCAGGCCTACGGCTACCTGACGTCGACGCCCCCCGCGCTCTCTCAGGCCGCGGCCGTGATCGGCGACATGCAAACGAGCCTGAGCGCCTTTGCCGGCCCCACGGTGCAGTACGGCGTTTTTGACGCAGCCATCATCCTGCTGCGCGAAGGGTTCGAGGCGCTGCTGGTGTTTGCCGCCCTGCTGGCCTTCCTCAAACGCTCCGGCAATGGCGCCAAGCAGACCTGGGTGTGGATGGGAGGCGGCGCCGGCTTGGCGCTGAGCGTCGTCATCGCCGTCATCGTCAACGTGGCCTTTGCCAAGGCGGGCGGCTCGAACCGAGAGCTGCTGGAAGGCGTGACCGGCCTGGTCGCGGCCTGCATGCTGGTGTGGATGATGTTCTGGCTGCACAGCAAGTCGAACGTCAGCACCTGGAACCGTTACATCTCGCACCAGACCAGCCGGGCGCTGGCTACCAACAGCCTGCTATCCCTGGCGGCCATCGCCTTCCTGGCGGTGCTGCGCGAGGGAGCAGAGACCGTGCTGTTCTACGTGGGTATCGCGCCGGCTATCAATACCTCGGATCTGCTGCTCGGGCTAGGCGCCGGAGCCGCCGGGCTGGCCGTCGTGGCCACGCTGATGCTCGCCGTCGGCGTGCGTATTCCCATTCGGCCCTTCTTCCTGCTGACCAGCGTGCTGGTGTTCTTCCTGGCCTTCAAGTTCTCGGGCATGGGAGTGCATTCGCTGCAGGTGGCCGGCAAGCTGCAGGCGCATACGCCGGGCTTCCTGCCGAGCATGGACTTCTTCGGCGTGTTCCCAACCTGGGAGACGACCATCGTCCAGATGGTGCTGGTGATCGGCACCGCCGCCGGCTTGGCGCTGACCCGCCACCATGAGGAGGCGCCGGCTGTGGCCAGCTCACAGGCTGAGACGAGCGGCGTTCCCCGCACCGCCTAGGCAACCGTTCCGCTTCTCAGCGCTTCTCGGCCGCCTCTCAGCGCTTCTTCAGCGTTTTCTCAGCGCCGGCCCATAGCCTATCCTCGTGGAACAGGTGACGGTGGATCGCGCTGAGCCGCGTCTCAAGGCGCTGGTGGTCGACGATGAGCCCAGCATCGTGGACTTCATCAAATTGGGCTTGGGCTACGAAGGCTTCGAGGTCAGGACCGCGAACGATGGCATGAAGGCCCTGGCGCTAGCGCGGGAGTACGCGCCTGACGTCATCGTGCTCGACGTGATGCTGCCTGGTATGGATGGCATGGAGGTGTGCAAGCGCATCCGCGGTCAGAGCGACGCCGGCATCATCATGCTCACCGCGCGAGACGAGCTGCAGGATCGCGTGCGGGGCCTGGACCATGGGGCAGACGATTACGTCATCAAGCCGTTTCGCTTCGAGGAGCTCATCGCACGCATTCGGGCGGTGCTGCGCCGCCGCGGCAGCACCCGCCAGCAGGTTCTCAACGTGGCCGGCGTCACGTTGGACCAGGATACGCACGAAGTGCGGCGCGACGGCAGGCCGATCGAGCTGACTCCGCGCGAGTACGACCTCCTCAAGCTGTTCATGTTCAATCCCCGCCAGGTGCTGAGCAAGGAGTCGATCATCGAGCGCGTGTGGGGCTACGACTTCGACGGTGACTCCAACATCGTGGAGGTCTACGTCCGCTACCTGCGCGAGAAGCTGGAAGACATCCCGCCAAAGCTCCTGCAGACCGTGCGAGGAGCCGGCTACATCCTCCGAGATGATGCTGCCGAGCGCTGACGAGGGTCTCCCGGCCCCTGCTCTCGCCGGCGGCGCTGAAGGGGGCCGGCGGCTGAGCCGATGAGAAGCCTGGCGGTCCGTCTGGCGGTGTGGTACGGCGGAGGAATCGCCCTGGTGCTGCTGCTGCTGGCGGGCTTCCTGTACGCGGCGTTGGACACGTACCTGACGGGTCAGGCCCTGACGCTGCTGCGCGCCCAGGCGCTGCCGCTGCAGCGGCTGGCCGAACAGGAGCGGACCGTGGCCGATTTGAGGGCGTTGACCAGCCAGATCACCGAGCGTCCCGCCGCCACGGGCGTGGGCGTGTTCGTCCTGGGCCCCAACGCCCAGCTGCTGGCCCAGTCTCGGCAGGCGGCCCAGCAATCGCTGCCGGAAGCGTTGATTGCCCAGCTCCGCGGCTTGAGCAGAGGCAAGCAGGAGGACGTCACCAAGGTCAACGTCAACGGGCAGCGCTTCCTGCTGCTCTACCGGCCGCTCCCTTTGGGGACTCGCAGCGGCGCGCTGGTGCTGTCGACCTCACTCGAGCCGGTGGACGCAACGTTGAGCGGCTTTCTGAGGATCCTGGCCATCGGCTTTGGCTCGACGCTGCTGGTCACCAGCCTGGTGGTGATTTTCATCACCCGCGCGAAGCTGCGGCCTCTGCGAGACATTGCCGCCAAGTACCGCCGCCTCGGTGAGGGCGACCTGGCGCAGCGTATTGACGTGGACCAGCCGACCACGGAGCTCCACCAGCTGCAGGAGTCATTCAACTACATGGCGCAGAAGCTGGAGGAGAGCTGGCACCGGCAGCGGCAGTTCGCCGCCGATGCCTCGCACGAGCTACGGACCCCGTTGACCTCGCTGGCCGGCTACATCGACGTGCTCAAGAAGGGCGCCAAGAACGATGCCGCGACGCTCGATCGCATCCTGGACACCATGCGCGGCGAGGTGGACCGCATGACCGGCCTGGTGCGCGACCTGGTGTCGCTGGCTCGGCTCGACGCTGGCGACGACCTGAGGCTGCGGCGAGTCGACCTCTCGCGGCTGGTGGAGGACGTGTACGAGCAGACCAAGGCCCTGGCGCCGGAGCGGGAGGTGAACTTGCGCAGCGGCGAGGGGGCGTGGGTGGAGGTGGACGTCGACCGGATGCGGCAGGTGCTGCTGAACCTGGCCGACAACGCCATCAAGTACACGCCGCGGGAGGCGCACATCAACTTCGCGGTGCAGCGCTATGACTCCACCGTCCAGGTGTCCGTTGCCGACAACGGACCGGGCATCAGCCCGGCCGACCGCGAGCACCTGTTCGATCGCTTCTACCGGGCGGAGCAGTCGCGCTCGAGGGAGAAGGGTGGCGCCGGTCTGGGCCTGGCCATCGCCAAGAAGATCGTGGAAGCCCACAAGGGGACGATCGACGTCGTCTCGCCGGCGGAAGGTGGAAGCATCTTCGCCATTCGTTTGCCGTTGGCAAGCTGAGGCGCCCCGACGCGCGCGCCTCCCACTACTATTCAGGGGCACATGGCGCAGCCGCAGCTGACACCGCTCGAAGCGCTGCGCCACCACTGGGGCTACGATAGCTTCCGGCCTCTGCAGGAAGAGGCGGTGACGGCGGTCATGTCCGCCTGTGACTGCCTGCTGGTGCTGCCTACCGGTGGGGGGAAGAGCCTGTGTTACCAGACACCGGCGGCCTGCGGCCGGGGATTGGTGCTGGTAGTTTCCCCGCTGATCTCGCTGATGGACGATCAGGTCGCGGCGGCCCGGCAGGCCGGCCTGCGGGCCGCCGCGCTGCACAGCCAGGTCGAGGAGAGCGAGCGCCGTTCGATCCGGCGCCAGGCGTCCGCCGGCGAGCTCCAGGTGCTGTACGTCAGCCCTGAGCGGCTCATGATCGGCGACCTGGCGGCGGGTCTGCGGTCCGAGCTGGCGCTGTTCGCCATCGACGAGGCGCACTGTGTCTCGCACTGGGGGCACGACTTCCGTCCGGAATACCGCCAGCTCCGCTCGGTGCTGGACCAGGCGCCCGAGGTGCCGCGCATGGCCCTTACGGCCACGGCGACGCCTCAGGTGCAGGAGGACATCTGCGCGCAGCTGGGCTTGCGCGGGCCGCGGCGGCTGATCGGCCACGTGGACCGTCCCAACCTGACGTATCGTGCGCTTCCACGCCACGACATGCTCGCCCAGGTCCTGCAGGTCATCCGCCGCCACGCCGGCGAAGGCGGCATCGTCTACGGTCAGACTCGCCGGGACGTCGAGCAGCTGGCCGAAGGAGCCGCCCGTCACGGCGTCAGCTGCGCGGCCTATCACGCTGGCCTGCCCGGCGCCAAGCGTCGAGCGGTGCAGTCGGACTTCGTGGCCGAGCGGCTGGAAGTGGTGGTGGCCACGATCGCCTTCGGCATGGGAATCGATCGCTCCAACGTCCGCTACGTGGTGCACGCCAGCTCGCCCAAGAGCATCGAGAACTACCAGCAGGAGGCGGGGCGCGCCGGTCGCGACGGATTGCCCGCCGAATGCGTGCTGCTGTTCAGCGGCGCCGATCTGGTGAAGCATCGCTTCCTGGCGACGGCCGATGGGCCGCTTCAACCTGAACGGCAGCGGGCCCTGGAGCGGCAGCTGCGGGAGATTGGCCAGTTCGCCGTTGCCCCGGTGTGCCGCCATCGCATCCTCACCGAGCACTTCGGCCAGCGCTACCCGGCGCTCCCCGGCGAGCAAGCGAGCGAGAGCTGCGGGGCGTGCGACGTGTGCCTCGGCGAAACCCAGCAGCTCGAATCGCAGGAGGCGTTGGTGACGGCGCAGAAGATCATCTCGGCGGTATGGCGCACCGGCGGGCGGTTCGGCCCGGCACACGTTGCCCAGGTGCTCCTCGGCCGCGCGTCGGAGATGATCCAGCGCCACCGCCATGACGAGCTGAGCGTCTTCGGCCTGCTGGCGCACGACGGGGAGGTGGCGGTACGCAGCTGGATCGACCAGCTGGTGGTCCAGGGCTACCTGGAGCTGGTTGAGCGCGACCAGTTCACGTTCCTGACGATGACCGAAGCCGGCAGGGCCTTGTGCCGGGAGCGAGTCAATCCGCCCGACGGCGCTCGTCTTGGCCGCTATACACGGCCCCGCGCTCGCCGCGGAGGGCAGCGCTCCGGCGCAGAGGCGGCGGTTCGAGGCGGAGAGCTGTTCGAGCGGCTGCGGTCGCTGCGCCGGCTCCTGGCCGACCGCCAGGGCGTACCGCCCTACGTCGTGTTCACCGACCTGACGCTATCGGAGCTCGCCGCGCGCCGGCCAAGCAGCCTCATTGACATGCGCGCCGTGCGGGGCATCGGCGACGCCAAGCTGGAGCGCTACGGCCAGGCCTTTCTGGCGGTGTTGGGGGGCGCTTCTTCGGAGGACGCGGCGGGCATGTGGGCCGGCTGAGCCGAAGGACCTACCTGGACTCTGTCTGGAAGTCCATGTACAGCCGGCTGGCTGTAGGAAGCTGCTGTCCGCTGTATTTGCTGCCGCGCTGACTGCCGTAAGGACGGTCGGCAGGGGTGGTCATCTTGATGAACGACAGCTGGCCGATGCGCATGCCCGGATAGACCGCGATCGGCAGGTTGGCCAGGTTGCTGATCTCGAGCGTCACGTGGCCCTCGAAGCCGGGGTCGATAAATCCGGCTGTTGAGTGGATGACGATGCCCAGCCGGCCCAGCGAGCTGCGGCCTTCGAGCCGGGCTACGATGTCTTCCGGCATGCGCACCGACTCGACCGTGCTGCCCAGCATGAATTCGCCGGGGTGCAGGAACATCGGCTCTTCGCGGCCGACCTCGATCAGCTCCATCAGGTCGTCTGCGGGCTGCTTCACGTCGATGAAAGCGCGCTTGGAGTTGCGAAAGACCAGGAATTTGTTATCGAGGCGGACGTCGACGCTGGCCGGCTGAACCAGCGCCGGATCGTACGGATCGATGCCTATGCGGCCGGCTTCGATCTCCTCGCGGATGGAGCGGTCGCTTAGGATCATTGGGAATGAATCGTAGCCGATGCCGCTAGTCGCTCCGCTGGCCAACCAGGGCTGCTTCGGCTGCGGTCCCGGCAACCCTATTGGCCTGCACCTCGACTTCGAGCTCCATCCCGACGGCGGCGTGGCGGCGCGATTCACGCCCGCGGCGGAGCACCAGGGCTGGGACGGAGTCATGCACGGCGGCCTGGTGACGGTGCTGCTGGACGAAGCTATGGCCTGGGCGGCGGCGCAGAAGACGGAGATGTATTACACCGGCCGGCTGGAGGTGCGCTACCGCCGCCCGGTCCGGACCAGCCAGGAGCTGCTGCTGCGCGGCTGGATCACTCGCGATCGAGGCAGCCGTCTTGAAACCGAAGCTCAGGTGCAGGACGCCGGTGGACAGGTCCTGGCCGAAGCCAGCGCGCTGTTCGTCCGTGCGCCCAGGCCAGCGGACGGATGAGCAGCGCCGCCATTACCGTTCGGCGATCCCCGCTAGAGCCTCGTTGAGGCGGCCAACGAGGTCTTGCTCGACGGCCTGGGCGGCGAGTCCGATAGCGTATTCCAGGGCGTTCGCGTCGGCGCGACCGTGGGCTTTCACCACCAGCCCGTTCAGGCCGAACAGCGGGGCGCAGCCGCCGTAATCGGCGTAGGCCAGCCGCTTCCGAACGCGGTCAAAGGCCGGTTTGAGCAGCAGCGCGCCGATGGGGGCCAGCCTCTCTTTGCGGATCTCCTCGCGGATCCAGCCGCCCAGCACGCCGGCCAAGCCTTCGCTGAGCTTGGCGATGACGTTGCCGGTGAAGCCGTCGCACACCACCACGTCCACGGCCCCTTCGGGCACGTCCTTGCCCTCGATGTTGCCGGCGAAGTTCAGACCACTGGCTTTGATCAGTCCGTAGGCCTCCTGGGTGACCTGGTTGCCCTTGCCCTTTTCGTGGCCGACGTTGAGCAGACCGACGCGGGGATTGGGCACCCCGAAGATGCGCTCCATGTAGACGCTGCCCATGATGGCGAACTGCTGCAGGTAGGCAGGCTTCACGTCGGCGTTGGCGCCGGCGTCGATCAGCAGCGTGCGGCCCTCGCGGGTGGGGAAGACACCGCCCAGCGCGGGCCGATCGATGCCCGGCAGGCGGCCCAGCGTGAACAGGCCGATGGCCATCAGCGCCCCGGTGTTGCCGGCGCTCACGGCGCCACCGGCCTTACCGTCGAGGACCTGCTGGACGGCAATTCTCATGGACGAATCCGGCTTCTCGCGCATGATGCGCCCGGGTTTGTCATCCATGGCCACCACCTCGGTGGCGGCCACGTAGTCGAAGCCCTGGCCGGCAACGGTGGACTCCGGGCCCACCAGCAGCAGGTCGGCCCGGCCGCTGGCCTGGATGGTCCTGGCCGCCGCGAGGGTGGCGGTGGGAGCGTTGTCGCCGCCCATCACGTCTAGCGCGATGCGCGGGCGTTGCGATTGACTGCTGGGGGCCGTGGACAGATC
This sequence comes from Chloroflexota bacterium, assembly GCA_021325635.1. Classification (GTDB taxonomy): domain Bacteria; phylum Chloroflexota; class JAJPGV01; order JAJPGV01; family JAJPGV01; genus JAJPGV01. Next base: position 60,022 of record JAJPGV010000051.1, read on the forward strand.
CTACCGTCAGCCGGCCCTTGCTGCTGTACGATGCTGTGCGATGGCGCGCATCGTGCTCGGTCTCGGCACCTCGCACACGCCGCAGCTGAGCACCGGGCCGGAGACCTGGCCGCGACACGGCCAGCGCGATACGGGCAGCCCGTGGCTGTTCGACCACCAGGGCAAGCAGGTGACCTACGCCCGGCTGCTGGCGAACGCCGATCCGCGGCTGGTCGAGGAGCTGGGGCCGGCTCGCCAGCAGGCGCGCCATCGGGCTGCCCAGGAAGCGATGACCCGGCTGCGGCAGGCGTTCGAGGAGGCGCGCCCGGACGTGGTGGTGGTGTTCGGCGACGACCAGGGGGAAATCTTCCCGCGCGAATACCGGCCTGCGCTGATGGTCTACTGGGGCGAGCGCATCCTGAACATGCCGCAGATGTTCTCCCGAGCGGCCGACGAGGCGGCGCGCGCCTCGGGTTGGGCGTACGGCCCGGAAGATACGTGGTATGCGGTGCCGTCGGCCCTGGGCAAGCACGTCATCGAACAGCTCGTAGAGGCGGGCTTCGACATCGCCCAGGCGCGGGAGCTGGATGAAGGAATAGGCATGGGGCACGCCTTCGGCTTCGTGGTGGGGCGGATCATGAGCCCTCGGCCGGTGCCGCTGCTGCCGGTGGTCATCAACACGCTGTACGCGCCGAACCAGCCGACGCCGCACCGCTGCTGGCAGCTGGGCCAGGCGGTGGCCGCTGCCATCGCCTGCTGGCCGGGCGAGGAGCGGGTGGCCGTCGTCGGGTCGGGCGGGCTGAGCCACTTCGTGATCGACGAGGAGCTCGATCGGCGCTTCATCGAGGCGCTGCAGGCGCGAGACGCGGAGGCGATCTGCAGCCTGCCGCCCGAGCGGCTGAGCTCGGGGACCGGCGAGATCCGCAGCTGGATCGCGGCGGCGGCCACGGTGGAGGGCCTCCAGCTGCGGTCGCTGGAGTACTTCCCGTGTTACCGCTCGACGGCCGGGACCGGGGTCGGGATGGGCTTCGCCATCTGGAGTTGATGGGCCGAGGGGGAAGCGGCCTGACACCTCACGAATTGGGGTGTCGATTTGGTTGACAGGGAAGACGGGCTTGGGCCCGCCCTGCATCGGGTTACGTGAGAGCTTCGAGGACGGCGGCCTTGAGGGCGTCGATGAGGGCCGGGCTGTCGTTGAGGGATTCGATGCGGCGGAGGTCTATCCCCAGGCCGGCGGCAGCGTTCTTGGCCTGGACGTCGAGGTCGTACAGGATCTCCAGGTGATCGGCAATGAAGCCGATGGGGGTGACCAGGACGCGGCGAACGTCCTCGCCCGCAAGGCGTGAAAGGGTTTGGAGGATGTCCGGACCGAGCCAGGCGTCGCCGGTGGCCCCGGCGCTCTGGAAGGCAAATTCCCAGTGCTCCAGGCGAAGATCGGCGGCCAGGGCTGCGCCGGTCTCCTGCAGCTGGCTCACGTAAGGATCGCCGGAGTCCAGGATGCGGCGAGGCAGGCTGTGCGCGGTGAAGACGACGGTCTGCGCGCCGAAGTCCTTCAGGGCGGCCCGAGCGCGATCGGCGATCGCCTGGAGATACCGCGGCTGCAGATGCCAGCAGTGGACGGGGCGCAAGCCGAAGGCGCTTCCGATTGCCTGCCGGGCTTCGTCCACCTCTTGGAGGTAGGCGCCGACACTCATCGCGGAGTAGTGCGGCGCCAGCGCCAGGGCAACGGTTTCACCGACACCGGCCGCCGCCAGCTGCTCCACCGCCTCGCGGATGTATGGATACCAATGCTTCATGCCCACCACGACGTGAAAGTCCGGGCCCAGCGCGGCTTGGAGGGCCGCGCCCTGGCGGCGAGTGATCTCCAGCAGCGGGGTGCTGCCGCCGACGGCGCGATAGCGGTTGCGGAGCTGTTCCACCAGCTGCGGCGCGGGCGTCCGGCCGCCGCGGATGTCCGTGTAGAAGGCTTCGACCTCGTCCAGGTTGCGGGGCGTGCCGTAAGCCATGAGCAGCACGCCCGTCATGGCCGCACCGGCTCGATCTCATGCACCAGCTCGACCAGGCGCTCGAGGTTGTCCAAGGGCGTCTCGGGGTGCAGGCCGTGCCCCAGGTTGAAGATGTGCCCCGGCCTTCCGCCGGCTTGATCGAGCACCCGGCGAGCAGCCTCTTCGACGGCGGGCCAGGGCCCCAGCAGAGTCAGCGGGTCGAGGTTGCCCTGGATGCCCCGTTCGGGGCCGATGGCGGCCCAGGCCGCGTCAAGAGGCACGCGCCAGTCCACGCCAATGGTGCTGCCCCCAGCTTCGGCCATGGGCGCCAGCAGCCAGCCGGTGTCGGTCCCGAAATGGATGGTGGGCACGTCGTGCGCCTGCAGCGACTGGAAGATGCCGCGCGAGTAAGGCTGAACGTGGCGGCAGTAGTCGGCTGGGCTCAGACAGCCGACCCAGCTGTCGAAGAGCTGCAGCACCTGCGCCCCGGCCCGGGCCTGCGCGGCCAGATAGGTAGCGACCACGTCCGCTAGGCGGCTCATGAGCCTGTCCCACAGGTCGGGCCGCGAATACATCAGCCGCTTGGTCTGCTCGAAGGTGCGCGAGGCCCTGCCCTCGACCAGGTAGCTGGCCAGGGTGAACGGGGCGCCGGCAAAGCCGATCAGGGCCGATTCCGGCGAAAGCTGCTGGCGCACCAGGCGGATCGTCTCCAGCACGAAGGGCACGTCCTGGTCCGGCTCGAGCGGCCGCAGCCGGGCCAGGTCGGCCTCGGTGCGGACGGGCTGCTCCAGCACCGGCCCTGCATGCTCCACGATGCGCACGTCGAGGCCAATGGCGATGAGCGGGGTCATGATGTCGGCGAAGAGGATGGCGGCATCCACGCCCAGCCGGCGCAGCGGCTGGAGCGTCACCTCGGCGCACAGCTCGGGCTGGTGGGTGATGGCCAGCAGGTCGTGACGTTCTCGGATGCGGCGGTACTCCGGCAGCGCCCGGCCGGCCTGGCGCATGAACCAGATGGGCGTGCGGTCTACCGGCTGCCGAGCGCAGGCACGCAGGAGGCGGCTGGTCACCCCTAGAGCGTACCGGCTGTACTCTATATAGGCACCACACTGATGGAGGCTCAGCTATGAGCAGTGAGGCCTTTGCCTCGGTGACCCTGGAGGAGCTGGTCGACCCTCGCCGCGCGGCCCTGCTGGTCGTTGACATGCAGAATGACTTCTGCGACTCCAACGGCGCGCTGCCCAAGGCCGGCGTCAATGCCGGCTTCATTCAAGCCATGGCGCCACGGCTGCGCGGGCTGATCGGCCTGGCCCGCGAGGTGAAGCTGCCCATCGTGCACATCCGCACCCATCACAGTCCGTGGACTAATTCGCCGGCGTGGACCAGAAGACGTTTGGGCGCCAGTCCGCGCTGCTTCCCGGGCACGTGGGGCGCCGATTGGTACGAGGGCTTCGAGCCCAGGCTCAACGATGCCTGGACCCCGGAGACGCATGAGTACGTCGTGACCAAGCATCGCTACAGCGGCTTCCTGGACACCGACCTGGACCTGATCCTGCGGTCGCATGGGGTCGAGTCGCTGATTATGACCGGCGAGGCCACCAACGTGTGCGTAGAGTCGACCGCCCGCGACGGCTACATGAAGGACTATTTCATCGTGTTCGTGTCCGACTGCACCGCTACGGCCAGCCTGGAGGATCACGAAGCAACGCTGCGCAACATGCGCAATCACTTTGGCGCAGTGGTGGCAGCCGAGGACGTCACGTCCGCCTGGCGCACGCTGGGAGTACTCGCGCAACCTGTCGCCGTCTAGTCCCGACGTGTTCGTCCCGCTCACAGCAGTGGAGGGAATGTCCAGCGGCATCATGGCGTCGCCGCGCCGCGCCTCGACGCGTCCGAGGCCATCATGACGGCCCCCTTCGGCCGCCTCGAGCGAGAGCCGTTCGCGCTCCGACGGCTGGGCGTAATCATGCAGCCCGACCGGAGCAACCCGGCCGAAGTCGAAGGGGTGCTCAACCCGGCTGTGACCCGCGGGCCGGACGGCCAGCTGTACCTGTTCCCGCGGTTAGTGGGCGCCGGCAACTACTCCCGCATCGGCAAGGCGCGAGTGCTGTTCGACCCGGCCGGCAACCCCTGCAACGTAGAGCGCATGGGCATCGCCCTGGAGCCCGAGGAGCCGTACGAGAAGAACGACGAGACGGGCGGCGGCTGCGAGGACCCCAGGATTGTGTACCTGGAGCCGCTGCAGGCCTACGTCATGACCTACACCGCGTACGGACCAGAGGGACCGCGGATAGCGCTGGCCGTATCCTCTGATCTCGATCGCTGGCAGCGCCTGGGGCTGGTGCGCTTTGGGGAGACCGCGCCGGTGAACTTCAACAACGTCTACAACAAGGACGCCGTGCTGTTTCCACAGATGATCCCCGATCCGAGCGGCCGGGCGGCTGTGGGCCTGATTCACCGGCCGCTGTTCCCGGGGTCACAGCCACATGAGGTGCTGCAGGAGCTGGAGGAGATGCGCCGCCAGGCGCGCAGCGAGGAGGGGAGCGAAGAAGAGAGCTCGGACAGCCGCAGGCAGCGTGTGCACCACGAGAGCATCTGGATCTCCTACAGCCAGCATCCGTCCAGCGTGGACGACTTACGGCTGCTGCACGCGCATCATCGCTTGATGTCGCCGCGTTACTCCTGGGAGCGCATCAAAGTGGGCGCCGGGGCGCCGCCGCTGCTCACCCGCCACGGCTGGTTGCTGGTGTATCACGGCGTGAGCGGCATCCTGGACGACGAGAAAAAACGGCTGCGCTACTCCGCCGGCGCGCTGGTGCTGGACGGCCAGCATCCGGACGTGATCCGCTACCGATCGCGCCGGCCCATCCTCGTGCCCGACATGAACGAGCGGGACGGCATCGTGCCCAACGTGGTCTTCCCCAGCGGGCTGGATCAGCGCACGGACCTCGGAGATCCCGATCGGGTGGACGTGTACTACGGTATGGCGGACGACCGCATCGGCGTTGCTACCCTGCGCATCCCGGCCGAGCTTCCCGAAATGGAGGAGCAGCCCGAAGAGCGCCGCGACGCGGCCTAGAGGGGTGCGGCTTCGAAGCAAGGGCGTTCGCTAGCCGTTGAGCGCCATCTTGGCGCTGAGACCTAGCTCTTCGTGCCCTTCTTCTTCGTCTTGGCCGGCAGCTTGGCTGCTGCCTCGACTGCTCGATCGAGCCAGCGGGCCAGGCTCGGCTTATCCTGCAGCAGCGTTGCCGGGGCGATGGCATAGCCCCTCATGGGTCGACCGGGCATTGGCTCGAACGGCCTGGCGCCGTCCAGCCGCAGAAACTCCGCCAGGTCGGCTTCGGGCAGACGCAGCATCAACGAATCTTGGAAGAGGCCGGCGAACATGTTGCCGTTGACGAAGCCGGCAGGATAGCCGAACATCTTGCGCCGCTCGACGCCCGGCCCATCCGGGGCGACCTCCTCCCACAGCGCGACCAGCTCAGGCGGCGATTTCTTCCAGTCCATTCGGCGCCGTCACATCGCGTCCAAGGTTTCGCACACTTCGCCGCCCTCGCCGGCCGCGTTGACGCGGTGGGAGAGGGCGGCTCCGGCCGAGCCGAACCACCTGCCCCAGGCTTCCACGACTCTGGCCTGCGCCTCCGGCGTTTCAGGCGTGCTTCCGCTGTGATAGGCGAACGGACCTTTGGGCATCGACGCACTCCTTGGCCCGACTGATATCGATGCCCATAGTAGATGCGTCGAGGGCTGCAGGCAATCCATCTTTGGGAGGATGTTGGGAGCCCGGCTATCTGCGGCCCGGTTCCCAAACTTCGTACGCCCCTCCGGTGGCGTCTGCCATGCCCGGCCTATACTGAGCGACGCTATGGAGCGCCGATCGCATGAAAATCGCCCGAGCGACGACGCATTGGCGGAAGCACTCCGCCGTGTCGGAGGCGGCGACTTCTCATTCAAGTTCGAAGACACGTCGGGCGTGCTCGCTCGCATGTTCAACACCATGGTGGATGGCCTGAAGGAACGCGATCGCATCCGCGACACCTTCGGCCGCTACATGACGCGGCAAGTGTCGGACGCAATCCTCAGGGGTGACGTGAAGCTCGGTGGCGAACGGCGGATCGCAACCATGCTGATAGCAGAGGTCAGGGAGTACGACGGGCTCGCTGAGACGCGAGAGCCAGAGCGGCTTGTGGAAATCGTCAACCGCTATCTCGAAGCTTCGGTGCAATGCGTCATGGCTAATGACGGCACCATCGACAAGTTCGACCATGGGGGGCGTGGAATCACGGTTATCTTCGGTAGCCCGGTTAAGGACGAGCATCATGCTGCTAAAGCCGTGGCTTGCGGGGTTCAGCTCCGGGACCGCATGAGGGGATTCGAACGCGCCGAGCCTGCCATTCACATGGACATCGGTATCGCGACAGGCCCGATCATTGCCGGCAATATTGGCGCAACCGGACGGATGGAATACACGGCGCTCGGCCCTGCCGCACTTCGTGCCGAACGGCTCAAGGACGAAGCTCGTAAAACCGATGCCGGACTTCTCGTGTCACCGCCGACTGCGGAAGCGGCGGGCCAGGGTTTCAAGTTCCGACGAGTGTCCGATCTCGCTTATCTCGTCGACGGGTAGGAGCGATAGATGTTGCCTCGGTTGCTACGCTGAGGCCAACCTGTTTCTGCTCATGAGCGACTACCTGGCTCGAGTGCGCGTCGATAAGCGATCGAATGCTTACATGTCGATAGGTGCGGCCGCAGTGTCACTTCCACAATGGTGCCTTCGTGCTTGCGCACAGCAACAAGGAAACGAGCCCCATTACGACTCTTCGTCCTCGCCGTATTCATCCTCGAACTCTTTGAGCGCGGCTCGGTGGATATAGTCCACCCGCCTTCGCATGGGCCCGAAGTACAAGCGGCGGTGCTCTTCAGGTTCGGCGTCCGGGTCCAGCGCCGTCCACAGTAATCCCCATCTCCGGCCGCGGGCGAGCCAGCCGTTCGCGTCGAAGCCGTACGCTCCCAGAATCGCATCGAACCCCTCTGACTCGTGCAGCAAGGGGTCACCTTCGAAGTAGTCGCCGTAACCTCCCGACTGCACCCGGTAACGCAGTACCTGTGACCCACGAGCTGCGATTAGCTCGTGGTGCCCGACAGTCAAAACCATGGTGTAGCCAAGGACAAGACAACCGGTCTCGGCGGCGATAGCCGTAATTCGATCGGCGGCGCACAGGGTAGGGGTGTCGGATATGGCGAAAGACCGGCCTTCGTACTCGCCTCCAACCAGGTGCTTCTCCCGCCAAGTGCCCTCAGCAGGTCGCTCGTAGACGAAAGCAACCCAATCGCGAGCGTCCAGGGGATGGAGCACGTGAAAGCGCTCACCGCTCGCTCGCAACGCCGCGAGAAATTCATCCCACGGAAGCTCTGCTGCCAATATCCCAAAATCGTCAAGCACATCCCAGGTAAAAGCACCCGGCTGCATCCTGGTGACTATAGCTGCCGTGCCCCTGATGCCGTCGGTGCGCCAGCGACGATTTGCTGTTTCTAACCACTCCGTGGCAGGCGGCATGCGAAAGTGAATAATTTGCATTGGTATGGCCGCAAAGAAGGACTCGCCGCCATCAAATTTGGTCGTCATTGGCGCCTCGGCCGGCGGTATCGAAGCGATCTCCGCAGTGCTCGGCAGCCTACCCCCGGACTTCGCCGCGCCGATCGTCATCGCGCAGCATGTCGACCCTACTCGCGCCAGTCATCTCGCCGAGATCCTCGGACGCCGGAGCAAGCTCCCTGTCCGCACCGTGGTCGGCCACCAGGCGCTGGAGCGAGGCACGGTCTACGTGGTACCCGCCGATCGGCACGTCCAGATCAGCGATCACGCCGTCGAGTTGAGCCGCGACTCCACCGGCCGGCCAAAGCCCTCCATTGACCTCCTGCTGTCCAGCGCCGCGGCCGTGTTCTCGGAGCGTCTGACGGCCGTCATCCTGACCGGAACGGGCTCCGATGGCACAGCTGGCGCACGAGACGTGAAGCGAGCCGGTGGCACCGTCGTCATCCAGAATCCTGAGACCGCCCGATTCCCTGGCATGCCTGAGTCGCTCGCGCCGACCACGGTCGACCTGGTGGCCGACTTGCCGGACATCGGACCACTCCTCCACAGCCTCGTCAGCGGCACGTTCCAACCTCAGCCGGGCAGCAGCAACGGCGATCTTCAGGATTTCCTGCGCCATTTGCGCGACCGCCAGGGGATCGACTTCAGCCACTACAAGGAACCGACCATACAGCGCCGCCTCCAGCGCCGGATCGTGGCTACCGGCAGCAGCAGCCTGAGCGCCTATCGGGAGTACCTCGACGAGAATCCCGCGGAATACGACCGGCTGGTCAGCAGCTTCCTGATTAAGGTCACGGAATTCTTCCGCGATCCGGCGCTCTTCACCTATCTGCGAACACAGGTATTGCCCGTCATCGTCGAGGAGGCCGAACGGCATGACAACGCCATCCGCATCTGGTCGTCGGGCTGCGCCACCGGCGAGGAGGCCTATTCGCTGGCAATCCTCCTGTCGGAAGTAGTAGACGGGCGTACGGATCGCTTCAACATCCGCATCTTTGCCACGGATCGCGATAGCGAGGCCATTGCCTTTGCCCGCCGGGGCCGGTATGGCGCGGCGTCCGTCGGCCGGTTGCCGAACGGCTTGAAGGATCGCTACTTCAGCCAGAGCAACGGGATCTTCGAGGTCAAGAAAAACGTTCGCTCGCTGGTGGTGTTTGGCGAGCACGACGTGGCGCAGCGAGCGCCCTTCCCGCATGTTGACATGGTCGTGTGCAGGAACATGCTGATCTACTTCACGGCGGAGCTGCAGCGGCGAACCTTGAACCTGTTTGCCTTCTCGCTGCGGCCCGGCGGATACTTGGTTCTCGGGAAGTCGGAGAGCGCGCGACCGGTGTCGGCATTTTTTGATGTCGAGGAGCCACGACTGAAGGTCCTGCGGCGCACGACGCAAGGAGGTGTGCCGTTGGGCGACGAGACGTTTACGGGATCCTTTCCGGCGGCGCGAGCGATGATGCTGGGCCGCGGGACACGCATGCCGCTCGATCGCTTGCGCACGGAGCGTGACAGCGCTCGTGCGTCGGTTGAGTCACTGGGCCAGGTGCTGCACCACCTGCCGGTCGGACTGGCCGTCATCGACCGGCGGTACACCATCCAGAGCATCGGCATCGAGGCCCTCAGCCTGCTGGGCATCGCCTCACTGGCCGTGGGTGAAGATCTGCTGCATATGACGCGTACCCTGCCGGAGGGCGTCCTACGGCAGATGATCGACCAGGCCTTCCGCTCGGGCGAGCCCAGCCCGCCGGAGATCGTCTCAGCCCGTGATATGGCGGGCGGCACGCGGCGCTATCTGCAGCTCAGCTGCCACCCGCAAGACAAGGATGCCAGCGGAGTCGCAACGAGCGTACTGGTCGTGGTCAACGATGTCAGCGATCTTGGGCTCCAACGGGATGACGCTCAGGGTTCCGTGGCAAGGTTGGAGGCCGAGCGGGCCCGACAGCAGGTGGAGATCGAGCGGCTGACTGAGGCCAATCGGGTACTTCAGGAAGGCAACCGCGAGATGGTCAAGCAGCTAGCCGACCTGCGCCTGGCCAACGAGGAGTACGCAGTCAGCAACGAGGAGTACCAGTCGGCCATGGAAGAGGTCGAGACCCTCAACGAGGAGGTGCAGGCCTCCAACGAGGAGCTCGAGACTATGAACGAGGAGCTGCAGGCCACGGTCGAGGAGCTGCACACGACCAATGCCGACTTGGAAGCGCGCGGCGTCGAGCTGCAGGACGTGGCCGCTGCCCGCGAGCACCACCTCCAAGCAGCCGAGGCGGCGCGAGAGCGCCTGGAGGTGGTGTTGAGCCATATTGCCGATGCAGTCCTGGTTGTCGACGCTCGCGGGCGGCGCGTGCTGGCCAACCCCGCCTACGAGGCGATGTTCGGCGCCGACTCTGACTTCATGGCGGAGGGAGAGGATGGCAAGCCCTTGCCAGCCGCCGAGAGGCCGCAACGTCGGGCAGCCCGAGGCGACTCATTCCGCACCGAGTTCACCCTGACGACAAGCGACGGCACCCGCCGCTGGTTCGAAGCCGCCGCCGAGCCGGTGGAAGCAACCGGCGCGGAACAGGGCGCGCGCGGTGTGCTGGTCATTCGCGACATCAGTGACCGCAGCGTACGACGCCTGCAAGACGAGTTCCTGGGGGTTGCCTCTCATGAGCTGCGGACACCATTGACGGCCATAAAGGGCCATCTGCAGCTGCTGCTGCGAAACGTCGACGATCCGGAGCGGGTGAGGTACAGCGGCGGCCAGGCGGTGGAGGCCGCCGGGCGACTGCAAAGGCTGGTCGACGAGCTCGTCGAGCCGACGCGCTTCGAAGGCGACAAGTTGCAGCTGCGGCGGCAGCGTGCCAATCTGGTGACCTTCGTAGGCGCCATCGTGGAAGCGATGCAACCCCTTGCCCATGGGCAGACGGTTCGTGTTTTGGCCGAGGTTGAGGAAGTCTTCGTGCGTATCGATCCAGGCCGCATGGAGCAGGTGCTCCAGAATGTCCTGACGAACGCATTCAAGTACGCGCCAGGGACCGACTACATCGATGTCGGCGTGGGCGTCAGCCACGGCCGAGCCGAAGTGCGGGTACGAGATTATGGTCCAGGCATCAGCGCACAAGAGCAAGCTCAGCTGTTCGGGCGCTTCTACCAGGCCCGCCGCGGTCGCGGAGCCGCCCAGGGCGGTCTAGGTCTTGGCTTGTATATCGCATATCGACTGGTCGGGGCACATGGCGGCGACTTAACGGTGACGTCGGCGCCGGGCAAGGGCGCCACCTTCACCGTGAGCCTACCCGTGGACCGGGCCCGAACGAGGCGCTGAGCCTACCGGCGGTCCTTCCGTCTCATTCGTGAACGGTGGCACCAATGGCTGCGGGACTCGCTGCCGGTGGCTCGACCGGCGCCGGCCTACCCGGCCGAGTATTCGAGCGATGCTGACCCGCAGCGGCTGAGGCAGAAGCAGCCCATGCGACAGCTGGCCTGCAGCCGCTGCAAGTGTCCGGCTTCCTGCTCGAGAACACACAACTTCCGCCGCTCGCACATTGTGAAGGCGAGACGGTGGCTGGCATATTCACGCCACAGGATCCTGCTCGGCCCGTGTGCTAATCCATAAGATTTATGGCAACAGGCTGAGCTCGAATCGTTGTACCCCAGGACGGATTCGAACCGCCGACACCCGGTTCCGAAGACCGGTGCTCTAATCCACTGAGCTACTGGGGCAGGTACACATAGCTTATCGATGGGCTGGGCTGCGGGCGTGGCTAACGCAGGCGGGTCCAGGCGATGGCGCAGGCGACCGCGGTGAGGACGAGCTCGATCACGTTGGCGCTCAAGCGGCGGCTCACAACCAGCGCGATCAGCGGGCCGAGCTGGGTGGCAACGATCACCGTGGCTACGCTGAGCGCCTGCAGCCGCGGGCCGCGTTTGCGGTTGGCGGCCCAGCTCAGGGCTTCGGCGATCGCGGCGCCGGCGGCCAGGTACAGGATGGCTGCCAGGAAGATGGATCGGCCGAAGGTGCCGGCCAGCAGGGCGAAGGCGAACCCTCCGGGCAGGGTGAGCAGCAGCGCCAGGCCGATCGCCCGCCACAGGTAGGCGCCGTGCACTTCGTACATCGGCGGCCGTCTGAGGTTGGCGCACTCCCGGCAGCGCATGCCGACCGGCGTGGCGATCATGCACTTGGGGCAGATGGGCTTCTCGCAGCGGCTGCAGCGAACTACGGTCTCGACGCTGGGGTGGTTGACACAATGCAGCGCACTGGTCTCGACGGCCGGGTCTCCTACCGACATCGCCAGCTGCGCTCCTCTATGTCCGTTGTTCTGGTGCTCAGCAGCTCACCGGCGTTCCTGCCGGCGCTGCTTCATCACCAGTATGGCGAAGCGGGGAAGGGCAGTCATGCGCCGCCAGCGCCAGGGCTCGTGCGCCAGCCGGTACAGCCATTCCAGGCCCAGCTGCCGCAGCCAGCCTGGGGCGCGTTTGGCGCGGCCGGCGATGTAGTCGAAGCTACCGCCCACGCCCATCGCCAGCGGCACGCCCAGGGCTGCCTGACGCCGATGAATCCACACGTCCTGGGCCGGCGCTCCGTAGGCCACGAACAGGATGTCCGGCCGGGCGGCCTTCACCCGCCCCTCGGCTTCGGGGTCGTTGGGGTGGCCCTCATAAACGCCGGCTGCCCGCAGGCTGGGATAGCGCGCCTGCAGCCGCTGCGCGGTCGCGGCTCCGGCCCCCTGGCGCCCACCGAGCAGGAACACGCTCCACCCCTGCCGGGAAGCCAGCTCGGACAGCTGCCACACCAGGTCCACACCGGTTGCGCGCCCGCGCAGGGGCTTGCGCAGCAGCCGCGAGCCCCACATCAGCCCGACTCCGTCCGGCACGCACAGGGCCGCGTTCGCCAGCGTTTCCCTGAAGGCGTCGTCGCGCTGGGCGGCCATGACGAATTCGGGATTGATCGTGGCGATCTGCCGCGGCTCACCGTCGCGAACAAAACCCTCCGCCAGCGCCACCGCCTCGTCCAGGGTGACGTCGTCGACCCGGATGCCGCCGAAGCTGAGGCTGTTCACTGGCGGGTCGAGCCAGGCGCCAGACGTGCGCGGTTCACGCCGGCAGCAGCTCCCTGGCAGCGGCAAGCACCATCTCCGGCGTGACGAGCTTCAGGCAGTCACGCGTGGGACAGCCCTGCGGCGTCCCCAAACGCTTGTCGCGATAGAAGCAGGGGGCGCAGGGCAGCGTTGCGCGCACGACGCGGTGACGCGCGGCGGGATAGGGGCCCCAGGCCCGGTCGTTGCTGGGACCGAACACCGCCGCCACGGGCGTGCCAACCGCGGTCGCCAGATAGACCACACCGCTGTCGTTCGACACAAGCAGACGGCAGCGCTCCAGCACGGCCGCGGTCTCCTTGACGCTGGCCCGGCCGACCAGGTTCAGGACTCCGCCCCCAAGGAGCGCGGCTACGTCGTCGCTGGCCGAACGGTCCACCTCCGTGCCCAGCAGGACGATGCCGGCTTCAGTCTCACGAGCCAACGTCCTGCCTACGTCGGCGAAGGCGGCCGGCGGCCAGCGCCGGGCCAGGCTGTACGTGCCACCGCCGGCGTGGAGGGCAATCCAGCGCCGCGGTGCACTCTCTGTGGCCGGGGACGCGCCTGTCTCACCCAACAGCTCGGCGGCGCGCCGTCGATCGCGGCTCTCCAGCGCAATCTCGATCCTGGCGTCGTCGCGCGCCCGCGCCCCGGCGGCGGCAGCGATCTCGAGCCCGTACTCGACCTCGTGCGCATGGCCGAAGCCCTCGTCCGGGACGCGCACGTCCAGGAACTTCCCCCGGCCATTGTCCAGCCCGATGGTCCTCCTGGCAGCGATGGCCCGTGTCAGCGCCGTGTACTTGGCCACGCCGAACCAGGTGGTGAGATGGTGAAACAGCAGCAAGTCGTCGTACCGCCGGCGACGGAGCTCGGCCAGCAGCGGCGCCAGGTCGCGGAGGCCTGTGGGCGACAACAGGCCGCCGGGGGTATCGAAGCCATGCTTGTCGGCCATCCAGATGCGATCGACGCTGTCCAGCCCTTCGAGCGCGGATCGTCCGGCCGGTGAGGTGAGCACCTCGATGGTCGCGGCGGCTAGCGATTCCCGCAGCGCGCGTAGGGCGGGGGTAATGGTCAGCGCATCTCCGAGGTCCGCCAGCTTGACCGCCAGAATCCGCCGCCCGCTAGGACCCGCCCCGTCTAACCGCTGCCCCTTTGACTCCTGCTCTACGGCTTAACCTGCTGCGCCCGCTTCCCCAGGAGCTGGAGGCAGGCGTCGAAGACACGCTCCGGCGCCAGCTCGCGCATGCAGTTCACGTGGCCAAAGCGGCACTCGGCAGTGGCGCTGGCGTCGTAGCAGGGGCTGCACCACAGCTCCTGGCGCAGCACTTTGGCTCGTGCGCTGAAGGGCGCGTAGACCAGGTGGTCGGTGGGGCCGAAGATGGTCACCTGGGGCGTGCCCAGGGCGGCCGCCATATGCGCCGGTCCGCTGTCCGAGGACAGGAACAGGTCGGCCCGCTTGAGCAGCGCCCCCATTTGCGGGACGTTGGTCTGTCCGGCCAGGATGATGGGCTTGAACGCGCACTGCCTGGCCAGCTCCTGGACGACGCCCGCTTCCGAGGGGGTGCCGGTGACGGCAACCACCGCGTTGAGCTCGGCGTGCAGGCGGTCGGCTACCCTGGCCCAGTGCGCCGCCGGCCAGCGTTTGGCGGAGCCGTTGGCAGCGCCGGGATGGATGACCGCCAGCAGCGTGTCGGCACGCACCTCGAACTCGCCCAGGCGGTGGCGCATGCGCCTCTGCTCGCCCAGCGGAATGGTGAGATGAGGCGCATGCGCCGGTCCGTGGCGTTCGGACCAGGAGGCCTCACCGCCGGCCAGCTCGGCCAGCTTCAAGTTGTACTGGATCTCATGCTGCCGGGTGTCGTAGCGCCTGCCAGGCAACGTGTTCGTGAGCATGAACGGATAGGCCTCGCCGCGGTAGCCGTAGCGCCGCGGGCAGCGGCTCAGCCAGGCCATGACGCAGGCGAACCGGCCGTGGAGCGACAGGCACAGGTCGAACCTCGCCGCCCTCAGCTTGCCGACCAGGGCGAAGAGCTCGCGATAGCTGGCCGGGCGCAGCACGTCTCTGGGCCTGCGAATGCGATTCACGTCGTAGCTGAGCACGTGGTCGACCTCGGGCGCCAGCTCCAAAAGCTTGGCCACGTGCGGCAGCGCCAGTACCGTCACCTGCGCCTGCTTGTACGTCTGCTTGAGCGAGTACACCGCCGGCAGCGACATCACCAGGTCGCCCAACAGGTCGAGGCGGATCACCAGGATGCTGCGCACGGCGTCCGGGTCGAGCGGCGCGGGCCGCCGCACCAGGCGCCCCAGGGCGCTGGCCAGGCCGAACACGGTGAAGACGGCGAACAGGAGGCCCAGCAGGACTCCTCGCAGCGCTCTCTTGGCGAGGAGGTGAATCCGTCTGGGCTGGCTCACTTGCTTACTCTTCCAGAGATGACGATGAGACCGCCGGCAGCGATCTCGATGGGTGAGCCATCAGCACTCGACGTGCCGCCGCGATGACCTGCTCGGGCTCGATCAGCTTCACGCAGAGGTGGTAGGTGAACTCAGCTGGATTATAGTCGAGCCGTCCGCACGGAATACATCGCCACGGCAGCCGCACGACTTCATTGCGGCCAGGCAGTTGTGGATGGGGGCCAAACTGGGCGGGGTTCGTTGGTCCAAACAGGGTCACGGTGGGTGTGCCTGCCGCGCGGGCCACGTGCAGGGGTCCGTTGTCTGGGCCCAGGGCCAGCCGGCAGTGGCGATAGGTGGCCGCCAGCTCGGCAAGCGACAGTCCCGAGACGATGCCGGCCGGGCTTCGCATGAGCCCGACGATGCGCTGGGCCTGCCGGACTTCGGAAGGGCTTCCGGCAGTGAGGACGATTGGCCCGTGGGCGGCCAGCGCGTCGGCCACCCGGGCCCAGCGCTCGTCGTGCCACAGCTTGACCTCCGCTCCGGCGCCGGCGTGGATGGCGATGGCCCCCTGGGGAATGCTTTCCGGTGGCCGCACCTCCGGAAAGAGGGCGGCTGTCAGCTGCTCGCCGGGCATTGCCGCCAGGGGAGCGCCGAAGCGCTCGGCCACGGCGCCCACCAGCCGGAGGCTTTGATCGGTCTCGTGCAGCCCGGGCCGGTGGGTCACGGCGAACGCCAGGAAGGGCCGGCACTCGGGCACGTCATAGCCGGCCGCGGGGATGCCGGCTAGGGCGCAGGCCATAGCCCCCCACCAAAAGTCGAAGCGCAGGTCGATCGCCAGGTCGAAGCGGCCGCGCAAGGTCGAAGCCGCGCGCAGCGCAAGGAAGTAGGGTGCCGCCGGGTTGGGTTTGGTGAGGCGGGTGAAGCCTGGAAAGCTGCACGTTTCGATGGCGTCCAGGTGAGGGCTGCCGCGCCAAACGGGCTCTCCCCACGGCCCCACCCAGGCAGTGATGCGGCTGGCAGGGAAGGCGTGACGGAGCAGCGCAACGGCCGGCGCGGCCAGGATGAGATCGCCGAGGTGGTCCGGCCGGATAAGCAGAATGGAGCGTGGGTCGGTCGGGAGGGCCGGCGGGCGCCGGACGCTGCCGGCAAGCCGCAGCATGCCCAGACGAACCGCGCTGCGAACGGCTCGAGGGGTGGCCATGGCTAGCTCCCCGGCGCGCCGGCCAGGCGCAGGCAGGCGCCCAGGACCTCTTCCAGCGTCACCATCTCGATGCAGTCAACGTCCGCGAAGCCGTTGCGATACGCCGAGCGCGGGATGCGAGCGGCGACCGCCTCGCCTCGGCCGAAGGGGCGGTGCCGGACGGGATCGGATGGACCGAAGATGCCCGCGAAGGGCGTCCCAACGGCCGCCGCCAGGTGGAGGGGCGACGAATCGTTGCCGACGAACAGGCGGCAGCGGCGGATCAGCGCGCCCATCTGGCCGAAAGAGGTCCCCCCGGTGAAGTCGTGCGAGGATGGAGCGGCGCCGGCGACGGCCTGGCCGGAGGGCCGATCGCCAGGGCCGCCCAGCAGGATCGTGCGCCAGCCGAAATCTTCGAAGAGGCGTTCGGCCAGCGCCGCGAAGCGGTTTGGCGGCCAGCGCTTGCCGGTGAGGCTCATGCCTGGGTTGACCCCGCCGCCCGGCGCCATGGCGACGAGCTGGGCCGAGGCCAGCCCGGCGTCATCGAGCAGCTTGGCGGCCGCCGCTTCGTCATGATCGGTGGGACAGAACCGGGCCCGCGCGCCGTCGGTCGAGACGCCCAGCGCCGCGGCGCAGTCCAGGGCGATCCCGGCTTCCGAGCGGTCAGGCGGGCAGGCGACGCGCAGGTTGTGCGCAAAGCCGCGGCTGAGGTTGTTGGGCCCAAC
>JAJPGV010000014.1 GCA_021325635.1 Chloroflexota bacterium
AATCCTCGGGTTCGCACACGCCATTGGCTTCCGACCTGCTTCGCCCTCACCCGCCCACCTATTTTCATCCCTGATGGTGCCCCGCCGGGGCATCGGTACTAATCCCTAGACCCTTTTCCTAGGCATTTTGACTTAGAGCGTTCGTCCTGGTACCTTCCTGGCGACGAGCAGGCAGGCTTAGCATGCTTGTCCACCACCGTCCCTGGAGGACCGCATGCGCCCCATCAGCCGGCTCGCCTGGCTTGCCATCCCTGCGATCGCGTTGGCCGTCGCCGGATCCGCGGCCGCGGCGGGCTCAGCCACCTCCACCCCTGCGACGGGAGCGGGCTCGGGTATGGCGCCGTCCACCAAGGCCGTCGGCACGCCAGGCGTTTTCGGTTACCACGGCCCCATCGCCGGCCTGATGCCCGTCCAGCCCAACCTGGCCCTGCCGCGCTTCGCCAACCCGGGCCCTGCAGGCATCAAGATCACCGGCGGCCGCATTCCCGTCAAGTACCACGGTGGCTCGTTGATGAACGTCACCAGGACCCACGCCATCTACTGGGATCCGAACGCTACCATGAGCTCTCAGTACACCGGCCCTATCGATGCCTTCTTCACAAACGTGGCCGAAGATAGCGGCAAGAACACCGGCTTTTATTCGGTCATCACCCAGTACGCCGACAGCCATAAGAACAAGATCGCCTACGCCTCCACCTTTGTTGGCAGCACCAAAATGACCAATCCCTTCCCAACGGGGAGCTGCGCCAACTACGCCGCGGGCACCTCGGGGACCATGACCACCGCCTGCATCACCGACGCCGACGTGCAGTCCGAGATTGACCAGGCGATCACCAGCAAGGGATGGACGACCAGCGCCAACGACATCTTCTTCCTCTACACCCCCTCGCTCGTCGGCGAGGACGCCGGCAGCATCGGCAAGGCTTACGTCGACTTCTGCGGCTATCACAGCGCCTACACCGGCGCTCATAACACCACCATCTACGGATACGAGCCCTACACCGGCCCGACCTTCGAGTTCTGCGGCAGCTCCGCTGTCGACCCCGCCTCGGCCATCACCATCACCACGCATGAGCTCAGCGAGGCCGCGACTGACAGCTTCTACAGTGGCGGAGGTTATTCCGATGCCAAGGGCAACGAGGTCGGCGATAAGTGCGTAGGGAACTTCCAGACGGACACCATCAACGGGACGCCCTACGACGTGCAGTTGGAGTGGAGCAATGCGGCTATGAACTGCGTGCGGACCGGCGGCCTGCCCGCGGCCCTCGCCGGAGGCCAGCTGCTGCTGGGTATCAATCAGGGGGAGATCCTGCGCTACAGCGCCCTGGGCCGCCTCATGACCGGCACCCGGCCCGAGACCGACTCCACCGTCACCTGGGGTGGCATGGTCAGCACCCTTACCAACCAGCTCCTTGCCCTGGACAAGGGCACCAGCAGCCTCTACCTATTCGACAAGCACGGCCAGTTTTCACAGAGCTTTGCGGCCTCGGTCGTCCTCACCAGCCCGCAGTCGATTGCCGTCAACCGCCATGCCGGCGCACACCACGGGAACTATTACGTCGGCCAAGCTGGCGGCGACAAGGCCATCGTCGAGATTGACGCCAGCGGCGCTCAGGTTGCGCGCATCGCCGCCCCGACCGTCGGCGCTGGCGGTACGAACTTCATCGCCCTGCGCAGCGACGGCTGCACCATACTCTACACCTCCCTGAGCCTGACCATCAAGGCGTACGACGTCTGCGCCGGCAGCGCCAAGACGGACTTCGCCGACCTCAGCGGTGTGTCCGGCATCGGCACCAGCCTGCGCCAGATTCGCAACCTGCCCGACGGCGGCGTGGCCGTTACTGACGGCGTCGAGGTCTATCGCCTGGCCAAGACCGGCGGCACTCCCACCGTCACCTTCGCGCCCTCGGCCGCCGACCCGGTGAACGACTTCGCCATCTCGGGCCAAACACTGTGGACCAGCGGCAGCTCAACGGTCCATAAGTTCCAGCTGAGCAGCGCCAGCGAGGTCAGCACCTTCCAGCTCGCCGACAGCAGCGCAGCCTCGCTGTACGCCGTGGGGGAACGCTAGACGAGCTGGCTGGCTATTGGTTAGGAGCTGCTGGCGGTTGTCAGCAGTAACCGTCCTTTCGGAACTACCCGCCGGCAACTGACGGCGCATCGGTGACGCCCAGCACACACAGCCGGTGATGGAAAACACCGGGTTCGGGTGACGCGGGGCACAGCCTGAAGGGGCCTTCCGGACGTACCGTAACTTCATGACCCCTTCTAACAACCGGCGCTCGCAACCCCACGCCGAGCTGCCACAAACACACCCGCAAGCCCCAGACGACGCCGAGCTCGTCCTTCGCGCCAAGTGCGGCGAGCAAGATGCCTTCGGCGAGCTCTTCCTCAGATACCGCGAGCGCGTCTTCGGCTACCTCTTCAGCCGGCTGGGCGGCGATGCCAGCGAGGCTGCGGACCTGACGTCTGAAGTTTTCACCAAGGCCTTCGCCTTCCTGCCCAACTTCGAGCTGCGCGGGGCCCCATTCCTCGGCTGGCTCTATCGCATCGCCCACAACATCCTGGTGGACCATTGGCGGCGGGCGTCGAGGCTGCGGTTCAGTGTCCTGGACGAGCGAGCGGCGCTGCCGGAGTCGGGCGGTCCCAGCCCGGAGCGCGTTCAGAACCTCGTCGTCCTCGAGCAAGCCTTCAATCAGCTGACCCCCGATCAGCGCAGGGTTCTGTCGCTGCGCATCGTCGAGGACTGCACCGCCGTGGAGACGGCCCGGCGCCTGCGCAAGACACCCGACGCCGTGAAGCAGCTCCAGCGCCGCGCCTTGGCCACCATGCGCCGCACCCTGGAAGGTGCTCCGCCCGCCGCCTGACCGGCGCCGCGGCCGAGCATGGGACTACTTCGCCTTCAAGCGCGCCTTGGCGATGGCTTCTCCGCTCGCTTCGCCAGCTTCGGCCGACACTTCCAGCCGCTCGACCCACTTCACGCTGGTAAAGCAGGCGCCACCGGGCACCACGAGACGCCACGGTCCGCCATGCTCGATCGACAGCTTCCCACCATCCAGCTCGGTGGCCAGCAGCGCGGAGCCGCACTCCTCCAAGGGAAGAGGCACCACGTACGGACCGGCGACGACTCGCACGAAGCGCGCTTCGCCTTTCGGCTTGGCCAGCGCCAGCACATCCGACAGTCTCAGCCCGCGCCAGGCCAGGTCGGGGATGGTCCACCCCTCCTCGCAGCGGAAATCGTTCTTCAGGTCCAGGAGCGGCAACGCATCCAACGCCGCCGCGTCTCGTGGCCCGGGAGCCTCCACCAGCCCGGTGATCTCCAGGCTGGGCTCCTCCGCTCGGCGCTTTGCCGCCGCGGGCACTCGATGCACGGGGAGCCCTTCACGCGCTTCGTCCATGCCTTCAGGGTAGCGGATCGCGCTGCGCCGTGACCGTGGAACCGTCGTCCTGGACAAGTCGCGTGCGCCACGCCGGTGGCTCGCCGGGATTGGGCGTCTGCCGCTCATCGTCCTTCACCGGGAAGAGACGGTCGAGGCCGTGGTGCACGATCCACAAGATGCCGCCCAACAGGATCAGCCCGATGAGGCCCCAGAGGCTGTAGGCCCAAACCGCGTTGTCCCGAATCAGCGGCGGGGTGAGCCCGGCCAAGCCCGATAGCGTGCTCGACCAGTGCGGCGCGCCCTGCTGGCCGAAACGCTGTCCGGCCACGATCACCATGAACCCCAACCAGACCACAAAGCCGGCGACGACCAAGACGCTTCTGATGATTGGCGGCCGGGAGCGCTCGGGAAGCTCGGCCAGCTCGCGAAGGAAGTCCCGGCGCTGGGCGACGTCCCAGCCATCCCACACCAGCGTCGCGCCCAATTGGTAGGCCACGAAGAACAGCAGGCCCACCAGCAATCCGCCGACAGCCTGGAAGGGCCACTCCTTGAGCACCGCGCCCAAGAGCAGCGGCACGTGGGTATGCACCCATACCTTCACGGCGAGGATCCATCCCGCCGGGGCCGCTACGTGGATGGCGTGATTCACTGTCCCAAGCGTGTCTGTGAGCCCGCTGACTCCCGGCAGCTGCCGCAGCATGTTCCAGGCGCCATGGCCGTAGCCGTCGAGGTCTTGCCAGCGAGCTGCCAGCGACGCGGCCAGCAGGACGTAGACGCACAACCGGGCGACGACCAGCGCCGCCATGCGCCACATTCGCCGCTGAACCCACAGGCCCTGTCTCTGCTCCTGCCAGGCGCGGTTGCCGCGCTGCCACCAGAAGCGGGAGGACTCAAAGGCCAGCTCGTCTATCTCCTGGGCGATACGCGAGATGACCTCCTCGTCATTGGCCCAGTAGCCGCCATGAGCGGTGGCAAAGTCCATCCAGTTCGTGACGCGCAGATCGACCGGCCGGCCATTCTCGGTGACTAGGGTCCCCTGCGCCTTCACCCGCGTCTCCAGCGCGCTGCCCTTCGGCGGAACGAAGATCCACCATCGCGTGCCGCGTCCCGACACAAACGACCCAAGGTCGCTCATTCGATCTCCGGCCCATGCCAGCAGCCTTGGCCGGCCTTCGGCTGTCGACGGTGGTGCCGGCTCCAGCGGCGGCAGCAGCGGGCCCAGCGGCACGGGATCGTAGGTGGCCCAAAAGTCGGCCCAGTACACGTCCCGGATGCGCCCCTGAAGCCTGAACTGGTCGGACGCCAGCAGCCAGGCCTTGTTCAAGCCGGCGCCCACCGAGAAGAATTTCCCCACACGCTGGCACAGGCTCGGGTCCTGCCAGGCTTCGGAATGCGCCAGGGCGTCGAACGAGGCCACGGCCCCGGCCGAATGGGCGATGACGTAGACGTCCTCGCAGCCTCGATCGACCAGCCAGGCCACGGTTTCCTCAATGCGCGCACGAACGTTGGCCTCCTGGACCAGGTCCTCAACGAGCGCTCGCATCTCGGCGACGTTGGCGGTGAGGAACGAACGCAGCGCAACCGTGAGCGCGAAATCCCGCACCGGTTTCCATGGCACCTGGGTAAGCAGCAGCAGTATCGGCGCGGCGGCCAGCACCGGAACCATGAGCAGGCACGACAGCGCGATGACAAACGCCATGTTGACGAAATCGATGTAGCGCACCAGGAAGTGCGGAATCGGACGGTATTTGTTCCCGCCCTTGTCTTTCCACGGATGAACCAACCACCACAGGCGGTCCCACAGGAATCGCACGAAGTCGACCACTAATGCCAGCGCATGCTTCAGCACCCACCCTGAGATCACGCCCAGCGGCGCGGTCCTGTAGCTCTGCGCCCACCACGCTTCGGCCACCACCCAATCCAGCGCCGTGCCGGCGTCACCGTAGGCGGGATCGCCGTCCACATGCAGGGTGATATGCGGGGGATACTCATGAGCGACGAAGCCGTCGTCGGCCGTGGCGAAGGCGAGGCCGGCGTTTGCCAAGTAGGCCTGCGGATGGCGAACGTTTGCCCACGACCACGGGGCCCTGCTCCCGTGCTTAGCGAAGTAGGCGAGGTCGGCCGCGCGGTCACGCGCTCGGGCCCAGGCCAGCACCCACTCCAGCAGCGGCTGCGCGATCTCGACGAGCGCATCGCTCTCCTTCTGGCGGCCAATGCCATGAACGACGACGATGCCCTTGCGCTTGCCTGCCGGCGGCTTCTCGTATTGATGGGCCAGGCCCACCAAGGGCTTGCGGGTCACCACGTCCTCCAGCGCCCCACACGCTGCCTTCGGGCGGCCGGCCATCCGCTGCCGCTCGCCGTTCGCAGCCGTGCGGTGTTTGGAGCACGTTAGCATGCGGGCGTCGCCAACGCAATACACCCGGCAGGCGGCTGGAAGCGGAGGAAGACTCGCGCCGAGCCGCCTCAGTTCCCCTATTCGCGCCCGACTCGCTGCTTCTCCGAGTGCGGCTGCACGTCTTCCATCACCTGCTCCTGCTCCTCGGGGCTGCTCACGTCCTGGCCGTGGCGCGCCTCCCGATGCACCTTCATACCGTGCAGCACCCCAGGCAGGTCGTCAGCCGCGGCCCGCTGACCGAGCGCAACGTAGGAATTCACCTCCGCGCCCAGGAGGAGAATGAACGAGATCACCCAGAACCACAGCGTGAGAATTGCCAGCAGGCCGGCCACGGCTCCGAACTGGCTTTTTCCGGCGAAGTGGGTGGTGTACACCGGAAATACCAGCGTCGCGGCCTCGAACAGCACGGCCGCAACCAGCGCGCCTCGCCAGGCATGCGACCAGCGGATGTCGAGGTTCGGGACGACCACGTAGATCAACGCGAACAGCACAAAAGCGAAGGCCGAGCCGATGATGAAGCTGCCGGCCGCGAACAGCGGGCTGAGATCGAGGCCAGGGCCAACGCTTTGGCTGAGCTGCTGATAGGCGCCGCTGATGCTCGAGGCGGCGAACGACAGCGGCGCGAGGACTGCAAAGATCGCAACCATGCCCACGGACATCAGCTTCTGCCAGATGAAGTCGCGGTCCTTGGTGCGGTAGATGATGCTGAAGCAGTTCTCCATCACGCCGAATAGGCTGGACCCGGTCCACAGCAGCGCCAGCAGGCTGACCACCGCCGTAAAGCCGGAGGACTGCCGGAAGTTCTCCAGCACACTGTTGAAATCGAGGTTGAGCCCGTTCTGGCCATTGGCCGCCACGGGGACCGCGCCGTTCAGGCTGCTGCCAACCTGCTGCACGATCGAGGCCGGCAGAAACAGCGCCGCAAGGGCGAGGACTCCCAGCAGCAGCGGGAACATGGCGCCGAGGAAATTGTAGGCGAGCATCGCACAGAGGTTGGTAACCCAGTCCTTGCCGACCTTATCCAGGAAGGCTTTGCCATGTTGAAACAGCGTCGGCTCCTCCAGCCTGGTACCGGCACCCTGCACCGCTCCGCCCTCGCGACCGAGGGCAGCGTGGTCGGAGCTCACCTCCGCCGCTCCCGCATCGGCTCGCAGACGCCCCTGCCCGGCATGCGCTGCGGCGTCTCCACTCCATCGTGGCCTGGCATGCAGTCCTCCTTGGCGCCGCCGGGGCGCATTCGCCGTGCCAGCACCCGCAGTCGAAGCGCTGGACAGCGAGGGCCACAGCATCCGGGAATGCGCGGCCAGCGACCGCCGCCGGGCAGTGTGGCGGGATTGCCTGCTCCGCCTATCCCGTGCCGAATCGCCAGCAGATGCCCGGCCAAGAGCCGGGCCCGACTGCAACACCCACAACGGCGACCGCGGGCTCTGCTGCTGTCTCAGCCTCCGCCGCAGCTAGCGTCGGCGCCCCGACCGCACCATGACGCGCTCGATTGCCTCCGTGGCGAGCGGCCAGCTGGCGGCAGCGGCCGCTAGGCCGCTGCCTCTTCGGGCACGCCGCTGAACTGGCTGTTGTAGAGCTCAGCATAGAAGCCGTTCCTGGCCAGCAGCTGCTCGTGCGTGCCCTGCTCCACGATGCGGCCGTGGTCCATGACCAGGATCAGCTCCGCGCTGCGGATGGTGGACAGGCGGTGCGCGATCACGAAGCTGGTGCGTCCACGCATGAGACGCCGCATAGCCTCCTGGATATGCACTTCAGTGCGTGTGTCGACACTGCTGGTGGCCTCGTCAAGGATGAGGATGGCCGGATCGGCCAGGAACGCCCGGGCGATGGTCAGGAGCTGCTTCTGTCCTTGGGACAGATTCGAGGCATCTTCTCGCAGCACGGTGTCGTAGCCGTCGGGCAGGGTGCGAATGAAGTGGTCTGCCTGGGCGTCTCTGGCGGCCTCCACGACCTCTTCCGGCGTTGCCTCCGGGCGCCCGTAAGCGATGTTCTCGCGGATCGTCCCCGAGAACAGCCAGGTGTCCTGCAGCACCATGCCGAACAGCCGGCGGAGATTGCCGCGGGCGAGGTCACGGATGTCGATGCCATCAACTCGAATAGCCCCATCACCGACGTCGTAGAAGCGCATCAGCAGGTTCACCAATGTCGTCTTGCCGGCGCCCGTGGGCCCAACGATAGCGATGGTGTGCCCTGGTTCGACATCGATGTTCATGTCCTGGATGAGCGGCTGGTCCGGCTTGTAGCTGAACCGCACGTGCTCGAACTGCACCGCCCCGGACGGTTCGGTGATGACCGCTGCGTTCTTCGCCTCCGGCGGCTCCTCTGGCTCATCGAGCAGATCGAATACGCGCTCGGCCGACGCCAACGTCAGCTGGATGGTGTTGGCGATGCTGCTCAGCTGCATGATCGGCTGTGTGAACTGGCGGGCGTATTGAATGAAGGCCTGCACGTCGCCGATAGCGATAGACCCGCCCGCGACCATGACGCCGCCGATCACCGCCACCAGGACGTAGCCGAGGTTACCGATGAAGTTCATCACGGGCATGATCATGCCCGTGGCGAACTGCGCCCGCCAGCCCGCCTGGTAGTAGCTGTCGTTGAGCTGGTTGAACCTGCTCACCGCTTCGGATTCGCGCCCGAAGGCCTTCACGATGCGGTGGCCGGTGTACATCTCCTCCACGTGCCCGTTGAGCTGGCCGAGCGACATCTGCTGATTGCGGAAGAAGGTCTGTGAGCGCCTGGCGATAGTGGCCGTGATGAACAGGCTCAGCGGCAGCGTCAGGGCGACGGCCGCGGTGAGCGCGACGCTTATAGACAGCATCAGCGCGATAACGCCAACGACGGTGATCACGGACGAGATCAGCTGCGTCAGGTTCTGCTGCAGCGTGCTGCTGATGTTGTCCATATCGTTCACGGCTCGGCTCAGGATCTCGCCGTGGGTCCGCGCGTCGTAGAACCTCAGCGGCAGCCGCTCGAACTTCTCCTCGACCTCCTTGCGCATGGCATACACGGTCTTCTGCGCCACACCCACCATCAGGTACTGCTGCAGGTAGAGAAAGGCCGCGCTTATCAGATACAGCCCGAGCATGATCACTAAGACGCGCCCGATGTAGCCGAAGTCGACCGCGCCGGCCCCATGGCTCGCGGCCACGATGCCTTCGAACAGCTTGGTGGTAGCGAGCCCCAGCACTTTGGGACCAACGACGTTGAACAGCGTGCTCAGCGCCGCCGCCACGAGGACCGCCAGAAGCTGGTAACGAACCGGCTTGAAATATCCCAGGAGCCTCTTGAGCGTGCCTCGGGTGTTCTTGGGCTTCTCGACCGGTATGCCCAGCCCCGACATCGGACCCCAACGGCCCATCGGGCCACCCTGGCCCGGCGCACTCCTCGCTCCCCCGCGAACGACCATCTACGCCGCCTCCTGCAGCGTAAGCTGCGACTCGACGATCTCACGGTACACCGGGCAGGCTGTCAGCAGCTCCTCGTGCCGGCCGATACCCACGACGCGTCCTTCGTCGAGCACGATGATCCGGTCGGCGTCCATGATCGTTCCCACGCGCTGGGACACGATGAACACGCTGGCGGTGGCCGTCTCAGCCTTCAAAGCCGCGCGCAGACGGGCGTCGGTGGCGAAATCCAGTGCAGAGAAGCTGTCGTCAAAGATGTAGATCTCGGGACGTTTTACCAGCGCTCGCGCGATAGACAGGCGCTGCTTCTGGCCCCCAGACACGTTGATGCCACCCTGGGCAATGGGCGAGTCGAAGCCCAGTGGCATCGCGGACACAAACTCCATGGCCTGGGCAATGGCGGCGGCGCGCTCGATTTCGTCGTCTGTCGCGTCCTGCTTGCCATAGCGAATGTTGTCGGCAATCGTGCCCGAGAACAGCACCGCCCGCTGTGGCACCAGGCCGATCTTGTCGCGCAGCTCGACCTGGGGCATGGCACGCACGTCGGTGCCATCGACTAGGATACGCCCGGCGGCGACGTCGTAGAAGCGAGGGATCAGGTTCACCAGGGTCGATTTGCCGGACCCGGTACCCCCGATGATGGCTGTGACCTCTCCAGGCCGGGCCGAAAACGACACGTCGCGCAGCGCAGGCTCTTCGGCACCCGGATAGCTGAAAGTCACGTGCTCAAATTCCACGCAGCCTCGCTCGCCACCGGCTGGCAGCGGCGCAGCCGGGTCCACGATCTCGGGAGTGAAGGCCAGCACCTCGTTGACGCGACCGGCAGAGGCCGCCGCGCGCGGCAGCATCACGAACATCACGGTGACCATCAGCACCGACCACAGGATGAACATGGCGTACTGCAGGAAGGCGATGAGCGCCCCGATCTGCATCTCGCCGGCGTTCACGCGGCCGCTGCCGAACCACAGGATGGCCACGCTGGTGAGGTTCAGGGTCAGCATCATGGCCGGCATGAGGAAGGCAATGATGCGGTTCACGTGAATGGCTGTATCGGTGACGTCCATGTTGGCCACATCGAAGCGGCGGTGCTCGTGGGCATTGCGGTCGAAGGCGCGGATGACGCGGACCCCGCCCAGGATCTCGTCCAGGATGAGGTTGAGCTTGTCGAGCTTGACCTGCATAGCCTGAAAGAGCGGGATGGCCTGCTTCATGATGACGAAGAACGTCAGCGCCACTACAGGCATGGCCGCCACCAGTACCCAGGTGAGGCTGGCATCCTGCGTCGCCGCCAGAATGACACCGCCGATAACCATCATGGGCGCCGTGATGGACATGTTGAGCAGCATGGTCAGCACCTGCTGGATCTGCATGGGATCGTTGGTCGTCCGGGTGATGAGCGAGGCGGTGCTGAACGTGTCGAACTCGTGCAGCGAGAACTGCTCCACGTGTGCAAACAGCTTCTCGCGGACGATGCGGCCGAAGCCGGTGGCGATGCGCGAAGACAGGAAGCTGGTCGCGATGGCGCAAACCATCGCCCCGACGGCGATGAGCAGCATGACGCCGCCGATACGCAGGATGTGGCCCGTGTCACCCTTCACGATACCGGCGTCAACGATGTCCGCCATGAGCCTGGGCAGGGTGAGATTGGCGAGCGACTGCAGAAAGGCCAGCGCCAGGACAAGCCCGAGCGCCTCGCGGTAGGGCCTGATGAAGCGCAGGAGCTTAAGCATGGCCGGCCGCCTCACACAGGGCGCCGTGCAAGAACAGATCGACCAGCTGACGAGCGGCGATGGGTGGCTCACCCGCGCCGCGCTCCTGGATGCGATTGCCAAAGGCCAGGCCAAGCAGCAGCCGTGCGGCGGTGCGCGGCTCGAGCCGCAGCGCCGCGCGCTCCGGCTCGAGCAGGCGGGCAATAGCATCGCCGATGCGTTCCATCTGGTGCCGGGGATGCTGCGGCTCATCGGGCGAAGGACGGTGTTCCGGCTGCCAGCCCAGGTCGCGAACGATGCGAATAAGCGCCCACAGCCGGTCCTGATAGTCGTTGGTCGCCGCCAGCCCGGCGACCAGACGGTCGGCCAGGGGGACGTCCAGACGGACCTGGCCGATGCGGGCCACTTCATCGTCGGCGCTCATGGCGGCATGAAGGGCGCTCGATAGCAGCTCGCGCTTGTCGGCAAAGACGCGGAAGATCGTCCCCTCGGCGATCCCTGCCGCGCGGGCGATCTGGCCGGTCGTCACCGCCGCTCCGCGCTCCCGCAGCAGCGGAATCGCGGCCGCGACGATTGCCTCCCGCCGCGCCTGCGGGCTCATGGCTAGGGCCCGTCGGCGGGCAGCCGCTCGGCCGGCATCGCCGGCCGAGAGCAGTTCGTTGGTCATCGCCCAATTATATGAGTGAGTGCTCACTCATATCAACCAACGGACGGACGAACTCAGGCACCCTGCCGCCGAAGCGGGACTTTCGGGCTAGTGCATCGTTACACGACCTTTATGGGCTATTTACTCTAAGTACTTCGTGCACGTATGCTCATGAGGCCATCGATTGCGGATGGCTGGGGGAACAGAACCAGCGATCGGCAGCCCTGGGATCTCACGTGCCGTGACTGGCTGCAGCCGGCAAGCAGTCGATAGCGAACAGGCGATTAGGAGGGGGATGATGTCGTTTCACAGCATGCTCCAACGGTTCACCCGTTGGTACAGGGCAACGGCCAGCGTGGTGCTGGCCAGCTCATTCGCGTTAGGCGCCTCGACGGCGCTTACCGTCGCCCCGGCGACGACGGCACACGCCGCGAGCACCGGCGGTGCGGTGTGGCTCACCGGTCACGACCCAGACTACCACTGCCTTCATGATGCAGGGACTGGCGTCAATTCGGCCGGCGCCTCCTGCCATTACCTGGCAACGGCCGTGGCTTACGTTCAGCAGGGCTCGACGCTGCCTATCCTGGCGCTCGATAGCCCCGTATCCGTCCAGTCCAGCTGGGGCGCCAACATCATGAGCGCGTTGACCAGAGGCGGTATCTCCGCATCCTCGATCGTGGAGGTCGACCCGACCAGCGCTGCTTTCGCCACGACCGCCTTTGTGGACGGCTCGGGCAATCCGCTGTACAGCGCCATCGTCACGGAATCGGCCGCGACCTACGGCAGTACTTTGAGCGCCCGGTCCAGTGACTTTTCGGCCTACCTCAATGCCGGCGGCGGCATTGTGGCCCTGGCCAGCAACAAAATCTCAGGCTATTACAGCTTCCTGCCCATAAGCGCCACGGCGGTTACCGTCGCCAGTCCCTTCGCGCTGACGGCAGCAGGAACCGCTGCTGGCCTTGTCGACCCAACGCCCGTAAGCGCCAGCGACATCAACTGCTGCGCCACGCACAACAGCTTTGCTACACCCGCGGCCGGAAGCCCGCTGCAGACGCTCGAAACCGACCATAACGGCGTTCCCGAGACGCTCGCGGCGCAAGGCATCAAGATCAGCAACGGGCACTTCATCGGCATCTCGCTGTCCCCGCTGTCCGGACTAGCCGGGACTACTATCACCGTCACCGGCAGCGGCTTCAACGCGGGTGACACGCTGACGGCCACCCTGGGGACCAGCCCCACAACGTCTCTCGGCACCTGCACCGCCGACGGCAGCGGCAACGTCTCCTCCGGCTGCACCTTCAGCGTACCTTCGGGCGTGCTCGCCGGAACCTACAACGTCACGGTTTCCGACACACATGGCGACACCGTCAGCACACCGTTCAGCCTGCTTGGTCCGCCGGCACTGTCGCTCTCTCCAACCACGGGCGGAGCGGGCACCGTCGTCACCGCCTCCGGCGGCGGCTTTGGCACCAACAAAACGCTGACCTTCACCATCTCGGGATCGGGTGCCACGATCGGGACCTGCACCTCGACCGGCACGGGCGCTGTGCCTAGCGGCTGTCACATCACCGTGCCGACCAGCACCACCCCTGGCTCCTACACCATCACGGTCGGCGACGGCAGCGTCACCGCCACGTCGCCATTCACGGTCCCCACAGCCAGCTTGAGCCTATCCCCGACCTCGGGCATCCCTGGCGACCCAGTTTCCGGCAGCGGCGGTGGATTCAACAGTGGATCGACTCTGACCTTCACCATCGACACGACACCGGTGACCACGCTTGGCACCTGCACCGCGGACAGCAGCGGAAATCTGCCCAGCCCGTGCAACGTCACGGTGCCGTCGACCATACCCGCGGGCTCCTATAACGTGACCGTCTCAGATGGGCACGGCCACACCGCCACCATGCCCTATACGGTGATCTCACCTCTGCCTCCGCAAGCCGTGGTAGGTAAAGCCGGAACCACGTTCCGCATCAAGGGCGCGAACTTCGGCAAGTCGCTGCCGACGGTCACCTTTACGCCGGCCAGCGGCGGCTCGGTAACGACCGTCAACACGCAGTGCAGCGGCAAGGGCGCGGTCGGCTGTGTCAAGCGCGAGGCCGATAAGACGGTAACCGTGAGCGCGCCCAGCGGACCGACCGGCCTGCAGAAGGTGGGCATCAGCGGCGCCGACGCCATCGGCTTCAACTTCTACTTCGACTACGGCCCCGCCATCCTGTCTATCTCGCGGAGCGGCGGCGATGCGGGCACCACGGTGCGCATCAAGGGCGGCAACTTCGGAGCCGGCCTGCCCACGGTTTCGTTCGGCAGCTCAACGGTCAGCGCCGCCTGCTCCAAGGGCGTCAAGAACGGCTGCATCACCAGCCACAACGACAAGTCCATCAGCGTCAAGGCGCCAAGCGGACCCACCGGCCTGCAGCACATCTCTGTAACCACGTCCGGCGGCTCCGCGGCCGATGACTTGACCCGCATGGGAGCGGACTTCGGCTACGACGGCGTTATCACGGCGGTAAGCCCGCTTGTCGGCGTGCAGGGCACGGTGGTGCACATCAAGGGCGCTGACTTCGGCAATTCGATGCCCACGGTGACCTTTGGCTCCGCACCCGCCACGGTGAAGACCCACAGCAACACGCAGATCACCGTCGTGGCGCCCGTGGGCTCGGGCACGGTAGACATCACGGTGACGACCTCAGCTGGAGTTGCCAGCGATGAGAGCGTGACCGGAGCACAGTTCGCCTACGCCGCTGCAGTCTCCAGCATGTCGCCCCTTAGCGGCAAAGCCGGCACGGTCATCCGCATCAAGGGTGCGAACTTCGGGACCGCCCTGCCAACGGTGACCTTCGGTTCGACTACGGTCAACCAAAGCTGCGGCAAGGCGCTGAAGACAGGCTGTATCGTTAGCCACAACGACAAGCTGATCACCCTGAAATCGCCATCCGGCAGCGGCCTGCAAACCGTCACAGTCACCATCGGCGGCACACCCGCCGAGAACTTGACCGGCCTGCCCCTGGTATTCGACCTTGGCGCCGGCATCACGGGAGTCAAGTAGTCTCAAGCTAAGAGAGAAAGGGGCCCGCACGATTCGTCGTGCGGGCCCCTTTCGTTGTCTTCGGGGATCAGGCAGCGCGCGCGGATCCACGAAGATCCCGAGCCAATTCTGTCCGACCCCGCGTACGAAGCTTGTATGATTCAGCTGCGCATGAGGCAAGCGGTCTCCTCGCCTACTGCAGGCGAACGCTCATAAGCTTCCTCCCCAGTCAGCAGACCTGCCATAGTTCACGACAGAACCCGAGTATTGATTGGGCGCTCCAGGCATGCCCGGGCCAAAATGCCGCGACCAGAGCGCGGCGGTTGGCATTTGCCAATGAGCAGCCGCTCACAGTCATTGGGGCAACTTCTGGGCCCGGCGCGAATGCGCGAGCAACCCAGCGTCTTCGCCGCAGGTTGAGCCTCTGGGTTGGCCAATTGACCCCGTCGCCACAGAGTGGTTGCCGTCGCAGCATTCAGCTGGTCGCTTTCACACTGCTCCTTTTGACAGGCTTCTTCTACCGCACCTTTCGGTTGTCAGAAGTCCCTAACGGTCTCACCTGGGACGAGGGCGCGGAGGCCCAAGGTGCTGCGGCGGTGCTGCAGGGTCATCTTCCGCTTCTTTCAGCCGGTCCTGCCGGCCAGCCAGCCGCCGTCACCGCACAGCAGATCCACGCATACACCGAACCGCTGTTGACCTACCTGCAAGCGGGAGCGTTGGAGATGCTGGGCTGGAGCCCCTTCGCAGTTCGCTTGCCGACAGCGTTCCTTAGCACCCTGGCGCTTGCGGCCACCTATCTGACCGCGCGCCGACTGTTCGGCTGGCGGGTGGCGTGGTTGGCGACGCTGCTGCAGGCGCTTGCCCTATGGCAGATCGTCATGAGTCGCATGGCGATCCGGCCGGCTACGCTGATGCTGTTCTCCGCTCTGACGCTGTATTGGATGGTGCGGTGGCTGCGGGACGGCGGTGGCAGCAGATCCGCGGCCGCCTGCGGTTTCTGCGCGGCACTGGGCACCTATGCCTACACCTCAGGCCGATTTCTCATAGTTGCCGTGGCGCTGTGCTGGCTTGGCGCTGTGCTCACCACCTCCGTTAAGCGACGACTTGCTCGTCAAGGCGCGGTCAGCATCTCGATTGCGGGAATGACGTTCGCGCCGCTGGGCATCTATTTCCTGCGGAACCCTGACACCTTTTCGAAGCGGGCGGGCGAGCTGTCGGTCTTCAATTCGGCCTACGGGCCATGGCTGCTCAACTGGCTTCATAGCCTTAAGGCCACGGTACTGATGTTCTCGTTCGAGGGCGAACCCGGTTGGGATAAGAACATCGCCCATCTGCCAATGTTCAACCCAATCGTCTCGGCCCTCTTCGTCGCCGGCCTTCTGCTGGCCGTGATTCGGCTCACGCGGCCGGCCTACGCCACGGCCCTTGTGTGGTTGGTCGTCATGGCCGTGCCACTGACGTTGACTATCAAGGATCTGCCCGATTGGGGCCGCGTTAGCGGCATCGCACCGGCGGTCTTCCTCTTCCCTGCCCTAGCGGCAACCGAGGCCTGGAAGCACTGGCGCGGCACTGTGTGGCTGCTCGCGAGTGCTGTGCTGCTAGCTGGCGTGACCTACTACCAGTACTTCGCGGTCTGGGAACACTCCACGGTCAAGGCAGAGTCGTTCCGGCCAGAGGTGCTTCAGGCAGGACAGGCAGCAATCGCACGCTTACTGGGGCCAAATGCGCCCGCGCTCGTCTATTATGGTGCGCCCGATCAGTACGACGCAGTGGCCGGCTTCTTAGCCTTGGGCTTGGGCATCGAGCACCCAGCGTTGGCATCGCGCCTGGTCTACTATGATGCGTCGCTCACGCAAGTCTTGCCGCCGGCAGGCTCAGAAGGCTTCGTCCTATCGCGTGGGCCGGCGGCACTGACCAGCTTGCCAACTCCAACGCATATGGATCACCAAGCATTCGAGGACGCCTTCGTCTTCTTGGGTTACGACCTCCCGCAACAGGCAGCCCCGGGGGACACGGTGACGCTGCTGGCACAATGGCAACCGACTCGAACGGGTGGATCGGCGGTCACGCTGTTCGCGCACCTGGTCAACTACGACGGCCAGCACATGCTGGAGGGACTCGATCAGGACGGCTTCCCGAGCAGCGCCTGGCATGGCGCCGAGACCGTGCAATCGTCGTTCCCACTGACCGTTCCAATGGCGGCCCTTCCCGGCGCCTACTGGCTGGAATTCGGCGCCTATGCTCCTGACGGACGACGTCTGCACACGACCGAGGGGCAGGACAGACTCCGGCTCGGACCCATCGTGATCGCGAGCCCTTCCGCCGCGGCCGCGCAACCTGTTGCGAAGCTCGGTGAGGAGGTGGACGTGCTGCCCGCCCGCCTGGCGGTCAATGGAGGGGAATTGCAGATTGACCTGCCGTTCCTGCCCTCGCGCTCACTCGACACGGACTATTCGATCTTCGTGCACGTCCTGGATCGGGAGGGGCATCTGGTCGCGCAGTCTGATGGGCCCCCAATGGGGGGCGCTTGGCCCAGCCGCTACTGGCTGCCCAACATGCTCGTGAAGGAAACGCGCCGGGTGAGCCTGCCGCCTAGCCTCCCTGCTGGCCACTATCAAGTCGACGCCGGGCTCTATCGTCTTGACACTGGCCAACGGCTGACGGCATTTCCGCCAGGCCCGGAGCCCGGGAGCCTGGCCCTCGGCGACCTGACGCTGCCATGAGCCTTGCCGGTAGCCCTGGAGCAGCAACAACACGAACCGCTCAGGTGCCCGCGTTGGCTATCGAAAACCTGTGGTCGGGCGGAGAGGATTTGAACACGCTCCGCTTGCTGTTCCTTGCGATAATCGACGTTCCACGAAGGAAACGAGCTCGAAGTTACCGCCTCAAAACGGCGCCACACGCCACGTCCCAGAGCAGGTGGTGGACAGGGTGGTGGACAAGATTCAGCAGATAAGTAGCAGCCAAATCGCCGCAACAGCAAGCACTATTTGTCCACTATAGTAACCTGACGGCATTCAATCTAGCAGCCAAGGGGAGCAGGAACTCATGGCCGGCGGCCCGTCATCTGGTCGATGCCTGCAGACATGGCCTTGGCTTGCACTTCTCCAGTTGCCGCGGGGCTTGTCATCCTGCTACTCCTCTCATTTCCTTGAAAGCCGTCGTCCTGGTCATCGCGGCTTCTGAGAGGTGAACCTCCGGATTGGGCCCAAACTCATCGGTCCCGGCTTTCCGGGAAGGCCCGGATTAGGAAGCGGCGATTGTGTCGGGCAGCCCGAAACGAGCGAGTACAGTCGGATCCAGCTACTGTGACATGACCTGAAGCTCGACACCGAATGCCCGCTGCAAACCGTGTCGACCGTCATCCGTGAGATGAACCACGCGGCCTCGCTGCGCACGCCTCAGCCAATCCATGGCCAGTAAACGTTCGAGCAATGCCGCACCCAGCCAGCCACTCAGGTGATGCTGCTGCTCCGTCCAGTCAACACAGTATCGGACGACCGGCCGCGCATGTGGGCCCGCCAGGTCAATACCGAATCCCGTGAAGACGCTCGCTCCCTTGGCCGTGAGCCGGTAACCCGAGTCGCGTCCTGCGACAGCGAGGCGGTCGCATAGGGCAGCTTCCGGATGGAACAAGCCATCGCCACCCTCGATCAGCCCTTGCTTGAGGAACGCGGCCATCAGCGCCACGCCGAGACGTCCGGCCAGATGGTCGTAGCAGCTGCGGGCACGCCGTAAAGCCTCGGCTCGCGTGCCGTCCCGCAGCGATCGGACAGGAACGGCCGGCGCCAGCTGAGCAAGCGCCTCAAGGGCGTACGCGACGGCCGGGCCGGCGAGACGGAAGTAGCGGTTCCGGCCATACGGCTCTACCCGCAGTAGGCCACCAGCAACCAGATTCGAAAGATGCTGACTGATTGTCGAGGGCGCAACGCCCGCTTCGTTCGCCAGCACGCCAGCGGGCAACGCTCGGCCATCGCCCAAGGCGAGCAATATCCGGGTGCGGGTGGGGTCGCCCACGAGAGCGGCTACCCGGCTGAGGTCCGCGTCGCCTTCCATCCCTAGACAATAACGGCGAGATGTTTCGGCCGCGGCCGAAGCGTTGCCGGGCCAGACTCCACGTATGGCCCATCGCCGGCTGGCGCTGCCGACAGCCTCGCTCGGCTACTTCATGGTGATCCTGGACGCCACGGTCGTTAACGTCGCAATACCCGCATTGCGCGCGAGCTTTAGCACAGACCTGGCGAGCGTCCAGTGGGTCGTCGACGCCTACACGCTCATGTTTGCGGCGTTCCTGCTCACGGGCGGGGCGCTGTCGGATAGGTTTGGCGCCGGGCGCTTGTTCGTCACCGGAGCGGTGCTGTTCTCAGTAGCTTCCCTGGCTTGTGGCGCTGCTGCCACGCTGAGCATGCTCGTCGTCTTTCGCCTGATCCAGGGCGCCGGCGCGGCGCTGGAGGTCCCAGCGTCCCTGGCCCTGGTACAAGCCCTCCACGAGGACACAGGCGAGCGCGCCAAAGCGGTAGGACTGTGGGGTGCCGTGGCTGGCGTCGGGGCCGCCGCCGGCCCGCTCGTTGGCGGCTTGCTTACGTCTGTCACCAGCTGGCGAGCCGTGTTCTTCCTCAACGTCCCGATCGGCGTTGCCATTGTTGGCCTGGCCAGGACCTCTCTGCCTGTGGTGAGGACGAGCAATCGCCGCGTCGATCTCCCGGGCCTAAGCCTCGGAATTCTGACGCTCGCGGGCCTGACCTCTGCGCTCATCGAGGCGGGCAAAGGCGGTTGGGCCTCCAGTGCTGTACTAGCTGGCTTCGCTGTCTTCGTCGTGGCAGCGGTGCTTCTGGTCGTCGTGGAACATCGGTCAGAGGAGCCGATGCTGCCGCTGAGTCTGTTCGACAACAGAACCTTCTCAGCCGCAAACGTGGTCGGGTCGCTGATTAATCTCGGCTTTTACGGACAGCTGTTCGTCATCAACCTGTATGTGCAGGAGGTATGGCAATACTCCGCTCTCCGAGCTGGCGTGGCCCTGTTGCCCGAGCTGGCCATGGCGACCATCGGCTCCGCGCTTTCGGGGCGGTTCACCAGTCGTACCGGGAGTCCGCGCCTGACCATGCTGGTTGGCCTGCTGCTGGGTGCGGTTGGCCTGTTCGGCCTAGCCCTGGCGGCCCGCGGCGGCTACGCTGAGCTCATACCGTGCCTGATCGCAGCAGGATTCGGCATGGCCTTCACCATGCCGGCAGCCACGACGGCGGCCGTCGAAGGTGCACCGAGGGATCGGGCGGGCTTGGCTTCAGGTGTCCTCAACGCTGCGCGCCAGACGGGCGGAGCCGTAGGCATCGCGCTGCTTGGGACGCTGGCCGGCGGCGCAAACGCGAAAATGGGTTTCGAAGTGGCGATGGTGGCCGCCGGAACGGCCTTCCTGAGCGCAGTCCTCGTCGTACTGGCTTTGGACGGCGGTCACATTCCGCCGGTTGCCGCCGCGCCATATACGTCCTTCGTGGCGACCCCCAGACATGATGTGTCGAAGCGCTAACCCTGAAGGCGCTGCAATAGCAGCTCGGCGCAATCGACAGCGCTCGCTGGTTTGGCTCCTCACCGTTGCGGCCGAACCAAACCCGGGGCGAGTGGCGGGAAGCTCGGCTGGCAGGTCAGTCCCTTCGCACGAGACGTGGCCGGAATACCCGCGGATGCTCACGCGTCTCGGCGGATGGGTCACCTCAGGCCGTTTGCACTGTCCTGTGCCGATGACATTCCGCATAAGATGGGTCGCCATTGATGGAAGTGACCATGTAGAGCACTACGTGCTGTGGCACTGTTCGGTGCTTTCGAGGGCCAAAAATTCCGCAACACGGGACGTCGAGTCAAAGCTGGACAGGCTGTTCGGCTCTTACGGGTGGATCTTCTCACCCCGCTCTAGCATGCCGATAAACTGGTCCAGCCGCCGTGCGCGGGCTGCGGGTGTGGTGGCGTGGTGCAGCCGGTAGAGGATCGCATACCGGTTGCGTGACTCTAACGTTGCGAAGAAGGACTTGGCTGCGGGGTTGCCCTCCAGCGCTTCGGCCAGATCCGCCGGCACCTCGGCGGTTCGCTGTGAGGCGTAAGCGGCCTGCCACCGCCCGTCGGCCCTGGCGGCCTCTATTTCGCGCAGACCCGCGGGCTTGATACGCCCCGAGGCGACGAGCGCCTCGGTCTTGTCGCGGTTCACCCGTGACCACTTGCTGCGAGGTCCTCG
Source organism: Chloroflexota bacterium (assembly GCA_021325635.1). Taxonomy (GTDB): domain Bacteria; phylum Chloroflexota; class JAJPGV01; order JAJPGV01; family JAJPGV01; genus JAJPGV01. The sequence continues at coordinate 20,795 of JAJPGV010000014.1, forward strand.
CGGGGTGAAGCGCTGCAGCCAGTATTCCCCGTCGAGTGGCTGCTTCTGGCCATCGATCCAGCCGTAGCACAGGGCCACTTCAAGCGCCTCAGGATAGCTGACGCTCGCGTGGCTCGCCGACTTCTTGGAAATCTGTAACCAGAGACCGCAGGACTCGGCATGGTGCTCATCCAGCCACGCCTCCCACGCTTCGGCGGAATCGAACAAAAGAACTGGCCGACCGTCCATGAGCGCCACTGACCTTACAATGGTAAAGCTGGAAAAGCACCGCGGGGGCCAATCATGGCCGAACCGGCGACCGACACAAGGCGCAGCGACTGAATTTTCGATGCCCCTTGAGGAACTGTCAGATTGCGGCCAGCCCTGAAGAGCGATGTCCTTGCCGGTCCGGCAAACTTACGGGTTACGTCACAGCCGTCAAGGGATATCCATCGTAGCTCGCCTGCTCATAGCCAAAAAGAAAGAGCAGTTGTTATTGGCAGTCTTGTTTCCTCGCGAGTGTGGCACCTGAGGGGGTCGGCATTGAGCCGTCACCAAAGGACGCGATTGCCGCTCCGTGCAGATATCGACGCCCCGCAACGCGCTATCTGGTGGACAAGATCGCTACTGAGAGCCCATTCTGAGCTTCTATGAAAGCCGCGTGAGTTGTCAACCCCCGCCATTGGCCGGTGTCGGCGCCCAGGGAAAATGTCCGCATGAGGTGAACAGCGATTCTGTCCGCTAGTGCAAGAAGGACAGATTACCTTGGGACAGCGGGAACAAAGACGAGCATTGGTAGTGACGCGCTGCTGCTGGGCATATCCCCACGACACCTGCGACGCATTCAACGTCGCTATGAGCAGGAGGGAGTGGCCGGCCTGGTCCACGCCAATCGTGGGCGTGCTCCGGCGAAAACCGTGGTCGGGCGGAGAGGATTTGAACCTCCGACCCCTTGAACCCCATTCAAGTGCGCTACCGGACTGCGCCACCGCCCGTATCGACTTAAGAGAATAGCAGGGCTCGACGGACGAAAAAGGGGCGGCCCGCTGCGCGGACCGCCCCGGAGACGCTTGGTTCTAGGCCGCTACCGGTGTCGCCGCCGGCCGAGTCAACTCCACCTCGTCGAGGTACAGGTGGCCATTGCACTTGTCGCAGCGGCTCGGCGATGGCCGTGTGGGGCCGCTGTAGTGTGGGCCGGGGACGAAGGAGCGGACGGACACCTTTGCCGGACCGTACTTCACGCCGGACACTTCACCCAGGAAGTGACTGCAGACCATGCATCGAAGATCCGCTCGAAATTCCATCTGTCTTCTGCCCCTTTCTTCGTTGCTGTTCGCTCCACCGGGGCCGCAATTGCTGTGCCCTGGCAGGTTGTCATCAGCATAGGTGCCCCTTTGCCTCAGCGCTATCGGCCTGAAGAACACTTCGTGGACGGCAAACAGTCGAAGTCCGCATCCTCCATTAGGAGGAGCGAGGGATCGGCCGAAAGGGGGAACAGCGGCTTGCGCGGATTGTTCTAGGGGCTACGGGTTAGGGTTCCAGCCAGTCTCACGGCGCAGGTCACCAGCGAGTCCGCGTCCATCTCACTGCCCCCTGGTCCTATCCACTGACCGTCGCCCTTACAGCGCAATCAGCTGGCGTTGGAGCGCCAGGGTAACCGCCTGGGTGCGATCGCTGGCGCCGAGCTTCTGGAAGATGTTGGTTACATGCGTCTTCACCGTGCTCTCGCTGATCACTAGCTGGGTGGCGATCTCCTTGTTGGCGGCGCCGCGTGCCATGCAGCGCAGCACCTCCAGCTCGCGCTCGGACAGCGTCTCTTCCGGCGCCGGCCGGCGCGACAGCTCGGCGAAGCGGTTCACCAGGCGGGCAGCTACCGTGGGCTGCAGCAGCGACTCGCCCTGGGCCACCACTCGCACGGCGCGGAACAGCTCCTCGCGCGGCGCGTCCTTGAGCAGATAGCCCCGCGCGCCTGCCTCGATCCCCTGAAAGATGTACTCATCGCTGTCGAACGTCGTCAGCACCAGCACCTCGGTGCCGGGATGGCTGCGCTTGATCTCCCGGATGGCTTCCACGCCATCCATGCGCGGCATCTTCAGATCCATCAGCACCACGTCAGGCTTCAGCCGGGCCACCTTGTCCACCGCCTCGCGCCCATCAATCGCCTGGCCCACCACCTCGAAGTCCTCCTCCCGGCCGAGCATGGCCGAGAGGCCTTCACGAACCACCGGGTGGTCGTCCGCCACCAGGATGCGGATCGTCTTCTGCGCCATCGTCTCTTCTTAATCTACAAGGCCAGCCGCTCGGGCAGCGGGCGCCGCACCCATAGGAACACGTGGATCACCGTCCCGTCACCGGGGGCGCTCTCCAGCGTAAACACGCCGTTGGCCAGCTGGCAGCGCTCGCGCATGCTGATGAGCCCGAAGCCGCCGCCGCTCGAGCTGGGCCCGCGCAGGGCCGCTGGGTCGAATCCGCGGCCGTCGTCGCGGATGGTCAGCGACACACCGGCCTGCTCCCAGGCCAGCGTCACGTCCACGTGTCTGGCCTGGGCGTGCTTGCGGATGTTGCCCAGCGCTTCCTGCGTCACGCGCAGCAGACAGGTCTGCGCCTCCACCGCCAGCGGGTATGGCTCGCCGGTGGCGGTGAAACCCACCTCCGCCTCGCCCTCGGTGCCCAGGCTCTGGACCTCCTGGAAGATCGCACTGTCGAGCGTATTGCGCTCCAGCGGACCCGGCAGCAGGTTCCACACCGATCGGCGAGCTTCCTGGAGGCTGTCGCGGGCCAGCGTGCGTGCCCGGTCGAGGTGCGTCTGCGCCGTTTCGGGCTCATCGTGCAGCACCTGCTCGGCCGCCTCCAGCTGCAGGATGATTCCGGTGAAGCCCTGGGCCAGCGTGTCATGGATCTCCCGAGCCATCCGGTTGCGCTCCTCAGCGCGCGTGATGTCGCGCTCGCGCTGCAGCGATTCGGAGCGCCCGATGGCGATGATCGAGTAGTCGGCCAGCAGCGTCAGCAGGTCAACGTCGTGTCCCTGGAAGTCGCGTGGCTGGGCTGAGCCCACCCCCAGGAAGCCGCGCAGGCTGCCGTGCCGCAGCATGGGCACGATGAGCACGCCCCGCACACCGCGGCGGCCCAGCGTCGAGCGCATGGACCAGCCGCGCTCCTCGTATGGAGGACGCGGCGCCCCGGCCAGGTTCAATTGAATATCCGGCAGCAGCACCGGCTGGCAGGCGCGCAGCTTCTGCGCCACCATGGGGCCGTGGCCCAGCTCGAATTCGCCCGCAAACTCGGGGCCCAGCTCCTCACCCACACCCGGCTCGCCGCCCCGCAGCAGGCCGGCCGAGAAGCGATAGCGGCTCGATTCGCCCTCGAACTGCCCCAGCCAGGAGATCTGCGCATCGAGAAGATCGATGGCCGAGGAGACGATGAGCTCCAGGACGCCACGCGGATCGTATGTACCGTTGATGGCCCGGCCAATCTCGACCAGCTTCCGCCACTGGGCGGCTGCTTGCCGCGCTTGTGGTAGAACGAGGTCATCCCCGAATGTAACGGGCTGCCTGGGCATGCGTGTCAGACTATAGCGCCGAGGTCGCTGCGCTCCCAGTGAAGAGTGAAGAGTGAAGAGTGAAGAGTTAGAAGCCAAGAGTGGCCGGGGGCAGCCAGCTGCGCTCGGCTGCCACGTCGGGCCTGCCACTCCGCGCGCCCCCCACTCGTCACCCTTCCCACCACGCCGCGCCATTGATGCGCGGCACTCCTCACTCCTCCGTTCTCCTTCCTCACTCCTCACCACAAGCCGCGCCCCTGGCGCGCGCGTCCCGCACCCTTCACTCTTCACTCTTCACTCTTCACTGGGAGCGCAGCGACCGCACTCTTCACTGCGAGCGCAGCGACCGCACTCTTCACTGCGAGTCACGAAGTGACGAGCCCCCTCCTCTGGTGGCTGATGGCCGAAGTGCTCGGCCTGGTGGCCCTGCCGGTGTGTTTCTTCCTATTCAAGAGCCTGCCGGACCGCGGCTACGCCTTCAGCAAAATCCTGGGGCTCCTGCTGCTCGGTTATGTGACCTGGCTGGTGGCCGAGCTGCAGTTCGTCGACTTCAGCCAGGCCACGGTCTACGCCTTCCTGGTGCTGCTGGCTGCCGGCTCTGCCTGGCTCATCCGGCACGACTGGCGTGAGCTGCTCGACTTCGTCCGGCTCAAGCAGCGCCTGATCCTGGGCTATGAGGCCATCTTCCTGGCCGCTTTCGGCTTCCTGGTATGGTTCCGCGGCTTCAATCCACAGATCGACGGGACCGAGAAGCCGATGGACTTTGCCCTCATCAACGGCATCCTGCGCTCGGGGCAGTTTCCGCCCGAGGACCCCTGGATGTCGGGCTTCAGCATCAGCTACTACTACTTCGGCTACTACCTCGACGCGCTGATGATCCGGCTGACCGGCGTCATGCCGGCCGTCGGCTTCAACCTGGCGCTGGCGTCGATCTTCGGCCTGACCGCGCTGGCCATCGCCGGTCTGCTCTACAACCTCACCGGCCGGCTGTCCGCCGGCGTGCTCGGCGCCTTCCTCACACTGCTGGCGAGCAACGCCGACGGCTTCCTGCGCGTGCTCAGCTACCGGACGCTGGACCCACAGAAGTTCTGGTGGTGGTGGGACAGCTCCCGGGTGCTCAAGAGCGGCTGCGGCGGACAATGCATCGACGAATTCCCGCAGTTCAGCTTCATGCTGGGCGACCTGCACCCGCACGTGATGGCCCTGCCGCTGGCGGCGTTGGCCCTGGGGCTGGCGCTGGCCATGCTGCGCCGCGCCGAGCCCCTGCGCTGGCAGCGCTCCGAATGGCTGACGCTGCTGGTCGTTCCCCTCGCCGCCGGATCCCTCGGCTTCGTGAATACCTGGGACCTACCCGTTTACCTCGGCATCGTGCTCCTCGCCGTTATCCTGCGCCAGCTCGTCGGCCCGCTCCCCGGCGCGTCCGTCTCCCCCGGCAGCCGAGTCGAGATCTCCAGCGGAGCCCCTTCGTCTTCGACTCCCGGCCCCCAGCCCCCGGCCCCCACCCCCCGGCACTCGGCACTCACCTCTCGGCACTCATTTGATTGGCGTGCGCCGGCCTGGATCGCGGCGCTCGCCATCGCGGCCTACCTGCCGTTCTACGTCGGCTTCCAGTCCCAGGCGGGCGGCATCGGGTTGGTCGACGGACAGACGACCCCACAGGAGTTCCTGGGTATGTGGGCCATCCCCGTCCTGCTGGCGCTCGGGCTGCTGGTCACCGTGATCCGCCTGCCCGATCGTGATCTGATGGTGCTGGCTATCGCGAGCGTGGGCATCGAAGTCATTACCAGGCACTGGCTGGTGTCCATCATGCTGCCGCTGGCGCTGGCCATCGTCTGGCACGTCGTGCGCCAGCTGCGCTACCGCGAGTGGGACCCGGACAAGACGTTCGTGCTGGGGCTTACCGCGATTGCCTTTGGGCTGTTTGCCGTATGCGAAGTCGTGTTCCTCAAAGACACCTTCAACAACCGCATGAACACCATCTTCAAGTTCTATTACGAAGCGTGGCTGCTGCTGGCCATCGCCGGAGCCTACTCCATGGTCCACATCTCCCAGCGCCTCAAGGCGGTTCCGGCGGCTCGCTATGCCTGGCTGGGAGGCAGCGCGGCCGCCCTGGTGATGGTGTCGCTGTACCCCATCGCCTCCTTCTACACCAAGGCCGAGGAGCTCAAGCCCGCCTGGACGCTGGACGGCAGCGCTTTCCTGGCCACCCGCGCTCCCGGCGACCTGGCGGGCATCCGCTGGCTGAATTCCACCGTCGCCGGCGACCCCGTGGTCGCTGAGGCCACGGGCGACGAGTACAGCGCCTTCGGCCGGTTTGGCACCTACACCGGCCTGGCCAGCATCCTCGGTTGGGCCGGGCACGAGCTGCAGTGGCGCGGCGTATGGAAGGAGCAGCCCAAGCGCATAAGCGATCTCACCGCCCTGTACAGCACCACAAATACGGACGAGATCAAGAACCTGCTGCGGCAGTACAACGTATCGTATGTGGTAGTTGGCCCGCTCGAGCGCCAGAAGTACGGCAACCGAGACTACAGTCAGTTTCAAAACGTCGGCCAGGTCGTTTTCAATGAAAACGGCACGACCATATACCGCGTGGACGGCCAGGCTCAGGCCGGTCCCAGCTTAGTGGGAGTGAGAAGTGGCAGCAACGGTTGATCGACCCGCGGTCAGATCCGTACCTCAGTCGTCGTCGGTAGACGAGCCCGGGCGGCTCGATCTCGATTTCGGCCGGCCGCTGCGGCTGCCGCCCATCACCGCCGAAGGTCTGGGCTGGCTGGGGCTCATCGCCCTGGCGTTCATCATGCGCATCTGGGAGCTCGGCACCCGCGCCCTGCACCACGACGAGAGCATGCACGCCTTCTACGGCTGGCAGCTGTTCCACGGAGGTGGCTACCAGTACAACCCCATGCTGCACGGCCCCTTCCAGTTCCACGCCATCGCGCTGATGGACTTCCTGTTCGGGCCAAGCGACGCAACCGCGAGGCTCACCGCTGTGCTGTGCGGCACCGGCATGATTGTGGCTACCTGGTTCCTGCGACCCTACCTGGGCCGGCTGGGCGCGTTCCTGGCCGCGGCCATGCTCACCATCTCGCCCTCGTTCCTGTACTTTTCGCGCTTCACCCGCGAAGACATCTACGTCACCTTCTTCACCTACCTCATGGTGGTGGGCATGTTCGGCTGGCTGGCCTCGCGCCGGCCGGGCTACCTGTACCTCGCCTTCATTGGCACCGCGCTGGCCTTCTGCACCAAGGAATCGACCTTCATCACGCTGTTCATCTTCGGCACGTTCCTGATCCTCACGCTGGCCTGGGAAAACGCCGACCGCCTTCCCGTGCTAAGCGCATTCACCACGGACTCGCCCTGGAGAGGCCGGTCAGACACGGAGGTCATGACCGAGGACCGTCCGGTGAGCGTCGCCCTGCGGGCGATCACCCGGCACATGTGGATCGTGGGACTCGTGAGCTTCGGCATCATCGTGGTGCTGCTGTACACCACCATGCTCACCAACCGGCATGGCCTGCAGGACGCGTTCAGCTCCTCGCTGAGCTACTGGCTGGGACAGCAGGGCGTGGCGCGCGGCAGTCAGCCCGGTTACTACTACGCGCTGCTGCTGCCCGCGTACGAGCAGGTGCCGGTGCTGTTCGGCCTCATCGGCATCGGGGCGCTGGTGTTCCGGCGCTGGATGATTGGCTTCGCCGCCGTAGTCGTCGCCGGCGGCCAAGCCCTGGCGGTCATCAACGGCGGACGGATGATGATGCCCGTCCTCGCACTCACCGCCTTGATCCTGGGCTGCGGCGCCGTGGCGCTGGGGCTGTCCAAAGGCCGGCTGTTCGCCACCTTCCTGGCTTACTGGTCGATCATGGCCTTCATCATCTACGGCTGGGCCGGTGAGAAGATGCCATGGCTGGGAATGCAGATGGCCCTGCCGCTGCTGCTGATGGCGGCGCTCTTCCTGGGCCGCTATCTGTCCACGCGCACATGGGACGAGTGGCGCGTGGTGGCGGCGGCGGGAGCGGGGCTGCTGACCCTGTTCACCATCCACGCCGACTGGCCGCTGAACTATATCCGCGGGGATATCCCGCGCGACTTCCTCATCTACACCCAGACGTCCCCTCAGGTGAAGATGGCGGTGGCCCAGATCGACCAGCTATCCAATCTGCTAACCGGCGGCACCGACCTCAAGGTGGTCGTCCATAACGACGATACCTGGCCCTTTGCCTGGTACCTGCGCGACTACAAGAACCTCAGCTACGTCAACAGCATCACCTCGCCGCCCGACGCACCTGTAGTTATCACGCCCACGGACGCCGACGCCGAGGTCAAGCCGCAGATGAGCAACTACGTGGGCAACCGCCTGCACCTGCGCACCTGGTTCACCGAGGATTACCGTGACCTGACCCTGCGCAAGGTGTTCCAGAGTGCGACCGACCCGGCCATGCGCAAGACCCTGTGGAATTGGCTCACGCTGCGCGAAACGCCCTCGCCGCTGGGCACCTACGACTTCGATCTGTGGATCCGCAAGGATCTGGCGCCGGGCCTGGCCACGAACTTCGGCTTTGCCCCCGCCCCGGCGGCTCCAGCGCCTACCACGGCGCTCGGTCCCGACCCCTTCGCCGATAAGACGCAGAAGATCGCCAGCGCGCAGCAGTTCGCCGCGCTGGGCACGGGCGACGGCCAGCTGACCGGCGCCCGCGGCGTGGCGGTCGGCAGCGATGGCAGCATTTACGTGGCCGACCAGGGCAACAATCGCATCCAGAAGTTCGACGCCGGCGGGAAATTCCTGCTCAAGTGGGGCAGCAAGGGCACCGGCGACGGCCAGTTCGATTCGCCCTCCGGAGTGGCCGTGGACAAGAACGGGCACGTGTGGGTGAGCGACCTCTGGAACCATCGCATCCAGGAGTTCGACGCCATCGGGAAGTTCCTAAGCAAGTTCGGCAGCTATGCCGCCGCCAGCGGCCAGGACCAGCCCGGCAAGTTCTTCGGCCCGCGCTACGTGGCCGTCGGCCCCGACGGCTCGGTCTACGTGAGCGACACCGGCAACAAGCGCATACAGAAGTTCGGGCCGGACGGCAAGTTCCTTCGCGCCTGGGGCCAGGGTGGCACAGGCCCCGGCCAGTTCGAGGAGCCCATGGGTCTGACGGTGGACGGCAGCGGTAACGTGTACGTAGCCGACACCTGGAACAGGCGCATTCAGAAGTTCACCGCCGACGGGCAGTTCATAAGCACGGTATCCGTCGGCAGCTGGCCCAGCGCGCAGGCCAGCAATGGCGAGCCGGGCCTGGCCGTGACCTCCAACGGCGCTATCCTGGCCACGGATCCCCTCCGCGCCCGGGTGCTCCAGTTCGGACCCGACGGCCAGCTCCAGACTGCCTGGGGCGGAGCCGGCAACGACCCCTCGTCGCTGCAGGCCCCCACCGGCATCGCCCTGGCCGCCAACGACAACATCGTCGTATCCGACAGCCTCAACAGCCGCATCGTCGTCTTCCCGCCAGCGAAGTGAGCGACGGCGGAGAGGCCAGGACCGTCGCCGTTATCGGAGGCGGAGTGGCCGGGCTGACGGCCGCGTACGAGCTGTCCAAGCGCGGGCACAAAGTGGTGCTGTACGAAGCTGCCCCCGGCTTGGGCGGGCAGGCCGGGACGTTCGAAGTCGAGGGGGCGCGGCTGGAGCGCTTCTATCACCATCTGTTCATGTCCGACCTGGACATGCTGAGCCTCGTGCCGCAGCTAGACATCGCCGACAAGATGCTGTGGATCAAGCCGCGTATGGGCCTCTTCCACGCCGGCCAGGTGCACGAGTTCGGCACGCCCCGGGCTCTGCTGACCTTCCCCCATCTCGGCCTTCCGGCCAAGACCCGCTTCGCGCTGGCCACGCTGTTCCTCATGAAGTTCAACCGCTACCAACTGTTCGAGGGCACATCGGCCTGGGAGTGGCTGCGCAAGGTCGTTGGCCGGCAGGCCTTCGACGTGGTGTGGGGTCCGATGCTCGAAGCCAAGTTCGCCAAGTACGCCCGCGACGCTTCCATGGTCTGGTTCTGGGGCAAGATCGCTCTGCGCGGCGCCTCGCGCAGCTCCGGCGCCGAGCAGCTCGGCTACTTCAACCTCAGCTTCCAGGTGCTCATCGATGCCTTTCGCTCGCGTCTGGAGGCGCAGGGCACGGAGATTCGCACCAGCTGCCCCATCCAGGAAGTGCGCCCGGCCGAAGACGGCGCCCTTACCGTGCAGGTGGAGGGCGAGCAGCGGCAGTACGACCAGGTGGTCGTGGCCATCCACAACCGCGACTTCATCCGCATCGTGCCCTCGCTGCCGGACAGCTACGTCGGCCAGCTGAAGCAGATCCAGTACGAAGGCGGGTCGTGCCTGCTGCTGAGCCTGGAGCATTCGCTCTCGCCCATCTACTGGATGAACATCAGCGCGCCGGACATGCCCTTTACCGCCATCGTCGAGCACACCAACTTCATGCCACCCGAGCGCTACGGCGGCAAGCACGTGGTCTACCTGAGTCGCTACCTCCCACCCGACGACCCGCTGTTCACCGTCTCGAAGGAAGAGCTGCTGAGCATCTACGTCCCGCATCTCAAGAAGATCCAGCCCGCCTTCGACCCCTCCTGGATCCGCGAGAGCTGGCTCTTCCGCGACAGCCAGGCCCAGCCCATCATCAACGTCGGCTACAAGTCCCTGCAGCCGGCTTTCACCACGCCCATCCCCAACCTGTACCTCACCAACACCACCCAGATCTACCCCGAGGACCGCGGCACCAACTATGCGGTGCGCCTAGGCCGCCAGGTAGCCGCGCTCATGCTCGGCAAGTCCGGCGCCACCTCCTACGTGCCCATGATCGGCACCGGCAGCAAGCCTGCCCCCTTCGTAGTCCCCGACTGACCGCCCGCCCGGACCGAGCTGCAGAGCCCCGACAGGGCGTTTGGTTGCCCAACGCCGAGGCAATCTTGTTCGAGATCGCGTGTAAGAGCAGGCCGGAAGACTCCGGCTCAGGCGTCCTCGCGGTAGGCGATCTCTTCCTCCCGCACCTGGCCGTCGACGATGCGGAACGCCCGGAGATCGGGCGGGTCAGTCTGGAGGGAGGCGATCAGGTAGAAGGCGTCCGGCCAGTTCGCGGCCAGGCTCACGTCCGTGCTGGACGGAAACGCCTGGGTGTGGGTGTGCGAGTGGAAGATGCCGAGCAGGTCCCAGCCCTTGCTGTACAGCTCGTTCAGGATGCGCAGCTGATCTTGGGGATCGACCACGTAGCGCGTGGGGCTGCGCTCGGCGTTCCGCGCCGGAAAGAACCTCACTGGCCGCCCTGCCTGACCGGCAAGGATGCCGCACGCCTCGTTGGGCAGTCCCTCCTGAGCGTGCCTGAACATGGCTCTGGCCAGCTCACGGTCGAGCATCATAGGGTCGAGGATGAGGCCGGCGAGCGACGCTCGGGCGGGAGCGGCCGGCTTACCACCAGAATTTCTTCTCGGCGCTCTCGTCGTAGCCGCGTGTCCACAGCTCGCTGCTGAGGTACTTCCAGCCACCGTCGGCCAGCAGGACGACGATGTTGGCGCGATCGACCTTCTGCGCGTAGCGCAGCGCGGCGTGGACCACGGCCCCGCAGGACACGCCGGCGAAAATGCCTTCGTCACGGGTAAGGCGCTGACTGGCGGCGAAGGAGTCTGCCGTGGTCACCATGATCTTGCCGTCGAGCTCGTTGACGTCCAGCACCGGGGGCACAAAGCCATCCTCCAATGAACGCAGTCCGGCCACCAGCTCGCCCTGGTAGGGCTCGGCGGCAACGATCTTGACGTTCGGGTTGTGCTCCCGCAGCCGCCGTCCGGTGCCCATGAGCGTCCCGCCCGTGCCCAGGCCGGCGACGAACACGTCGACCTCCGGCAGCGCTTCGATGATCTCGGGACCGGTGGTCTCGTAATGGGCCAGCGGATTGGCAGGATTGCCGTACTGATACAGCATCAGGCAGCTCGGGTCCTCTTCGGCGAGCTTGCGAGCCAGCACGATAGAGCCGTTGGTGCCCTTATCCGCGGGCGAGTACACAATCTCCGCGCCGAAGATCTTCAGCAGCCGCGTGCGCTCGTCGCTGACGTTCTCAGGCATCACCACCCGCACCTTGTACCCTCGCCGCCCGGCGATCATGGCCAGCGATATACCGGTGTTGCCGCTCGTCGGCTCCAGGATGGTCATGCCCGGCCGCAATTGCCCGGCGCGCTCCGCCTGCTGCACCATAGACCGAGCGACCCGATCCTTGACACTGCCGGTCGGGTTGTGGCCCTCCAGCTTGGCAAAGATGCGGATGCCCGGCTTGGGACTGAAGGATTGCAGCTCGACGAGAGGGGTGTGACCGATGGCCTCGACGATGTCCCGATACAGCCCGCGGCGCTCTGTGGTCACCGCGCCGCCCGCCATGGCCGGCAGTATGGACACCACGTCGCCATCGGCCACCGGCGTGTCCAGCTTGTTGAGGAAGCGCACGTCCTCGTCATTCACGTAGATGTTGACGAAGCGGTGCACCTGGCCGTTCTCGTCGCGAATCTCGCGCGAAAATCCGGGATATTGTTGGTCGAGGTTCTGCAGCAGCTCCTGAACCGTAGACCCTGTCGCCTGGAGCGTCCGCTGGCCGCCGGTTACCTTCTGGACCAGCGGCGGGACGCGAACCTCAACGGCCATCTCCTAGAGTATGCCCGAACCTGCCGTCAATCAGGCCGCTTTGGTGCCTGGCGCAGCTTCACCGTCGTCGTCCAGGGCGCGCTCCACCGACGACTCACGGTGCGGCATGCCGCAGAACTCCTCGTAGTCGATGAGCTCGGTAACGGTGGGATTGTCGCCGCAGACCTTGCACTCCGGGTCTCGGCGGATACGCACTTCGCGCATTCGCATCTCCAGCGCGTCGAACAGGATCAGCCGGCCGTTGATGCTTTCCCCGATGCCGAGGATCAGCTTGACGGCCTCGATCGCCTGGACCACACCCACGAACCCGGGCAGGATGCCCAGCACGCCAGCTTCAGCGCAGCTCGGAACGGCGCCGGGAGGGGGGGGGTCGGGATAGAGGCAGCGATAGCAGCCCTTCCCAGGGAGGTACACCGTGGCCTGCCCTTCGAACCGGAAGATGCTGCCATCCACCAGCGGCTTGCCCATGAACACCGCGGCATCGTTGGCCAGGTAGCGCGTAGGGAAGTTGTCGCAGCCGTTGAGGATCACGTCGTACGGCTCGAAGATGCGCCTGACGTTGTCGGACGTCAGCGGCTCTTCGTGGCCAATGACCTCGACCTCCGGATTCAGCTCCGTCAAGTGGGCTTTGCCGGACTCCACCTTCGACTTGCCAATCCAGCTGGTGCCGTGCAGGATCTGCCGCTGCAGATTGCTCACGTCGACGACGTCGAAGTCGACCAGCCCAATGGTGCCCACCCCAGCGGCGGCCAGGTAAAGTGCCGCCGGCGAGCCGAGCCCACCTGCGCCGATGAGCAGCACCTTGGCCCCCTTGAGCTTGCGCTGGCCAGCGCTGCCAACCTCAGGAATGATCAGGTGCCGGTGATAGCGGCGAATGTCTTCAGGTGTCAGCAGCGGAAGGCTCATGTGGGATTGCTCCGAGGGGGATTGTTTACAAAATCAATCAACAAAATCTACTTTATGATGGCTCGCGTTTGCAGTCAAGCAAAGAAGGCCGGCGGAGTCTGCCGCTTCAAGCCACCTTGCGACCGAGAAAGGCCAGCAGCCGGGCCTGCTCGTCGGCTCCCTCCGGCGGCGTCAGCTCCGGTCCGAAGCCACCGGGCGAGCGCAGCATGTCCGCTGGCGCCGCCCTCACCAGGGCGAACGCCTGGCTCACCAGGTCAGGGTCCAGATGCACCTCTTGGCCGGTCGCCGTCCCCAGATCCCAGCTGTGAATGGCCGTATCGATAATGAACAGCTGCAGGAGCTGACGCAGCGGAACGTCGCCCATCAGACGGCTGGGGATGGTGCGCTCCAGCGCTTCCGGAGTGAGCGCTCTCGTCGTTCTCTCACACGCGGCAACCCACGAAGCCAGGGGATCGGGACCGGCCATGTCGCGCGGCCGCGACCAATCCACCGCCGGCTGCTCGCCGGTTTCCGCCCAGCCGGCGATCATCCACTGGATGCCAATGCCGTGGCCAGCCACGTCGATAGCCTTCCACAGCTCGCAGGGGGACTGAGCTTCCCACTGATGCGCCGGCACTGCCCGGATCACCGCGTCGAAGGTGTCCGTTGCCCGACGATAGCGGTCGAGGGTCTCACTTACGGGATTCGAGTCAGCCATCGGGCAATAGTAGCGTCCAAACGCCGGCGCCGGGTGCCGCACCAGTCGCATCGATCAGCAGCCTGCCCCACTGCGACTCAATCGGTAACATGAGCGCGAGGAGTAGATGATGAATCCACAAGCCGGGATCCTCGAGCCGCCGCCCAGCGCGGGCAGGCATCTCACATTCGATCTGAAGCATGCCGGCAACATTCGGGCCGCGCTCCAGCGACTGAAGTCAGCGGCGCCGCCCAGCTGCGTGGTAGGCGTTGGAGCACCGCTGGCCAAAGCCCTGGGAGCCAGCATCGAGGGACTGCGATCCTTCCCTTCGCTGCCCGGCTGCGGGCTGCAGCCGCCGTCCACCCAGAGCGCGCTCTGGGTTTTCGTGCGCGAGCAATCGACATCCGAATGCTTCGACACCGCCCGAATGCTCGAACGGGAGCTGATCGCCGACTTCGCGCTGGTCGAGGAGGTGGGCACGTTCGTTTATCGCGGCGGCCACGACCTCAGCGGCTACGAGGATGGAACCGAGAATCCCCGGGGAGCCGATGCCGTCGCGGCGGCTATCGTCGCCGCAGGGCCGCTCCAGGGATCGAGCTTTGCCGCCGTCCAGCGCTGGCTGCACGACCTGACCGGCTTCCAGGCTCTGTCCGCTCTCGAGCGAGACCACACCATCGGCCGAGCCTTGCAGGGCAACGATGAGCTTCCCGATGCGCCGGTCTCGGCACACGTCAAGCGGTCGGCCCAGGAGAGCTACGATCCGCCGGCGTACATGGTCCGCCGTTCCATGCCCTGGAGCGAAGGAGGCGAGCACGGCCTGTATTTCCTGGCCTTCGGGGAATCGCTCGACCGCTTCGAGCGCGTGCTCACCCGGATGATCGGAGCCGAAGACGGGGTGGTGGATGGTCTGTTCGGCTTCACTCGCCCCGTCACGGGTGGCTATTATTGGTGCCCTGGGCAATCCGAGGGACACCTGAACCTCTCTCCACTCGGCCTGTAAAGGCCCTTCCCCTCGACGGCCAGGAGCTCAGACAGGAGTAAGGGAATGAGCAGCGTACGGGTACTGGTAGGGACGCGCAAGGGGGCTTTCATCCTGACCTCGGATGGCAAGCGCGCCCAATGGGAAGTTAGTGGCCCGCACTTCGCAGGCTGGGAGATCTATCACGTCAAGGGCTCGCCGGCCGACCCCAATCGGCTCTACGCCTCGCAGACCAGTGGCTGGTTCGGGCAGCAGATCCAGCGCTCGGATGACGGTGGCAGGACCTGGGAGGCGGTTGGCAACGAGTTCGCCTACGAGGGCGAGCCTGGCACGCATCTGTGGTACGACGGAACGCCGCGCCCTTGGAAGTTCACGCGCGTCTGGCGTTTCGAGCCATCGCCGGCCGATCCGGACACCGTCTACGCGGGCGTAGAGGACGCAGCGCTGTTTCGAACCACCGATGGCGGCAAGAACTGGAAGGAGCTGCCCGGGCTGCGCGGCCACGGCACCGGGTCTTCGTGGCAGCCAGGCGCGGGCGGCATGTGCCTGCACACCATCCTGCCGGATCCGGGCAACTCCGAGCGCATGTTCGTCGCCATCTCCGCTGCCGGCGTGTTCCGGACTGACGATGGCGGCCAGACCTGGCGGCCGATGAATCGCGGCCTCAGATCGGAGTTCATGCCGGATCCCACCGCGGAAGTCGGCCACTGCGTGCACCGCATCGCGCTGCACCGCTCCCGACCCCAGGTGCTGTTCATGCAGAAGCACTGGGACGTCATGCGAAGCGACGACGCGGGCGAGAGCTGGCAGGAGGTCAGTGGCGATCTCCCAACGGACTTCGGCTTCGCCATCGAGGTTCACGCCCATGAGCCGGAGACCGTCTACGTCGTCCCCATCAAAAGCGATGGCGAGCACTTTCCACCCGACGGAAGGCTGCGCGTGTTTCGCAGCCGCAGCGGCGGCAATGAATGGGAACCGCTAACGAAGGGCCTTCCTCAGCATGACTGCTACGTGAACGTCCTGCGCGGAGCCATGGCCGTGGACAGCCTCGATTCCTGCGGTCTGTATTTCGGCACCACGGGCGGCCAGGTGTACGCCTCGGCCGATTCCGGCGACAGCTGGTCGCCCATCGTGCGCGATCTGCCCGCCGTGCTGTCGGTGGAGGTGCAAACGCTGCCGTGATTCGGGTGATGCTGCCCGCTCACCTGCGCACCCTCGCCCGCATCGACGGCGAGGTTCAGCTGCAGGTCGACGGGCAGGTAACCCAGCGCACGATCCTCGACGCGCTGGAGGTTCGCTACCCCGTGCTGCGCGGAGCGGTCCGGGACTATGGCACGCTGCAGCGACGCGCGTTCGTGCGCTTCTTCGCGTGCGAGCAGGACCTGTCGAACGATCCGCCCGACGACCCGCTGCCCTCCGCCGTGGCCAGCGGGCGCGAGCCATTCCTGATCGTCGGCGCCATAGCGGGCGGGTAGGCAGGCGGCCGCCGGCCCTGGATCTGACCAGGCGAGGCCGAATAATCGCGTGAATATCTGAGACCGAGCACGATGGCAGGCTGAACCTGCCGACGCGCCAGAGTCTCTAGATCAGCCGAAAGCGGTCGTGACCGTCCGAGGCGGTTTGGAAGTCGATGGTGTGGCCACTGAGCGTCTGAGCCACCTGCTGATCCGCGATCAGCACGGGGCGTTCGTTGCGCCGAACCACCTCATCCCCTTCGCGAACGGTATCAATGGTCATGCCGTAGCTGTCGGCGTCCGCTACGATACGCACACCCACGTCCTGGGGTGCCTCGTTGCCCGTCAACATGGCTTCCAGCGCGCCGGCCGCGCGTTCCGTTACTTCGACCATTTTTCTGCACTCCTCGGTTGGGGGAACTGCGATCCAGGCACCAGTTTGATTCGACCGTTCGCGGCCGCGCTGCCCGGGTCTCGGACGTGGCTGCACAACACGTGCCACTCGAACGCTGCATCGGGCTGCGGTCCTCCTTCACCACGCACAGCGGAGCGGGTTGCTGTGGAGTCACCTGGCGTGAGCTGTGCGAGCCCCGGGAGAAATGAAAACGCAGCCTGACACACGCGGTCATGAAGGAGCAGCCGAAGGACGATCGGCAGGCACGCGAGATCAGCTGGTGCGGCCTTTGACAGCTCCGGTGAGAGACGCCCACGGCAGCCGCTACACAGCTAGCGTCCATGGACAGGAGCGCGACGATGGATCGTGGGAAGGATGGCTGGAGTTCACGGGCATCGATGGCGGCCTGGTGCTGCGCACCGACCGCGAGACTACTCAACGGACGGTCGACGATCTGGCGTATTGGGCGAGTGGCCTGGAGCCCGCCTACCTGGAGGGAGCGTTCAATCGCGCCCAAGCTCACACGCAGAGACGAGAAGACGTCGCTGACCGTAAACGGCGGCGTGCAAGCTAATTCAGCCGCGCACGACTCCCTGTCGGCGCGTTCATGCGCCGTCCGGCAATCTCCCTGAAAGCTGTAGAAGCGGCGGCCTGCTACGTGCAACTCGCCCAAGCGATGCCTCTTACTTGTGGGCGAGGTGCACGATGACAGGCCCTCGCCCCAGCACTAGGCTGGATGCCAGACGAACGTGTTTCAGATTGCCGTGCTGCTGTGGCTAGTGCTCGTGGCTGTCTGGATCGCCGCACCCGCCACCGAATTCTGAGGAGCGGCGCGCTCCAGAGCCGCCCCTAGGCTGACCAGCGAGCCGTCCTCATATGGTGGGGCCACGAGCTGCAGGCCAACCGGCAGCGCGCCACCCTCCACGGCGCACGGCAGCGAGACCGACGGCCAGCCGAGCAGGCTCCAGGGGATGGCGTTCCGGGACAGCAGGGTGAAGAAGCGTTCCGCTTCGGACACTAGTGGGGCCGTCACGAGGGCGGTGGGCATAGCCAGCGCGTCGAGGTCGTGATCGACCACCAGCTTCAGCATGCGGCCAGCCAAGTCCGCCCGGAAGCGCTGCGCGTCGAGGTATTCGGCAGCGCTGATGTCGTCCGCCATGCGCAGCTGATCCGCCGTCTCCGGCCACAGCTCGGCCAGATCCGTTTGCAGCGAGCGATGATAACTGAGGGCCTCGGCTCGGCTGATGACGAGGCCGGCGGCGTTTGCCAGCCGAAAATCGTCGCCCCCCGGAGCGGGCAGCGGGACGAGCTCGACGCCACTGGATTTCAGACGCTCCAGCTCAGCACCCACGGCCGCGCTGACCTCCGCGCTTGCACCGGCAAAGCCATCGGCCGGCACGCCGACCCTCCAGCCAGCCACTGCAGCCTGCGCAGCCCCGGCCAGCTCACGGAGCAGCGGCGAGGCACACGACACCACACATGCAGCGTCGGCGACGGAAGCCGCCAGGATGCCCACATGGTCCATGGTCCAGGACAGCCAGACGATGCCCTCCGCCGGAACGGCTCCGTAGGTCGGCTTGAAGCCGATGACGCCGCACAGCGCCGCCGGCACCCGAATAGAGGCACGCGTATCCGTGCCGACCGAGGCCAGGGCCATGCCGGTCGCAACGCTGATCCCCGAGCCGCCGCTCGACCCTCCTGGGATCCTGTCTCCGTCAAGGGGATGCCTGGCCTGGGGTGTGGTCACACCGAGCGCAAGCTCATGCGTAGCCACCTTGGCAACAATCACAGCTCCCGCTTCTCGCAGCTGCCGCACGGCCTCAGCGTCCACTTCGGCTACACGGCCGTAGGCCGACGAGCCTGCCCCAGTCGGGGCACCTGCGACGTCGATGTTGTCCTTCACTGTCATGGGAATGCCGTGCAGCGGCCCGCGCCAATGGCCGGCCGCTAGCTCGGAATCGAGCCGCTGCGCGTCCCGCCGGGCCTCCGCCTCCAGGAGGGTGACCACGCCACGGGTGGCCGCGCCGAAACGGGACACCGCCCGGAGCGAGCGTTCGAGCAGATCCTCACAGCTCAGCGCTCCGGCGCGCAGCTCTGTGCCGGCCTCGAGCAGCGGGCCACTCGGCGCAGCCTCACCCTTGGGGCCCATCCGGCTCCGGATTGCCGCCCGCTGGCTGAGTCTGAAGCCGATAGCCGGCAGCAGTGTCGAGGACGGCTGATAGCGCGCCAGGTCTCGCCTGGCGGTGGCGAACGCCTCCGTGGTCGGGCTTGGACTAGAGAGAGCCATGGCCGTGATCCAGCTCCGTATGCGCTGCGGTCATTCGCTCGGCGGCCGATCCGGAGGCGGATGTTGCGGACGCAGCTACCCCCGACCAGCACTTCCGGCGAGGAACGGTCCACGAGATCGTTTGAGCCTTGCTGTCGAAGCCACGCTGCGAGGAATGATCCAGCATCTCAACCCCTTTGACTGAATTGGGCGGCGCTGCCCCGGGCGGTCGGTTCCGCCCAGCCGCCCGGAGCCCCAACGGCTCCGTCGCCGAGCGCTCGGCGGGCTCGAGCCCCCAGTCGGCGCGCAGCTTGCTGGGGGCTCGATGATGACCGACTCGTTACTTGGGAATGCTGCCGATGATGCCGTTCAGCAGCCAGTCCATCGTCTCCAGCTTGCTGACATCCGGCTGCTCGCCCTCGATGCGGACTACGCCCGACTGATCCTTCAACGGCCCGGTGAACGGCTTGAGCTTGCCGCTGGCGATGTCGGCCAGAGCAGTCGTGGCGGCCGATTTGACGTCGGTCGGGACGGCGGGGCCGAAGGGCGCCAGTACAACCACCCCTGAATCCAGGCCCGAGCGCAAGGTGCTCGGCTTGTAGGTGCCTTTGACGGCCTGCAGGATCAGATCCGTGTACGTGGGGCCCCAGTTCCAGGAAGGCGCCGTGGCCCAGGTCTTAGGTGCCAGCGGCGAGGCATCCGCGTGATAGCCGATGGATAGGGCGCCTCGGCGCTCGCTCGACTGCACGATGGCGCCCGGACAGTCCTGGTGCTGGCTGATGACGTCCACACCCTGGTCGAGCAGGCTCTGCGCAGCCTCCGTCTGCTTGGCGGGATTGCACCAATCGGCGGTGAACACCACGTGCATCTCAGCCTTGGGATTGACCGACTTGGCGCCGAGGGTGATCCCGTTGATGTTCAGCAGCGTCTGCGGTATGGGAAAGGCGGCGATGAAGCCCAGCTTGTTGGACTTGGTCATCTTGCCCGCTACTATCCCGGCGGGGTACTCGGCTTCCCAGATCTCCCCAAAATAGGACCCCACGTTGGCAGGCGTCTTGTCGTCCAGGATGCCTCCCTGGTGCAGGAACAGGACGTCGGGGTGCTTGACCGCCTCCTTACTGGCGGGGTCCAGATGGCCGTAGCTGGTCGGAAAGATGATCTTGGCGCCCTGCTGGATCATCTGCTCCATCACCCGCTCCGCCTCAGCGTTTTCGGGAACGTTCTCGGCGTAGACGGTGTCCACCCAGGGCAGCGCCTTCTCGACGTACTGGCGGCCCTGGTCGGCCGCGTAGTTGTAGCCGAAGTCATTCTTCGGCCCCACATACAGGAAGCCGACCTTGAGCTTCTCGCCCGGCTTCACGGTAATGGCCTTCGGGCCGCTCGCCGCCGGCGGCGTCGCGACGACGGTGCCGGGCACGTAATCCCCGCCCGCCGGGCCCTTCACGTCCTTGACGGGCGAGACGGAGTTGGGCGGGAATGCAGCCAGCTCGGCCGAGCCGGCTGCGCTGGCAGCCGAGGCGGCCGCCGACGCGGCCGGCTTGGCGCTAGCCGCTGTCGAGGCGACAGGTTTGGCGCTGACTTCGCTGGCCGCGGAAGCGGATGGTTTGGCGCTGGCGGCAGGCGGCGCAGCCGATGCCGGCGCGGTTGCTGGCGAAGCGGTCGTACCGCCGCACGCCGCCAGCAGGAACACGCCGGCCAGGGCCGCTCCTCGGATTGGATCGCGTAGGTTGGCGCGAGGGAATAGGTGCACTCTGATCTCCTGCTTTTCTTTGGTCTTGGCTCTACGAGCCCTGGAAACTCAAGCGAAGGCCTTGGGGCATCGAGAATCGGCGGTTGCGGCTGGTCAGCAGCAGCACCACGATGGTCAGGATGTAGGGGGCCATGTTCAGCACGAAGGGCGAGACCGGCACGCCGAGCCCCTGCAGCTGAAGCTGCAGCGCGATCGCGCCGCCGAACACCAGCGCCCCACCCAGAGCCCGAATCGGATGCCAGGTCGAAAAGATCACCAGCGCCACGGCGATGAACCCCCGACCGTTGGTCATACCCTCCACCCAGCTGTGGGTGTAGGCCAGCGACAGGTGCGCCCCACCCAGACCTCCCAGCAATCCGCCGATGAAGACCGCCGCATACTGCACCGGCCTCACCTTCCAACCCGCGGCGAAGGGAACCCTGGCGTCTTCGCCTACGGCTCGCACGATGAGCCCCCAGCGCGTGCGAAACAAGACGAACCACACCACCGGGCAGAGCAGGTACGCGGCGTACGACAACAGGTCGTGCCGGAACAGGATAGGTCCCAGGTAGGGCAGCTCCGACAGCAGCGGCACCGGCACGGGGTTGAGGCCGGTGACGTTCTTGCTGACGTACGGCGCGCCGATCAGCGCAGTCAACCCCAGGCAGAAGAAGAGCAACGCCAGTCCGCTGGCTACCTGGTTGGCGCCGCGCGAGATGGTGAGATAGGCATGGATGAGGCTGACCACGCCGCCCAGCAGGGTGCCCACGACGATCGCCAGCAGCGTGTTATCCGTCTCCACGCCGACGATGAAGCCGCCGCAGGCGCCCACGAGCATGCAGCCCTCGACGCCCAGGTTCAGCACTCCCGCCCGCTCGGCAATAACTTCGCCCAGCGTGGCAAACAGCACCGACACCGCGGAGCGCACCGCTCCGGTCAGCACGGCCAGCACGAAGGCCAGCGCCATCAGGCGGCCACCACTTTGCGCGACCGTCCCAGGATGAAGAACAGCAGCAGCCCGGTGAGAATGTCGATACTGGCCGAGGGCAGATTGACGTTCACCTGCATCACGTCACCGCCAACGACGATGATGGCCAGCAGGGCCGATGTCGCCACCGTCCAGAGCGGATTGTGGTTGGCCAGCCAGCTGGCCAGGAAGCCGATATAGCCGTAGCCGTTGGAGATGCCTGGCCTCAACCGGCCCTGGATGGCCGACACTTCGCACATCCCCGCCAGCCCCGCCATGCCACCGCCGATGGCCATGGCGACGAGCAGATAGCGGCCGACGGGAATGCCACTGCGGCGCGCCGCTTCGGGGTTCCCGCCCACAATACGCACCTCGAAGCCCCAGCGTGTCCAGCGCAGGACAAAGTAGGTGAGCGCCACACCGCCCAGCGCCAGCACAATTCCCAGGTGCACGCGACTGCCGAGGAACGTGGGCAAACGCGCGGCGTCCACGAAGGGTGCGGTGAAGGGCCAGCCCTGCGCCGACTGCTGCTTCCACGGGCCGTGAACGAAGTGGTCCACCACCAACGTGCCGACGTAGTTCAGCAGCAGCGAGGAGATCGTCTCGTTGAGTCCCGCCTTGACGCGCAGGAAGCCGCAGATGCCTGCCCAGCCTGCCCCGCCGGCAAAGCCGGTCACGATCAGCACCGGGATCATCAGCCAGGCGGGCAGGCTGGTGAGATTGAGCGCCGCGAAGCTCGCCAGCCACGCGCCCATGTAGAGCTGCCCTTCGCCGCCCACGTTCACCAGGCCCACCCGGGCCGGGACCGTGGCGGCTAGGGCGCACAGCACGAAAGGAATGAGCTTGACCAGCACCTCGCCGATGCTGTAGCCGCTGCCGAGCGCACCGCTGAAGATGGCAGCATAGGCGCTCAATGGATTCTTGCCCAGCAGGAGCAGCAGCAGCGCGAAGGTCGCGAAGGCCAGCAGCAGGCTGCGGCCGACGCCCAATGGCGCCCGCCAGTCGAAACCGCCCAGCAGCGAGCTGGCGGCCACTGACGGTATTTCCTCCGACGACGAGAGTGGGGCAGCTGGCGGAGCAGCGATCGTCTGGGCCGTGGCCGTACCTCAGCTCGCCAGCGCCAGGCCGTCAGGTTCGAGCCGGCCGCGGGTCATGAGCAGCCCGATCTGGCGCACGTCGGTCTCGGCGGGCCGCAGGATGCCAGCGACCTGACCACGGTACAGGACCATGATGCGATCGCTCAGCTCCATCAGCTCGTCCAGGTCTTCGGATACGAGCAAGACGGCGCTGCCGCCGTCACGCGCCGCCAGCAGGATCTGGCGCACCACGGCAATGCCATGAACGTCCAATCCGCGGCTGGGGTAGTAGGCGAGGAGCACCGCCGGTCGCCGGCTCAGCTCCCGGGTAAACACCATGCGCTGCAGGTTGCCCCCGGACAGTGTGCCAGCAGGCACGTCCATGCGCGGCAGCCGCAGCCCGTAGCTGGCGGCGAGCTCGGACGCTTCATGGCGGCAGCGAGCGAAATCGACCGAGCGCCAGCCTGGCCGGTCGAGCTGCCGGGTATCTCCGATGGCGAGGTTCTCGACGACGCTCATTCCCGGCACTACCCCCATGGTGAGCGGGTCTTCGGGGACCGAGGCGATGCCGGCCGACAGCCGTTTGGCAGGGCTATCGGCGGTGATATCGCTGCCATCCAACAGCACGCGGCCGTGGCCTATGGGCCGCAGCCCCTGGATGACTTCGCCCAGATCCTTCTGGCCATTGCCGGCCACGGCGGCCAGTCCCAAAATTTCGCCAGGCAGCAGCTCAAAGGTCACGTCCCGCAACCCCGCACCGCCGCGGTCGTCCGCGGCGGCTACGTGCTGCAGCTGAAGCACCGGCCGGGCACCGGACTCGAGGTGGTGATCCACCCTCATCGATTCCCGCACCACGGCCACGTCCTCGCTGCTGGCCGAGCCCAGAATCAGGCCTACCAGCTCGTCCTCGGACGTGTGGGCGCAGTCCACGCTGCCCACGACACGCCCGGCGCGGAGCACGGTGACGCGATCGGCGATGGCCAGGACCTCGCGCATCTTGTGGGTGATGAATACGACGGTGTAGCCGTCGCCAATGAGACGCCGGAAGATGCCGAACAGCGCCTCAACCTCCTGAGGGACCAGCACGCTTGTGGGCTCGTCGAAGATGAGGAAGCGCGCGTCGGCCAGCAGCAGCTTGAGGATCTCGACCTTCTGCTGATCGCCGATCGACAGCTGCCAGACCTTGTCCTGCGGGGTGATGCCGAACCCGTAACGCTCCGACACCGCACGGATCCGCTCCGCTACCTGGCGCCAGGAGATGATGCGTCCGCAATCCCACAGCCACAGCGCCACGTTCTCAGTGACGGACAGCGCGGGGATGAGCATGAAGCTCTGGAACACCATGCCGATCCCGAGATCGCGCGCCTGATGCGGAGAGTTGATGCTTACCGCCTGCCCATCTAGCAGGATGGCGCCTTCATCGGCGCGGTAGTAGCCGTACAGGATCTTCATGAGCGTGCTCTTGCCCGCGCCGTTCTCACCGAGCAGCGCATGCACCTCGTGGGAGCGAAGATCGAGGTCGATAGCATCGTTGGCGACGATGCCGCCGGGGAAGCGCTTGACTATCCCGCGCAGGGCGAGCGGAGCGTGTAACGCCACCTCGCCGCTCGTCGACAAGCTCTCATACATCGTTGTATACAACCTACGCGGGAATCCCTTGGGACGCATCGGGCAGAGGGCACGAATTTCGCTTTCGCCACTTGTGAAACATGCACAGGTCGGCACCCAAACAGCGCCGCGGCCCAAACAGTCACCTGTATCGAGTGCGCAAGGCGCCCAAACGGGCGCGGCCGGAGCGATCGAGCGAAGAGGCTCTGTTTAGCTAGCTAGCGCGCAGATAGATCCGGGCTAACCCTTCGGAAGCCAAGGTCTTGATGCAGCTGCGGCTGGCTCGGATGTGGCTTTCCATGAGCTGCTGCGCGTCGCCAGCGTCGTTCCGTCGAATGGCGCTGAGCATGGCGCCGTGTTCGCGGAACGTCGTCTCGACACGCTCGGCGTCGGTGAAATCGATTCGCCGGATGATGCGGATGCGCTCGTTGATGTTGCGGAGGTGCCGCAGCAGCTCTTCATTGCCCGTGGACCGGGCGATCGATTCGTGGAAGTCTTCGTCGTACAGGAGCATCGCCGATGGGTCGGATGAAGCATTGCGCTGCGGCCGCGACCAGAACTCCTCGAGGCGATCCAGCTCGTCCCGTGGCATGCGCTCGCACGCCAGCCTGACGGACAGCCACTCGAGGGCGATGCGCACTTCATAGGTGTCGTCGAGCTCGGCAATGGAAAAGTCGCGCACCGTGTAGCCGTGGTGTGGTCGGTTGACGACCCAGCCTTCACGCTCGAGCTTGAGCAACGCCTCGCGGATGGGGGTGCGGCTGGTCGAGAACTCCTCGGCGAGCTGCAGCTCGGTCAGACGCTCGTTCGGCTTGAGCTGAAACTCGATGATCCGCTCCCGCAGCGTCCGATAAACGCCCAGCGCCTGACCGCTGCCATCCCCACGTCCGCTATCCATCATGGGCAGTATACGGACTTGTGTGCAATCCTGTCAGCGCACTTAGGGCAGGCAGCACGAATGCGCGTTTGTCCTTTTGTCAATGTTGCACGGTGACAGCTCTCGGGGCCATTTGTACACTGGCCTGCATACAAAAGAAGGAGCTTGGATGACAACCGTCACCGCCGAAACATCGCCCTACCGCTTCGACATCGCCACGACCGCGCTGCTGGTCATCGACATGCAGAACGACTTCTGCTCGCCCGGCGGCTACGGGGCGCTCATGGGCTACGACGTGGCCCTCACACGAGCCCCCATCGAGCCCATCAGTCGCGTGCTCGACGCCGCGCGGTCGGCGGGCATGAAGGTCATCCACACGCGTGAGGGGCATCGCCCCGATCTGTCGGATTGCCCGGCAAATAAGCTCGAGCACAGCAAGCAGATGGGGGCAGGCATCGGCGACATGGGCCCGCTCGGCCGGATCCTGGTTCGCGGTGAGAAGGGCCATGCCATCATCGATGAGCTGCAGCCGCTGCCGCAGGAGATCGTTCTCGACAAGCCAGGCAAAGGCTCCTTCTACCAGACCGACCTCGACCTGATCCTCCACCGAGCCGGCATCACCCACCTGATCTTCACCGGGGTCACCACCGACGTGTGTGTGCACACCACGCTGCGCGATGCCAACGACCGTGGCCTGCGCTGCCTGCTGCTCGAAGACTGCTGCGGAGCCTTCGATCCCGAGCTGCACGCCGCCGCGGTGAAGATGGTGAAGATGCAGGGCGGGATCTTCGGCTGGGTATCCAACTCGACTGAGATGGTGGGGGCGCTGGCTGGAACGCCGGCGTTGACCGCGGCGTGAGCGATCCCGGCCTGGTGCTGGTGCACCACAACGCGCCGAACGATCCCGGATTCCGGCGCTGGCTGGAAGACGAATACTTTCCGGCCATCATGCCCCTGATGGGCGTCCAGCGGGTAACCCGCCTGCACTCAACGTCACCCGCGGCAGTGCTTCGTCCGTACCTGACGGTGCTGCATACCGACGACGTTCACCACACGGTTTCGGCCACGCTCGATCCAGCCTGGCAGGCGCTGGCCTCCGAGGCCATTGAACGCGGCGTTGCGCGCCGGGAGATCGTCCCCTACAGGCAGATCTTCCAACTCGATGCACGCGATCCTGACGTTCGAGGAAGGCCCTGACTTCGTGCGGGGAGGCGCGCCGAGTGTGGTCCGTGGAGAACAACAGCTGCCAACTGGGCCATCGTGGCTTCACTGCCGTCAAAGGCGAGCGCAGGACTGCCCGCTTCCCGCGTAACGAGCCGGAAGCCCGGGTAAGGCGGCTGCCATCCGTGGCGCCGCCTTACCCGGAGGACGCTACTTCTGGATCAGGTTGTGAACCGGAAAGATCTCAGGCTCGGGCACTTCCAAGCCGGCGGTCTCGATCGCCTGCTGCATGGGCTCGCTGTTGAAGAAGTCGTTGAAGGCTTCCTCCGATTCCCACACATCCATCACCATCCAGCCATCTTCCATCGGGCCGGCGACATGGACGAGATGACCACCGGGCATCTTGCCGTCGGGATGGACCTGATTGAAGACCGACTCGTACTGTTCCTGGGTGCCGCCGGGGATCTCGACCACAACTCCAACTGGCATGCCGTGTCTCCTCATCCGCGTTTGTCGGCCAAACATGGCCGCAGGTGCAGACTATCCCCGGCATGTCATGGGCAGATTAACTACTGGTAAGGGCTTGGTAAGGCGCGCTGCCAGAGCAGACGCGGTGCGATGCTCAGGCGCCGATCCGGCCGCGCAGCCTGGCTCCAATCCGTCGCTGGACCTGGCGGCCGACGGCCAGGGATACGAGGGCGGTCGCCACTAACGGCACCACCGGCCGCCGCAAGAGGTGGTGCAAACCGTGTGCCCGACTTCTTCCGATTCTGGCCCAGACCTTCGGCCTCATGGCGTACCTCCTCGAACTCGACACTTTCCTGACGTCGAGCGTGCCGGCACCCCAGATGCTGGAATGACCGAACATCATCATGCTGGCGCCCGATGGGTTAACTGCGTCTCAAATGTCCGATAACGAAGCCGATCATCAGCGGATGACCGGCAAATGAGACTCACACGAGGCCGGTCCGGGGCGTTTGGCCGTGCGCCGAGGGCACAGCACATGGCCACGCGCAGGCCGTCGGGACACGCAGCTCGTCAGCGCTCGGCGCCGTGTTCAATCGGCGTCCGATCTGGGTCCAGGCGTTCACGGCAACGTCACGCTCTGTTTACAGTCCCACTCCTAACCTTGAGGAAGGTGAGATCCCAAGCGTCGACTGGATGATGCCCAAAGTAGTGCTTCCCGCTCTGGACGCCGATGCGCCTGACTTCTCGCTGCCGGCTTTCACACCCGCCGGCGAGCGCACCATCAGCTTGCGCGGTCTGCGCGATCGATGGGTCGTGCTGTTCTTCTACCCGGCGGACTTCAGCTTCGTCTGCCCAACCGAGGTGAAGGGCTTCGCGGCGCACTATGAGGACTTTCGCTCTGCCGGTGCGGAAGTGCTGGGCGCCTCGCCTGATGACGTGGCATCTCATCGCGACTGGGCGGCGGAGCTCGACGGCATCCCTTACCCGCTGCTGGCCGACCGCGGCAACCTCGTCGCACAAGCGTATGGCGCAGCCAGCTCAGCCGACGCTCAGCCGGACCGCGCCACCTTCATCGTCAACCCTGAAGGCAAGCTGGCGTTCGCCATGAAGGTTGCCGCCAATGTCGGCCGAGGCGTGGCAGAGACGCTGCGCGTGCTCCAGGCGCTGCAGACGGGGCGTCTGTGCCCGGCCGACTGGCAGCCGGGCGAAGCCAACTACGACGTTCCGGCGTCCGGCTCGCTGGCATAGGCCGGCATGGCGCTCGTACGAATCAGCCTGGCGCGCTCCCGCCTGGAACGGGGCGGCCGCGTCCGCGAGATGGTGTTCGGCCTGCAGGATGCGCTGCTGGCCACTATCGGGCTCGTGGCCGGCGTCGACAGCGCCAGCCAGCAGGACAGCCGCATCGTGATCTTCGCCGGGCTGGCCCACATGGTGGCCGGAGCAGTCTCCATGGGAGCCGGCGAATACCTGTCGGCAGCGGCGCAGCGTCGGGTGACCGCCGCCGGCGCCCGGGCGGCGCAGCAAATCGTAGGGCCCGAAGAACCGTACGTCGCTCAGGAAGGCGTACTGGCCGCGCTCGAGAAGAAAGGCCTCAATCGGGCCGACGCTTACCGGGTAGTCGACATGCTGTCACGCAGCCCGTCAGCGCTCGGCGCCGTGTTCCGCTCCACCGTGCTGGGGCTGTCCGGAACGGAAGCGGAAAGCAGCCAGCGGGAGGCGATTGCCGGGGCGCTGGTCATGGCGTGCTCGTTCGCGGCCGGCGCCATACTGCCGGTGAT
Organism: Chloroflexota bacterium; assembly: GCA_021325635.1. Lineage (GTDB taxonomy): Bacteria > Chloroflexota > JAJPGV01 > JAJPGV01 > JAJPGV01 > JAJPGV01. The sequence continues at coordinate 49,312 of JAJPGV010000014.1, forward strand.
CCCCTACTTCTTCTGGTACGGACCGACAGCGCTGGTGCTGAGTGTTGCCATCGCCGTCGTGGCGATCTTCGCCGTCGGCTGGGCCATTGGCGCCTTCTGCGACGAGCCGCCGTTGCGCTCGGCGCTGCAGTTCTCGGCGATCGCCCTGGGAGCCGGCGCGCTGGGCTATGCGGTCGGGCTGGCCATCTCGGCCGTCTCCGGAGAGCGGGTCCCCGCCGGGTAGCGCTATCGGCGCGGACTAACGGCCCAACTGCTGCCGGAAGAAGCCCACGGTCTTACTCCAGGCGTCCTGAGCGTGCCCCTCCTGGTAGCTGCGCCCACCACGAATGGTGAAGGCGTGGCCAGCCCCCGAATAAACCTCCACCGCTGCGTCCTTGCCGGCCGCTCGAAGCCGTTCGCAATAGGTCAGCACCTCGTCCAGGGGAACTGCGGCATCCTCGTCGCCATGGATCATGAGCAGCGGACAGCTGAGCCGATCGGCCAGCTGGAAGGCCGAGGCCACCCGACCCTTCGGCGAGGGACTGCTGCCAGCTTCCGGCTCGCCCTGGGGTGAACCGTAATGCGCCACGGCGGCCTTCAGTCCATCCAGGATGGACGCCGCCTGAAGCGTCAACGTCCCCCCGCGGCAGTAGCCCATGATGCCGATGCGCTGCCCATCGACAAACGGCTGGCCGCGCAGATAGTCCGAGGCGCTGGCAATATCGTCGAGGATGACCGCGTCCGATGGATAGGTGCGCTCAGGATTTGGCGGAACGCGTGTCTGCCAGCCAAGGGCAAAGCCTACGAACCCACTGCCGGCAAGCTCCTTGGCAGCGTCCTTGAATGAGGGCTGCAGACCATTGCGCGCGTGCAGGACGATAATGGCGGGGTATGTGCCGGCGCCTTTGGGCCGCGCCAGATGGGCTTCTATGGCAGCCCCATCCCGGGCCGGATAGGTCAGATCCTCCGAGACGACGTCGGACAACGATTCGGGCGCGCTCGCCTGGTCACTCGACTCTATCGAAGCCACCTCCTGGACACTTCTCCTTCGCGGAATCTCTACACATGTATACCCGCGAGGGCTCGGTACGTTATGGAACTCCGGACACGCCGAATGGGATCGTCTGACCGGATATTGAACGCCGCCCACGCGCTTGGCCTGATGGCCGGTCTGCTCCTCGGCTTGACCAGCTTGGCACGACCAGCGGCGGCTGAAGGCAATCCGGCTGTCGCCTACATCGAAGGCGGCGACGTCTGGGTGAAGACGTTGCCCGACGGCCACGATCAGCGTCTCACCAGAGACGGCCGCAACCAGCAGCCGCGCTGGTCACACGACGGTCGCTGGCTGGCCTTTCGTAAGACACTGCGCGACAGCCAGCAGCTGTGGGTGGTGGTCGACGAGGAAGGCCTCAGCCCTGCGCAACTCGCGAGCGATCCGTCTTTCCTGCAGTTCGCCTGGTCGCCGACCGACGACCGGCTTGCCTACGTCGCGGGCGGCGGGCTCGACGTCGCCGAGGCAGGACGCAGTGAGGTGCGGCAGATCGTCGCGCCCCCTGCGGATGGCGACCAGGCTATGGGCGTCAAGAGCCTGGCTTGGAATCCCGAGGGGACTCGGCTCGCCTACGTCCAATACAGCCGTCTGCAGCCCGACGCTCCCGGTCAGCGGCAAGCACCCTATGCGGCGCTGCTGACCATTCCCATCGCTGGTGGAGTGCCCACCGAAGTGCTGAATCAGGGCAGGCCATCGAACGATGGCTTAGTGTTGGCCGGCTGGGCCGCCCACCGCATTCTCTTCTGGCCCGACCCCGGCTTCTCAGCCTCAGCTTTGGCCGACGGCGTTGCCCTCGAAGCCGTTTCGGACAGCGCGGCGAGCTCTTCTTCGTCCGAGGCCGAAACCCTGGTATCCAAGATGCTGATTCACCCCGATTTCCTGGCGCCGGCGCTGGACGACCACAAGTTGGCTGTGGTGGCCGGCGGGCTCCGGTCGACCTGGTTCGGCAAGACCGTGGACGCCCTGGATCTCCGCGACGGCAGCCTGGTCACGCTGAGCGATCCGAACGCATCGGCCTTCTCGCCGGCGTGGTCGCCCGACAGCAGCCAGGTCGCCTACGTGCAGGCACCGGCGATCGAGACCTGGGGGATCGGTGGCCAGGCGGCCAGCGGTCTGCGTCGTATCTGGACAGCCAGCGCAGATGGCCTGAGCCGGCGGCAGCTCACGACCGACGACGGGTATCAAGACGGACAGCCACGCTGGTCCGCCGATGGCCGGCAGATCGTCTTCACTCGCGCCACCGTTCTTGGCGGCCACACCAGCCTGTGGTTGATGGCGGACGATGGACAGGATCCCCGGCAGGTCGTGGCCGACATGACGCTTGGCCCTCAGCCGCCCGGAGCCTCACCGCCTCTGGGCTTTTACGGCTGGGTCAACTGGGGTCTCTATTTCGACTGGTGGCCGGGCTTGCCGGGACCTCCACCGTCGCTGGCTTCGACCGCCGCTCCCACATACCGGCCGCTAGCCATCGCCGCTGTGGGCACCCTCGGGCTCGCCTGCCTCATCGGCATGAGCTTGCTGCTGCGCCGCCTACGCCGCTCCGAGCTGCCCTAGCCCGCACCCTTGGGTACGGCCCTCGTGCTGGCAATTCACTCTAGGTAATTCCGCACCTTTTTTCGGAGATTTGCCTCTTTTTTTAGAGCTTGCTCCATAGCGTGAGACCCGGGAGAGCTCGCAGCCGTCTGGCTGCGAGCTCAGGCTACGGGCCGCTTGACCGCGTGGCCGCATGAATCGTCTGACGGGCAGCTCAGGGGGCATGATTAATGGACAGGCTACGTTCGGGCGCGCTGCTGCGGCTTGGTTCTCGGCTCCTTTGGATGGCCGGCTTCGCATTTCTCGCGGTGCTCGGCACCGTCCGCGTGGCCAGGGCCGCAACCTGCACAGCCGACGCGATCAGCTTCAGCAACCAGCCGACGACGACGGTCTCTATGCAAGCAATCGATGGCGGCACCGGAGTGAAAGTGCAGCTGATGGCCGGCGGCGCTGCCTGCGCCCAGTCCGGCGTCCCCATCGTCATGGCAATAGGCACGAATCCGGCCAGCGGCACACTGTCCGGAACCACGTCGGTCAATACCAACGGCTCAGGCATTGCCTCATTCACCAGCCTCAAGATCGACAAGGCGGGCAGCGGCTATACCCTGCACGCCACCAGTGGTACTTTGCCAGCCGTCGACAGCAACACGTTCGACATCACGCCCGGAGCAGCCAACAAACTCGTCTTCACCACCCAACCCGGCGACGCCGCCAGCATGGCCTTGCTGAGCCATCAGCCGGTGGTTGTCCTGGAAGATGCCCAGAATAACGTGCGGACCACCGACTCTACCTCCACCGTCACCCTGGCGCTGAGCGGGACCGGCGCCACCCTGGGCGGCACCCCATCGGTCACCGTCAGCGCCGGCGTGGCCACCTTCACCGACCTGTTCGTCGA
>JAJPGV010000022.1 GCA_021325635.1 Chloroflexota bacterium
CCGTGCCAACGGGTTCCGGTAACACCAACACTATCGCTGTCGGCGGCGCCACTATCCTCACCACCGCTAATAGCAACTACGCCTACAGCAACGTTAGCTCTATCAGCTAGGCCTCCAGCTTCGACTCCATAAGGAGGGGCGGTCCGCACAGCGCGGACCGCCCCTCCTTCGTTTCTGCACGTCTAAGCACTACACGCTTGCTCAAGTCCCAGACCACTTTGGCCGAGAACTCACTTGAACATTATTCGGGCAGCGGATGAGTGGGGATCCCGCGCCAACCGGGAGCTTGGTCAGTTGTGATTGCAGACATAGATGAGTCCCTCCAGGCAAACGACCAGCAGCAGGCCGCCCTCGCCGACGGCGTGATCCGAGCCATTGGCCTGCGGCCCATCGACCCCACCACGCAGCATGCGTTGACTCACGAGGTGTGCGAGTCGCTGACGCTGCTCACGCCGCTGGAGCTGCAGGTTCTGGCCTGCAGATTTGGTCTCGGTGATGGCGCCAACTACAGCCGGCCGGAAGTGGGCCGCAAGCTCCGCCTATCCGACGCCAGGGTCAAGCACATCGAGGAGCGCGCCCTGCAGAAGCTCCGCATGGTCATCCCCCTAGCGCAGCTTCGTTTCGTCGGCAGTCCCTCGGAGTTGGGCTGGCCAGTTCAATGGGCCGGGCCCGACTGTCGGCCAAGGTCTCCTTCGCAAGCCGCTGCCAGCTAGCAGGCTTCCTACGGCGCCAAACTCGTCCGCTTTGAGTCAGGCTCCGGAAGGGCGAATAGCACGCTTAACTGCGAGCTTGCGCCACCTCTCATACATCTGGTCCGCCTCTTGGTGAGGACGGGTGGCACTCCTCACTCTTCACTGCGAGGTTAGCCCTTAGGGCGCAACCTCGTCCCGCCCCAGCACCAAGCTCAACATCTCCCGGAACTGCTGCCGGTCCTTTTCCAGGCCAGGCCCATAAGGGCTCAACGCCAGAGCGGCGTCGAAGTCGGCCGTCGCGGTCTGGATGCGCTCTTCCGTTCGAGGATCGTTCGGCTGTAGCACAATCGAGTGCTGCCAGAACTTGGCGACGTTGTCAATGTGCAGTGGATCCAACGGATCGATCCGCTCGGCTGTCGTCAAAGCCTCGAGAGCCGACTCCATCAGGTGGTTCTGAACTGCCGGATCCGTGGCGGCGCCGGCCGCAAGCACATCATTGCTGCCCATCTGCGTATAAAACTCCGCTTCCCCGGGACTACGCATAACACTCTCGCGGCCAAGAGCCAATGCGAGATCCCACTCCTGGTCGGCGGCGGCCGATCCTGCGATCTTGTTCAACATGTCCGCCTGAACCGGTCGTATGTTCCAGTAAAAGCCGGTCACGACTGCGACTACCAACACCATTGCCGCCGGAGTCAACCTTAGACCATGGCTCCAAATTCGGCTCCCTGACAAAGTCCAACCGCTCGTGAAAGCGACCAACAACAGGGCAGCAACCCCGAGCCCGCAGTACATCCCAGTGTTGATCAGCAGGCTCGTCACCGTCGCACTTAAGTCGCCACCCGGGCCGGCTATGAGTCCGTTCAGCGCCACGAGCTCATAAAGCCCGAACAGCAAGGTGGACAAGCCCGCTATTGACCAGCTCATGACGGCCGCTCGGTGATCATCTCCAAGCAGAATGCCAGCGACGAGGAGCGAAGGTATGAACAATGTGAGAACGATCACGCCTGGCCTGAACCGCCCGAAGTCATATGCGAGCGCGATCAGCACCACCGTGCATACGAGAACGGGTGAGTACAGGATAGGGCCAGCGCGGTCGACACCACGGCCACGAAATCTAGACCTTCCGCTCACCCTGGTACTGCGAGCTGGAGACGAAGGGAGAGCAATCACGTCATCTTCGATACGGCCACTACAAACCGCCAAGAGCAAGCCAAGCGACACCCAGAATTGAAGCCCGGTAGTCGAAATGACAAAATTGAACTGGGTTTCAGCGAAGTGCATCACGAGCACCGCGACAAGCGCCGCAAGGAGCCCGGGCTGCAAGCCCGCACCCTTAATTCGTTCCCGGCCGCCTGCCAACAATGGCCACGCAATTGCCGCGGCAAGTAGACCTCCGGAAAGGCCCATTCCGACGTATGGCGCACCGGCACCCAGCACTGCCACTACTCCACCACCAGCAACTCCCAGTGTCACTGTGCACCAGTAAAGCCATCTGTGGTTGGACTGCACAAACCCAAGCCACTCAAATGCCCAATAGAAAGCTGAGGCGAACAAACCCAAGCAGGCAAGAGCGCCCAGCATTCCTGTAGAAATCAGCGACCCAAGTGTTTCATTGTGCGGTCTGTCCCACTGCTCGGGATCCAGGTGCATGAGCTCTTCTGGGAGGAAGCGGGCGAGGGCTTCATAAGTAACCTCAGGACCATAACCAACGATCAGCCGTATCGAATTGAACCGGTCATCTTGGCCCTGCGGAGTCCGGATGGGATCGTGAGGAGCCATGGCCGCAACGACAGACTTCCATAATTCGACGCGGATACTGACCGATTGCCCACGGCTTTCCACGAATTGGCTGACCAATCGAATCCCCGGAAGATCCGTGGCAGCTTGTAACGGTCCTCGGGGCACATTCAGCAACGCGGCCAGGAGCAGCGGAAGCGCGATCGCTCCGGAAATTGCCCCACGCCAGGACGGCCTGTGCCTACTTAGTTCTACCACCGCCCACGAAGCCAATCCCGCCACCAAGCCCAATTCCGGGCCCCGACTGAGACTGAACACCATGGCCAAGACCTCAGAAACGACCACCGCCAGCCACACTCCCCTTCGTAGCCAGTGCCAGGGCCCTGCATACAAGCCCCCAGAAAACCAGCAGCCGTAAGCCCGATAGATACTCAGCGGCACCACCATGCCCAGATAGCCGGCCATGAATACCGCGTTTCCGGCGGTCGACGCGCTTCGACCAATGGCGCCCGAACCCCATGGCAAGGGATCGGCGCCAAAATGCTGCAGGATGCCGTACAGGGCCACCGCGAAGCCGGCGGCGGAGATCGCGTCGAGCAGGCGGTCGACCTGCTCCCGACGGCGCAGGTGGGCGGCCACGGCGGCAAAGATGAGCATGTAGGACAGCGTGGTATAGGTGCCCTGGAGCCGTGTGTAAGAGCCCCACCAGCTGATCGCCGGCAGCAGCGAGAACACCGTCGAGACAAGGTATGCAACCGCCAGCGCGCCAGCTGCCCACATCAGAGGATGCCGGAACAGCGACAGCTCCGCCGCCGTGGCTGCGCGATCTTTGCGCCCGTCCAGCAGCTTGACCAGCCAGGCGGCCCCCATCACCAGCGCCAGAAGGCGCACCAGCGCCAGCTTGTCCGGCTCAAACCCTCTTCCGGACGCGACGTTGAAGAACACCGGCGTGAGCGTCACCAGCACCAGCCAGCAGCCCTCAATGCTGGCTTCACAGTAAGCGGAGAGGAGGGATTGGGCCGGTGCTCGGCGGGGGAGGACAACGGATGAAGCAGCAGCGTCCATACCGTTGCCGGCTCTGGGCACCGCGGGAGAGCTTGGTTCCACCTCCAGGAGCGCCGTTGTCGCCGCGGACTGCGACGCAATGCGCGCCCTGGAGCGGTTACGAGACCGCTGGCGCTTCACAGAGGAGAGCTTAGATGCTCAGGTCAAAAAGTCTAGACGGCGCCCCGAAGTCCTAGGACGATCGAACGGTAGCGTTCAGCTCGCCTTTTCCTCCGTATGCCCGGCCATGTCAGCCAAGCCGGGCACGAACTTGAGCCACAGCTGATCGATGTAGCCATTCGCTCGCTGATAGATGGCGTAGTGGTAGGGCACGTTCGGTGCCTTGGCCGGCCGGAGCAGCAGCATCCGCGCCTCTTCGGGCGTCTTCCCGCCCTTGCGATGGTTGCAGGACTTGCAGGCGCTCACCAGGTTGTCCCATGAATGCCGGCCGCCCCGATGCTTGGGCATGATGTGGTCCACAGTCAGCTCGCGAGATCGCTGCCCGCAGTACTGGCAGGTGAAGTTGTCGCGGATGAATACCTCGCGCCGCGTGAGCTTCACCACCGAGCGAGGCCGGCGAACCATGTACATCAGCCGAATCACCGCCGGGCGCGGATACGAAGCGGCCGCGGTGTGGATGGGATGCCGCGCAAGCTCGAGGACTTCGGCTTTATCGAGCGCCACCAGGACGAATGCGCGCCGCCACGAACAGACGTTGAGCGGCTCGAAATTCTGGTTGAGCACCAGCACGCTCTCAGCCAAGGCCGCTCGCATGCTGCCCGACTATTACCTTATAGAAGCAGCCTCTGTATGTGCCCTTAGTAGCACCTCAACCGCAGTATCTGTGCGGCATTATAACGAAGGCCCTTGCTACAACTAAGCTGTCGTGAGCGCCTGAACAGCCAGATGCATAACCACCAATCGTCCAGCCATCAGACCGTTGCCATAGGAGGGCTCAAGGGAGCCTTCCTGGCCAGCTCGGCGATCCTGCTGGCTGAGGCTTTCGGCGGGCTGGCCGCACATTCCCTGGCCCTGCTGGCGGATGCCGGGCACATGCTCACCGACGTCTTCGCCCTGGGTCTGGCCTGGTTCGCCGCCAGCCAAGCTCTTCGGCCGGCCGATGAACGGCGGACGTACGGATATCAGCGTATCGGCATCCTCGCGGCCCTGTTCAACGCGGCGGCGCTGCTGGGAATCGCCGTGTTCATTGCATTTGAGGCTTACATGCGCTTCCAAACGACCGAGACCGTGAATGGGACCCTGATGCTCGGCGTCGCCGCTCTCGCGCTGCTCGTCAACGTGACGGTCGCCTGGCACCTCTCCCGCTCCGGCCCGATCAACCTCAATCTCCGCGGCGCCCTGATCCACGTGCTGGGCGACGTCGCCGCTTCCGCGGCGGTCATTGTGGCCGCGGCAGCGATTGCCATCTCGGGAATCTATCAGCTCGACGCCATCGCCGGACTGGTCGTCGCCGTGCTGATCTGTTTTGGCGCTTGGCAGGTCATCGGCGAAGCCTTGCGGATTCTCATGGAGGCCACGCCCAGCGACATCAACGTGGCCGAGATGGTTCGACAGATCCTCCATGTGCCCGGCATCCAGGACGTTCATGACCTGCACGTATGGAGTCTCAGCAGCGAAATGCGCGTGCTGAGCTGCCACGTCTTGGTCGAGGACCAACGGACCAGTGACACGGCGGCCACGCTGGGCCGGATCAAGCAACTCCTGCGGGAGCGATTTGGCGTGACCCATTCCACGATCGAAGTCGAATGCCAGGGCTGCGAGATCGACAACGCCTTCTGCTCGCAATTCGATGAGCACCAGCCACAGCCCGCGGAGACGTTAGGGAGCTGAGCCTCCCCGAGGCGGCTCCTGACTGCGAAAGCAGCCTTCCAGTCCGGCTCGATGCCTCGGTAATGCGCTCCTCGAGTGACGCGATCTCGACAGTCCTACCCCAGCCCGTTCTGTTACACTTCACCACAGTTCTTTCACAATCGCATAGGCCCTAGCGCTCTTATCAAGAGAGGTGGAGGGATACGGCCCTTTGAAGCCCAGCAACCGCCCTGGCCAAAAGCCGGGGGGTAGGTGCTAATTCCGGCGACAGCTGTCGCGAGATGAGAGGCAGGCACAAAGTCAGTGTCAGCCTCTCGGCAGCGAGAGGCTTTTTTGATCGCTGCGAGCCATGACCCTCCGCCTAACGCCTCGCGCCTAGCGACTCTATGAGGTGACCAAACTGGCGGCAAAAAATCACATAGTCGGCCTCAAATGCAAGGAGTGTGCGCGCCGTTACCCGGAAACGGCGCTGCATGTATGCGAATTCTGCTTCGGCCCCCTCGAAGTCGAGTACGACTACGAGGTGATATGCCAGCGTGCATCACGCAAGGCGATCGAGGCCGGGCCCCGCAGCATGTGGCGGTACAAGGATTTCCTGCCGGTCCAACCTGACGATCAGCTCGTGGATATCGGCGCCGGGCTCACTCCGTTGGTCCGTTCCAAGAACCTGGCCGAAGCGTTGGGCCTCGATCAGCTCTACCTGAAGAACGACTGCGTCAATCCGACCTACTCGTTCAAAGACCGTCCGGTGTCGGTCGCCGCCACCAAGGCCCTGGAATTCGGCTTCGAGATCTTGAGCTGTGCGTCCACCGGGAATCTCGCTGGTGCCGTGGCGGCGCATGCCGCTCGCGCGGGCGTGCGCTCGTTCATCTTCGTGCCCTCGAACCTGGAGGCGGGCAAAATCCTGGGCGCCGCCATCTACGATCCGGTGCTCGTGGCGGTTGACGGCAATTACGACCAGGTCAACCGCCTGTGCAGCGAGATCGCCGACCGCTACCACTGGGCATTCGTCAACATCAACATGCGACCGTACTACGCGGAAGGCAGCAAGACGCTGGCCTTCGAGGTCGCCGAACAGCTTGGCTGGCGTGCGCCCGACCACGTCGTCGTGCCCGTTGCCAGCGGATCGATGTTCACCAAGATCTGGAAGGGCTTCCAGGAGCTCGCCAAGACCGAGCTGCTGCCGGAGCGGCTGCCGCGCATGAGCGTAGCCCAGGCGCTCGGCTGCTCACCCATCGCCACGGCCTACTTCAACGGCACCTTCAACGTCAAGCCGGTCATCCCCGATACCATCGCCAAGTCACTGGCCATCGGCAATCCAGCCGATGGCTACTATGACCTGAAGATCATCGAGGAATCGGGTGGGGCCGCCGAAACCGCCACGGATGAGGAGATCGTGGACGGCATCAAGCTGCTGGCGCAAACCGAGGGCATCTTCGCCGAAACCGCCGGCGGAGTGACCATCGCCTGCCTCAAGAAGCTCATCGCCAGCGGCAAGGTTCGCCGCGATGAGCTGGTGGTGGCCTACATTACCGGCAACGGGCTCAAGACACAGGAGGCCGTAGCCGACCAGGTCGCTCCGGCAATCCAGGTAGGACCAACGCTGACGTCTTTCGAGGAAGCGTTCTGCAAGCTCGATCATCCCGCAAACGTGGCGGCCGTCGCGTGACGGTGTGGCAAGGGCAAGCGAGACGCAGCGCGTTCGCTGGGAGCGGAGACTGAGCGCCATGGCCCGGGTCCGGGTCAAGTTCACCTTCCCGCCGATGCTCATCAAGGAACCCGTCATTCACAACATGAGCATGCAGCACAACCTGGTGACGAACATCAGGCGCGCAAACGTCACTAAGGACAAAGGCTGGGTCGTGCTGGAGCTCGAGGGCGCGCAGGATGCCATCGACGGTGCCATCGCCTCCGTCACCGCCATGGGCGTACGGGTCGATCCGGTCGAAGGCGACGTCATAGAGGGGTAACAATGGCCATCAAAGTTCTCATCCCGAGTACCTTACGCAAGCTCACGGGCGATCAGAGCCTGGTCAGTCTGGAGTCCACGACCGTGGGCGGCTGCCTCGCGGACCTCGACGCCCAGTATCCCGGCATTGGGGAGCGCCTGCGCGACGAGGAGGGCGAGATTCGCCGCTTCGTGAACATCTACGTCAACGGCGACGATGTGCGGTTCCTGGAAGGCCCGGCCACGCCGCTCAAGGCCGGCGATGAAGTCTCAATAGTGCCGGCCATGGCCGGCGGGAGCTAAATACCGCTCAAGAACTGATCGACGCCGTGAGCCATGGCCGCCGTAAGCTCGTGCTTGGCTCCGTCGATAATGGCCAGCTTGGCTTTGACGCCGACGGCTTCCAGCGATTTCCGGAAGGCTTGCGCCCGCGAGACTCGCGTCTTTCCGAGAAGCCCGTCCCATTGGGGTGGGAGGTCCGCCGGGTTGGTATCGTCAGCGCCCACGCTCAACCAGAAGGGCACCTGCCGCAGCGCATTGAGGTCTAGGGGATGGCCCAGCCACGCCGGCATGTCCGCGGTGCCGAACGGCAGCAGCAGTGGCTCCTGGCCGCCGTCCCCTTTGAGGTCACCGCCAGGCTGAGGCAGCGTGTACGTCCCTGCCGACAGCGACGCGACGGCCGCCAGATGCTCGGGATGGAAAAACGCGTAGCGATCGGCCAGCTGCGCGCCTCGTGAGAAGCCAATCAGGAAAGCCCCAGGCAGCACCTGCCGCCCCGAGCGCCGGGGCACGTCCGCGATGAGAGCGTTGAGAGCGGCTCCAAAGGCAATGTCGTCGCTACGAACACGGATGGGGTCATGCCAGTCACCGTAATCGAAGGTCGGCGCCGCCAGGAGCCAGCCGTGGCTTTCCGCAAGCCCAAAGAACGGTTGCGCGATCCCGAGGCCGTCTCCGCCCATACCGTGCAGCGCGACGACCAGCCGAACGGGGCCGGCTGGCGCCAGTGTCGCCGGCTGATAGAGAAGATACGCGGGAGGAGCTTGGGCTGGCGCCTGCTCAGGCGCGAGCGCTGGCTCGGGCTGGCGTACCGGCAGGCCTAGGGGAGCTACCTGGGCCGGGACGGCCACCGGAGCGGGCGCCGGTCGCGGCGCGCTCATGACCAGACCGCGGCATCCTGTTAGCAAGGAGCTCAGACAGAGGAGGACCGCAAGCTGCCAGGCCCTCCGCTTGACCGAACCGGAACTGGGCATTGTGCCGCGCAGAAGCGGCAACGCTGATTTCGTGGGCGTCAGAATACCACGGCTCAAACTGGGACGCCTGAGAAGTGGGCGGTTCGTCCCAATGGTGCTAGGACGAGACGTACAGCGTGTGCCGGACCAGCGCCATGACTGCCACCACAGGCAGCGTTAGCAGCCAGGCTTGGCTTGCCTGCAGCGGGCGGGCGAGCAGGACAGCAGTGGCGACCACGGCCAATACACCCAGCGTTCCCGCGAGCGCCAGGAAGACATATGGGGCCGCCAGCAGCAAGGCGAGCGCGCATCCGGCGACAATCACCAGCGCCAGGTGAGGATTCAACAGACGTGCGAGCGTTGGCTGCGTCAGCTTGGCCAGCGACCAGCCGCACAGCAGTCCCGTCACCAGCCGCAAGAGGTTCGTTTCCGGATAGAGCGCCAGGCCCACGGTCTCGCCCAGGAAGGAATTCCCTCCATCGACGGCCATCGGCGCCAGACCCGCGAACCACAGCATGGAGCCAGCGCGAACCGGCCCGCCTCGAGCCGCTATGGCCAAACCGGCCAGCAGGAAGCCCAGAAAGAAGCCCAGGCTGCGGGCGCACAAGGGCAGCTGCTCGCCAGCCACGTAGAAGGAGTGGGCGGCCTCCTGGTCGCAGACGGCAGCGTCCAGCCAGAAGATCGCCGCGAGCAATCCCTTCACCGGCATCGCCTGCAGCTGCGTGCGGCGAGAGTCAGGGGCGTGTGGGAACGGCTAGGGCCAACGAAACAGCTGCCCTACTCTCCCCTGATCAGCTTCTCGAGCTTGTACTCGGAAATGGGCGCCTCCAGCACACGGCCGTCGAGCTCGAACGCGGGGATGGTCAGCCGATAGCGTTCGAACAATGCCGGGTCGGCGGTGATGTCGCGCTCATCGAGCTCCAATTCGTACCCGCGGGCCCGCAGCCGGCCCACCTTCTCTTTGGCTTCGTCACACAGACAGCAGCCCGGCTTCGAATACAGCACCAGGGTTCGCATCTCGACTAACCGAGAGCATATCCCGAGCTTAGGACGGTCAGGCCTCGACGGTCTTGGACTCGAAGCCGTGAGGTCCGATAGAGAGCTTCACCGTCCTGCCGTCCTGCCATGTCGCCAGCTCGACCGGCCCCTTCCACAGATCGTGAATGTATTCCAGCGTCTTCTGGGCATAGTGCGCGTCCAGCGGCCCTAAATCACCGCGAACGTGCTCCAGGTACAGGCGGTCTCCAGCCACCTCCGAAACCACGATCTTGGGTACGCCGTAATTCAGTTTCGAGGCGATGAGCGACTTCACGATGCGGTCCAGCTCGCGGCTCTTGATCTCGATGTCGCCGTCGTCGGAGTCGTCCGGATCGGAGTAGCCGTAGGTCATCAGCTTCATCTCGACGGCCAGGTCTTCGGTGAGATAGTTGGAGATGAAGGACGCGTCATTGTCCGATTGCCGGACTTCGAACAGCTTCTCCCGCCCGGTAACCGTGCTCTCACCGGCCTCGTGCATCTTGTCCCAGCGGCGCTCGATGTCGACCAGCAGCTTGTAGCCCAGGTAGTACGGGTTGAGCTGGAAGCGACCACCAGGGTGCACGACGCCAGCATGCAGGTGCGCGAAGTCGATCGTCTCGCTGGGGCTCAGATCCGGGTAGTGCTCCATGGTGTAGGCGTGCCAGTAGCTGGCCCAGCCCTCGTTCATGATCTTGGTCTCGAACTGTGGATAGAAGTAATAGGACTCCTTACGGATGATCTCGAGGACATCCTTCTCCCAAGGCTCGATATGCGCGTAGTTCGCCAGGAACCAGAGCAGGTCGCGCTCAGGATGCGGCGGAATCTTGTCGCCCAGGACTCGGCGCTCGACTGACAGCTTTTCCTCACCGAACAGATCGGCGTAATCGTCCTCGTGGACTATCCGCTCGACTACCTCCCTGCGTGGGTAAGGCTTACGGCTGTGCCCCAGCTTGGGATCGATGTGGCGATCGAGGGCGAAGCCAATGTCCATGACGTGTTCGACCGCATCGAGCCCTTCCTTGTCGATGTACTTATCGATACGAATGGCATGATCGACCGCTTCGTTGACCATGTTGCGATTGCTGCCGTGGAAGCACTCGTTGTTCTTGAAGAAGTCGCAATGCCCGAACACATGAGCCGCCACCAGGAGGTTGGCGACGTCCGAGTTGGTATCGAGCAGGAACGCGTAGCAGGGATCGTTGTTGAGCACGATCTCGTAGATGCGGCTCAGGCCCATCTCGCCGTGAATCTTCTGGTGGTTGTAGACCTTGCCGTACGACCAGTGCTGCGCACGCGTGGGCAGGCCATAGGCAGCGATCTCGTGCATGACATCCATGGGCACGATCTCGAAGTGCGTGTCGAAGAAGTCGAGACCCTCGTCGCGTGACAAGCGCCGGATGTCCTCGAACCTCGTTTCGAGGTCACGGGCTTCGGCTGGCGTCATACGGCCACTTCCGGCCGCGTCTTCAAGAACTCCTGCAGCCCGCGGTAGACGTCTTCTTTTTGGTGGATCATCACGGTCACGAACCGTGGGTTGTCGAGAGCGGAGAGCTCCTGGTGAAGGGTGCTCATACGGTAACCGCCATACAGCATGCGCCCGTCGCGACCGTAGATGCGATCGTCCGCCTCGCTGATCTCGCCGTAGCCCACCATCTGCGTCTCCTCGAGCAGCTCGAGGATCAGCTTCTTGCAGGCCTCGTTGTCGTCGCTGTAGTTGTCACCGTCGGAGAAGTGAAAGACGTAGCTGTTCCAGCGCGCCTTAGGGTGGTGCTTGCGGATGTGGTCCAGCGCCAGCTCGTAGGCTGATGAGCACTTGGTGCCGCCACTATTGGAGATAGTGAAGAAGTTCTGCTCCGGCACCACTTTGGCCTCGGTGTCGTGAGCGATGAACACCATCTCCACGTGCTGGTACTTCAGCTGCAGGAAGCGCACGAGCCAGAAGAAAAAGCTCTTGGCCATGTACTTCTTCTCAGTCGTCATCGAGCCGGACCGGTCCATAAGGAGGTACACAGCGCAGTTGCTGTGGAGCTCCTTGTGCTCCTTCCACACCTTGTAGCGCAGGTCGTCGGTCGAGATCGAACCGACCCGCGGATTCCCGGTCACGGCATTGCGCCGCAGGTTCTCCACCAGCGTGCGCCGCTTGTCCAAGTTGGAGAGCTGGCCCTGCTTGCGCAGATCGTCGAACCGATATGACGTCGTCTTGACCAGCTCCTGCTCCTTCTGCTCCAGCCAGGGCAGCGCGAAGTCTTCGAGCATCATGCTGGTCAAATCGTCGAGCGACACCTCGGCCTCGTACACTTCTTGGCCCGGTTGATCGCCGGCCATGCCATCGGGCGGGCCGTCGCCCGGATCGGACGCGATCACGTCGCCGACCTGCCCGGGGCCCTGGCCCACACCCTCGCGCCGCCGGTCATCACCGAAGCGGAAGCGGTACTGGTCCAGGTACTTGATCGGGATTTTGACCAGCTTCTTGCCATCGGAGGTGATGATGGCTTCCTCCGCAATCAGGTCTTTGAGGTTCTGCTTCAAGGCCTCCTTGATACGCCTATCGTGACGAATAGAGTCCTTGAGACCACGGCGTCGCAGGTCCCAGGGAATGGTGCTGGCGAGTGTGACAACCATTGGATAACCCGCTCACTTCTCCCGCGCCAGGAGTGAAGAAACGTACTTCAGCAGCTCGTTGGCGCACGAGGTGCAGTAACCCTGGTTTTGGACCAGGCTGTCCACGACCTCGTTGATCTTGCGGAGCTGCTCCTGGTCTGGATTGCGAGTGCTGACCGTGAGCTTGATGGTGTCGCGCCGCTCATCGAAGAGCTGCTTCTCGATGGCTTCCCTGAGCTTCTCGTGCGTCGTATAGTCGAACTTGGTGCCGGATCGTTCCGCCACCGCGACCTTGCGGAAGATCTCGTTGCGAAACGCGTCTTTGCCCGATTCGTCGACCTGGATCTTCTCCTCAATCGAGCGCATCAGCTTCTCGTCCGGCTCGACCTCTTCCTCGGTGATCTTGTCGAGCATCTTGGTGCTGTCGAGATAGGCCTCGACGTTGTCCAGGTAGTTGTCGAGCAGTGTCCGGGCTTCGTTTTCGAATGACACGAAGAACGCCTTCTGAACGTCGTTCTTGGCGATCTCGTCGAACTCCTTGCGAGCGTCGGCAATCAGGCCGGCGTAGCGGTCCTTGTCTTCTCGACTGAAGCCTGAATGGGAGTCCAGGCCATCCTTGATCGAGCGCAGCGCATCGATCGGATTCACGCAGGTCACCCCGGCATGGGTCAGCGCGGAGGAGACGCGGTTGATGATGAACCGCGGCGAAATACCGTCCATCCCTTCTCGCTCGGTCTGCTCCTTGATCTGCTTGACGTCCTTCTTGCGGAAGCCTTCGACCTCGTCGGCACCGTCATACAGCCGCATCTTCTTGACTAGGCTCAGGCCGCGCATCTTCGGCTCTTCCAGCCGCGACAGCACGGCGAACATGGAGGCCACCTCGAGCGTATGAGGGGCGATGTGCACGCCGGCAACGTTCGCCTGGCGCAGCAGCTTTTCGTAGATCCGCACCTCTTCGCCGACCTTGAGGTTGTACGGCATGCGGACGACGATCATGCGATCTTGCAGGGCCTCGGATTTCTTGTCGCCCATGAAGTCCTTGAATTCGGTCTCGTTGGTGTGGGCGATGACGAACTCGTCGGCGTAGATGAGGGCGAAGCGGCCGGTCTTGATGTTCTTTTCCTGAGACAGCGTGAGGAGGACGTACAGGAACTTCTCGTCCACCTTGAGCATCTCGATGAATTCGATCATTCCGCGGTTGGCGATGTTGAGCTCGCCGTCAAAGCGATAGGCACGGGGGTCCGATTCGGCGCCATACTCGCCCACCTTGGCCAAATCCATCGAGCCCACGAGTTCAGTGATGTCCTGCGACTTGGGGTCGGAGGGCACGAAGGTGCCTATGCCGCAGCGTTCCCGCTCGGAGAAGAAGATGCGCTTGACCGGGACCTTCCAGAAGTCGCTGTCGTACTTTTCGCGCAGGTTCACCGCACACACCGGGCATAGCTCACCCTCGATGTGAATGCCGTTTTCCCGAGCGCAATCGGGGCGCAAGGAGTGCGGCACGAGATGCAAAGGCTCCTCGTGCATTGGACAGTCCGCGATGGCGTAGGCTGCCCCCTCCTCGGTTTGGGTGTACTCCTCCAGCCCACGCTTCAGTGAGATCACCAGCTGGCTCTTGCCTGAAGAGGGCGGTCCGTACAGCATGAGAATGCGCTTGCCGACGTCGGACCCCACCGACGCCGCCTTGAGGTACTCCATCACCTTGGCGATCGCGTCCTCTACACCGAACAGCTCCTTCTCGAAGAAGCGATAGCGCTCGGTGCCGGCTTCCTCATCGAGCTCGACGCCGTGCGAACGCACCATGTTGTAAATGCGGGAATGAGCCAGCTGCGCGAGCTGGGGATTGCTTATGACCTTCTCGAAATACTCCCGAAAGCTGCCCTCCCAGCTGCTGGCGTTCACCCGCTTGCTGTGCGCGTCGAGCATCTCGATGAGGGAGGGACGAGAAGATGAGGCCGTTTCTTTGGGTACGGTTGCCACTGAGCTTCCAACCTTCTGCTCTATCGAGCAATACAGATCTTCTAAATAAGTGCAAATCTGTCAGCTCGGTAGTCGCGCTGTCGCCGAGGCGAAATGCGGTTCACGGGGCTGGATGCCGCTCCGCATATCGGGGTCAACGGTTGAGGCGGCGCCTACCGTTAAAAGTGTGGTGGCTCTTCCATACTCACGTACCTCATGCTTGCTACTCCCCCACCCTCCGTTGCGCGGAGCACGAGCAAAAACGCAAGATCCGGGCCTGTTCCCGTTCCGAGCAGGCGGTGTTCAGCGGCAGCCGATCCTTCCGACGTCTCATCATCGAGACGTTGAACGGTGCGGTCGAAGCAGCTCGGACCCAACGACTCCCGGATCGTGATCGAATGTTGGTTCCCCAACATACAGGAGGGGCTCTCAATGTCAAGCGGGTTTCCCGCCCCGCGACCCAACGCCGGGGCATCTTTGTCGGCAATGGCTACGAAGGCTTGCCGCCCCAGAGGTCTTACGGTCGAGCGCGAGCGCCGGTGCATGACCAGAAGTGTCCTTTGTTGTCTATACGGACCAAGCGGCTCGGGAGATGACGCGCTCAGGACCATTGGGCGATACAAGCGGGGCCCGAGAGCCAGTCCGTCCATGCTCCCAGCCTATGGCAGCGGGCGTGTTTATGACGTAAACGCGGCGTGAAGCCCACCCTAATTGTCAGGCAGCCATCGACTGCCGCCGCTTCAGCTGCTGAGCTTGTCCTCCAGCGAGCGAAGGGCACGCTCGAGATCCCGCTGGCGGATGGCGACTGTGAGGTCACCGCGGGTCTTCTCCAGGATTCCACGCGCAACGTCGGTCGAGCGCCGCAGGCCGGCCGTGATGGCGTCGGGATAGTCGATAGTGACGAGCAGCATGTAGATGTCGTCCATCCGCTGCAGCAGGGGCTCGCAGCGGTCCAAAGCCCCCTGCCGGACGAGATCCAGGAGATGACGCCGAACCTCACCCAGCGCCTCCGCCAGGCCATTCAAATACGCCGGCAGATGGACGCCCAGCGCGTCGGGATCGGGCAGCGGCCGATCGCTCAGCAGGGCAACCGTGAGGTTGGCCTCGGCGAACTCCTTCTGACAATCGTGGATGAAGCCGGCATAGTAGATCTCCGGATGCGGGCCCAGCACGACTTCGATCTCTTGGAGCAGGCGCTGGGCGTCGGCAATGAGCGTGCCGGCCGTGTCGGCTTCGCCGCGATGCGCCGCGCGAATGGCATTGGCGGAGTTGCGGATAACGTCTCGGTGCAGCGCGAGGCCCTTCTCGCGGGCTGCATGTCGCACCTGAAACTCGTCCCGCACGCGGGTGCCAAGCTGATCGAGGTCGATCACCCTGCCAACGGTACCGCAAAGTGGTTCATGGCTGCTAGCCTGATGGCATGGAAGCGGAGCTGCCGCAGGGCGCTTTGCAGGTGGCGCTGGCGGCGGCGGATGCCTCTCGCGAGCTGATCGGCGCCCATTTTGCCCGCGGAGTCGAGGTCGAGACCAAGGCCGATGACTCGCCGGTGACTGCAGCCGATCGCGAGGCCGAAGCGATCATCCGGCGGATTATTCGCACGGCCTTTCCCAGCCATGCCCTGGTGGGTGAAGAGCATGGCAGCGAAGGTGCCGGGGAGTGGACGTGGCTGGTCGATCCGATCGACGGCACCCTGTCCTTCATCCATGGTCTGCCGCTGTTCGCCACGCTGATCGCGCTGTGCCGGAATGACGAACCGGTCCTCGCCGTGATAGACCTACCGGGACTGCGCCGCCGCCTGCATGCGGTGGCCGGTGGCGGCGCCTGGGAGGGCCGCACCCAGCTGGGTGTGGCCCCAGGCTTCGATCCAGCCCGGAGCCTCGTCTGCCATGGCGATCGTTACGCCTTCGAAGCGGCCGGCCGCGGCGCGCTGTACGACACCCTCGACCACTCCCTGCACCTGTTTCGCTCGTTTACCGACGCCTTTGGCCACACCCTCGTGGCCGGCGGCTGCTCGAGCCTGATGGTGGATCCCGATCTCAAGGTCTGGGACGCGGCCGCACCCGCCCTGCTGGTGCGCGAAGCCGGCGGCGTGGCCAGGACACATCGGGATCCGGACGGCGCAGGACTGCTCCTGCTAACCGGCTCGCCAGAGGCGATCGATTGGGTCGAGCAACGTCTGTAGACGCGGCGCTAGACTGATGCTGAGCACGCCGCGATGGTGCGGAAGATTTGCGGAGGCGGGCCATGGCCGTTGAACTGGAGCTGACAGAAGAGCTGCGCAAGCTGTACGCGGACGTGGATGCCAAGCACATGGCTCCACTGTGGAACGTCACCGCCCAGCTCCTGCCTCGCGAGCCGGCCAGTAAAGCTATCCCCTGGCTGTGGCGGCGCGACGACTACTGGCCGCTGTGCCAGCGCGCCGGAGAGCTCGTGCCAATCGAGCGCGGTGGCGAGCGCCGCGTCCTGGCGTTCATCAATCCCGGACTAGAGGGTAAATACGCCACCACCCACACCATCTGGGCGGCAGTCCAGTACCTGCAGCCTGGGGAGATCGCGCCCGCCCACCGCCACACTCCGAACGCCATTCGTTTCATCATCGAAGGCAGCCGCGCCTTCACCACGGTCAATGGGGACAAGTGCTTCATGGAGCGCGGCGACCTGGTGCTCACGCCTGCCTGGACCTGGCACGACCACGGACATGAAGGCAGCGAGCCAATGATCTGGATGGACGGGCTGGACCTGCCGCTGGTCGGCGACCTGGAAGGGGTCTTCTTCGAACCGTTCAAGGGCGACAGGCAGCCGCCGCTGGGGATCAATGCCTCCGAACGGCGCCATGGCCTCGGCCAGCTGCGACCGGCGATCTCCGCCGCGCCGGAAGCCTACCCCGGGCTGCTCAACTACAAGTGGTCCCAAACGGCGACCCGGCTGCAGACGCTCGGCGACGAGGACGCGACGCCATATGACGACATCGCCCTCGAATATGTGAATCCGCACACCGGCGGACCTGTGCTGCCCACCCTGGCTTGCTGGATTCAACGAATCCGGCCCGGCATACACACTCGTGCTCGGCGCCAGGTGGCGAGCAAGGTCTATCACGTCTTCGAAGGTGAAGGTTGGAGCGTCATCAACGGGCGTCGCTTCAATTGGAAGCAGGGCGACTTCTTCTGCGTCCCGACCTGGAGCTGGCACGAGCACGCAAATACGTCGTCGCACGACGCCGTGCTGTTCTCCGTGCAGGACACGCCAGTGTTCCAAGCCTTCGGACTCTACCGAGAGGAAGCGCTGCAATCCGGAGATGGCCGGCAGATCACAGCCCGCTAGCCATCCCGGAACCTTCATACTTTCCGAGTACGCTCAATATCCAAGCGCACGCTGAAGCGTTGTAGTCCGTTATGTTCAGTCGAGAACTGGTTTCCGCACTTCGTTTGTTCCGGAGGTTCGACATGAAGCGCCCACTGCGCAACTTTGCGCTGGCGGCAGCGGCCGTGCTGCTGCCACTGGCCAGCCAGCCATTTTCCGCTGCCGCTGATACCCCACCCCGCGACGTGTTGGTCAGTGTCAGCGACAGCGGCTTCTCGCCAGCCAATATCAGCGTCCAATCGGGCGGGACGGTGACCTGGCTGAACGTCGGAGGCAACGTCCATACGGCCTCGTCGCTGAGTGGCGCCCCCATGCCCTTTGATACCGGCGGGTTGGGCTCCGGACAGAAGATGACGATTGGCGGATTTGTGACGCTGGGCACGTACACCTACACCTCCGAGACCGACTGTCTGAACGGGAACCACGTCAGCGGCTTCGACTGCACCACCGGCTTCACAGTCGTCGTCGTGCCGGCGGCGCCCGCGGAAGCTCCGGCGCCCGCCCCCACCAGCGCGCCTCTCACCGGGCCAGCTCCCTCGGCTGCCAACGTCACCATCACCGACAGCACCTTCAGCCCTCAAACGGTGACCATCGCGGCGGGCGGAACGGTGACCTGGTACAACCAGAGCAACTGCTCGAGCTCGCAGCCAACTCCCACGCCCGTTGGTGGCACGGGCACATCGTGCGGTGGATCGGTGCACTCCGTGGCGTCGACCGCCAGCTCGCCGATTCAGTTCAACACAGGCGGCATTGGGGCTCTGCAAAGCGTCAGCCTGTCGTTCCCCAGCGCCGGAACCTACAACTACACCTCCGGCGCCGACTGCCTGACCGCCCTGCGCGGTACGTTCAACTGCGGGGCCACCTACAGCATAGTCGTGACAGGCTCCTCGACGGCGCCTGCCGCACCCGTCTCGGTATCGGCTCCCGCGGCCCCGGCGTCCGCGAGCGTAACGATCACTGACTCTGGCATCAATCCGGAGACCGTGAACGTCGCGGCCGGAGGCACCGTCACCTGGACCAATCAGGGCAGCAACGTGCATACGGCCACGTCCACAGGCCTGCAGCCGCTGTTCGATACCGGCGGCCTGTCCAATGGACAGAGCGCAACGCTGACCATGAGCAACTCGGGCAGCTACACGTACTCGTCAGCGACCGACTGTCTGAACGGAAACAGCAACCCGGGCTTTGCTTGCAGCCACACCTACACCGTGAACGTCATCGGCGCACCGGGCCAGGCTGCGCCAACGCCCGTCACCACGTCCTCTGGCAACGTCACGGTGACCATCGACGACAGCGGCGGGTTCCAGCCGGCCAGCCTGGTGATACGGGCCGGCCAGACGGTGACCTGGATCAACAGAGGCAGCCAGACTCACTCCGTGGTCAGCAACCCGGGCATCATCCCATCGTTCGACTCGGGCGGACTGGGGCCTGGCCAAACGTTCAGCCAGCTCTTCCCTGCTCCGGCTATCTACGGCTACCACTCCTCGACTGAGCCGCAGTACACGACGGATCCCGCCACGCAGTCGACCGTGGTGACGTACAAGTTCAACGGCAGCGTGAGCGTGCAATAGCGATACAACATACTCCTTCAGTTTCTTAACCGGAACTTCACCGCATTGGGCGCCTCTTTTCGGTTATTCACATTGAATGAAACGTCCAACGGACCTGGAAGGCACAGGAGGAGTCGCTCAATGAAGGTCGTATGTTCGAGAGCAGCCGTCGGGCTGATGACTGCCTGGCTGGCGCTGGCAGCCCAACCGCTGGCGGCGGCCCCGTCAAACGTCACCGTCGTGGTGAATGACAACGGGTTCAACCCGCCTACGGTGACCATTCCCGTGGGCGGGTCGGTGAACTGGATAAACCAGGGCACCGACACGCACGATGCGACGTCGTCTTCGGCGCCGCTGCCGATCAATACCGGAGGGCTGGGCGTTGGTCAGAGCGCGGGCATGGGCTTTGGCCTCGCCGGCGTATACCATTACAGCTCGGCCGCCGACTGCTACAACGGGGTCGTCAAGCCCGGCTTCAACTGTGGCGTGGACTACACCGTGACTGTTACCGCGGCCGGTGCGGCTCCGGCAGCACCCGCCGTCCCAGCGCCAGCGCCCCAGGCCGCGCCAGCTCCGGCTGCGGTCGGAAGCCTGCCCTCCAACGTAACCGTCACCATCACCGATACAGGCTTCAGTCCGCCAACGGCGGCAGTGGCCGTCGGCGGAACGGTAACGTTCGTGAACCAGGGCAGCAACGTACACACCGCCACGTCAGGCTCGGCTCCGCTGCAGTTCGATACCGGCGGCCTGGCGACGGGACAGAGCAACTCGGCCGGGCTGGGGCTCGCCGGCGTCTACCATTACAGTTCGGCGCCTGATTGCCAAAGCGGCAACAGCAGCGTGACCTTCAACTGCAACACCGACTACACCATTACGGCCACCAACACGCCGCCGAGTCCCACGGTACCGGCTGCTTCGGCGCCGGCCCCTGCCCCGGCGCCGGCCGCGCCCGCCAGCACTGCGGGCATCCAGCAAAACGCGACAGTGACCATCACTGACAGCGGCTTTTCGACCGGCAACGTCAACCTGGCCATTGGCGGCACGGTGACCTGGACGAATCAGGGCACGAACGTGCACACGGCGACAACGACTGGCGGCGGCAACCCGGTGCCGGTCGACACCGGCGGCTTGTCCTCCGGCCAGAGCAGCAGCCTGACCTTCACGGCACCCGGCACGTACTCTTTCACGTCCGCGACAGATTGCCTCAATGGCAACAGCACTGCGGGATACCGGTGCGGCCCTTATACGGTGACCGTGAGCAACGCTCCAGCCGCTGCCGGACCGGCCTCACCATCCAGCGGGGCCCAGGCACCAGCGAGCAACACTGCTATCACCATCAACGAGAGCGCGGGATTCTCGCCGAGCAGCCTTACGGTGAAAGCCGGTCAAAGCGTGACCTGGACGAACACGGGCACGCAAGTTCACTCCGTGGTGGTTGATTCCGGAATTAACCCCGCCTTCGATTCAGGCGGACTGGCGCCGGGTCAGAGCTTCACCCAGCAGATGAACACGCCCGGAACCTACACGTACCACTCGTCGGTGGATGCCGTGTATGGCACGGATTCAGTCAGCGGCTCGACGGTGGTTACCTATCGCTACACGGGCAGAGTCGTCGTCAATCCCTGATCTCGCAACCGTTTCGGATGAGAGGGCGGCTACTTGGCCGCCCTCTCATGGCAAGCGGGCAGCGTGTTCGATTTGATCCGGCGCCAAACGTGTCGTATGCTTCTCTGGCAATGACGCCCAGCCGTTTCCATTACGAAAGCTTTAGTAGCGGCATGGGTGTGCGCGGTCCTTCGGACTAGCCAGAGCGCAAGCAGCGCCCATGCCGCGAAGCAGAGGAGTCCCCTCTGCTTTTTTGTTTGCGCCGATTTCTAAGGAGTAACAGCGTGATTATCGTCATGAGCACCCAGGCAACGCAGCAGGACGTGGACGACGTGCTGGAACGCATGGCGGCCGAAGGTCTGAAGCCCCACATCTCCGAAGGCGAAGAACGAATCGTGATCGGCGTCGTCGGCCACACGTATGCCGAGCTGATCGACGTCTTCTCTGCCTACAACAACGTCGAGAACGTCATCCCCATCAGCAAGCCCTTCAAGCAGGCGAGCAGGGAATTCCGCCCCATCGATACCGTCATAGACGTCGATGGCGTGCCCATTGGCGGCGGCCAGGAGCTGGCAGTCATGGCCGGCCCCTGCGCCATCGAAAGCGAAGACCAGCTCATGCGAACGGCCGAGGTCGTTGCCCAGCAGGGCGCCCGCTTCCTGCGTGGCGGCGCATACAAGCCTCGTACGTCGCCCTACGGCTTCCGCGGACTGGGAGAGGAGGGCCTCAAGCTGCACGCCAAGGCCCGAGCGGCCACCGGGCTGAAGGTCATCACCGAGGTCATGACCCCCGCCGACGTGCCGCTCGTGGCAGAATACGCCGACATTCTGCAGATTGGCGCGCGAAACATGCAGAACTTCAACCTTCTGGATGAGGTCGGCAAGATCGACAAGCCAGTGATGCTCAAACGGGGCATGTCGGCTACCATCGAGGAGTGGCTCCTGGCCGCCGAATACATCCTCAAGGGCGGCAATCACCGGGTGATGCTGTGCGAGCGGGGGATTCGGACGTTCGAGCACTACACCCGCAATACGATGGATCTCAGCGCCATTCCGGTCGTGAAGCGACTGTCGCATCTCCCGGTCATCGCCGATCCCAGCCACGGCACCGGCAAATGGCATCTGATCGAGCCGATGGCCAAGGCGTCCGTGGCGTGTGGTGCCGATGGCTTGATCATCGAGGTGCACCCCAGTCCCGATCATGCCCTGTCCGACGGTCCGCAGTCGCTGACCTTCGACAATTTCCGCAAGACCATGGAGCAGGTCCGGCAGGTGGGTCAGGCCGTGGGACGCAAGGTCGGCCAGCCGGCGCTCGCGATGGCGTGAGCAGCCGCGGCCTCCAGGCGTGCCTATCAGGGCGGCAGCGGGTGCCCGAAAAGGGCCCGCATATCGTGCCTGGCAGTCGAAACGGGGAGCGATGACGCAGCGGACCGCCATTCTGGGGCTAGGGCTCATCGGTGGCTCGATCGGCATGGCTCTGCGAGCGGCCGGGTGGACTGTGGTCGGCTGGGGCCCGAGAGAAGCGTCGCTCAGATCGGCGCTGGCCCTCGGCGCCATCGATCTCTTTGCCGGCACTGTCCGGGAAGCCATCGAGAACGCGGGGCTGGTCATAGTCGCGAGCCCGATTCGAGCCATGCCCGACCTGTTTCGCGCAATCGCCCACGCAGCCAGGCCGGGCACCGTGGTCACAGATGTAGCCAGTGTCAAGGCCCAGGTCATGGCCTGGGCCGCCGAGCTGCTGCCGCCTTCGATTCACTTCGTGGGCGGCCATCCCATGGCCGGCCGCGAGGTTCAGGGAGTCGCGGCAGCCGACGCCGGCCTACTTCGCGGCTGCACCTACTGCCTCGTAGGCGGCGACGAAGCGGGGCTAGCGGAAGCCCAACAGCTCGTCGGAGCCGTTGGTGCCCGCTCCCTGGTCATCTCAGCCGAGGACCACGATAGAGCTGTGGCCGCGGCTTCGCATCTGCCATTCGTCACGGCAGCTGCCCTGGTCCAGTGCCTGGGCACCGAACTGGCGGACCTGGCCGGCTCCGTAGCCTCCAGCGGCTTTCGAGATAGCACCCGGATCGCCCTGGGCTCCGCGGCAATGCACGCCGACATCTGCAACTTCAATTCCCGGGCCATAGGCGAGATGATCGATCGACTCATCCACGAGCTGGAGCTGTTCAGACAGGAGCTGGACTCGCCCGGCATCGAGCGCCGCTTCGAGGAGGCGGCGCAGGCGCGCCAGCTGTGGGGCAAGAGCCGCGCGGGAAGACGCGCCGAGGACACGAAGCAGGCCGGCCTGTTCATCGTGCCCGGCCGAGAGGGCTGACATGCCTCCCATGCGCATCCTTCCGGCTAAGTCCGATGCGGACGTCAGGCTCGGCGTGCCGGGCGACAAGTCCATCTCCCACCGAGCCGTGCTGTTTAACGCCATCGCCCAGGGCGGCGCCACGGTGCATGACGCAGGCCTCGGCCAGGACGTGCTGTCGAGCATCCGCTGCATGCGCCATTTGGGGATCCATTTCGAGGTCGCCGACAGACTGATTCGTATTCACGGCCAGGGAATGCGCGGTCTGACCGCGTCCGCAGCGGCGCTGGATTGCGGCAATTCAGGAACGACGGCGCGGCTGATTTCCGGCATCCTGGCCGGTCAGCCATTCCGAAGCGTTCTCGAAGGCGACCAGTCGCTGAGCCGGCGGCCCATGCGCCGCATTGCCGAGCCGCTGCGCCTGATGGGCGCGCAGGTCCTCGGCGATACGCTGCCGCTGACAATCCAGGGCGGCAGCTTGCGAGGGATCGAGTATCAGCCCGACGTGGCGAGCGCGCAGGTCAAAAGCTGCATCCTGTTGGCCGCGCTGTTCGCCACTTCGCCCACGACACTAATCGAGCCGCTGGCCACCCGCGACCACACCGAGCGCCTGCTGCAAGCACAGGGCGTCCAGGTCGATCTCGATTTGCCTCGCATCACCGTCCATCCACCCTCGGAGCTGCACGCGGTGGACATCCAAGTGCCGGGCGATTTTTCGTCGGCGGCCTACTGGCTGGTAGCCGCGCTCGTCTCGCCCGGCGCCAGCGTCCACGTTTCCAACGTGGGCATAAATCCGGCCCGCATCGGTCTGCTGGAAGTACTGCGGGAGATGGGCGCGCAGATCGAGATCCTGAACCCTCGAACGGTGGGAGGCGAACCGGTGGCCGACCTGCTGGCCAGACACAGCGAACTCCGAGGCGCGTCCATTGGCGGAGCCATGATCCCGCGGCTGGTCGACGAAGTGCCTATCCTGTCGGTAGCCGCCGCCGTGGCCAACGGCACGACCACCATCACCGACGCGGCCGAGCTGCGAGTTAAGGAGAGCGACCGGCTGGCGGCCGTTGCCGCCGGCCTCACCCGCCTTGGCGTGCAGGTGCAGGAGCTTCCCGAAGGGCTCATCATTCATGGGGATGCCTCGCTGGACGGCGGCGAGACGCTCGAGACCTACGGCGACCACCGCTTGGCCATGTCCTGGGCGGTGGCAGGACTGGCCGCCAAGAAGCCAGTGACGATCGACGACGCCGAGTGTGTAAGCATCTCCTATCCCAGCTTCTGGGCCGATCTGGAGCGATTCAATGGGCAATAGGCTGGCCGTGATCGGCTTTCCCGTCGGCCATAGCCTTTCACCAGCGATTCAGGGGGCGGCCATCAGATCCCTGGGCCTGGACATCGGCTACGAAGCGCGCGCAGTCGATCCGGCCGACCTGGCCGCCTTCATGGCCGAGCTGCGCCGGCCGGAATGGCTGGGGGTAAATGTGACTGTGCCCCATAAGCAGGCAGTGATGCCGCACCTGTCAGACCTCAGCCCCGAAGCCCAGGCCATCGGCGCCGTCAACACCATCGTCAACCAAAGGGGGCGGCTCACGGGCCACAACACCGATGCTCCGGGTTTCCTCGCCGACCTGCAAGAGCGCTTTGGGCCAGTGGGCGGCAAACGGGTGGCGGTTCTGGGCGCCGGCGGCGCGGCCTACGCCGTCTGCCACGCCCTCCGGCCTGTCGCCGGCCAGCTGTGGATCCTCAACCGAACGGAGGACAGGGCGAAGCTGCTGGCCGAGCGCATCGGTGCGCGAGTCGCCATGCCGGACCGCCTGAAGGCCTGCGACCTCATCGTCAACTGCACCTCAGCGGGCCTACGCGCCGGTGACTCGCCGCTGCCCGACGAGGCCGTGCCGGAGGGCATCGACTTGTACGACCTCATCTACAATCCGCCCGTGACGAGGCTCATGGACGCCGTTCGCCGTGGCGGAGGTCGCGCCGTCAACGGACTGGGCATGCTGGTTCACCAGGCAGCCATCTCGCTGCAGATCTGGACGGGCCGCCAGGCGCCACTGGACGTGATGTTCCGAGCGGCGGAGGAGGCGATCGCTGCCCATGCTTAGATTTCTCACCGCCGGTGAATCGCACGGCAAGGCTCTCACCACCATCATCGAAGGCCTGCCGGCAGGCCTTCCGCTGAGCGCCGAGCTCATCAACCGCCACCTGTCCAGGCGCATGCGCGGCTATGGCCGCGGCGGACGCATGCTCATCGAAACGGACACGGCGGAGTTCCTGTCCGGCGTGCGCCACGGCTTCACCATGGGCTCACCGGTGACGCTGCTGGTGCGCAACGCCGACAACCCCAACTGGACCGTCATCATGGACGAGAAGCCGGTGGAGGAAAGCGTCAAGAAGATCACCCGCCTGCGCCCAGGACACGCCGACATGGCGGGGGTCATCAAATACGGCTTCGACGACGTTAGGCCGGTGTTGGAGCGCTCGTCGGCCAGAGAAACCGTCACCCGCACCGCCGTGGCCGCGGTCTGCCGTGCGCTGCTCGATCAGTTCGGCATCGGCGTGCGCAGCCATGTGGTGCGTATCGGCCCGGTGGGCATCGGTGAGCTCGATCTGCCGGCCGATCCAGCTCAATGGCCGTGGGACGAGGTAGACGAATCGCCGCTGCGCTGCTTTGACAAGGCCGCCGAGGCGGAGATGGTCAAAACCATCGACGGCGCCAAGGAGCGAGGGGACAGCGTTGGCGGGGCCTTCGAGGTCATCGCCTGGGGCATGCCCATCGGCCTGGGCAGCTTCATGCACTTCGACCGCCGCCTGGACGGCCAGATCGCCGGCGCGATCATGAGCATTCCGGCGATCAAGGGCGTCGAGATTGGCGAGGGCTTTGGGGTCGCCAGCCTGTTCGGCTCGCAAGCCCAGGACGAGATCCGCTACAACCGTGAGAGCGGCTGGTCCCGTGTGAGCAACCGCGCCGGCGGGACCGAGGGTGGCATGACCAACGGTCAGCCGCTGGTCGTTCGCGCGGCCGTCAAGCCCATCTCCACACTCACGCGGCCGCTCACGTCGGTCGATATCGCCACCAAGGAGGAGGCGGTCGCCCACGTGGAACGTGCGGACAGCTGTCAGGTTCCGGCAGCGGGCGTCGTGGGCGAAGCCATGGTCGCCATCGTGCTGGCCCAGAACTTCCTGGATAAGTTCGGCGGCGACCACCTGGATCACGTTCGCAGCAGCTACGAGTCCTACGTGCGCACGTATGCCACCGAGAAGTAGCTGCTTGGCCGCCGGCTGATGGCTGCCTCACTCATCAGAGCCGAACGGGGCGCAGTAGCGCATATCGCCGAGGCAATGCGCCAAGCCGGGCTCACTGGCCGAGCGTTCATTGTCACCGACCGCAACGTATACGCGCACTACGGTCAACCGCTGGCCGAGATCCTGGCCAAGTGCGAGTTCGAGCCGAGCGTCCACATTCTGACCCCGGGAGAACAGACCAAGAGCCTGCGCTCATTGGAGCTGTTGTACGACTGGCTGGCCGAATCTCGCGCCGAACGGACCGACATCGTCGTGGCCCTGGGAGGAGGAGTAGTCGGCGACCTGGCCGGCTACCTGGCCGCGACCTACCTGCGCGGCATGCCCCTGGTGCAGGTGCCAACCACGCTGCTGGCTATGGTGGACAGCAGCATCGGCGGCAAGACGGGCGTCAACCACCCGCTGGGCAAGAACCTCATCGGCGCTTTCCACCAGGCCAGCCTGGTGCTGATCGACCCGGCGCTGCTGGCCGGCCTTGCCCCACGCGAGTATCGCAGCGGACTGGGCGAAGTCGTGAAGTACGGCGTCATCATGGATGCCGGCCTGTTCGAGCTCATCGAGTCCCGTCAAGCCGACGTGCTGAAGCAGGACGAGGACATCGTGGACACCATCGTGAAGCGGTGCGCCGAGCTCAAGGTCCAGGTCGTGGGCGAGGATGAGCGCGAGGCGGGGCTGCGGATGATCCTGAACTTTGGGCATACCATCGGGCATGCCATCGAAGCCGCCACGAACTACGAGGCACTGCTGCACGGGGAGGCGATCTCCATCGGCATGTCCGGAGCGGCCCAGATCGCCGTCGCCACCGGCAAGTTCGAAGGCCCAAGCTGTGAGCGCATCAAAGAGCTGCTCCGCTGCCTGGGCCTCCCGTATGCAGCGCGAGGTCTCGCCTGGGAAGCCGTGCGCAACGCCATGACGCTCGACAAGAAGACGCGGGCCGGCCGGATCAACTGGGTCCTTCCCACGGCCATCGGGACGGTCGAGGTCACGAAGGACGTCCCCGACGAAGTGGTAGACGCCGTGCTGCAAAAGCTGCTCAATGCCTGACAAGCGACCCGAACCCGCGGCGGCGGCCGATCCGGCAGCGCTGGACCAGCTGCGCGCTCGGGTGGATCAGATCGACGACAAGATTCTTGCCCTGCTGAACGAGCGGGCCCAGCTGTCGATTGAGATCGGCCATGCCAAGAGCTCGGTGGCCCGCGCCGGCCATGCTGCCTACGATCCGGCAAGAGAGGCGCAGGTGTATCAGCGGCTGCTGGAGCGGTCGGCCGGACCGCTGCCG
The DNA here is from genome assembly GCA_021325635.1 of Chloroflexota bacterium. Lineage (GTDB taxonomy): Bacteria > Chloroflexota > JAJPGV01 > JAJPGV01 > JAJPGV01 > JAJPGV01. Next base: position 27,444 of record JAJPGV010000022.1, read on the forward strand.
GCCGACGCCGTCCGCGCCATCTACGGCCAGATCATCTCGAGCAGTCGCAGCCTGCAAGCGCCACTGAAGGTCACCTTCCTGGGCCCGGAAGCAACCTTTTCGCATCAGGCTGCCCTAGCCCAGTTCGGCAGCGCCACGGCGCTTATCCCGGTCGCCTCCATTCCCGACGTGTTCCGCGAGACAGAAGCCGGGCGCAGCGACTACGGTATCGTGCCCATCGAGAACTCGACCGAGGGCCCCGTGACCTTCACCCTGGACACCTTTGTGGACAGCGAGCTGAAAGCGTGCGCCGAGTTCCGCCTGGAGATTCACGAGGCGCTGATGTCACGATGCACGCTCGCCGAAGTGACGGTGGTGTACTCGCACCCACAGGCCATCGGTCAATGCCGGAACTGGCTGCGCACGCATCTGCCGAAGGCGACGCTGGTGGAAACGGCGAGCACTGTGGCAGCGGCGGCTCAGGCCGCCCGCGAAGCGAACGCCGCCGCCATTGGCCCGGAACTCGCCGCGGCTGCCTATGGCCTGAAGGTGCTCGAGCCGCGGATCCAAGACGCCGCCGGCAATGTCACCCGCTTCCTGGTGATCGGACCCCGCTGGGCGCAGCGCAGCGGACGCGACCGCATGGCCATGCTGTTCTCCATCAAGGATCGGGTGGGCGTGCTGCGCGACGTGCTGGCGCTGTTCGCAAGCGCCGGCATCAACCTCACGAAGATCGAATCACGGCCATCGAAACGCCGGGCCTGGGACTATCTGTTCTTCGTCGACCTCAACGCTCATCCTGAAGACCCGACAGTGGTCCAAGCCTTGCGTGAGCTGCAGGAGCTGACCGTGTTCTCCAAGGTCATCGGCGCCTGGCCGCGAACCGACTAGCTCGTATCCTCGTCCTTCCCAACATCCCCACATATGGCCATGGCACTGTGATAATCCACGCCGCCATTCGTTAATTTCTTTATCAGACGTGTGGAAGGAGAGTTTGGTTGGCGGAGGCAACATCTACAACAGATACTGATCCGGCGCGCCCGAAGCTGTGCCGCTACTGCCGGCGCTTCGTGGGGCGAAACGGCAAGCACGGCATCTGCGGGAAGTGCTGGGAGCTCGAAGATGAGGAGTCAGCTACCACAGCCTAGAGCCATCGCCTAGCCGGTGGTGGCAACACCAGGCGAGTAGGCGCCAAAGGCGACCATTCCCGTACACTAGGCGCCATGGTCAAAGCGAACGGTGAGGAGCCCAAGACCCTCACCATCGACATTGGTGGGACCGGCCTCAAGATGGAGGTCATCGGTCCACAGGCGGAGCCACTTGGTGAACGCTTCAAGGTGGCTACTCCCCATCCCGCGACGACCACTGCGGTCCTGACCGCCCTGGAGGGCATGATCCGGCAGCAGCCCGCCTTCGACCGTGTGTCCGTCGGCTTCCCGGGCGTGGTCGTCGACGGCGTCACCCGCACCGCGCCGAACCTCGACCCCAGCTGGAGGGGCTTCAATCTCGCCAAGGCGCTCTCGGATATGACCGGCAAGCCGGTGCGAGTGTGCAACGACGCCGACGTCCAGGGCTTCGGCGACATTGAAGGCCGCGGCGTGGAGATGGTGCTCACGTTCGGGACCGGCGTTGGCGCCGCGGTCTACGTGGACGGCAAGCTGGTGCCGAATCTCGAGCTGGGTCATGCGCCCTTCAAGGACGGCAAGACGTACGAAGATTACCTGCGCGATAGCGAGCTCAAGCGGATTGGCGCCAAGAAGTGGCGCAAGCGGGTACACAATGTCGTCGACCAGCTCGAGCCTATTTGGAACTACCGGGTGCTGTACCTGGGCGGTGGCAATGCACGCCTGCTTCACCAGGATGAGCTGCCCAGCAACGTGCATATCTGCTCGAACTCCGCCGGCCTCACCGGCGGCCTCGCGCTTTGGGAAAGGCGCTAGGCGCTAGGCGCAAGGCGCAAGACGCTGGGCGTTAGGCGCTGGGCGCGAGGCGAAGACGGGGACTGCGTGGGTCGGCACCTGGCGGGGGCTTCCAGCACGTGACCGCATTGACGGTGCGGACACCATTGCGCCTCAAGTCATCTGCTGAGTGCGTCCGCTTCGAAAGGGAATCGTTTGGCGCGGTGCAGCAAATGTTGGTGTTCTTGCCTTTGGCAGAACAAGAAGCAGCTTGGGATGAGATCGAGCACGAACTTGGCGCATTCAAGAATGAGTCTGGATTTTCAACTGATACCGAGCTGGTTGTGGGCGTGGGCATAAGGTAGGTCCTCCGCGTCACCGCAGCCCAGCGAGGATGAGCATGGCGCGGAACGCTTTTGCTCCAGGAAGCACTAGCGACCAGCGCCCCACGTCTCGCGCCTCGCGCCTCGCGACCAGCGCCTTGCGACCAGCGACCAGCGCCTTGCGCCTTGCGCCTTGCGCCTTGCGCCTTGCGCCTTGCGCCTTGCGCCTTGCGCCTTGCGCCTCTAGTGTGTCGGCGTTGGCGTCGGCACGTGGGTTGGCGCGGGTGTCGCCGTGGGGATGGGCGTGGCCGTGCGGGTGGCCGTCGGTGATGGCAGCGCGGTGGCCGTCGCCGTCAG
>JAJPGV010000010.1 GCA_021325635.1 Chloroflexota bacterium
AGACGCTGGGCGCGAGGCGCAAGGCGCAAGGCGCGAGGGGCGAGACGCTGGGCGCGAGGCGCAAGGCGCAAGGCGCGAGGGGCGAGACGCTGGGCGCGAGGCGCAAGCCGCGAGGGGCGAGACGCTGGGCGCAAGGCGCGAGGGGCGAGACGCTAGACGCTAGGCGCAAGGCGCAAGGCGCTGGGCAGTCGCTAGGTGTTGGTCGTCGGCCGCCGGTCTGCAAGTGGCGAGTGCGGTGTAGGGCAGGGCCTTGCGCCCTGCCGTGCCCAGCCCGAGGCCGGAAGGTCAGGGGACTTGCCTGTTTGTTCTCATTGGAGCCGAACGATGGTTCACACGTGAAAGCGGCGTCTCTGGCGCGGACCTTCGCCGCGATCCCGACCGAAACATGCCGGCTAGCGCACGCGGGGCGCAAGGCCCCGCGCTACATTCACCGCGCTTGCAAGGTGATTCCACACCGCGAAAGCGCCGAGTCCCTCGCCCCCGACCCCTGACCCCCGACCCCTATCCCCCTACACCCCATACACCTGGCTGATGAAGCCGCTGTCGTCCAGACGCTTGACGAAGCTGGCGTCGACCATGGTGCTGACGTCTACGGAGCCGGGTGCCTGACCCTCGCTCTCCAACTCCTTGGCGACTTCGCGCATGCCCTCCAGGCTGGGAGCCGGGACGCGGGGGAAGACGTCGACGTAGGCGTTGTAGTTCAGATCGAGCGCGGCGGGGTCGTCGATCTTGATGTACTTGCCCATGATCTGCTGGGCGAAGGCCTTGTCGGTCTTGTAGCGGTGCACGCCCTGGACGAAGGACTTGGCTACCGCGGTGACTACGTCGGGGTGGGCCTGGACAAAGTCGCGGGTGGTGGCTAGGCCGGCGGCCTGGTACTGGATGCCGAGGTCGGCGGTCCGGGCCAGCACGTGCCCGCCGGCCTGGCGAACCGCCAGCTCGTCGGTGGTGCCGACCATCACGCCCTGCGCCTGGCGCTGGCTGAGCGCGGCCACGCGGCCCTGGATGGTGCTGACGGCGGTGACCTTGACGTCGGTGTTGAGCTTCAGCCCCCAGTGGGCCAGCGTCTCGCGCAGCAGGAACTCGTCCGAAGAGCCGATTTTGGTCACCGCGACCGTCTTGCCCTTGAGGTCCTCGGGCTTGGTAACGTCGGCCGTGGTCATCAGCACGAACAGCGGCTCGTTCACGAAGCCCATGACCATCACCTGGTTGGCCCCGCCCTGGTCGGCCGCCACGACTGCCGGGCCAGCCATCTGCACGAACTGCACGTCGCCCTTGACCATGGCCGCCGCGGCCGTGGGGCTGGCCTGGATGTATTCGAGCTTGACGTCGAGGCCGTTCTCGCGGAAGTAGCCGCCCTCGTAGGCCATCCAGGCCGGCGACTGGGACGAGGTGGCCGACACCCAGGCCAGCGACAGCGCCTGGCGGGACGCGCCGGCGGAGGGCTTGGCGGCAGCTGCCGTGGAGGTGGACGGGGTGGTCGGCGCCGGCCCCGCGCTGCCGGCCGAGCCGCAGGCCGCCAGCGTCAGCGCCGCGGCCGCGGCGCGCAAGGCTGTTCGCAGATGTGTCATCACGCCCTCCCTGACGAAAGGTTCGAGACCGGGCCCACCAGCCGCCGCGCGGCGAGGCTGAGGTATGTTATCAGGCAGGCGTGTTGAGGGCCGTCGCCGCGCGTGCCGGGCCGCGTCCGCGATTAGCGGACGATCACTCTTCCTTCCACTGGAAGTTGGGGATGCGGTAGGCCTCCTCGGGCATCAGGCTGGTCAGCCCGCGCTTGGCCAGCTCGGCCTCGAACTTCTCCCGGATCCAGGGCTCCTCCTGGGAGTAGTCGATCTCGTCCCGGGCACGGTCCTGCACCTTCTCGGAGTGGCCGGAGAACTGCCGCAGCGGATGGAAAGCCAGGTAGCGCGCAGGAGTGCTGCCCACGTTGAAGTGCTGGTGGAACCAGCGGTTGGGCGGCACGATGACGCTGCCCTCGTACCACGGCGCCACGATCTTCTCCTGACCCTCCTGCCAGAAGACGGAAAAGCCTTCGCCGGCGGGAATGACGATTACGCGGCCCGGCCCGTGGCGGTGGGCGCGCTTGTAGGTCCGCGAGGGAAAGACGGACATGTGGCAGGACATCTCCGAGCCCGGAAAGCCCAGGAACACCGCCTTGCCGCCGGCGCCGCGGCGCTGCGTGCTGACCAGGTTGTCCCACACGCCCATGTCCGGGAACAGGTCGCCGTACCAAAACGTGCCGCGGGCCACGGAGGGCACCCCATCGCCCTGGGCCAGCCGGGCCATGGCGTAGGGCTCGTCAACGATGCGCGCCGGCTCGACGGCGGGATGGTTGAAGAACAGCTCGGGATCGCGCAGGGCCGACATGGCAATCGGCAGGTAGTTGTAGTGCAGCAGCCGCACCGGCCGGTCGCCCTGCATGCTGGCGTGCTGGTGCCGCCAGCCGTGATGCATGAGGAACAGGCTGCGGGCCTGCCACTCGAAGGTGTGCGACCGGCCCTCCTCGGGCCACACCGTCGTGACGCCGCGGCCGTCCAGCACATAGACCAGCTCGTCGATAGCCAGCTTGAGCGGAGGCAGGGTCTGACCGGGGCCAATCTCGGTTACCCGAGCTTCGCTGACGCCCTCCTGGCCCAGCAGCTGGATGAAGGCCGCCCGGCAGCCGCGCTCGGGCCACCAGCCCAGCTCCACAGTGCGCAGATCTTCGATGTGATAGCCGCGATGGATGGGGATGCCGCGCGAGGCCATCCAGCGGTCGTAGGCGAACCCGCCTGCCTGGTACAATGCTTGAATAGGACCCTCCGCCGGGCCCACTCGCTCGATTGTTTCATTCACCGCCCAAGTGTATAATCCCGCCCCGAACGTGAAAACACTGATTCCGATTTTCGACCTCCAGGAGCGCGACCGCCGCTGGAAACGGCTGCGCGAGCGCATGCAGCAGGCACAGCTGGACTGCATCATCGGCTTTCCCAACAGCGGGCACTGGGATCAGTTCCAGGCGGGCCTGCGCTACATCACGCAGATCGGCGGCAACACCACCGAAGTAGCCGTGGTATTCCCCCTCGACGGCGAGACCACGGCCTTCGTGCGCGGCCCCAACGAGGTGGCCTGGTGGGGCAGCCAGAGCGAATGGATCCCGGACCTGCAGACGACCGGCCGGTCCTGGGCGCAGCCAGTCATCCAGAGCCTGCGGGCCAAGGGCCTGGCCAACAAGCGCATCGGGGTCATCGGCCTCACCGGCTCGGTCCGGTCGCCCGAGGGCCTGGTGCCCAGCGGTATCGTCGATGCGCTGCGCGCGGAGCTGCCGGAGGCCAAGCTGGTCTCGGCCGACGACGTGGTCAACCGCTGCCGCTCGGCCAAGAGCCCGGCCGAGGTCGAGTTCCAACGCAACGCCTGCCACGTCGCCGAGCGCGCCGCCCAAACCATGATCGAGATGGCCCGGCCGGGCGTGCCCGAGCGCGAGGTCTTCGGCGCGATGCTGCGCACCATCGTGGTCGAGGGCGGCGAGATCATGGCCATGCTGCACTGGGGCTCGGGCCCGCTGCCGCCCTGGCCGCACCGGCTGGTGACGAACCGGGTGCTGGAAGCCGGCGACGTGATCAACAACGAGATCGAGTCCAAGTGGAGCGGCTACGTGGCCCAGGTGGTCCAGCCCATGGTCCTGGGCCAGCCGGAGCAATGGATGCAGGACTGCTTCGACACCTCGCGGCGGATCTTCGACGAGCTGCGGGCGGCCATCCGGCCAGGCGCCGCGGTGGCCTCGGTGGTGGAGCTGTACCAGCAGCGGGTGAAGGAGGCCGGCTACGTGGCCGGCGCGGCGCTGATGCATGGCCGCGGCCTGGGCGAGGACCCGCCGCTGGTGCACGGCCGAGGCAACGTCGATCCCGCGCTGCGGTTCGAGGAGGGGAACGTCTTCATCCTCAAGCCGGCCGTCTTCCCGCCCCAGGGCGACGTGGTCGTATCGGAGACCGGCCAGGTGACCGAGCTGGCCGTCCGGACCGGCGACACGGTGGTGGTCACCGCTTCGGGCGCCGAGCGCCTGGGCCGGCGGCCGCTGGAGATCGCCACGCCCGCCAGCAGCTGGAGGGTCTGAATCGCCCCGCTGGCCATCGTCACCGGCGCCGCCTACGAAGAGGGGCTGAGCACCGCCGAGTCGCTGCTGCGGGCCGGCCTGACCGTCTCCATGTGGGACGACGACGCCGCGAATCTGGAGCGGGCCCGCTCTGAGCTGGCGGGCTACGGCCTGTCGGCGGATACGCGGCTGGTGGACGTGGCCGACGCCGAGCAGGTGCAGCGGACCTACGCCGCGCTGCGCCGCGAGCTGGGAGCTGTGGCGGCGCTGTTCAACATGGCCACGCTCAAGAACACCTACATGCTGGGCGAGCACGAGGACCGCGCCGGCGGCGGCGTGCCCTTCTGGCAGCTCGACCTGGGCCGGCTGCGGCGGGCCGTCGAGGTGAACGTGCTGGGCACGATCTTCTGCAGCGCGGCTGTGGCCCCGGACATGGTGGCGGCCGGCGGCAGTATCGTGAACTTCTCCACCAGCCCCAAGACGCAGCGCTCGCCCGGCCACATTCCCTACGGCCCCTCCAAGGCGCTGGTGGAGGCCTTCAGCTGGGCGGCGGCCGAGCAGCTAGCCCCGCACGGCGTGCGGATCAACGTGATCTCGTCCGCCGGGGCGGTCAACCGCCGCAAGCGCAGCGACCCGGACCGCCAGCCGTGGGATTGGATGGCCGAGCTGGTCGCTTACCTGGCGGGTGAAGAGTCCCGCGGGGTCAGCGGCCAGTCCTTCGCCGGCGCCCTGCAGCGCCGCTAGGCTTAGGGCCATGGGGGTCAATGCAGGGTGCCTGTTGGCGATCGCCGCGGTGGGACAGGCGGGAGGCAATCCCCGAGGCTACCTGGGTAACGAGCCCCTGCACGACGCGCCTTAGGGCCTGCTGGCATGCACGACGACGACGATTACGAGCACGAGCACTACAGTCCGTTCGACTACGGTGAGCGCGGGCCGATCAGCGAGACCGTCCAGCAGCTGACGGTCGGGATCGACGTGGGCTCGACCACGTCGCAGCTGGTGTTCTCGCGCATTCACCTGGCCCGGCGCGGGGAACTGCTGAACACGCGCTACTGCGTGGTGCTGCGCGAGGTGCTGTACCGCTCACCGGTGCTGCTGACGCCGTTCGCCGGCGGGATCATCGACGCGGCCGGCGTGGCGGCCTTCGTGCGCGGCCAGTACGAGCACACCGGCTTCGAGCCGCAAGAGATGGACAGTGGCACGGTAGCCCTCACCGGCGCCGCGCTGGAAGGCGACAACCCGGAAGTCCTGGCCCATGCCCTGGCCGGCGACGCCAGCCGGCTGGTGTGCGCCACTGCTGGCCCGAACCTGGAGGCTGTGCTGGCAGCGCACGGTTCAGGGGCGGTGGCCTACTCGCGGCGCGCCAATCAGACGGTGCTCAACATCGACCTCGGCGGCCACGGCACGCGGCTGGCGTTGGTTCGAGAGGGCGACGTGACCGGCACGTTCGCCCTGGGCATCGGCGGCCGGCTGGTCACCTTCGAGCAGGGCCGCGTGGCCCACGTGGCGACCGAGGCAGTGGCCGCCGCCGAGCTGCTGGGGCTACAGCTGCGGGTGGGGCTGCCGTCCAACTCGCAAGCGCTGGTCGACCTCGCGAACGGACTGGCGTTGGCAGTGGTCGAGTCGATCGCCCTGGCTGCCGCGCACGATCACGAGCACGAGCACCGGCCCTCGGCCGTCGCCGAGCGTCTGTCTCTTGGCCAGCCGCTGCACTCGCACCGACCCATCGACGCCCTGTTCTTCTCGGGCGGCGTGGCCGAGTACCTGTACCAACGCGAGCAGCAGTCCTTTGGTGACCTGGGCGAGCTGCTGGGCCAGGCCCTCAAACGGCAGCTGTCCGATCGCCTGGCCATCCCCGTCGAGCCGGTGAGCGACCCCATCGGAGCGACGGTCATTGGCGTCACGCAGCTGACGGTGCAGGTGAGCGGCGAGGGCATGGCCGCCTCGCGGGCCGATCTGCCGCCACTGCGCCACCTGCGGGTGGTGCGGCCGCGGCTGCCGCGGCGCGAGGCCATCCGGCCGGCCGAGATGGCCCAGGCCATCCTTCGGGCCATGGAGCGGCTCGACCTCGCGCCGGCGGCCCAGCCGGTGGCGCTGTGGATCAGCTGGGAGGGCCAGCCCAGCCAGGCGGCCCTACGCGACCTGGCCGCCGGCATCGTGCAGGGGCTGAGCGACAACCTCCGGGCCGGGCATCCGCTGGTCCTGGCCTTCGACGGCGTCTACGGCGAAGGCGTCTGCCGCATTCTTCGCGACGAGCTGAAGCTGGCCAACGACATCATCTCGGTTGACGGCGTCGACCTGAGCGAGTTCGATTTCATCGACGTGGGCGAAGCGGCCCGGCAGCGCAACGCCCTGCCGGTCGTGGCCAAGGTGATGGGCGCGCCGCGCAGCGGCTGGGTGCTGCCCGTGTTTGACGCATAGGGATCGGGGCCGGGCACGAGCGAGTGCCGAACGCCGACGCGAGCCGCAAGCTGGGATGGTGCACAGTTCCCCTAACGAGGCCCGCCGCGCCAGGCCCTGGCACCAGGCGTTGACTGCCTATCCGCAGTGGGGTAAAGTGCGCATTGGTAGCCGGTCCCGCGGACAAGGGCGTCCGCATCAACCGACGAAGGGGGCGCAGTAACCATGGCGGTTTCCCGGCGAGGCTTTCTCAAGCTTTCAGGTGCCGCGGCGGCAGGAACGGCGCTAGGCGGCGTCACCAGCTTGGGGATCAATCTCACCCCCGCGTATGCGGCAGCCCAGAGCCTGCGCATCAAGAACGCTCAGGCCTTTCCCAGCGTCTGCCCGTACTGCGCGGTCGGCTGCGGCACGCTGGTGCACGTAGCCAACAACCAGATCATCAACATCGAAGGCAATCCCGACAGCCCAATCAACCAGGGCAACCTGTGCCCCAAGGGCGCGGCTATCTATCAGCTGCACGTCAACCCCAACCGCCAGACGCAGGTGCTGCACCGCGCGCCGGGATCGACGTCGTGGGAGACGATGGACCTCAGCCAGGCCATGGACCGCGTCGCGCAGCTGGTCAAGAAGACCCGCGACGATACGTTTGTGGTCCAGGACTCGGCCGGCAAGAAGGTGATGGCCACCGAGGCCATCTTTTCGCTGGGCGGGGCGACGATGGACAACGAATGGAACCACGTGCAGCAGAAGCTGCTGCGCGGCCTGGGAGTAACGCCCATCGAAAACCAGGCCAGGATATGACACAGCTCTAGCGTGCCCGGTCTGGGCAACAGGATGGGGCGAGGCGCCTGCACGACCTTCGCCAGCGACATGGCCAACGCCGATTGGGTCATGATCGAGGGCTCCAACATGGCCGAATGCCACCCGATCGCCTTCCGCTGGGTAATGCAGGCCAAGCTGAACGGCGCCAAGCTGATCCACGTCGACCCGCGCTTCACGCGCACCTCGGCGATGGCCGACATCCACGCACCGTTGCGCTCGGGGTCGGACATCGCCTTCCTCGGCGGGCTCATCAACTACGTCATCCAGAACGAGCGCTACTTCAAGGACTACGTCGTCAACTACACCAACGCGCCGCTGATCGTGTCCGACGACTTCAAGGACACCGAGGAGCTGGAGGGCATCTTCTCCGGCCTGATCGACAACAGCGATCCGGCGCAGCCCAAGGCCTACAACACCGCTTCGTGGGGCTTCAAGCGCACCGGCTCGCCGCCCAACGCGGCGCCCGCCACCAGCGGCCCGCCCTATGACGACCTGATCAAGTCGCTGGTGCCGGCCCCGGCCAATCGCGACAACACGCTACAGGACCCGCGCTGCGTCTTCCAGATCGTCAAGCGCCACTACGCGCGCTACACGCCCGAGATGGTGGAGCGGGTGACCGGTGTGCCGCGCGACCTGTTCCTGAAGATCGCCCAGACCATCGCCGACAACTCCGGCCCCGAGCGCACCGGCGTCATCGCCTACGCCGTGGGCTGGACGCAGCACACCTACGGCCCGCAGATGATCTCCACGGCGGCGCTGCTGCAGCTGCTGCTGGGCAACATCGGCCGGCCGGGCGGCGGCGTGATGGCCCTGCGCGGCCACGCCACCATCCAGGGCTCGACCGACGTGCCCACCCTGTACCACAGCATCCACGGCTACATGAACCACCCGGACACGCGCAAGAGCCACGCGACGCTCAAAGACTTCATCACCACCGAAGCCGGCGCGGTGGCCACGGCCTACTGGTCCAACTATCCCAAGTTCATCGTCAGCTACATGAAGTCGATGTACGGCAAGAACGCCACCAAGGACAACGACTTCGGTTACGACTGGCATCCCAAGATCACCGGCGACCTGTCGCACATGCCGATGTTCGTGCGCATGGCCGACGGCCAGGTCAAGGGCCTGATGGCCATGGGCCAGAATCCCGCCGTGGGCGGCCAGAACGCCCGCCTGCAGCGCAAAGCGCTGGCCAAGCTGGAGTGGCTGGTGGTCAAGGACAACTTCCTCACCGAGACCGCGGCCTTCTGGTACAACTCGCCCGAAGTCAAGAACGGCGAGCTCAAGCCCGCGGACATCCAGACTGAGGTGTTCTTCTTCCCCTCGGCCCAGGTGGCCGAGGGCGAGGGCAGCTTCACCAACACCCAGCGCCTGGTGCAGTGGCACGAACGGGCGATCGATCCGCCCGGCGACGCCCGCACCGACACCTGGTGGACGGTCAACCTGGGCAACCGGCTGAAGAAGCTGTATGCCGATTCCAACGATCCCAAGGACGCGGGCATCAAAAGCCTGCTGTGGGATTTCATGCCCGACAAGCCGCCGTCCAACACCAAGATCGCCGACGAGCCGGACGTGCTGAAGATCCTCAAGGAGATCAACGGCTACGAGACGGACACGGGCAAGCTGCTGGCCGGCTTTGCCGCGCTGCGAGACGACGGCGGGACCACCTGCGCGTCCTGGATCTACAGCGGCGTGTACCCGGCCGAGGACCAGAACCGGGCGGCCAACCGCAAGCCGGACCCCGATTTCAAGCCCGGCACGCACCTCAACTGGGGCTACTCCTGGCCGGCCAACCGGCGCATCATGTACAACCGCGCCTCGGCCAAGCCCGACGGCACGCCCTGGTCCGAGCGCAAGAAGTACATGTTCTGGAACGCCGACAAGAAGGCCTGGGATGGCCCGGACGTGATCGACTTCGCGGCCACCAAGCCGCCGGACGACAAGGCCAAGCCGGGCGGCACCGGCTTCGACGCCATGGACGGCACAGGCGCGTTCATCATGCGGCCCAACGGCCTGGCCATGCTGTACGTGCCTACCGGGTTCGTGGACGGCCCCCTGCCGACGCACTATGAGCCGCTGGAATCGCCGGTGCACAACGCCCTCTATCCCAAGCAGGACAACAGCCCGGTGGCGAAGTATTGGAAGCGGGACGACAACCAGCTTGCGCCCATCGGCGATCCCCGCTACCCGCACGTCCTGACCACGTACCGGCTCACCGAGCATCACCTATCGGGCGTGATGAGCCGCTGGCTGCCGTGGCTGGCCGAGCTCCAGCCGGAGCTGTTCACCGAGATCAGCCCCGAGCTGGCCAAGCAGATCGGCGTGAACAACACCGACATGGTCAAGATCTCGACGCCGCGCGGGGCGATCGTGGCCAAGGCGCTGGTCACGGCCCGGCTGCGGCCGATGACCATCGACGGCAAGACGGTCCATCACGTGGGCCTGCCGTGGCACTTCGGCTACCAGGGCGTGGTGACCGGCGCGGTGACCAATGACCTAACCGCCCTGGTCGGCGACCCGAACGTCAGCATCCACGAGGGGAAGGCGTTCGTGTGCAACGTGGAGAAGGCGTCATGACCGCCATGGGCTTCTACACCGACACCACGGTGTGCATCGGCTGCAAGGCCTGCCAGGTAGCCTGCAAGGAGTGGAACCAGCTGCCGGCGACGAATGGCGGCAAGGCCACGCTCACCGGCAACAGCTACGACAACACCGTTCGGCTGTCGGGCGAGAACTGGCGGCACGTGCGCTTCATCGAGCAGTTCGACTCGCAGCACAACGGCCGCTGGCTGATGATGAGCGACGTGTGCAAGCACTGCTCGCAGGCGGGCTGCCTGGAGGTGTGCCCCACCGGCGCCATCGTGCGCACCGAGTTCGAGACGGTGGTCATCCAGCAGGACGTGTGCAACGGCTGCCGGGACTGCATCGCCGCCTGCCCCTTCGGCGTCATCGACATCAACCCGGCCAGCAACACCGCCCAGAAGTGCACCCTGTGCTACGACCGCATCTCCAACGGCTTGGCGCCGGCCTGCGCGCAGGCCTGTCCCACCGCCTCGATCAAGTTCGGCAGCATCGACTCGCTGCGGCAGATGGCCAATGCGCGCGTGCAGCAACTGCAGGCCCAGGGCGAGAAGCGGGCCTACCTGTATGGCGCGGATGAGAGCATGCTGGGCGGCCTGAACTCGTTCTACCTGCTGGTCGACAAGCCCGAGGTCTACGGTCTGCCCAGCAACCCGCAGCTGCCCAGCCGCAACCTCGTGGGCGGATCGCTGTTCACCGCGCTGGCCGGCATTGGCGTGGGCCTGGCGGCGCTGTTCTCCTTCCGCAATCGGGGCGCCCACAAAGAGGCCCAGGAGGTGGCCGATGCCTGACACACTGTTCACTCAGCCGCCCCACTGGGAGTGGCTGATCGTCCTGTACTTCTTCTTTGGCGGTATCGCCGCCGGCGCCTACGCGCTGGCGGTGATCGTCGACTTCGTGGGCAGCGGGGCCGACCGCGCGGTGGCGCGCGTCGGCTACTTCGTGGCCTTCCCGCTGATCCTGGTGTCGGGCCTGCTGCTGACGCTGGACCTGGGCGCGCCGGACCGCTTCTGGCACATGCTCGTGGCCTCCAACAGCGGCGGCCTGATGTTCAAATGGTGGTCGCCGATGTCGGTCGGCTCGTGGGCGCTGCTGATTTTTGGCCTGTTCAGCGGCATCTCCTTCGTGGGCGCGCTGGCCGAGGTGGGCGTGCTGAGCTTCCTGCGGCCGTTCAGCGGCCTGGTGCGGCGCGGCCCGCTGGGCGTGCTGTTCGGCGCCGTCGGCGCGGTCTTCGGATTGTTCATCGCCGGCTACACCGGGGTGCTGCTGAGCGTTACTAACCAGCCGGTGTGGGCTGACAGCCAGCTGCTGGGCGCGCTGTTCCTGGCCTCCGCCGCCTCGACGGCCCTGGCGGTGCTGCTCATCGTCATCGAGCAGCGGCATGCCGGCCACGGCCTGCTGGCCCGGCTGGAGCAGGCCGACAACTGGGTCATGGGCATCGAGCTGGTGGTGCTGGCGGCCTTCCTGGCGACGCTGGGCGGTCTGACCGGGCGTTTGGTGCTGAGCGCCTGGGGGGCACTGCTGATCCTGGGCGTCGGCGTGCTGGGCAACATCGCGCCGCTGGTGATCCACCTGCGGGGGCGCGACGCCGCCATCCAGACGGCATCGTACGCCGCCGTGCTGGCGCTGCTGGGCGGCTTCCTGCTGCGCTTCGCCATCATCATGGGCGGCCAGGCGCTGTGAAGGCGCCATTCAGGCTGCTGGCGGCGGGACTCGGCCTGGCCGCGCTGGTGGCCCTGGCCGGCTGCAGCCCGGAGGCGGCCCGCGTCCGGGGCAGCTCCAATCCCGGGGCCGACGTGGGCAACCGGGGCGCCGAGCTACAGCTTCACGCCGGCGGCAGCGAGGCCTTCTTCGGCACGCCCAACCTGAACCCGCGCCTGGCCGCCAAGCGGTAGCGGAGCCGCGGTGCCGGCAGCGTCGATAAGTCAGCGCCGGCTGGAGGAGGTGGCCGTCTCCGATCGGCAGCTGCGGCCCTACGCCATGCTGCTGGGCCTGGCGCTGGACGCCGGCGCGGATAGCTGCTGGACGGCCGCGGCCAAGCCGGCAGCCGACGGCGCGCTGGCCCGGCTGCGCCAGGGCCAGGCCGCATTGCAGGGCGTGACGCTGAGCGCGCCCAAGGACGAGCTGGAGCGGCTGTATGCGCGGCTGCGGGCCGCGCTGCCGTCCGAGACCGGGCCCGATGGCGGCGCGGACTGGCGGGCCCTCCGGGAGCGGCCGGACCTGGCGCTGCTGGAGCAGACCATCAACCTCGGTCCGGCAGCGAGCGAAGGGCCGTTGGAGGCGGTGCTCGGGCTCACCCTCCTGCCGCTGCTGCAGGCCGTCGCGGCAGGCTGCGCGCCGCTGCTGCAGCAGGCCAGCTGGGGAGCCGGCTGCTGTCCCGTCTGCGGCGCCTGGCCCGCCCTGGCTGAAGCGCGTGGACTGGAGCGGACGCGCGTGCTGCGCTGCGGGCGCTGCGGTGCGGGCTGGAGCCTGCCCTGGCAGCTGTGCCCCTTCTGCGCCAACGACCGCCATGACACCCTCGGCTACCTGTACGACGAGGAGCACGGCGAATCCCGCCGGGTATTCACCTGCCAGCGCTGCCACGGGTTCCTCAAGACCCTGTCCACGCTGGCAGCCATCGAGCCGCCACTGGTGCCGGTCGAGGACCTCGCCACCTTGACGCTGGACCTGGCGGCGCTGGACCGGGGCTGCCAGCGGCCCAACCAGCCCGGGCTCGACCTGGGAATCGAGCTGCGCTGGAGCGGCAGGTGACCAGCCGGGCCTCGAACGCCAGCCAGCAGCGTTGGCCGATCGACCCCAGCGCCGTCCGCCCGGCCGGCGTGTGCGAATGGCTGCTGACGTCCATCGACGTGGCCGAGGGCCGGCGCCGGCGGCGGGCGCGCAACACCAGCCCCGACAACATCGGCCTGAACCTCAAGCTGCAGGTGCTGCGCGACTGCATCGCCGACGACCCCGAGCCGAGCGAGCTCGAAGCCTGGCTCACGGCACGAACTCTGCGACCCGGCGAGGCCGGCGGACCGCTGCGGGCGGTGTGCTCGGACATCCTGTTCGAGTGGAGCACGGCGCTGCAGGACCCGTACTATCGCGACTGGCTGCTGGCGGGCACGGGCGACGACGATGCTGATAGCGAGCCCTGAACGGGCACCCTCGATCCTGATCGCCTGGGCCAGGCGGGGCTGACGTGCCGACCGTAGAGCTGTTTGGCCAGGCTCGGCTGCTGGCCGGCAGGCGGGTGGTTCCGGTCGAAGCCCAGACGGTTGGCGCGGCGCTGTGCGAGCTGGCGCGGCAGTTCCCGCGGCTGGTAGGCCCCGTGCTGGAGCCGGATGGCCGGCCGACCAGCGCCTACGCCCTGAACCTGAGCGGCCGGCTGTTCACCACCGACCTGGGTCAGGCGCTCGGCGCCCGGGAGCAGCTGCTGCTGCTGTCCAGCCTCAGCGGCGGATGACCGTGGGCGGGCCGCTGTTCGGCCACCACGGCCGGCTGCTGGTCGTGGACCTCAGCCACGGCCGGGCTCGAGAAGAGGCCCTGCCCGAGCAGCTGCTGGAGGCGTTCATCGGTGGCACCGGGCTCGCCTCATACCTGCTGTACCGCTTCGCTCCGCCGGGCGTCGACCCGTTGGGCCCGGACAATCCGCTGATTTTCGTCAACAGTCCGCTGGTCGGCACCTCCGTGACCACAGCCAGCAAATACACCGTCATCGCCAAGTCGCCGCTGACGGGCTTCATCGGCGACTCGCTGTCGTCGAGCCACCTGGCCATCGCCCTCAAGCGCACCGGCTTCGACGCCATCGTCATCCTCGGCCGGGCGGCGGACTGGACCGTCCTGGAGATCCAGGACGGCGAGGTGCGCTTCCACGAGGCCCGGCAGCTGCTGGGCCTCGATCCGCGCGCCACGGAGAGCCGCGTCAGGGAGCTGTGCGGCAACCCCAGCCTGCGCGTGGCGGCCATTGGGCTGGCCGGCGAGCGGCTGGTGCGCTACGCCACCATCTCCAACGACGGGCGCCATGCCGGCCGCACCGGCAGCGGAGCGGTGATGGGCTCCAAGCGGCTCAAGGCGATGGCGGTTCAGGGCACGCGGCCGGCCGCGGTGGCCCACCCCACGGAGCTCAACGAGCTGCGGCGCCAGCTGGCCCGAATCAGCCTGGGGCACGCCACCGAGAAGTACCGCACCATGGGCACCACCGCCAATCTCGCGGTGTTCAATCGCCTGGCGGCGCTGCCCAGCTACAACTTCCGGCAATCCACCTTCGAGCAGGCTGAGCAGATCAGCGGCGAACGGCTGCAGACCGAGCGCCACGAGCGCTCGGTCACGTGCGCGTCGTGCACCATCGGCTGCGAGCAGATCTTCCAGCTGGGCGGCGGCCGCCCGGGCACGCGGCTGGAGTACGAGAGCCTGTACGCGCTGGGCCCGCTGTGCGGCGTGTCCGACCTGGACGCCATCCTGGAGGCAGCGGCGCTGTGCGACCGCTACGGCCTGGACACCATCAGCTCCGGCGCGACCATCGCCTGGGCCATGGAGACGGCTGAGGCGCGCCTGCTGGATGCGCCCGGGGCGCGCTTCGGCAGCGGCCAGGCGCTGCTGGAGCTGCTGCCGAAGATCGCCGCTCGCGAGGGCCTTGGCGACCTGCTGGCCGAGGGCAGCCGCCGCGCCGCGGCCGAGGTCGGCGGTGGCTCCGAGGCCTGGGCCATGCAGGTGAAGGGCTTGGAGATGCCCGGCTACGAGCCGCGCAGCCTCAAGACCATGGCCGTGGGACTGGCCGTCGGATCGCGAGGCGCCTGCCACAACCGTTCGACGGCCTACGAGGCCGACTTCTCCAGCCGCGTGGACCGCCTTCGCGCCGAGCCCGATCGCGGCCGCATCGCGGCCGACAGCGAAGACCGCTCGGCGGTGATCGACTCGCTCATCCTGTGCAAATTCGTGCGCGGCTGCTTCGACGACTTCTATCCGGAGGCCGAACGGCTGTACGAGCTGGTGACGGGCCGGCGCGCCGACCTGGCCCGGGCGGGCGAGCGCATCACCAACATGAAGAAGCTGTTCAACCTGCGCGAAGGCTGGCAGCGCCAGGACGACACGCTGCCGGCGCGGGTGCTGGAGCAGCCTGTGAGCGGCGGCGTAGCCGACGGCGTGCGGTTGACGCGCCAAGAGCTGGATATGATGGTCGCCGCCTATTACCAGGCCCGGGGCTGGACGCCGGACGGCCTGATCCCGGAGGCCAAGCTGCGCAGCCTGGGGCTATCCGGGCTGCTGCAGGCCTTGCCGATCTGATAGCCGGCAAAGCCGCCTCCTTGGTGCTGTAACACCTTAGTAGGCGGGGAGGGGCCAGAAAAGACGAGACCCTCCTGATACTGCTTGGTTGGAACGAACAACCAACAGCGCAGGAGGAATCTCGGTGA
>JAJPGV010000017.1 GCA_021325635.1 Chloroflexota bacterium
ATGACGCGGCGGATCTCCTCCTCCCGGCCGATGACCGGGTCGATCTTGCCCTTGCGCGCCAGGTCGGTCAGGTCGCGGCCGTACTTCTCCAGCGCCTGGTACTTGCCCTCGGGATTGGGGTCGGTCACGCGCTGGTTGCCGCGCACCGCGGTCAAGGCCTCGAAGATCTTGTCCCGAGTGATGCCGCGCTCGCGCAGAAGGTTGCCGGCCGGTCCTTCCGTTTGGGGATCGGCGATCCCCAGGAACAGGTGCTCGGTGGAGACGAACTCGTCCTTGAGCGTTCGAGCCAGCTCCTGCGCCCGATCGATCACCTTGCGCAGCGCGGGCGCCATGTACACCTGCGTGCTCCCACCGTAGACCTTGGGAATGCGCTCGACGGCGGTCAGGGCGCCGGCGCGCAGCTGCTCCAGGTCCTGGCCCAGCTTGAGCACGAGCTGGGTGACGACGCCCTCCGGCTGGTTGAGCAGGGCGACCAGCAGGTGCTCGACGTCGACCGAGGCGTTGTTGTGCTGCTCGGCCAGCGGCTGGGCTTCGACGATGGCGTCCTGGGCCTTCTCGGTGAATTTGAAATTCTGCATGATATGCCCAGTATAAAAGTTGAGCGTTAGTGTGTCAATGTAATCGTTTGCCCTGGATTGCCGCTGCGGCGTAGGCGCAGCGAGCCTGTAAGACGCACGCGTCACAGCGGGGACGGAGGGCTTTGCACACCTCGCGGCCGTGCCGTATGAGGTTGACGTGAAAGGCGAACTGCTGCGCTTTCGGAATGTCTCGCTCCAGTGCGTCGCAGGCCTGATCGGGATTCGTGCGCGGCGGCACGATGCCGAGCCGCAGCACGACTCGATGCACATGGGTGTCTACCGGGATGGCGGGCATGGCGGCCCCAAACAGCAGCACGCACGAGGCCGTTTTACGGCCCACCCCCGGCAGACCCATCAGCAGCTCCCGCGCCCGTTTGGGCCCGAGACGTTGCAGGTTGGGCAGCGCAACACGTCCGTCCGGCTGCGACAGGTCGCTGAGAATTGCCCGGATCCGAGCGGCTTTGACCACGGCCAGCCCACCGCTCTTGATGGCCGCCTCGAGCGCGCCGGGAGGGGCATCGCGTGCGGCCTCCCAGGTGGGGAAGGCTGCGCGCAGGCCGGCGAAGGCACGGTCCGCGTTGAGGTCCGAAGTGTGCTGCGAGAGCACGGTTCCAATGAGCTCGTCCAGGGGCGTGTTGCGGCAGCTCCACTCGGGAGCTTCGTACTCGGCCAGCAGCCTGCGATGTACCCAGCGGGTGAAGGCTCGACCCGGCCGGCGCTCGGCTGCTGGGATTGGCATCAGCGCCAATGGTAGAGCGCCTGAGGGCAGCTGCCGATGACCCCTATGCGGATGGAACGGTCATTGCTATGCTGGACCACAGCGACAAAGCCAACCAGGAGTGCCGGCATGCGCATTTTTCTGGATACCGCGGATATCGACGAGATTCGCGAGGTTGCCAGGTGGGGCATCCTCAGCGGCGTAACGACCAATCCCACGCTCATGAGCAAGACCTCCGGCAAGAGCCACGAGGCCGTTATCGAGGAGATTGCCTCGATTGTGGACGGGCCAATCAGTGCCGAGACCGTCAGCCTCGAGGCCGATGGCATGTTGGAAGAGGGGCGGCGCTTTGCGAAGTGGCACCCCAACGTGGTGGTGAAGGTGCCTTCGACGCCGGCCGGCTGGGAAGCGGTCAGCCGCTTCAAGAAGGAGGGCATTCGCTGCAACGTCACGCTGTGCTTCTCGGCTAATCAGGCGCTGTTCGCCGCGCTGGCGGGCGCCTACATCATCAGCCCCTTTGTCGGCCGCCTGGACGACATCTCAGAGGACGGCATGCAGGTCGTACGCGACACTGTCGAGATCTATCGCCAGCACAAGCTGGAGACGCTGGTGCTGGCTGCCAGCATTCGGCATCCGCTGCACATCATCGACGCGGCCAAGGCCGGCGCCGACATCGCCACGGTGCCGTTCAAGGTGCTGGAGGCCGCGGCCAAGCATCCGTTGACCGATAAGGGTCTCGATCTGTTCCTCAAGGACTGGCAGAAGTTTCAAGCCAGCCTGAAGGAGGCGGTGCCGGCCTAAGGGACGGGCTGCACCGCCGGGGTTAGGCCGGCGTGTTCTCTTCGGCGCGCTGGATGACGCACTGGATCTCCCGGACCGCGTCGTCCAGGCGATCGCTGTGGTTGTACACGACGTAGTCGTACTCGCCCATATGCGCCATCTCGGCCTCGGCCTCTCTAAGGCGGCGTAGGAGCGTTTCCTCGGACTCGCTCAGCCGTTCTCGGAGGCGCCGCTCGAGCTCGTGGAAGGACGGCGGGGCGAGAAAGATGCGTATTGCCTGTGGCATCTTGGCTTTGACCGTGTCGGCGCCCTGGACGTCGATCTTCAGCAGCACGTCCTCGCCGCTGGCCAGGGGCGGGAGCACCTGCGACTTCGGTGTGCCGTAATGCTTGCCGTAGACGTTGGCGTACTCCAGGAATTCATCCCGGGCCAGCATCTGCTCGAACTGCTCGGGTGTGATGAACAGGTAATCCACGCCATGTACCTCACCTTCGCGGATCGCCCGCGTGGTGGCGGTGACGGCGAAGTGCAGAGAGAAGCGCTGCTCTCGCATGCGCTTGATGGCCGCGTCCTTTCCGACCCCGGAGGGTCCGGACAGGATGAATAGCCGGCCAGGCAAGCGCTCAGGCATAGGCGACGGGCATCATGGCGTTCCTCTCATTATCGCCACAACGATCCCTCGCGTCGCTGGGCTCATCGGAGAAAGGCGAACGCGCCCAGCAGATGATCGACTGGCACCTGGAACAGCCGCGGCACGACACCGGCGAACAGAATCCCAAAACCGAGCGAGCCCAGCACCCATGATGGCGCCGCCGGCTCGCGCTCGGTGCCGGCATCCGGTGAGCCGCTGAACACGGTGGCGGTCAGGCGTCCGAACCGCCACAGCGCCAGCAGCGCGGAGAGCAGGAGCAGCGCCGGAGCTGACGAGCCGAAGACCAGGCTGCTGCGGAACAGATCTCGCAGGCCCCAAAAGTTTGCAGCTGGAGGGATGCCCACCGTAGCCAGCACGCCGACGCACCAGCCGAACGTGGCTATCGGCAGCAGCCGCGCGGTGCCCTCCAGCTTTACGGAGTGGTTCTGAAAGAAGGCCACTGCCGCGAGCAGCAGCGGTCCGCTCACGGTACGCGCTGCCAGGAACGTCAGCGCACCGGTCCAGCCGAGAACAGTGGCTGAAGCAATGCCGAACACAATCCAGCCGGTCTCGCGGATGGCATTGAAGGCCAGCACGCGATTCACAGTCCGCTGTCCGAAGGTCAGCAGGGCGGCCAGGACTGACCCGCCCAGGGCGCCGAAGACGAGCACACCGACAACGTGGTTGTCGGCCAGCAGCCAGGGACCATTGCCGGCGGTCCGCACCAGGTAGACGAATGCCAGGCACTGCAGCGGACCAATCAGCGAGGTGGTCACCAGCGAAGGAGCCGCGTCGAATACGTCGGGATAGTGGAAATAGAAGGGCATGGCGCCGGCGGCCAGGCCAAAGCCGACGACGAACACCGCGGCGATGATGCGGGGCAGCTCGAGACGGTCCTGGTTCAGCGCGTAGAACGTCGACAGGAGGAGCGCCATCACCAGGCAGGCTGCGCCAACGACGTTCAAGGTGATGAACTTCAACGCGGTCGCGACGCTGAGCAGCGGATTGGCCTCGGTGCGATGGCTGTACACCACCAGGCCGGCCAGCACCAGCACGGCCCCTGCCTGCAGCAGGAACACGGTCAGCAGGGGGTTGGCCGACAGGATGCCGGCCGTGGCCACAGCCGCGCTCAGCGCTCCGATGGCCAGCTCGTAGCGCGCACCGGTGAGGAACAGCGTTACCAGGAGGGCCGCGGTCACCCCGGTCCACACGGGCGGAAGCAGCAGGTGCGCCAGGTCGTCGAAGATCAGCGCTGACTGCCAGTGGGCAAAGGGCTGGGGCGAGGCTCCCCAGGCCAGGGCCAGGGAGGCAACGAACGCTGCCAGCACCAGCAACGCGGCAGGCCAGCGTAGGCGGACGATCCCGTTCGGCAGCAGGGCGATGACGAGCAGGACGAGGCCGAGAGCGAACCAGATGGCGGCCGGCAGCAGGGGCATCAGCTCTCCGTGCGCTGAGGCGCGCGGCTAGAGCGCGCGCGGACCCGGATACGTACGGGGCGCGCGCCGGCCATGACGAAAGGCGCCTTCTCCCTCAGCACGTCGAGGCCCACGCCCTGGCCCGCGTGGGACAGCTTCAGGCTGGTGATCGACAGGGCCAGGGCCAGCGCGATGGGCAGGGTCTGCACGACCATGAGGGCCAGCCACCATTCCGCGGCCGACGTGGTGAGCACGAGCAGGTTCAGGCCGGCGTCGAACACCAGCAATCCAAGCGTCACCTCGAGGACGTTGCTGGCCAGAACGATCATGAACAGGCCAGCGAGTCCCAGCCAGGCCCAGGAGAAGCTCACTGGGCCCGCCAGTCCGAACAGCGGGTGCGCCCGCGCGAACAGTCCGGCGCCCACGG
The DNA here is from genome assembly GCA_021325635.1 of Chloroflexota bacterium. Lineage (GTDB taxonomy): Bacteria > Chloroflexota > JAJPGV01 > JAJPGV01 > JAJPGV01 > JAJPGV01. Next base: position 4,550 of record JAJPGV010000017.1, read on the forward strand.
CGCCAACCGCGGCCACCACTGTTTCGAACAGATACTCCCAGGCCGGCAGCCGGCCGTGGATGACGTAGGTGTGGGTCTCCGAGAAGACCTGGCGAGCGCTGGTGAACAGGATGATGAGCGTGGTAGCGCCGGCTACGACCTGGGAGAGCGCAAAGACCGGTCCAATAGACAGGCCCTCGATGGTCGCGACCAGGGCGTAAAGCAGCCCCAGACTGATGAGGCATAGCCGCCAGCGCCGAAGGACGCCGACGAACGCGGCGGCGGGGACCAGCAGGACGCTGGCGGCGATCAACACGGCCGGCGGCGCGTAGTTCGAAGAAGCGAGCGCGAGAGCGACAAGCTCAGCGAATGATCACGAGCGCCGCGGCAAACCCGAACATGATGGTGGCCATCAGGTAGTAGCGGTCTTCGATTGGCGCGGCGATCTGGCTGAGTATCTCCCCGAGACGAGTCACCCGCAAAGGGTACTAGATGGCAATTGGTAAGGCGGGCAGGCTGCTCAAAGAGAAACGGACCCCCGCGGGGGTCCGTTTCGAGAGGCTCAGTGCTGGGGGCTAGGCGTTCGAAGCGGCGGCAACTGCCGGGGCCACGATGGCATAGCCTGTGTCCACGTTGCGGATGTCGTCCTCGATCTCGCGGGCGACGTCGGGGTTGCGCCGCAGGAAATCGCGTGCCGCTTCCCGGCCCTGGCCCAGGCGAGTATCGCCATAGCTGAGCCAGGAGCCGGATTTCTCGACGATGCCCATGTCCAACCCGATGTCAAGCAGGCCGCCCTCTTTGGAGATGCCCTCGTTGAAGATGATGTCGAACTCAGCGATCTTGAACGGCGGCGCAACCTTGTTCTTGACGACTTTCACCTTGACGTGGTTGCCGACGATGTCGGTGCCCACCTTGATCGAATCCACACGGCGGATGTCCATTCGCACTGAGGCGTAGAACTTGAGCGCTCGGCCGCCGGGCGTTACCTCGGGACTGCCATACATCACCCCAACCTTCTCACGAAGCTGGTTGATGAAGATGACGGCCGTGTTGGACTTATTGATGGCGCCCGCGAGCTTCCGCAGGGCCTGAGACATGAGGCGAGCCTGCAGGCCAACGAAGGAGTCACCCATCTCGCCCTCGATCTCGGCTTTCGGCACCAGCGCGGCCACGGAGTCGACGACGACCACGTCGATGCCATTGCTGCGCACGAGCATATCGGTGATCTCGAGGGCCTGCTCACCCGTGTCGGGCTGCGAGATGAGCAGGTCGGTGACGTTGACGCCGCATTGCGCGGCATAGCTGGGATCGAGCGCGTGCTCGGCGTCGATGATGGCCGCCATGCCGCCGCTGCGCTGGGCCTCGGCGATGATGTGCTGGGCCAGCGTCGTCTTGCCGGATGACTCAGGCCCGAAGATCTCGGCGATGCGCCCGCGCGGCACGCCACCCACGCCCAGGGCCATGTCCAGCGCGATGGACCCGGTGGGGATGACGCTGACGTTATTCGTCGCGGCGGACTCACCCAGGCGCATGATGGCGCCCTTGCCGAAGACCTTCTCGATCTGATTGACCGCCATGTCGACTGCGCGGGCGCGGATGCTCTCAGCCTCAGCCATGGTCGCACTCCTATCTTGACGTGTGGATTTCGATGCGGGGAAGTCTGACCAAAATTACTGCACAGGTGTGCAGGTTGTCAAGCCCCAATGCCGTGCAAGCGAATGGCGGGCTCCGGCGGGAGGATGCCTCCCGTATACTGCCTTGGTGGAAGGGGAGCGCCCGCTTTCGTCCCGTGAGGTGTTCGCCGGGCGGCTGCTGCGGGTGCGGGTGGACGAAGTGGAGCTGCGTGGCCGTGTTGCCACCCGAGAGGTCGTGGAGCATCCTGGGGCGGTTGCAATCCTGGCAATGACGCCCAATGATGACCTGGTCATGGTCAAGCAGTATCGCCACGCCGCGGGGCGGATGACCATCGAGATCCCGGCCGGGACCCTGGGCGCGGGTGAGGATCCGGCCGGCTGCGCCGCCAGGGAGCTCAAGGAAGAGACCGGCTTCACGGCCGGAACACTCCATAGGGTTTGCTCGTTCTATACCGCGATTGGCTTTTGCACAGAAGTGCTGCATCTCTTTGTGGCCCGCGAGCTTCAGGAGGGGGATCAGGAATATGAGGATGATGAGGAAATCGAAGTCTTGTCCATGCCCGTGAGCTCGGCCATGGACTTGATAGGACAGGGCGAAATCATGGATGCAAAGACTGTTGCCGCCGTGTTCTGGGCGCAGTTGCATGCGCTGGGCGAACAGCGCGCCGAGGCGTTGATGAGATCTGTGTCGGGTGCGAGCGCTGCCCAGCGGCAGGCCGGCGGATGAAAGAGTCCATCGGACAGTTCGTCGAGTACCTTCGCCGCGATAAGAGCTTCAGCGACAACACGCTGTCGGCGTACCGTAACGACTTGAACCAGTTCGTGGAGTTCGTCGAGGCGTCGATCTCATCATCGGCTGCCTGCCTCGACCGCGACACGATTGTCAACTTCATGTCGCACCTGCGGGAGCGCGAGTACGCGGCCTCTACCATCGCGCGCCGTATCGCCGCGGTGAAGTCCTTCTTCCACTATCTGCAGTCACAGGGCGCCATTGCCGAGGACCCGACGCGATCGCTGCCCGCTCCGCGGGTAGCCCGCGGCTGTCCCAGGTCCATCTCGGTGGAGGAAATCGACAAGCTGCTGCAGCAGCCCAAGGCCAACACCCCCATGGGCATGCGCGACAAAGCCATGCTCGAGCTTATCTATGCCACGGGTGTACGGGTTACGGAGCTGGTGTCGCTCGACGTTCAGGACGTTGATCCACAGACCGCGCTCGTGACCTGTTCGGGTCGAGGTGATAAGAAGCGCGTCATTCCGGCTTCCAGAGCCAGTATGTCCTCGTTGGAGACCTATCTCGGCCGGGGGCGGCCGGCCCTGCTGCGTGACCAGAACGAGCAGGCGCTGTTCCTGAACCACCACGGCTTGCGCATGACCCGTCAGGGTTTCTGGTTGATCATCAAGGGCCACGCCGAGAAGACCGGTATCGAGACGACCATCACCCCTCACGTGCTGCGCCACTCTTTCGCCACGCATCGCCTGCGTGCGGGACAGGACCTCAAGTCGGTGCAGGAGCTGCTGGGCCATGCCAGCATCTCGACCACGCAGGTATATGCGGAAGCGGTGAGGAGCCCGGAGCCCAGCGCAGCCGGCGCCGGGGCCCGAAGCCTCTAGTCGGCGAACTACCGGAACTGGCATGAGCGCCGCGGCTGAAGCGGCGGAGGCTGCCCGGCTCGTCCGGTCAAGATGGCCCATGGTCCCGCGGATCGGCCTGATCCTCGGCTCAGGCCTCGCGGCGCTGGCGGATCGGGTCACAGAGGCCTATGTGCTTCCGTACGCCGAGATCCCGCATATGCCCGTTCCGGCGGTGGAGGGCCATGGCTGCGAGCTGGTGCTGGGTCTGCTGGCGGGCTGCCCGGTGGCCGTGATGCGGGGACGGGTGCACCTGTATGAAGGCTGGACAGCTGCCGAGGTGGTGTTCGGCGTGCGGCTCATGAGCGCGCTGGGGGCCTCGAGACTCATCGTGACCAACGCGGCCGGTGGCTTGAACCCAGCCTTCAGCCCTGGAGATCTCATGCTGATTTCCGACCACGTCTTCCTGCCTGGAATGGCCGGCCTCAATCCGCTGCGCGGGCCGAACGAGCCGGAATTGGGGCCGCGCTTTCCCGCTATGGCCGGTGCCTACGACCCTGAGCTGCGGACTCTCGCGCACGCGGTTGCCGCGCGGCGCGGCCTGACGCTGCGCGAGGGCGTGTATGTGATGGTGGCCGGCCCGAGCTATGAGACTCCCGCGGAGTGCCGCTTTCTGCGCGGTATCGGCGCGGATGCCGTTGGCATGTCCACCTGTCCGGAGGTGGTCGCGGCGAGGCACGCGGGCCTGGCTGTGCTGGGTCTGAGCCTCATCACCAACGTGCTGACCGGCGCGCCCGTCAGCCACGATGAGGTCCTGGCGGTCGCGGCTGATGCGTCGGTCCGCCTGTGCGACCTCGTAGAAGCGCTCGTGGCGGCGCTTCCTGCCTGAGCCTTGCTGCGGCCGGTTAGAGCTGGAGCAGGCGGCTGGTCAGGGCGAAGGTGGCCGATTGCTGCTGGATCGAGTACAGCGATAACGTCTGGCGCAGGAGCGTGGAGCTGAGCGCGGCGGACGCCTCGGCCATATTGGTGTCGGCGAGCTGCGATCGCGCCGCGAGGGCATTCTCCTGGCTGGTCGCGGCGTTGTTGCCCTGGGACTGCAGGTTGTTCTCGGCAGCGCCCAGATCTGCCCGGTTGGCGCTGGTCGTGGCGATCGCCTGGTCCAGCGTGCCCAGCGCCGCGGGTTGGGTTGCCTGTGTCGTCAGGTCCACGCCCTGCAGTCCCAGCTGATTGGTCGTGGACTGCGGAAGTGTGGCCGGCGTGGTCTGGCCCGCGTTGGCTCCGCTTTGGAACTGTACCGTTTGCTGCTGGCTCACCAGCGCAATCCCGTTGAATGAGGTCGTCTGCGCCGTCTGGTCGAAGCCCGCGTTCAGCTGGGCGATCTGCCCCTGGATGATCTGACGCTGCGAATCCGTGAGCGCCGCATCTCCCGATTGGACCGCCAGCACGCGCTCCTGCTGGAGCACGTCCTGCTGGCTGCCCAGAGCCGCATCGGCGGTGGCGACCATATTCTGCGCGTCACCGATGTTGTTGACCGCCTGCGCGAAGCCATTCACCTGGGTCGTGAGCTGTGCGGCGATGGCCACCCCGGCGGGGTTGACGGACGCGCTGGTCAGCTGGTTGCCGCTGGCGAGCTGGCCGAACAGCCGGGTTTGCTGACGTTCGAGCTGGGACAGCGTCGGGAACGGGGTCTGTGCCCCGGGACCGCTGAGCGCGGGGAACTGTATCGCCATGGCGGCATTATGGAGCGGACGGCGTTAGAAAGCAAGCTCAGCTGTACGATTGACTCAGGTATGTCGCCCGCGGAGCTCGTCGATACGGTGCAAGGCTATCTCCGGGCCCGCCCTGCGGTCCGACTCGACGCGCCGGGCTACCGCCGAGCGGCGGTTCTCGTACCGCTGCTGTTTCGGGACGGGGACGCACGGCTGCTGTTGACCCAGCGCACGGAGGCTATGCCCACGCACAAGGGCCAGGTCAGCTTTCCGGGCGGGTCGCCCGATGTGGCGGATCGCGATGCTCTTGACACCGCGCTGAGGGAAACCCATGAAGAGATCGGCATCGAGCCGCGATCGGTATCCCTGCTGGGCCAAATGGACGACATCAGCACGTTGACGTCGTCGTTCATCATCACGCCGTTCGTCGGGGTTATCCCGGCTGGTATGGCCCGCATAGCGAGCGATCGTGAGGTAGCCCGCCTGCTCGAGGTGCCTCTATCCCACCTGCTGCAGGTGACCTCATGCTCGCCCTCGCCGGAGGCTGGCGATTGGCGCTGCGAGTGGGACGGCGCCGAGATCTGGGGCGCAACTGCGCGTATTCTGACTGCGTTCCTCGGTATACTCACCGACGTTCGTGTTTCCTGAAGCCGCAACGGCCTATGCTCTAGGCCCAATTCCAGGCTGGGTGCCGCTGCTCCTCCTCCTCGTTGCCGCTGTTGGCCTGTGGAGCGTGCGGGTGCGCCAGCTGTTCCGCATGATGTTGGCTGGCGCAGCCGACATCCGGCTCGACGATTTGCCCGGCCGCGTCTCGGACCTGTTCATTTACGTCCTGGCGCAGAAGAAGCTGTTCAAGCGCCCCGGGGCGGGCATCATGCACGCTTTCATCTTCTGGGGCTTCCTGGTCATCACGGCTGGCACCTTCAACATTCTGTGGACGGGCCTGTTCGGCCATCCGTTTCCGCTCGTCGTTGAGAGCGCGGCCTTCCGGTTCATGGTCGACATGTTCGTGCTGATGGTCGTGATCGGCCTGGGCATCGCCGCCTGGCGCCGCGCCGTCGCTAAGCCATTCGCCCTGACGCTCAGCCGCGACGCCTGGATCATCCTGGGCCTCATCGCTGTGCTCATGGTGTCGCTGGTGCTGGCCGAAGGGGCGTCTACCGCCTACACCCGCGATTCGCTCGGTTCGTGGGCATTCCTGGGCTGGTGGGTGTCCGGGCTGTTCGCCGCCGGCTCGGCCGCTGCCCTCACGACCTTCATCGCCTCGTGGTGGCTGCACGTCGTGGTCATCCTGGGCTTCCTGGTGTACCTGCCCTCGTCCAAGCATCTGCACATCATGACCGCGCCCTTCAACGTCTTCTTCCGCGCCAGGACGCCGCGCGGTCAGCTGTCCAAGCCTGACCTGGAGACGGCCGAGACCTACGGGGCTGGGAAAATCACCGACTTCTCCTGGAAGAGCCTGCTCGACACTTACACCTGCACCGAGTGCGGGCGCTGCACGGCCAATTGCCCCGCGGCGCTCACCGGCAAGCCGCTCTCGCCCAAGGACGTCATCCTCGACCTCAAGCACTACCTGTTCGAGCTGAACGGTATGTCGGTGGTCGGCGAGCACGCCTCGCCCGATGAGGCGCAGCAGCTGGAGATGGTGGGCGGCGTCATCAAGGACGAGGTGCTGTGGGACTGCACGACCTGCCGGGCGTGCATGGAGCAGTGCCCGGTGCTCATCGAGCATGTGCCCAAGATCGTCGACATGCGGCGCTTCCTGGTGCTGGATCAGGCGCGCTTCCCGGATGAGCTCGTGCCGCTGTTCAACAACTGGGAGAAGAACTTCAATCCCTGGGAGTACCCGTCGTCCGAGCGTGGAGCCTGGGCGCGCGAGCTGGGCGTGAAGACGCTGCAGGAGCATCCCACGGCCGAGGTGCTGTACTGGGTGGGCTGCTACGGTCACTTCGACGAGCGCAACAACAAGGTGGCGCGGGCGCTGATCAAATGCCTGCAGGCCGCCGGCGTCGACTTTGCCATCCTCGGCAAGGAAGAGAAGTGCTCCGGCGAGCCGGCCCGCCGGATTGGCAACGAGTACCTGTACCAGACGCTGGCCGGAGAGAACGTCGAGACCCTCAACGGCTACAACGTGAAGACGGTCATCACCGCCTGCCCGCACTGCTTCAACACCATCGCCACCGAGTACCCGCAGTTTGGCGGCAACTACCGCGTCATCCATCACACCGAGTTCGTGAACGAGCTCGTTCAGTCCGGCCGCCTGAAGCTCAAGGCCTCGGCGGCGCAAACCATCACCTATCACGACTCCTGCTACCTGGGCCGCTACCACGACATCTACAAGGCGCCGCGGCAGGCGCTGTCGGCCATCCCCGGCGTGGAGCTCAAGGAGATGAGCATGCACGGCAGCCGCAGTCTGTGCTGCGGCGGCGGCGGTGGCCGCGTCTTCATGACCGAGAACCGGGGCACACGCATCAATCAGAAGCGGATCGACCAGGCCGTGGAGACGGGCGCCGGCGTGGTGGCTTCGGCCTGCCCCTTCTGCTTGACCATGATGGAGGATGCGGTGTCCACCAAGAACCTGCGCGGCACCATACGTACCCAGGACGTCGTCGAGCTGATCGCGGCCTCAATCGAAGAGCCCGCGGCCGAACAGGAGACAGCGGTCCACAGCTGAGCCTTCGTCCCTGGCCCGCGCGAAGGGCCGCCTACCCGGCACAGGCCAGCGCCGCGGATTGACGTAAGACGCGTGCCGCGGTTGCTAGAGTAGAGCTCGGATGTACTTCGACTTGAGCGACGAGCAGCGCTCGTTCGTGAAGACGGTCGAAGACTTCTCCCGACGTGAGATAGCTCCCGGTGCCGTGGAGCGCGACCGCGCCGGCGAATGGTACGCCGCGGGCTGGCGCAAGATGGGCCAGCTGGGGCTGCTGGGCCTGCAGTTCCCCGAGGCGTACGGCGGCAGCGGCGCCGACATCATCACCACCGCCGCGGCCTTTCAGGCATTCACGGCGGGCGGCGCCGATGCCGGGATCGCGCTGTCCTGGGTTGCTCACTCCGTGCTCGCGGGGACGCCGCTGTGGCTATTCGGGAACGACGAGCAGAAGCGCCGCTACCTCGCGCCGATAGCGACCGGGGAGTGGACCGCCGGCTACGGACTGACGGAGCCATCGGCTGGGTCGGACGCCGCTTCGATGCTCACCACCGCCGTCCAGCGCGGCGATCGCTGGATCCTGAACGGGAGCAAGATGTTCATCACCAACGCACCCGTTGGGGACGTGTTCGTGGTGTTTGCCAGCGAGGACCGTTCGCTGCGCTCGCGGGGCGTCACCGCCTTCATCGTTGAGCGCGGCTTTCCGGGATTCTCCAGCGGCCGGGAGCTGGACAAGATGGGCAATCGCACTTCGCCGACCGGCGAGCTGATCTTCCAGGACTGCGAAGTCCCGTTGGAAAACGTGCTGGGAGAGAGGCGCAAGGGGTTTGACATCGCCAAAGCCGCGCTGGAGTGGGAGCGCTTCCTGATGATGGCCCATTCCATCGGCACCATGCAGGCGCTGCTAGCCGACTGCGTCGGCTATGCCCGCGAGCGCAAGCAGTTCGGCCAGCCGATTGCCTCGCAGCCGGCCATTCAGGCCAAGCTGGCAGAGATGTGGCTGAGCGCCGCGGCCGGCGAGCTGTTCGTGCGGCGTGTTGCCTGGATGAAAGACCAGGGCTTGGATGCGCCCGTCGAATCGTCCTCGTGCAAGATCTTCTGCTCGGGCGCCGTCATGCAGGCGGCCAGACAGGCCGTCCAGGTCTTCGGTGGCTACGGCTACATCCGTGAGAATGCGGTCGAGCGCAGCCTGCGCGACGCCAAGTTGGCCGAGATCGGCGGCGGCACCACGGAGATCCAGCGACAGGTGGTTGGACGCCGCGTCGCGGCGGGTGACACCGCTTGGGACATGCCGTACACGCCCGAACAGGCGGCGCGAACGCGGCCCGCGGAGCAGGCGCCAGATCTAACTGCCGCCGCCCTGGCGCTGGCGGAACAGGCCAAGGAGGGGCTTGCTCCCGCGCTCCGAGCCATGGCTGGAGCCGCCGTTCGCTGGACGCTGCGGCTCTCGAAGACCGACCCCGCTGCGCTGGCTGCCGTTCAGGACGCTTCGGTGCGAGCCACCTATTCGCTCGACGGCCATCACGCCGTGGACGCCGGCTCGGCCGACGTGCTGCTCACCGCTGGCGGGCTGTATCGCAAGCCCGCGGATTGGGAGGTCGAGTCACTGGTCGACGACCAGCTGCTGCCGGGGCTGGAAATTGGGCGCATACGGCTGCTTGGGCCCGGCTCTGGAATAGAGCAGCCGGCGCTGGCAGCGGTATCTCGCCTATTGCTGGCCGCTGTGGCGTGCGGGCTGTGCGAGGCCGCCCTGGACGAAGCTGTTCAGGCTGCTCGGACGAATCACCTCGAATCGTCGCAGCTGATCGAGTTCGAGCTGGCGGACATTCGCACCCGGACGGACGGCGCGCGCATGCTGGTGCATCGAGCCGCCGCCTCGGCCGGCGCCGGCAAGCTGGATCCCGATGCCTGCCGGGCGGCCCGCGTGTTTGCCGCCGAAGCGGCCGTATTCTGCATCGACCGGGCCGTCGCCGTCGCGGGCGTGTTCGGCAGCAGCCGGCTGCAGCAGCTGCAGCGCGAAGCTCACCTTCCGGGCGGTTTGGATTCTCCGATCGCCGCCGAGCAGCTGGCCGCGGCCGCCTCACTGCTGGCTACGCCACCGCTCGCCTAGCTCTTCCGCGGCTTCCCCGTGGCCCCGCCGCAATCTCCTATGAGGCGGAGCCTTCGACCTTTGCCCTGGGCGAGCTAACCAGGTTGCACGACTTGGTGGGGGCGTCCGTATGGTTCATCAGCCTAATGTCCAGGTGCGCGCCAACGAGTCTGCTGCCGGCGACCTTCCGGGAATTCGTGGATACTCAGCCGCCGGGCGGCACAGGATCGAATCTGTCACGAAGCTGCCACCATGGGCCCTCGTCTGATTCGACCGGAACATAGCCCATTATTTCCGGTGTCTTGTCCCTTTGTGATCGTTGCAGGAAAGCCTCAACCCAGTCGTGAGCTTCTCGATCCAAGGCCGCCGCCGCCGCACGGAAGCTTGCCTCAGGATCCAGACCTAGTCGCCTGGCAGCGTCATACAGCAACGGCACCCTTCGGACAGCATCCCTAAAATCGCCGATGCGTCTAGCCAGATCCCAGATGCAACTTCTCAAAGTCGAGCATGCTACCCGCCAGCACGAGAGTGACAACGGTCCAACTCAGGATCGCTAGAGCGGGACTGAACTGGTCAGAATGCCGGCCGGATTGGATGGGCTCTCAAGACACCAATTGACCGGACGCTCGCCGCGCCTAGCGCAGCGAGCGCAGGAAGATAGAGTAGACCGATTTGTGTAACAGAAAGTACGTACATGACAGCGATCAAGAACAGCTCGGTAGCAATGTGAAGCACGCCGACGAGAAGGGAACGTAACCGCATTCGGCCTGGCCGTGACGAGCCCCTGGCGTTAGTTACCAAGATGCTCGCAACGGTGGGGAGAAGAATGGACGCCATGACGACAGCCGCTTCCAGGAGACCTGTCAGAGGTCTCTCCTGGAGGATGCTGGCGCGGGAATAGGTACCCTGGCCGATTTCCCGAGAGTCAAGCGGGACGGCAAGAATGATGAACGACGCGCCAGCTGCACAAGCAACTGCAAAGTAGTCCAGCCTAGGCAATCGGCCCCCGGACAATCTGTCGAATAAGAACCCAAACAGAATGGCTGTCGCTGGGACGGCGAGTACAGCAAGGATTCCGATAAGTCTTACCATCGAAGACACCTCAAATCCTGTGATGTTCGGATTAGTACCGATGCCCCGGCGGGGCACCATCAGGGATGAAAATAGGTGGGCGGGTGAGGGCGAAGCAGGTCGGAAGCCAATGGCGTGTGCGAACCCGAGGA
>JAJPGV010000003.1 GCA_021325635.1 Chloroflexota bacterium
ATCCGCATCGACCTGGGTTAGGGAGAAAGGCAAAGCCAATGGACCCAATTACGTTCGAGATCCTGCGCCACCGGCTGTGGATGATCAACGACGAGCAGGGCAAGATCGCGGTGCGCATCTCGGGATCGCCGCTGGTCTACGAGGTCAAGGACTTCAGCGCCTCACTGCTCACGCCGCAGGGCGACAGCCTGTTCATCGGGCCGCACGTCACGCGCCTGTCGATTGCGCTGCACGCGATTACCAAGACGGTGCTGCGGGAGTGCGCCAGCCTGGGGTTGAACGATGGGGACATGTTCTTCACCAACGACCCCTGGGCCGGCACGGCGCACCACAATGACCAAGCGGTGGTGGCGCCGGTGGTGCACAAGGGACAGGTCGTGTGCTGGACGGGTATCGCCATGCACGACCCCGACGTTGGCGGGCCGACCTTTGGCGGCTTCAGCGTGCGCGCGGCGGACGCCTTCAGCGAGCCACCCATCGTGCCGCCCATCAAGCTCGTGGAGCGGGGCGAGATGCGGCCCGACCTGGAGCGCATGATCCTGCGCAACTCACGCACGCCGGATATGAACGCGCTCAACCTGCGGTCGCGCATTGCCGCGCAGAATGTGGCCCGGCAGCGCATCATCGAAATCATCGAGGAGTACGGCCAGCAGGCGCTGCTCGACGCTCAGCAGCAGATCATCGAGATGACCCGCCGCGCCGTGAGTCGCCGGCTGGCCGAGCTGCCGGATGGCCGCTGGCACGTGGAGCGGTCCATCGACCACGACGGGTTCGAGAACCGGCTCTACACCATTCGGCTGACCATCACCAAAGAGGGCGATCAGCTGACCTTGGATTTCACGGGCACCGACAAGCAGGCGCGCGGGACGATCAACTGCGCCCCGGGCGGACTGGAAGGCGGGGTGTACTCAGCCATCCTCCCGATGCTGTGCTACGACATGCCCTGGTGCCCGGCCGCGATCCAGCAGTCGGTCAAGATCGTCAGCGAGCCGGGGACCATCAACAACGCCTCCTTCCCGGCAGCTATCGGCACGGCCACGGTGAGCGCCATCTGGGCAACGGGAGATGCCGTACGGGCCGGGCTGGCGCGCATGCTGGCCTGCTCGGAGAAATACCTGGATGAGGCGCAGGCCACGTGGGCGCCCGGTCTGCTGGGCGCCACGGTATCCGGCACGACCAAACAGGGCATCCATGGCAACCTCAATGCTTCGATCCGGGTGGGCGCGTCCGGCGCAACCGGCACGCACGACGGGCTCGACGGTGGAGGCACTCCGGGAGCTCCGACCCTGACCATGGAAAACGTCGAGTCGGCCGAGACGCACAGCCCCATCGGGCTCATCCTGTATCGCAAGCTGCAGCCCGCGACGGCGGGGGCAGGCAGGTTCCGCGGCGGCGCCGGCGTGGAGACGCTGATCGTCCCGCGGGATGTAGATTCGCTGATGGTTGCCCAGTACTCGCAGGGCCACGATCATCCGGCATCGAAAGGCGTGTACGGGGGATATCCGAGCTCCGTCCAGGGAACACTGATCCTCCGCGGCGCGCACTGGCAGATCGAAGACGAAGGCGGACCCGACGTCCCAACCTCGCTCGACGCCGTGGACCTGGAGTACGTGGAGCCGGTGCCGGCCAAGGGCGTGCTGCAGCTCGGGCCCGAGGACGCCGTGCTGTCCTGGTGCACCGGCGGATCCGGCTTTGGCGATCCCCTGGAGCGCAGCTCGGCGCTGGTCGCCGCCGATGTGGAACGCCTCTCCGTGACGCGGACCATGGCTCAGCAGCTCTACGGCGTGGTGCTGAACGGCGAGGGCCAGGTCGAGTCCGGCGCCACTGAAGCCCTTCGCCAGCAACTGCGGCGCGAACGGCTTGAGCACGCGTCGCCGGCGGCCATCCCTGCGATTGCGGGTCCCGACGGCGCAGCCGGGGGCGTCGAGCTGGCCATCGGCGATGCCGTGCAGGTCATCAGCGACGGGCCGCATACCCGCTGCCGCTGCGCCAAATGCGGCTTCGTGTACGGTCCGGCGGAGATCGATCCGAAGATGGGCGCCAAGCACCGCGATCGCAAGCTCGAAGACATCTCGCCGCTCAATCGCTTCGCGGCGAGCAAGGACGTCTTTGTTGTGCGCGAATTCTTCTGCCCGAGCTGCGCCGTGCTGATCGACGCCCAGGTAGTTCGCCCTGACGACGCGGTTACGCCTGACATGGAGCTGAGCCTGAAGCCCTCGCGCGGATCGTCGGGGCGAGCAGCAGCCTAAGGAGGCCCAGCGCTCAGGCCCCAGGGGGACGAGCGCGGCGGCGAGACCGCGAACTCGCACGTCAGAGATCTTGCCCAGGCAATAGCAGCGCTGGCCTACAATTTCCGACGCGAAGGCGCACGGTGAGCCATGCGAACCAGGAGTGAAACGTGGGTGAGCTACTAGGGCTGGGATTCAGCCACTATCCGGGGCCGGCCGTTCCCGCTGAATTCTGGCCACGGCACCTCAGCACCCAGGTGGCGCGAGGCCGCGTCGCTCAGGCTGACTACGAGAATCGCTCCGCCTGGCCGGTGCCGATGCAGGCCGAGTGGGGCAGCGACGAGGGCCAGACGGCCGCGCACGAGCATCAGCAGCGACTGCTGGCCGGCTATCGCCTGTTGCGCGCCGAGCTGGACCGGTTCAACCCGGACGTCGTGGTCATCTGGGGAGACGACCAGTATGAGAACTTCAAGAAGGACTGCGTGCCGCCCTTCTGCATCTTCATTCAGGAGGAGGCGCATTACCAGCCGCTGGCCGGCCTCGAGCGAGGCGCCTACCGCACGTCGGTCAATTCGTGGAACCTCCCGGCGGACACCGATTTCCACGTGCCCGGCCACAAGGCCGCGGCGACGGGCCTAACACGCTACCTGCTGGGCGAGGGGTTCGACGTTGCGTATGCGCTGCAAACCAGGCATCCGAACGGATTGGCGCATTCATTCGCCAATGCGCTGCTGTACCTCGACTTCGATCAGCGCGGCTTCAACTACCCGCTGGTGCCCTTCCACGTCAACTGCTATGGCAACCAGCTCATGACCACCTCGGCGGGAACCGTGGGCGAGAGCACCGGCGAGCTGTCGCCGCCGGCGCCCAGCCCGCGCCGCTGCTTTGAGATTGGCCGCGCTACCGCTCGCTACTTCAAAGACACGCCCTGGCGGGTGGCCCTGATAGCCTCGTCGAGCTGGTCGCACGGCTCGCTGACGGTTAAGAACAAGCGCATGTATCCCGACGTCGAAGCGGACCGCCAGCGCTACGAAGAGCTGTGCGGCGGACGGCTCGGCAACTGGGCCAACCTGGACATCAGGCAGATAGAAGACTCGGGCCAGCACGAGATCCTCAATTGGGTGTGCTTGGCCGGCGCGATGGTCGAAAACGGCCAGGCGCCGACCTACACGGACTTCGTGGAGTCGTACATCTTCAACTCGACGAAGTGCTTCGCCCTGTTCCCGCCGAGAAGCTGAGGGAAGGGTGCAGTTCTCCGAAGGAGGTACGGGCGCGGCGCAAAGGTCCCGCGCCGCACAGGAACACACATCGCGATTCCAGGTCAGGCCAGAGCGCATCGTCGCAATTCCGTGGTCAGACCTCAACGCAATGACGCTATTTCGCCACTGCGCGGAATGCAATTGCTAGTCAACACAGGCCGCTCGGGAGCGAGCGGCAGAACATACACAGCAGTCAAAGGAGACTCATCCATGGCAGTCGCGCTCGAAAGCAGTAGGAGCGAATATCACCAGCTCCAGCAGCACGTTAGGGATCTGTTCGCCGATCCCAACGGAGGCTGGCCGGACCCTCGATTCCCCGAAGCGCCAGCCGAGCGGCTGGATCCTCAGGAATTCGTCCAGCGGCTGGCGCAGGCGCAGCTGGACCATGACGAGCAGGTCCGGCACCCCTTCTCGCGCAAGCTCGTCAACGGGCAGCTCAGCCGCGAGGAGCTCCAGGCGTGGGTGAAGGTGAACTACCCGCACCTGGTTCAGACCCTTCGAAACGACGCCATGATCGTGGCCAAAGCGCGTGACGTGCAGGAGATGCGCAAACAGATGCACGTCCTCATCGAAGAGGCCGGCTCCGACCTGGCCGGAGGCGACACCACTGCCCACCCGCTCTTGTGGGTAGAGTTCGGCACGGCGCTGGGCCTGAGCGAGCGCGACGTCACGGAGGCCCCGCTGCATCCCTTCACTCAGGTATTCATCGATTCGATGATCCTGCAGGGCCTCATGCGTCCCATCGGAGGTATCCCCTTCAACCTGCGTACCGGCGAGCGAGCCAAGTCCATCATTTTCCCGATCTGGCGGGAAGCGCTGGCCAAGCACTACGGGCTTTCGGACCGCCAGCTGCTGTTCTTCGACGAGCACGGAGAGGCCGACTGGGGGCATGGCGGCATCGGCCAGGAAGTCATCCTGACGCGCTGCGGCACGCTGGAGCAGCAGCGGGAGATCTGGGAATCGGCCCGGCGCAGCATCGTCCGCCAGTTCGCCAAGTTCGACATCTGGGAGATTGCCATTCGCTGGCACGTCGCCCGGGCGAAGCAATAGAGCGGACGATGCGACAGATCCGCCTAGCGTACCGCGACCATGACCGCTCGCCGGTAATCTGGGCCATCGGGGAGATGGCCCGCGGCTACGACGTCGACGTGCGCATCCTGCACATCAAGGGCACCGAAGAGTACGAGGCCGCCCTGCCCGGCGGAGCATGCGACGTCATCATCGAGCATCTCGAATACCTTTACGGCGACCCGCTGCACGGCCGCAACGTGACTATGTTCTGCGCCCCCGTGCAGGCAAGCGAGGTCGAGATGGTGGTGCGGCCGGACATTACCGACGCCTCCCAACTGGCGGGCCAGCGCGTGGCCATCCGCTCAACCGGACGCTTTCACGGAGTGGTGCTGCGCCTGCGCGCCATGGGCCTGGAAGACAGCATGGAGCGGGTGATCGTGGCCGACACGGAGGTGGGCCGCTGGCAGCAGTGGAAGAAGGTGGTGGAGGGCGATTGCGCCGCCACCTTCATCTCGGCCATCTACCTCGAGCCGGCGCTCAAGGCCGGTCTGAAGGTGCTGCCAGCGGCGAAGGTACCGATCGTGAGCCACTACTCGCAGGCGTGCCTCACCAGCTTTGCCGCCGCCAACGATGGCCTGATGCGTGACTACATGAAGTCGGTGCTGCACGCCATCCTGTGGCTCAAGCTGCGGCGATCGGAGGCCCTGGAGATGGCCACCGGCGAGCCGATGCGGCTGATGGGCATCACCGATCGCTCCGCCTTCGAATGGCGCTTCGACGCCATCGTCAACCCGCTGCAGGTGAGGGCCTACCCCACCCCACAGGCTGTGGCCAACATGTACGACATGGCCTGCGCCGAATTTTCCGGCTGCGAGAATGTGAACCCGCTATCCCTGTGGGACCTGCACTGGCTCAAGCAGCTCGACGATGGCGGCTTCATCGACGAGCTCACGCGGAAACTCTCCTGACTGGCGTCATGTCAGCCATGCGAGTCGGTCTCATAGGAACGGGGAACATGGGCAACCGCTTTGGCCCCAAGATCCTCCGAGCAGGCCACGACTTGTGCGTCTACGACACGCGCCCAGAGGCGGCGGAGGCGCTGTGCGCGGCAGGCGCGCGCTGGGTGAACGGCCCTGTCGAAATGGCCGAGCAGGCCGAGGTGATCATCACCTCGCTGCCCAGCCCCACCATCGTCGAACAGGTCGTTCTCGGCGCGCCGGATGCCTTGGTGCGCGTGCTGAAGCCTGGCTCGGCCTACGTTGACATGAGCACCAGCACCCCCTGGCTTGCGCGTGACATCGCGGCCGCCTGCGATCGGGCTGGAATACAGGCGCTCGATGCGCCGTTGAGCAATGGCGGAGTATTCATCGGCGCCGGAGGGAGCCGGGAAGCGTACGAGCGCTGCCTGCCGCTGCTCCAAGCCGCCGGGGACCATGTGTTCTACGCCGGCGGTCCGGGCACCGGACAGGCGACGAAGCTGGTACGGCAGTACGTCAGCTTCTGCAACTTCGTAACCGAGGCGGAGGCGCTGATCCTGGCGGACAAGGCCGGATTGGACGCGGCCGCCATCGCCACCTTCCTGGGCAAAACGCTGGGCACCTCAGCGCACCGCGAGCGGGTGATGGATGCCATGCTCCGGCGCGACTTCGGTTCGCCGGACACGGCAGCCTCCAAGCTGGACATCGTTGCCAAGGACCTCGAGCTGGCAGTGGGGCTGGCGCGCAGGGTCGGCGCGCCGGCCGGCACAGGGGCAGCGGCGTCGGATGTGCTCCAACGCGCCCAGGCGCAGGGCTGGGGAAGAATAAACTTCTGGTCGGCTATCCGCGTCCTCGAGCAGGTGGCGCACACACAGATCGGCCGGCCGGCCGGAGCCGAGGACGAACAGCGGCATGAGAGGAGGGAACAGCCATGATGTCACGCAGACGGTTCATCGCCAGCCTATGCGCCACCACAATGGCCCTGGCGGCTTGCGGGCTTCCCGGAAGCGCCCCGGCCAAGCCCAAGACGTCGACGGTGGTCACTGTCGGCTTTGGGAGCCTGGGGTTGGGTAACGCACCGGTGTGGGTCGCGGCCGAGGGCGGCTACTTCGAGCGCTACGGCCTGAACGTCAAGACGCAATACCTCGACCCGGCAGCCGTCCTCCCCGCGCTCGCATCGCATGATGTGACCTTCTCGGGCTCGGCCGCGGGCAGCGACATCCCTGCTCAGCTGCAGAATGCGTCGATCAAGATCATCGCCGCCTACATCCATTTCCCGACACCGGCGCTGCTCACGCAGCCCGAGATCAAGGACGCGTCAGGTCTGCGCGGAAAGAAATTCGCGGTTGCCGGCGGCACGGCCGAGTTCCTGACCAAGCTGAGCCTCAGCAAGCTCGGTCTCGAGCCGGGCAAGGACATCGAGCTGCCTCGGGTCGCCAACGGCAAGGCCCTCCTGGCCTCGCTGGAGAACAAGACGGTCGAGGGCGCCATCCTGTCCGACCCGGACTGGCGCGTGGCGGTCACGGAAGGGTACACACTGCTGGCCAGGCTGCGAGACCTTAACATCAGCTACGAGCAGCAAACGTTGATTGGTGATCGAGACTACATGCGCAGCAATCCGGACGTAACGGTGAGCTTCCTCAAAGGAATGAACGACGGCCTGAAGCGGTTCAAGGAGGACCGAGACTTCACCAAGAAGGTCGTGGACAAGTATCTGGAGAGCAGCCCTCTGAGCCCGGAGCTGTTCGATCAGAGCTACCGAGACGCCGAGGCAACTTGGGGCAATACGCTCTCGCTGAACCTGGCAGGGATCACGACAGTCATCGAAGGCTTGGGGGCCAACGCCAAGGCTGAAGACTTCGTCGACACCAGCTACCTGGCGCAGTTGAAGTAGCCGTGGCCGCAGCAATCGACACCGGAGCCGATCTCGAGCGACTGCTCCTCGTTCGCGACATCGAAGAGTTTTTCTATGCGGAGGCCGACCTGCTGGACGAGCGCCGCTTCGTGGAATGGCTGGACCTGTTCACCGACGACGTGCAGTACTTGATGCCGATGAGGCGCAACGTCAAGTTTGGCGAATGGGAGAGGGAGACGACCAAGTCCCCGGAAGAGGTCAGCTGGTTCGACGACAACAAGACGACCCTGACCCAACGGGTGAACCAGCTCCTTACGGGCGTGCACTGGGCCGAGGAGCCGCGATCGCGGGTATGCCACGTGGTCTCCGGCGTGCGGATCAAGGAGGTCACCACACAGAACGGAGAGGTAACCGCCGTGGACACCGGCAGTCGCTTCGTGGTCTACCGCAACCGCTTGGAAATGGAGACAGACCTGTTTGTGGGGCGGCGTGAAGACACGCTGCGACGTGTCGGTGGCCAGTGGAAGATCGCCCGGCGGGTCATCCTGCTGGAGCAGAACGTGCTGCTGGCTAAGAACCTGACGGTGTTCTTCTGATGGCCAAGCTGGACTTGGCCGCGGTGGAAGTCGGATCCAAGATCCGCCTGCAGGACGAGACCGTGGCGGAGGTCACGGTCAATCCCAAAGACGGCATGTGGGTGTTCGGCCGCTTCCTGTCAGCGCCTGAGGATCCATCTCGCGTCGGGAACGAGGACATGATCTGCCTGTACGACATCCTGGAAGTCATCCAGGACTGATGCCGGTCCGGCGGCCAAGCGAAGAGGAGATCATGGCGGCGTTCCATGCCGGCTATCAGGCCATCGACGATGGCCGCACGTTCATGGACGGCTTTGGCCGGCATCTGACGCTGTTGGGGTATCGGGATTCGCCGGAGGCCGAATGCGGCTGCGCCGACAAAGGCCGGCACGGGCATCAACCGGAGTGTCGTTGGGTAAAGGCCTGAGGGCCAGCACAGAGCTGAGGAGGACAGCATGATCGCAACCAGCATGAAAAGGCTCGTGGATGTGGACTCCGGCATCATCAGCCGCGAGATCTTCGTCAACGAAGAGATCTATCGCCAAGAGCAGGAGCGCATCTTCACCCGAGCGTGGCTGTTCGTCGGCCATGAGAGCCAGATAGCGAAGCCGGGCGACTACTTCAGCTCTTACATGGGCGAGGATCCGGTGGTGCTGAGCCGCGACCGCCAGGGACAGATCCACGTCTTCCTGAACTCGTGCCGGCACCGGGGCATGAAAGTATGCCGCTACGACGAAGGCAACACGCCCGTGTTCACCTGCCCGTACCATGGCTGGAGCTACGGCCTCGACGGCAGCCTGGTGGGCGTGCCCCGGTTCAAAGAAGGCTATTACGGCGAGCTCGATAAGTCCCAGTGGGGACTGGTCGAGGTAGCGCAGCTGTGCAACTACAAGGGCACCATCTGGGCCACGTGGGATCCCAAAGCGCCCCCGTTCCTCGAGTACCTGGGCGATTTCCGGGTATTCCTCGATGGCACGCTCGACGCGTTCGATGGCGAAGATGGCGGCTCCGAGGTGCTGGGCGGAGTGCACAAATGGGTGATTCCCACGAATTGGAAGTTCGTGGCGGAAAACTTCAACGGTGACCACTATCACCACCCCACGCACATCTCCGTGGAGGCAGTGGGCATCGGCCCGGGACGTACCGGCGAGGCCCGCCACAGTGACGTCCAGCGGCACCGGCGCCACATGACCTCCTTCCCTGAGAAGGGCCATGGCTGGCGCGGCGGCCCGCCACAGTCGCTGGACGAGGAGATCTACCCCTTCCCACGCTTCGAGCTGCCGGAAGCGGAAGCCTACTTCCAAGCGGCCTACGACCGGCGGAAGAAGATCGGCGCGCCGTCGCCTCCCACGTGGATGTTCGGCGGCGGCGGCAACGTGTTTCCCAATGCCTCGTTCCACATCGCCTTCCCGCGCAGCATCTGCGTGTCGCATCCGCGCGGCCCGCTGCACACGGAGATGTGGCGCTGGTACCTCGTCGATAAGAACTTCCCGGACGCAGTGAAGGATCATTTCCGGCACTACTCCATGCGTTACGGTGGACCGGCCGGGATGACTGAGCAAGACGACATGGAGAACTGGTGCTATGCCACGGCGGCCAGCAAGGGGCCTATTGCGCGCCGCTACGACTACAACTATCAGCTCGGCCTCGGACACGGAGGCGTGCATCCCCGGCTCCAAGGCGCCTGGGTATCGGACGGCGAGTTCAGCGAGCGCAACGCTCTGTCGATGTACGGTCACTGGGCCGAGATGATGGATCGGGCCGACTAGCTCTTGGCCGATCCCGAGCGCTAGATGCATCCCGCCGGAGCGGAAGGCGAGCATGGCCACAGCCACGTCGATCTCGGCACGGCAGCCCGGCTGCGGAGCATCGGCATCGACGTGGGCTCGGCCACGACGCAGTTCGCGCTGTCGGAGCTGTACGTCGGCAAGCATGACCCATTCCTGGTCGGCAAGCCTCAGGTGCTCCACCGGCATCTCCTGTATGAGTCGCCCATCCTGCTGACGCCCTTTGTGGGGCGTACCATCGACGCCACAGCAATCGAGCGCTTCCTGGAACAGGAGTGCCGGCGAGCAGGCTTCGAGCTGGGAGAGATCGATACCGGGGCGCTCATCTGCACCGGTGAGGCAGCGCGCAAGGACAACGCCAAGGCCATCAGCCAGCAGCTGGCGGCCGCCGGCGGCAAGTTCGTCTGCGCAACCGCGGGCCATTTCCTGGAAGCGGTACTGGGCGCCCATGGATCGGGCGCGGTCGACCTGAGCCGTGGATACGACGGCTTCCTGGTGACGCTCGACGTCGGCGGCGGCACTGCCAAGCGAACGCTGATTCAGGACGGGCATATCGTGCACGCGGCGGCACTGAACGTGGGGGCCAGACTGATCGCTTTCGACGGCAACGGTCGGGTTACCCGGGTTGAGGAAGCCGGTCGCGAGATTGCCCGCGCCGCGGGCATCGACGTGGAGCTCGGCCTCGCCCTCAGCGAGGAGCAAGTGGCACGAATAGTCGAGCGCATGGCCCGCAGCCTGGCTCAGTTCCTGGAGCTGGAGCCCGCCGACGATCTGACCGAGCGGCTGATCCTGACCGAGGTCCCAGCTCTCCCCAGGCGGTTCGACCTGATCGTCGCCGGTGGACTGGCGGAGTATTTCTATGGCCGCGAGCAGCGCCCCATGGGCGACCTGGGACAGGCCCTGAGCAGCGCTCTGGAGCGCGAGCTGGGACGCTGCTACGACCGCGGGCGTGTCCTCACCTTCACGCGGGGCATTCGCTCGACGGTCATCGGGGCGGGGCAGTTCGCCGTTCAGGTAAGCGGTGACACCGTCTTCCTGGAAGGCAGGTTACATCCGCCGCTCCGAAATGTGCCCGTGCGGGCGGTGCAGCTGGACTGGAGCCAGCTCAACAAAGACCATGTGGCGGCCGCGGTGGACCTCGCACTGGCAGATCGGCCACCCGAGGAGCTGACGGCGCTGAGCTTCGGCCAGCCGCACGTCCACGGCTACGGCTCGGCCAGAAAGCTGGCCTCGACGCTGGGCAGCGTGCTGGCTCGGCTGCAGCTGGCGGCCGGCGTGATCCTGGTGTTCGAGCACAACGTGGCGCGGACCATCGGCGAGGCGCTGGCGCACGACGGCGCCCCCACACCCTTTTTGTGCGTGGACGAGCTGGACGTGAATGACCTGGACTACCTGGACGTAGGCGAGCCGGTCCCCGGCGAGGCCTACCTGCCGGTCATCGTCAAGACACTCGTCTTCTCATAGCGCCCCGTTCGCTCTCGACCGCGCTCGCGAAGCGGCAGTCGGTTCCGGAGATCTCTCTCCGCCGAGCGTCAGCCTGAGCATCGACGGAAGGATCCCAGCGTCGGCCAAAGCGATCCTTCGGCCGATGCTCAGGCTGACACTGACAGGACCAGGTTCATTGCGTCCGCTGCTATCAGTCTATCCGCTCGCTTGTTTATGCGCATAAACAAGCGAGCGCCTATGCGATCGGCGCTATTCCTTTCTAATGTAGCCGATCATACTTTCCTTCGAGGAAGGAATGGCCGGCCAGCAACGCTTCCTTGATCGGCGGTGCCCTACACTGGGCCTGGTTTAGAAAAAGCGCGGAGGAAGCGTGCATGACGATGGAAGTTCCCCAGACCTGGGATGACGCCAGGCTGAAGAAAGACCGCCTGGCGCGAGTCCAGGCGGAGATGAAGGAGCTGGGCCTCGGCGCCCTGTACCTCAACGACTCGGTCTATCAGCGCTACGTCACGGGCATCAAGATGCCGGGCGGAGGGGTGTTCGTTCCCGTCGAGGGCGAGCCCGTGGCCTTCGTGCGGGCCCGCGATGCCGGCTACGTCGCCATGCAGTTTCCGAACGTTCGCCCGCCCCTGTACAACCGTTCCGACGTCCGCGACGGCCTCGACGAAGGCGGCGCCAAGCGCTTCGGCCAGGGCATCGCAGCGTTGATGTCCGAGCATGGCGTCGGCGGGGCACCGATCGGCGTGGACGAGATGGGAGCGTCGGCCATCTTAGCCGTCGCCAACACGGGAATCAGAGTCACCGAGGCTGACCCCGCCATTCAGCGCGCTTGGACCGTCAAAACGCAGGACGAGGTCGAGATCTACAAGACGATCGGGCAACAGTACACTCATGCGGTCACCCGCTTCCGCGACAGCCTGCGCCCGGGGATTTCCGAAAACGACCTGGCCGGCATCGTGGTCAACGCCTGGTACGAGGCCGGCGGGGAGGACATCGCTCAGCTCAACGTTTGCGCCGGCGAGCACATGAACCCCTGGCGCCGCTGGCCCACGCAGCGCGAAGTCCGGGACGGGGAATTCGTCGGCATCGATCTGCACGGACGCGGAATCCATGGGCTTCGCGGCGACGGCTCGCGCACCTTCTTCGTCGGCGACCGCCCCTCCGCCGAGCAGCGCGACCTGTACCGGCAGGCATATGACTACCTGCAGGCGGCGACTTCGGAGTTCCGCGCGGGCCGGCCGTTCGACGACGTCGTCGCGTCGGCCAAGCCGAAGGTGCCCGAGAAATATCAGCAGCAGCAGTTCAACCTGAACGTGGGCCATGGCGACGGCATGGGCTCCTCAGGGTATCCCCACCTCGATCCGCGCAAAAAGTCACAGGGCAGCGATCACCTGCGAGTCAACCAGGTCATTTCGGTCGAGTGCTTCTGGGGCGAGGTTGGCAGTCCGACAGCCGTGAAGCTCGAGGAGATGGTGCTGGTGAGCGAAGGCGAGCCACAGCGCTTGTCGGCCGTGCCATTTGACGACCGGTTCCTGAGATAGCCAGCCCGGCGGCTGAGCCCGGCGGGACCTCGCGTCCCGCCGGCTTCCGGTAGGAACCTAGATCGCGGCGTTCACCGTGGGATTGCCAGCCGACTGAGCGCCACCATAGAGGTCATCGATGAAGCCGGCGTCATCGATCTGGCGCAGGTAGCTGGTATCCCAGATCTCGAAGGGTCCGATGAAGTTCACACTGGGATCGTGGGCGACGTCGAGGTTGTAGACGTTCCACACGGCCAGTGGGTGCGGATAGGGCTTGGGGCTGAGCAGGTTGGACCAACCCTGGTGGAGGTATTCGATCTCGTCGGACCCGCGCAGGTCGAGCATCGGCGCCAGGTTGCGCTGCAGGATCTCGCAGACCTCGCTCTTCTGCGTCTTGAAGTAGTGGATGGTGTCGATGAGGGACCGCAGCATGGCCAGCGTTGTTTCTTCGTTCTCCCGCACCCACTCACGGTTCGCGCACAGCGTGGTGTTGTGTATGACTGGCACGGAGGGAATATCGAGACGATGCAGCCCCATCTTCTCGCCGATGAGGTCGAACGGCAGATCGACGCTGGCGGCGGCGACTTCGCCTTTCGCGACCGCCTCCACGATCTGGCGGTTGGGCAGCCGCGTGCGCTCCTTCATGCCTACGAACTCGACCCTATCCGTTCGCACGCCAGCCAGCTCGAGTGAGTGCTTGAGGTTACCGAACACGCACGGCGCAGACGTGGACACGTACACCTTCTTGCCCTCCAGCTCCTGCGCCGAGCTGATGGCTTTGGAGCCGACCACACGATCGTCCCAATCATTCTGGGTCTGGGCCAGGTAGACGAAGCGCTTGTCGCCGCGGGCCCGATAGATGTAGGTCTCGTGGTGCAGACCGCTGAGGAAATCGAAGGTCCCATCGAGCAGCCGAGGAGCGCGGTCGGGCATCGTCACCATGGGCTCGGGGCCGTACTCATAGTTGGCGATGGCCACGTCCAGCTCGAAGCCGTATTTCTCGGTAACGCCCGAGTCGCGCCACACAAAGTGGAGAGGCATGTGCGAAAGGTCGCTGCACAGCAGCTTGATCTTCGGTTTGACCATAGTCCCTACAAGGCTCCTTGCGCGAAAACTTCAAGTCCATGATCCGGCGATCCCGGCCATTCTACGCCGGGCCGGTTCGGCGAGGTCAGCCGTTTCGCCAGCTGTGGATGGGTTTCCAGCCCAGAACGGCGCGTGCTTTGGCCCCGGAGACTGCCGCCTGGGTACCGCTGAGCTTGGCGGCCATATCGCCAATCCGCGGCTCCAGCCGCGGGAGCAGATCGCACAACGGCTCGTTGACCGTGCTGTCCGGCGCAGGTGTCAGCAGCGCCACATGCGTGATGCCCGGTGTCTCGACCGCTAAGCGGAAGGCGACGCCCAGGTCACGAACGTCGACGTACGCGCAGAGATCGAAGCGAGCGGGCTTCGCTCCGCCGGCCCGGCGCAGACCCTCGGCCAGCTCCGGCGTCATGACCCACGGCGGGCGCAGCGCCACCGTCTCCATGCCGGTGCGCTCGGAGTAAGCGCGGGCAATGGTCTCGCCCGCTACCTTGGAAATCGAGTACGGATGCTGCGGGCGAACCGGATGGTTCTCGTCGATGGGCAGATATTCCGGCAGGATGTCGCGCGCGTGGTACGGCCAGCCCAGGCTCGCCTGGCTGCTGGTGGACACCACGCGCCGGATGCCGAGACGGTAAGCGGCTTCGTGGACGTTGAACGTGGTCATGATGTTCGTCCGGAACAGCACGTCGTCCGTTGTCGTCCCGGGCAGCGCCACGCCGGCGGTGTGGACGATGGCTTCGGCGCCGGCGAGAGAGCAGGCGCCGATGATCTGGCCCAAATCTTCACCGTCGCCCTGCATGTAGCGAGCCTGGCGCCGTACGGCTGGGCCCATGCGATCGAATACGGTGACATCGTGGCCGGCGGAAGCCAGCTCCTGGACGATCTGGTCGCCGACGCGCCCACAGCCACCGGTAACAAGTATTTTCGTAGGCGTTCCCCAAGCGAAATTTCCCGGCGATTCTACCAGCCGTCACCCTGCTGCTCTGCTAGCATGTGGGCGCTTATGACGACACCGACCCGCGAACCACAGACGCTCGAGGAATGGTACGTTCGGAGCGCGTACCAGAGCTTCGTAAGGCAGGAAGGCGCGCCGCTGTACGAAGGCAGCGCGCTCGAGGATCTGGCCACCCTGCCCGTCGCCGACTGGGAACGGCGCGGGGGCAAGGTCGCCTACACCCGCCTCGGCGACCAGGAAGACCGCAACCTGCAGATCGTCGAGATTCCGCCGGGCGGCTCGCTGAAGCCCGAGCACCACATGTACGACTCCATCATGTACGTCATGGCCGGATCGGGCGCCACCTCCATCTGGCAGGAGGGGGAGCCGAAACGCACGGTGGAGTGGCATGAGGGCTCCCTGTTGGCTATTCCATTAAATGCCTGGCACGAAGAGTTCAACGGCTCGGGCACGCAGCCCTGCCGCATGCTGTTCTGCACCAACATGCCCAGTACCATCAACCACTACAACAACCTCGACTTCGTGTTCAACAACCCCTACCAGTTCAAGGAGCGCTACTCCTACGACATGGAGCGCTTCATGGACCACAGCAAGCAGTGGAACATCCGCACGCTGGAGACGAACTTCCTCTCGGACATCCGCACGATGGAGCTGGACCCCTATCCCGAGCGTGGCAACCGGCTGGCGGTGATGCGCATGTCGATGGCCTGCACCTCCATAGGTATGCACGTCATGGGCGTGTCCGAGGGCACCTATGTGACCGCCCACCGACATCTGGCCGGGGCTCATGTCATCGCCATCGCCGGCCAGGGCTATGAGCTGATGTACATGGAAGGCGACCCGGAGCGGCGGAAGGTGAAAGCCAACCCTTACGGGGTCGTGGCTCCGCGCCACAACGAGTACCATCAGCACTTCAACGTGGGCAAGGGCGAGTACCGCATGCTCGCTTTCCGAAGCACGGGCCTGCGCTACGGCTGGGGCAAGCCGTTTGCGCTGGCCCGCGGTGCGCAAAGCCAGGACCGCAATGCCTGGCTGTACAGCATTCCCTTCGATCGCGAAGATCCGTCCGTTCGCGAGGACTACTATCGCGAGCTGGAGAAGAATGGTGTGACGCTGCGCCTGGAACCGCTGGCACAGGGAAACGCCTGACGGGGTACGCTTCTCAAGCAGAGGAGAGACGATGGAGAGCACGACCGCTAAGCGCGACGCATCGATGTCGGTGGGCCGCCGCGATTGGAGCACCTGGCCGCGCTACGAGAGCGCGGTGCTTGGCTTTCGCGAGTATTGGTACCCGGCGATGGCTTCGCGCACGCTCGGCAAGCGCGCCGTAACCCGAACGCTGCTGGGCGACCGCGTCCTGTTCGTACGGGATCGCGGCCAGGTGCGCGCGGTCAGTGACCGCTGTCTCCATCGCGGCGTGCCGCTGTCGATGACGGCTAACCGCTTCGGCGGCCGAGGCGGAGCCCGCTTCGAGTTCCCCGGCACGATTACCTGCGGCTACCACGGCTGGACGTACGATCTCGAATCGGGCGTGCTGGTAGCGGCGCTGACCGATGGCCCGGACTCGCCGATCTGCGGCAAGGTGCGAGTGCGCACCTACCCCGTCGAGGAGCGGCTCGGCTGGATCTGGATCTACATGGGCGACGCCGAGCCGCCACCCGTGGAGACCGACATCCCGCAGGAGCTGCTGCAGGCGCCGCATTTCTGGGGAGTGCGCGTTTCATTCCGCAAGGGCAACTGGCGTTATCCGCTCGAGAACGCCATCGATGAGTCACATCCACGGTATCTCCACCGCGATGCCTTGTGGATGTACTTCAAGCGCGCTCAGCCCGCCTGGCGGCGGAACAACGTGAACTTCATCGAAGATGGCCGCTACGTCACCTACGTGCCGTACGAGGTCAAGATGGAAGACGAGTATCCCGGCCTGGGCAAATGGCCCAAGCGGCGCTGGTTCCAAAACGGACGCAGCACGGTCCAGCGAGTGGCGGTGGGTCTGCCCTGCCTGGTGCGAGTGAACCAGCCCGGCAGCACGATCTTCTCCTGGTACATCCCTATTGATGCCGATCACCATATGGCGGTGCAGACCGTGGCCAAGTTTGGCCGGGGTCGGGGGCTGTTGCGGTTCCGTCTTTACTACTGGCTGTTCTATCGCTGGGTGAACCAGATGATGTTCGGCAACCAGGACTATCAGTTCATCCAGGTCACCGACGCGCCGCCGGAGCGGCTGTTCCGTCCGGACCTGTCGATCATTGCCTGGCGGAAGATGTGCGAGCAGGCGCGCGGCGGACGAACGCCGGCCGAGCTGCCCAAGGGGCTGGAAGAAACCGAGCTACGAGAGCTGACGAAGGAATACAGTGCGAATGTGGGGGTCAGGGGATAGGGTCGAGGGTCGAGGGTTTAGGGTCGAGGGTTTAGGGTCGAGGGTCGAGGGTTTAGGGTCAAGGGTGCTGACCGCCAGTGCTTTAGATTACGCGGCCGGCTGACGACTAGCGCCTTGCGCCTTGCGACCAGCGCCTTGCGACCAGCGCCTTGCGACCAGCGCCTTGCGACCAGCGACCACCGCCTCGCGACCAGCGCCTTGCGACCAGCGACCACCGCCTCGCGACCAGCGCCTTGCGACCAGCGACCACCGCCTCGCGACCACCGCCTCGCGACCAGCGCCTTGCGACCAGCGACCAGCGCCTTCCGCCTTCCGCCTTCTATTGCCGGGCGGCTGAGGTTCGGCTAGTATTAGCGCCCATGAGTGCGCCATCCCTCGAGGCGAGGGATATCGTCAAACGGTTCGGTCGGGTTACCGCGGTCAACGGTGTTTCATTCAGCATTGCGCAGGGGGACGTGCTGACGCTGCTCGGCCCCAGCGGCTGCGGCAAGACGACGACACTGCGCATCGTTGCCGGCTTCGAGAAGCCGGACGGCGGCGCGGTGGACATCCAGGGCCGCACGGTCGTGGCTCCGGAGAAGGGCGTCAACATCCCCCCCGAGAATCGCGGCTTGGGCATGGTCTTCCAGTCCTACGCTATCTGGCCGCACATGACGGTGTTCCAGAACGTGGCCTATCCACTGGTGATCCGGCGAATGAAGGCTCCTGAGCTCAAGGAGCGGGTAGAGCAGACGCTGGAGCTCGTGGGCCTGCAGGGCTACGGCGAGCGGCCGGCAACGATGCTCAGCGGCGGTCAACAGCAGCGTGTGGCGCTGGCCCGAGCGCTAGTCTACTCGCCCGGCATCCTGCTGCTGGACGAGCCGCTCAGCAACCTGGACGCCAAGCTGCGCAATCAGATGCGCATCGAGCTCAAGCGGCTGCAGGAGCGCGTCTCCGTCAGCGTGCTGTTCGTGACCCACGACCAGATTGAGGCGATGTCGCTTTCGACCAAGCTGGCCGTCATGAACCAGGGCAAGATCGAGCAGATGGGCAGCCCCAAGGAGGTTTACGAACAGCCATCAACGCCGTTCGTAGAAGACTTCATCGGCCGCGTGCTGCGCTTCCGCGGCGCCGCGGCCGAGACCACCGAAGACGGCGGTGTGATGGTGGAGGTCGAGGGAACGGGCGCCAGACTCCGGGTGGGCGTCAGCGAGGATCGAGTAAGCCCGGGCACTCCGGTGCAGGTCGCCATCCGACCAGAAGACCTGCAGGTCCATGATGGAGAAGGCAGCAACGTGCTGCGCTTCAGCATCGAGCGTGTCATCTACCTGGGCGCCGAATGCGAGCTGCTGCTCCGGTTCGGCGACGTGACCTACACTCACGTAGTCTCCCGCTCGCTGCAATCTGAGCTGGGATCGACGATCGACCTGTACCTGCCGCCCAAGCAGCTGCGGGTGTGGGCTCAGGATCGGGCCGCCAGCCAGCAGCCGGCCATCTCGCCGGCGCCAGTCCCCGGCTTCGAGACGGCCCGCGCCGCCTCCGCAACCTCCTAAGAGCGAGCAACAGTGGCGCAGTCGGCAGTCAGCCTTCCCGAAATACGCTACCGATCCTCCTCCGTGAACTGGGCGGCGCTGTGGATGTACGCGCTGCTGGGCATCGTGATCTTCCTGGTCATGGTGCCGCTGACGCTGATGCTCCTGAACAGCTTTCAGCTCGCTCGGCCAGGCCAACCGCCGGTCTATGGGTTGAAGGGCTGGCAGCAGGCGCTCAGCGACTCTTCCATGGCCGCAGCCATGAAGAACACGGTGCTGCTCAGTGTGACCCGCGAAAGCATCGCCCTGGTGATCGGCGTCATGCTGGCGTGGCTTATCGCCAGGACGGACATGCCCTGGAAGAGCGGCCTGGAATTCGTATTCTGGGTGGCCTTTTTCCTGCCGCCGCTGCCCGTGGCCATCGGCTGGATCCTGCTGCTCGACAAACAGTTCGGCATCGTCAACCAGTGGCTGCAGCTGCTGCCGTTCATCAAGTCGCCGGTCTTCAACATCTACTCCTTCTGGGGCATCATCTGGGTGCACCTGACCACCAACCTGGGGGTGAAGGTGCTGCTGCTGGC
The DNA here is from genome assembly GCA_021325635.1 of Chloroflexota bacterium. Classification (GTDB taxonomy): domain Bacteria; phylum Chloroflexota; class JAJPGV01; order JAJPGV01; family JAJPGV01; genus JAJPGV01. The sequence goes on from JAJPGV010000003.1 coordinate 19,172, forward strand.
GCCCGCCTTCCGCAACCTGGACGCCGCCTTGGAGGAGTCGTCGCGGAGCTGCGGCGTGACGGCGCTGGGCACGCTGCGGCGAGTGGTCGTGCCGCTCATGGCGCCGGCCATCCTGGTATCGACCATCCTTGGCCTAATCCGATCGTTGGACGCCTTCGAAGTCGAGCTGCTGCTGGGCGTGCCCATCCGGCTGTACGTGTACTCAACCAAGATTCGCGATCTGGTCACGTTCGAGCCCCCTCAATACGCGCCCGCCCTGGCCCTGGGGACCATGCTGCTGGTCGTCCTGCTGCTGCTCGTAGCGATCCAGCGGCTGTATATCGGGCGGCGGGTGTACAAGACCATTGGCGGCAGGGGATTCAGCACCCGGCAGACCTTCCTGGGAGCATGGCGCTGGCCAGCGGCCATCACGGTAACGGGCATTGCCGTCGCCGTGACGGTGGTCCCCATGCTGGTGCTGCTGATGGGCACCTTCATGCGCGCCTTTGGCTACTTCAACATTCCCAATCCCTGGACTATCGAGCACTGGCAGCGTGTGCTGAGCGACCCACTGCTGCTGCGGGCTCTGCGCAACACCCTGGTCGTAGGCGCCGGAACGGCGGTGATAGGCACCGTCTTCTACAGCCTCATTGCCTACGTCATCGTCAAGACGCGCTTTCCCGGGCGAGCGGCGCTGGACCTGCTGTCGTGGCTGCCGTGGGCGGTCCCAGGCATCCTGATGGGCCTGGCGCTGCTGTGGACCGTCTTCGCCACACCAGTGCTGCTGCCGCTGTATGGGACCGTCGGCGTTCTGGTGCTGGCGCTGATCATCAAGAGCATGCCGTTCGGCGTGCAGCTGTCGAAAAGCGTCCTGCTGCAGCTGGGCGACGAGCTGGAGGAAGCCTCGCGCATCGTCGGCGGATCGTGGCTGCGCACGTATCGCAGCGTGATCCTGCCGCTGCTGGGCCCCACGCTGATCACGGTGGCGCTCATCGGCTTCATGTCTGCCGCGCGCGACATCAGCACGATCGTCCTGCTGGGCTCGAGCGAGTCGCGGACGCTGTCACTGCTTTCACTGGACTTCGCCTACGGCGGCCAGTTCGAGAAGGCCACCGTGGTGGCGGTGCTCACCGCTGGCCTGGTCATCGCCGCCGCAGGGCTCACGCGCAAGTTCGGCGGCAAGCTAGGCATCGCCGGCAGCAACAACTAGCCTCGCCCCGACAGGCACCGGCCGGGTTCGCAGCCTGCTTAGGGCCGATTTAGGACGGTTCCGGGCGCTAGACGCCGGAAGGTACGGCGGCTTGCAGCTGCTTGTCCAGGAAGGCGACAGCCCGTTCCCAGGCGAGCGCTGCTGCCTGGGGATGGTACCGGGGTTCGGTATCCGAATGGAAGGCGTGGTCGGCGCCGGGGTAGATGAAGAACTCGACCGGCTTGCTGTACTTGGCCAGCTCCTGGCGCAGCAGCTCGACGTGCGGCGGCGGGCAGGCGGTGTCCTTGTCCCCCACGTGGTACTGCATTGGGCAGGTCAGATCCTTGGCGTAGGGCAGGTACGAGAGGTCCTGGCGATTCGGCTGCAGCTCCGCTCGGGCGATGACCGGCCCGTAGAAGCACACGTAGCAGCGGAATCGGTCGGTGTGGCAGGCTGTGTAAAAGCCTTTGCTGCCACCCATGCAGAAGCCGAAGAGCCCGGCACGGCTGAGATCGGCCTCCGGCCTGCCTTCGAGGTAGCGCAGCGCATTCATGATGTCGCCAAAGACCTGTGGGTCCTGCGTGGCCAGAGCGATCTGCCGCTTGCGATCCAGGTCGTCCACACCCACCGGCGACTTGCCGCCAAGACGGGAGTACAGGTTAGGGGTGATGGAGAAATAGCCGAGACGAGCCAAGCGCCGGGTAACGTCCTGGCGGTGCTCGGTCAGCCCCGGATTCTCGTGAACCAGGACCATCACCGGACTGGGTGTCTGCACCGGCGGACGGGCAATGTAGGCGGACACCGTCGCGCCGTCACTGTCGTATTCGACCCACTCCGTCAGAACCGGAGCATCGTTGCCTTGTTCGCTCAACTTCTACCTCCAAGCGCGAGGCGTATGATATACGCCGTGTCCGCAGACTATACCGATTTCGTTCATACCGGCCCCGGAACACTCGCGGGCAGGTACCTGCGTCTATTCTGGCAGCCCGTCCTCCGATCCGAAGACCTGGCTCCGGGCCGCGCGGTGCCTGTTCGCATCATGGGCGAGGATCTCACCCTGTATCGCGGTGAAAGCGGAGCGACCCACCTCGTTGCCGGCCGCTGCGCACATCGCGGCACCAAGCTCTCGACTGGCTGGGTAGAGGATGACTGCGTGCGCTGTCTGTATCACGGATGGCGCTACGACGGATCGGGCCAATGCGTCGAGCAGCCCGGAGAGGACCAGGGATTTGCCGCGAAGGTGAGGATCACCTCGTACCCGACCCAGGAGTATCTGGGCCTGATCTTCGCCTACATGGGGGAGGGAGCGCCACCGCCAATGCGCCGCTTCCCGGACTTCGAGCGCGAGGGCGTCCTGGCGGCGGGCACACCCGAGTACTGGCCCTGCAACTACTACAACCGCCTGGACAACGCGCCTGACGCGGGGCACGTGCCCTGGACGCATCGCGAGTCGCTGACACGGGTGGGCAACCGTAACGTGAGCAACATGACGCGTGCGGCCGAGGAGACGGAATACGGCATGCTGAGCCGGGCATCGGGACCAGGCGAACCTGCGCACTTCCTGCACTTCCACATGCCCAACATCAATCAGAACCGCTCCGCCGCGCGCGTCGAAGGCTCGCTGGAAGACGCGGCCAAGCTGTGGGTCGATCGGCTGTTCTTCCGCGTGCCCGTGGACGACGAGAACTGTGTCAGCTTCGTTGTGGACCTGGTCCCGTTGACGGGCGAGGCCGGAGAAGCCTACCGTGAGCGCCGGCGGCACGCCGAGCAGACCCAGACGGCCTCTCTACGACAGATCGCCGAGGACATCCTGGCCGGCAAGATGCACATTCACGACGTCGACCAGAGCTTGAGCACCTACAAGCTCTTCTGGATCGAGGACTTCGCGGTCCAGGTGGGGCAGGGCCCAATCGCCACCCGTGACCAGGAGCACCTGGGCCGCATCGACGTCGGCGTGATCCTAATGCGCAAGCTGTGGCAGCGCGAGCTGAAGGCGCTCGCGGAGGGCCTGCCGCTCAAGCAGTGGACCGAGCCGGCGGAAGGGCTGGCCCACATGACCGAAGGTAACCGGCTGACGGCCGCTGCCGCGCGCTCGAACGGCAGCTAGCGGGAACGCAGGGGTCAGGGGTCAGGGGTCAGGGCTAGGTCCGAGGTTGCCTAGTCGCCTTGGGCGAGAAGGTCCTGCCATTTAGCGCGGAGCTGAGCCTGGAGCTGCGGGCTGGCGCCGGTAGGCTCTGGGAACTGGCTGCGCCAGGAATAGGGCCGTGTGGCGTCGATGATCAGCCGGGAGTTGCTGTACTCGCCCTTGGCGCGCTTGTCGGGCGAGATGCGCGGGTCCAAGGGCGTGCTCCAGGCATTGTGGATGACGTCCAGTGACTCAGCCGGCTCGGAGCGGCTCCAGATGGCCCAGATGACGTCGTCCGTGTTGAAGGGGTCGATGTCCTCGTCCACCACCACCACGTAGCGGCCAAGGTAGGCCCCTCCACGGCACTGGCTGGCGACGAAGCCGACCTGCTTGGCATGGCCGCTGTAGCGCGGCTTGATGGAGACGACCAGGAAGCCGCGGCTGGCCGTCGGCGAGCAGGCCACGGCTTTCACGTCCGGAATCCCGGCTGCTTCGAGCGCGTCCATGATGGTGGCTTGCAGGATGGTCGAGCTGGCAATGTGCGTCTGATGCGGCGGCCGGCCGGGGCAGTGCCCCAAAATGATGGGATCGTCGCGATGGTAGATGGCTTCCACCTGCACGTAGGGCTCCTTGCGGACCGCGCTGGCGTAATAGCCCGTCCACTCGCCGAACGGCCCTTCGTCCATCAGGCGATCCGGGTGCAGGAAGCCTTCAACCACGATCTCGGCGTCGGCCGGCATCGGCAGGCCGGTGATCGGCCCTGGGATAACGTCGATGGCCTGGCCGCGCACGCCACCGGCCCACTCGTATTCGTTAACGTACGGCGGCAAACCTCGGCTGGCCGCCAGGTGCAGCAGCGGATGTGCGCCGAATACGGCCACGACGGGCATGGGCTCGCCTCGCGAGAAGTACTTGTCACGATGGAGGCGGCCATGGTGACCGGGGGAGATGTACAGGCCGACCTTGTCCTTACCTTGCAGCATCATGCGGTAGGCCCCGACGTTGATCTGACCATCCTCAGGATCGCGGGTCACCACCATGTCGGCGGTGCCGAGGTAGCGGCCACCGTCCTTCTCGTGCCAGCGCGGCGTCGGAAAGCGCTCCAGGTCGATGTCCGCGCCGCGATAGACGTTCTGCATCAGCGGTCCGTCGCTAACCTCGCGGACCGGTATCAGCGGCATGTGGCGCGTCTTCTCGCGCCAGGCCTGGGTCATCTCCCATGGACCAAGACCGTCCGGCAAGCCGAGCAGCCTCGCGGCGAGCTCCTTGCTGGTAAAGGCGTTTGTGACCAGTCGCCAGCCCTTGGCGTGGCCGCGAATCTCATCGAACAGCAAGCACGAAGGTTTGCTCTGTCGCATGACCAGCTCGGTAAGGCCGCCGATCTCGAGGTCCCAGTCCGCGCCGCGCACCGTTTGCAGCTGCCCCAGCTCGTCCGCGCCCCGCAGCCAGTCACGCAAATCACCACCGTTTCCCCCGCTCAACCGGCTCCTCGTCGATTCGGCTGCCACATTCGTAGCCATTCCCTAACTCCTGTCCCTGATTCATGCCAGCCAGCGTACGAGGCCGGTGCCGCGGACGAATGCCGCGGAGCGCGTACAGTGTATAGTCCATCACCAAACGGCGCAACGCGGGGCCCGCGGCCAGGCCATGGCACGCCCGCGAAGCGCACACCGGGATAGGAGACACCAAGGCATGGAGCCGAAGCCGCTGATGGATACGACGTGGGATGATGCGCGGCTCAAGCGCGACCGGTTATGTCAACTCCAGGCAGCCATGGTCCAGCAAGGCATCGGCGCCCTGTACCTCACCGAACGGCCCAGCGTGCGCTACGCCGTCAACGTTCGGGTGCCGGGCGGCGCGGCCTTCGTGCCCGCCCAGGGGGAGCCCATCGTCTTCGTTCGGTCGCTCGATTGGGGCTACGTGCGCCTGTCGCATTCGGACGTGAGGCCTCACATCTACCGCGCCGATCCGAGCGACGCCGAGGCCGATCAGAAGGCGCTGAAATGGGCCGACGCGCTCAACGGGCTCATGCGCGAGTACGGCGTGGGCGGGCAGCCCCTGGGGCTCGACTCGTGCGATCCCATCGGCTTCTGCGCCCTGCAGCAGCGCGGCTTCACCATGAAAAACGCGGCCAATGTGCTGGAGCTGGCCAAGGCGGTCAAGACGCCGGACGAGATCGCCATCTACTGGCAGATGGGCAAGCTGTACGAGGACATCATGCGCTTCTTCCAGGAGCAGACAGTACCGGGCAGGACCGAGCAGGAGCTGGTCGGCCTGATCACGGCCCACGTCTTCACCCTCGGCGCCGAGGGCCTGCTGCAGATCAACGTTTGCTCGGCCGAGAACATGAATCCCTGGCGCCGCTGGCCCACGGCGCGAGCCTTCGAAGACGGCGACCTGGTAAGTCTCGACATCCACGTCTACGGCCCGGGCGGCTACATCTTTGACGCTGGCAGAACGTTCAGCTGCGGGTCGCGAATCGAGGCCAAGAAAGCGGACCTCTACCGGCAGGCGTACGACTACAACCATCGGGTCATCGAGCTGCTGCGCCCGGAGCTTTCCATCAGCGAGCTGAAGGCTTCACTGCCGCCGCTGCCGGAGAAGTACCAGGAGCTGGTGTACTCCTTCCACGTGGCTCACTCGAATGGCCTCACGCCCGGTGAGTACCCGTCGATCATGAAGCACCAGAAGTCGACCGAGGACACGATCAAGGCCAACCAGGTGCTGTCCGTCGACTGCGTTTACGGCGAGTTCGGCGACGGCCTGGCGGTGAAGCTGGAGGAGCAGGTGCTGGTCACGGACAAGGGCGCGGTGAAGATGGCCGACATGCCGTACGACGAGCGCCTGCTGAGCAGAGCTTGAGGGAGACGAAGACATGGCAATCGACCTGAACGTTGAATGGCAGCAGGTATGGCGCACCGCCCCCGACACACTCTCGGGGCGCTTCCTGCGGCGCTTCTGGCACCCCGTCTATCGGTCACAGGACCTGGCGGCCGGTCGTGCCGTGCCGCTGCAGATCCTGGGCGAGCGCTTCACGCTCTATCGGGGGGAAGGCGGTGCCGCCCACATTGTCGCCTTTCGCTGCGCGCACCGAGGCACGCAGCTATCCACCGGCTGGGTGGAAGGCGACTGCCTACGATGCCTCTACCACGGCTGGAAGTACGACCACACGGGGCAGTGCGTCGAGCAACCCGGCGAGGATGAAGGCTTCGCCGGCAAGGTGCGCATCCGCTCCTATCCGGCCGAGGAGTACCTGGGCCTGGTGTTCGCCTACTTCGGCGAAGGCGCTCCCCCGCCCTTGACCCACCATCCAGACTTCGAGGGACCAGGCATCCTCGACCTGGAAACCCCAGAGCTCTGGCCCTGCAACTTCTTCAACCGCGTGGACAACGCCTGCGACATCGGACACGTGGCCTTCACCCACGCCGTGGCATTGCAGCGCGGCCGCACCAGCACCGGTGAAGACCCGCGCTTTGCCCGCGTGCGCCAGTTCTCGTCATGCGAGACGGACTACGGGATCGAGACCACCATTACCTTCCCTGACAGGGAGCCGGAATACTTCCACTACCACATGCCCATCGCCAACCAGAACAGCGAGGGCGCCAGCCTGCATCGCGGCGGTGTGGACACCAGCGGCGCTCGCAACAAGCGCATCTCGTGGCGGGTGCCGGTGGACGACGACAACACCGTCAGCTTCAGCGTCAATCTCTTTCAGCTGACGGAGGAGGAGTACGAGGCCTACCGCGAACGGCGGCGAGTAACCGATGCCATCGACCTCCCGGCGATTGGGGAGGACATTTTGGCCGGCAGGATTCGGGAAGCGGAGCTCGATGAGGGCGTGCCGCGGCCGGCGCTCTTCTCGGTCGAGGACTACGTGACGCAGATAGGCCAGGGCCCCGTGGCGCCACGTGAGAACGATCGCCTTGGCAAGATCGACCAGGGCGTGATCATGCTCCGCAAGATCTGGGAGCGCGAGCTCAAGGCGCTGGCCGAAGGGCGTCCGTTGAAGGAGTGGACGGCGAAGATCTAGCTGCCGCTTGCTGGAAGGACTTAAGGGCGGGTCATCCTGACTGTGGTCTTCTGGTCAGAAGGCGGCGTCCCGGCAGCTAAATTTTAGCTGCCCAGGAGCGACTTGAGATAGGAGACGATCTCAGGTCGCTGCTTGACGTACCGCTCCTGGTTGATCTCGATGTACTGAACACCCTTCTGCGGCACCGTGGATCCGAAGATGCCATCGGTTGAGGCATCGGAGCGCCGGCTGGGGTAGCCCGAGGCGCCTACCAAGGCTTCCTGGCCCTCCTTGGAGAGCAGCCAGTTGAGATAGACCTTGGCGGCGTTGGGATGGGAGGCCTTGCCAAGCATGGCCACGCTGCCCCAGCTGCTGGTCATGTGGCCGCCCTCCTTCATCTGCTGAGCCGGTAGGAACTCGATGTCCACGCCCTTCTTCTTCAGGTCAACGGCGGCGAAGCCGTTGGCCCCGATGCCCATAGCGTACTCACCCCTGGCCACCCAGTCGGTAAGCTGCCGGTCGTCCTTGGTGACGGCGACGTCCTGCGCGATGAGCTGCTGGATGAAGTCCTTACCCAGCTGCGGTGCGTCGTACCAGAACTGCGCGGCGGCCTGGGCGCTGCCGGGCAGCCGCGGATCGAGCATGGCCAGCTTGCCCTTGAGCTTGGGATTGAGCAGGTCCTTGTAGGAGGTGAAATCGGATCCGGACACCAGCTTGGGGTTGTAGATGCCCACCATCCCGATCCCGCCAAGCATGGCCAGGACGTACTTACCTGCATCGTCGGCGAAGTGGAGCTGCTGGTCGGCCCATTTGCTCGCATCCTCATCGGGACCCACGAGCAGCGGAGGGAGCGGCTCCAGGGCGCCGGCCGACGCCAGATCCAGCAGATTCGGTGGCCCTTGAATCATCAGGTCCACGTCGAAACGGCCGGCCTGGCGCTCGGTCAGGAGCTTGGTGACCAGCTCATTGCCGTTGCCACCGGTGAAGTTCACCTTGATGTCCGGGTACTTCTGCTTGAACTGCTGAGTCAGCGCGTCGGCCACCCCAGTGCCGGCCTGTCCGTACACGGTCAAGGCGGCCTCCCGCTTGGCCGCGGCGAGCACCTGGTCCCACTGTCCGGACGTGGAGCCGTTTGCCGGCGCGGAAGCCGGAGCGGCGGGAGCCGAGACGGCGCCCGTGCCGCAGCCGGCAAGCGCCAAGCCGGCGAGCATGAGCATGGCCTTGGCCAGCAGTGCGCGACCTCGAACCGTAGTCATGACAGCCCTCCTTGGATGAGCTCGAGCCCTTCTGCCGGCCTCAATTGGGAATGATGGTCTTCAGATAGCCGATGATCTCGTCCTTCAGCAACACGTACTTTTCTTTCGAGTTGTCCTGATACTGCACGCCAGGCTTGGGAATAACGGAATCGCGAAGCCCGTCATTCGAGGTATCCAGCCGGCGGCTGGGGTAGCCCGACGCAACGGCCACGGCCTCCTGCCCTTCTTTCGACAGCAGCCAGTCGATGTACAGCTTCGCCGCGTTGGGATGCGGAGCGCGGTTGACCGCGCCCACGCTGCCCCAGGCAGCCGTGAGATAGGTTCCCTCTTTCAGTGCCTCGGCCGGAAGCAGCTCCAGTGGAACACCGCGCTGTTTGAGATCGAGCGCCGAGAAGTCCTGTGATGCGAGGCCAATCGTGTACTGGCCGCGGGCCACCCAGTCGGTGAGCTGCCGATCGTCGGGCGTGAAGGCCACATTCTGCTGGCCGAACATCTTGACCAGGTAATCCTTGCCGAGACCCTGCGTGGTGTACCAGAAGGTGGCGCTGGCCAAACCTGCCCCCGCGAGACGAGGATCGATCATGCCGATCTTGCCCTTCCATTTCGGTTGGAGCAGGTCGTTGTAGGAGCTGAAGTCCTTGGCTGAGGCCTGCTGGGGGTTGTAGATCAGCGGGACCTTGACGCCGGCCAGGAAGATCAGATCGTACTTACCCGCGTCGTCCGCGAAGTCGAAGGCGCTATCGCGCCACTTCGATGGGTCGCTGTCGTCCGGCCCAACGAGGTACGGCTGAAGGGGGTCGAGGACACCCGCCGGCATTAAGCTGGTGATGAACGTGGTGGTGCCATGGACGATGACGTCCACACTGTACTTGCCGGCCTGCCGCTCGTTGATGACCTTGGCCGCGATCTCGGCTCCGGTGGCGCCCGTGAAGTCGATCTTGACGTCCGGGTAGCGCTTCTTGAAGCCGGTGGTGAGGGCATCGGCGATGTTGTTGCCGCCCTGACTCATGATCACGACTTGGCCCTCGCGCTTGGCTCCATCCACAACCTGGTTCCAGTCGCCCGCGGCCGCCGGGGCGGCGGACGGGCTGCCGCTGGCCTGCGGCTTGGCGCTGGCAGGGGCCGCGGCTGCGCCGGCCGAAGCTGTGGACGAGGCAGAGCTTGGCGGCTTGGCGGCCGCTGATGGCGGCGCGGGACTGACAGATGGCGCCGCCGCCCCTCCGCAAGCGGACAGCAGGACGATGGCTGCAAGGCTGACGAAATGCGGTTTCAAGGTCGTTCTCCTGCGCAACATGTCACACGCCGTAAACCGGCTCCATATTCATAGGCGTGCCGCGTTTGGTGCATTCTTCCACGAAGATGCGTTTCAGCTCGTCCATGAGCTGAGGCGGAAAGTCCTCGTAGTCCATCTGGCTGCCACCGGTCTTGGTGCTCTGCAGCGTGCCGGCGCTCGAACGATTGATGCGGTTCTTCATGCTGCTCATACGCAGAGCGAGGTGCTGCCCAGGCTCCTTGCTCACCACCGCGTGCTGATGCCACCACCAGTCGGGCGGGACGATCATCGTGCCCGGGCCCCAGTCGGCGCGGATCATCTCGCCGCCATCCGGCCACATGAGGCTGTAGCCCTCGCCCTTGAGCCACACGACGTGTGCGCCGGGGCCGTGTCGGTGCAGCTTGGTGAAGACGCCGCCGGGAATTTGCAGGACGTGCGCCCCAAGGACGCCGTTGGCCAGCTCGAACACCCGGCCGACCACGCCCAGGCCGCGGTTGATGTTCTCGAACGGCACGGCGTCGATGTCGGCGAACAGGTTGCTGAAGGCCACCCCCATCGGTACGTCCCAGCCGCTGAAGGTGTGATACTCGACGCCCCCGGCAAAGTAGTCCTTCTCGCCCCGATAGCGTTCGGGGAAGACCGCCGGATTGTTGAAGATCATCTCCTCATTGCGGACGAGGTTGAGCATGACCGGGGCGGTGGTGACCGCCAGGTAGCGGGCTGGCTCGCGCCCTGAACCGTTGAAATGCTGATACGAGGCGTTCAGCGGGATCGAGAACAGACTCCCGGCCTGCCATTCGAAGCTGTTCTTCTCGCTGCCCTGGTACCACACGCTGGTGCTGCCGTGCCCGCTGAGGACGTACACCATCTCTTCGTACAGGTGCCGGCAAGGCTCGAGCGCCTTGCCCGGCGCGATCTCACAAACGTAGGCCGCGGCCAGGTCCCCGGTGCCATCGAGCTGTATCTGGACTGCGGAGCCGCCTGTGCGCGCCCAGGGCTTGAGCCCGATGTGGTAGATGTCATCGACCTTGTACCCACGAATGAGGTCCAGGCCCTCCTGCTTCACCCACGCATCGAAGTACAGGGCGCTGGCCGAGGGTCCGGTGCGCCGATCGACCGGGGGAGCTCCGTTTGTCGATGCGGATTGCTGCCCGCTGTTGGCCGGGGTCACAGGCCGTCCACCACACGCCACTCGACGGGCGTGCCCCGTTTCGCGCACTCCTCCTCGAAGGTCTTGCGGAGGAAGCCCGCGAGCTCAGGCGAAAGATCGTCGAAGTCAGCCTGGCTGCCGCCCTGCTTGGCGCTCTTCAGCAGCCCCTCGCTGAGACGGTTGACGCGATGCCTTGTGTTGCCCAGGCGCAGGGCCAGGTGCAGAGCTGGCTCTTTACTGACCACGGCATGCTGGTGCCACCACCAACTCGGCGGAACGATCATCGTTCCGCGGCCCCAGTCTTCCTTGATGACTTCACCGCCATCAGGCCAGAGCATGGAATAGCCCTCGCCCCTGAGCCACAGCACGTGCGCGCCCGGACCATGCCGGTGCGGCTTGGTGTACACGCCGCCCGGGACTTCCAGCGTATGCGCGCCGAGCACCCCATCGGCCAGGATGAAGCTGATGCCGCTGGTACCGGTGCCGCGGTGGTTGTAATTCAGCATGTCGGCCGGGATACCGGTCACATCGGGGAAGAAGTTACTGAGCGCCACGGAATAGCCAAAGCCCCAGCCGCTGTAGGTCTCGGTCTCCAGCTGTCGGGCGAAGTAGTCCTGCTCGCCGTCATAGCGCTCGGGAAACGTCGCGTCGTTGTTGAAGATGAAGTCGTCGTTGCGGATGAGGTTCATCATGATCGGCGCGGTCGTCACAGCCAGGTAGCGCGCCGGCTGCGAGCCGGATCCGTTGAAGTGCTGGTAGCTGGCGTTCAACGGGATCGAGAACAGGCTGCCAGCCTGCCACTCGAAGGTGTTCTTGCCGTGTCCGGGGTACCACACGCTGGTGCTCCCGTTCCCATTCAGGATGTAGGTCAGCTCCTCATACATATGCCGCTGCGGCTCGAGCTTGCCGCCGGCCGGGATCTCACAGATGCAGGCCGCATTCAGGTCACCCGATCCCTGCAGCTGGACGTGCACGGCAGATCCTCCCACGCGGGCCCAGGGTTTGAGCGGCTCGGAGAAAACGTCCTTGACCGCGTTTCCCCGAATGAGGTCCAGCCCTTCACGCCGCACCCATTCGTCGTAATAGAGACTGTTCCATTGAAGGTCAGCCAACGAGTACCTCCCGGCCCGACAGGGCCTGTGATGCTAACGGCACCTTATACCACGATGCGGCCGGGAGAGAGTCGTTTCGACCGCGGAGGGCTCAATCCGCCGACGCCGGAGCCAGAGCGCTCGTGTGGCGCGGGGCCTTGCACCCTTCGGGTGCGCTGGGGCTGGGGCATGCGTCCGCTAGAACGCCATCTAGGAAACGGGCTACGGGCGGGGCCGCAAGGCCCCGCGCTACATGGGCAACAGGCGTGTTTAGGCGGGGCGCAAGGCCCCGCGCTACATGGGCGCTGGGCGTGTTTAGGCCGCGCACCGAAGCGCCGTGCCCAGGCTGAGGCCCGGACGTACGGCGGGCGCCCGGCTAGCCTTTGGCGCGGTACTCGGGGCAGACTTCGAGCTGCTCGAAGCCGGCTCCGCGGTCCAGACCCACGGTGTGGGTCAGGTCCGGCTCGCAGGCCGCCAGGACGACGTCCCGCTCCGGGTCGTCGTTGAAGTGCTGATAGACCACTCCGTTGGGCCGGTTCGGCAGCGTCATCAGGTCGCCGGCCTCCCAGCGATGGGTCACGCCGTCCAGGACCGTGTGGCCCTTGCCCTCCATCACGTAGAACACCGCGTTGCCGCCATGTCGCTGGCGCCCGCTGCGGCTCCCGCCGGGGATGCGCTGGGTGTAGAACAGCAGCGTATGCAGGCAGGCATAATCGATGGCTGGGTGCAGGTACCAGCGGATGAGCCC
>JAJPGV010000038.1 GCA_021325635.1 Chloroflexota bacterium
CAGCTGGTCTTCACCACTCAGCCCACCGACACCCAGAGCATGGTCTTGCTCAGCTCCCAGCCCGTGGTCAACCTGGAAGATGCCGGCGGCAACGTCCTGACTTCCGATAGCACGCACGTGGTCACCTTGGCGCTGACCAGCACCAGTCCAACGCTCGGGGGGACGAAGACGGTCACCCTCGATGGCGGCGTCGCCACGTTCACCGATCTGGAAGTCGATAAAGCGGGCAGCTGGAGGCTCAAGGCATCGACCGACGCCGGAAGCTTCACAAAGAACAGCAACGTCTTCACCATCACGCCCGGACCAGCCGTGCAGCTGGTGTTCACCGCCCAGCCGGGCGGCGCCGCCAGCACGGTTGCGCTCAGTCCGCAACCCATCGTCAAGCTCGAAGATGCCCAGGGCAACGTCGAGACGGCGGATAGCACGGACACGGTCACGGTCGCGCTGACCATCCCCGGCGACGGGACGCTGGGCGGGACGACAACGGTCACGTTGAGCAGCGGCGTGGCCAGCTTCAGCGATCTGTCTGTCGACAAAGCGGGCAGCTACACCCTAACCGCCTCGACCAGCGCCGGAGGCTTCAACGGCCTGAGCGCCAGCTTCACCATCGTCGCCGGCCCTGCCGCGCAGCTGGTGTTCAGCACTCAGCCCGGCGGCGCGGCCAGCACCACCGCGCTGAATCCCCAGCCGGCGGTCAGCCTGGAAGATGCTCAGGGCAACGTTTTGAGCGCCGACAACAGCGACACTGTGACCCTGGCCCTGACCGGCGCCGCAGGGGCCAACCTGAGCGGCACCACGACGGTCACCATCAGCAGCGGCGTGGCCGGCTTCAGCGATCTGAACGTCGATAAGGCTGCCAGCTACACCCTGACCGCCTCGACCAGTGCTGGGAGCTTCACCGCGGTCAGCGCCACCTTCACCATTGCCGTAGGTCCGGCGGCGCAGCTGGCGTTCACGACGCAGCCAGGTGGGGCAGCCAGCATGGCAGCGCTGAGCCCACAGCCGGTCGTCAGCCTGGAAGATGCCGGCGGCAACGTGGTCACCACAAACAGCACCGACAGCGTCACGGTGACCATAGGAAGCGCCCCAGCGACACTGGGCGGCACAACGACTGTCACGCTCAGCAGCGGCGTGGCCGCCTTCACCGACCTGACTGTAGACAAAGCTGGCAGCCACACGCTAACGGCGACGACGAGCGCCGGGAGCTTCACCAAAGTCAGCGACAGCTTCACCACCATTGCCGGTGCCGCAGCGCAGCTGGCGTTCACGACGCAGCCAGGTGGAGCCGCCAGCATGGCAGCGCTGAGCCCGCAGCCGGTGGTCACTCTGCAGGATGCCGGCGGCAACGCGGTCACCACGAACAGCACCGACACGGTGACGCTCGCCTTGACCAGCCCGATTGGGGCCACGCTCGGCGGGACGGCAACGATGACAGTGAGCAGCGGCGTGGCCGCCTTCACCGATCTGAACGTCGATAAGGCTGCCAGCTACACCCTCACCGCCTCGACCAGCGCCGGAAGCTTCACCGCCGTCAGCGGCAGCTTCACCATTGCTGCCGGGGCTGCCGCCAAGCTGGCCTTCGACCAGCAGCCGGGGAATGCCACGGCCGGCACCGCGATCAGCCCAGCAGTGACCGTCCTGGTGCAGGATGCGCATGCCAACAACGTCACCTCCGCGACAAACGCCATCGCGCTGGCCATAGCCACGAATCCCGGCAGCGCTACGTTGAGCGGAACACTGAGCGCGGACGCCGTTGGCGGCACAGCAAGCTTCTCGACGCTAGCGATAGATAAGGTCGGCTCCGGCTACACACTGTCGGCTGCCAGCAGCGGCCTGACCGGCGCCACCAGCACCGCCTTTGCCATAACTCCGGGGCCCTTGCACCGCATAGTGCTGAGCCCAGGAACGTCAACCGTGACCCTTGGAGCATCCCAGTCATTTACCGCCGAAGGTTTCGACGCCTTCAACAACTCTCGCGGCGATGTGACCAGTGCAACGACCTTCAGCGCTGGGCTGGGCGCATCCTGCACTGGAGCGAGCTGCACCTCCGAAGCACCGGGCAGCTACACCGTGACAGGCACCAATGGCACGGTGACGGCAACCGCTAGCCTCACCGTCAATGCCGCATCGTCCGGCGCTGCGCCCGTGAGCAACACGATTTCCACCGGCGGCAGCATCACTGGCCTCACCACTTCGACCGGCTCGACAATCAACGTCACCGTTCCATCCGGATTGCCGGCGATGAGCATCATCTACCAATCACAAACAGGGCTTGGCAGCACGCCAGCTCCATCTGCCGGCTATGCGGTAGCAGGAAGCGTGTTCACGTTCACTGCCCTGGACGGCACCGGAGCGCTGGTGCACACCTTTGCCTCGCCGCTGACGCTCACCATCACCCCTTCCGCGACGGACCTTGCCACCGTCGGTGGAGATATCTCCAAGCTGGACCTGGCCTATTTCGACACGTCGAGCAGCAGCTGGCGAGCTCTGGGATGCTCGGTCCAGGGAAGCACGCTCGTTTGCTCGACCACTCACTTCACCCAGTTTGCCGTCGTTACGCTTCCGCCTCCGGCGAGCAGCGGGGGTGGCGGCGGAACCCCTGGCGACCCCAGCTTGCCCGCTGCCCTATCGTCCCTCACTCCGGGAGCCGCGCTCTATCCGGCCAGCCAAGCCGTCACGCCTGACCTTCTCTGGGCGCCGGCTCCGGTTTCCGTGTCAGCGGCGTTGCCCGTCAGCTACGGAGGGGTCGTCGTAGCCGGAAACGTGGGCATATCCGTCCCGCCACAGGCGCTCGCGGGCTTGAGTCCCACGAACTCGATCACCGTACAGGTGGCGGCCCAACCAGCCAACATTGGCGTTCCCGGAGGGCCCGTTCAGTTCAGCCCTAACGGAACCATCGCCGACATCAGCATCAAAGATCCGTCCGGCCAGCCGCTGACCACGTTCCCGGCTCCGATCCGCCTGACCTTCAAGTACAACGGGGCAGATCTGGGCCAAGCCGGCGGCGATGCTACCAAGTTGACGGCAGCGTACGTTATCGACGCCGCTTCACCCGAGGTCGAGAATCCGCTGCACTTTCCACCAGGAACCTTCGTGCTCTTCCCGCCTTCGGCGACTTCGGTCGATACCGCGAGCGGCACTATCTCAGTTCAAACGCAGGCCCTAGGGTCAGTCGTAAGCGTCGTGGCCAACGGCGCCGGCTACGTGCAAGTCCTCACCCCGAACACAGCCCTGTATTCGAGCTTCGACGTCCCAACCTCCTCGATTTACGGCTACCGCGACCAGTGGACCTACCTGCAAGTCCTCGAGCCGCAAATCGGCACACGGCTGTTGGTGCTGGATAGCCTCACAGGCAACGTCGCCTACGTCGACGCCGCGGCCGTGGCCCCGTCCGGCCCGCCGGCGGTGAATCCACCGCCCCCGCAACCTGGCGTGGCTCCCGGCGCGGCCGCCGCGGCGAGCACAGCTCCAGCGCCGGTGCCTGCCCCTTCTTCAGAGGCTGTCCCACCACCGCTGCCAACCGTTGAGCCAGCGGCTACCGGCCCGGAAGTGACGAGCAGCGCCGAGAGCCAACCTTCGACGGCGAGCAGTGCCATTCCTTCGGCTGAAGCCGCCGGCTCGCCCGTCACTGCTCCTCCGCCGGCCGCCACGGTCGAGGCAGCTCCGGCGACGACGAATCCGCTCAGCCAGCCATCAGCGCCTCTGGAGCTGCTGCCAGTACTCGTGTTCGGGGTCTTGGCAGTCGCCCTGGCCAGTCTCATTACCGGATCGGCCATCGTCCGGCATCGGAAGGTCAATCACGTAGGAACGGCCAAGCCCCGGCGCTCCAGGTTCCACCTCCTCAAGTAACCGCGTGGGAACCAGCGTCCGTTCGAAATCAGCGCTGGCCAGCTTGCTTGCAAAGCGTTCACTCCGCATTCAGCGCGAGTTGATGTCCCGTTGCGGGTCGATGCAAGAGACTTGTGGAGGAGCAGGAAGATGACTCAGCCGTATACCGTTGAAGTCCTTATCGTCGAGGACGAGGCAACCATTCGGGAGCTGTTCGTCACCACACTCGAGCACTACTTCCCCGGGATTGGGATCGACGTGGCGGTCGATGGCGCCGAAGCGATCGCCAAGATGAGTGCCGGCTGTCGCCCAGAATTGATCCTCACCAACCTGGTGATGCCGAACTTGGACGGCGAGCAGCTGTTGCGCTGGGTGCGGATCGAGCGGCCTGGGACGCCTGTCGTGGCTGTCTCTGCAATCCGTACGAACGCCGCCTTCGACGGCTACTTGGGGAAGCCGGTGGAGTTAGGAGAGCTCCTGGCCTGCATCGGCCGCTGGCTTCCGGAGTGGCAGCCGTCCGACCTCAGCCAGCCTACGCTCGGGTCCACCTTCGGCTGAGGCCCTCGCAGGCGCCGTCTGATCGGGATGGAGACGCTCAATGAGCCGACCGGCACTCCGTGACCGGTATCAGGCCCCGGCTCGACCTCCGTTATGGCTCGCCACCTCATCGACGAAGCCGCGCATCTGTCTCACCCCTCGACTCATCTGCGCCCGATAGGCGCGGACGATGGCTTGCGTTTGCAGCTGACCCACCACCTGGCGGCTCTCCAGCGCATCGATCACCGGCAGCCAGCTGACGCGGCGGTCGGATAAGTGCCCAAGAGCCACGTCCAGCGTCTCGGTCTGCGTCACCGTCGCCGGATCGGCGGTCATGACTTCCTGCACGGCGACGTCCGTCCGCTCCCCCACCGGCACTCGTCCGACGTCCGTCAGTGAGATCACGCCAACCAGCTTGCCGTTATCGACCACTGCCGCTCGCTTCTTGCCGGCTTCCTGCAGGCGCGCCTCGACGTCGGCCAGACGCTCGGCCTTGCCAGCCAGGACGGCTACCGGCTCCATGGCGTTGGTGACGGCCAGGGTGCTCAGCAGCGGGAACGACAGCTCGAGTCGATGAGCCGGCGATTCCGCGCGGGTCGGCAGCTGGCTAGCGTAGATCGTGTTCTGCCCGACAACCCAGCTGGCAATGCCGACGGCGATCATGGCGGGTGCCAGCAGCGACAGATTGCCCGTCATCTCACCAACCATGAGCATGACCGCCAGAGGCGCATGGGCGATGCCCCCGAACAGAGCCATCATGGCCACGATGACGAAGGGCGCCGCGGTAGACGGCATGCCCGGCAAGAAGCCAACCGTCAGGCGCCAGAAGCTCGCGCCCAGGAGCCCGCCTATGACCATGCCCGGGCCGAAGATGCCGCCGCTCCCGCCCGAGCCAATGGACAACGACGTAGCCAGGATCTTGGCGAAGGGAATGATCAGCACCAGCCACAGCGGCAGTCCGAGCAGTCGCTGATCCATGCCCACCTGCACCCAGCCGTAGCCCATGCCCAGACTTTGCGGGATGGCCAGGCCCATCAGTCCCACGAGCAGCCCACCCATGGCCGGCTTGAGTGCGCGGGGAACAGCGAGCTGGTGGAAGAGGTGCGTCACAGCGTAGAAGGTTTTCGCATACAGGATTCCGACCAGACCGCAGGCGATGCCCAGCAGGCCGTAGTAGAGCAGCTGAATGGGCTGGTCAAAGCCCAGCGCCTGCTGGTCGCCAAAGATCGGCGTCCAGCCGGCCCAGGCACCAAATATCGTGTAGCCCACCACGCTGGCCACGAGACCGGGAATGATGGCCTCCGGCTCGAGGTCATCCTTGTAGAGGATCTCGGCGGCCAGCACGGCCCCTCCCAAAGGCGCACGGAAGATGGCCCCGATGCCCGCGCCGATTCCCGTGGCCACCGCGATGCGGCGATCATGGGCGTCCAGCCTGAGCCAGCGGCCCAGCAGCGATCCGAAACCCGCCGAGATCTGGGCGGTCGGACCTTCCCTTCCGCCGCTTCCGCCCGTGCCAATCGTGATCGCCGACGCGATGAGCTTGATGGGCGGAATGCGGGGGCGGATGTAGCCCTCCTGGAAGTGGAACGCGGCGATCGCGGCATCGGTGCCATGGCCTTCGGCCTCCGGCGCCCAGGTGAAGACGATGAGGCCGCTGATAAGGCCGCCCAGGGCGACGACGATTGGCAGCAGCCAGGGCCGGAGCATAGCCCCGACCTCAAAATTGCCTTCGCCCGCCGGCGAGGGCGGCAGATAACCGACCAGCCGGCCAAGGAAAACGTCCGTGGCGGCCTGAATAGCCGCGTAGAACGCGATCGCGCCAAGCCCCGCCACCAGCCCGATGAGCACAGCGATGGGCAGCCATTTGCGCAGGGTGCCGGCGGTCAGCAGTCCTTGGTCACTTCGCGGCATCCACAGCCGGCGATATCGGGCCAGCCAGCCCAAGCGACTCATGACGCCGTTCGCCGGACCGTCGCCGCTCCAGGGCGGGCTGCCCGCGGGCCAGCCGCTCACGCGCTTGTTCCGGCTGCCTGCATGCACGGGTGCGACACCGAGGCGATCCAGGCGGCGATTTGCTGCATCTCCACCCATTATAATGAATAATCATTCATTATGCCGAAGGTAAGCAAGCAGCATGAGCAGGCCCGCCGCCAGCAGATCCTGGACGCGGCTGCAGCTTGTTTCGCTCGACACGGCTTTGCCGCCACGTCCATTCCCGATATCGCCGCGGCCTCCCAGCTCAGCGTGGGGTCGTTGTACCGCTACTTCACCAGCAAAGAGGACCTCTTCCTGGCAGTCGTGGCCGACCGGGTCGCCGTGTACAACGACGCGGTCTTCGCCGAGCTCGCACGCGCCGGCTCACCGCTCAGGCGCGTACGGGCTGCACTCAGACGGCTCCAGCGGCTGCTGACCAGCCAATTACCCGATGACGCCCGGCTGTCGTTGGAGCTGTGGGCACGCGCCCACGAAGTCGAAAGTCTGGGGGCATGGCTGCGCGACGCCCGCGCCCGCCGGCTCCAGGCGTTCCGCCAGGTAGTCGAGGAAGGCAAGCTCAGGGGCGAGATCCGCCGAGAGGTGCGTGCCTCCGACGCCGCGGGCCTGCTCATGGCCGTGGCCGACGGACTGGTCGTGCAGCGTTCGTGCTCGCCCTTTCACCCGTCCATGGGCGAGCAGCTCAAGGAAACAGAGCGGCTGCTATCGAGCTGGCACGCGGACGGAAGGCTGCAATCGGAACGCTAGGTGCGGCAGCGCCCGACAGTTTCCGGCCCGGTTCAGGCCCTGACGCCGATCCCTCGGCAGCGCTGGCGCGTGCCAGGCCCAAAGCCACGGCTCGGCCTTAGCGCCTCCTGCGGCGCTCCTGGTCGGAGCGAACGGTGCGCGTCGCGGCGCCAGCGAACTCCTTCATCCGCTCGTCGAATGCCTCTCCGTCGGCCCGGCGCCGGGCATCGTCGGCCGGCGTGTACTTGCGCTGCTTGGCCTTCTCTTCGCCTGCTTCAGCCATGGGGATCACTCCTTGTGGGGAATTCATGCATTGCCTGAGTACCGGCCAGGACGGACGAACACGCTCCACCAAGCGGCCGCAGCACGCGAGCCTGGCCAACAAGCCTCAGCAGCTGCAGGTACGCCCAGCCAATATCAAACTCGAACCAGCGTGCTTTGAACCGGGCTGATGCCGGATCGGCGTGATGGTTGTTGTGAAGCTCCTCGCCCCCGAGCAAGATGCCGAGCGGCAGGATGTTGCGGCTGGCCCCCTTGATGGCGAAATTGCGGTAGCCGAGCGCATGGCCAAGCCCGTTGACGATGCCAGCGGCCCACAACGGCACCCACAGCAGCTGGCCCAGCCAGACCAGCGCTCCCGCAAGCGGCCCGAACAGATAGATGTCGAGGATCAGCATGGCGCCCAGCCCAACCCACTGCAGCCGGCCGTTGAGGTGGCGCTCGAACCAGTCCGTGGGAGCTCCGTGACCGTACTTGTCGAGCACGCCCGGTTCGCGAACGGCCCGCCGGTAGTAGAAATAGCCCTTCACGATCACGTTGTGCAGGCCCTCACGAACCGGGGAATGCGGGTCGCCCTCGCGATCCGCAAAGGCGTGGTGCTTGCGGTGACAAGCCACCCACTCGCGCGTCTTGATAGCCGTGGACAGCCACAACCAGACGCGCATGACCAGGGCAGTCAAACGGTGCAGCTCAATGCTGCCGTGGGTTTGACAACGATGGAGGTAAAGCGAGATGCAGGTGTTGGTCGCATGCCCGGCAACAAACAGAAACAGAAGGGGCTTCCACCATTCGCTTCCCCAAACCCCCGGGGCAAAGTCAATGGTCAGCAAGTCAGCGCGATTTCTTGAGCTCTTGAAGCTTGAGCCAGGTTGACTTCTCTATCGCTCGCTTTGTGCAGGTGTAGACGGGCTGAGTGTTGGCGTCGGTCGTCAGAAGATAGACGTCGTGTGTTACCGGTTGGCCGGTAACACTGTCAACCCAATCGCCGTGCGGCAGCCGTTTGTGAAGCTGCTCGCGAGGCTCTCCCGGGCTTCTTTCTGTCTCGCCGTCGAAGTGGCCATTGACCAGTCGGATTGCTTTCATTCGTGCGACGTCACCTTTGACTCGTTGGTGGCCGGCAGGGCCGGCCTATTGATACCGGACGGCGAACCGGCCAGCTCCGGCACACCGGATACCTGGCTCAGACCGGAGCCAGGGGATGAGGCCTGAACCCGAAAAAGCCTTCGCGGAACGGTCTGCTCCCGTTCCCTTTGAACTACCCGCACCAGCTTGCAAGCGCAGCAGGTCCAGCTCTCCGTGCTACCGAGGGGCCGGTGCTGCACTTCGATAAACCAATGATGCGGCGGGCACGATGGAGCGGGCGTTGGATCGAGCGTCGACAAGCAATACTCCTGGGCGAACGTCCGGCAGAGTCAAGCCAGAGCGGCCCGCGCGGACGCGGGTTCGCCTCTTCGAGAGCTGTGTCGAATCACTCGAAGGGTAACGCGCCCGAGCACATCTCGCGGCTGCAGTGGTACGAAGGCCCGCTGGCGCAGCCGCGTGAACCCACCCGCCCGCCTTGAGATAACGTCTGGCGCCGGCCGTCGGCACACGCTATAGTCGCGATGGTTGCTGTTTAGCGCCTCCTCATACGCTGGCTCTAAATAATTCTTCTCAACCACCATAAGGAGCCAGATGTCTTACGCCGACAAAACCCTTCATTGCCGCGATTGCGGCCAGACTTTCACCTTCACCGCGAGCGAGCAGCAGTTCTTCGCCGACCGCGGGTTTCAGAACGAGCCATCACGCTGTCCGGAGTGCCGGGCCGAGCGGAAAGCTTCCGGCGATCGGGGCGGCTCGTTCCGCTCACGGGATCGCGAGATGGTGGACGTGACGTGCAGCGCTTGCGGCAAGCCCACCCAGGTGCCCTTCACACCTACGGCCGGACGGCCGGTCTTCTGCAGCGACTGCTTTCAGCGCGAGCGGCTCAAGACCCGCTCGACGTCGTACCGGTAGTCCGCACCAGGGACTAGGGGTCAGGCCGCTCCGCGCCCCGGGCACGGACGCCCCTGACCCACCGTCGCCGGACCGAAGATGCCCATCGGCGGGCTCACGTAACAGCCGCAGCCCGAGGCGCGGTGGGGTGATTCCCACTGCACAGGCACGAGGATGACCAACGGGCCGCCGCCAGCGGCCGAGATATGCTTGGCTTGAAACGCCGCCTTTCCGGCCAGCCCTGGCCGGTTTAGATGCAGGCATTGCTCCCACAGCGCGGGCAAGGCTTTCAGACTGCGTCGGGTGCGTCGCCGCCCCACCTCAAACGCAGGAGCGAGACTATGGCCCGCAAACGACAACAGGGACCGGTTCAGGGCGCGCAGCCTATGCCGGCAGCCAAGGCGTCCAAAAACAAACCGGCCGCGCAGCCTGTGCCAACAGGCAAGCCGTCCAAGAACAAAGCGCCCGCGCAGCCAGGAATAGACGATCCACTGGCCGTGCTTCGCTACGAGCATCGAACCTTGGATAGCCTGTTTGCGCAATTCGCGCTGCGGAAGGACCAGCAGCTGGCCCAGCGCGTCTGCGCCAGCCTCACGTCGCATTTCAAGCTGGAGCAGGACTTCTATCGTGAGGCCGAGACGATCCCGGAGCTGCATGGCCGGGTCGATGTGGCGCAGCGCGAGCATGGCGGCATGGAGGACCGGATACGGGCGATTGCCTCCCTGGATGAAGGTGATGAGCTCACCGATCAGATGGTCGAGCTTCGACGCGCTGTGGAGCAGCACGTCCGCGAGGAAGAGCGAGCCATCTTCCCGGCCGTCGTCAAGACCCTGTCGCGGCAGCGTCTGCAGGAGCTGGGTGTGCACTTGCGAGCCGCCAGGGACAAGCTGCTCGAAAATGGTGAGCAGTGAGCTGGTCCGCACGCACGCCGGCCGGCCGGCCGGTAACGAACAACCAGACCGATCGGCGCTCAAGGACAAAGGAGCGCGCGCGGCTCTGACCGGAATCCAGCGCTCGACCAAGCCCGCGCTTTCTTAGGACTGACCTCCGTCGGGCGAGCGCTCGCGCTTCCACACCAAGCCTCGGCCCTGAGCAAGGCGCTGCGTGTCAGCATCGGCAAGCTCCTGTGCCTGGTCCAAGTCGCCGCCGGTCATCTGGCGGTGGTACCGAAAACGCTGGCTGTAGAAGGCCACCAGCTCATTGTGCTCGGCGTGAGGACCGGCCGTCGATTGAGGGATGAACCGGCTTAGCCGTCGCGCTGCCACTGGATCCGCAATCTCGTCAAAATACGATTCTGGTCCGGCATGCCGCCTTCCGCTCGCCCCGTTGTTCGGCATCTGTCCGAGTGGCGGACCAACCCGGGAGCGGCGATGGCCCCAGTGTATCAGCCCTCGAGCAGGCACGATCGCGCAGACTGTTTGACGCCGGCAAATGCGGCTCGCACGTTCAGATCCAAGAAGGCATCTTTTCGTATGAAAGTGAGACAACATTGAACGGCAAGCGTAAAGTGGAGCATATGGGTCGGCAACGAGCGCGTCAATGGTAAAGCCAACACGGTCCGGGTTGGGCGCGGCAGCGCTCGGCAGCCTGGTGGGCAGCGGCCTCGTCATCCTGCTGATGCTCTGGGCCCGCATGGCGTTCCAGCTGCGAACGCTGCCCGAGCGGATCATGGAGACCTTCCTGCTCGTCATTCCGCCCGATCAGTTCGAGGCGGCCATCGAGAAGTACGGGCCCATGGCCAAGGACTACGCGCTCATTGGCACCTACCTGGCGATGTTCCTGGCGCTGTTCGCCATCGGCCTGCTGGCGGTACGCCGCTTCAGAAGCGCAGCCCCGCTGCTGGGCCTCGGTCTGATCCTATGGCTGGTCGTGGCGGTGGTCATCTTCCCCGTCACCGGCGGCGGGCTCTTTGCCGCCGGCCTGCTGCTGCAGAGCCCGATCCTCATCAACGCGCTCTACATCGGGATCGGCCTGGCCTACGCGACCTGTCTGGTGGCCGGGCGCTGGGTCGCCCAGCTGGCCGAGCCGGCAGCCGGCGAACGCGCCGCGGTAGGCGTCGAGTCACGCCGGTCGTTCATCACCGGTTTGGCCGGCGCGGCCGTGGCGTTTGTGGTAACGGTCTGGTTCGGCCGCTCGGCGGGCAAGGTAACCAGCGCTCTACCAGCGGCGTCCATTCCGCCATCCGAAGCGCCGTCGCCGGCGACGGCGTCACCCGGGGTCGGGGCCGCATCCGGCAGTCCCTCCGCGGCGGTGGGAGCGGCGTCGTCCGCGCCGGCGGCCGCTGCGCCGTCACCGCTTGCGACGCCGAACCCCTATCCGGAGCCGCCTCCGGAGCGGCCCCTAGCGCGGGACAAAGACGGCGCGCTGCTGGCCGTCAACCGCCCACGCGGCCAGCTCCAGACCACCGTGACGCCCAACAACGACTTCTACACCGTCACCAAGAATGCCGGCGGCGATCCAATCCTCCAAGCACAGGACTGGCGCCTGATCATCGACGGCGCCGTGAACAAGCCCGTCCAGCTGGACTACCTCACGCTGCGCAAGCTGCCGCAGGTCAAGTACTACAAGACGCTCGAGTGCATCAGCAACCTCACCGCCAAGTGCGAGCTGACGGCCTTTGGCTGCGACCTGCTCAGCACCGCGGAATGGACTGGCGCACGGCTCAGCGACGTCATCAGCCTGGCAGGCGGCCTGAAACCCGGCGTGATGGCCATCGCCGCCATTGGCGCCGACGAGTTCTCGAGCGCCCTGCCGCCCGAGGCGGCCAGCGATCCCGACGTGCTGCTGGCCTACGAGATGAATGGGACCGTGCTGCCGCGCGAGCACGGCTTTCCGGTGCGCGTGATCATCCCCGGCCGCTACGGCCTCAAGAACGCGAAGTGGATCGTGAAGCTGGAGCCGCTGACGCAGCCATATCTGGACTGGTACGGCCAGCGCAACTGGAGCCAGACGGGTATCGTCAAGACGATGTCGCGCATAGACGAGCCGCTTAATGGCGCGACCGTGCCGGCCGGCATGACCCGCGTCGCGGGCGTAGCCTACGCCGGCGACCGGGGAATAGCCAAGGTGGAGCTCAGCACCGATGGCGGCCGCACGTGGCAGCCAACGACGTTCGTCGAGCCTCCTCTAGGGAAGGACACCTTCGTCCGCTGGCAGAGCGCCGTAAGGCTGACACCAGGCCAGGCGGCGTCCCTTGTGGCGCGGGCCACGGACGGCAGCGGCCAGCTCCAGCCGGAGACCTTCAGCCTGCCGCAGCCGAACGGTGGTACCGGCTGGCACAGCATCGACGTGAAGGCGGCGGCCGCTTAGCCGTGGAACGCGTCCCAGGCTCCGGCGGGCGACCCTAACCCCGCTTAGACCCAGCGCAGCCCGAGCGAAGCGGCCCAGCGCCGGTAGCCGACGGTGGGCCGGTCGGGATAGACGTGGAGCTCATCCTCGAGGTCAGTGGAGACGAACCACGGCTCCATTGTCTCGACGACGTACTGGTCCTGGGCGTTGATGCGGTCCTCGAAGTCCATGTACACGTCGTGCGGCACGCCGAGATGGTGATCTCGCACGATCAGGCGGTACCAACGGGTGCTGCGCGGGCCTACCGAGCACCAGGCGAAATAGATGATGAAGCTGCCTGCCTCACTGACCTTCTTCAGATGGACGGCGTTGGGCGTCGCCTGCATCACGTACGTCACCGGCAGCAGGCCCTCTCGCTCCCGGCCTTCGGCTGCAATGCCGTCATTGGCCGGCTGATCGATCGTGTAGCTGAAGGTCAGCCGATCGCCAACCACCTCCGGCTTGACCTCGGGAGCCCGCGGATTGTCGCGATCGCCAATGGTGCCGACGTGCGTGAAGGCGAAGTGGTACGTATCCAGGGCCGCTTCGATCTGGCGGCCCACGCCGGCCGACCACGTTTGGACGCGCCAGGGCGTCCGCACGAAGCCCGCCTGCCGCAGCTCCGGCAAATCCAGGATCGGGAGCTTTGGATCGGGCACCAGGGACACCCAGACCAGGCCGTGGCGCTCTGCGACCTCGTAGCTGGGGAGGCGCCACTCGGGCGGCTGCCTGCCCTCGACCCGAAACGCCGGAAAGCAGTCCAGCTTGCCGCCGGCGTCCCATTCGGCCCCGTGGTAGCGGCATACGACCCTGCTGCCATCGTCGCTCAGCCAGCCAACGTGCAGCCCCGTGCCGCGATGGGGACACGTCCCGTCGAGCGCAACGAGCTTGCCCGCCAAGCGCGCAAGGACCAGCCGCTGGCCAGCCAGCTGGACGCCCAGCGGCTGCTGCCGGCCCAATTCGTCCGGCCGAGGCGCGTCGAGCTCCTCGACCGTGGCCACGGGGTGCCAGAAATGGCGCCAGCCTTCCAGGTACGCCTGTTCAGCGGCGGCCGCGTCGGCGGCGTTCATAGCCTCCTCACGACCCGGACTGGCACCGACAAGGGCCGCTTTCGATCAAGCTCAGGCGCACCACGATGCGGGCAAGCTTAGCTCGGCGATGCCGTGAGGTCGCACGCGGTGGAGCTTTTCGGGAAAGGCGCGATTTGGTTCGCCCCAGCGGGGACGCCACGCTGCTACTCGGGAACGGCGACCAGTGCTCGCACCGGATGACGGCATCAGAGCATCCTCCGAGATAACAGATGCAGGTAGCGGTCAGCCACCGGCGATGATTTCGGCCGCAACCGCCACACATTCGGTGCAGATGTACGTGCCGGGTTTGGATCCTCCGGCGATCAGGCGCGAAACCTGGCTCTTCCCCTTGCCACAAAAGGAGCAGCGCGCCTGATTGGCATACACACCCATAGCGCGCAGGTGAAGCCGTTGCGCCAATGCCGTCACCCGCTCACTCAGCGACACCATGATTGGCTGTGCCTGCACGAGCACACTCTAGCAATTGCCAACCACCTAGACTGCGACTATGGCCATACGCGTGGGCGTCTGCTCGTGGGCGGAGAAGACGCTCATCGAGTGCAGGTGCTTCTACCCGCCGGAAGCCAGGACGCCCGAGGCCCGCCTGCGGGAGCCCGGGCAAGGAGCCTAGCGCCCTGCCGTTGCCTTCCTGCCATTTTCCGACACTCCGGCCTCACCTGGACATCCACGGGACAACATGCACCCGTCCGGGTTCCCTGCCGGCTAACCGAGAATCCCGCGCCTGTGCGCGCGGAAGGATCATCGGTGTGGAGACGAGTCGATCCTGCCCGGCAGGACGCAGCCGGCGGCGACGTGCTGCTCCCGTCACTGCCCCATGCCCTGGGCCGCGGCACGGCGGCTCTAGCTTGACCGCGCCCCGGACCGGGCCGAGGCGCGCCGGACGAGGTCGGCCGCGACCATTGCCAGCGGCAGCATGATCCAGAACTGGGCGCGGCTGTAATAGCCCGCTTCGGCGGCCACGTCGACGTCCCGCAGCTCCGTCTCCAGCCGTCCCTGACGCGTCAGGTCCAGGGCGTGCGCCGCCAGGGGCGCGTAGTTCAGCCCGGCACCAATCAGCCAGGCGCCGGTGAGCCGGTCGTACAGTCCGGGGTGCAGGACGGTGATGATGCCCAGCGCCAGGCAGCCGGCGGCGCCCACGATGAATTCCGCCAGGATTGCGCGGCGCCGCACCAGTCTGCCGTGGGCGCCGTACATGTCTACGGCCGCCAGCCGCCGCACGTTGATGCCCCAGCTCACCAGCCGATCCTCCCATATTCTCGGGGGATCGAGGTTCTGTCCTCCAAGGGCGGAGCCCGCAGGGCGGACTCTATATTCCTGCCAACGCCAGGGAGCTGTCGGCCAGGGCCGAGGGCTGGCAGCAGCGAGATGACAGGCAACAGCTCAGTGGAACGCCCCCCACCTGCCCCACCCTATAATGTCGCCTCCATGCGCATTCGACGCGTCGCGGGCATCGCCTTCCTCGGCGTGGCCTGCGGATTGTTGCTCGTCAGTGGGGCGGGCTTTACCCCAACGACGCTGCCGGGAGCGCCCATCGCCTGGTTCATCACGACTTTAGGAGCGGGCACACTTGGGGCGGTGTTGATGGCAACGTCGGCTAAGCCTCGATAGGGGACGAAACGATTTTCAGCGCCTTCAAAGCCCCTCGTCACGCTCTGTATGGCGACATTCGTCGCAGGCGTGCTGCTGCTTGGCATCAGCCTTTCGACGATGGACGTCCCTGTGGTCTTCAGGAATCCGCAGCTCTTTGGCCCGTTGCTGGTCATGGTCGACGCCACCGTCCTTGGATTGCTCGTCCTGCTGGGCTTAGCCGCCTACTTTGGACCGCGTGCCCGGAGCACCGGCGTGGGCCTAGTCCTGGCAGCAGTGCTCGCCCCGGTGTGGATTTGGAAGCCCGCGACGTGGCCATTCTGGGCCGTCATGGCCAGCGCCACCGTCCTCCTGGGCGCGGCTAGCCTCTTTCGCCACACCCGGCGCAGACTACCCCTGGCATAGGAGGGCTATCCGCGGGCTGACGTGTCCATCCGGCGGTCGCCACGCTAGTCGCAACTGCCCCAGCCTCGAGCCTTGGCGAAGTCCAGCGTGTTCAGCAGGTTATTGGCCTTAGCATCGCGTTCGGCTAACGGCTGCAGCAGGCCGGGCGAGTTTCCGGGGTGCTCGCTCTGCGTCCGCAACCACAATCCCGTGGCCGTCATGGAGCGCGAGACAGCCCCGTCGCGGGGACCGGACGCTGAATACCATGAACTTCAACGGCGGCAAGGAAACGTCTGAACGGTCACAGTCGGCACCGGGGACCTTCTGAGTCCGGCACGGGCGATGTACCGGCAGCCCGCTGGCTTAGCTTCTTGCAGCGGCGAGCGTGGTGCGATTGGCCCGGCGCTGGGCTTTGCCCAGCGAGACCCGCTGCGTTCCTAAGGGATCGTTCCTCGGTAATCCGCGGCCGGCCGTTGCAGCCGAGCTAGTAAGCCCTGAGCGAGCGCGGTCGGGGCTCGATCGGGGAATGGGATGACGCAGCTCACGTTTATCTCGCCCAAGACGTACGTGTCCTGTCCGTCGGGAGTTGGTGGGCCAAACAGGAAGTCGGCGTCCCACAATAGGGGCAGTGAGCTGGTTGCGACGTCCACCAGCCGCTGCATGCCCGGCAGCCAGGCAGTCTCGAGCTGCCGGCGAAGGGCGGCGTACGCGGGCTCGTGAGCGGGGAACATCGTCTTCGCAGATGGGAGCCCAAAGACCTGATCTGCCGGCGGGGTGGCCTCCGTCGCGCCGGCGCCTTGCGGCTCAGCCGGGGACCGGCCCTGAGCGTACTGTCGGGCAAAACCGACGACTCTATCCTCAACTAGGTAACAGCGGACTAAACCCTCCACGATGCGCGGCTGGAACGACTGGTCGATGAGACGCCCTTCGCCCGCATTGGCCCCGAAGTACTCCTCGCAGCGACTCATGAACCGGCTGAGGCTCAGCTCCTCGCTGACCGCTTCGCGGATCTGGGCGTGTTGAACCCGAACCACGTCTGGCCGGACGAGCTGCACCTTCCACACGCCCTGGCCACCGTTGCCCCGATACTGTTTGAGCACCCGCGGGCCGGAGGTCGCGAGGCGAGTCGGAAACTGCTCCCTGAGCTCGTCTGCGCTCGCGTAAAGGTGGGTGTCGGTGCCCCACCCCAGCTCACGCGTGCGGTACAGCACTTCTTTGGTGCCCATCTTGAGGATCACATCGGGATGCGTCGAGACCAGTACGCCGTTGGCGGCAACGTCGAGCAGGACCTCGTCCAATCTGGTGCGGTCGGCATCGTTGCTGATGGGATCCACCCAAACAACGGCGGCGTCGTAGCCCGCGAGCTTGGTCCGGACGTCGGCGGCGGCCTGGTCGTCAAACACCACAGCGTCCGCCGCCAGACCTTCACGGCTCAGCGCTTCGAAGATCGGAGCCAGCCGGGCTACCTGCGGAGGCGTCGCCCCAAGTTGGCCATCCCCACGAACGACAATGGCGACCCTGGCAAGAGGCACCGTCATACCGAAATCGTACGGCCCAGTCCCGGCACTGAGCTCGCCGTCGCTTCGCTGAGTTCGTGAAGGAGGCAGGAGAGCCGGCGAGGAAACTTAGCCGAAGGGCCAGGCAACGTGCCTGGCCCTTCGGGACCGGCGTGCGTTGGGACCGACTTTCACGGCGTTAATCGCCCGACGCACCGTTACCGCCCGCGCCGAGGGATAAGCGAGCCGAAACGCCCAGAAAGCGGGCCACGTCGGCAGCCTCGCGCTCCAGGGCTTCTGTGTCCTCAGGCGTGATCGTGTCGAAAAGCCGCAGCGAGAGGATGCCGCCGGTCATGCTCCAGACGCCCGCGGCGCGGCCGCGGATGAGGGCAAAGGGGCGGAAAAGGCCGTTGACGGTGACCAGGCCCTGGTGGGCGCCGGTGATCGGTTCGCGCGCTCGCCAGCCAAGGAGCAGCGGATCGAATGCGCCCAGCAGCCGCGGGGGCGGAAGGCCCGATGGTTGAGGACGATTGCGCAGATCAACCAGGCCGTCGGGGCGCTCTTCCAGCTCGCGGCCGACGGCGCGGAGACCGCGGCGCGCGTCACTTAGCGGGAGGCCGGACCACTTGGCCAGATCGCGCTCCTCGGCCGGGCCGTGGCCCGCCAGGTAGCGGCGAGCCAGCTCGGCTAGGGCGGCGTCCCGGTCGACTCTGGGTTGATCGCCGAGCCAGTCGCGCACCAGAGCGAAGGCTTGCTGGCTACCCACCGTCGGCCCGCGAACTATCCCTTCACGCAGGCTGGCCAGGTACAGCACGTGAATGAGCGCCTGCCCGCCAGTGGGCACGCCGGCCGAATCGAGGCGCTCACGCAGCTCATTGCGGGTCAGGGGACCTTCGCTGCCGAGCGCCCGGGCAACGGTTCTTACGCCCAGTTCGGCGGCTTCGGGCGAAACGCCCTCTGGGCCAGCCGGCGGGCATTGGGGGTGGACTGCGGCGGCGTGGTCAGAGTGCGCAGCCAGAAGTAGTCCTCGCTGCGGATGAGGTGCAGCGTGCCTCTGTTCAGCCAGCCAACGACCAGAGATCGATCGATGGTGAGGGCGCGGTCTACGTCCGCCGCGGTGAAGCCGTCGGTCCGCGCACGAATGGCCAGGCGCGCGCCGCGCAGATCCTGGGCCTGCACGGCCAGCAGCCTTTGCACGACCGCAACCGGATTCGGCGCGGGCGGGCCGGCAAGCAGCTGGGCCGACAGCCGTTCGCTAATCACTGGCGAAGAGTATGCGCAGTTGCGGACGTTGCTGTCCTGATATCGGCCAAATGCGAATTGCGATGCCCGCGGTTCGCCAGCCACAGGGGCGGACTAACAGGGTCCGGCAGGCGAGGGAAGATTCTGGCCGGCCTGCTCCCGGAAGTAGTGGTCGAGGGCCTCAACGCCGACAGCTGAAGTCCGCTCGGCGGTGGTCATCGGCCAGCGGCTCAACGCGATAGCGTTCGGCCGCCATAGAAACCTACCGGTCGGTGCTCGGCCAGTGACGAGCCGCGGCGGCTCGCAGCCGCTCGTTGGGCGGTACCAGGTTCAGCAGCGCGTTGGCCAATTGTTCGCTTTCGCGGACCGTCAGCTCGATGATTTGGTGGGTGCGAATCGTTTCTTCGGCAGCTGCTGAGCTCTGATGATGACGAACTCGGTCAGAGTCCGGCCCGACAGGTCGGCGGCCCGCTGCAGCAGCGCCTTCTGCTCCGGCGTCAGGCGCGCCTCCAGACGCTCAGGCTTGCGAACCACCCTGGCGGCTCATCACTCGTCTCCCGTGTCGATCAATCACTTGCCATTCTCTCCAACGTACGGCTGTGGCGTACGCAATTGCGTGAGGAGCCCCGTTCTGAAGCGCCCGAGCCCTACGCACGACTGCCGAGAATACATGGACTCGCCTGAAGCGCGGACTCCTGGCGGCGGGCCATGCGAATTCGCATGTCCCTTAGCGGGTTAGCCCAGCCCCAGCTCCGCCCACATCCGCAACGTTCGCCCCTGCACGTCCTCCGGCCAAGCGTGGCGCAGGTCGACGATGGTGCTGCCGTCTGACTCCGGCCGGTTAGGGGGAAAGGTCGCATCGAAAAGCACCTTCGAGCCCCAACCTTGCATCCGCTCCTCGTGCGACAGGAACGGCCACAGCGGCGTCATAGGCGTGTGATGCTGCTGGTGGATGCCGTTGAGCGGGTGCAGCCGCGTGGTGAGACACCAGAACACGTCCTCGGCATTCGTGACGTCCACGTCCTCACCGACCACGAAGATGTAGGGCCGGTAGATGCCGGCTTTGGAGCTCCAGATGGCTGACGCCAGCGTCTGGACGAAGCCCTGGTAAGGCGCCTTCACCGACACGATGACCGCCAGTATCGGCGCGGGCACGTAGACTGCTTTGAACGGAATGCCCTGGGCCCGCAGCGCATTGCCGATCATCGCGCTCATGGTGATCGACGACATCACGCCGAACTCGTCCCAGGGCTTGCCCATGTTGGACATGGTCAGGATGGGGTCGTGGCGATAGGTCACGCAGGTGACGTTCATGAACGGCCGGGGCATGCGCTCGCCGGCCGCGTAGCCGGTGAACTCGCCGTAAATGCCTTCGTCGTGGCGCTTGTGCGGCGGCACGAAGCCCTCGATCACGATCTCCGCGCTGGCCGGCACCTCCAGGTCCACCGTTTCACACTTCACCAGCTCGACCGGCTTGCCGCGGATGCCTCCCGCCAACTCCGGCTCCGATACCGTCGCTGGAACGGACGTCCCGGCGATGACGCTGGAAATCGGCTCTGTGCCGATAGCGATAGCCAACGGCATGGGCTCGTTGCGGGCGCTGTACTTCTGGTAGTACAAGGCCGGGCCGTGCTGGGCGGGGATGGCCAGCCAGCCGAGCGTGTTGCGGTCATGCACCTCGTGGCGGTACATGCCCCAGTTGACGTGCCCACTGTCCGGGTCCTTGGTGATGTCGATGTGCCACGTACCGATGAATCGCCCGCCATCCATGACATGCACCAGCGGCACCGGGAAACGCCACAGATCGACGTCCTCGCCCTTCCGGATGTTGTCCTTGCACGGCCCGCTGTCCACCATTACCGGCGGGATGATCTGGGTGCTCCGCCGTGCGAATTCATCCACGATCTCGAGCGTCGGTGTCTCGCGAGAGAGGCCCATCGCCAGCGCGATCCGGCCCTGAATGACGGGCTTCGTCGGCCCAATCAGGTTGGCGACGACCGAGCAGTCGCGCCTGTAGCCCTTGATATTGT
The DNA here is from genome assembly GCA_021325635.1 of Chloroflexota bacterium. Classification (GTDB taxonomy): domain Bacteria; phylum Chloroflexota; class JAJPGV01; order JAJPGV01; family JAJPGV01; genus JAJPGV01. The sequence goes on from JAJPGV010000038.1 coordinate 20,494, forward strand.
CAAACCACAGCGCTGGCGCCCGTCGGTCCAGTCCGATGCGTGACAGCGCCCCCATCTCCAGGTTCCAGTCGACCTCCCGCGAGACGGAGGCGATCTCGCCCTCTCGCTCCAGGCATTCCAGGAATTCGCGCAAATCGGAGTACCAGCCGCTAGGCACCAATCAACCATACGAAGGGCCTTATGACGCGCCGTCCCACAATGAACCGCCTGGCCGCCGAAGCGCCTCAGCGCGCTACATGGGGCTAGCGGATGCCACGCCGGGAGGATGACCGGTTGACCATCCACATCGAACGGTAGGTAGACCACATCGGCCTGCCCTGCAGGCAACGTGTGGCTCTTCGGGATCGGCGTGCGTTGCGACCGACTTTCACGGCGTTATTTGCCCCGACGCACTGTTAACGCCCGCACCGAGCTTTCCACGCCTCCGCATCGCCTGGAATTGCCAGTGTCTCGCCCCGGATTTGTCGGAGCTCTGGGTTTCAGTGAATCGCCTCGCGCAGGCAAGGGAAGATCCAGGGCCCGCGCGGCCGAAGCCTGCCACTGCGCCTGCGACACGCCCTCAAGGGGTTCAGGGGGAAGGCGGGCAAGTCTGTCATGCGACTTACTCTTCGCCCCGACAATACGCCGTGGACCGCAAGGACCAATCAGATCCAGTCACGCTCACCTGGGGAAAGCAGAATGAGCCGATCGTCGAGTCCCGCGCGGGCGAACGCGGACCGCAAATCGTCAGCGCCTTCAGTGAAGTGCTGCCAGCTGTTGAAGTGCACCGGGACAACCCAGCGGCAGCTAAGCATGCGAGCCGCGGCAGCGGCCATATCACTGTTGAGGGTGAGGTAGGCATCGCCGAGCAGCGGCGTGCGTGCCCCTCCGGCGAACAGAATGGCGACGTCGATCGTCGGAAAACGTTCGACCACGCGGGCGACAACGCGGAGTGAGGCGTTGTCGCCGCTGACGTAGACGTTGGGCAGGCCGGAGCCCGAGAGAACGAACCCGGTCAC
>JAJPGV010000062.1 GCA_021325635.1 Chloroflexota bacterium
CCGCGGACCGAGTCGCGAAGCGTAGTCGCTGGCCGCGAGGCGCCACAGGCAGCCCGCTGCTATAGTTGTTGTTTGTCAAAAACGAAGGAGTGACCGTTGCCCAAAGGTAAAGGCAAGAACGCCGAAAAGCGCGCCAACGAGATGCGCCGAAATACGGAGCGCAACCGGGCCACCAAATCGATGGTGAAGACCTACCTGGCCAACGCCATGGGCGCCATCGATAGCGACGTTGATTCGTCGGACAGCGCGATCATCCGGGCGCAGAAGGCGCTGGATACCGCGGCCAGCCATGGCGTCATCCATCGCAACAATGCCGCCCGCCGGCTCTCCCGCCTGATGAAGCGCTTCAACAAGGCGGTCCTCGCCTAGCTGCAGCCGGCCCGAGCGGCCCCCTCCCGGCTCAAATAGCGCCTGCTTCGACCCTCTCTTTCGCGTCCCGGTCGAGGTTGCGTGTGGAGATGTCCAGCACCAGCAACTCCAGGGTGAGACGGTCGTCCAGCGGGCTGCGTTTCAGGGTGACGTCGGTATCCAGCAGCCGCTCATATACCTGCTTCAGCTGGTCCAACGTAAACTGACGCACCAATCCGCGGGTATTCCGAACCGACCAATCGGGTAGGCCAAGACGCTGGGCGATGGCCATATCCGATAGTCGTTGATCGGCCAGCTCTTTCATCAAGAGCATCGTTCGGAAACGATTGGTAATAGCTCCGAGCGTTCGCAGCGGAGGGTTGGCGCTGTCGGCCAGGAGCCGCCGCAGCTGCGACAGGGCCTGTTGAGTCCGGCCCATGGCCGCGGCGTCGATCATGTCCCAGACCTTGGTCTCTTCAGCCGAAGCCACCATCTCGGCAACGTCCTGCTGCTGCACCTGCTGGCCCCCGGCATAGGCGGACAGCTTATCGATCTCGTTGCCCATCTGCAGCAGATCGGCGCCAACGTAGGTCATCAGCAGCTGAATCGCGAGCGGATGAACCGGCGTTTGGCGCAGCTCGAACTGATGCCGGATCCACTTCGCCAGGTCCGGGCCCTGCAGTGGCCGCAGCTCCCGCTCCTCCCCATGAGCCTTGGCGTACTTGTACAGCACGCTGCCGGCCGGCGCCTTGCCGCTCTCTTCCACGATCAGCACAGTGGTCTCAGGCATGCTTGGCAGGTAATCGCGCAGCACCGTTACCGGCCGTTTCTTGTCCGCCATCTCGTCCTGGCCCTCGGACGGTCGATCGTCCTCGTCGCTCTCCATGCCTTTCCGAGCCCGGCGCGTATTGGCGGCGATGAAGTTGCGAAGCAGGACCCAGCGCTTGCTGGAAAGAAAAGGGAGCGTGTTGCAGGCTTCGATGACTGCTTGCACGTCGGCGGCACCCTCGAAAACGCTGACGCCCAAGTAATCGTCGGAATCGCTCGGCGGCAGCAGAGCCTTCACCGCTTCCCTGCGACTGAGATCGTCTTCGCCATGGATGAGGTGAATCACGTGGCCACAGTGTAGACGCCGGGCAGCACTGCTACCGACTATCCCGCGCCGTCAAAAGCGAAGCGCAAAGCTGCCCACAGCCGCCAGATCGATGGCCTCGGCGGGATCCCCGGCCTGGCGAGCGGACGAGATGGGACGGATCCATGGCGCGTCCAGCGGCGGTCGGGCCACGGATTCCACGAACGAGGCATCGACGTCCCCCAGCGCCGGCCAATCGGCCGGCGGGAGCCGGCCGGCCAGCAGCAGCGAAAGAGGTCCCTGCTCCAGGCGCCACACCATGGTGGACCGGTCGGCCTCCGCCGCCGGAGCGCTGAACACGGTGGTCGGGCTCAGCAGCGTCAGCCGCGCCCCACCACCCAGATCGAGCTGGTCGCCTGCCTGCACGGCCAGTCTCGGCACTGCGCCGGAAACGCGGCGGAAGACGGCCGTCGGCTGTGCCACGTCGGGTTCGATGATGCCCGCCACCTTGTAGCGAGCGAAGAGCTCTTCCAAACCGGCCACGTGATCCTGCCGCGGGCTGGTGACAATCACCAGATCGATGGCGCGCTGCCAGGGTGGGAGAATCCCGCCGAGCTCACGCAGCAGCCCGGCGCCGCTCGATCCTCCGTTGACCAGCACCGTACGGCCGTTCGGCGCCTGGATCACCGCGGCTTCGCCGGGCAGTGCGAGAAAGGTGACGGTAAGCGCCGACGGAGGCCGGCCCGCAACGAAGCTGACCACGAAGCACACCACGGCGCTGATCGTCAACGCCGCAGCACGCACCAGCCGCGACGGGCGCGCCGCGCGGAGAGGCACGGCCAAAAGAGCACCATGGCCGGTAAGCCACCAGGTCAGGATCAGCAGCGCAGCGTAGTAGACGCCCATGGCCGGAGTGGGAAAGCCCGCGACCGGCACCGCCGCGTACGGAAGGGCGGCGCTGGCATGCACGATGGCTTCCAGCAGGTTGGTGAACGCCCACGCCGGCCACAACAGGATGGCGCCCAGCAGCGGAGCCACGCTGCCAAGAAGGGCGCCCGTGCCGCCGAAGACCATGACCGGCCACAAGACTGGCATCCCCAGCAGGTTGGCCAGCGGCGAGACCAGGCTGACGATATTGAAGGAGGCGGCCAGAACCGGGAGATCGAACAGCGTAGCCGCGAGCGAGGCCGCCATCGCCGCCGCCATAGCCGTCAGGCCAAGGTGCGCCAACTGCCGCAGCCTGGACTCTGGATCGAGCGCATCGATCAAACGGAACGCGGCGCGATCGAACCTGGCACCCAGCGGCTCTGCCAGCAGGGTGATGCCGAGCACGGACAGCACCGACAGCTGGAAGCCGCCATCCCAGAGCTCCGGCGGGCTGGCGGCGATGATGACCAGCACGGCCGCCGCCAGCGCGGCCAGCTGGTCGTGCGGCCGCCCGGCCAGCGCTGCCAGCACCACGATGCCGGCCATGATCGCTGCTCGCACCGCGGATGGTGTCGCGCCGGTGAGGATGGTGTAGCCGGCGATCGCCAGCGCTACGCCCAGCAGCACGACGCTTCTCAACCAGCGCCCGCCTCCCAACCAGCGCAGCAGGAGGAGCCCGAAGGCCTGCAGCGCGGCGGCTATCAGGCTGAGCTTGAACCCGCTGATGACGATCAGGTGGACGGTTCCGGTCTCGACCAGGGCACGCTGCTCTTCGCCGGACAGGACGCTTCGCAACCCCAGCACGGTGGCAGCGAGGGTCGATGCGGCCGGATCGGGCAGCGTGCCGCTGATGGTTTGCGCCAAACGGTGGCGCAGCCGGTAGATGGCCAGCAGCACCGGATTGGCCTGCGGGTTGGCCAGATAGCTGACTCTGGGATAGCTCATCGAGGCCACCACACCCTGCCTGGCAAGCGCGGCCCGCGAGGAAGAATCCGCATCGAGCGGCGTCAACCGGCCCTGCAGCTGCAGGTACTCGCCGTACTCGTGGGCGGGATAATGCGGCACGCTCACCAGGATCCTGCCTTCCATTGGCTGCCAGACGTCACCGTCCCGCACCAGGACCTGGGATAGCGTGAGCGAAGTCGTCTTGGCTCGCGGAGCAGGATCGTCGACGACCAGCCCACGAAGCTGCCGCGGGCCAGCCAGCTGACGCGCGGCCAGGCTGGCTCGATCGGCCTGGGCTAAAACGCTCGCGGACCGCCACAGACCGACCTGCCCTGCCAGCAGGGCCAGGGCCAGCAGGGCCAGGGTCACTGGCACGACTGGCGCCATCGTCCTTGGAGAAGCGCCGCGGCCGATCCTCCACAGCGCAGCCCCGGCAGCGAGCGCGCACAGCAGCTCAGCGGCGATCGGGGAAGCCAATGGCAGCCCCCAGCCGGGAGCCAGGGCAACGCCCAAGCACAAGCCGATGCCCATCGCCACCACGCCACGAGCGGCAATGCTTCTCGCCATGGCGATACCCGTCGGAAGGGGAGGTTCGGGCGGCCGGGGCGGCCACGCCGTCGCGACCGCTCCCACCGCTAATCAGTGCTGGCGAGCGATCGGATGCGGGAAAGATCGGGGTCCGGCACCGGAACCAGGCGCAGATCGTCCACGCTCTTGAACGGACCGTGCTGCCGGCGGTAGGCAACGATCCGGTTGGCCAGGGTGGAGGTGATACCCAACCCGTCGCGCAGCTGAGAGGCGCTGGCAGAGTTGATGTTCACCGCCTTGGCCGCCAGCGCCGGCATGGCTTCACCGACCAGGGGCACGTAGATCTCCTGCTCGTCCCTGACCCTGGCGGCCAGGTTGACGCGCGGCATGTCCGCGCCCTGGACGAACCCCCCGGCGGCCGCGATCGCGTCCTCGACGCGGCTCTCGGGCAGAAGGCCGTACACGCCGGGATGAAGCACCGCACCGGTCACGTACACGCGAATTTCGGCCGGCACGGCCGTCGCCGCCGGCGCCACCCGAGAAGGCACTGCGCTGGCCGCGACCACCTGGATGGTCGAGCTGGCTGGGCCACAGCCCGCCAGCAGTGCCATCCCCAGCAGGAGGTTCAAGCCGAATCGAACAGGTCGCTTGCCTCCCATCGCGAGGGCCAGCATACGCCCGCTCGTTGAACGACGTCAACTGAACCGCCCTCGCAGCCTGATAGACTCGCAAGGTGACAAGCAGCGTCGAGTACCGATCGGCAGGCTTGGGCGCGCTCTTCTCGAGCGCGCGCTCGCTTCACCTCGATTCCGAAGGACTGCGCTACACGGCTCACGGCCAGGTGCTCGAGCTGAAGTGGTCCCAGGTGCTGGCCCTGGTACCCGCGGCGGCGCCCGTGGCACACGATGCCCACGACGTCGACATGGTGCCGGCCATCGGCATCGTGCTGCGCGATTCGCCGAACGCCCCCGTCCTGGTCGATGGCGTTCTGCCCAACCTCGATCACGCCATCCCCGTGCTCGATCTTGGCCGCAGGCCGCTCCTGGGCCTGAGCGCCCGGCCCGAGGACATCGTTCGGCGCGCCGCCGAGCTGGCGGAGGCCGCCGGCGTGAAGATCCTGGGCCTGCCGGCGCCTCAGTCGCGCTGACATTCGGCGTCCCAGCCGTCTGTCAGCTCAATTAGGAGCAGCGGCTTGGGGCAGCAGCGGGATCGAAAGGCCCGTTTATGCGTCCTTTCGGCTCCATTTACAGCGCTGCAGCATCAACCACATGTAAAATGCCTGCTCAATACTGACCGATAGCAAACGGGAGGAAAGAAATGCGCAGGTTCCTCGGATCCATCGCGGTATTCAGCCTGGTGCTCGCCGCTTGTGGCGGGGCAGCCCCCGCCGGAGCGCCGGGCGCCTCCACAGGACCAGCAGGGGCGCCTTCGGCCAAGCCGTCGACCAACTCGGCGGCGACTTCCCCGGCCGCGAGTTCGGCGGCCAGCGCCAAACCCAGCGCCGCGGCCAGCGCGGCAGCGAGCGGAAGCGCGGCGGCCGCGGCTGGCGGTGAGATCAAGCTGGGCACGGCGCTGCCCATCACCGGGGCTTTCGCCACCTCCGGCAAATATTTCCAGCAGGGCTACGAGATGGCCATTGCCGAGGTGAACGCGGCCGGCGGCGTCGACGTCGGCGGCAGGAAGATGCAGGTGACGCTCGACCTGGTCGACGACGGCAGCGACCCTACGAAGAGCCGTGCGCTGGTGGAGAAGCTCGTCACTCAGGACAAGGTGAACGCCCTGCTGGGCGGGTACGACACGTCGCTGGTCGAGCCCCAAGAAGTCGTGCCCGACCAGTACAAGATCCCAATGGTGGAAGGTGGCGGTGCCGCATCGGCCATCTTCGGTCGCGGGTACAAGTACATCTTCGGCACACTGCAAACGATTGACCTCCTTGGCGGGCTCACCATGGACTTCCTGAAGAACGAGAGCAGCCTGGGGCATCTCCCCAAGCCCAGCAAGATCGCTCTCCTGTGGGAGAACACCGACCACGGCAAGGATTACGAGAAGGGCGTGCAGGACGCCGTCAAGGCCAACCCCGACCTCTTCAAGGTCGTCCTCGATCAGTCGTTCGACCTGAACGGAACGGATTTCACGCCGCTCCTGACCCAGGTCAAGGGCGCCAACGCCGACATCTTCCTGTCGGACGCACATCTACCGGACTACATCGCCATGCACCGCCAGTACACCCAAATGGGCCTCAGCCACGTGCTGGTGTCCTACGGGGCACGGGGCCCCGACCAATCAGCCCGACAGGCGCTAGGTCCGGCCGCCGACTATTTGGTCGCCGGCTTGTGGTGGTCGCCGGCGCTCGATACGCCCGCCGCACAGAAGTTCGCCGCCGCCTACAAGGCCAAGTACAACGCCACCGCCGACTGGTTCCAGGCGCTGGCCTATGACACCGCCCGAGTCATGTTTGCCGGCATCACCAAGGCCGGCAGCCTGGACGGCACCAAGGTTCGTGATGCCCTGGCCAGCCTCGACTTCAAAGACTCCGTGCTGCCAGGCGGCGAGATCAAATTCCAGGCCGACGGACGGCCCAATACCCCGTACATGATGGTCCAGAACTTGCCCAACAATCAGGTCCAGATCATCTGGCCGAAGGACATGCCCGGGTTCAAGGACGCACTGGTCCCGATGCCCAAGAAGTAGCGCGAGATCACACTGGGGGCAGGGTGCATGAGGATAGGTCAACCGGCGCAGGCTGAGCGATGCGCCCCCACGCGCGCCGGCGCTCGACGACAGTACCGGCGCAGCCGTCCGCACCCTGCTTCCTGATCGCCGCCGCGTGCACTATTCACTGGCAGACCTCACCGGCGTACTGGTTGGTGCGATCCTCACCGCCGGCCTGTACGCCGTCATGTCGTACGGGCTGGCGCTGATCTACGGCGTCATGAAGCTGGTCAATCTCAGCCACGCCGGGACCATGATGTTCGGCGCCTTCATCACCCTCACGCTGAACCGCGCCTTCCATCTCGACCCCATTCTGGGATCGCTCGTGGTGCTGCCGCTGTTCTTCGGATTCGGGGTGGCACTGTACGCATTCGTCGTGCGGCGCATTGCCCGATCGGATCCGATCGTGTCGCTGCTGCTGCTCTTCGGCCTATGGCTGGTGCTGCAGAACATCGCCTATCTCATCTGGGGCACTCAGGATCAATCGATCGTCACGGCCTATACGTACTCCACCATCAAGATCGGCTTCCTGTCGATATCGGTGACCAGGCTGGTGGTGTTTGGCGGCGGGCTGGTTGCGCTGGCGGCGCTGGCCTGGTTCATGTCTCGGACGTATACGGGCAGGGCTATCCGCGCTGTGAGCCTCAACTATCAGGCCAGCAGGCTGGCTGGCATCGACGTCGAGCGCATCTCGGCGATTGCCTTCGGCCTGGGCACGGGGCTGGCGGCGTTTGGCGGATCGCTGCTGACGCTGCTGTTCTCGTTCACCCCGGATTTCGGCGGGCTGTTCCAGGCCAAGGCCTTCTGTGTGATTGTTCTTGGCGGGCTCAGCAGCTTCGTCGGCGTCGCCTTTGGATCGCTGATCCTGTCGCTGGCAGAGTCATTCGGGGTGCTGTACATGCGCGCCAGCCTGCAGAATCTGATCGCGTTTGCGCTGCTGTTCATCGCTCTGGTGTTCATGCCGGGCGGCCTGATGGGCCTGTTGCAGAGCCGGAGATCCAGATGAGAGCGCACCGCTGAGGCACAGGTGAGCCGTCGAGAGGCGATCGCCGCGTTGGCCTTGCTGGTGGCCCTGGTGTTGGTGCCGTTCGTGTTTAGTGGCAGCATCTACGTGCTCGACCTGGGCGTGCTGACGTTCCTATTCGTCAGCCAGGCACAAGCCTGGAACATCCTCGGCGGGTTCGCCGGGCAGGTTTCCTTCGGCTACGCCGCGTTCTTCGGGATCGGCGCGTACGCCACCGGCGCGCTGTGGCTGCGCGGCTGGGAACCGCTGCTGACGCTGCCCGTCGGCGCGCTGGCAGCCGCCATCTTCAGTCTGCTCATCGGTCTGCCCGCGTTCCGTTTGACTGGCCCCTACTTCGCCATCGGCACCCTGGGCGTGGGATTGGCCATGCGCGTCGTGGCGCTGAACACCGAGGCCATCACCGGCGGAGCGTCAGGCCTTACCTTACCGACGACCATTCCTCCCAAGCTCTGGTTCTACTACGCCATGCTTGTCCTGGTGGTGGCGTGCTTCGTCATCAGCGCGGCGGTGCGCCGCTCGCGGTTGGGTATGGCCCTCACCGCGCTGCGTCTCGACCAGGCGGCGGCGGAAAGCTCGGGCGTTCACGTCGCGCTGTACAAGAACGTGGCGCACACGCTGGGCGCGGTACTGGTAGCGGTTGGCGGCGGCATTTACGCCGTCTACTTCCAGTACATCCACCCGGACCAGGTGTTCGGCTTCGAGATCAGCATCGGCATGGTCCTCATGCCCATCATCGGCGGAGTCGGGACGCTGTGGGGCCCGCTACTGGGAGGCACGCTGTACTACGCGCTCCAGGACACGCTGCTGACGGTCTTCCCGTTTGCGCATCTCCTGGTGTATGGCCTGCTGCTGATGATCATCATGCTGATCGAGCCGCGCGGACTCGTGGGCATGCTGCAGCTGCTCGGCCGGGGCCGTAAGCGGCGGCCGGCTCAGCAGACGCAGCCAGCCGCCGCGACGCCATGATCGCCGCGCCCGTGGAGGACCGCTCCCAGGCGGTGCTCGAGGTCAGAGGCGTGAGCCGGCAGTTCGGAGGCCTGCGGGCGCTGGATGGCGTGGATCTGAGCGTCCTTTCCGGCGAGATCCTGGGACTGATCGGTCCGAACGGCGCAGGCAAGACGACGCTGTTCAATTGCCTCAGCGGCGTCCTTCGTCCCACGGCAGGAGTGATTCTGTTCCACGATCGCCGGATCAATGGCAGGTCACCGCATGCCCTGGTGCGCCAGGGAATCTGCCACACGCACCAGATTCCCCGACCGTTCGCCGAGATGACCGTGCGCGAGAACGTGCTGGTGGGCGCCTATTTTGGCCGCGAGTCCGGCCACGAGGCGAACGCACGCGCAGACGACACGCTGGCGCTCACAGGGCTCGAACGTATCGCCGGGTCGCCAGCGTCGCAGCTGACAGTGGGCCAGCGCAAGCTGCTGGAGATCTCCCGAGCGCTGGCCACCGGACCGGAGTTGCTGCTGCTGGATGAAGTATGCGGCGGACTCAATCCATCCGAGACCCAGCACGTGCTAGGCGTCATCCGGGAGATTCGGGATCGGGGCATTACCGTGCTGTACATCGAGCACAACATGCGAGCTGTCATGAGCGTGTGCGACCGCATCGTCGTCCTCAACTTCGGCCGCAAGATCGCCGAAGGCCTGCCGCACGAGGTGGCTAACGACCCACGCGTCATCGAAGCGTACCTCGGGACCCACCACAGCTGATGCTGCTGACCATTGAGAACCTGGGCGTGGTCTACGGGGAAAGCCACGCCCTGTGGAACGTTTCGCTCGGCGTCGACCAGGGCGAGATCGTAGCCCTGGTAGGAGCGAACGGCGCGGGCAAGACCACCACCCTTCGCGCCATCTCCGGACTGGTGAAGATCGTTGGCGGCAGTGTCCGCTTCGACGGCCAAGAGCTGGTCGGGCTGCCGTCCCACGCCATCGTGGAGCTGGGCGTCGTGCAGATTCCTGAGGGACGCCAGCTATGGCCGGGCATGTCGGTGCAGGAGACGCTGCAGCTCGGCGCCTACTCGGAACGGGCGCGGACCCGGCGGGAGGAAACGCTGGACGAGGTGTACCAGCTGTTTCCGCGGCTGGCGGAGCGCCGGCGGCAGGCCGCCGACACGCTGTCGGGCGGCGAGCAGCAGATGTGCGCCATTGCCCGTGGCCTCATGGCCCGACCGCGGCTGCTGATGCTCGATGAGCCGTCGCTGGGCCTCTCGCCGATCATGCTGGGCGAGGTCTTCGAGCGCGTCAAGCAGATCTCGCAGGATGGGGTCACAGTGCTGTTAGTGGAACAGAACGTCGACCAGGCGCTGAGCATGGCCAACCGCGGATACGTGCTCGAAACCGGATCTGTGGCCTTGAGCGGCAGCGGCCAGGAGCTGCTGGCTAACGACAGCGTGCGCAAGGCCTATCTGGGCTTGGCCTGAGGCCACGGCTGAGCGGCGCGGCAGGCTCAGCCTGCCGGGATCACTGGGCCAGGCCCAGGCCGAATGAGGCGGTGGCCCAAGCGCTGACCGCCGCCAGCCGGCCGCTGAACACGAGCAGGCCAAGCGCCAGCAGGAGAACGCCGCTGGCCGGCGAGACTACGGGCGACCAGCGCCGGACCGCGGCCATCAAGGCGTTCCAGCGGGCGATCATCAAGCCCACGGCCACGAATGGCAGTCCCAAACCAAGGCCGTACACAAACAGCAGCGCCATGCCCTGGTACACGTGGTCGGTCTGGCTGGCCACGGCCAGGATGCCGGCCAGGATTGGCCCTATGCAGGGAGTCCAGCCAACGGCGAAGGCCGCGCCCATGGCCAGCGCTCCGAGCGGCCCTCCATTGCCGATCGAGGTGAAATCCGCTCGTTTCTCACCGTAGAGCCAGGGAATCCGGAACACACCCAGCAGGTGCAGGCCGAAGAAGACGATCAGCAGGCCCGCCAGCTTGATTACCAGCGGCCGGTAAGCCAGCAGCAGCTGGCCCACCAGGCTGGCCGAGGCGCCCAGCAGCGTGAACACGATCGCCAGTCCCAACGTGAAGGCCAGCGCCATGCCAGCGATACGCCTGCCCTTGGCCCGCGGCCCGCGCAGCTCCGCGGCCGACGCTCCGGAGATGTAGCCGAGGTAGGCAGGCACCAGTGGAATGCAGCATGGCGACACGAACGACAGGATCCCAGCCCCAAACGCCAGTCCCAACGTCAGCAGGTTGAGTTGAAGCAACAGATATAGGGTAGAGGGTTCAGGGGAGCACCCTAGACCCGCTACCCTCTACCCTTCATTCGCCGGTAGCGGCGGATCAGCGCGCTGGTGGAGCTGTCGTGGGCGAGGGGCGGCTCGGCAGGGGCTTGGAGCTCGGGGATGATACGGCTAGCCAGGGCTTTGCCCAGTTCCACTCCCCACTGATCGAAGGAGTCGATGTTCCAGATCGTGCCCTGGGTGAACACGGCGTGTTCGTACAACGCGACCAGCTGGCCGAGGATCTGGGGCGTCAGGCGCTGGCCGAGGATGGTGTTGCTCAGGCGATTACCCTCGAAAGTGCGGTGCGGCACCAGCCAGTCGGGTGTTCCTTCGGCCTTGACCTCTTCAGCAGTCTTGCCGAAGGCCAGCGCTTCGGTTTGAGCGAAGACGTTGGCCATGAGCAGGTCGTGATGATCGCCCAGAGGATTCAACGTCTCACAGAAACCGATGAAGTCGCAGGGGATGAGCCGCGTTCCCTGATGGATGAGCTGATAGAAGGAGTGCTGGCCGTTGGTGCCCGGCTCGCCCCAGTAGACCGGTCCGGTATCGTAGTCCACTCGCCGCCCATCCAACGTCACGTGCTTGCCGTTGCTTTCCATCGTGAGCTGCTGGAGGTAAGCCGGAAAGCGCTTCAGGTAGTGATCGTAGGGCAGCACGGCAACAGTCTGCGCGCCAAAGAAGTTGACGTACCACACATTCAACAGTCCCATGAGCACGGGCAGGTTGCGTTCGAACGGGGTCGTGCGGAAATGCTCGTCCATGGCGTGGAAGCCGGCCAGCATGGCGCGGAAGTTGTCCGGGCCGATGGCCACCATCGTGGACAGGCCAATGGCCGAGTCCATCGAGTAGCGGCCTCCTACCCAGTCCCAGAAGACGAACATGTTGTCGGGATCGATGCCGAACTTGACCACTTCCTGGGTGTTGGTCGAAACCGCCACGAAGTGGCGGGCGATGGCGCGCTCGTCGCCAAGCGCCCGTAGGGTCCACTCGCGCGCGGTGCGGGCGTTCGTCATCGTCTCCAGCGTGGTGAAGGTTTTCGACGAGATGATGAACAGCGTCTCCGTGGGATCGAGATCGCGGGTCGCCTCGGCGAAGTCCGTGCCGTCGACGTTGGAGACGAAGCGGAAGACCATGTCACGGCGGCTGTACCAGCGCAGCGCTTCATACGCCATGACCGGGCCCAGGTCCGATCCGCCGATGCCGATATTGACGACACTGCGGATCGGCTTCCCAGTGTGGCCCTTCCACCCACCCGACCGGATCTGGTCGGAGAAGCCGGCCATCTTATTCAGGACGGCGTGCACTTCCGGCACGACATCCTGGCCATCGACGACGATGTGCTCTGTCCGAGGCGCGCGCAGGGCAACGTGCAGAACCGGGCGGTTTTCGGACACGTTTATCCTGTCCCCTCGGAACATGGCTTCGATGCGCTCGCGCAGGCCGCACTGCCTGGCCAAATCGACCAGCAGACGCAGCGTCTCGTCAGTGATGAGGTTCTTGGAGTAGTCGAGATACAGGCCGGCGCCTTCGGCGGTCAGACGCTCTCCCCGTTTTGGATCCTGGGCAAACAGGTCACGCAGGTGCAGACCCCGAGTCTGCTCGAAGTGCGCCTTGAGGCTCGGCCAGGCAGGCTGCTCCGTGAGGGACGTCGTCATGTTCGCGGCTCCTGGATTTCGAGATGGAGGCTCCTTCCCAAGGGTAGGGGGAGGGAGAGCCAGGGTGCAAACCGGAATGGAGGCCTGAGCTTAGCCAAAATGGGGCCAGATCTCAGCGTGTTCTTAACTTTGTCCGCTAGTCTGAGTGCCAGAGGTCCAATGAAGCACATGAACATCGTCAAACGACTTACCCTGGCGCTCGCTCTCGTTCTCATCGCCTGCGCCGCCCCCGCGCAAGCGGCGGCTGCGCCCGACGTGACGCAACCGCGCTACATGGACGTGGCCGACGCGGCTACCGCGGCGGCAATCCAGGCGGTCATCCAGCAGGCCAACCAGGAGCAGCAGCAAGCCCTGGCCCAGAACAATCCCGGCGCTATGCAGGATACGGCCACTCCCGACTACTACAACCAACTGGTCCAGACGAACCAGGATCTGAAGACCGGCGGCGTCACGTCCATACAGCTCCTCGACCTGCGCTGGGGGCGGGTAAGCCTCACCAACGCCCAAAGCGCCCACGCAACGACGCTGGAGACGTGGCGTACCACCTATGCCGACGGCAGCGTTGACCAATCGACCGATCGCAACGTCTACGCGCTGGTGCTGCAGAACGGCGCCTGGAAGATCCAGGCCGATCAGCATCCGGACTCAGCCGTTAATCTGCCCTTCCCCGGTGACCCCTCCGGACAGCCTGCTCCTGCGCAGGGAGCAGCGGTCAGCGGGCAATCACTCAACTGGTCCGGCTATGAGGCCACTGGGGGCACGTACTCCGGCGTGAGCGGCTCCTGGACCGTTCCGCACGTAAGTGGCGGATCGAGCGGAGCCGATGCGACGTGGGTGGGCATCGGCGGCGTGCAGAGCCGCGACCTGATACAGGCTGGCACGGAAGCAACCGTGATGCGTGATGGGCAGGTGCACTACGACGCCTGGATCGAGATGCTTCCCCGCGCCGCTCAGACGGTGAATCTTCCCGTCAACCCGGGCGACGTCGTCACCGCCTCGATCGCACGCCAGGACGGCAATCAATGGCAGATCTCATTGAAGAACACGACCAATGGCCAGAGCTTTCAGCAGACGGTCACCTACGACTCTTCGGCTTCGTCGGCCGAATGGATAGAAGAGGCACCCACGAGCTTCCACGGCATCGTGCCACTGGATGGCTTCGGCTCCGTGCAGTTCAGCGCGGCGGCGGCGGTCAAGAATGGCCAGTCCATGAACGCGGCGCAGGCCGGGGGCCAGCCCATCACCATGATCAACCGTTCGGGGCAGCCGCTGGCGACCCCTTCCGCGCTGGGAACCGATGGCGGCAGCTTCACGGTAAGCCGAGCGGCTGCCGGAAGCACGCAGCCGGCTGCTCCGCCGGTCGAGATACAGGTTGTGCCCGGTTTCCCGTTTGGCCAAACGGGGATTCCGAGAGCCAGAGGTTTCGGCCGCTTCCCGTTCTAGACCGCGACAGCATAGGTCGAATGCAATCCGCCGCTTCGCGAATATTGGTAAGCCGTTATCGCCGTGTTTACGAGTGGCGGACGAGAATCGAATCGTGATGTCCGGACCGAGGCGCAGCAGTCGGTGACGTGGCCGTACAATGCAGCGACTTCTCCATGAAGAACGCTACGAGCCAGCTGACCAACAGGCTGACACCGGCCTGGATGAGGCGAAGCGCGCTGCTGGCGGCCATTGTGGCTGCGCTCGCGCTGGCCGTGCCCGCGCAGGCGCAGGTGCCTGCGGCCGATAGCGACCTGCCCGTCGGGCATTTCTTCGCTGAAACCGGCGGCAGCGCGGGCCCCCAGTTCGGCTATCGCATCACCAATGAGGGCGGCATTCCCCTCTGGTCCGAGTTCCAGCGGCTGGGTGGAGTACCGGCACTCGGCTATCCGATTTCGCGCCGGTTCCAGCTGGACGGATACATCGTCCAGGCTACCCAAAAGGCGATCCTGCAGTGGCGCCCGGACGCAAGCCCGCCTCAGGCCATGCTCGTCAACGTATTCGACAAGCTGCATGACCTCGGATACGACGCGACCCTACAATCGAGCTACCAAATCCCGCCGCCAATCGACCCTGCACTGTTTGACCTTGGAAAATCGCCCGATCAGGTCCGAGCCGACCGGCTTGCGCTGCTGAATGGTGATCCAGCCATTGCCGCGCGCTACGACCCCTCCAATTCAGCCTCTGTGCTGTATAACGGCTTACCCACATCCACAATAGCCAATGCCGGGCCCTTCTTCGTCCTTCGGACTCAGCGCACCGCGCTGCAGCACTGGCTCGTTGATAACCCTGCGGCGGGTACACGGCGCGGGGACGTGACGTTCGTCAACGGCGGGGACATCGCCAAGCAGCTGGGCCTGGTGTCCGCCGATGGGGCCATACCGGAGACCATCAGCGGGCTGCTGGCGACGCAGGCTGGGGTGCCGGCGCCGCCCGCCGCGGTGCCACCTCCCAGCGCTTCCGTTCCCGCCGTGGCCACGCCCGCTCCAGCCCCGCCGGCACCCACGCCTACACCCGCACCCAGCTACCAGTATCGTTCGAAGGAAGTCACCGATCCGCCGGTGGACTGCAGCGGCGATGCCACACAGAGCTCCGTGCAATGTGTGGCGTCGGCGCCGAACATCGGGTCGCAGTACATCAAGGGCCGTGTCATGAACCTCAAGGGCGACCACCTGCAATGGGTCACCATCCAGGCAACGGTAGCCGGGGTTACGTTCACTCAGCAGACCGCCGGGGACGGGACGTTCACCATCAACATCGCCGGGGCAGGCAGCCCCACGGGCAACTGCCCCACCTACTCACTGACCTACCAGATCATGGTCCTGGACGATACCGGCGCACAGGCTTCGGACGTCCGTACGGTGACCTACGGTGGGAACTGCAACATCGCCGGGGAGTTCCACTTCGACTTCGTGAAGCTCTACTGACGGAACAGGGGTATCGGCTTCACCCAAAGCGTGTAGCGCGGGGGCTTGTCCCCCGCCAGCTCAGCCTCTAGCTGCCGTTAGAAGGCGAACGGGACGGGCGGGCCGCAAGGGCCCGCGCTACACGGGCCTTGGCTTCGGAAACAGATCGCCGGAACCACACCGCGTCGGGTTGCCCCAAGCCGTGTAGCGCGGGGGCTTGCCCCCGCCAGCTCAGCCCTAGCTCCCGTTAGAAGACGAACGGGAACGGGCGGGCCGCAAGGGCCCGCGCTACACGGGCATCGGCTTCGGAGGCAATCGCCTTTACCCTAGCCTGGCACTTGGACAAAGTCGAAATGAAACTCCCCTGCCTGGGCGCAGTTGCCGCTGTAGGTGATCGTTCGAACGTCGGAAGCTGGCCGACCATCGGCGCCGACGACCCAGATGCGATACGTCAACGGGTTGGCGGAGCACAGGCCGTACGAGCCGCTGATGTCGAACGAGAACGTTCCATCGATCGCCGTTGCGCTGTCCACGCTTGTGCCATCGCTCACGTCCGCGTGCACCCGCAGTCCCAGCACGTACTCACCGCCTGGCGTCATGACGCGGCCCTTGATGTACTGAACACCGGTATTCGGCGCCTGGGCAACGCACGGCACCGAGGTCGTGGTGTAGGTGACGGTGCCGTCCGCCGCCTGGACATAGCTGTGCCCGCACTTGACGGGTGCGTCCGTGACCTCCTTCGAGCGGTAGGTCAGGCGGCCGGCCGGCCGAACCGGCGTCGGGGTGGGCGCCGGCGCGGGCGACCCGACAGGCTGCAGGGTAATTGGCACGTTTGCGCCTCCGGGGGCGGTGAGACCTGTCTGGCTGAGGGTGAGATCGATGGGGTTCGAGCCGTAGTTGAAGAACTGCAGTGTGACGGTACCAGCGAAGCCCGACGAGTAGTTGAACTCGAGCCCGTTGGGGTCACCACGGCGCTGGGCCGACTGCAACGTGGCCGTGAACACCGGCGGCGACTGGTGCTGAACGTCAAAGATGTTGAAGCCAACTCCTGGCGCCTGCAGCGCATCCAAGCCGCCCAGCTCGGCGTCGAACGTGACGTTAGACTCGTCGCCCGGATAGTAGAAGGTCCAGGCCTGGGCCACGCCTACGTTGGCCGGGGCAGTGAGGTGGCCCTGCTGCCCGGTTGGCACGACGAGCTGCGATGACGCTGCCGCCGCCGCAGAGGGGCTGGGAGGCCCAGGCGGCGGCGAAGACGGGACGGTGGCGGTGCTGCCGGAAGGAGCGCCCAACAGCTGCACGGTAATGGGGTTCTGCGCCCCTGCGGTCGAGATGAGGCCTCCCTGCGTGATCGAGACACTGAGCGGCTTGGGCACGAAGCTGAAGAATTGCACCGTGACGCTGCCCGCCGTTCCGGACGAATAGTTGAACTCGATGCCGCGTGGGTCATTGGGACGCTGGCTGGTCTTGGTCGTGGCGATCCAGAGCGGACTCACCGGATGCTGTGAGTCCAGCACGTTGAATCCCGCGGCGCCCGCGTAGGACGCATCCCAACCTTCGAGCTCCGCGTCAAAGGTAATCGCGGAGCCGTCGCCCGAATAGGCGAAGGACCAGCTGGCATACCAACCACCGGGGCTGGCCGGGACGTCGAAGGTCATAGCCTGGCCGGCCTGCAGTGATCCGGGAGCGCGTCCGTCCGCGGCGGCAGGCAAGGCCATCGCGGCCAGCAGGAGCAGGCCAGCGGCAGCGCCGGCCAGGGTGCGCTTGGGCAGTGTCGAGAACATCAAGTGCAATTCCATTCGTCTCATTGAACGGTCTTCTTGCTTCAAGCGTACGGCGCAATACCCTCGAATGCCAGCCGGCCACGAACGCCGGCGATTAGATCAGCGGCTGCGGCCCCGGCTGAAATGACCGCTCGCGCTTGAATTCCCACAGGAACGGCTGTCGGAGGACCCATAGCGTGTGCTCCCATAGCTCCAGCGCCTGAGGACCGGATGGAATGGGATCGATGACCGGACCGAACACGGCGATCTCCGAGCCTTGCAGGCGCAGTGTGGGAACGCCGAAGACGCCCAGATCTTCGACCGCCTGGGTGTGCTCGGCCGTAAGCTCCTCGATGAAGGACGGATCGTCGGCCACCTGATCCAGCAGGCTGGCCGGCAGACCGGCGGAGGTGAGGGCCGAGCGCAGCATGTCCTCCGTGACTTCCTCGCCGCGCCCATGCCTGGCCTCGCCGAAGGTCATGTAGAGCGCTTCTGCAGCGGCATTTCCACCATGCTTCCGAGCGGCCACGAACAGGCTCTCGGTCCGCAGCCGCTTCTTCAGCGCCCCCGGATCGGTGACGTAGCGGGGATTGTCCTTGTTGATCAGCGCCAGGCTGAAGATGAGCCAGCTTATGTCAACCTGACCATGCCCGGCAATCCTCCGTGCCCACAATGCGGTGCGCCAGCACCATGGACAGGTAGGGCAGAAATAGAAGTCGAGCTGCACCGGTTCGCTCATGTCACCGCTCCGATCCCAGGAAGTCTTCGGGCATTTGTAGCATCGCGGGCGCCGCCGCGCTGGGCTATCACCTAAGATTCGGACCAACGATAAGCTCGCTGCTCACGCGACGGCGACGCCGGCAGCGAGCTTGGCGCCAAAGTACAGGTTGGAGCTGCGTGGATGAGCTTCTGGCCCTTTCAGCGTCGCGAATCCCTGGACCCGGGCGTGGCCAAGCGCGTGCCGCCTGGGCAAAGCCTCACGACCAAATGGCCGGTACTGACTTACGGCGCCGTGCCGCGTTTCAACCCCAGCGCCTGGAGCTTCCGCTGCTTCGGCCTGGTGGAAGAGGAGCAGCGCTGGAGCTGGACCGAATTCAACCAGCTGCCACGCACGAGTCTCACCTGCGACATGCACTGCGTGACCCACTGGTCCAGGCTCGATAACCGGTTCAGCGGCGTGTCGGTGCGGGAGATCCTGGCGCGGGTCAAGGTGAAACCCGAAGCTCGATACGTCATGGTGCACGCCGATCCCGACTACACCACCAACCTGGCCCTGGCCGACCTCGACGACGACGACACCCTGCTGGCCCTGGAGTATGACGATCAGCCGCTGGCACCCGAGCACGGTGGACCGTGCCGACTCCTTGTGCCCAAGCTCTACCTGTGGAAGAGCGCAAAGTGGGTTCGCGGCTTCGAGTTCCTGGACGTGAATCCTCCAGGGTTCTGGGAGCAGAACGGCTACCACATGCACGCCGACCCCTGGACCGAAGAGCGCTACTCGGAACAGGAAACGCACGCCATGCAGCAGATGCGAGCCGAGGCCGCCCGCAAGCTGCGCGGCCGCTGAGGTTTCTATGCGCGGCGCGAGCATGCCGCCGGTGTATCGTGAAGCGAACGATGAGGAGAGCCACGTGGCAGCGGTAAACCCTTACGAAAGCTTGGAGCTGGTCAGCCGTGAAGCGGACCAGACTTCTCGGATCATTGGCGGCCTGACGGATCAGGAGTGGGAGCATGACAGCAATTGCGCCGGCTGGAAAGTTGCCAACGTAGCTGCGCACGTCGTCCGCAACGGTGAATCCGTGCTCTTCGCCGCCCTGTCGGGAGCATTTGGCGCACCAGCCGACGTGGAGCCGGTCCATTTTGGCGCCGCGGCCCGCCCGCGCGACGCGGAGATACTGGCCCTGGGACGGCAGTCGATGGCGGAGCTGCAGAAGGCCGAGACGGGAGCGTTCGTTGCGCTCGTGTCCCGAATGACGCCCGAGCAGCTGGACCGTCCGGCCCGACACCCGTCCGGCATCAAGACCGTGGGCTGGTTCGCCACCGTCCGGTTGGTGGAGCTGGCCTTCCATCACTGGGACATCAGGCGATCCCTGGGCGATACGGCGCCACTCGACGCTGGCCTGGCCGGCTACGCGCTCGCGTTCATGCTCGACCCGCAGCGGCCGCTTCCCTCGGTTCGCGACAAGAGCCTAGCGGAGCGGCGCATCCTCATCCGGGCCAGCGGCGGACCGTCGTGGCTGCTGACGGCTGCGCCCGGCATGTTGAAAGTTAGCGGCGGAGATGGCCCGGCGGACTTCACAGTGGAAGCGGATTCCGGCTGGCTGGCACTGGCTATGTATGGACGAGTGCGCATCTCGGACCCAGCCTTCCATACGTCGGGCGCATCTGACGCCGCCGGCTATTTTGCCTCCGCCTTCGGCGCTCCTATCTAGGACCCAACTACTCGTCGAACCCGGGCCAGGTGTTCGCCGGAGCCGTTCGATCGTCGACACTGACATCGTCCGCTTGCTCGGTCGGGTCAGACACTGTCCGGCCCTCTCGGCGCTGTGCCTCAATCCAACGCCGTAGAACGTCCGCTCGGCTGCTGCCAGTGACGGAGATACCGCCACCTGTCGCCACCCACCCAGAGCCGATCCGTCGGATTTCCGGCTTCAGCGGCTCGCTCGAATCGAGCTCCCCCAAAACGTTTTTTTTGCCGCAAGATCCGGGCCATTTAACCGCCCCGGCGAGTGCTTTACTTGAAGGCAGGCTTCCAGAGCGGCTGAGCGTCGAAGCCGAGAGGACAGAGGAGTTACGGATGTCGATTCGAGAGTTGGGCCACATCGTCCTGTACGTTCGGGATCTGCAGCGCTCGCGGCAGTTCTACGGAGACGTGCTCGGCTGGAACGAGCTGCCTCGGGGCGAAATGCCCTTTCCGGCGGCCGCCTTCTCCTCTGGCCGCACGCATCACGAGCTCCTGCTCATCGAAGTGGGCCCGGGAGCGGCACCCATTCCCCAAGGTCGCCGCGTCGGCATGTACCACTTCGGTCTGAAAGTCGGCGAGACCGATGACGATCTCCGTGAAGTGCGGGACACCCTCCAGGCGCATGGAGTGACCATCGTTGGCGCATCAGATCACACGGTTACCCACAGCCTGTACGTCCTCGATCCGGACGGCAACGAGATCGAGCTGTACATCGACGTGCAGCCAGCGGTCTGGAAGGAGCATCCGGAAGCCGTGTTTGCACCCATCAAGGCGCTGACGCTCTAGCCGCTCTCGGTCCTCTCCCTCCATGCAGGGTCCTGGCCCGCTGAACGCTACCAAGCGACCACAATAGCTTCCAAAGGTCTGGTAGAGTGGATTTTCCAGACTCCTGGAGGAGACACGATGACCTCAGCGTCTCAACAAAACACCATCGACATCGGCTTTTCTCTGATGGAAGCGCCGCAACCTGAGTTGGAACAGGCTCCACGGATGGCCGGCCAGGTCAACGAGGGCGCCGGCGCCGAACGCCGGCTCCAGGAGCTCGAGCGCGACATCGAGCAGCTGCAGCTCGAGCTGGCGGAGATCGAACGGCGGGCCCGGGCTGCTATCGAGGCCGAAGACACGGCCAGCCTGGCCTCCTACTGGAACGGCAAGCGCCGGCTGTTGGAAACACTCACACAGCGCCAGCAGCAGCGGGCTGAAGCCGAGCGCCAGATCCAGAATGCGTTGGATGAGACGTGGGTTCGCCTGCAGGCGGACCAGGCGGCAGCCGAGCGCCTGCGGCATCAGAGCGACCGGGCGCTGAGCGAGCTCCTGACGGCCGCGGAGAGCATGCAGAACGCCGTTCGCCAGGTGGTGGAGGTGCAGGCCGAGCTGAGCCAGCAGCAGCAGGTCTGGGAAGCACACCTCGAGGAGCTCGCCCGACGTGGAGCGATCGTGCCCGGCTCGGACGGGCGTGGCGCCGCGACCAAAGCGCTGCGCTCCAGAACGCCACGAGCCAATCGCTCCGGCCGGGCCCCCATCAGGAAGTGGGCCGTCTACGATCCGGACGCCGGCAAGCTGGTCGAAACGCTGCCGGAGCTGCTGAGGCTGCTGGTGCGCTGGTATCCGACCCTGCGGACCGACGATGAGCGCGTCCGGGAATTCCTCACCTTGCCGAATGCCGACCCGCTCCCGGAGCGGCTGAGGACAGAGCTGCGGGAAGCGGGCTTTGCGCCCGCCGACAGAGGACTGGCTTAGGCCTTAGGAGTGCAGCCGGAAGGCCCGTTGCGGCCCCACTGACCACCCCAAAT
Source organism: Chloroflexota bacterium (assembly GCA_021325635.1). Lineage (GTDB taxonomy): Bacteria > Chloroflexota > JAJPGV01 > JAJPGV01 > JAJPGV01 > JAJPGV01. Next base: position 21,332 of record JAJPGV010000062.1, read on the forward strand.
CGGCCGCGCCCTAGCCGGGCGAAACTGCCCCACCGGGCCGCGCCGGGCGAGCGCAGGCCGCTTGCCGGCTGCACTCCTAACCTCTAGCAGGACGGACGGCGCGGGTGGGCGTAATGCGCAGGATGACCCGATCTTCGGCCACCATGTCCTGGTGATACTGCTCCCAATCGGGATGCTCGCCCCCCTCACGGAGGCGATAGTACTGCTCCAGCAGCGGCATCGCCGCTGGCAGACGGATGACTTCCGCCTGGCCATCGACGTGCATCCAAGCGCCGCCGGCCCACTTCTCCTGGATCAGGCTCAACGTCACTCGCGGCTCCCGAGCAGCGTTGCGGGCCTTGGCGGTCGACGACCGAGTCGAGATCAGCACACGGCCCTCGTCGGCAGCATGCACCCGAACTGCCGAAGTTTGCAGGTCGCCATTGCGGCGGCGGGTGATCAGAATGGCCCGATGGGTCGTTCCGAGAAACTCACTGACCTGGTTCAGCGCTACTTCCATCTTCTCCGCCTGCGCAAATTGTCGCATTCGCGGGTCATGTGCGCCGAGCGAGCGCCATGACCGAAAGCCCGAAGGGCAGGCCAACCCCTCGACGCAGCGCGCCGGCTTCTACGGCGAGGCACTGCTCCAACAGCCGGTTGACGAGCGCCGGCGGCTGCCATAAGTCCGGCTCGGCCGCGCTCGGCGAACCATCCTGCCGCTGAGCAAGGCCCTCTAGCAAGCGCTTAGCCGCGGCCGGCGGAAACAGCGAGCAATTCGCCCAGCTGAGCTGCTGGACGGAGAAACCCGCCCGGGCCAGCTTCTGCCCGACCTCGCGCCGAGAATAGCGGTGCCGGGTATGCACCAGCCGGTCGTGCTGACCGCGCAGCCAATCATGCGCCGGCAAGCGCAGCAAGAGCAGACCATCTGGCCGCAGGACTCGACGGAACTCCGCCAAGGCCTGCATCTCGCGCGGTACCCCGGCATGATACAGCACCTCGAAGCTCGTCACCAGGTCGAACACCTCGTCACGAAACGGAAGACGCTCGACGCTGGCACGGGCCAGCCGGCCGCTGAGCCCTCTGCTCGAGGCGGGGATGAGCGCTTCCCAGGCCAGATCCACCCCGTAGACCGTCCCGAACTGCCCCAATCTGGCAGTGGTGCCGCCGGTACCGCAGCCCGCATCCAGGATCGTGAGGTTGGACGCGCCGTTGACGGCCTGCTGCAGGACCGCGAGGGCCACACGGCGCATTCCGGAGTACCACCAATGCTCGTCCTCGCGCCGGAACATGACCTGATACTGTTCAGCCTCCAACGGCCACCCTGAAGAACTGCCGGATCTGTTCGGCCACGTACAGCAGATCGTCGTCCGACAGCTGCGGATACAGGGGCAGGCTCAGGATTTCGGATGCCAGGCCCTCGGTACGTGGTAGGGAACCAGGACCACCACCAAACGAGCGGTACGGGCTTTGAAGATGCGCGGGCAGCGGGTAGTGGATGGCGCTGCCGATGCCCTTCTCGGCCAGGAACGCGCGCAGATCGTCGCGGCGATCGCCCGCTTGCACGACGTAGAGGTGATAGACGTGGCCGCCGTCGGGATCGTCGGCCGGGAGCCGAACGGCCGTGACCCCGCCGAGGGCGATGCGATAGGTTGCCGCCAGCTCACGACGAGTCGCGTTCCAGGCATCGAGATGGGGCAGCTTGGCCGACAGCACCGCCGCCTGCAGCTCATCCAGACGGCTGTTGGTGCTGTGCAACTCGCTGGTGTACTGCTGCCGCCAGCCGTAGTTACGCAGCAAACGAGCCTGGTCGGCTACCTCCTGGTGAGGAGTCAGCAGCGCGCCGCCATCGCCCAGTGCGCCAAGGTTCTTGGTGGGATAGAAGCTGAACGCCGCCGCATCTCCCCAGGTTCCTGCCAGCCGGCCTTGATAGCGCGCTCCGTGGGCCTGAGCGCAATCTTCAAGCACCGGCACGCCGCGCGCCCGCGCTCGCCTCAGGATGTCATCCATGGCAGCCATGCGGCCGTACAGGTGCACGACCAGGATCGCGCCGGTGTTGGTTGTGACAAGTCGATCGATCTCATTCGGATCCATGCAGTGGCGATCCGGGTCCACGTCGCAAAACACCGGTCGGGCTCCGGCCGCGACCACAGCAGCCACTGGTGGGACGCCGGCGTTCGCCACGACCAGCACCTCCTGGCCCGGTCGCACGCCCAGCGCCTGCAGGCCGATCCGCAATGCGTCGGTGCCTGAGCCCAGCCCGACAGCCTGGAATCGCGCCCCGTGGTAGGTCGCGAACGCTCGCTCGAAAGCTTCCCCTTCCGGACCCAGGATGAGCCAGCCGCGTTCGAGCACACGGCCAATTGCCTCGTCGATCTCGGACCTGATGGCGCCAATGCCGGGGGCCAGATTGTTGAGGGGAACCCGCCGCGGGGTCAAGACATCAACCGGGCAGATCTCCCCAGTAGAGGGAACGATACTCCCGGAAATAGCTCACCGTCCGCAGCAGCCCTTCAGCCAGGTCGACTTCGGGACGCCAGCCCAGCACCCGGCGAATCTTGCTGTCGTCGACGTAGAACGACCCAATGTCGATAGCCTTGCGCTCTTCCGGAAACGGCACCAGCTCATAGCTGCCGGAGCCGGCCACGGCGATCAGCGTCTCGGTCACGTCGTGCAGGCTGTAGGGCCTGGTCGCGCCCAGATTGAATATCTGGCCGTTGGCCGCGTCCTCCGATCCTGCCAGCAAGAAGGCCTGGACCACGTCGTCCACGAAGACCAGGTCGCGGAGCTGCGAGCCATCCCCAAACAGACTGATCTTCTCGTTGTCCAGCACCAGCCGGACGAACCAGCCGATGAACGTCTGCCGGTTGTTTTTGACGAGCATGCGCGGGCCGTAGACGTTGGTCAGGCGAAGCACCGCTGTACGCAGCCCATAGACGTTGTTGTAGAGGATGTGGTAGCGCTCGCCAGCCAGCTTGTTGATGCCATTGACGTCGACGGGGTTTGGCGGCTGCTTCTCGTCGATAGGCAGCTGATCTTCGTTGACGCGTCCGTAGATCTGACGCGTGCTGGCGAACACGACCTTGCTGCCCGGAGCATGCCGGCGGCATGCCTCCAGCAGCGCGAGCTGGCTGCGGCAGTTGATCTCCAGGTCATTGAACGGATCGTGCATCGAGTCGACATGGCTCACCTGCCCCGCCAGGTTGAAGATGACGTCCTTGCCCTGCACGAGGCGCTCCATAGTCAGCACGTCACGGATGTCTACCTTGCGGATGGACAGGCGCGGGTGATCCTTGGCGGGATCGATGTTGAAAGGATTGCCGCCGGTCTCGGGGATGAGGGCATCTACCAGAAGCACGTTGGCGCCCAGATCGAGCAAGCGCAGAGCGAGATTGGAGCCGATGAAACCCAGCCCTCCCGTCACCAGCACGTGCTTCCCGGCGTAGTACTGGCCGCCACCCTGCGGTATCGAGGGCCTAGACGCTATCGCAGCGTTCATTACAGCCCTACTCAGGGACGGGAACGGAGCCAGGAACGAGCGCGGTTGCGGACTCACTCCCGAAATGCAGCCGGAACCACAAGCCGCCCAGCTGCCAGAACGTCCGCGCTATGCGGCGCACGTTGAAGAATTGGCTCCTCCCGTGAAGCCGCGGGTAATGGTGAACAGGCAGCTCGATGACGTTGAAGCCTCCCTGTTCGAGACGGGCGACGAGCTCCACCGTGATGCAGCCGCTGGTCGAGACGAGCGGAAAGCTCTGCAGCGCCACGCGCCGCATCAGGCGGAAGTCGCAATCGACGTCGCGCAGGTGCAGGTTGAAAGCCAACCGCACAGCGTGGTGATAGAGACGTCCGACGACCTTGCGATACCACGGATCCTGCCGACGAAGCTTCCAACCCTGCACGACGTCCAGGTCAGGATCGAGTGCGGCGAACAGGTCGGCCAGCTCGGCGGGATCGTACTGGCCGTCTCCGTCGGTGTAAAAGACGAGATCTTTGGTGGCATGGGCAAAACCACTCTGCAGCGCGCCGCCGTATCCCCGATTGACCTCATGCGTGACTACGCGCAGCTGGGGGAAAGCGGCCTGCAGATCTTCCAACACCTGCGCGGAGCCATCCGAGCTGCCGTCGTTGACGACGATAATCTCGTAGTCTCCGGTCAGGCGGCGGAGGGTGGCATCGACCACCGTCACCATGTTGCCGATTGTTTCGGCGTCGTTGTAACAGGGGAAGAATGCGCTGATGGAGGGCACAACCGGATGCAGCCTGCCGTCGGCCATCCCATCCGGGCCGCCGGAAAGGCCCCTTTCAGCACTGTCGGATTCACGTAGCTGGTCGCGAACGAAGTCTCCGGTCCCCGGTGAGTCGATCAATGCAAGCCTTCCCCCGTCGTGTTGCCGTGCGCCATTCTTCACCATTTCTTTACCAAAGGCAAGTGGCGCAGTTTCAGGAACTACGACGCAGACGATAACTCGCCGTACGAGCTATTTCAGCATTTTGGCCCGTTTGCCGTCTGCTCTCGACGCCACAGCTGGCCCAACAGAGCAAACGTCCCGTCAATAGGCGTGGCGGCGGCGCTCATGAGTCCCCACTTCTTATCCGTCGGCTCAGGCCCATCGGTGCTCCACACGTAGGGCGCCCCACCAATCACCCACCTGGAGTACGTGCGGATCTCACGCCACATGTCGCCGTACCCCTGCGCCCGCGCATTCGGGCCCGAGGCGTCGGCGCCGAACTCGCTCACCAGCGCCGGCCGATCCAGACCGTTGTCGGGCCAGCTGCTCAAGAGCGAGTCGATACGGTCGCTGTAGATGTTCATGCCGTACAGCAGCCAGGGCCGCATGTCGCCACTCTGCCGCAGCCAGTCGCTGAAGACCGGTACGAACTCGTCTTCCGCCTCGCGGTAGATCACCGGGTGGTTCGGATCGAGCGCGTGAATTTCATCGGCCAGGGCCAGATACGTGTCGCCAAAGGCGGGGTACATGTCCGGCGGCATGGCCGAGAGCACTTCGTTACCCAAGCCCCACATGCGGAGGGCAGGGTGGTTCTTGAAACGCTCGACCTTGGCCCGGGCCGTGAGCAGCAGGTACTCCACGAACGTGGGATCGTCGTAGTTCCCGTCCGGCGGGAGGTAGAACGGCATGATCACGCCGATGCCGAAGCGGTCCGCGCTGTTCAGCGTGAGCTCGTCGAACTGATCCTGCTGAAAGCCCTTGTCATAGTCCCAGCCGGTAATGTGATTCACGCCGGCCTGGCACAGCAGCTTGAAGTCCCGGGCATAATTGGTCGCCCTCGTAGCGTCGGGCAGCGCCCGATAAATGGGGTTGTAGCCCATGCCAATGAAGACCTGCTCTCGCCCATTGACGATGTAGTGGTAACCACCGTCCGGGTACTTCAGAACCCCAACCTGTGAAGGTCCATCAGCCTGGGCCCCAGTCAAGCCCAGACCCCATGGCGAGCAGACGAGCGCCAGGGACGCGAGCAGCCACGCCTTCAGGATTCGACGCCGACGAAACAAGACCATTACCCTACCTCCACAACAGCGAGAAAACCCTCAGCCTGTTCGTTGCATCCAACCACACCAGGCTACCATGGAGGCGGCGAGCTGCCTAGAGGCTGTGAGGCCGGCAAACCGGCTTGCCCCCACCTCTGCGCACGACCGGCCGGCGGGGTCAAGGCATCCTAGGGACTGGTGCTCCCGGCCAACTCGCTCGCCTGCTGTTCCAGGAAGAGGTTCGAGAGCGCGGAAATCGAGCCATCCACAGGCTTGCCGCTGCCATCGGTCAAGCCGAAATTCCTATCCAGCGGCTCCGGGCCGACCGTTGTCCAAACGTACGCAGCGCCTCCCAGCACGTTCTCGTGGTGGGCGCGGATGATTGACCAGAGCTTGCTGTAGAGCGATGGCCGCTCGCCGGGCTGAAAGCCGGCCGGACCGAATTCGGAAACGAGCAGGGGCTGCGTCCAGGTGTGCGTGGGGCCGCGAGTGAGCGCGTCGTCGATGCGGAAGGTGAAGAAATTCATGCCATACACGAACCAGGGCCGAGGCTTGCCACGCAGCGCCGCGGCTACGGGCTCCGCGTAGCGGTCCTCGGCATCGCGGTACACCACTGGGTGGTTGGGATCGATCTCGTGAATCATGTCCGCGGCCTCGATGAGGAATCCCGCAAAGGCCTGCGCGCGGTGACTGCGCATGTCCCCGATGTCGTGCAGCACTTCATTTCCCAAGCCCCACATGACCAGCGCCGGGTTGTCCTTGAAGCTTTCGACCCGTTGCCGCAAAGCCTGCAGCAGGTCAGCGCGGACCTGCGGGTCGTCGTACGCCAGGCTTGATTTCAAGTCGAACGGCAGAATCACGCCGAGGTCGTGGCGATCGGCCGCCGCCATGAGAACGTCGTCGAATTCCCGCTCGTCCCAGCCCAGGATGGTGTTGGCGCCGTAGGCTTTGATCGCCGTGAAGTCGTCGTCGTATCGGGCGGCACGCTGGTCCGGCGCCAAGCTTCCGGTCATGACGTTGTATCCGACCCCACGAATCCCCTGCGGGCGGCCATTGACGAGGTACTCGAAGCCGCCACCTTTGCGCACGATGGCCACCATGGTCGGCGGCTTGGCCGGGGCGGACGCAGCGCCGCGCCCGGTCCTGCCCGCGGAGAAGACGCGATGCTGTCTCTGCGCGTCGGCCGGAGCAGCGGCTTCCACCGCGGCCGCTCCCGATTCCGCCAGTGGGCCATCACCAGGCCTGGCGCCACCACCTCCGCCCAGCCGCAGCGTCACCGACAGCAGCAGCGTCGCCGCCAGCGAGGCAATGGCGAAACGCAGGCCGGGCGAGGGCAAGCGCAGGCGGCCTGGCCGCCAGGCCATCCAGCGGGAGCGCGCTCGTACCAACACCATCAGACCCAGGCCAGCGCTTGCAGCCAGGTCGAGCAGAGCGAGGTTGATCGCAAATGACAGCATCCTGCCCTGCTGCACGGCAGCGTCGTACGCCTCGCTGCCCAGGTGCAGCCCTTTGGTGGCAAACATGGACAGCGCCATCTGGCCACCGCCGGTATCGGTCCACGACAAGGCGAGCAGTGAGGCCGCGCCCTGGAGCAGGCACAGGAGCGCCGCCAGGCGCCACCAGGCAGTGCAAAGGACAAAGCCGGCCAGCCCACGGCCCGATCGCCGATAGGAGGCCAGCAGCCCCGCCGCGGCAGCGAACACCATCACCAGGCTCACCAGCACATCCACCGCCTGGATACCGACAGCCGAGCTTTCCGGAGAGAAAGCCACGCCCAGCCAAGATCCGGCGGGCAAGCCGAGCGGGGCCACGAACAGCGCCGGCGCCGCCGATGCCAGGGTGTCGCCTAACGCCCCGGCGATAGACACCCCGGTGGGATGAACGGTATCCAGCATGCCCAGCAGCAGCCGGGCGTACACCTCGTCGCCGACTCGCGCCACCACCAGCGCCTGGATTTCCGGCTGGCTGAACAGCCAGCTCATGGCAACAGACGCCAGCGCAACGGCCAACTGCTGGCCGGCGACGACGGCCGCCCAGGTCAGGACAAGGCCGGCAGCGGGAGCCACAAAATGCCGTAGCGCGGAGCCTGCGGCCTCAACTCGAGAGGAGGAAGATCCTAGTCGAGGCAGCCCTCGATCCAGCTCGAGGCGGCCCTCAGGCGAGTCGCTAGCGACGGCGCTCAAGGAAGGAAGCAGCAGAGATCTGGCATCCCAAACGTATTGTGCGACGCGCCGGAATCAGGAGGCAAGCACGGCGTCCTTTTGGGCCAGGCGCCGTTCGCGATGACGAATGCGGGGTTCGATCTCACCTGTCTCTTATGTCAAAGAGACTAGCAGCTGAAGACCAGATATCAGGGTCCGATGGCAAGAAAGAGCGCAGGGCCTCACCCGGGAGGGCGGGGGAGGCTGCCTGCGCTGTTCGGGGTTCTGCTTTCAGCGCCGCATCGCGGCCAGCTTGCCGGCAACAGCCACGGCCATGATGAGCACAGCAAGCGGCAGGACCACCCACCAGGTGGGCAGGAGCGGGCCCCCAGCCCCCGTCTTGGGCAGCGCTGCCGGCGCCTGTACAGGAGCGGCTGAAGCACCGGCGGTGCTGGAGCCCGCCGCCGCGGAAGGCTTACTCGCCGCGGAGGGAGTCGCCGTCGTTGGGCTCGGGGCCACAGAGGGCGGCGCGGAAGCAGCGGCGGCGGACGGCGACGGAGCTGTCGATGCGCTTGGAGAGGCGCTGGCCGAGGCAGCGGTCGAAGCGGCCGCAACGGTGATCGTGCCTTTCATCGAGGGATGGATGGTGCAGATGTAGTTGAACGTGCCGGCTGTGTTGAAGGTGAAGCTGAACTTTTGACCGGCTTGCAGGACGCCGGAATCGAAAACGCCCTGGTCGGTGGCCGTGTGTGCCGTCGGTCCGTTGTTCGTCCAGGTCACGGTCGTGCCGAGTGGCACGCTGAGGCTAGCGGGCGTGAATTGAAAATCGGCAATGGTAACGGCGCCGGCAGTCTGGGCCAGCGCGGCGCCAGGCGCGAGACCAAGGGCCAAGACGAGCGAAGTGGCGAGGATCAGAACACGAGCTCTTCCTACGAGATGCAGCATGGCAATCTCCTTGCGGCAAGGATGCGGCTGCAGGAGTAGTCGACGCGGGGTTACGCCGAGGAGCTCAACTGAAGCGAGGCTACGAGCGCCAGCAGCTCCTCGATGTCGAAAGGCTTGACCATGACGGCCGCCGCGCCGAACCCCTGAACCTCGTTGACCTGCCGGCTGGCCGAAAGGAGCAGCACTGGCACGCTCATGGCCAGGTTCAGCTCTCGCTGGCGGACGCGAAAAGACCAGCCATCCAGGCCGGGCATCATCAAGTCCAGAACGATCAGCATCGGTGCGCGCTCAGCCAGCTTCGCCAGCGCCGACGCGCCGTCCGTAGCTTCTATGACTTCGTAGCCTTCGTCACGCAGCGCCTCGCGCAGCACGTAGCGAACACCTTCGTCGTCGTCGACAACCAGAACGCAGCGGTCAGACACGTGCCTCGGAATCCAGCCCGGCCGAAGACTTCGGCAGCCAGACCACGAGAGCAGTCCCGTCCTCCAGCCCGCTTTCCGCCCAGATGCGCCCTCCATGGGCGGTCACGATCTCGCGGCAGATGTGAAGGCCCAGTCCCATCCCGGGGATGTGGCTGCTCAGCGCATTCGAGGCCCGGCCAAACGGCTCGAAGATGTGTTCTTCGCTGCCCGCCGGCACACCAATTCCCTGGTCGCTCACCGCGAGCTGCCAGCCGCCCTCTGCTTCGTCGAGAGACAGCGCGACGGTTCCTCCTTGCGGCGAGTATTTGACGGCGTTTTCGAGCAGGTTCGCCATGACCTGGTCCAACCGCTCACGGTCAGCCAGCACCGAACAGGGTGGGTTCGCCAAGCTGGCGCTGAATAGGTGCGTTTCCTCGAACTGGTTCTGCGCCCATTCCACCCAATCGGTCACGACCTGGCATAGGTCGAGCTCTCGCTTCTCCACCGGCAGCGCCCCGCTCTTCAAGCGAGCGACGTCCAGCAGGTTACCGATGAGGGCGGTGAGTTGGTCGGCGGCGCGTTCGATAACGAACAGGGTCTTTTCCACCCGATGAGGCTCGGCATAGCCACGGACATGCCAGCGCGACAGCAGCTGAGCGGAGCCTTTCAGGGTTGCAACCGGCGTCCTCAACTCGTGCGAGGCAATCCACAAAAACTCCTCCCGGATCTTCAGGGCGGCCTCAGCAGTCGACCTAGCCTCCTGCTCGGCTTGCAGCAGACGCGTTCGTTCGGCCACTTCCGATTCGAGAGCCAGCGCCTTCTGCTCCAACAGCGCGACCGCCCGCAGCCGTTCGACGTCGTTCGAAAGCAGCGTGTAGGCTTCCGTAGGAACGACGTTGGCGTGTTTGGAACACACTTCCCGCAGCCCGTCGACATCCGTTTCCCGGGCGAAGAGCGCCAAAGGGTAGGCACAGCGCAGGGAGAATTGGCAGCTCCTGGCCAGGCTATTCCACAGCTCTTCGACGCAAAGGGCAGCTTCGCGGTTACCGTCGGCCCAAAGGAGCGCCACCATTTCTCCGAAGGCCGCCACGCCGGCCTGCTCGCCGGGTGCGGTGGCACGCGCGCGGCCGATAACGTCACCCAGGATGCTGTTGAACAAGCCCTCGTCCGGCATGCCGGAGCGCATGAACAGCTCTAGCGTGTCGCTCGCATTCAGGGGCACGTACCAGCCCTGTCTCAGCGCCTGCGACAGGTCGATGCCGCGCCGCAACAAGCATGTCTCCAGCCCCTCACGATGCGTATCCGTCGCGATGACTACACAGGCGTCTCCGCGGCCCAAGGCGGATCCCACAAAGGCGCCGAGACCATCGACCATAGACGGATCAGCGCGGTAGAAGTGCACGCTGTGCGTGCAGGCGCCGGATTGCAGCGAGTCCGAGAGCGGCTCCGGCATATCCACGCTCCCCAGGTCGAGGACTGCTTCGAAGTCGTCCAGCTTGGATCCCTCCTACACAAATGGGTACAGGCGCCACGCAACGCTGGAGGACCTTTTCAATTGTTCAGCTCGCCGAATCGGCGTCGACCAGCGAGCGCGAGCGTTATGCGGCGACGAATGCCGCCGGCTCAGCAAGACCGATGCCAGGCGCTGGACCACCATCCGCAGATCTGCTCCAGGGCGGCCCCGAGATCGAATGCCCGGCGGCCGAGAAGACGGAAGCAGTACCCGGCGCATGCAAGCTCAGACACGCCAACCTGGAGCGTCGTATCGTCCTCCCACACGCTGCACGGATCCAGCGGATCCTTCGGACCCAGGGCATAGGCAGAGGCGAAATTGAGGTATGGACCAAGCCTCGACCGGAGGGTCGAGGAGCGCGGCAGCAGGCGCTGACGCTCTCGAGCGACCAGCGTTCCTTCGCGCCAGACGTCGGTGTCGAGACGCAGCTCGTCGTAAGCAAGCAGCTCTCCGCGCAGCGCCCTCCCCGGAGTTACGCTCTCGGCCAGCAACAGCCAGGCGGTGGTGGCCATTCGGACTTCCAGACTGGAATGGTGCTCCGCTTGCGCGTGAGGGACCAGCGGATGGGGGATAAGGCTGAGCGCGGAACGTTCGCCCAGGCTAATCGACCATCGCTGCGACGACCGGCCCGAATGGAGCTGCGTGGCCGCCTGCGTTCGGAGATCGATCCTTGCGTCCTCCTCCAGCACCACTTCCAGGTGCAGCCGGTCTCCGGCCAGCAGGCCGCCGGCGGAGCTGACGAGCGTGACGGCGAGGGCCCTACGGCAAGCCGACCAGTGTGGCCGAAGGACGCGCAGCGGCGGCTCGCAGCGCACATCCAGCAGCCTGGTCTCGCCGGACTTGCAGCCGGCGCGCAAGAAGAGCTCGCCGTTCAATGCGGGTGCGAGTGGCGCGGCGTGAACGGCTCGGTGACGCGGTGCCCCTCCTGCCACCGCCTCAGCAGCCAGTCGGTCACTCGGTCCACGCCCACGCCGCGGCGCAGGTCGGACAGCAGCACCGGGCGGCCGGAGCGCAGTCTGTGCGCCTCGCGCTCCATCACTTCCAGTGACGCGCCAACGTGATTGGCCAGATCGATCTTGTTGATGAGCAGCAGGTCGGAATACGTCTGCGCAGGGCCACCCTTGCGCGGGATCTTCTCGCCACCAGCGACGTCGATGACGTAGATGGTGTAGTCCACCAGCTCGGGACTGAACGTAGCCGCGAGGTTGTCGCCGCCCGACTCGATCAGGAGGACCTGCAGGGCGCCGAAGGAGGCCTCCAGATCCTCGACCGCGTTCAGGTTGATCGAGATGTCGTCACGCACTGCCGAATGCGGACAGGCACCCGTTTCGACGCCTCGAATGCGCTCGGCCGGCAGCGATCCGGCCCGAACCAGGAAGTCAGCATCCTCACGCGTGTAGATGTCATTCGTGATTACCGCCATGTCGAGGGTGCCGCTCAACCGCTGGCACAGGGCGTTGACGAGCGCGGTCTTGCCCGAACCTACCGGGCCCCCGATACCGAAGCGAACTGCGCTCAAGACAGGAACAATCGGGCGAACTGACGCTCGTGCCGCATGCCGGCCAGATCGAACCATGGGCTGAATGAGCCCGCTTCCTCTGGCAAAACCCGCAGCGAGCGGCCGACCGCCCGGCGAATGGCCGGCTTCAGCGCCTCCAACAGCTCCTGAACCACGGACTGGCTAATGCGCCCGAGGCGCTGGGCGGCAGTCAACTGCTGGCGCACTGCCTGCATGGCGTAGGCGGCGAGCCCCTCCATCAACGGTACGTCCCAGTGCCGGACTACCACCCCGAAGACAACTGGCTGATGCTCCACTCCGGCATCGGCCGTGCGCTCGGGCAATCCTCCCGGTCTCACCTTCACCGCAGCGCGTAAGAAGCCGCGGCCGACTGAGCGGGACGCCAACCGGAATTCACGCACCGGCGTCAGGACGTCCATCAAGCCGTCCAGCTCGACCAGCCGCGATACGTCTTCGGCCTGGTAAGCCACGCGCAGCAGCGGCAGCTCCAGTTCGGCGACGGCATCGGACAGGCGAGCCCGGAGCAGCGCCTCGAGGTCGAAGCTGTCCTGTGCCTGCAGCCATTCGAGGCCGAAGGAATGGGCGTAGGCGCCCGAGGGGAAGCCCGAGTCGACGAGCTGTAACAGGTCGAGCAACCGCCAGCTAGATGTTTCGTCGCGAGCAGCCGGCACAGGGCCGCGGTTCACGCAGCCATCCTAGAACAGGAAGTAGCGCTGGGCCATGGGCAGGACATCCGCGGGTTCGCAGGTGAGCCACTGGCCGTCCGCTTCGACGCGGTATGTCTCGGGGTCCACCGTGATTGTCGGCGTAGCCGCATTCAGTGCCATCGAGTGCTTGCCGATGTCGCGCGTGTGGGCCACGGCCATGGCCGCTTTGCGCAGGCCCAGCCGCTCCGGAACACCGGACGACAGCGCCGCGGCCGACACAAACGTCAGCGACGTCGCCTGCCGGGCCGCCGCGCCAAACATGGGCCGGTACAGGACCGGCTGCGGTGTGGGGATAGAGGCGTTGGGATCGCCCATCGCCGCCCAGGCAATCATCCCTCCTTTGAGCACCAACTCTGGTTTCACGCCGAAGAAGGCTGGCTTCCATAGCACCAGATCGGCCAGCTTACCCATCTCCACAGAGCCCACGACGCGCGAAATACCGTGGGTGATGGCTGGATTGATGGTGTATTTGGCGATGTAGCGCTTGATGCGAGCGTTGTCCGCCTCGCCGCTATCACCTTCGAGGGGTCCGCGCTGCAGCTTCATCTTGTGCGCCGTCTGCCAGGTTCGCATGATGACCTCGCCAACGCGGCCCATGGCCTGGGAGTCGGAGCTCATCATGCTGATAGCTCCGAGGTCGTGCAGGATGTCCTCGGCGGCAATGGTCTCCGGGCGGATACGAGACTCGGCAAAGGCGAGATCCTCAGGAACGTCGGCGGATAGGTGGTGGCACACCATCAGCATGTCCAGGTGCTCGCGCAGCGTGTTCACGGTGTATGGCCGGGTGGGGTTGGTCGAAGACGGCAGTACGTTCGGCAGGCCCACAACCTTGATGATGTCGGGTGCGTGACCTCCGCCTGCCCCTTCGGTGTGGTAGGTGTGAATAGCGCGGTTGCCGATGGCGGCAATGGTGTCTTCGACGAAGCCAGCTTCGTTGAGTGTGTCGGTGTGGATCGCCACCTGCACGTCCAGGTCGTCGGCTACCCGCAGACAGGTGTCGATGGCCGCGGGCGTCGAGCCCCAGTCTTCGTGCAGCTTGAGGCCAATAGCGCCTGCCTGCACCTGTTCGGCCAGCGCTTCATAGCTGCAGGAGTTGCCCTTGCCGAGGAACCCCAGGTTTACCGGGTAGGCGTCGGCCGCCTGCAGCATACGCTCGATGTTCCACCGTCCGGGCGTGCAAGTGGTGGCGTTGGTGCCGGTAGCAGGGCCGGTGCCACCGCCAATCATGGTTGTCACACCGGACGAGATGGCCTCGTCGATCTGCTGCGGGGAAATGAAGTGGATGTGCGTGTCGATGCCGCCGGCAGTGAGGATCAGACCCTCAGCGGCGAGGATCTCGGTCCCCGCCCCGATCTCGAGCGCCGGGTCCACGCCATCCATGACGTCACCGTTGCCGGCCTTGCCGATAGCCGTGATACGGCCACCCTTGACGCCAATGTCGGCCTTGAGCACGCCCCAGTAGTCGACGATCAGCGCGTTGGTGATGACCAGGTCCGGCACGTCCACCGACTGGCCCTGGCCCATGCCATCGCGGATGACCTTGCCGCCGCCGAACTTGGCCTCGTCGCCGTACACGCCGAAGTCGCGCTCCACCTGCGCGAACAGCTCGGTGTCCGCCAGGCGAACGCGATCGCCGGTCGTAGGGCCGTAGTGGGCGGCATAGTCACCGCGGTCCATCCTAGCGGGCATGCGCCTGGGCACGCGCCAACGCCGCGCCGCGCACGTGGGGATCAGCCAGCTCGCCGCTGGCCAGGCCGTTGATGCCACGGACGATCCGCCGCCCGGCCAAGGCCACCAACTGCACCGGCCGCTCTTCGCCCGGCTCGAACCGGACGGACGTTCCGGCGGGCACATCGAGACGGAAACCGTAGGCCAAGCGGCGGTCGAAGCGCAGCCAGCGGTTAACCTCGAAGAAGTGGCAGTGAGACCCAACCTGGACCGGACGGTCGCCGAGGTTCCGTACGTCGATCGTTCGGGTCTCACGACCCGCGTTCAGCCCTATCTCGTCGCCGAAGGTGACGACCTCGCCCGGAATCATGGGATCGGCTGGTGCACCGTCACCAGCTTGGTGCCATCGGGAAAGGTGGCCTCGACCTGGATCTCGGGGATCATCTCCGGCACCCCCTCCATGACCTCGTCTCTCCGCAGGATGGTCTTACCGTAGCTCATCAGCTCGGACACGCTGCGGCCGTCCCGCGCCCCTTCCATGAGCTCGCTGGCAAGCAACGCCACGGCTTCGGGATGGTTCAGCTTGAGGCCCCGAGCGCGCCGCTTGCGGGCCAGCTCGGCAGCCACGAATACAAGCAACTTCTCCTGCTCACGCGGGGTCAGATGCAAGGATGCTTCCGAGTCACACGGCCAGCAGATCCAGCACGGCTGGGCGGTCTAGTTCGGCTGCCGAGCTGTTCATGGCCACGATGCCTCCATCGAGCACACAATAATGGTCCGCCAAGCCCGAGGCAAAGTCCAGGAACTGCTCGGCCAGCAGCATGGAGACGCCAGTCTCCTCGCGGATCTTGCGCAGAACGGCGCGAATCTCGATGACGATCGATGGCTGAATGCCTTCGGTCGGCTCGTCGAGGATCAACAGCTTGGGCCGGGCGACCAGCGCCCGTCCGATAGCCAGCTGCTGCTGCTGCCCGCCCGACAGCATACCGGCCACGCGGCCGCTCATCTCCCCCAGCACCGGGAAGAGATCCAGCACCTCGCTCAGAGCGCCTGCCTTGCCGCCTGCCAGCGCTTCGAGGCCCACCAGCAGGTTCTCGCGCACCGTGAGCTGTGGGAAGACGAGCCGCCCCTGCGGAACGTAGCCGATACCCATCCGCGCCCGCTGGTTGGGCGGCTTGGCCGTCACCTCCACGCCCTCGAACAGCACCTGACCATGGCGTGGGCGCAGCAGGCCAACCACCGTTTTGACCAGCGTGGTCTTGCCAACTCCATTGCGGCCCAGCAGGCATAGCGCGCTGCCTGGAGCGATGTCCAGGCTCACGTCGCTAAGCACCGTGCCCTCGCCATAGCCGACCGTCACCCGATCGAGCCCCAGCACGGAGGTCATGCGGCACGGTCCTCGACGCGGCCCAGGTACACCTCCAGCACCCGCTCGTCGGCCTCCACTAGGCTCATTGGTCCTTCGACCAGCACACGGCCTTGGTGAAGGACCGTGACCGTCGCATCGAACTGACGCACGAAGGCCATGTCGTGCTCGACGATCAGAATCGAGCAGCGGTCTCGGATCGCATGCAGCAGATCGCTGGTGCGATTGCGCTCGGCGCGGGTCAGGCCGGCCACAGGCTCGTCGAGCAGGAGCAGCTTGGGTTTCTGCATCAGGAGCATGCCGATCTCCAGCCACTGCTGCTGTCCATGCGACAGCAGCCCTGCCTTGCGATCGGCTTGGGCCCCTAGCCCCGTCATTTCCAGGATCTGGGCGAGGAGCTCGCGCACTCGCGCTCTTGCCGGGAACAGCAGATCCATGCCTCGGTCGCGATAGCTGCCCGCCACCTCGAGGTTCTCACGCACCGTCAAGCTCACGAAGACCGCGGGCGTCTGGAACTTGCGGCCCATGCCCAGCCGGGCCAGCTCGTAGGCGGGCGTGCCCAGCGCGTGGTGGCCGTCGAACAGCACCTGGCCGCCGTGCGGCCGTGTCTTGCCGGAGATAACGTCCAGCAGCGTGGTCTTGCCCGCGCCATTGGGCCCGATGAGGAAGCGCAGCTCGCCTGGTTTGAGGGCCAGGCTGAGCCCATCCAGCACCTTGATTCCGTCGAAGCTCACGTGGACGTCGCGCACGTCCAGCAGCGCCGAGCTCACGCGCGCACCAGCTCAGCGGCGGCTTCCGCCGGGGCCGGCGCTTCTCCACGCCGTGAGGCCGCCGCCCGGAGCGCCAGCCGCCCGAGGGACTGCAACCCATTGGCCAGGCCTCCGGGAAAGATCAACACCGTGGCTACGAACAGCAGCCCGATGCCGTACTGCCACAGGTCGGGGAAAGACTCGCTCACCGCGCTCTGCGCCGCGTTGACCACTACCGCCCCGAGCACGGCTCCAATGAGCGTGCCGCGGCCGCCGACGGCCACCCAGATGACCATTTGAATGCCGAGGATGATGCCCAGCGAGTCGGGATTGACGATACCCACCTGGGGCACGAACAGCGCGCCGGCGAGTCCGGCCATGCCCCCTGACACGCCGAACACGGCGGCTTTCAACAGCGTAGGGTTATAGCCGCTGAACCGCAGCCGCTGCTCGTCGTCACGCAGAGCGATCAGCAGGCGGCCGAAGCGCGACCGGGCCAGCCACAGGCTCAGCGCCAGGCACAGCGCGACGGCCAGCACCGTGACCCGGTAGAGCTGCACCTGCACTTCGGCATCCTTCAGGGGGTGGCCGAAGATAGTGGCAAAGTTGGTGAGGCCGTTGGTCCCACCAGTGAACGGCTGCTGGCCGATGAAGAAAGTGGTGGCCATAAAGGCCAGCGCCTGGGTGATGATCGAAAAGTACACGCCCCCGATGCGGCTGCGGCCGAGCAGGTAGGCCAGCAGCGCTCCGCACAGTCCGGGAAGGCCAACGGCCACCAGCAGCGCGAACAGGGGGTCGCCGAACGGGCGCCAGTAGCTGGGCAGCACATCCAGCCCGCTCCAACCCATGAAGTCGGGCAGCTGGCCGTGGGCCGACTCCAGCTTGAGGTACATGCCAAAGGCATACGCTCCCAGGCCGAAGAAGACGCTCTGCCCCAGGCTGAGCAGGCCCGCGTAGCCCCAAGCCAAGTCGAGGCCCAGGGCGACCAGAGCAAAGCACAGGTACTTGGCCAGCAGGTTCAGGCGAAAGGCGGACATCATGCCCGGCACCAGGAACAGCATGGCCATGATGCCCAACGCGGCCAGCAGATACCAGGCCGCCGCTCTCACACGAGGGATCGATTCTGGAGACGTCATAGACGGCGCTCCTGTCATCGGGCTCGGGTCCGTATGAACCCGGAAGGCCGGACCTGCAGGAAGGCGATGACCGCCGCGAACACGATGACCTGGCCGATGCTGACCGAGAATTGCAGGTTGAACACGGAATCCAGTCCTCCGATGGCGCCCGCCGCTCCCATGGTGCCCAGGAGCTGCCCAACCCCTCCCAGGACCACCACCATGAAAGCCTGGACGATGTAATCCGTTCCGATAAAGGGCCCAACCGGGCCCAGCAGACAGAGCGCAGCGCCGGCTAGCCCTGCCAGCCCTGCTCCAAGGGCGAAGGTGTAGGCGTCGATGCGATCGGTACGCACGCCCAAACAGTCGGCCATGGCGCGGTTCTGCATGGCGGCGCGGACCAGCCGGCCCAGGCTGGTCCGAAACAGGTACACGTACACCCCGGCCAGCGCGACCAACGCCAGCCCCAGGATGAACAGCCTGGCATAGGACAGCGACAGATCAGGGCCCAGTTGCAGCGCTCCGCCCAACCAGGTGGGTACTCGCACGTTCACGTTGGGGGCGCCGAAGATGTTCTTGGCGGCCTGCTCCAGCAGGAGCCCAACCCCCCAGGTAGCCAGGAGCGTATCCAAAGGGCGCTTGTACAGGAAGCGGATGAGACCGCGCTCCAGCAGCCACCCGATCACCGCAGTGACGAGAAAGGAAGCGGGCAGAGCCAGGATGAACGCGTTCCCCGCGGCGTCGGCCCCAACCAGCGACAAGGCGACGTTGCCGCACAGGTACGCCACGTAGGCTCCAACCATGATGAACTGCCCGTGGGCCATGTTGATCACATTCATCAGGCCGAACGTGATGGCCAGTCCGATGGCTATCAGCAATAGGATGGAGGCCACGCTCAACCCGTTGAAGATGCCCAGCAGGACCAACCCGGTCATGCCCGCTTCCCCTCCGACCTCATGCCGCTAGCTGCCCGTGACCGTGGAGCCCCAGGAGTAGGTCTTGAGGAACGGATCCGGCTGCAGCGCCTTGTCCCCCGAGTCCCACACCACCTTGAACTGGCCGTCGTCGCCGGCCTGGCCGATCATGGCTTTCTGGAAAATGTGCTGCGTCGCGCCGTCCAGCGTGACCTTGCCCTGGGGCGCGTCGAAGGACACCCCGTCGGCAGCCGCCCGGACCTTATCCACGTCCGTTGAGCTGGCCTTCTCGACCTGCTTGGCCCACAGATAGACCGCGGCGTAGGCGTGCTCGATGGGATCGTCGGTCACCTTGTTGGTCCCGTAGGCCTTTTTGAAGCCGTCGACAAACTTCTTGTTGGCGTCACCGCTAACGGACTCGAAGTAGTTCCAGGCGGTGTATTGATTCTTGAAGTTGTCGACGCCTATCCCAGCGACCTCCTCCTCCGCCACGCTGACCGACATCACCGGCATGTTGTCGGCTGTGAACCCGGCGGCCTTCATCTGCTTGAAGAAGGCCACATTGCTGTCCCCATTCAGGGTGTTGAACACGACTTGCGGCTTGCTCGCCTTGATCTTGCTCACGACGGCGCTGTAATCGGTGTTGCCCAGCGGCGTGTAGTCCTCGGCCACGGTAGTGCCGCCTTCGGCTTTGAGCTGCGCCTTGATGACCTTGTTGGCAGTGCGCGGGAAGACGTAGTCGGAGCCGAGCAGGTACATATTCTTCCAGCCCTTCTCCAGTAGGAAGGTGACTGCCGGGATGATCTGCTGGTTGGGCGGAGCGGCGATGTAGAAGATGTTCTTGGACGCTTCGAGGCCCTCGTACTGGACGGGGTAGTAGAGCAATCCGTTCAACTGCTCCACGACCGGCAGCACAGCCTTACGGCTGGCTGAGGTCCAGCAGCCGAAGATGGCCGCCACCTTCTCGTTCTGCAGCAGCAGCTTGGTCTTCTCAGCGAAGGTTGGCCAGTCCGAAGCTCCGTCCTGCACCACCGGCGTCAGCTGCTTGCCCAGCACGCCGCCAGCTTTGTTGATCTCGTCGATGGCCATGAGCGAAGCGTTCTTCACCGCGACTTCGCTGATGGCCATGGTGCCGCTGAGCGAGTTCAGCACGCCAACCTTGATTCCTCCCGCTGCGCCTTCGGAAGCCGCGGCCGCAGCCGATGCGGCCACGGAGGGTTTGGCAGCACCCGAAGTGGCGGCGGCCGCCGAAGCCGAAGCCGGCGACGTTCCGGAGGAGGCCGGGGCTGCCGAGCTGCCACAGGCTGCCAGCAAACCCCCAACCGCGGACAGCGCCGCGGCGCCACCGGCCAGCCTGAGAAATTTGCGCCGGCTCAGATCGGGAGCGGCGTCCGAGTCATGGGAGTGCGAAGGGTCCGGCATGTAGACTGCCTCCTGCATAGAAGTGGCGAACGCCGGCGCCCACTTGGCTTCCAGGCACGGTGGTGCCGGCGTTCGCTCCTATGCTATGTGCACAACCTCAAGGAACGCATCGGCAGTTTGCCCGAACAACGGCGCCGCTTCTTGTGCAGACAATACAAGGCCAACAAGCGCATCGCGCTGGGAGGCAGCGTACCGCGCCTCCAGAGGTGAACGTAGGCTCAGATCCGCTCGCGCCTTCGGTCTTCCCGCTTCGGCTCGGGAATCGAGATCGGCCCCTGCTCGGCATAACTTCTGCTTCATTACGCCATCAGCGATGGCGAACGTCACACTCGAGCACGTTTCCAAGCGCTTCGGCCAGGCCGAGGTGGTGCGCGACCTGAGCATCGACGTTGTCGACCGCGAGTTCCTGGTCCTGGTAGGACCCTCCGGCTGCGGTAAATCGACCATCTTGCGGATGATCGCCGGCCTGGAGGACGCCAGCAGCGGCAGCATCTCCATCGGCGCGCGGCTGGTGAACGACGTGCCTCCCAAGGATCGCGACATCGCCATGGTCTTCCAGAACTACGCCCTGTATCCGCACATGAACGTGCACGACAACATGGCCTTCGGTCTGCGGCTGAGGCACACGCCCAAGCCGGAGATCGAGCGGCGCGTGAAGCAAACCGCGCAGATGCTGGGCATCGATCATCTCCTGGGCCGCAAGCCAAAGCAGCTGTCGGGCGGCCAGCGCCAGCGGGTTGCCCTGGGCCGGGCTATCGTGCGCGAGCCGCTGGTCTTCCTCATGGATGAGCCGCTGTCCAACCTGGACGCGAAGCTCAGGGTCCAGACACGCGCGGAGCTGATCAAGCTCCACCAGCGGCTGCAGACGACAGTGGTGTACGTCACCCACGACCAGGTCGAGGCCATGACCATGGGCTCCAGGATCGCCGTCCTGAACAACGGTGAGCTGCAGCAGCTGGCCAGCCCGGCGCAGATCTACAGCCACCCCGCTAACGTCTTCGTGGCCGGCTTCATCGGGAGTCCGGGCATGAACTTCCTCAACGCGCGGCTGATCCGGGCGGCCGGCGGCATCGAGGTCCAAGCGGCCGGGCTAACCCTCCGCCTGCCACCGGCGCTGGCGGCGAAAGCCATGTCAGCTCCCGGCGCCGACGTCATCCTGGGCATCCGGCCCGAGGACGTCCGCAAGTCGGAGGCTGACAGGAACAACGCCGAGCCCCAGGCCCAGGCCAGGGTCGAGGTTGTGGAGCACATGGGCAGTGAGCTGTTCGTTTACCTCCGACTGGCAGAGGACACGCTGACCGCGCGGCTCGACCCTTCCCTGGAGGTCGCGCCGGGCGACACGCTGCCGGTATCCGTCAACCCCGAGCGCGTGCATCTGTTCGACCCACAGACCGAGCGAACACTGCTGTAAGGACGTCAAGGGAACGGTTCTTGCGTTCTCCGCCTGAAAAACGCTCCTTACGGAGGCAATTCATGGACTTCCAAAGACGGTGGCCCTCCTTCGGCGCCATGGCGGCGTGCATTCTGGTTCTCGCGGCTTGCGGCGGCGGGGCGGCAGCGCCAAGCACCAGCCCGGGCGCCGCGGCGCCGGGGACCAGCGCATCCGCCGGTGCAGCCGGATCCCCTGCCGCGTCCACGGCCCAGCGTATCGGCGGCAGCGTCTCGGTCATCGGCAGCTGGGGTGGCAGCGAGCAGGACTCATTCATGGCGATGGTTCAGCCCTTCATGGACCAGACAGGCGTCCAGGTGCAGTACGAGGGCAGCCGAGACCTCAACAGCATCCTGTCGACCCGAGTGCAGGCCGGTAATCCGCCGGACCTGGCCGGCTTGCCCGGCCCTGGGGTGATGCGCCAGTTCGGCCAGAGCGGCAAGCTGGTCGATCTGTCGAACATCCTGGACCTCAACCAGATGAAGGCGGAATACGCACCGGACTGGCTAACGCTGGGCACCGTGAACGGCAAGCTGGTTGGCATCTTCATCAAAACCGCCCTCAAGAGCGCCGTCTGGTACGACCCCAAGAACTTCACCCAGGTGGCGGGCAGCACGCCCAAGACGTGGAATGACCTGATGACGGTCTCCAACAACATCGCCGCGGGGGGGAAGGCGCCGTGGTGCATCGGCCTGGAAAGCGCGGCCACCAGCGGCTGGCCGGGCACTGACTGGATTTCCGACATCATGATGCGCTCGGCCGGGCCCGACAAGTACCGGCAGTGGTACGACGGCCAGCTGGCCTGGACATCACCCGAGGTGAAGGATGCCTGGCAGATGTGGGGCCAGATCGTGGCTAACCCCAAGATGGTGTACGGCGGCGTGCAGTACGTGCTCACGACCAGCTTTGGCACCGCCGCCTCGCCCATGTTCGCCAACCCGCCGGGCTGTTACATGGACCGCCAGGGCAACTTCATCACCGACTTCTACACCTCGAACAACCCTGGAGTGAAAGCCGGCACAGATTTCAACTTCTTCCCCTTCCCGGACATCAACTCGCAGTACGGCGACGTGGACCAGGTGGCGGGTGACCTGTTCGGTATGTTCAAGGACACTCCGCAGTCGCGGGCGCTGATCAAATACCTCGTCACCCCGCAGGCCCAGGCCATCTGGGTCAAGCGCGGCGGAGCGCTCTCGCCCAACAAACAGGTGCCCGCGGGCGATTACCCCGACCAGCTCTCCAAAGAGCTGGCGCAGACGGTGGTGAATGCCAAGACGCCGCTGTTCAGCGCCGGCGACATGATGCCGGACGCCATGCAGAAGGCCTTCTACAAAGCCGTCCTCAGCTACGTGCAGAACCCGGCGCAGATGGACAGCATCCTGGCAGGCTTGGACCAGACACGCCAGAGCGCGTATCCCAAGCAATCCTGAAGCGCTGGCGAGAGGTAGTGGATCGCCTGTGGCTGGCAGCCGCCGTGGTAGCCGGCATCCCGCTGCTGCTGGTCGGGTACATCACGCTGGCGGAAGGCGCGGTTTCGCGCCTTCCAGGCAGGGGCAGCGGCTGGATCCGGCCCTGGCTGTGGCTGGCGCCGGGCCTTTTCTTCATCACGGTGTTCCTCATTTACCCCACCGTGGGGACCCTGCGACTGAGCTTTCTGGGTCCGGACTCCACCCGGCCGGTGGGCCTCGCCAACTACGTCTTCGTCTTCACCGACAAGAGCATGCTGGTTGCGCTGCGCAACAACGGCCTGTGGCTGGTGCTGTTCACGCTGTTGACGGTGGGGCTGGGTCTGCTGGTCGCGGTGCTGACGGACCGGGTCCGCTACGAGGCCGCGGCCAAGTCGCTGGTGTTCCTGCCGATGGCGGTGTCGTTCACCGCGGCATCGGTGATCTGGAAGTTCATGTTCGACTACCGGCCGCCCGGCACGCCGCAGACCGGGACGCTCAACGCGGTGCTGTCGCTCATTCCGGGCTTTCAGCCGCGCGCGTGGCTGATCAATCCACCCCTGAACAACGTCTTTCTGATCGTGGCCGCGGTGTGGGTCTGGACGGGCTTTTGCATGGTGATCCTGTCAGCTGCGCTGAAGGGCATCCCCAGCGAGGTCCAGGAAGCAGCCCGCGTCGACGGCGCAACCGAGTGGCAGCTGTTCTGGCGCATCACCTTCCCCCTGCTGGGCTCGACGGTGGCCGTGGCGATCACCATCATGGTCGTCTTCGCCCTCAAGACGTTCGACGTGGTGTACGTCATGACGAACGGCAACTACGACACCCAGAACACCGCCTTCGCGCAGTACGAACAGCTGTTCGTCAACCATGACTTCGGCCACGCCGCGGCCATCGGCGTGGTGCTGCTGATAGCCATCCTGCCGGTGCTGGCCTTCAACCTGCGCCGCTTCCAGCAGCAGGAGAGCACCCGCTGATGGCGGCCATCGAGCTGCGCCGGGCCGCGGCCGTGCCGGTCGCGCCGCGGCTGGAGCGCCGGCTCGGGCGGCTGCCGCTGCACCTCGTCATCGTCGTGATCTGCGCGCTGTGGCTGCTGCCGTCGGTGGGGCTGCTGGTGTCGTCGTTCCGGCCGCCGCAGCTGGTGGCCACGACCGGCTGGTGGACCGCCTTCCATCCGCCCTTCGAATTCACCCTGCAGAACTACCGCCAGGTGCTGTCCACCTACAACATGGGCACCAGCTTCGTGAACAGCCTGCTGATCGCCGTGCCGGCGACGGTTATCCCGCTGCTGATCGCCGCTTACGCCGCCTACGCCTTTGCCTGGATGCGTTTCCCAGGGCGGCAGGGGCTGTTCTTGGTGGTGGTTGGCCTGCTGGTCGTGCCGCTGCAAACCACCTTCATCCCGGTACTGCACCTGTTCGTCCAGCTCGGGTTGGCCGGAACGTTCCTCGGCATCTGGCTGGCCCACACCGGCTACGGCCTGCCCCTGGCCATCTACCTGCTGCGCAACTTCATCGGCGAGCTCCCCAAGGACATGTTCGAATCGGCCCTGATCGACGGAGCCGGCCATTGGACGATGTTCTTCCGGCTGGTGCTGCCGACGTCGGTGGCGGCCCTGGCGTCGCTGGCCATCTTCCAGTTCCTGTGGGTCTGGAACGACCTGCTGGTGGCGCTGATCTACCTCGGCGGGCAGCCCAGCGTGGCGCCGGTGACGGTTACCATCTCCAATCTCACCAACTCGTTGGGCCAGGGCTGGCAGCTGCTGACGGCAGCCGCGTTCATTTCGATGGCGCTGCCGTTGGCGGTGTTCTTCGGGCTGCAGCGCTACTTTGCCAGCGGGCTCCTGGCTGGGTCCGTTAAAGGCTAGGAGCCCGCTCCGCGCTCAGGCCGCCTTGAAGACGTAGTCCGGGTTCTTGTAAGCCTCGTCGGGCATGAGCGAGGTGAGGCCGCGCTTGGCCAGCTCCGACTCGAAGTATTCGCGGATCCAGGGGTCCTCGTGGGCGAACTCGATCTGGTTGTTGGCACGGTCGACAACCTTCTCATCATGCCCGTGGAACTGCATCATGGGATGCAGCGCCAGATAGCGGGCAGGATCGCCGGCCAGGTTGAAGTGCTGGTGGAACCATTTGTTGGGCGGCACGAACATCGACCCCTCGTGCCACGGCACGATGACACGCTCCTTGCCCTCCTCCCACATCAGTGAAAAGCCCTCGCCGCCCGGGATGACAATGGCCCGGCCCGGTCCATGCCGGTGGGCGGGCTTGTAGGTGCGCGGCTGGAACACGGACATGTGGCAGGTCATCTCCGAGCCCGCGAACTGGATGGTCACGCTCTTGCTGCCGCCGCGGCCCTGCTGCTGGCCCAGCTTGTCCCAGGCCTGCATGTCCGGGAAGAAGTTGCCGTACCAGTAGGCGCGGCTGGCGTGCCAGAACAACCCCTCACCGCTGCCCACGAATTTGGCCTCGGAGTAGAAGTCCTGATGCCGGCTGAAGGCGCCGGCCGGAGGCTGGTACGGATTGTTCAGGAAGAAATCCGGGTCGGGCACGATCGACATGGCCACCGGCAGGTGACTGTAGTGCAGCAGGCGCGCCGGCTTGTCGCCTTGCATGTTGACGAACTGCCGCTGGTAGCCGGCCGGCACCATATACAACGCCCGGTCCTCCCACTCGAAGCTGCGGGCGTCTCCTTCGTTGTCCGTCCAGACGTTGGTTACGCCGCGGCCGGACAGCACGTACACCACCTCGTTGATCGACATCTTGTAGGGCGGCTGCGTCTCCCCCGGCTTGATCTCGGTGATCCGCGTTTCGCTGACCCCCTGCTGGCCTTCCAGCTGGATGAAGGCCGCGTTGCACTTGCGCTCCTCCCACCAGGCCAGTTCGGCCGTGCGGCAGTCGGGTACGAAGAACCCGCGGTGCACGGGGACGCCGCGAGTGTCCATCCACTCGTCATACGCGTATTGGGTGCGCGGGGCGCTGCCAGTTGATTGCGTCTCGGCTGCCACGATGGGACCCCTCCAGGCAAATGTTGTCCTCGAAGCATACCTGCCCGCCCCCTTCTTGATGGGCAGCGGCCGAATCAGCCAGCCGGCAGCACCTGGATTGTCCCGGTCATGCCCAGATCGTCGTGTAAGGAGCAGAAGTAGCTGTAGGTCCCGGGCGCGGTGAAGGTGACGTTGAACGTGGTTCCAAAGGGGAACCCGTTACCCACGAAGCCGGAGTTCACCGACTGGCCGGGCGAGCCTATGGTGGCGTGAGACGGACCATCGACTCCGGCCGGGGCGAAGGCGCCAAGCGGGCCACCCGGCGGCTCGGTCCCAAAGGTGACGGTGTGCGGGGTCTCTGGGTCACGGTTCGTCCAGGTGACCGTTTGGCCCGCCCGGACCACGAGCCTCTGCGGCAGGAAGCTGGCCACGAACACCCGCGGGTCGCCAATGCCAGCGGTCTCCTGGTTGCGTCCGGCCGAGATCGCCGCCGCCAGCCCGGCTCCGGACAGCCCAAATCCTTCCCCCACGAAGCGGGCCTTGCCGGCCAGCGCCTGAGCGTCGTAGAACGGCTGGTCGTGCGGATAGGGTGCGCCGGACTGCTGGACCTGGATCGTTCCGGTCATGCCGCTGTGTACAAGGCACACGAATTGATAGGTGCCGGCCTTGCCGAACTGCAGGCTGAGCGTTTGGCCCTGGAACAGCAGGCCTGAGTTCACATAGCCGCTGCCCTGGTAGCCCCCTGGCGGCGGCGCGGTCGGTGCCGCCACCACCGGGTTGAACTGGATGCCGCCTCCCGGGGCGGGGATCACCAGGTCCGGGCGGGGGCCTCCGGATAGGAACGTGACGGTGTGGAATTCACCGCTGTTGACCGTCCAGGTGATGGTGTCGCCGACATCGACCGTTAGGCTATCGGGCAGGAACTGAGTGACCTGGATGGCCGAAGATCCCTGGTCTCCGGCCACCGCGTTCCAGTGTGCGGGCGCTGCCGCCTGCACGCCGGCCGGAGCTGCAAGCATGGCCGCG
This sequence comes from Chloroflexota bacterium, assembly GCA_021325635.1. GTDB lineage: Bacteria > Chloroflexota > JAJPGV01 > JAJPGV01 > JAJPGV01 > JAJPGV01. Next base: position 48,136 of record JAJPGV010000062.1, read on the forward strand.
GCGCATGCGCCGGCCAGAGCACGCGCGAGCATGGATTGGATACGCACGACCTACCCCCAAAGCGAAGTCCAAGCGCGAGGGTAGACCGGAAGGCGGGACCAGGGCATCTGCCGAAACCCCCATTTCACGAGGGAGAACACGCCTCGGCCTGTGCTGTGATTACCCGGTGCCGCCGGCCCGCCGCAGGGCGATGACCGGGATCGTCCGGCTGGTCTTCTCCTGGTACTCACCGAAGTTGGGATAGCGCCGGGCCTGCTCCGCGTACAGCCGGTCCCGCTCTTCGCCCTCGAGCTGCGTGGCCTCAGCCTCATACGACTCCGCGCCGACCTCCACGGTCACCCGCGGGTTCGCCTTGAGGTTGTGATACCAGTCGGGATGGCGCGGCGCACCCCCTTTGGAGGCGAACACGAGCAGCCGGTCCCCGTCAGGCAGATACATGATGGGCGTGGTATGGCTCCGCCCAGTCTTGGCCCCGGTGCTGGTCAACAGGAGCACCGGCGCGCCTTCGAAGTGGCCGCCGACCTTGCCCGTGTTGGCGCGGAACTCCTCGATGATCGCGCGATTGCGATCCTTGAAACTCGGTTCGTTGGGACTAGCCACGTTGCCTCCACCGGCGAGAAGTTACGGACGAGCTATCGCTTCCGCAGGTAAACCATATTACTACAGATACTGTATCGAGAAGGGAAGGCCGGGATCGCGGCTTGGCTGGCGTGCGTTTATACGTCGTTGCCACGCCCTTGCGTGCCCGTTGATGCACAGCAACATAGACTGCTTGCGTGCTGAGCCTCGCGGCGTTCGAAGACTGGCCGTCGCTGACGGACGAGGAGACCTACCGGCGTGAGCTGAAGCGCCACCAGTTTCGGTCGCTGCAGCTGCAGCAGAAGCTTCACCGGCACAGCCGCAAGGCCGTGCTCGTCGTCGAGGGTTGGGACGCGGCCGGCAAGGGTGGCGCCATTCGCCGCCTATGCGAAACGCTCGATCCCCGCGGCTACAGCGTCCACGCTGTTGGTCCTCCTAGCGAGGACGAGCTGGAGCACCACTACCTGTGGCGCTTCTGGCGCGACCTGCCAGCTGCCGGCCGCCTCGGCATCTTCGACCGCAGCTGGTATGGCCGGGTGCTGGTGGAGCGCGTCGACAAGCTGACGCCGGAGCACCGCTGGCGGCAGGCGTACGACGAAATCAACGAGTTCGAGCGGATGCTGGTCGATGACGGCACGCCGGTGATCAAGATCTTCCTGCACGTCAGCAAGCGTGAGCAGGCCAAGCGCTTCGAGGAGCGCAGGGACAACCCGCTCAAGTCCTGGAAGCTGACAAACTCGGACTGGGACGCGCACCGCAAGTACGACGACTACTATCAGGCCACCGACGATATGCTGGCGCGCACCCACACCGACTACGCGCCGTGGCTCGTGGTGTCGGCCAACCGCAAGTGGTACGCCCGCATCCAGGTGCTCGACGCCTTCTGCACCGCCCTGGAAGCGCACCACGCCAAGGAGCTTCGCTAACCGTCAGGCCGGCCCGACCCCTCCGCCAGGCCATGGCGCGGTCACCGGCCAACGCCCATCCGCGCCGCGTAGCGCTGCTTCGGGTACCTGGCAAGGCCTACCAGGAACCGGACGGAGAAACCGGCTGCGCTATCCGGCTTCGAACTCGCCCGTCACCACGTACCGGAATGGCAGATCGACTGCCTCCGATTGCAGAACGTTCGCAACCTGCTTCTTGGTGAGGTCCGAATCCTCTTCCAGGTAGATGGTCAGCTGGCCCTCCGGCTCACCGACGCCGGCCACACCGTCAATGGCCAGCAATCGCGGGGAGAGGCGCTCTTTCATATCCACGTAATCGACCTCGGGAGCATCGGCCAGAGACCGGCTGCTCACCTTTAGGGTATCAACGTGACGGCCAGGTCACCAAGCACGTCGACCAGCGGATTGGCCGCGGAAAAGCCGCGTGCTGCTCCAAAGTGAAGCCCCACGGCCTGGTTCGAAGCAACATCGATGAGTAATGCGCCCGAGTCGCCGGCCGCGCTGAATGGCCCGCCGTCGCCCTGCACGAGAATCTGATTTCGAAAGACGAACTTACCGGCTGGGTACTTCATGACAATATCCACCGACGGATCCACTATCACGCCGTAGCTCAGGCCGGTGGTGCGTCCGATCTTGTGCACCCGCAGACCCTTCCGCGGCGCGATGGGGTCCGGACGAACGAGTGGCGGCATGGGCGGCACAAAGGTGCTGATGACGGCGTCGGGAGTAAGCGGCCGTGCCAGCGCGCAGTCCATGCGGTTGTACACGCCCGCATTGAGGGTGACTGTGTACGACAGAGTGCCAATCTGATCGTCGTGAGGGTCACCCTTATCGATGAGGCCCGGCTGGAAGATCGGGCTCCCGGTGGGGAGCCGGCCAGAGTCCGCGAGCACATGGGCACAGCTCAGAATGTGGGCCTCACCACTCGCGTCTCGGACCAGCGCTCCAAAGGTGCCAGCCATGGCAGAGTTGAAGCCAATCGAGCAGCCAGGCCTGGCCGGCCGCCAGCGTTCTCTCAAGCCCGGAACGCTCGCCTGAACCGCCCAGAAGTCGCCGCTCTCAATGACGTCGGTCTCGAATCCATTCACTCGAGCCGGTAACCTGAACGGCCCTGGAACCGCCTCGGGCTCGAACTTGCGGACCACGTAGAAGCGCACTACCTCCCGCTCCTGGCCCTCTCCGCCGGTCATCTTTTCTCCGACACCCACGCCGACGACGTTTTGGCCGAACACCGGATGCAGTGGAGCGCGGCTTGGCGCCCCCCGGCTGTCCGCCGAGCCAAGCGATATGGGAGGCGAGATGTCGTACCCCAGCAGGATCGTGCTACCCAGCGCTTCGATCGAGCCGTCACCCTCGACCGGAAGGTAGGTGGCGGATGCCAGCTGCTTGGCGGCGAGAATGTCGGGAAACGTCCCGTCGGATAACCCGTAGGTCATGCCTATCGCCATGCCGATCCTCCAATCCCTGCCCCTGCCATAGGCAGCCTCACGCCGAGCCGGCGGCTCACGTTTGGGGTATTCGCTTCACAACTCCCTCGGCGAAGTACCCGAACAAGATGCCGACAATCGCCGCCCCAACCGCGACGAACGCTCCGTTCTGAGACACCAACGACCAGCTCTGCCACCCGCTCTGAGGAACCGACAGGCTCCAGATGGCAAAAGCCACACAGCCGAGCAGAGCCGTGGCCCACACTCGCTTGGTCACCTTGCCCGTGGACCATGCCGCCAGCAGCACGAACAGGGGGGTGACGACGATCATGATCACCAGGAGCAGCACTGACGGGTTCTTGGTCTGGGTTGCGATGGCGGTGACACCCGGCGCATACAAAGCCAGGGTGTCGCTCGGGATCCACTTGGTGAGCTTGTCGAACACCTCCTTGAAAGGCTTCTCACCACCGTCGCCCGCTCCCTCGGCAAGCGGAGCCGGAGCCGGAGCCGGAGCCGGAGCTGCGGAGACCGGAGCCGGAGCTACCGCCGGAGCAGCCGCGGCCTCTGCCTGCAGAGCCTCCGGCTGCCCTTCCAAAATCGCAGGCCGCTGCGCGGCCTCAACGCCCATACGCCATGCCCCCATGACAGCTCTCCTGCAGGTGTGATTCTCTCAGAGCAACCATCCGTCGAGAGTGGTTGACATCATACAGCGTCAGCCTGGTTAATGCCAGTACTCGGCTTGGTAACCCCGATTGATGAGCCGCCGCCGGTATGAGTCAAGTCAAACTTCGCGCCGGACAGGTTCTTTGGCCAGCGACACAGCGGCCTCCGACTTGGGCGAACGAGGTGCGTGTTGGCAGCGCTGGCGGCTATCCCGCGACGGCCCACCCAACTGAGCTACGTCGAGGCGTTCCGTTCCGCCTCGACGAGCGCCGCGAGCTTGCCGAGCGACGATCGCCAGCCGGCCTCGTTATCGGAGGGTGTCAAGCCCGGCGGCAGCCCTTCGTGCATGGCGAAGATGTCCGTGCCGCCCTCCGCGTCCACCAGGGTGATGGTGATGGTCATCTCCCCCTGCAGCGCCGGATCGGCCGTCTCGAACTCCACCGCCTCAGCCACCTGCTGGTCAGGCACGAGCTTCAGGAAGCGCCCGTGGTGCGTGTCGGTGTGGGCGGTGGTCTTGCCGGTCCCGGTCGGCTCGTCGTAGGTCAGCGAGATGCGAAACGAGCCGCCCTCGCGAGGCTCGAAGACGTGCACCTGGCTGGTCATACCGGCCGGCACCATCCAGCGCTGCACGGCCGCGGCGTCGAGCAGCGCGCGATAGACCAGCGCCCGAGGCGCGTTGACGTGCTGAAGGATTTGGGTGGTGGCCATGCCTGAAACTGTGTCAGCCGCGGGGCTCCCCCGCAAGTCGCCATGACGTGGCCGGGAAGCGACTCCTACTGCTAGCCTAAGCTCGTGCGGATCGCCACCTGGAACGTCAACTCGCTCAAGCAGCGAGTTCCCCGCTTCCTGCCGTGGCTCGATGAGCGACGGCCGGACGTGGTGTGCCTGCAGGAGACGAAGCTGGGCAACGACGCCTGCGTGGCGTTAGTGGGCGCCGAATGCGCCGCCCGCGGCTACGAGCTGGCGGTGCACGGCGAGGCGCAGTGGAACGGCGTGGCGATCCTGTCCCGGGTGGGCCTGGACGACGTGGTGCAGGGCATCGAGGGCGCGCCCGGATTCCCGCATCCCGAAGCGCGGGCGGTTTCGGCAACGTGTGGCGGCGTGCGCGTGCACTCGGTCTATGTGCCGAACGGTCGCGTCCCCGGTTCGGATCACTACGCCTACAAGCTGGCCTGGCTTGCGGCCCTGAAAGACGCCGTCGGCAGCGGGCCCCAGCCGGCCATCGTGTGTGGCGACTTCAACATCGCCCCCACCGACGCCGACGTGTTCGATCCCGCGGCCTACGTCGGACAGACACACGTCACCGTGCCCGAGCGCGAGGCGCTGGCCGGCTTGCAGCAGCTCGGACTGCACGACGTTGTGCGCGAGCGCTGGCCAGGCCGGCGCGTATTCACCTACTGGGACTACCGCGCCGGCATGTTCCACAAAGACCTCGGCATGCGCATCGACCTGGTGCTGGCGACCGATGCCGTCGCCGGACGCGTGAAGGCGGCATGGGTAGACCGCCAGGCCCGCAAGGGCACGCTGCCCAGCGACCACGCGCCGGTCATCGTGGACCTGGACGAGGCGCCGGACGGGGACATCGGCCCCGTGGTACCGCCGCCATCAGCTCCCGCGGCCAAGCCAGGCACGACGACGCTCCCGCAAGCGCGCTGAGCCCGCTTCCTGCATGCGCGGGCAGCGGCGCAACCGATCCCTGCCGGCACAGGCCGCGCGGAAGCTGTGCAGCCCGGCGCTACGGCTGACCGAGGTCGAAGCCGGGATTGAACATGATCTCCCACAGATGGCCGTCCGGGTCCCGGAAATAGCCTGAGTAGATGCCCCACGGACGCTCGTGAGGTTGGTCGGTCAGCGTTGCGCCGGCGGCCTTTGCCCGAGCCAGCAGCGCATCGACCGCCGCTCTGCTCGAGACGGCGTGGCCAAGGCTGAACTCGCAGCTGTGCGCCGGCCCCAAGGCCACGTTCGCGTCTTTCGCCAGCTCGCTCCGTGGATACAGAGCCAGGATGAGCCCACCCTGCAGTTGGAACATCGCCGCGGCGCCAGCCGGATGGGTGTCGTCGCCCGGGAACTCGGTGCCAACGATGCCCGTGGACTCCAGTCCCAGTCCGTCGCGGTAGAACTCGAGCGCCCTCTGGAGGTTGCCCACGGCGAGGGTGACGACATGGATACGAGGTTGCATCTCGCCAGGGTAGCGCGGTCGGGTGGAGGAGGCGCTGTCAGACCGTCAGCTTGGGATATCAACAGAACACCGCGTCGGTGACATCGACGTCCCACATTGGTGACTGAACCGCCCCGGTTCTGGAGGCTTCGCTTAATCCGAAACTGGCCCTCGATGAGCCACTCCGGCCCAGGGCCGCAGCTGGCTTTGGGACGGCGGGCAAGTGGTGCGTTTGGATGGGGACCGCTTTACGACAGCTGAGGCGTGCCGCCTCTACCCCGATGCGAGCGATAACCAAACAGCTTCGGCCCGCCGGCCGAAAGGCTACTTGCTCGGCCAAGTGGCCGCTGGTCGATGTGCTGAACGTCTTGCGTCTCTAGACCACAGGCGAGAAGTCGCCCGGCGGAACGCGACCTCCGCCCTTTTCAGCCCCGATAACCGAACAACTCCGGCCCGAGAAAGCGGCGCGAAGAATAGCATGCTCCCGTCGGCTGCCGTTCTCTGGTTGCGGGCTCAGCACCCTGTCCCCTCGCGACACAAAACGTGCACCTGCGCGTCGCCCATGCCCAGCTGGGCCAGCCCAACTCCACGACCACCAGGGAGATCTTCAACTTACGCAGTGACAATAGCTTCCCGGTGTATGGCGGTTTCGTCAATGCTGATCGCAATCGTGACTCCTAGGCAGCCCAGGATTCGCTGCGCGCGTTCCACCGTGATCCCGTGGTATTCGTTGCGCTCGTCGCGGGAAACTACTCCCTCACTCACATTGAGCCTATCGGCCAACTGGCGCTGTGTCAGGCCAATGGCAATGCGTGACGCGATGAGTAGACGACCGATGTCGGTCAGACGCCGAATCACCGGAATATTCCCCCGCCGTACCGCCTCATACCATGCGACTTCCTCGGCGAACTGCTGATGAAAAGACAGCAACGGCTCCATCCCGCGTTCAACTTGCTCGGCCGAGTAACCCTGGGCCTCTAGAACTTCGCGCTGGCGCTTGGCCACCTCCCGATCCTCCTCCAGGCGGCGAATAGCCTCCTGATAATCGGTCTCGTTGCGAATCATTTCAGTGTTTCCTCCTTCTCGCTCGACTAAGTAGCCAACTGGCAGGCCTCCCTCGGTGAACGCCGGCAGCACCGTCTCGACTCATGCGCCCAGCTTAGCGTATATGCTAAGTAGCTCAACCCGTGCTTGGGGGACTTCAGTATGGTGCGCCTAGCAAGCAGTAGGATTTTCGGGATGTCGGAGTTGCGGCCGGGCGTCTATGAAGCCTTACTGACAAAGCTGCTCGCAATGCGGCTCCCCGATGACGAGAGCCTGTATCAGCTGGCTGCGTTGGATCGCGCTGACACGCCTGCGCTGCTCGCCCGCCATCTGGCAGCCATTCTCGAGAGTGTGCTCAGGGCACCGAGCTTCGAAGCCGACCCTGAGCGTCAAATCGCCTTCTGCAACGAACTCATCGATAGCTTGTCCAGACAGGCACACCTCGATGGTCCCTTTGACGAGCTGCTGGACCAACGAGCGCGCCAGCTGCTGGAGGTTCTTCGCCCGCCCGAAACTCCGCTGGCCAAACTTGAGCCGCTCCCTCGACCGACGATTCCGCTATCTCAGAATGCGTTGCTCGTGGCGTCAAAGCAGGAACCCGCTCTGGCTGGCGAACTGCGGCGAGAACTCGCTTCAGCAGATCGTGTGGACCTCCTCTGTGCCTTCGTGAAATGGAGCGGCATTCGGGTGCTTCTGGACGAGCTGCGCCAGGTTCGAGCCCGCGGCGTGCCCATCCGCGTGATCACCACAACCTATACCGGGGTGACGGAAGCACGAGCCCTCGACGAGCTGGCTGCGCTCGGTGTAGAGATCAAGGTCTGTTATGAGACGGGGTCGACGCGGCTCCATGCCAAGGCCTGGCTTTTCGAGCGCGATAGCGGGTTCTCGACTGCGTACATCGGCTCGTCGAATCTCAGCCATTCGGCGTTGCATGAGGGACTCGAGTGGAACGTCCGGCTCACGCAAGCAGTATCGGCCTCCTTGCTTGAGCGGTTCCGCGCCACCTTTGAAACGTATTGGGCGGATCCGAGCTTCGAGCCATATGTGCCCGAGGATTTCCAGGCCGCCATCGGTCGGGCCGTTCAGAGTTTCGATACCGAGCTGGTCCCGTTCGATATCCTGCCCTACCCGTTTCAGCGGGACATGCTTTACCAGCTAGAGGTGGAGAGGAGGCGTCACGACCGCTGGCGCAATCTGCTGGTTGCGGCGACGGGCACTGGCAAGACCGTAGTCTCGGCATTTGATTACAAGCGGCTCTCAGAGGAATGGGGTGGGGCGTCGCTGCTGTTTGTTGCTCATCGGCACGAGATCCTGAAACAGAGCCTTGCCACCTTCCGCAACGTGCTTCGCGACGGCAACTTTGGAGAGCTCATGGTCGCCGGCGAGCGTCCAACCGAAGGCCGGCATGTATTTGCCTCGATTCAATCGCTGCACGCTTTGGGTCGTTCCCGTCTGGACGCTTTCGCACGCGATGCATACGACGTGGTGGTTGTCGATGAGTTCCACCATGCGGAAGCACCGACCTATCAAAGCCTGCTCGAACGGCTCCAGCCCAAAGTCCTGCTGGGAATGACAGCTACGCCAGAGCGAGCCGATGGGCTGGACATCAAACGCTGGTTTGATGGCCACATAGCGGTCGAGCTGCGCTTGTGGGATGCGCTTGAGCAGGGGCTGCTTTGCCCGTTCCAGTACTTCGGCGTCGCGGACGACGTAGACCTCTCAGAGATCAGGTGGAGCCGCGGCGGTTATGACCTCGGCCAGCTTGAGGGCGTTTATACCGGGAACGATGCCCGCGTGGCCAAGGTACTCAAAGCGCTAAGCGACATCGTCGAAGACCAGAGCGAGATGCGAGCTCTTGGATTTTGTGTCAGTGTGCGGCACGCCCACTACATGGCCGAGTGCTTCCAGCGCGCTGGTATTCCAGCCGTGGCAGTGTCGGCCGATTCAACGCCGACTGAGCGGTCCGATGCTCTCCAAGCCCTTCGGACGCGGGAGATAAACGTCATCTTCGCCGTGGACCTGTTCAATGAGGGCCTGGACATCCCCGAGATCGATACGGTCTTGTTCCTCAGGCCCACCGAAAGCCCCGTCGTGTTCCTGCAGCAGCTGGGCCGAGGGCTGCGGCGGACGGACTCGAAAGCTGGACTGACGGTCCTTGATTTCATCGGACAGCAGCATCAGCGCTTTCGGTTTGAAGAACGCTACAAGGCTTTGTTGGGCGGTGACCGGCGGCATGTTCTTCGGCAAATCGAGGATGGATTCCCCTACCTGCCGGCCGGGTGCGCCATCAATCTGGATCGCCAGTCCGAGAAGGCCATCCTCGACAATATTCGCCGCACGGTAGCCCATTTGCGGTCGCAGCTGAGCGAGCAACTGCGAGAGCTCGGCGATGTCAGTCTCCGCCAGTTCGTTGAGAAGAGCGGCTTTGCACTAGAGGACGTGTATTCGGGGAGCAACCCCGGTTGGACCGTCATTAGGCGGCAGGCTGGCTTTGTTGCTGGCAGTGGTCCCGATGAGGCGCAGCTTGGTAGGGCGCTCGGGCGGATGCTGCACATCGATGATCCGCTCCGGGTAGCCGCCTATCTCGACTGGCTATCGGATCCTCGTCCACCGGACGTCCAACGCTCGAACGAGCGAGAGCGACGCCTACTTCAGATGCTGCACTTCGGCCTGTGGTCGGCAAGCCCGACGTCGTCATCGTTGCAGGCATCACTTGAGCGCCTCTGGTCGAACTCGAATATTGTGAGTGAGCTGCGCGAATTATTGGAACTGCTCGGCGATCGAGCGTCACGTCTCGCGCCGGAGGCCGGCCTGGAACCGGAAATCCCACTGCGGTTACACGGCCGATATTCGCGCAATGAACTGCTGGCTGCGTTTGGTGAAACGACGGCGGAGCGACCGGCCACCTGGAGAGAAGGAGTGAAGTGGATCGAGCGCTACACGCTGGACGTATTCCTTGTGACGCTGAACAAGACCGAGCGCCACTTTTCGCCGACCACGCGCTACCGCGATTACCCGATTTCGCCGAGGTTGTTCCACTGGGAGTCGCAATCGACCACCAGCGAGGCTTCACCGACTGGCCAGCGCTACATCCACCATGTAGAACGTGGGAGCCGGATGCTTCTCTTCGTGCGCGAGAGCAATGTCGGCGACAATCTCGGCGCCTCGCCGTTTGTTTTCCTTGGAACCGCCTCATATGTCCGCCACCAAGGTGAGCGGCCGATGGCAATCGTGTGGGAGCTTGAGCATGAGATGCCACCGGATTTGTTCCAGGCTGCGAAGGTCGCCGCCTAGCCAGTTGCCCTGATAGCCGTAGAATGAGGGGCTGCTAGATGGTCGGATTTATCGCGACTACGGACTTCGATTGGTACAGCTACCTGCGGGACCAGCGTGACCTGGACGAAGTCAACTTCTGGCAGCCTTCCGGTGGTCGCGGTTTTCACGCCATAGCTCCCGGGGCTCCGTTCTTCTTTAAGCTCAAGAGCCCGCACTACGCAATTGGAGGGTTCGGCTACTTCGCACGAAACTCGGTCCTGCCTGATTGGCTCGCATGGGACTCTTTCGGTCGTGCAAACGGCGCGCCGGACCTGCAAGCTATGCGCGAGCGCATTCGCAAATACCGTCGGCGGTTTGGCGGAGAACTTGGCGACGGATTCCACATCGGCTGCCTCATGATTTCGCAGCCGGTCTTCTTTGAAGAGCGTGATTGGATTCCTCAGCCGCGTGACTGGGCGGCCAACATCGTATCAGGGGCCACGTACAACTTGGATTCGGGCGAGGGCCAGCGCGTGTGGCTCGAGTGCCTGGCGCGAGCGGCGACCCGACAGTCGGCGGAGATTCGAATGGTTGCTGAGGAGCGAGCCCGGTATGGAGAGCCGGTCCTGGTGCAGCCCAGATTGGGTCAGGGCACGTTCCGCATCGCCGTCACCGACGCTTACCGGCGCGCGTGCGCTGTCAGTGGCGAGCACTCGCTCCCGGTACTCGACGTGGCCCATATCAAACCGTACGGCGAGGGCGGAGAACACGAAATCAGCAATGGCTTGCTTTTGCGCACTGACATTCACCGGTTGTTCGATCGCGGTTACGTCACGGTGACACCGGATTACCGCTTCGAGGTGAGTCGGCTGCTGCGGGAGGAATACGAGAACGGTCGCACGTATTACGCTCTGCAGGGACAGCGCATTGCACTACCGCGCCTCCCGGACGACCAACCGTCGACACTCGCACTTCGATGGCACAACAATCAGGTCTTCAAGACCTAAGGATTTGCCGTGGCTCGGACCTCACCACTGAGCTCTGTGGAGCACCTGACTTCCATACGCTTACTGGCGGCGGCTCGCGTCCGACACTGAGACAGCGCCTTGGGGTGCCTGTTGTGAGGCTGCCGGTGCCGTCCCTCCTGAGGAATCCAATGGCGCCGCCGTCGGTGTCGACTGGGGGGGTGCAGATGGCGAACTCGGAATGGCGTTGGCGCCCGTATTGCTGGGCGTCACGACGACGACATTAGGTGCTGATGGACTCTTGATGACGATGTAGACGCCGGCCGCGGCAAACAGCACGGCAAGGACGCCGAGGGCTGCCAATGCAAACGTGAAAAGACGGAATCCTTGCGTAGCTAGGTCTTGGGTGCGTTCAAGCGCCGCTTGTAACTGGCCCTCGAGGGCGTCGAACTTGGCTTCAATAGCGCGCCAGCCACCCTGGAGCGGGGGGCCGTCGTGCTTTCGCAAAAAGTCTCGCAAGGAGAAAGAGTTCTGGTACTCGCCTCCTTGCGAAGGGTAGTCCCAGGCTCCTTCCCGCCATTCGGTCGTGTATGTAAATTCCACCGTGAAGACGTGGTCGCCTCGCCGCAAATACACATCGCCCTGGGCGAAGTTGTATAGCAGTCCGAATATTCGTCCCGTGAAACCGGGGTCGATCTGCCCCTGACTGAGCAGCCCCGCGCCCTTATTCGCCAAAGTACGACGTAAATAACAGCGCCCTGTCAGGTCGCGCGGCATCTGGAGCGTTTCGAGTGTCGACACAAAGACGAAGTCATTCGCCTTCATGACGATTGTGTCCTGCTCGTCGCTCAGAGTGCGAAAGCCGCCATCCTGGTAATACTCATTTCCCAGGCGAAGGTCGTAGCTTGCGGGACCGAACTGTTCAGCATCGGCCCCAACCAGAAGGTTAGCTTCGGCGGTTAATCGCTGAATCTCGACCCCAAGTAGTACTCCTTGTGGCATTTGCGAGGCGACCGTCTCGTAACCTCGGCTAGGGGATGCGGCTCCCGATTCGGGATCTTTGGTGTCATCTACGTCGCCGCTTTGTGGAGTCTCATCCATGCGGATGCAGGGTAAGATCTTGGAACTTAGGCGTCAAACCCGTTTCGCGGGCATTTTAGAACGCATGGGTGCTCATATCGAGGACTGCTCGGAATCTCCTCATGAGAGTCGAACGTTCTCCCGCACTTGGGCTGGCTTCTTTGACTCCGTCGTCAATCGAACCACCTTGTTGCAGGATCGATAGAACAGCGGTAACCGCAGCACGTTGACCGACTTGGGCCACTCTATTCCGCGACGTCCAGAAGTCGATTCGCGACCGAAGTGGCTCGCGCGAGCTCACGCTAGGCAAAACGAACCGCGGACATTCATCCAAAGGGGCAAGGACCTCACCGGGAGGACCTGAGGTGGCCTCTCGCAGCTTGATGACCTGGGCCCCCACGACGAAAGTCTCCCAGCTCACCTCAGCCTCAGGCTCCATAGGCGGTAACATCGGTGCCGATCGTGTGATGCGGACGGCTACGAGGTCTCCGCGCCGCCATGGACCAGGGTCGGGAACGCCCGCCTCTGCCAATGCGCGAGCTTCAAAAAGGGGGGTTTCATATTCGATACACGACTCGCGAACAGAAGTGACTCCCGCCTCACCAGCGAACGCGAGTATCCTGTCGCGCTCGTCATTTGCACCGGGACGAGTCAGCCGTGGAAATAACGAAAACAGGACGATGCCCTTGGGCTCCGCGGCGCGCCAGGCTCGCCAGAACCAGTACATCGCGGCTTGCTCATACCATGGAGCGTCGAAGAAAACTGCTGGGAACGTATCTGGTGCGGTCCACGCGCTGATGTTCGATGTTGTGATGTCCAGACCGGTGACGTTCCGGAATCGTTCCTTGACAAGAGGATTGGCATCCAAAAGCACGGTCTGCCGTGACTGAGAAAGCGCAGCCGCCACTGTCGGAGCGCCAATGCAAAGCATGCGCGAAATGTTTTGAGGGAGTGCAGCAAGGATTGAGTCGATTCCGCGTTGCGAGAAGTACCACTCGAAATCGATCGGGTGCAGCTCCGGATCGTAGTGTTTGCGCCCGACTGAAGCCGTCGACTGGCGCCGTTCGGCGGACCGGACATTGGTTCTTCCAAGAAGCCGCGCGTACACGATGCTGGGAAAGGCGCCGCGCACACGAGGGACGATTTCGGCGAAGGTGGCTTCAGGGAACTCACGAACAACCTGGTCTATGCGGCGATCCACGGCATCAACGTAAGCTCGGGAGACCTCAGTGACCTGTACGGCTGGAACAGAATGCGCCGCTGACATCAGTCAGTTGGCCATTTCGCGTCTATGAAAAGCATTGCCATGGACACAAGGAATTCGATTTGGTCGTCCTGAAGGTCTTGATCCCGAGGTATTCCCCACCAGAGATCGATGCATTTCCGGCAGCAACATGCCGTTGCGTGTTGCGCTCGATAGATGATGTTCCCCTCAAACGGGGTCTGCATGCCATCTCGAAATTGTTTGGCGCTTGCCACGGAGGACCGGATCCGATGGCGCACCAGGTCCCTCATGCTCTCGCGGGGCTGCTTCCCAATGCGCGCTAGTGACGCTGGATCCAGAGGTTCCTCCCAGAAGTAGTTCCCTACCCACTCCTTCCGAAGCATCTCAATGTACGACTTCGCTTGGCTGAGGTCTCGGGCATGAGTGCTGTCCCAGTCAACAACCGCAGCGCCGCACGATTGGCAGTTGCCACGAATTGGAGATGTCTTCGCACGCGATTTTGTTCGAAGGTTGTGGAGTCCGTGCTCGCAGTCAGATTTGCCACAGAGGCCCTCAAGCTTTGGCAGTGGGGGAGGAGATGTCATCGTGATATTGCTCCATCCAGTGCGGCGAGCAACAGATTTCGGTCATCCGCAGGCAGCCGCCCAAGAGCCAAACGCGACAAAAGGATGTCGCGTGCGACCGACCACGGAGACGGCGAAGTCATCTGCAAGCTCGTGGCTGTTGGCCACCAGTTAGTTTGGTTTTCAGCGGAAAGCCGGTAGGCCAAATAATTGGCTAGTACGTCGGGTCGGACATCATGCGCTTTCGCAATCCGTTGTACAGCCGCCTTTAAGTTCTGCTCTGAGCGGGCACTCTGGATTGTCTCAGCCGCGAGATCATGTGCACGATTCCGCAGAAGAACTGCGTTCGCAAACTCAGTCGCCTCTTCCTCTTCCTCCGACTCCGGCTTGAGGGCCGCAATCTCGGACGTCTCGAGGATTACAGGTCGGTTCTTCGACAGGTGATGTGTGACATGGAACGATTCATGTCCTAGGTCAACCAGCCAACCCGCTTGAAAGTCGGTCATGCGCTTCAAGGCGATGACAATTCGCCCTTCGATGCTCCAACAAGCACCAAAGAATGTGCCGTGATCGCGGAGCGGCAGTACTGCGATCCCCGCATCCCAAACGAATCGGAGCATGGTCTCAAATGTGAGAGCACCGTACTGCGCAGTGATCTGGTCGCGAAACTCATCTGGGTCGGTCGGGAGCGTCCTCGTTACGAGATCAGGGGTTGCTAGAACAACACATCGCGCCAAGAAATGCGCATACACGGAGTAAGCCTGGGCGTGAAGCTCGTTAGTGCGGCCGCGCATCTTGTATCGAACCGGACTAGTGGCCAGATTGAGTGACAGATTCTCCCCACTGAGCACCTTGGAGGTGGACCAGTCGAAGACGCGGCTCACAGCCGCGGCAAGACGCGCGAGAACATCCTCATCGGATCCGTCTAACCGGTCTCGTACAACACCGTATGCTGGAAGAAGGCGCTTCAAAACGAGATCTCGGTCGATACCGACATGTGATAGGCGAGACATAAGCGATGACAAACTCGTTGACGAACGCGGTTCGACACTGAGATCGCGTAATGAGCATCCCATGGCTGCGAGGATGCGCTGAAGGGTCGTGAAGACCACGTCGTGACGGCCGTTCTCGATTCGTGATAGCGACTGAGGCGAGATCCCGGCTCTCTCGGCAAGCTCCTTACCTGTAAAGTTTCGGGCTTCACGAAGCTCTTTGATCCGCAGACCGACTTGCCGGGCCTGCTCGTCTGCGATCGCTGCTAAGTGATTGCTGTACGCCTTGTCCGTAAGCACCCTGACGGATGACCATGGAATCTCTACGACACCGCCTTCTGCGGGGACAGTAATCTCGTATGGACCGACTTCCAGCTGGTCCCAGTCGGGGCTACTTGAGCCAGCCGGCAGCACAGCGTGCCCTTCGACGTTTACGTGTGAGCCATCCTGAAATGACACCGACAGCTTGCCCTTGTGAAAGCTCGCAGCGGCAATCCGTTGATACTCAGGCAGATCCCAGGTATTCACGGTGGTCATGCCGAGGCCCCTCCAGGATTGAGTTCATCCCAGGCTGCACAGATCAGATCGAGGTTCTCCGTCAAGACCGCTCGGGCATCGCGCGGCAATGCTCCGCCGGCCACCACGACCAAGCTCGGTAGCGCCACCGCTATCGAGTTCTCTCCCCAACGAATGTGACAGTGTGGCAACTTGTGCTGGCCTCCAACCTCGGGATACACGTATACGACATATGCTCCACAGCGAAGCACGCTTGGCATCTCGACCAGTATAAACGTATACGTTAATGATGTCAACGCCCCGGGCTGGAGGTAACCCCGGGTGCCGCCCGTCGGCAGCCGGCCCTATAAGTGGGACAGAACGAGGCCCCCAAGTTCGCTGGCGTCTTCGTCCAGATCAGCTGCGTTCACGACAAGCAACCGACCGTCGTATCTATCAAAGAAGCCTTCGTAGGCAGCGTTAAGATCCTCTACATAGGCCGGATCGATTCCCGCCTCGGAGGATCTGCCGCGCGAACGAATACGTTCGAGGAGGAGTTCTGTGGAGGCGCGGAGGTAGACCACTAGATCCGGCTGTGGCAGCCGCTCGTTGAAATACTCGAACACCGACGTCACAATGCGCCATTCACGCTGCTGGTGAGGTTGGCCAACGATGGCCCTCGCGAAGATCGCCTCTCGAGGATAGAGATAGTCACTCAGAATCCCTGACGACCTCTGCTGGTTCTGAATGGCAACTTGGAGCTGGTGAAAGTGGATGGACAGAAATGTCAGCATCGCTTGCATCGCATGTGCCGTGGGATCTCGGTAGAGATCGTCGAGGAAAGGGTTCCAGTCGACTCGCTCCAACACCGATTGGAAGCCGAGAGCACCGCCAAGTCGCTGCGCGACCGTTGTCTTCCCGGCTCCAATGCAGCCCTCAATTGCGACGTATGGCACAGAGAGTGCCGGCACCCCAGTCATTCCGGCGGCCGTGACCTACTCCTGTTATCTCGGCTTTGTGATGCCACGTGACAAGAGGAACCGTTTAACCTCCTCCAGCAGCTGAGCGGGAGTTCCGTCGTTGCTCACGACGAGCTCAGCGCGTGACCGTAAAGCATCGATACCAGACTCAATCGGATGCTTCTCCATTTCAATCAGGGCTTCGCTGGTCAATGGTTCGCCTTGAGTACGTTCTAGGATCCGGCTTCGCCGCCGCTCGTCGTCAAGGTCGACAAAGATCAGGTACGTGGCCTCCGCAAGTGATCGGGTGTATTCTTCGGCGGCCGCGTTCCGGATTCCATCAAAGGCAACACGTCCCCGACTGGCCAGCTCCGAATACGCAATGGCCATGTTCACGAGGGCAGGCTCTCCAAGACGAGAGATAAGATCGTGGCCGACGTCCTGCAGCGTCCTCCGATCGCTCCCGAGTCCCAATTCCTTTGCTTTGGCCCGGACGGTCGCGCCGAATCCCACAACGCCGAACCCAAACTCCTCGCAGAGAAAGCGGGTGACGGTCGACTTCCCCGCTCCAATCTTTCCGGTCACCATCACTGAGGTTTGGATGGCTTGGCTCTCGGTCATAGCTTTAGGAAGACACCTGTCCCGTGCAGGTTAAAGAACCCATCGGCTGGACCGAGCACTTCATCGACTGCTATCCGTTCTCCTAATGTGTAAAGCCACCTCTCGTCGCAGAAGTAATGATCAAAAGCAATGATGCCGCCAGTCACAGTCTGTTGTACGCACAAATCGAGAGCTGCCTTCGTCGGAGAGTAGTTGTCGGTGTCGAAAAAGCTCAGTGCTAATGGCACGCCAGCCAATTCGGTGTAGGTTTCCCGGATGTCGCCGCGGACAAGCCTAATCGGATACGGCTTGCAGTACCGCTCGACCGCATCGTAATCCTCAAATACGTCGTGTGGGTCGCTGTACAGATCCAAGAGCGACTGTCGCTCCGGAAACCCGGCAAACATGTCGAATCCATAAATCTGTGCGTCGATGCCTAGTGCCTTGGCCGCTCGTGCGAGGAAGACCGTCGTCCCGCCCTTGTATACCCCAAACTCTGCTATGTTGCCCTCGATACCGCGCCGAGCGATGTGCTGCAGAGATTGATAGAGGTGCACAAGCATGTTGGAGTAGCCTGCTGCTCGCGAGCTCACGAACAATGAACCAACCAGGCTTTGAAACGTACGGTCTTGAAATGCAAGGTGTCCGATGCCCGCAAGAATGACCCTGACGTCCCCCTTCAGGAAGTGCGCGGCCTGACGGAGTACCTCTTCCTTTCGGGCGTCTTCGGTGACGACGATGGTATCTATGGGCCTGACACCCAGGGACTCTGCGGGTATGAGGTCGATCCCTCCAACCTCACCGCTTGTTGAGTGCGCGTTGTCAATGACGGCCTCGACACGAGCCTGGAGCCCTTGCTGTCGTAGGTACTCGATCAGGCGAAGAGATGTCCTAGTATCCCCCCAAAACACGATATGCTGCCTTCCTTCAGCAATGGCAGCTGCGACGCCGTGCTGTAGCTGGGTGAAGAAGCCTTCGGACGACATGGTCACAGTCGATTCAGTGCGTTAAACGCGAAACGATACCTTTCCTGCGGTCCTGAATAAACGCAGCAACCAACGCGGTGAACAGTTCAAGCTCATCGGGAGTGAGTTCACGGTCACGCGGCAACCCGTACCAATCTGCAATGCATTTCCGGCAACAGAGCGCCAGGGCATGTTGAGCGTAGTAGATGACGTTGCCGGTATAGGGCGTCTGCATCCCGTCTCGATAAGGGGAGGCCCCGCCCACGGCGCTAGTTAGACGCTTTCGAATGCGTTCGAGCAGGACGCTTTCTGTCGCCCGATGAAGTTGTCTCAGGCTTCTCTCGTCCAATTCTCGGTCCCACCACGACCGACGCCACTCGTTTGTCCGCAGTTCCCGGAACACTCCTTCTGGGCTTTCCGGGTTCACGTGATCCGGAGTCGTCCGTGACCAAGGCTTAAGTTTGCTTCCTGTGTATCGACGACGACGGTTCGTCTTCGATTGGTCAAAAGACGCGAGGGGCACCTGGGTATCGGCAAGAACTACCCAACCGCGCCGATCCCTCTTCGGGAACGACAGGGGTGATACCAATTCGACTCGATGAAGAAATATGAGGGTGGCATAACGGGCTTCAGCCTTCGTCTGAATGAAATCGGGTTCGAGAGCCAGGCCTCCAGAATGGTCGGCGACGATGTTGGCGACGCGATCAGGGGTAAGCCCCGCATAGTAGACCACCGAGAGAACCTCGGCTTTCGCTCGTACGGTCCCACCCGAATGCTTGAAAAGAACCACATCGCCTGGCGCAACCGCCTTGTATGGCGGACAGGCAATCCGAGAAAAGCGCGACTCGATGGTCTTTTCGCCGCGGAGGATCTTTTCCAGATAGTTCCCGGACATGATCGCCAGGTGATGGCGTGCGCCGCTTTCGGCTGGAATCAACGGCGGCTGATGGGCTTCGGGCGCCGTTGATATTTCCTGAGATTGCGCTAACTCGCTCACACTCACGTCGTCCCCGGAGTTCGGTAGCTCGGTACCCCTGCTATCACGCACCTATGATCGATTATCTGTGGTGAACACGCAACAGGTCCCGTCCGGTCCTCTGCTGGCGCAGATTTCGGTCGCCGTTCACCCAGCCGACGCACCCCGTGGGACTCCCGCCGCGCGCTTTGCCCCAACATTCAGGCTATCGTGAATGAGTCTCATGACCGCCCGACTGTTGGACACCGATGATTGGTCGAAACGGTATCGCGACGCATCCGTCAACCTTCGGACCCGTCAGCTATTGATCACCAACTTCGTCAGTTCCCAGCAAGAGGACGATCTGAGCGAGCCGGCCAATTGTCGAGGGTTCGGACGTGTCCGTCACTTCCATCGGCAGGTGCCCGGGTGGGTTTCGAACCCTCTGCCTATCGACCCGGCCGTTGCGAAACTCGGGCTTCCTCCGACTGATGCGCTCGAGGCCCAAGTCTTTCAAAACGCCGCGTGCAATTGGAGGTGCTGGTACTGCTACGTTCCCTTTTCGATGCTTTCCGCGAATCCTCGACGCTCCTCGTGGCTAAGCGCAACCGAATTGGTGGATCTATATCTGGCGGAAGTGGAGCCCCGGAGAGTCATTGATCTATCAGGCGGGCAACCCGACCTTGTGCCGGAGTGGGTGCCATGGATGATGGACGAGTTGACGAGGAGGAAGTTGGATTCGTCGGTTTACCTCTGGTCAGATGACAACCTGAGCGTCGATTACTTTTGGCGGTTCTTATCTGAAGATGAAATCAGCAGAGTAGCCACGTATTCGAACTATGGGCGAGTCGGATGCCTGAAGGGCTTCAACGAAAGCTCATTCAGTTTCAACACACGCGCGGCGCCCGAACTTTTCCAGCGTCAGTTCGAACTAATGAGGCGCTTTCTCGAGTCGGGGATCGACATGTACGGCTACGTTACCCTCACAACTCCAACCGAGACAGGGATCGCTGATGACATGGCACGCTTCTGCGATCGGCTTCAACGACTTGACTATTATTTTCCGTTACGGACCGTACCGTTGGACATCCAGGTATACGGTCCGGTTCGTCAGCGACTTGATCCGGTTAAGCGTTTGGCGCTCGCCCATCAGCGGCGCGCCTTAGATCGATGGCTGGCAGAACTCGATCAGCGGTTCACGTCGGAGGAGCGCCAGTGGCCGATCCACAAAGTGCCGCTCGCACGTCGGCCCCGTGTGGACATCGACGCCGTTCACTGACACACCGCCGGAAACATAGATAAACGGCCTCCAGCACATGATTTCGAGTTCAATTGGCTACAGATTTGGCTACAGAAGCAGGCGGCGAAGGGCAAAATTAAAGCTCAGAACCAGCGGTTCTGAGCTCAATTTGTTCGTTGCGGGGGTCAGATTCGAACTGACGACCTTCGGGTTATGAGCTCGTTTTTGGCCCGAAAAATGGCGTCCACGGCCGTCAAATCTTGTCAATTCGTGCTCAGATAGCAAGATAGCTGCGTCCATTGTTGTCTGCCGAAATCCACTGTTTTCGCCTCAATTAGGTGTGTAATTAGGTGTAGAAGCAGGCGGCGTTGTTAAGCAAGCGACCGGACAGGCTGCCAGCTTTTGATCGCCGCAAGCTAGCTATTTTGGTGACCTTCGGGATAGTAGCCCGAAGGTCCGGCTGGCGGACTTGTAACGTTGGCGAGAGGGCGGTTTCAAACAGACGCACGCAGGTGCCTCGACGTCCTGCGTGAGCTGTTGCTAGCGGCGTCGCCTCTGGTCGACCACCGAAGGCATAGACCGCAGATACACCTCGCCAGTTAGCCACAGGCCATCGGCCTTGATCCGGAATCGCCGTGGCTGAGCTTTCACGATTTGTACCAGACATATGGATCGTCTGGGTCACCGCCGACCAGCGAATACAGCGCCCGGCCGCAAGAAGCCAAAGAGTCGTACCGTTGGCCCGTCACGAGGTCCTCGACTGGCTTGCGGCGATTCATTGATGAATCAAATTGGCCGCATCGGCCCAATTAGCGATGGTTTCTCTCCCCGGGTTTAAAGTCATCGCTGAGCCAGCGAACGAAATTGCGAGCATGCAATAGATATGTTGCCTTGGTCTTGTCCGTCAGGGATGCACGTGCAACCTCGCGTTCGTATTCGGCTAAGGCGCTTTCCACAGGCCGGAGAATGTCGACTGAGAGTCGTGCTGCCACGAGCCCCTTATACCTCAGATTCGCTTGGCAACACTCGCCGAATTTACGTATGCCTTTCGCGGGTTGACGATGTGAGCGCCCCGGGGCTAGCGTCGTAAGTCGGATGCCCAAGTACGCCAAGCGGGACCGCACCGCGCGCCTCCTCGGGGTGGCACATTTACTTCGGCAATACCCCCACGGCCTCAGCGCACAGGAAATCGCCGAGCGAATGGGCACGACGGTTCGTACCGCCTACCGTGACGTACACGCACTTGAGGAGGAGGTGGGAATCCCGATTTGGGAAGACCGCGCTCGCTTCGGCGTCCTGGAAGGAGCATTTCTGCCGCCCCTGAACCTAACCCTGCTCCAGGCTGTTGCATTGCTCCTCAGCGCGAGGCTAATGGCTCGGTTTGAGGATAGGCGTGACGACAACGTCGTTCGCGCATTCGGGGCGCTCGCCACGGTGTTGCCCTCGCCCATCGCGGAACATGTGTACGCAACGCTCAGCCTGCTTAACACTCGTCCCCGCGATGAGCACTTTTCGGAAACCCTCAAGGTACTCGTGCAGGGGTGGGCTGAAGGCCGCAAGGTCATAATCTGCTACCCCCATACTGACCCCGGCGGCAATCAGTCGCCATTGGAGCGGACGCTCTCTCCTTATTTTGTGGAACCCCATCCGGGCGGGCACAGCTTGTACGTACTGGCCCACGATTCGTTGTCTAACGCTGAGCGCACGTTTAAGGTGGAGCGGATCCAATCGGCGCGGCTGACCGAGGAGCGGTTCACGGTGCCTGAGGACTTTGATCTTGAGAGGCGCCTGCGGGACTCGTGGATCGTCACGGACGAGGAGCCTGTCGACGTGCGGCTGCTGTTTCACGACCCAAAAGCTGCAGCTCGTGTGCGCGAGAATCGCTGGCACACTTCCCAGCAAGAGAGCACTCGTGCGGATGGAAAGTTGGAACTGCGGTTTACGGTGGCGGGGCTACTCGAAATCCAATCGTGGATCTTGGGCTGGGGTGGATCCGTTGAAGTGCTGGCACCGCGGGAGCTCCGAGAGGAAATCGCTGCAACTGCAAGAGGCATGGCCGCGCGGTATGACAGCCTAGCTGTCACAGTCCAGGCATAGCCTGGGGGCATGCAGCTTCTCGAACACCAGCTCGTTCTCAGCGCCACCGACCTCGTGCACTTCCTGGAGTGCGAGCACCTTACCCAGCTCGACCTGGGTGCTGCCCACGGCAAACTCTGGGCGCCGGAGATTGAAGACCCCGAGGCGGAGGTCCTGCGGCATCGCGGCGCGCAGCACGAGCAGCGTTATCTCAAGCACCTGAAGGCTGAGGGCCGCGATGTGGTGGAGATTCGCTCGACCGCTGGCGACGCGCTGAGCCGGCACGTCGAGGAGCATGACCAGACGCTCGCGGCTATGTGGGCCGGCGCCGATGTCATTTATCAGGGGACGTTTTTCGGCGGCGGCTGGCTTGGTCACGCGGACTTCCTGCTGAGGGTCGGGCGGCCAAGTAGCTTGGGGACGTGGAGCTATGAGGTCGCCGACACGAAGCTGGCCCGCAGCGTGAAGGTCGGCGCCCTGCTGCAGATGTGCGCCTACTCCGAGCAGCTGGCCGGCGTGCAGGGCCTCGATCCCGAGCACATGCACGTGGTCCTGGGGGACATGAGCGTCGAGTCCCACCGCCTGGCCAATTACGCGGCCTACTACCGATCCGTCAAGCAGCGCTTCCTCGCGGCTATCGGCCAGCCCCGGGGCGACACTTATCCGGACGCCGTGGCGCACTGTGGCGTGTGCGACTGGAAGGCCTGCTGCGAGGAGCGCCGCCGCGCCGACGACCACCTCTCTCTCGTGGCTGGCTTGCGGCGTGACCAGACGCGGAAGCTGACCGCGGCCGGCGTCCCGACCTTAGCGGTGCTGGCCGCAAGCGTCGAGCTAGACGCGGTGAAGGGCATCGGCGACCACACGCTTGCCCGGCTGCGTCAGCAGGCGCGTCTCCAGCTTCGGCAACGTGAGACCGAGCAGGTCCATTACGAGCTGCTGCCGCCAGATGGTCCAGAGCGCGGCCTGTGCGCGCTGCCAGCGCCGAGCCCAGGCGACCTGTTTTTCGATATGGAAGGCGACCCGTGGGAAGGCGAAGAGGGCCTGGAGTACCTGTTCGGGCTGGTCGAGCTGGACGGCGGCGACCCTCGCTACCGCGCCTTCTGGGCGCACGATGCGGCCGCGGAGAAGCGGGCCTTTGAAGACTTCATGGACTACGTGATGCTCCGACTTTCGGATTACCCGGACCTGCACATCTACCACTACGCCTCTTACGAGCCCGACCGAATGAAGCGCCTTATGGGCCGCTACGGCACGCGCGAGGAAGAGGTGGACCGGCTGCTGCGCGGCGGCGTATTCGTCGACCTATACCAGGTGGTGCGCCAGGGAGTGCGGGTTTCGCAGGAGTCGTACTCCATTAAGAAGCTGGAGCCGCTGTACATGCCGGCCCGCGAGACTGCTATCACCGAGGGCGGCTCGAGCATCGTGTTTTACGAGCGCTGGATCGAGTCGCGCGAGCCGGCGATCCTGCAGGACATCGAGGACTACAACCGCGACGACTGCATCTCGACCTGGAGGCTGCGTGACTGGCTGGAGGAGCGACGCGGCGAAGCGGCCGGCTCGTTTGGCCCGGAGCTGCCGCGGCCGGCGCCGCGCAGCATGGAACCGGCGGAGAGGCTACACGAGCAGGAGACCCAGGTCGCCAGACTAGCGGCTAGGCTCACTGCGGACATTCCCGACGACGCGGCCCAGCGCTCACCCGAGCAACAGGGCCGCTGGTTGCTGGCGCAGCTCTTGGGCTGGCACCGGCGCGAGGACCGGCCCGAATGGTGGGCTTTTTACGAGCGCTTGCGCAAGACAGACGACGAGCTGATGGACGACCCGGACAGCATCGGGGGGCTGAGCTACGAGGGCGTGGTCGAAACCGTCAAGCGCTCGCTGGTGCATCGGTATCACTTCAACTCGGAGCAGGAGCATAAGTTCTCGGCCGGCGCCACACCATACGACCCACGCACCGAAGCGCCAGCCGGCACGGTCATGGGCGTCGACACTATCACCGGCACGATTGATTTGAAGCGCGGGGCCACGTCCAAGGCGCCGCGCCCGACGTCGTTGGTGCCGCCTCCGCCCATCAACAACACCGTCCTACGCGACGGCATCGCCCGTTGTGCTATGTGGCTGGCTGACCACGGGCTGGACAATGCTGGGCCATACCAGGCGGCGGCGGACCTGCTGGTGCGCCGGCCGCCCCGATTGCGTGGCCTGAACTCCGGTGAACCGCTCCAGCAGGCCGGTGAGTCTGCCCAGGATGCCGCGGGCCGTCTGGCGCTCTCGCTGGATGGCAACGTGCTGCCCGTTCAGGGCCCGCCCGGTTCGGGCAAGACATTTACCGCCGCTCGGATGATCGTGGATCTCGTCGCCGCGGGGAAACGTATCGGCGTGACGTCCAACAGCCACAAAGCCATTGGCAACCTGCTCGAGGAGCTTCTCCGCGCCGCCCGCTCGGAAGACCGAACCATCCGCGTCGTGCAGAAGGTCAACGAAGGTGAGCAGTGTGATGTCGACGTGGCCTGCACCAACTCGAACGCGGATATCGAAGCGGCCCTGGCAGCGGGCTCAGTGGATGTGGTGGCCGGCACAGCCTGGCTGTTCGCAAGGGAGGCGCTGTCAGAGACGTTCGACACGCTGTTCGTCGACGAGGCCGGCCAGGTGTCGTTGGCAAACGTGGTGGCCATGAGCGGCTGCGCCCGCAACCTCGTGCTGTTGGGCGACCCTCAGCAGCTGCCGCAGGTTACCAAGGGCACACATCCCAAGGGAGCAGAGCAATCGGCGCTTGGGCACCTGCTGGGAGCGCACGCCACCATCCCGGCGGAACTCGGTCTGTTCCTGGACACCACCTGGCGCCTGCACCCGGACGTCTGCCGCTTCGTATCGGAGATCAGCTACGAGGGGCGGCTGGAGCCCGATTCGTCGTGCGCCCGTCAGTCGCTGGGCGGCCTTACCGGCCTACGTTACTACGCGGCGGAGCACCAGCACAATCGCTCGTCCTCGCCTGAGGAGGTGATGCTGGCCAGAGGCCTATTCGACGAACTGCTCCCCGCTAACTGGACGGCCGCCAACGGCCAGAGCCGTCCGATGGCAATCGAGGACATCCTCGTCGTGGCGCCCTACAACGCCCAGGTAGCCCGCCTCGGCCAAAGCCTGCCGGCCGGTGCCCGGGTGGGCACCGTGGACAAATTCCAGGGCCAGGAAGCCCCAGTGGTCATCTACTCCTTGGCCACGTCCAGCGCCGACGATCTGCCGCGCAACCTGGAGTTCCTGTACAGCCTGAATCGGCTGAACGTTGCCATCTCGCGCGCCCGTGGCTTGGCCATCCTCGTCTGTAGCCCCCTTCTACTCGCGGTTCGTTGCCGAACCCCGCAACAGATGCGGCTGGCAAACGCACTGTCCCGCTTCATTGAGCTTGCGAGAAGGCAGGCGGCACGAACAGAACGCTCCGGAGTTGACGATTCGCGCATGTCGACGCTCACCTGATCAGTTGTTGTCGACACTTTCAGAAGACGAACGTGACGAGGCTGTCTTTGGCACGTGAGAAAGGGATTCGCAGTAGCCGACGGTCGTGATATGCCGCTTGTCCGCTTCCTCGAAAGCCGTGCTCTATTTGTTCATAGAGTTCGCGACGTAAGAACACGAATACATGTTGAAATTCCAACCCTTTTACGTCGGAGAGCGCCATCCAGTCCTCCCAGTCGCGGCCAATCTTTGACGAAACTGTGAAGGCGTTCGCCTCCTCGAGTAGTTTGCGAACCGCGGTGGGAACATCGGCGAGAGAATCAAAAACAGCAAGAATTGGAGTCCAGTGGCGCCAGAGTGGCCGCGACTTCACGCGGGCAAGCTCTTTTCTCACATCCTGTGCTGTCGCTGTCTCGTACGTCTCGAGGTATCCATGGGGGTTCGGGAACTCGATGCCATTTGACAGTTCCGTCACTCCCATTCGCTCGGTCTGAAAGTCTCGAACTTTTTTCGACGCTAGGAATGGAGTCGAAAGCGCGATGGTGTCAGCGATTTCCTTGACGTGCTCACCGACGTTGGCTTTCTGGCGATAACACTCGGTGAGCGAGAACACTGCGATATCACGCTCGGACACCCATTCCGCGAGATCGTCGTCGCGGGGCGCAAATCGTAGTTGGAGTGGATCGAACGCGTAAACGCGTAACAGGGGCACTGCCCCTTCGGTAGCGACCGCAAGCCTGCCGAAATCGGCGAGGTGCTCGTACTCA
This sequence comes from Chloroflexota bacterium, assembly GCA_021325635.1. Lineage (GTDB taxonomy): Bacteria > Chloroflexota > JAJPGV01 > JAJPGV01 > JAJPGV01 > JAJPGV01. The sequence continues at coordinate 74,538 of JAJPGV010000062.1, forward strand.
GGGTCGTCGATCAAATGAATGTCGGGAGGTTCCTCAGCCTCGGCATCGAACCGGAAACGTTCGAAGTCGATCTCTGGAACGCTGGCCTTGATGTACTCCGCTAGTGCGTCGGTGACCGTGATGGCTGCCTCGTATCCCTGCTCGTGGCAGTACTTAAGCAGATTCAGCAGCACGCTTGTTTTGCCCGTTCCGGGCCCGCCGACAATAAACGCCGTGCGGTATCCATTTTGTTGGAACGTCTCGTCAGCCAAGTACGCCAGCTCGCAGACCATTCCCTCCTGTTCCAACGAGAGGTCGTAGAGCCATTCCTGGTCGAGTTCTTTTCCGAATACGGCGAAGTCCAGGCAAGGGTTGCGAGCGAAAAACCGAGGTCCGTCTGCATCAGGCCAGAACTGCCGAGCCGCTGGTGGGGGATTGAGTGCGTCCGCGTAAAACTTGCCGTAGGTGTACTCCGCAACTACGTTGTGTCCTCCAACGTCGAGCAGATGGAGCCGTTCTGCGCGCCAGGTGACGAGCATCCGATGGCCGCCAGAAACGTCGACTTCCAATACGTCAGGTAAGTTGGCGTGACGGTCGTATTCCCGCATAAATGCTTCAGGGATCCGCCAAATCCGCCGGACCAGGTCGTGAACAGCGCCTTCAATTAAGCCCTGGAGCCGTGGGCTGGCCCGCTTGTAAGCCTTATTGAAACGCCGGCTCGCGTGTATGTGCGGGGATAAACAAGAGTCCACGGCTAGCGAATGGGTCTCCCGTCGCCAGCGTGGCGGACCACTCGCGACGTGACCCGCCTTTTTGCGCCCCGTCCATTAGAAGTGGAGTGCCTCGGGCCGACCTCCAGCATGGGACCCACTCTACTGGGTGCCTACTCCTCAGTTCAACAAAATGGGAGTAGTCTCGGCGGCTCGGGAGCCATCACGTACGAACGGTCCTCGCCGACGGATGAGCGCTCGCTATTTGAAACTTAGTGCAATGCGCGTGGAATGTGCCAACATCGCTGCCACACCACGACGGTATCGGTCGTGGATGCCCCCCTCGACCCGACGGCGCAGCAGAAACCGCGGACGATCAACGACGTTATGCCCCTCGTAAGGGATTAGCGTCTCTACGCCCATTAGACCGCCCCATCCGGAATCGGGATCGGCGACGACGGCTTGGAAGAACATCGGGTGGTCGTAATTCCAGTAGCGAATCCGCGAGCGAAGAGACTTGTACCGCGGCTGCCGAATTAATGTTTCCAACGACCTCTTGAACCGTGGTGTCCCGTCGTCCTCTAGCGGGGACCCAAAGCCCAATACCTTCTCATATTCGGCCAACAGCTTTGGCGCCAGCTGCACAAAATCAATCTGTAGCGATGGCCGATCCGTCAGCATCCATTCAAATCGCTCAGCGAGCGTATCCGCGAGATTCGTCATCGCCGTGCCAGTGATAATCAGACGTTCTTGAGCAGTACGCGCCACAGCATGAAAATCGGCATCCCGGGAAGTGTGGCTGCTCGAGGCACGCAGCACCTCGACAACATTACCGTCGCTTGCATTGTGCAGACTTCGAAGAAACTCCCTCAGCTTCTTGGATGCTTCGCTGATCTTGGTGGTGTATTTCACGAACAGCCGGTCGTAATCACTCGGAATGTCGAGCGAACCTTTGATAAGTACAAGGGTCCGGTCAAAACCCAACCGCCCCCAACACCATCCTAGTTCAAGCCACACATTTTGCCGTGCGCGAGCACCTAGAACTCCGGTGAGGCCCTTGGTGGTGGTCGGCGTTTTAGCTAATGCTCCAAGGTCGTCTGGGGTGGCCAAGATGATTGCAGCATCTGCCTGCAGCAGCATCTGTTCAAGCTGTTCTGAGATGGCGCGCCCGGACACGCTCTGGGTTTCAAAGCTTTGGGCCTGAACCAGAGCCTTCTGTCCCTTGAGCCACTTCATCAGCTCCTCGTAAGCGGTCGCGTCCCGCCCGTGCACAACGAAAACAGTTGGCGGGGTCATAGCGGGGTCAGTTTATAGCAGGCAGCAAGCTATGTCACCTGTCCGCCACATTCAGGCTTCGAGTTCGATTACCGCCTGAACACCTGAACGTCGACGCCGCGGGGCATACGGACTCGGAAGGTTGCGAAGTCGCGCGATTGTCGGTTCAACAATGCTGTGCCATTCGCGCCCACACACCCGCAGCAACGATCCGAACAGACGTGCCTCTACAGCCGCAGCAGCCTCCATTGGGGACTGGTAGTAGGAGAAATAAGCCGGTGGACCGACATGGGCAGCATGAAATCCAGCTGCCTCTGCTAGGAGCAGGTTTTCTCCTGTGGTGCGCCAGGCGAGACCAAGGCGAGCCTCGCCGCTTCGCGAGAGCTGATCATTCATCGATTCGATGATGTCCGAAATTTCGTCACCGCCGGCTTCGGGAACGCCCACGGGCAGCACAACGTACCGACCACCCGGCCGCAGTACGCGTTTAGCTTCTAGAAATACCCTCACAGGATTCCCGACTACATGGGTAAGCCAAATAGAGCAAAGCTGTGCGGCCGAGGCGTTTCGGAAGGGCAGGTCAAAGGCGTCCGCAAGAACGACCCGACTGCATAGGCGGCGTGCCGCGATGCGAGCCATTCTCGGCGAAAGATCGACCCCGGTAACGACAAATCCTTTCGCCTGCAGCTGGTAGGCCAGGTTTCCCGTTCCGGTGCCAATGTCGATAACCGGATGCTCACGATGCAAATAGGGCTTGAGAATGTCGGCGAGGAGTTGTTCACGAGCGCTGGCCCGGCCAAACCGTGCATCGTAATCGACCGCGAGATCTTCGAAGCTGAGCGATCGCACGGTAGGGGAGGCGGCTGGGAACGTTACTGGACTGGGCGCGATCGTCTCGACCGGGTCCCTTGCCGCTGCGGGCACCACACCTCTCCTTGCAAACTACCGCGGATACTGTACATTTGAACAGTATTGGCTAACTGCCGGCATGTGTCAAGCTGCCTCCAACACCTCGAAGGACAGGGTTTGCCTCGAGATTCCCTTGAGACGGAGATCGGCTCGATAGGCTCGCAGGGCTTCCATGACGGGAGCGACGCGAGGAACCGTGATGACCGTGATTTGTCTGCCGTCCGGCTCAGTCACGGTCGAGCACGAAAAGCCATCATCGGCAGGGGGCGGAAGCAAACGAAGATCGGACGGGGGCTGGGCCATTGAGTTTCTCATGTCAGCAACCTACGCCTTCCTTTTGACAGCTGCGTGTCAAAGTCGACTCCCGTCCGCTCAGCTGGAGCCGGTCTTTTTCAAGGTCGATTTGGATTCGGCCCCGTTGGAAGTTCCGCCAGCAGATTTGTGACAGCCTAGCTGTCACACAGGCGGCCTAGCCTGACGTCAGAAGACGTTGAAGGAGGTCTAGCTTGTCGAACGATTCGTCCTCGTGGGACTTGGAAAAGGCTCTGATCAGTCTTTTTGCGACGGAGGTGTCAGCTGGCATCCAATGCCGTATCCCCGGCTGTGGCGCCATCGTGGACGCCGCTTCCGAGAACCTGGCCGCACACTATTGGGGACAGCACCGAAAGCTCGTGCTGATCACCACCGCTGCGCTGGTGGCCGCGCCCGTCATCCGCGTCTTGAACAAGGGCCGCTAGCTGTCACCTATGGGCCACTGGTGCAGTCGAGAGGCACTCTGTAGCCAGGATGTGCCAAATTCCAGCAACCGGACGTGGGGTGGCGTAGCATGTTATCGCCCTGCGACATGACATTTGAGGAATTGCTTGCTCGAGCGGGTGACGCCACTCTACAGCAACTAACCGGCCAGCCGGCTTTGCGCTTGCTCCGGCTACTTGATCCCTCGATGCTACAGCCTGCACGACTGCGTGAGCTGATTACCGGCATTAATAGTCCAGCCTCGATTTTGCGCGACCCCACGCTCCGCGCGGCCCTGACGGACTCCCTCCCAAAAGACCAGGCGGCCGCGCTTGCGGAGCATCTCGGCGCCGGAAATGGGCGTGATCCATATGGCTCGATCCGTTCGACGCGGATGACTCGATCCTCAGCGGCCGAGCACAAGCTCTTTGCCTTTTTCGGCGTCGCGGAGGACGATTCTGGGTCGCTCAGCCCTGAGCCGGTGATCCAGATCGCACCCCGATATGCATTGTTCGACTACCAACGACGAGCTATGCGTGAGGTGCTGCAACGGCTAGCCGAGGAGCCGCGACGGGCATTGCTGCACATGCCCACTGGAGCAGGCAAGACACGAACGGCCATGAACATCATCGCGCAGCACCTTAGGGCACGTGAGCCTCAACTCGCGGTGTGGTTGGCCTATAGCGAAGAACTGTGCGAGCAGGCAGTCGAGGAGTTCTATTCCGCCTGGTTGTCCGTTGGCGACCGACCCGTACACGCATATCGGTTCTGGGGAGGACACCGTCCCGACATCGGCGATGTCCGCGATGGACTTATCGTGGCCGGCCTCAACAAGATGTACAACGCAACGCGTACAGACCTTGGATTCGCTGCGAGCCTCGGTGATCGCGCGAGCCTTATCGTGATCGATGAAGCACATCAGGCCATTGCCCAAACATACGAATCGGTTCTTGAGACACTGTTCTTTCGAAAGCCGACGACCGCCCTTTTGGGCCTGACAGCAACGCCCGGGCGGACATACGACGATATCGGCAGTGACCGGGAACTAGCGGACTTCTTCCAGCACGAGAAAGTGACTCTGCAGGTTGAGGGTTATACCAACCCCGTTAAGTACCTTGTCGACCAAGGCTACATCGCCCGCACTCGTTTCGAGCCCCTGCAATCTCACGCTGGCGAAGACCTCTCACAGAAGGACTTCCGCGAGCTTGTGGAAAAGCTGGACGTCCCGGAACATATCCTGAACACACTCGCAGATAACGAAAAACGCAACTTGCTTATCGTGATTCGGACAGAGGAGCTTCTCAAGCGACATCGACGGGTTCTACTGTTCGCTTCGACCGTTCAGCACGCGCGCTTGTTGGCAACTGTACTTCGCGCTCGGAATCACAACGCCGATGCGATAACTGCGCAAACAGACTCAATGAGCCGGGCTCGCATAATCACGAGGTTCAAGAGTAATGACGCGGAGCCGATGGTCCTATGCAACTACGGTGTTTTAACCACCGGATTTGATGCCCCTCAGACAAGCGCCGCGATCATTGCTCGGCCCACCAAGTCGCTGGTGTTGTTCACTCAGATGGTTGGTCGGGCCTGCAGGGGACCAAAAGCCGGTGGAAACGCCGAAGCCGAGATCGTGACAGTCGTTGACTTTGATTTACCTAGTTTCCGGAGCCCCGAAGAAGCATTCATGAATTGGGAGGACGTATGGCAGTAGCCCCAGTGCAAACCTCGTTCGATCTCGTTCCGCCTCATCTAGCCGTTCAGTCCATGCGCGACAACGGCTACAAGAACACGGCGTACGCCATCGCGGAGCTTATTGATAACTCGATCCAAGCGGGTGCGAAGTCGGTCGAACTTCTGTGCTCCGAGGTCGACGACGTCATCGAGCAGCGCCGGCGCCGGCGAGCGAAGCAAATAGCCGTGCTAGATAACGGCTGCGGGATGGACGCGCTCGTACTGCGCCAGGCCCTCCAGTTCGGAAACGGAACGCACCTGAACGATCGGTCCGGTATGGGGCGATTTGGCATGGGGCTGCCGAGTGCATCGATCTCGCAATGCCGCCGTGTCGATGTCTGGACGTGGAAGCAGGGCGTGGACAAGGCCCTGCATACGTACATCGATCTTGGCGAGGTGCAACGGGGAGAGAGCCGCGAGGTTCCCGAGCCCGAAATTGCCAAGGTGCCCAAGATGTGGCGCGACATCGGGAAGTCGTTTGGCGGCGAGTCGGGAACGCTGGTCGTCTGGTCTGATGCAGATCGCCTCATGTGGCGATCCGGCAAGGCCATCATCGACAACTCCGAATTCCTGATTGGACGCATCTATCGCCGCTTTATCAACAGCGGTGAAGCAGCAATTCGGCTGGCAGCCTTCCTTGAGAGCACCCACGAGTTCAGTATCGACCGATACGCTGAGGCCAACGACCCGCTCTATCTCATGGCTCCTACATCTGCGCCGGCCCCATACGACCAGCAGGCGATGTTCAAGCCCTATGGCGAGCCGCACGACATGAAGGTGAAGTTCGAGGGTACGGAACACGTGGTTCGGATCACGATGTCGTACGCCAGCGAGGAAGCACGGAAGACTTCGGATTCCGGAGTTGAAGCCGGTTCTCAGCCGCATGGCAAGCACGCGGCGAAAAATATTGGTGTCTCCCTGATGCGTGCTCGGCGAGAGTTGGACCTCGTGACGAATGGCTTCGTGATCGGGTACGACCCTGTTGAGCGATGGTGGGGCGTCGAAGTTGATTTTCCCCCGGCTCTGGACGAGATATTTGGCGTAACAAACAACAAACAGTCGGCTCGCAATTTCACAGAAATGGCGGCCACGGGCCTTGATGCGCTGCTTGAGGAAGGTGAGACGGAAGTACAGCTTCGCGAACGCCTGCGCCAGGAGAATGACCCTCGGGTGCCACTCATCGACATTCGGGAATACATCAACAACAACCTTCGGCAAATCCGACGGTCGCTTACAGATCAGCGCCGCCGAACGCGTGGAGGTGTCAAGAAGCGGTGGGAAGCGGATTCGGCTGAAGTTAAGGCGACCACGAAGACACGCGAACGCCAAGAGGAGGGTCATGTTGGTGCGAGTGATGTCGATGAGAACCGGCCCGCGGAGGAACGCGAGGCGGAGCTGGAACAGGCTTTGGAGGCGCAGGGCGTCCCAAGTGACGAGGCACACGAGCTGGCCGCGGAAACGGTCTCCAAAGGACTCAAATACATCTTCGGCCTCGGTGCACTCGAGACTCCGGCGTTTTTCTCCGTTGAGTCCAAGGCTGGTGTTCTGAATATCACTCTGAATACGAGCCATCCCGCGTACGAGCAGCTCATCGAGGTGTTAGAGGACGATTACGATGAAGCGTCGCCGGATGCGCTGCGAGAACGCTTGCAGGGCGCGGCGAACGGGCTGAAGCTGTTGCTGAGCGCCTGGGCACGCTATGAAGACGAAGCGACGCCTCAGACACGAGATCGGGTTACCAAAGCGCGTTGGGACTGGGGCACTATGGCGCGCGAGTTCCTAACCGAACCAAGCTGAGCAGATGCTGGAACGGCATCCGGGTGAGGCGCTCAAATCGCTCTGTGCGAGCGCCTCACGCGAGCTCGTTCTCGTCGCACCCTTCGTGAAGATCGGAAGCCTGGCGCGACTGCTTGAACAGGTCGATGAGGGAGTGAGTCTCCGGTGTGTGACTCGGTGGCGAGCCGAGGAAATCGCCGCTGGCGTGAGCGATTTGGAGGTGTGGCCGTTAGTCCGCGGTCGGAAGAATTCGGTCCTCCTTCTACGGGCGGACTTGCACGCGAAGTATTACCGTGCGGACGAACGGTGCTTGGTCGGTTCTGCTAACGTAACCGGCGCTGCCCTTGGCTGGAGCACGGCTGGCAATCTGGAGCTGCTAGTCGAAGTTCCTGCGAGTCATCCAGGTCTGGCGGACCTTGAAAAGGCTGCATGCGATGCCGTCGAGGTGACCGACGACCTTTATGCGGCGATGCTCGCGTCAGTGGACGTGGTTCGCGCGACGGCGCCGCTGTTGCAGCCTCTCCCCGAGCTGCCGGAGACGGTCGGTTCGGCACGTCCGGTCATCGACACTTGGCTGCCGGAACTGCGGCAGCCCCGTTTGCTTCACCGCGTCTACAGTGGGCTCACAGAGACAGTTATTGAGGATTCTCGACGCGCCGCACTTCGAGATTTGGCAGTGCTCGCTTTACCTCCAGGAATGGCGGAGGAGGCTTTCAACGCCGCCACGGCAGCCGTGCTGTTGCAGATGCCGCTCATTCAAGCCGTCGATAAATTCCTGTCGACGCCGCGGCGGTTTGGTGCGGTTCGAGCTTTGTTGCAGGAGCGACTGCACGCCCGAGGGTCCGATATTGACGCGACCGAGGCATGGCAGACCAGCATCCGCTGGCTGCTTCATTTCCTGCCTGAGCGCTACGGGATGTCGACCCCGAATTATTCAGAAGTCGTCTACCGGAAGGTCTGAGGGTTGTCGGAACGTGAGGGTGGAACCAAATCGAACGTTGGGACGGGTTGCTTAAGTTCCACGATCAAACTATCATGATCAAATGAATTCCGGAGGTTCTCTGACGTCTCCGGATCGAATGGCCACGGGGCAAAGGGTGTATCTCGATTACCAGGCGACCACCCCGGTTGACCCGCGGGTTCTCGAGGCGATGCTTCCGTACTTCACGCTGCAGTATGGAAACGCCGCAAGCGTGCAGCATGAGTTCGGCCGGACCGCTGCAGAGGCGGTCGAAACGGCCCGTGAACGGGTGGCGAGGCTGGTAGGTGCACGCGCTCAGGAGATCGTTTTCACATCTGGCGCGACGGAAAGCAACAACCTCGCGCTAAAAGGACTTGCGACACGCGAAGAGGGTCCGCGGCGGATAGTCACTTCCCCAACCGAACACAAATCCGTGCTGGATGTCCTCGCTTCCCTGAGGCTTCAAGGATTTGAGATTGTGGAACTGCCGGTCGATTCGATGGGTCGCGTCGGGTTGCATGACCTCGAAACGGCACTTCGCACACCGACTCTCGTCGTCAGCATCATGGCTGCGAACAATGAGATCGGAACCCTTGCTCCTTTAGAAGAGATTGGACGCCTCTGTCGCGCAGCGAATTCCCTCTTTCATTGTGATGCAACGCAGTGGGCGGGCAAGCTGCCACTCGAGGTCGCCACCACATGCATCGATCTCCTTTCGATGTCTGCCCACAAGATGTATGGGCCAAAGGGCGTCGGCGCTCTCTACGTTCGCCGAGAAGTCCAATCACGCATGAAGCCGTTGCTCGACGGAGGAGGACACGAGCGTGGGCTGCGGAGCGGCACGCTTAACGTACCTGCCTGCGTTGGTATGGGCGTCGCCTGTGAGATTGCCGAAGCCAGCATGGTCGCGGACGCAGACCGGCTGCGGCGGCTCTCACGACTATTCCTCGGTGACATCGAGGCTGGCATCCCAGACGTCGCCGTCAACGGTCACCCAGACGAAAGAATTCCCGGGAATCTCAATCTGCACTTCCCACACGTCAATGCCGAAGATCTGATGCTCATCGTGCCGGACGTGGCGGTCTCTTCGGGAAGTGCTTGCTCTGCCGCCAGCCCGGAGCCATCGCACGTCTTGCGCGCCATCGGCTTGAGCTACGAACAGGCGGAGTGCTGCGTCCGCGTGGGGGTTGGGCGATTCACGTCGGAAGCAGACGTGCATTATGCCGCACAACGTCTGATTGAAGGTGTCGCGCTTGTCCGCGGCATCACTGCTGGTAGGCCAACAGAGAAGGTCCGAGTATGAATGCCTTGACCCTGGGTACAGCCTGCCGCGCCGCCTTTGCGCGCCATGAGACGTTTCACCCACGTTATTCGTGGCTGAAAAAGGCGTTCGACCAAGCGCGCCAGAATCCCACAGTCTTTTCCGAGGAGGAGGCACCAATCATCCTCGGGGTTGGAAAGAACATGGTGCATGCGATCCGGTACTGGGCAGCGGCGTTCAAAGTTCTCGAGGAACGGAATCTGGGCGGTGGGCGGACCCAGTTCGAGCCGACGCGACTCGCGCTCAATCTGCTCGATGAGAGCGGCTGGGATCCTTACCTCGAGGACACTGCGAGCCTGTGGCTGTTGCACTGGCAGCTCCTGCAAACGCCATGTCTGGCACCGGTATGGTGGATTGCCTTCAACGCATTTCCGGCACAGCAGTTCACGGAATCCACCCTGTTCTCTTGGTCGGTGCGGATGGTCCAAGCCGTATCGCCCTGGCAGCGGGTCGTAGATAGCTCCATTAAGAAGGACATCACGTGCGTCATCCGCATGTACGCACGCCGTCGCAGCGAATCCGAAGTTTTGGAAGACATGCTCGATTGCCCATTCCGCGAACTCGGACTTTTGGAGCCCATCCTCGGTGCGCCGCATGAGTTCCGCTTTGCCGTGGGGGCGAAGCGAAACTTGCCTGATGCAGTGATTGCATACTCGGCACTCGACTTCGTGAGCCGCAACGCCAATGCGGCCAAGAGCATCACGACAGCACGCTTGGCTGCGGATGTAGGGTCACCGGGCCGCTTGTTCAAGCTCTCCGAGCAGGCGATCGTGGCCGCGTTGGAACGCGTCAGCGAGGCGACGGAAGGAATGACCATCGTGACGCAAGGAGGCTTAAAGCAGGTGTTGGTCGAAGGGGACGTCGATCAACTCGCTGAGGACCTTCTTCGCCACTATTACGAACGCTCCCCGGCAGCCGAGGCGACGTCATCGTTGGCGGTAGCGGTGTGACCCTTCGCGCCACATACGAACCGCTTGATGCCTTCTATCCAGAGGAGCCTGGCTCACGTTTGTCCGACCACATTGCTATCAGGCCGCAATTTGGCCGCTCGGTGAACCTGGAGAGGGACGCCGGGGGCGCGGATGTAACTACGTACGTGCCGGGCGCCCGCGCGATTGACACCCTCCGTCGATTGGTCGTGGCGATGCATTACCGCGACAGCGTTCGCGCGTGGTCTATTACTGGGCCGTACGGCTCGGGTAAGTCGTCGTTCGCTCTGTTCCTGCACTCGTTATTGGGCCCTTTGGGCACTGGCAGACGAGTTGCTGAGACCGTGCTGCAACAAGCCGCACCCGACCTGCTTTCCGAGCTAGTGTCGGGCCGGCGGAAACTCGGTGCTGATGCTGAGGGCTTCATACGCGCTGTCGCCGTTGCGGAGCGCGAGCCAGCGAGCCAATCCCTGCTTCGCTCGCTGGAACTGGGGATCCGAACCTTTTGGCATGGCGCCACAGTCCCGGAACGGGTGGCGGAACTCCAGGCCGCTGCAAACGAAGCCCGAGCTGCTGGCAATGTCGGACTGTCAAGGGCCGTCGTGCAGCTGGCGGCTGAACTCGCCAGGCATGCACCGGTTGTCATCGTTCTCGACGAGTTCGGAAAGAACCTCGAAGCATTCGCGGACGCAGGGCCGGCAGCGGACTACTTCGTTCTGCAACAGCTGGCCGAACTCGCGTCGGGAGAACGCGGGCAACCGCTTTTCCTGCTTACGCTGCAACATCAAGCGTTCGAGGAATACGCAGCGCGTGCGGTGACACCCCAACTGCGGCGCGAATGGGGGAAGGTGCAGGGCCGATTTGAAGATGTTCCGTTCGTTGAGTCGGGAGAGCACGCAACTCAGCTGATTGCAAGCGTGTTCGACACCGAAGATGCGCATCCCACGATCCGGCGTCAGATTGCAGCTTGGGCAGAGGGAATGTTTGCCGCAGGGCAGGCGCTTGGGCTTGGGGGCTTCTTCGGTGACAGCGTCGAACTGCTCGCACGCTGCTATCCACTACATCCGCTCACCGTCGTGGCGCTTCCCGAGCTCTGCGCTCGGTACGCACAGCATGAACGCACCCTGATGTCATTTCTCGCGGGGGGCGAAGCCAACTCGGTCGCCACGCGCATCGAGGGTTTGCCCACGTCTGGCGACTCGTTGCCCGTCATCGGTCTCGACGCCGTTTATGAGTACTTCGTGCAGTCTGCCGCGACCGCGATCTTGGGTTCGGCTGAAGCGTCGCGTTGGCTGGAAGTGCAACGACGGGTTGAAGAGTCTACGGACCTGGAGCCGGAGCTGTTGCCGTGGATCCGTTCACTGGCAGTCCTCAATCTCAGCTCGGCGGGTGGCTTAGTTCGCGCCTCCCAGCCGATGCTGGCATTTGCGATGGCCCATACGGCGGCCGTCCCGAACGCCGAACCCGCCGTGGCCGTACTTCGCCAGTTTGAGCAGCGAGGCCTTGTCACTTATCGCAAGCATGCGGATGAATACCGCATCTGGCAGGGCTCAGACTTCGATCTCGCTGAAGCCCTCGATCTCGCGAAGCAACGAATGCAAGACACACCCCTTTCTTTGTTGTTGCAGCGTTTGAGCCCGCTGCCTCCTGCTGTGGTAGGCCGCCACAGCCAGAAAACGGGGTTGTTACGTTACTTCGCGGCCGACTGGGTGGACGCGTTTACAGGTGTACCCCGAGTTCCGCTCGGCGCCGATGGGCTTTTGCTCTATGTGGTCGGACAAGAGCCCGACTGGAACGAGTACACAGTCGACGGGGATCTATGGCCACGTGTCGTGATCAGGACTTCCGAGGCGGAATCGCTTCGCGAGGTGGTTCTCGAGGCCGCGGCGATAAAGGACGTGCTCGACCAGCCAGACCTCATAGGCAACGATTGGGTAGCGCGGCGAGAGCTCCAGGAACGATTCACGCTTGCCGAGCTGCGAATGCGAGACACCTTGAGCAACGCGTTTGCGCCAGGAAGGCCGGGCGTGACATGGCACTTACTCGGCAGTACGCAACAGCTCTCGGCGACAGGCACTGTCTCGCGCATCCTGTCCGACGTCTGCGACACCGTCTACCACCGATCTCCCCACATCCAGAACGAGATGCTCGCTCGACGAGAGCTGACCTCCCAGGGCAGTAAAGCACGGCGCGATCTGCTGGAGGCAATGGTGATGCGGCAGAGCCACGAACGGCTCGGCCTGGAAGGGTATGGCCCGGAGCGGGCAATGTACGAATCCGTTTTGCGCCACACGGGAATTCATTACGAGGACAACGGCGCTTGGCGGTTCGGGCCTCCCCGACTGGGAAGTGGGCTCGAAGGGATGTGGGTAGTACTCGAGGACCTTCTTGCAGTCGCTGGTACGCGCAAGGTCAGTTTGGCCGACGTTCGCGACGCCCTCATGAATCCACCCGTTGGCCTGAAAGAGGGTCCGATTCCCGTTTTTATCTCAGCCCTCCTCCTAGATCGAGCAGATGACGTGGCTGTATATGAGGATGGAACCTACCAGGCGCTGCTGACGGTTGATCTGATCGAGCGGTTGGTGAAGCGTCCTGAGACGTTCGCCATCAAAGCAGTCAAAGTAGACGGGCCTCGCGGCATCGTCATCCATGCACTCGCGGAAGCACTCGGGGTTCCCGTGCTCCAAAGGGGGAAACGACGGAACTTGCCCGTGCTTTCGGTGGTTAGTCCTCTGCTCGGCCGTGTCCGGGGGCTGCCGGAGTACACATTGAGGACCAAGCACCTCTCAGAGCGAGTCGCCATGGTCAGGGCCGCGCTTCTCGCAGCGGCAGAGCCCGACGTGCTCATCTTCGATGACCTCCCACGCGCCTGTGGCTGTGCGCCATTCGCGCCTGGCACTGTCGCAGATGACCAGCAAGTCAGCGACTTCGTTGCCCTGCTGTTCGAAGCCTTAAAGGAACTCGATGCGGCCTACCCGGCCCTGTTGGCGCGGGTTGAAGAGCAGCTTGCGATCACGTTCCGCGTTCCGTCTGGTGCCGGCTTGCGCACCGACCTGAGCACGCGGGCGCGGCATCTTACCTCCCGAGTGCTAGACAAGAGCCTTCGGTCGCTCATCCTAGCGCTAGACGATGAAGGTCTCGATGAAGAGGACTGGTTGCCGGCTGTCGCAATGAATATCGTGGGCAAGCCGACGCCGACCTGGCGAGATGAGGATGTTGAACTGTTCGACAGTACTCTCAGTCGAGTTGCGGGCGCCTTTCTTCGGGTCGAAGCCCTCTATTTCGAAACTGGCGCGCACCAACGCGAGGGATTCGAGGCGAAGCGCGTTACCGTCACTGCGCCGGACGGCACGGAGTACAACCAGGTCGTTTGGGTCGATGGAGCCGTGGCTCCTACGCTCGAGCAGATCGCGGCGTCGGTGCTGGATGACGTTCGCACGCGTTTGGGCGACGAAAGCGGTCCGGCGCTCCTCGCAGCTCTGGCCAGCCAACTCCATCGTGAGTATTTGGAGAGGGAAGCAGAGCTTCCGGAACAGGAACCCGAACACTCTAGGCTGAGCAGGATGGGCAATGGCTGACCTTCGCCACGTTCTTGGTATTTCGGGCGGAAAGGACAGCGCCGCGCTGGCGGTCTACATGCGCGACAGGGTGCCCGAGATGGAGTACTTCTTCTGCGATACCGGATCGGAGTTGCCTGAAACCTACGAGTACCTGGACCGACTTGAGGTTGTCTTAGGCAAACGCATTGTTCGCCTCAACCCGGAACGGGGTTTCGATCACTGGCTTACCGTCTACAGGGGCGCCCTTCCGTCGCCGCAGATGCGCTGGTGCACACGCCAAATGAAGATCAAGCCTCTTGAAGCATGGATTGGCGACAGCAACGCGTACAGCTACGTTGCAATCCGAGCTGACGAGCACCGCGACGGCTACGTATCTCATAAGCCGAACATTCATCCGGTCTATCCGTTCAGAGAGGACGGCATAGGGAAAGAGGATGTCCTCCGGATTCTGGAGGACGCGGGTGTGGGTCTGCCAAGCTACTATGAGTGGCGCACACGGTCTGGTTGTTATTTCTGCTTCTTTCAGAGGAAGCACGAATGGCTCGGGCTCGCTAAGCACCACCCCGATCTATTTGCCAAAGCTGTCGCCTACGAGGACAAGGTGAACTTCGAGGACACAGCGATGAAGGACAGGAAATACACCTGGTCAGGCAAGGAGACTTTGCCGGAGCTGATCGCTCGTGGCGATGAAATCCGTGCAAAACATGAACAGGACCTCGCGCGCGGAAAAAAGGCTCGGCCTAACCAGCCTCTTATCCAAGTGCTGAGCGATGTCCTCGACGATGAGGACGACGCAATTCCCTGCCAGATGTGTCATCTCTGACATGCCATTCCGTGGCTTTCGTGTCGTCCAATCGGTAGTGTTCCGCACGGACTAGGGCGCGCTCGAATCGATGGCGGTTGCTCTCTCGTCCGAGAGTTCAACGGTAAACGGTGTTGCTCGACACCGAACCGCGATGTCGCGCACGGCACTGTCGCGACCACTCACGCTCGCGCTTCAGGATGGGTTGATTTCTGAGGGGCGATCGGTATTTGACTACGGCTGCGGTCGCGGCGGCGATGTTATGCGACTGCGCGCGCTAGGGATTGCTTGCGATGGATGGGATCCCGCGTACTTTCCCAGTAGCGAACGCGTTGCCGCGGACGTCGTGAACCTGGGATACGTGGTTAACGTAATCGAACATCCAGAGGAACGCCTCTCTGCGCTGACGGGAGCATGGGATCTGGCGCGTGTGGTGCTCGTCGTTGCCGCGCGAATGCACTGGGAAGCGAATTTCCTTCGATCGAACGGCACGCTGCATGACGGGCTGTTAACCGCGCGCAGCACGTTTCAACGGCTGTTCACACAGGAAGAGCTTCGAGATTGGCTGAGCACAACCTTGGGTGTGCAACCGATTGCTGCAGCACCAGGCGTCTTTTACGCGTTCAAATCCGAGGAGCAGGCACAAGCCTTCTTGGCACGACGATATCGTCGTTTGCCTCTAGCGGCACCCCGGCCCCAAATAAGCAGGGCGCTGTTCGAGGCTCACAGGCCATTGCTAGACGCGCTCATGAACTTCCTCAGCGAGCGTGGCCGTCTACCAGAAGACGACGAGATGGTAGAGGCCCCTGACATCCGGCAGCAGTTTGGCTCAATGGCGCGCGCGTTCTCCGTCGTTAGGTCCGTGACAGATGGTGACCATTGGCGTCACGTTCAAGACGAGCGACGGCAAGACCTATTGGTCTACCTTGGCCTTGCTCGCTTCGGTCGGCGCCCAATTCTGTCTCACCTGCCGCTCTCAATCCAGCGTGACGTCAAAGCATTCTTTGGCACATACCGTAAGGCGTGCGAAGAGGCCGACGAGCTGCTGTTCAGCGCCGGAAAGCGCGCCGTCGTTGACCGCGCGGCAGAGGTGACGCCCGTCGGAAAGATCACTCCTGACGGAATCTATGTCCACACCTCGGCGTTATCTGCGCTTCCCGCAGTGCTGCGCGTCTACGAGGGCTGCGCTCGCACGCTTAGCGGTGAGGTTGAGGCGGCAAACATCATCAAGCTCAATCGATTGAAGCCCAAGGTTTCGTATTTGTCCTATCCCGATTTCGATCGTGACCCTCATCCCGCACTCGCAATGGTGACGGGCGCTTCTTTGCCCGAGCTTCGTGTGGACTTCCGAGACTTCCGAGGATCAAGCAACCCACCCATCCTGCATCGGAAGGAAACCTTCGTAGGTGAGGACTACCCGCTTCGAGAGAAGTTCGCCCGCCTCACACAGCAAGAGGAGCGATACGGGTTGTACGAAGTACCTCATGGCATCGGCACTCGGAATGGTTGGCTAGAGACGCTAGCTGGCAAACGGGTTGCCCTTGCAGGTCACCGCGTGATCCGATGCAAGTCGCTGGATTAGCGGTTCCACAATGGCGGGTCGTGAATGCGGTGGTACTCAGCACGGCCGATGTTGTACGTATCCCGGTAGCGCGGCCCGGGCCGCAGCCAAGCTGGAGAAGTTCACCAGATAGTTCTTGCTGAGGCTGCGCCACTCGGGGTACTTCGAATCGATACATGCCCGGTTGAGCCCAGATTCGTCGCTTGCTTCGGTCAGAATGTGTGCTCGTCGCTTGTAGAATTTGTGTTCTATGATGCTCCTTCATGGATTTCGCTGAGTGGTCTGAGCGCGTGTTGCACGCGTTGGTGCAAGAAGTAGATGCTTCACCTCAGACCCGACTGATCGGGGCTGGTGACCGTCAGCTTGGGATGAGGCTGTTCGCTGACCGGATGGCGGCAATTGCTGACTTCCATCAGTCACCCGAAAGAATGGCGACTCTCGATGCCCTAGAGGACCTTCAAGCACTAGGTCTGGTCGAGCGACCTTCAACCCTTTATTGGAAGCTAACAGAGGCCGGTCGGCAGGTAGATGGCGATCCTTTGCAGCTTTGGCAGCTAATCTGCCAGCGCAGCTACCAAGCTGACTGGGTTGAGTTGCTTCGCGTCGTTAACGCCCAGAGCGCTCAAGACCGCGCCGACTTTGCTGAGGTTCGATGGCTTGAGCGCTCAGAAGTCGAAGGTCAACTTGGCTGGACCGGTGCCGAGGACCTTCTTTGGGCGGTCGCTCAAGAAACTGAGAATGTCGGCCTTGTTCGCCGGCGAGCAGCGGGTGGCGGTTATCTGAGCCTCCGCAGCACTTATCGCGGACTCGTGTGGCAAACACGACGCGCCGCAACCGTTGAAGCTCAATTCATTGACCGCCTTCTGGCCGAATGGGAGACGACGAGTGTCGAATTCAAGCGCGAAGTCCATACCGGTACGGCGGATCAGAAGGCCGAGCTAATTAAGGACATTCTGGGCCTCGCGAATACTCAAGCGACTGGTCAGAGATGGCTGATTATCGGATTCGACGATAAGACTCGAACTCATTCTGGTCCGCCCGACCCCAAGCTCACGCAAAATCACCTTGAGCAACTCGCAGCCCGGTATACCGAGCCATGTGTCGAGTTGAAGTACGACACAGTTGACTACCACGGCTCCCTCGTCGGTCGGCTGGAAGTAGTTCGCGAGGCACACAAGCTTCCTTACAAAGTAGCGAAGGCTATAGGGGATAAGAAGCGCGTTGTGGTCGGCGATGTCTACGTTCGCCACTCATCCCAGACCGAAAGGCCGTCCGCTGCCGAGCTAGGTGCCATACAGGAGGAGGGCGACCGTGCGCGAGGGTCAGCCTAACCCTTATGGACGCCGTTGCAACTGCGCAGCATCTGCAACTAGCGAGTACGGGTACCGTGCGATTCGACCGCTAGCGTTGTTGTAACAGGCAAGCGTATGGAGCCAGTCACCATCCCACTCACCGACGGAAAAACGCTAACTGCAACCGACATCGCGCGATCTGAGTTGGTGGAGCTCGCCAACCTTAACGAACCTGATCGCATCCCAAGACTCCTCTCCCTAATCGCACACCACCTCGGCCTTTCCAGCACACCCAATCAGTTAACTGGTCTCGGTGACGAGGAGCAGCTAACGCTGGCCGTCATGTGGCTCCGGGCACTCGGTTACGAAGCTAGTGGCGGCACAGTGGAATCCAACTGCGCCGCGCTTCTGGCGACGGCTGAAGAGCTCGGCCGCGTGGTCGCAAACAATCCGATCCTCGGTGCTGCTATCGAAAAGGGTTCTCCCTGGGTTGACCGAATCCTGGGGCCCAATAATCAACTCCTTTCGCGGCTGAAGGCGCCCGCGAAGCTACCTCCCATGCCCGCCGGAGCGAGGCTGTTCATTCCGGACCCAGCATTAGACGTGGGTGGTGGTTGGCCCGAACTTCCTGAGCACGAGAACCTGGACGTCAGCGTCGTCTTCGATCGGTTGGCTGCTGTCGTTCGTGCTGCCCCAGCGATGTGGCCCTCTGTAGAGCTTCGAGTCATGGGCAGCCTGGACAACAGTCGATTTCGGACGTATCTCGTCAACGGTCAGGGACTCTTTGACGAGGTTCCGGAGATGGACGAGGCCATCTGGGTCGAACCGGCTCATGTTCGCCAGATTGTTTTGAAGGCTTCGAATTTCATCGAGCTTATGAGTAGGTGGGTCGATGGTGAGCCATTTCAGATTGGGGAAGTCGCCTTCCTTCCTCCCCCAGCGCAGTGGCTTAGTTTCGGTCGAGCGCCTATTGACGTGTATCAACTCAGGCGTATTCTTCGGGCTCTACCGCCAGCCCAGAGCCACTACAAGACGATATTTGGGATGGGGAGTGGGGACCAACTCCAAGACATAGAGCAGCTCATTTACTCCGCATGCCGCGCCGCTCAGCTTAGTCAGCAGGAATGGACTCGTGAGTATGTCGGGCTAGAACACCATGGGCAAGGCGCTTTCATTAGCATTCAGTTACCGGTCGGAGTGCGGCTTGATGCTGCGTACAGCGTCACCGCCCACATGGCCGCTGTCACCGTCCACTACCGGCGGCCTTTTGTTGCCGAACGTTTTTGGTTGCGCGTCGGCGAGCGTTTCGCTGTGACGGGCGAGGCATTTCGACTGGAAAGTGAAGAGCCACTCGCAAACGGTTGGTTCAGGGCTTCCGCCGATGTGTCCTTCAGTCACACGCAAGGATTTGTTTATCTGGGAACCGATGCAAGGCCAGGACGAGTTGAGTGGCAATTGTTGAAGCCCATCGGACGACAGATAAGCCGGACTGAGGGACGACTAGCGCTGCTCCCAGGCCTGTATTCCCTTGCAGGCGTCAGTCTGGCTGGAGACCTGCAACAGGCGACTCTGGCAGCAACGGGAGGAGCCAAGGCGTCTGCCGCGGGACGCTTTGAAACCGCGCTGGCCAACGCCTGCGTAGCCTGCGGCTATGAGGTCCTCTTCGGAGGCAAGTTGCTCAGCACCCGCCAGCTAGATTTCCTCGCGCTCGATGAATCTGCGGGTCGCGTCCACGCAGTAAGCGTCACAACCTCGAATAGAGTGCTCGACAAATTTCGGGATCTCAAGCTGGCTGTCGCTCGCTTGGCGCAGGATTGCGGCCCAGCTTGGTCGTGGCGAATGGTCATCATTTCCGCACAACCTAGGGCCACATGCGTCGAAGCTGAGGTCGTCGCTCTGGAGCAGGATGGAGGTGTCTTCATTGGCTGGGATGTCGTTGCGACGCTTCTCGGTGACGTGCCGGACCTAGCGCTTTTCAAACAATCGTTCGAGCTTGGCCACCTACCGTACCCTCCCGTCGAGTACTGATCGCGGACTGCGATTGCATATCCAGTCGTTAGGCTGCACGCCACCCTGCCGGGCCCGCTGCGAGCAAACAGGCGACCAAACCAACGCGGACACACGTGACCTCGCTGGTTAATCCCCGGCTCTGCAGCATCGTGCTGCTGTTCTGCGCGGAACTCTGCTTGTCTGTTGCTGCCTATCGCAGCAAGCGGCGTGCATTTCGGTGGGATATGCCATTGATTGCCACTTACATAGCGTCATCCATTTCGTCGGTAGGGATGTTCACGCAATCCGATTGGTCATGGTCAATCACGGCCGGTGCGGTTGTTCTTTGGATGCATGGTGCGGCTATGCGCCACTCCATTTGGCTTGAAAGTCTGTTGGCCTACGAATGGAGGGGTGGGAGCCGCCAGTGGATTTGGCGCCTGATACGCCCGCACTCAATGGAATGGCTCAGGACACGACATCCCGATGCGGCAGGGTCGGTGGTCCAGTCGTGCGCGGTCGTACTGCTTTCCGCGCACTGGGTTGCTATTGCTGCATCCGTCACCGCGCTCCCGGTCATCGGCTACCTGATCGCGAGGATGACCGATTCGCGGAAGTTCGTCGAGATCGATATTCAAGGGTTTACTCGCGAGGGGCTGAAGTTCATTCCGCGCCTGCGTCCTATTGGACGAGGGTTGCTCGCTGCGGGGGTTGCTTCCGCCGTATCAGCCGTTCTGAGCAGAGAACGCCCGATCTTCTATGGGGATTCGCCCACGGCCGTTGCCACCCTTGCCACTCTGGGCCAGATTGTCGCGACAGTTGGCGTGCTGGCCATCACGCTCAGCTTCGTCCTTGCCCAAGTGGCTGCTTCAGAGGTCTCGATCCGCTCATCGCTTCGCTTGGCTCGCCACCCGTTCCTCTACCGCACGGCGGTCGTTCTAATCACCTCCCTAGCCCTCACCATGGCACTGCTCACCCAAGCGTATGAATTGCCACAGGCACCAGATCGGGCGCTATGGTGGCCTTTGGACGTCGCTTTGCTATTAGGGGCGCTGAGCCTTGCTACGACGGGCTGGTTTGTGTGGCAAGCTCCAGCGCTGCTGGGCCCGGAGCCATTCGTGGCGCTTGAGCTCCGAAGGTTCACCAAGTGGTGGAGCAAACAAATTACCGACGATTGGGGAGGCCGGCGCTATCCGCGGACGCTTTGGAACGAGCGCGACGATCCCCTCGTCGTTTTGGAGCGAGTGCTGTACAAGGCCATCCAGAACCGCGATGGTCTCACAATTCAAACGACGCTCTACCAGCTAGCCGAGCGAATTCAGGATTACTTTCCCCGGGATCCAGACCGATATGACACTGGACCAGGTGGTGTCATTCTCAACTTCCAGCAGGGAGGCAGGCCCGAGATCGCAGCCCTTGACGCTTACTTGTTCGAGCGTTTCGCAGATGTCATCGATCTAGCGGCCGACCAGCACTACACGTTCGCACTCGATCACCTCACCGACTTCTGGGCTCGTGTGGGACCTGGTCGAACGTCAGATCAGCTGTCCTGGGTCAGCAAGGCACGATTCGGGCCGCCCGATCGGGCCGGTACGCCAGGGCAACAGTTTATTCGCCGGATTGTGGAGTCGGGCATACGCACGCAAAATGCGGAGGCAGCCGAGCGCGCCCTGCAACTCATTTTCCGGGCAAATCGGGAGCTCGCCCATGACTTACCGCGGGGAACGGATCTTTGGGACATCTACCTCAACGCGCATCCCGACCAGCGGCCGCGTGGCGGGCCAGAACCTGTAATTGACGAGCAGGATCGCACGCGTCGGCAGGGGAATGATGAGAAGGTTCGCTCGTTTACGCAGATCGCCGTGGAGTACTGCCAAGCAATCGGGCTGGAGGCGATCTCGTTTGGACTTTGGGAGGTGGTCTCGGACTGCACAGTAGAACTGCAATTTATCGTCGGAGCAGTCTTCGATGAGACCGGTGATAAGGCCCTGCGCAGTCATGTGCTGTGGCATGTCTTGAGCAGTCTCTCGCGAATATCAGACCGTCTGTGTCAGATTCCGGACGGGCAGAAGTCCGCAGTGGCAAACAGTTTCATTTTTATGCTGTCGTTTCTCCGCACGCCGCTGGAAAGGCTTGACGCTAACACTGACGAGGGCATGGCCAAGTGGATGGGCGATGGTCTCAGCCAATTAATCGCGACACAGTTGGCCGCTGGCGTCCTCAGTGTGACTCTCATACATGATGCTGCTGAACTTGTCGTTGCCGACCTTCACGCCTTCGCAACGGTTCAAGCGGACTTCATTCGCACATTGGCCGATGCTGCACGGACAATCTCAGCAGAGGGATGGACTGCAGCCGAACCGCATAAACGGGAAATCTACCGTGCTTTCCTCAGCGCGCTCTGTTCTCAGATTCCCACGGACACGAGAAGCTGGACTGTGGAGGAGTTGCGTCAAGTCAGGTTCAACGTCGATTCTGCGATGCGCGGTCTCGGTGAGGCCATAGTCGGGCCCTGGCAGGTTCCGAAGGTGCCCCTCGAACGAAGGCCCTTAAAAGGCCCTGGGAGCGTCGGAAGAGTTCAAGTTAGGCCGCGCGGTCGCGTGCGTCGCCGTGCACGGCCGCGAATTTGAGAAGAAACCCAGGGCTTGCTTGCAGTACGCGGTGGCTCGACGACCCGCGGTCCTGGCCGAGCCCACCGACCACCGAAGGTGCCCTCACAAGTGCGGTGGCCGCCGCCGCGACGGCCGCTGTTGATTCCGCCGCAAAAGTTGACCACTTTCCGCCTGAAAAGTTGACCACCCCCGGGCAGCACGACCCTTCATGGCAAGCGAGCCATGAGGAGGCAAGGAAGGAGTGCTGTCTATGGAGGAATGGACGACGATTCGGTACCTGCACGCGCAGGGCAAGAGCATTCGGACGATCGCCACTGAGCTGTCGGTGGCGCGGCAGACGGTTAGGCGCGCCCTAAAGGACGAGACCAAGCCGAAGTACGAGCGGCCGCCACGGCCGAACCCCAAGCTGGAGCCGTACCTGGCCCAGGTCCGGGAGCTGTACTTCGGCAAGCACCTGATTGGCTCGCGCATCTTCCGCGAGCTGCAGAAACTGGGCTACCGCGGCGGCAGCTCAGCCCTGTACACGTATCTGCGGAGCATCCGTCAGGCTGAGCCATCGGGCAAGGCCACCATGCGCTTCGAGACTGCGCCTGGCCAGCAGGGCCAATTCGACTGGTCGCCATACACCGTCGAGATCGGTGGCGAGCTGCGCCGCCTGGTGGTCTACGGCTTGACCCTGGGCTACTCACGGCGCAAGCACTACACGGCCAGCTTCGACGAGCGCCAGCCGTCCATCTTCGAGGCCATCGAGGAGGGCGTGTGGCACCTCGGCGGCTCGCCCAAAGAACTGTTGGTCGACAACCCGAAGGCGTTCGTGCTCGACGCCAACCCCAAGCACTTCCGGTGGAACCCGCAGTTCCTGGAGCTGTGTGGCCACTACCGCATCCGGCCACGCGCCTGCCGCCCAGCCTGGCCCCGCACGAAGGGCAAGATCGAGCGCCCCTTCGCTTACCTGGAAGAGCAGTTCATCAAGGGCCACAGCTGGCAGAGTCTGGGCCATTTCCTGGAGGAGCTGGCGATCTTCGAGCGCGAAGACCTCGACATGCGCATGCACAGCACCACCCAGGAGCGGCCCATCGATCGTTTCGCCAGAGAGCAGGACGAGCTGACACCCCTGCCCGAACAGCGTTTCGTTGGCACCAAGGCCTTGACTCGGAAGGTGAGCTGGGACTGCCTGGTGCCGTTCCGCGGCAACCGCTACTCGGTGCCGGCCATGTACGCCGGCAAGCTGGTGTGGCTGCTGCTGTCGCACGGCAGCTCGGTGGTCATCCTGAACAACCGGCGCGAGCTGCTGGTCGAGCACGCCATTGAGCCTGGCCGCGGTAAGACCATCATCCTGCCCGAACACTACGAGCCGCTGCGGCGCGGCACACCACGCACCTGGGTGGTCCTGGCCCAGCGATTCCTGGAACTGTTCCCCCACCATGCCGACTTCCTGGAAGGGCTGACGGCCCAGCACAAGCTCAATCACGTCGCCCACCTGCGTGGCGTCATGCAGCTGGCCAGCCTGTACAGCGACGCCAGCCTGTGCTGGGCGTTCGATGTCGCCGGGGAGTACAACACCTTCTCCCACACCTTCGTGCGTGGACTTTTGGAGAGTGGCGCCGCCCCGGCGCCAGCAGAGCCGGAGACGTCGGTCGTGGCGCTACCGGATACGAGCATCCGGACGGACCTTAAGCCCTACCAGCAGCTCCTCTGGGCGGCCGGCCAATGACCGCGCCCAGCGCTGCCCTGCAGGGTCAGTTGGTGAAGCTCGGCCTACACACTATGGCCGACCACTTCGAAGGTGAAGCCGACCGCGCGGCCAAGAGTGAGTCGGGTTACACCGCCTACCTGGCCCGCCTGGTTGAGCTCGAGCTGGCCAACAAGGCTGACCGGTCCATCAATGCCCGTATCGCCCGAGCGCGCTTCCCCATGCTGCGCACCCTGGAGGAGTTCGACTTCGCCTTCCAGCCGGGCCTGTCGGCGCCGCGCATCCAGGACTTGGCCGGGCTGGCCTTCCTCGACCAGGCGGCCAACGTCGTGTTCGTCGGCGGGCCCGGCGTGGGCAAAACGCACCTGGCCATCGCCCTTGGCCTGAAGGTCTGCGCCGCCCGCCGCAGCGTGTTGTTCATGGACGCCTCGCACCTTTTGGAGCAACTCGTGGCCGCCGAGGTGTCTCACACGCTGGGCAAGCTGTTGGAGCAGCTCAGCCGTGTGGACCTGCTCGTTGTGGATGAGCTCGGCTATCTACCGATGGACGGTCGGCGGGCTAACCTGTTCTTCCAGCTGGTGACGGTGCGTTACACCAAGGGCGCCATCTTGCTGACCAGCAACGTGCAGTTCGATGGCTGGGGCAAGCTCTTCGGCGACGACGTCCTGGCTTCGGCCATCCTCGACCGGCTGCTCCACGTCAGCCACATCTTCGCCATTAACGGCCCTAGCTACCGGCTCAAAGACAAGCTGCAGTCGTCTGGCGCTGGCCAGCAGCCGGCCGCATGACTATCATCTACCCTGCCCGCCCAGGGTGGTCAACTTTTCGCGCGCAAACCCGGTCAACTTTTCACGCGAAATCGACACCGCAGCACAAACAGCCGCCGCCGGCGCCGCCGCCGCTGCCGCTTGTGGCATCGCCTTGCCGCCCGGTGCCGCTAAGTCTTGCCGTTGCCGGCGCTCACGCACGCGCCGCAGGCGCAACTGGTGGATTCGGGACTTGGCCGCAAATTCAGTCGTGGCCCCGTTTCGTGCCGTAAATTCCGAGGGACGCCCGTCCGGATTTTGATGACCAGTGACGGCTGGCGACGTGGACGGTTCCACTCCTTCGAGTGCCCACGTCGCCAAAGAGATTGGTCGAAGAAAGCGGTCCAGGGAAAACAAGCGAACTCATTAGAACAACCGAACTATTCTTCATCGAGTGGAGTCTCCTCCTGGAATTCCGGGCTGGCGACGTGCTGAGTGCATCGCGTGCCGACGCCGCGTTGTAGCGGCTCGGCATGCGCATGTCTTACTCGGAGGACATCGAGACGGTTCAGCCTTGATCGTCATTGGCGAGCATCCGTTGCGGGCTCGGGCGGTTAACTCCCAGGCTCTGCTCGGGTCACAGCAGGCTTATTTGCTTGGCGTCGCGCATCAGGAATGTGCCGATGCGGCGATAGCCGCCTTGCAAGCCGGTAAAGTTGCCCTCGGTCGCGACTTGCCGTTGTTACAAGCGGTCGAGCTTGAGGAACTTGAGGAGCGACTGGACCTTCCGCCATCCGGTAAGTCCTGCGCATTTTGCTATACCGGCCGCCAATTGACTGACGAACATGTCTGGCCTCAGTGGCTATCACTTGCAATAGCGGAGACATTCAGAACGGATCCGGGCAGACGCTCCTTCGTAATGCATGGGCAGAACACGCGCAAAGCGCGGCGGGTAATTGAGGTGGTTGCACCGATCTGTCACGACTGCAATACCCGCTGGATGAGCACCCTCGAAACCGACGCGAAGTCGCTCGTGACCGACTTGGCGACGGGAAAGCCTCGTGAGCTTGACGCAGCAGATCAGCAGTTGCTGGCGACCTGGGCCGTGAAGACTGCCCTGATGTTCGACCTATCCTCTGGTCCCGAGGCCGTGGTTCCACTGGGCGCGTATCGCCACTTTGCGATGAAGCGGCGACCCCTCGACGGTATGTGGGTGATTGTTGGCGCGTGTGTTCCCACGCGACCAGCCACCGGGCAGCGGCAGCCAATCTGGATCGACATTCCGGAAACGGAGCACCCCAATGTTGTCGCTCTGACTCTGACTGCCGGTTGCCTGATGCTGCAAGTCATCGCCCACTTCGTGGTGTCCGGGACATTTCATGATAATCGCGAGCACTCACGAGCGACCGAACGAATCTGGCCTCCCGCTAAGCCGAAGATTTCGTGGCCTCCAGAGGAATGGTTTGATTGGCAGGCTGTCCAGGCTTATGCTGCAAGCTTCGAGAATCGGCCGGCCCGATAGGGGCGCAGACGTTGGTCGTCGATCATCGTCGTCGCCGTGCCACCTCCTCGTCGGCTGTCGCTTAAACCAAGCTCTTGCCGCTCAAATGGCGACAACGTGCGTTGAACTCGGATTACCGGCCGCGTGCGTCTGCCGTGAAGGACAAGTTGGCCGCAAATTCAGGAATGTCGCGACGTCTTGCCGGAAATTCCGACTTCGGTACGTACGTGCTTCCGGCGCGATGGCCAGTTCCGAACAAACCAATCCTCTAAGAAACCCGGCGCGATTCAGGTTGGAGCCGGTCGCCGGTTAAAGTAGCCGCACCCACGTGACCTTCCTAGAGTGTCTCCACGAGTTCACAGAGTTTCTGAACCAGTCGATGCTCATGCATGGCCTGACGCTTGCCGGCTTCCGACGGTTGTTAGAGGACGAACTTAAGCCAGACCCTCATCAACCTGGGCTTGAGGTCTTGCTTGGATTCGGCAAACCTGATGAGCCAACCTGGCGACGGTTCCGGCGGGAAGACTTATCAGCGTTCTTTGCACCGCACGGCCAAGCCCCAAGATATGTCGGGCAGCAATGGGTAATTCATGTCGACACAGCATGGCATTCGCATTACCGACCTTGTTTTGCAGAGACGATAGGCTCCACTCGCGCTGACGTCCAAGTCCCCCTGTTCAGCGACCTGCGATTGATACGAAATGACATCGTTCACGGTAAAGGCATAGCGACCGCTGCCCGAAGCGGCCGCTGCACGGTATTGACGGACTGGGTCGCGGTCGGCGAGCCAATCGTCGTTCTTGGAGAAAACGTTGCCAAATTCATCAGGCTCGCACCAAGCTCGCTTCGCCGAATCGCGCTAAGTAAGCAACCGAACGGTCGGGTATCTTGACGTCAACGAGTCCACGGGATCAACGAGATCATTCATGACTGGCGGGGCGTTCAGCTCTTGGCGCGCGTTTTGGCATTTCAGACGTGAAGTTGCCCGAGAGAGAAGGTTCATCCGGACCCCGTCGACCGAATTGTTTCTCGCTTCTGTAGCGGCGACGCTGCAATCACGAGTGCGCGAAATTCCGGTTGGTTGGCTGGCTTGGCGAGCGCAACTTGGAAACGATTGGCGGTATGAAGACTCGATCAGTGACGAGGTTCCGAGTGCCTATCCACCTCCGCGGATGAAACCTCTGACCGACCGAGCATACGAAGGACGCGCCAATCCGAAAGGAATCCCCTGTCTCTATCTAGCCACAAGTGAACTGACTGCCATATCAGAGGTCCGGCCATGGATTGGATCGTATGTGTCGGTGGGGCAATTCCGAACGACGAAGTCCGTGCGAGTGGTCGATTGCTCCCAGCACCAACCCCGCCATCCGGTGTTCTTCAAAGAGCCTGCCCCGCGGCAACGGGAACAAGCAGTGTGGGCGCACATTAACTCGGCGTTCGCTGAGCCAGTAACGAGAAGCGACGATACAGCGGAGTACGTCGCCACCCAGATATTGGCGGAGCTCTTTCGAGATCAGGGATACGACGGCGTCGCCTACAAGAGCGCGTTCGGGGAAGATGGCCACAATGTGGCGCTATTTGACATTGAATGCGCCCATCTATTGAACTGCACCTTGCACCAGGTTGACGGGGTGACCTGCCGCTACTCCCAAGCGGACAACACATATTTCGTCACCGCCGAGGGACTAGTCCGCAACGTTATTACAGCCGTGCTGCCGATGTCATCTGGCACGCAATGAGACTCGTTCCGGCTTTGGCACGATCGAGCAGTACTGCAGTCGGCGATTACGAGGACGAAGGGCACTATGACGCTTGACGAGGCTCGACGGAACATCCGAAGAGCGCTACCCGATCTCCGCGCGCCAGAGCCAAACGAGAAGTCCGGCGGAGCCGCGCATCCGCTGAATGCGAACTTTCCTATACCCGACGTGATCCTTGTCGGCCTCACGCAATTGTTAGATCTGAAACGGTTTGGTCCAGGTGAAAAGCTGCGATGGGGTGTTCGGGCCAACTTTCGGAACGAGCCCTTTACCGTCACGCTCGAGAAGTTTGGTCCGCGGCTTTATGTACGCCCGGAAGCGCGAACCACGGTTGAGCAATGCTTGCTCAAGGTTGCAAAGTTCGCCGAAATGTACCTCCAGGAGGTTGCTAACTCCCAGATCCATGCTGGACACGTGACGATCGAAAACCAATTTCGCTCTTTCGAGGGCCAGTATCGCTTCTTCAGGACGCGCGCTCGCCAGGCTTATCACGCACGACGCCCTTCAAAGGCCAAGGCTGAGTCCGACGGCTTCTCAGAAGTTGTCAAGAGCATCAACGCCTCTGCGAGACGCGAGATGCGTGGCAGCTACTACGCGACGGCGATGCTCGACGCGTATTTCAGCAAGCTGGAACACGTGCTTGTGCTCGTTCTACCGTTTCTTGCGTACGATGCAGGTCAAGGCCGGCTGGTAGATTTCGTCGCTTCTGACTGGGGAGACAAGTGGAAAGAAGTCTTTGGTGCGAAGAATCGTGAGGCGATGCGAGTCTACAACTCACTTCGTCAAGTCAAAGAGTCCATCAGAAACCCGGCCGCACACGGAGGATTTGCAAAGAAGGGAACATCCTTCTTCTTCCATGTCGACACTGTAGGCGCGCTCCCAGGCACGCTCTCGGAGCACAGCAAGACCGAAGTCCGCCTTCGTTTCCCAAAGCAGACGTTCGACGAGCTATGCGAAGTGCTGGACGGAGCGGACGACTTCATACGAAGATCAGCGACGACGAAATGTGGCTACGAGTGTGCCTACTGGGGATTGGATATGGCCTTCTCTTCCGACTTCATTGCGATGTGTCAAAAGGCCAGCCAGTCCGAAGATGACTTGCAACAGTTCATCGAGCACCAGAGTCACATGTGGGAAATGCACGCGAACATGGACTACTGAGACCGTCCTTCGCCCGGAGTTCTTGGACTAGACTGAATTGCCGCTCAAACGCGGTGCGCGCTCCGAGATCCTACTGACGTTGGATAATCAGGCCTCGTGTCGGCCCGACGTGAACGGCGCGGTCTAATCTACTCATTCCCCGTTGGGGAGCGTACCGATCGGCTGCGCTCTGATATTCAGTCCGCTGACCCTCCTCGCGCCGAATTCACAGAGACGTTTAGTACCCCGGATTGGCGTTTGCACCAGATACCGGCCGGGCTTCTCTGGTTTCCGATGGATCCGGAGTACCGTGATTCCGAGCAGCAAACGGGGCATAGCGATTTGGCCACCTGAAGTTGAACTCTGGCTCGCGCTGGCAAAACGCGGCGGGCCGAATGCAAGCTACCAGCGCAGACTAAGCTTTTCCAACTTCATTCCTCTGGCCGGAGAAGCGCCTCGGGAGTTGCTTCGCGGCTTGCTTTCCGACGAAGGCATTGACCAGCTTCTGCGGAGCGGGGGAACAGTTTCACCTTCTGCCTGGGCTGAGATCGTAAGACAGATTCGAATTCGCCATCCGCAGCAAGCCAACAGGATTGACCGCCTAATCGCGCGTGAATGAAATGCCACCGGCATTACCAGCGTCAGAGCTGGAGCAACTCGCGCGCGAGCGCGACGCTGTCGGCTTGGCAATGAAAGCCGCGGGAATCGATCGTGATCCATTGTTGGAGTGGGAAGCGTCACCGAGTCCCGCGCCCTTTCTGCGCGGGCTCCCTCACGTGCGCTTAAGCGAGGATCGAATGCTTGAACACGATGCACAAGTGTTCGGTGATTGGGCAAAAGGCGTGCACTTCCAGGGAGGGTGGATCGAATTCGGGAAAGACAATCATCGGCTGACAGTGATGAATGTCAACCGCGAAGGCGTGGAGCACGTGTTGGGAGTGGATCTTGTCTACTTTCACCACACATACCAGTCCTACGTTCTCGTTCAATACAAGCGTCTAGACCGAGACAGTGAAGGGCGCGCATGCTATTACCCTACTTCGGATAACCAGCTGCAAAAAGAGCTTTCGCTGATGCGCCAAATCCAATCCACAGCCGACGCAACTGTCGGTATTCCTGGAACGTATCGTCTACATTCTGGGCCGTGCTATCTCAAGCTCTGCCCTCCCGTAGTGTTGGACCCCTATTCAGCCGACCTGATTAAAGGCATGTACATTCCTCTTGATTATTGGGACCACTTGCTTAATTGCGATGCGACGCTGGGTTGTTGATTTCGCCGTAAAAGGGACCCAGTTTCCGCGGTAAAAGGGACCCACCCTCCGGCAACTCAAAGACCCTCATAGGAACCGACCTATGAGGAGACCGAAAGGAGTTGCTGAGCATGGAAGGGTGGACGACGATCCGGTACCTGCAGGCGCAGGGCAAGAGCATTCACGCCATCGCCAAAGAGATGGGGGTCACGCGTAAGGTGGTGCGGCGAGCGCTGCGCTCGGAAGAGCGACCGCGCTACGAGCGGGCCAAGCGAACGAACCCCAAGCTGGAACCGTACCTGGCCCAGATCCGGGAGCTGTACTTCACCAAGCACCTCATCGGCAGCCGCATCCTGCGCGAGCTTCGGGCGGTGGGCTACAGCGGCGGCGCGACGGCGCTGTACGACTACCTGCGCGGGCTACGGCAGCCACAGCTGTCCAGCAAAGTCACCATGCGGTTCGAGACCGAGCCTGGCCAGCAGGCGCAGTTCGACTGGTCGCCATACACCATCGAGCTGGGTGGAGAGCTGCGCCGGGTGGTGGTCTACGGCATGACCCTGGGCTATTCGCGGCGCAAGCACTACACCGCCAGCCTGGACGAACGACAGGGCTCCATCTTCGAAGCCATCGAGGAGTGCCTGTGGCACTTCGGTGGCGCCGCCAAGGAGCTGTTGGTCGACAATCCCAAAGCGTTCGTGCTCGACACCCGGCCAGCGCACTTCCGCTGGAACCCGCAGTTTCTGGAGTTGTGCGGCCATTACCGCATCAAGCCACGGGCCTGTATCCCCTACCGGCCCCGTACGAAGGGCAAGATCGAGCGACCGTTCTTCTACCTCGAACAGCAATTCATTCAAGGGCACCAGCTTCAAGAGCCTGGCCCACTTCCTCGAGGAACTGGCGATCTTCGAGCGCGACGACCTTGACCTGCGAGTGCACGAGACGACCCAGCAGCGACCTCTCGATCGCTTCCTGCTGGAGCAGCCACAGCTGACGCCGTTACCGGAGCGCCGCTTCGTGGGCACAACAGCCCTGACGCGCAAAGTGAGCTGGGACTGCCTGGTGCCCTACCTGGGCAATCGCTACTCCGTGCCGGCCGTGTACGCCGGCAAGATGGTCTGGCTGCTGGTGTCGCATGGCACGCACCTGGTCATCCTCAACAGCCGGCGCGAGATGCTGGCCGAGCACGAGCTCAACAGCGGCCATGGCCAGCTGGTCATGGTGGAAGAGCACTACGCGCCGTTGCGCCGGCGGGGCAGTCCGCGGACCTATGTCGTGCTGGCCGAAGCGTTCCTGGCGCGCTTTCCCCACCACGCCGATTTCCTCGAAGGGCTGACGGCCCAGTACAAGCTCAATCCGGTGGCGCCACTGCGAGCCGTCATGGAGCTGGCCACGCTCTACCCCGACCAGAGCCTGACCTGGGCGTTCAACGTGGCCGTGGAATACAACAGCTTCTCGCAGGCCTTCGTTCGCGGCGTGCTTGAGGGCGGCGCCGTCCCGCAGACGGCCGACGTCGTGCCGTCCAACCGTGGAGGGGTTCCGGACACCCGGGTTCAGGGCGACCTGCGCGTCTATCAGCAGGTGTTGGAGCTCGGCCGATGACCGCCGAGAGCAAAGTCCTGGAGGCGCAGCTGGAGAAGTTGGGTCTGCACAACATGGCCGCTCACTTTGAGGCCGAAGCCACCCGCGCCGCCAAGAGCGAGTCCAGCTACACCGCGTATCTGGCTCGCCTCGTCGAGGGGGAACTGGTAGACAAGACCGACCGCTCTGTGCACGCTCGGCTGGTGCGGGCACGCTTCCCCCTCGTGCGGACGCTGGAGGAGTTCGACTTTGCGTTCCAGCCTGGGCTGTCGGCTCCTCGTCTCCGCGAGCTGGCCAACCTCAGTTTCGTCGATGACGCGGCCAACGTCCTCATGATCGGTGGGCCGGGTGTAGGCAAGACGCATCTGGCGATTGCCCTGGGCCGGGTTGCCTGCGAGGCTCGCCGCAGCGTGCTGTTCATGCACGCGCCACAGCTGCTCGACCAGTTGGTGGCTGCTGAGGTGTCCCACACGCTCGGCAAGTTCCTCGACAAGCTAAGACGTCTCGACCTGCTCGTGGTCGACGAACTCGGCTATCTGCCCATGGACGCGCGCCGGGCCAACCTCTTCTTCCAGCTCGTCGCCATGCGCTACACCAAAGGCTCGCTGCTGGTCACCAGCAACGTCCAGTTCGACGGCTGGGGCAAGTTGTTCGGCGACGAAGTCATCGCCTCAGCGATCCTCGACCGGCTGCTCCACAGCAGCCATGTCTTTGCCATCAACGGCCCCAGCTACCGCCTCAAGGACAAGCTCGCCTCATCTCCACCGGCACCCTCCAGCTGACCGCACCACTATCATTTCGCTGCCGGCTGGGTGGGTCCCTTTTCAGGAGTAAACCTGGGTCCACTTTCACGCGGAATCTACAGGGTCCTAAGGGCGGCAGGGTCATAAGCTTCGAGAACGTAGAAAGATGGGTTACAGGTGGACTTTTTGTTCAGCTCCTAGGAGGCGGTTGGATCGGTTCACGGTCAACTTCCAGTGTCCAGGTCGGCGCCTTCATTAGGGCCGCTGTTGAAGGTAACCGTTCGGTGGTGCTCGCACGCACGAGCGACGTCTCATAAGCCAGCGCGTCGGCTGTCCGGGCAACATCAGCACACCAGCGGCAGGACCAGCATCACAGGATGCAGCAACGCCCCGCCCACCGCGCATCGCCACCACGACCGGCGGCGCAGACACCGACAAGCGGTGGGGGCGCGCGCCCACCCCCCCGACAGCCTCATTGGGGGCGGGAGGCCGCCGCAGCCCCGCTTCCGGCCGCACGTCTCCTCCGCCACCGGCGTCAGCTCCTCATCAGCACACCACCACCACCACCCATCCTGCTGCCGCCGCGGCGCCGCCGCCGCAGCCACCACGCGGCCGAAGCGAAGCCGCGTCCGCCGTGTCACTTGTATCAACTGCTGGCCGCTTGGCCGGCCCGAGCGTGGCCGCTCGGTGAGCTCAGATAAGCAGGTCTGGCGACCCACGTGAACGACAATTTGGCCGCGAATTCACGAACGCAAAAGAAATGTTGCCGAAAGGCGCCATCTCTGGTCGTGTATCGCGATTAGCAGCGCGGACGCGTTGACCAACAACCCCGAGCGACAACTGCCGAAGCTTTCCTGATGCTCCGTGTCATCCACTGGGGAGCAACCCTCAGACTCCACAGCCTCCAGAATTTTTCGGTGGGGTTCACGCCTTCGATTTGGTCGGCGTCGCCGCCGGGTTCGCCCGATTCGTCGGCTGAGCGTCCAGGGGCCCGTCTATGCCACGGGTATGCAGAATTTCCAATATTTCCGTGTGC
The DNA here is from genome assembly GCA_021325635.1 of Chloroflexota bacterium. Classification (GTDB taxonomy): domain Bacteria; phylum Chloroflexota; class JAJPGV01; order JAJPGV01; family JAJPGV01; genus JAJPGV01. Next base: position 108,130 of record JAJPGV010000062.1, read on the forward strand.
TTGGCTTGGCCCTCCTTTAACAGTGCCAACACGGCGGACTGCTCCTGCTGCAGCTTGAGCAGCAGCCCAATCTCGGCGTCATCCCGTTCCGCGAGAGCGCGATCTTTGGCTGCTTGCCGGTTGCCTGCCAACAGCAGAATCGGCCCGGTATACGCCGCCTGGACGCTGAACATCAGGTTCAGCAGGATGAATGGATACGGGTCCCATTGCAGAGCCAGCCCTGCGACATTCACGA
>JAJPGV010000020.1 GCA_021325635.1 Chloroflexota bacterium
GTCCCGACTATTTCGAGCAGCGCTCTTCCGAGATGCTCCAGCGGCACCTCGTGACGCGCCTTGAGAAGCTGGGTTACGACGTTGCTCTCACCCCGAAAGCCGCCTGATATCCTCATTCAACGATTTTCATGGCAGGGTCGAGGGTCGAGGGACGACCCCTCGCCCTAATCGCCCCCGCTCAGGTCGATGTCGCCGGCGATGCCGGTGCAGGTGGGGATGTAGGCCTTCATCTGGCAGACGGCGCCGTGGCGCGCCAGCTCGGACTCGAACAGCTGGTGGATGGCCGGATCCTCGTCTTCGTACTCGATCTGCCAGCCGCCCTCCTTCACGCTTACGTCCGAGCCCTCGCCGCGCTGCACGTTGTACGCCTGGCGATGCTTCAGGCCACTAAAGCGCAGCGCCAGGTAGCGCGCCGGCTCCTTGCCGGTGTTGAAGTGCTCGTGGAACCAGTCCTCGGGCGGCACCACCACACTCCCGGGACGCCAGTCGCACTTGGTACGCTCGTCGCCCTGGTTCTTCCACAGCAGTGAGAAGCCCACGCCGTCCAGGATCACGACGTGCGCTCCCGGACCGTGCCGGTGGGCCTTCTTGTACATCCCGGGCATGAACTGCGACACGTGCGCTCCCGTGCTGTTCTCGGCGAGCTCGATCATGACGTTGCTGCCGCCGCCGCCGCGCTGCTTCCAGCTGTGCAGCTCGAGCGTGTGCAGGTTGGGGATGAAGTTCGTCTGCAGCACCTTACGGTAGCGGCGCTTGAACAGCTGGCCCTCTCCGTTGAAATAACCATCCGCTCCACCGAAGCGATCTTCGAAGCGGAAAGGATTGTTGAACACGAAATCGTAGTTGTGGAACATGCGCAGCACGGTTGGCGCGTTGGTTACCGACATGTAACGCGCCGGCTCCGCGCCGCTGCCGTTGAAATGCTGATAGGTCGCGTTCACGGGAATGGCGAATAGACTGCCACGGCCCCATTCGAAGGTCTGCTTGTGAGTGTCGTCGTACCACACCGTTGTGGCGCCGCGGCCAGACAGCACGTACGTCGTCTCCTCATAGAGGTGCTTTTCCGGCGCCGAGTGGCCGCCGGGCGCAATCTCGACGACATGAGCATCGTTCACGCCGCCGGTGCCCTCCAGGTTCACGAAGGCGCCACGGCCACCCTTGCGCTCCCACAGACCGAGCTCGAGCTCGTTCATGTCCTCGATGTAGAAGCCCGTGACCACCGGGGCTCCTTCCTTCTTCTGCCAGTCTTCGTAGTGGTCGATTGGAAGATAGTCCTGCAGCGCCTGCGCGGCGTCCTGGCGAATGTCGGTAGCCATGTGCCCTCCTGTCGACAGCTGTTGGGACCGGCCGGACGGAAGGGGGTCGGCCCGAGATTTCGGCGAACGACATTGTACGCCGGAACACGGGCCTCGGTGTACGATGCTTAGCCGGATTGAATTCGAAGGAAACTGGAGAGCTGGGATTGAGCACGGAAGTTGACGAGCTGCGCCGCCAGTGCTTCCTCGGCGCGCGCTTCATGTGGCGCGAGCTGCGAGAGCTGTACGGGCACGTATCCTGCCGCCTGCCTGACGGCAAGGGCTTCTTCTTGATGATGGTGCGAGTGCCCGAGCCGCCCGGCGACCCGGACGAAGTGCTGCTCTTCGACAACGAAGGCAACAGGCTCGAAGGCTCAACGCCGACGCCATACGAGATCTACCTGCATACCGAGATCTTTCGCCGCCGGCCCGACGTTCAATCGATCGTGCACTCACACCCACACATGGCTACGGCGCTGAGCACCGCCGGCAAGACGGTCTACGCCGTTACGCAGCAGTCCAAGGCCTTCGGCGCCGGCGTTCCTGTATTCAAGGGCGATTTCGTCGAAGACCGGCAGCTCGGCGTGGAGCTGGCGGACTGCCTGGGCAGCCACTGCGCCGCCCTCATGAAGGGGCACGGCGCGGTGACCGTTGGGCACCACGTGCCGGACGCGGTCAGCCAGGTGCTCTATCTGGAGCAGGCAGCCAAGCAGCAGATCTGGGCTTCCACGGTTGGCACTCCCGAGCTGCTGCCGGATCACATCCTTAACCATCGTTTCCCCGAGTCTCGGGCCGACTTGAACCAGGGCACGACCAACCTCTGGCGCCAACTGGTGTGGGAATGGGAGCAGGAGCAGGCTCACGGCCACAGCCACTCCCACCGCCACGGCGACCACGAGCACACGCACTGAAAACGCTGCGCGTCGCCATCGCCGGCCTCGGCGTTGGCAGCACCCAGGTTCTGCCGGCGATGGAGGCCATGGAGGGCGTGGTCATTGCCGCGGCAGCCGACCTCCGCGAAGACGCCCGGCAGGCATTCGAAGCTCGCTACAAGGGCCGGAGCTACGCCACCATCGAGGAGCTGTGTCGAGATCCTGAAGTCGACGCGGTTTGGGTGTCGACACCCAATCAGTACCACTGCCAGCACGTCGTCACGGCGGCCGAGCATGGCAAGCATGTGGTCGTGGAGAAGCCTATGGCGCTGTCCATCGAGCAGTGCGAGCAGATGGTCTCAGCGGCCGAACGAAACGGCGTCAAGCTGCTGTGCGGCCATACGCAGAGCTTCAATCCGGCCATCCGCGCCATGCGTGACGTCATCGTGTCCGGGCAGATCGGGAAGCTCAGCGGCATCCTCACCTGGATGTCCACGGACTGGATGCTGCGGCCCCGAATGCCGCAGGAGCTGGACCTGGCCCTGGGAGGAGGCGTGGTGTACCGCCAGGGCCCGCACCAGATCGATATCGTGCGGCTGCTCGGGGGCGGCATGGTGCGCAGCGTGCGCTCGATGACGGGCCAGCTCATGCCCGAGCGCCCGGCGCCGGGCAACTACATGGCTTATCTCGAATTCGAGGACGGAACGCCGGCCACGGTCGTCTACAACGGCTACGGCTATTTCGATACGTCTGAGCTGGTAGGCGGCTACGGCGAACGGCACTACTCGCAGGAGCAGCGCGTCGAGGTACGCCGCTCGCTGCGCAGTCGCGCCCGGAACGAGGAGCTGGCCAAGGAGGCCATGCGCTTCGGCGGACAGCGCGAAGGCGACTTTTCGCATGGCGCTGTCGAGAGTCCGCGGACTCATCTGCCGGGCGGAGGAAGCTGGTTCGGCATTACCGTCGCAACCTGCGAGCGGGGCGAGATTCGACAGTCGCCGCAAGGGCTGCTGGTCTACGGCGACGATGGCGTCGAAGAGATCCCCGTCGCCGGTCGCAATGCCTCGCGCAATTCAGAGCTGCAGGAGCTGTATGAAGCCGTCGTCGAGGACCGCCCCGTGTACCACGACGGCCGCTGGGGCATGGCTACCCTGGAGGTCTGCCTGGCCATCATGCAGTCCGCCCGCGATCGCCGCGAGATCACCCTCACCCACCAAACCCCGACCGCACACTAGCGCCCGGCGGCTGGCCCGGCCTAGTCCTCCATCCCCCCTGAGAACAGCAGGGATTTGATCACCACGGGCACGGTGTTGGCGGGTTGGATCACCTCGCCCAGGTCCACGAAGTCGAACTCCTGCAGCTGCAGACCGTCGATGGAGATGACGTCCGAAGCCACCGCCAGCTCAGCCTTGAGGATGTTGCCCAACGTCTTGCCAATGTCGCCATCCAGCAGCAGCACCACCGGCAGCCTGGCCGCCAGGCTGTGAGGAAGGCCCTGTACGATGCCTTCCGCGAATGTTCGCAGGCGCCTGTAGAGCGGATCGCCCTCCCAGCGGAATGCCAGAGCGACGCAAGACTTGCCCTCCTCCATGTCGAAGCGGCGGATCGAGCTGCCGATCGCTTCGCCCACCAGCGAGGCCGTGAAGTCCTGGCCCAGGTCCACGCGAGGATGCAGTACCGGCAGGTTGCGCAATGGCAAGTCGGCATTGTCGGAGACGGTGATGGTATTGCCGCTGAGCTGCATCGAGAATTGCGATGCACCGATAACCGTCGCCCGGATGCCCTGACCAGGATCGAGCACCGGAAGCCGCACGCGGCCGTCCAGCGTAGCCGCGCGAATGCCCGTCGCCAGCGCTGGCCCGAGATCCGAGAACGATCCGCCCTCACGCCCGTAGATGAACTCCGACACGCCGCCGGAAAAGGTGATGGCGCTCGGCTCGGCGTCGTCGGGCAGCGGATCCGTGAGCATGAGCGCCCGTACCAACCCCTCGGGCCGCTCCTGATGGATCAGCGAGACCAGGACCCGGCACCACGTTGCCACCAGCTTGTCGCGGTCCGCATCCGGCAGCTTGGTTCCAAGCGTCAAGCTTATGCCGGCCTCCTGCGCCGCCTCGACAGCCGGGCCTTCGACACGCGACATCCTGCCGTCGTCATCAAAGGCCACCAGGCGGCCGCCAACGGCCACCGCCGCGGTGTGCAGGATCTCCCCGTTGCGCACCAGGGCCAGCTTGGTCGTGCCTCCGCCGATGTCAACGTTCAGGATGGTCTGATGGTTCTGTCGAGACAGGCCCACCGCGCCCGAGCCGTGGGCGGCCAGCACCGATTCCAGGTGATGTCCGGCTGAGGCGCACACGAACTTGCCGGACTCAGCAGCGAACAGGTCAGCGATCGCCCGGGAGTTGCTGCGCTTCAGAGCCTCGCCCGTCAGGATGATGGCGCCGGCGTCCACGTCTTCCCGTCCGAGATTGGCCTGTGCGTAGGCGTGATGGACGAACTCGTCCAGCTTGTCGGCGTCGATGGTGTAGTCCGCGCGGTAGGGCGTCAGCAGAATCGGCGATCGCCACAAGATCTGCCGGTCGATCACCACGAACCGGCTGGACAGGGCGTCACCCATGCGTTTAAGGTGCACGCGGGCGAACATCAGGTGCGAAGTGGAGGATCCAACGTCGACGCCCACCGTCGTCAGCTGAACGTTTTCGAGCCGCCACAGGTACTCATCCTGAGCGTCCGCCAGCTCCTCCTCGGTCAGGACGTCGTCTTGGCTGCTGAGAACGGTGGGCGCGGAAGCGCGTTCGGTGGATTGGTCAGGCACGCGGCGCATTCTAGCCGAGGCAGCAATAGCGGCGACGAAAAGCCAAGCGGAAGGATGTAGCATTCCACGGAATGAGCGCGATACCGCCGGCGGCTCAGTCCTCGGTCGGTAGCGGCCCGGCTGTTCTTCCAAGGCTGGGCTGGGCTGGACTGGATGTTCGCGCCCGCGGCTGGCTCGGGGGAGCCCTGCCCGTTGCCGTTGGCATCCTCGTCGCGCTGCCGGTGCTGCTGCTGCTGGCCAACAGCTTCAACGTCGCTGGCCCCGGACAGGCGGTGCGCTACGGCATACAGTCCTGGACCCAGGCCTTCACCGACGCAACCGCCATGCGCTCGCTATGGGTGACGATCTTGCTGGGGGTGGTGCGCATCGGCATCGCGCTGCCGATCGCCTTCACGATGGCCTGGCTCATCGCCCGGACGGACATGCCCGGCAGAACGGTGTTGGAGCTTCTCTGCTGGACCGGCATTTTCCTGCCCGTCCTACCGCTGACCTTCGGTTGGATCCTGCTGGCGGACGGCCAGTTCGGTCTGGTGAACCTGGCCCTGAAACAGCTCCCGTTCATTCACGGCAGCGTCTTCAACGTGTACGGCTTCTGGGGCATCGTCTGGGTTCACATCGCCTGCAGCACCGTGTACTTCATGGTCATCCTGATGCTTCCCGCGCTGCGGCGAATTGGAGCTTCGATGGAGGAGGCCGCCAGGATGTGCGGCGCGAACCAGTTGCGCACCCTCACGCGGATCACCATCCCACTGCTGACGCCCGCCATCCTGGGCGTCATGCTGCTGGCCTTCGTCCGCAGCCTCGAGACCTTCGAAGTCGAGCTGGTCATCGGCAAGCCGGCAGGCATCTCGGTGTACTCCACCCGCATCTATGACCTGGTCAGGGACCAGCCGCCCCATTTCGGAGAAGCCACGGCCCTCGGCTTCGTCTTCCTGCTGGTCATGGTCGTGCTGGCGGTGTTCTACCAGCGCGCAATCCGCGGCCGCTCCTTTGTGACCGTCACCGGCAAGTCGTTCTCGACAGAGCCGGTGAAGCTCGGCCGCTTCCGCTGGCTGGCAGTCAGTGCCAGCTTTGGCTTCATTGCGGTGGCCATGACCGCCCCACTGATATTTCTGCTGCTCGGCTCGTTCATGCGCCGCTACGGCTTCTTCCAGATTCAGAACCCATTCACGGCCAAGCACTGGCAGGACCTGTTCAACGACCCCGCCTTCCTGTCGTCCGCCGCTAACAGCCTCAAGCTGGCCGCAACCGTGGCCGTCGTCGTGGTCGTGGTGTACTCGCTGGTCGCTTACCGTTTAGTCCGCATACCGTCGAGGGCAACCCGAACCGGAGAGCTGCTGCTGTGGGTGCCATGGGCCGTGCCGGGCATCCTGATGAGCCTGGGGCTGCTGTGGATGTTCCTGGGCACGCCGCTGCGCTCAGCGCTCTACGGCACGCTGTTCGGCATCATCCTCGCCATCGTGATCAAGGAAAGCCCCTTCGCCACGCTGTTCTTTCGAGCTGGGATGCTGCAGATCGGCGCCGAGCTGGAGGAGAGCGCGAGGGTGAACGGCGCCACCTGGCTGCGCACCTACTTCCGCATCCTGCTGCCGCTGCTGGCTCCGACGGCCATGTCCGTGGCACTGCTGTCCTTCCTGTCCGCCATACGCGACATCAGCACGACCGTGCTGCTGTACAGCCCGCCATCCAGGCCGATCTCGATTCTCATGCTCGAGTACAGCTTTGCGGGCGAGATGGAGCGCGGCGCTGCCATCGGCGTATTGGTGACGATCTTCGTCCTGCTGGTGACTATCGGGGCGCGCAGCCTCGGCTTCCGCCTCGCCCGCGAGCGCGTTTAGCCCCTCTCCTCTCACCTCCCTATCCTCGGCGCTGTATAGTCGAAATCGACTTTCGTACTCAGAGAGACCAAGGGCAAACATGGACGTCCACAACATCGTCATGGATGATCCCGAACGAGGGATCTTCCGGGTGCATCGCTCGGCGCTGACCTCCGACGAGGTCTTCGAGCTCGAGCAGCGGCGCATCTTCGATCACAGCTGGCTGTACTTTGCGCACGAGTCCGAGCTGAGGAACCCGGGTGATTACCGTCGCCGGACGATCGCCGGACGGCCCATGTTCATCGTCCGTGGGAAGGACGGAGAGGTCCGCGCCTTTCTCAACACCTGCACGCATCGCGGTGCGCTGGTGTGCCGGCACGACGAAGGCACGGCGGAGTCCTTCCAGTGCTTCTATCACGGCTGGACATTCAACAACCGCGGCGAGCTGGCTGGCCTGCCCGGCAGCGACGCCTACGCCGAAGCCTTCGACCGCCGCGAGCTGGGCCTCAAACCAGTGCCTCGGCTCGAAAGCTATCGCGGCATGTACTTCGTGAGCATGGATCCCGGCATTCCGGACCTGGTCACGTATCTCGGCGGCCTGCGCCACTACATTGACCTGACCATGGACTCGGCCGAGGCCCTGGGCGGTTGGGAAGTTGTCGCCGGCACGGCCAAGTTCACCATCAAAGCAAACTGGAAGCTCATCGTGGAGAACAGCCTGGACGCGTACCACTTACCCACCGTCCATCAGACCTACGTCGACTACATGGACACGCGCCTAGAGGCCGTGGGAGCCAGCCGGATGCAGATGCAATCTCGTCTTTCGGGCCAATCCAACGGTGTGAGCTATCCCCGGGGTCACGGCGGGTTCCTGCATTTCGCCCCCGGGCGCACCATCGCCAACCTCAGCCCGCTGTGGAGCGAAAGCGCCCAGACCGAGGTGACGCGGATCCGCGAAGAGCTCATCCAGCGCTACGGCGTTGAGCGCGGCAGCGAGATGGCCGACCGCTCACGCCACCTGCTGATCTTCCCCAATCTGCTGTTCCAAGACAGCCACACCGGCTTCCGCTTCCGCCAGATCTGGCCGGTCTCACCCTCCGAGCTGCGTGTCGAGCAGTACGATTTGGTCCCGCGGGACGAGCAGCCGGAGCTGCGGTCGTACCGTCTCGAGTGGTCCCGCGCCTTCCTTGGCCCGGGCGGCCTGGCCACACCGGACGACGTCGAGGCGTTGGAATCCTGCCAGAAGGGCTACGGGGCGCGCGAGCTGGAATGGAACGACCTCTCGCGCGGCATGCATCGCCAGCCTCTGGCCAGCGACGAGGTGCAGATTCGCGGCTTCTGGCGGCAGTGGCACTACCTGCTCGGCGGGCGGCCGGCAGGATCCGAGGCCGGAGACCGGCCTCCTGCTCCCGTGCCGGTGCATGCCTGATCCCTCGCTGCGCTCGCAGGTCGAAGACTTCCTGTACCAGGATGCGGCCCTCCTGGACGAGTGGCGCCTGGACGACTGGCTGGCCCTGTTCACCGCCGACTGTTCCTATGTCGTCCCCACCACGGATCTGCCGGAGGGCGATCCCACCCGCCACGCGGTGTTCATCGACGACAACTACGAGCGGCTCGTGGGTCGGGTCACGCGCCTCAAGAGCCGCCACGCGCATCGCGAATATCCCTATTCGCGGACTCGGCGGCTGGTCGCAAACGTCCGCATCACCCGCGAAAGTCCGGAAGAGGTCGACGTTCAGGCCTCGTTCGTGATCTACCGCGTACGATCGGGCGATATGGCGCCCTACGTTGGCCACTACGAGCTGACCCTGGCCCGAAGCGAGGGCGGCTTCAAGTTTCGGAAGCGGCGCGCCGTGCTGGACATGGAAACCTTGCAGGAGCACGGCGCCGTGAGCATCATCCTCTAGCGTCATGGGCGAGATCCTCGGCCTCGGCATCACGCATTTTCCCGGCATGGCGCCTGACCCACCTGGCCCGCGCTCGCTGAAACGCACCCTGAGCGATCCCGGACTCCCCGAGCGCTACCGCACGCCCCAGGGCTGGCCCGAACAGATGCGCGCGGAGTGGAGCACGGACGAGGGCGCGGCCCACGCGATTCAACACCGCGATACGGTGGTGGCCGGTCTACGGCGCGCACGACAAACGCTCGACGCCTTCAAGCCCGACCTGATGGTCGTGTGGGGAGACGACCAGTACGAGAATTTCCGCGAAGACGTCGTGCCCGCCTTCACCGTCCTGGCCTACGACGAAGTGGAGGTGCATCCGTGGGCGCACCAGATCGGCGCCCGGAACTACTGGCACGAGCCGGAGGACGTCGCCTTCCGCCTCAAGGGCCACAAGGCCGCCGCCAAGCGACTCGCCACAGGCCTGCTCGGCGAGGACTTCGACGTGGCCTACGCCTATCGCCCGCTGCATCAGGATCTCGGCCACGCCTTCATCAATTCGGTGCTGTACCTCGACTGGGATCGCCGCGGCTTCGACTACCCCATGGTGGCCATGCCCATCAACTGCTACGGGCGCGGCGTTATCGCCATGCGCGGTTACATGGCCAGTCTGGAGCATCCCTTGGCCGAAGCGGACATGGATCCGCCCTCCCCATCGCCCGCCCGCTGCTACGACCTTGGCGCCGCCTGCGCGCGCATTCTGGCCGCCAGTCCCTGGCGCGTGGCCCTCGTGGCGTCATCGAGCTGGTCGCACGCCTTCCTCACCGCCAAGCACTACTACCTCTATCCGGACACGGACGCCGACCGCCAGCTCTATGCCGCCCTCGAGTCAGCTGATTACGCAGCGTGGCGCCGGCGGTCACTGTCACAGGTCGAAGACAGCGGCCAGCAGGAGCTCCTCAACTGGTTCTGCCTCATGGGCGCCATGGCCGAGCTGAACCGGAAGCCCACCTACTCCGAGTTCATTCCCAGCCACATCATGAACTCGAACAAGGTCATCGCCACCTTCGAGCCGTAGTCCGGGCCGAGGACAGCCAGAGCCATCCACAGTCCGGCCACCCATCACGGCGGCACGGTGCAGGACTCCGCGGCTCGCGCCTTAGGCGAGGCCCGATCTGCCCGCGGATGCGCGCTACCCCTTGTCCGCTACTATGGGGATGCACATAGCCGCGCGTGTACCGTTCGTGCTGCGCGCCACTTGGATTTCGGGAGGAGAACCTTGGCCATACCCCTAAACCTCGTCTACCGCTCGCGCGCCGTCCAGTACCCGCTGCTCACCGCTATTCAGACTTGCGACGGCTGGGCACGCGCCGGCATCGAGCTGAAGAGCCTGAAGTTCGTGTCGGGCGCCGCGAACTCGGATCCGATGCTCATCAACGGCGAATGCGACTTCATCTTCGGCAGTCACATCAGCCCCTACATCCATCGCATGAACGGCCATCCCTTCGTTTACCTGGGGCAGACCGTCAACTGGACCGACGACGTGATCGTTTCGCGCGAGCCGATCAAGAGCATGAAGGAGCTCGAAGGCAAGCGCTTCGTCGAACGAGCCGGGACCACGGCCGACCGCCATCATGGCAACCACCCCGGCGGGAACCACCTGCTCTACCTGCGCCGCGAGGGGCTCGACCCCCATAAGCTGAGCTTCGTAGCCGCGACGAGCCGCGAGTACTGGAGGGACGTCGCCGAGGGCCGCGGTGATTTCACCTTCTCCGGCGCACCGGAGGACGAGGATGCCCGAGCAGCCGGGCTGCACATCTTCCCACTGGCTCCGCTGCCCATGGTGAACGGATCGACCATGACGACGCTGTGGCCGCTCCTCCAGAACCGCCGCGACCTGTGCGAAGGCGTCATCAAGGCCACCTTGATGGGCATCCACTTCATCAAGACCGAGCCGGAGAAGATGTGGAAGCTCATGCAGGACGACGTGGCAGTGGAGCTCAACATCACGGACGAGCGCTCGCTCAAGCATCTCTACAACTACTGCCGCAGCATTCTCGAACCGCGCATGTACCCCTTGGCCGCCGCGGTTGAGAATGCCTTCGAGCTGGCGATCATGGAAGAGCCATCCATTGCCACCAAGCTCAACCCGATGAGCCTGTGGGATATCCACCTGCTGCGTGAGATCGAGGAGAGCGAGTTCATCGACGACCTGTATGGCGGCAACGTGCCCGGACCGGGCGCCGTTCCAGGCCGCTAGCACGCCCGTGGCAACCGAAGCGCCTCAGGCGCTGCCCAAAATCGAGGCGGTTGACACCTACGGCGAGTATCAGCGCCGCGAAGGCTTGCCGGTAATCACCGGCTTTGGCGTCGAAGACCTGCGGACTGTCGAGCTGGGAACGTGGGCGCGACGCGGCGGCAAGGGCGTGTTCATCAATCTCGACGGCACTGGTGGAACGAATGACGCCTACGTCGCCGAAATCCCCCCTGGCGGTCAGCTTGCGCCTCAGCATCAGCTCTTCGAAGAGCTGATCTACGTCGTCGACGGAAACGGCGCCACTGCCGTGTGGACCGATCCGCAGCACAAGGTGACGTTCGAGTGGAAGACAGGGAGCCTGTTTGCCATTCCGCTGAACGCCTGGCATGAGCACTTCAACGGCTCCGGCCAGAAGCCCGCACGGTTCTTCTCGGTGACCACGGCGCCGACGGTGATGAGCCTGTTCCACAACCTCAAGTTCGTGTTCGACACCCCATTCAGCTTCGACGACCGCTTCTCCGGCCATGACTCCTACTTCAATGGCGAAGGCACGCTGCACTGGGACCGCATCATGGAGACGAACTTCGTGCCCAACGTCCACGACGTCGAGCTGTACACCTGGAAGGAGCGGGGCGCGGGCGGCAAGCAGGTGCGTTTCGAGCTCGCCCACAGCACCATGTGCGCCCACGTATCGGAGTTTCCCGTCGGGACCTACAAGAAGGGCCATCGACACGGTCCCGGAGCGCACGTGATCGTCCTCGGTGGCACGGGCTATTCGCTGCTGTGGCCGGAAGGCAGCTCTCGGCAGCGATTCGATTGGAAACAGGGCAGTGTGGTCGTGCCGCCCAGCGGCTGGTTTCACCAGCACTTCAACAGCGGCGCGACGCCCGCGCGCTACCTCGCGCTGCGTTGGGGCAGCCGGCGCTATCGGATGAGTGAAGCCTTCTCCCAGGGCGAAGGCAAGACCGATGTCGACGTCAAGCAGGGTGGCGCCCAGATCGAGTACGAGGACGAGGATCGAGCCATTCACGAGCTGTTCGAGAGCGAGTTGCGCCGGCATGACGCACCCTGTAACATGCGCGGAATGGTTCCGTGGTGCACGGGGCCTGAGAAAGGCTAGGAGGAACGATGCAACGTCACCTGACCAGCGTGTGTGTAACGCTCGCGCTCGCCTTGACCGCCTGCGGTGGCGCCGCGGCGCCCAGTTCCAGTCCGCCGGCGAGCGCGGCGGCCAAGCCGGCCAGCCCGGCCGCTTCTGCCGGGAGCGAGAAACCCGCGGCCTCCGCCGCCGCCAAGCCCGCATCCTCGGCCCAGGCCGCAACCAGCGGCGCCGCGGCCGGAAAGCCGGAGCGGGACAGCGTCAAGATCGTGTACGCGACGGCCAGCGGCGAGGATACGTTCGTCAACCTGGCGGTCAGCAAGGGCTACTTCCAAAACCATGGGCTCAAAGCGGACGCCCAGTTCGTAGAGTCGAATGCCAGCATCGCGGCGTTGACCGCCGGCGAAGCCCAGCTCGACATGGCCGACGGCGTTTCGGCTATCCAGGCCATCACCAGCGGCACGCCTCTCAAGATCCTCGGCTACTTCGACAAGACCAGTCCGTACATGATCGCGGCCTTGGGTGACATCAAGCAGCCCAGCGACCTCAAGGGCAAGACGGTGGCCGTCGGCAAGATCGGCGATACGTCCGACATCTCGCTCCGCATCGGTCTGAAGCAGATCGGCATCGATCCGGCCAAGGACATGACCATTCTGCAAGTGGGCAACTCGCCGGCCCGCTGGGCAGCCCTCTCCAGCAAGCAGATCCAGGCCGCCATCCTCGACGAGGAAGCCTACCGGAAGATGGCCGAGGCTCAGGGGATGAACGTCCTGGTTAGCATGCAGCGGCAGAAGCTGCCCTACGTCGCTTCGGCGCTCGTCGTGACGGATGCCTTTTCCAAGGCCAACCCCAACACCGTGCTGGCGTCGCTCAAAGCGCTCATCGACGGCACCAAGTTCTTCGCCGACGAAAAGAACAAGAACGAGGTCCTGCCGGCGATGGCCAAGGAGCTCAAGCTCGAAGTAGGCAGCCCGCAGCTGGAAACCGCCTACGACGCCTACCACACTCGCGCCGCAACGGATCCCTATCCCGACACAGCCGGCGTGCAGACCATCCTGGACGCGCTCAATTCGATCGATCCGAGCCGCTACAAGGACGTCACTCCGGCCGGCGTCATCGACACCAGCTACATGGACAAAATCCGATCAGGAGCCTGACGAGACTAACGAACAGCCGGTCGTGATCGGCCAGCCGAGGGGATTGGGCCAGCGTCCGCTGTTATCCCCTCGGCGTCATCCTGGGGTCCGGGGATCGCACGCCGGCGCCTCCAAAGGGCTTCGAAATCCGTACTAGGCGGGAATCGTCTCGACCGCTACGCCAGCGGGGTGGGGCTCCCCACGTACGCCCTGCGCCTCGCCCATCAGGTTTGTGTCGATCATCGGGTGCGCCGGATCGCGGACGATGCCCATGGGGTCTCCCTCGCCCTTCTGCACCAGCTCGATGTTGTCGCGCAGCAGCTTGCGCAGCAGCGCGATACCGCGGTCGGAGTAGCTCAGGTGCTCCGCCGTGCGGTCGGCTATTGGCCCCTGCGTTTCCCACGCCATGTGGTCCTGCGCTCGAACCTGGTACAGGTCGTACTTGGCCTCCGGGTGCATCTTGTCGGGCGGGTTGCGGTAGGGTCTCAAGTACTCTACGGGCGGGTCGCCCGTCTGCTGGATTTCGCTCCCGTCCGGCGTTGGTGTGAAGTTCACGTCGATGTGCAGTGTGTGCGTGTCGTCGATAGGCACCCGGATCTGGGTGTTAGGGCCCTGGCGCAGCATGTTGGGGAAGATGAGCGGATGCTCGTCGACCTTGCCGTTGACATAGGTCCGCCGCTTGACGATGCCGTACCATTCCACCCGGAACTCGGTATCCACCACGTCGTCCGTAAAGCCGCGTGTAGTGTTGACGGGCTTGACGCCGCGGCCGATGAACTCCTGGTGCAGGATCTGCAGGTGCGCCGGGTCCACTGAGTTCTCCATCGCCTGGAACCAGTTGCAGTCCAGCCGCGGATGAATCACGATCTTGCGCTCTCCGTCGGTGCGCACCCACACGTCGTAGCGCGGGATCTCCGGCGCCGGCTGCGGCCCCAGGTA
>JAJPGV010000061.1 GCA_021325635.1 Chloroflexota bacterium
CCGACTGACACCGCAACGGCGACGCCGACCGACACCCCAACGCCGACCCCGACGAACACCCCAACGGCAACCCTGACCAACACCCCGACCGCAACGCCAACCAACACGGCAACGGCAACCCCAACCGACACCCCAACGGCGACCGCGACGAACACCGCAACGCCGACGGCAACCAACACGCCGACGGTGACCCCGACGGACACCGCAACGGCGACGCCGACCAACACGCCGACGGCGACGCCCACGAATACCGCGTCAGCGACGCCGACCAACACCCCGACCGCAACGCCGACCGACACGGCAACGCCGGTGCCGACCGTGACGCCGACCGCCACACCGACCAACACGCCGACTACGATCCCGACGGCGACCAGCACGGCGAGCCCGACGGCGACGAGCACAGCGACGGCGACCCCAACCAACACGCCGACGGTGACGGCGACCAACACCCCAACGCCGACGCCGACCAACACCCCAACGGCCACGGCGACCAATACCCCAACCAACACCCCGACGGCTACGCCAACGAATACGCCGCCGCCGTCGGCGACGCCGACCGCGACTCGTACGAATACGCCGACCGCCACACCAACGAGCACGGCTACGCCTCCGCCGGCCAGCGGGCAGATCATGCTCAGCCCCAACAGCGGGCTGGCAGGCTCTCAGGTATCGATCTATGGCAGTGGGTTCGGTTCCAACAGGACGATCACCCTCACCTTTGACGGCGCCGCGGTGAGCTTCATCAACGGCCCGTCGTTCAACTCGGGCACAAAGCTGTGCTCCAGCGCAGCCGATGGCACCTTCACCTGCACCTTCGCGGTGCCGCCGGCGTCCACGGGTGCGCATACCGTGGCGGTCAGCGATGGGCTTGTAAGTGGCTCCGCCGGCTACACGGTCACCGTCGTTCCCCCGGCGCCCAGGTCGATCACGGTGAGCTCGGTTTCACCGGCCTATGGCCGGCCCACCGGAGGGAACACGGTCCGAATCATCGGGAAGAACTTCACAAACTCCACGGCGGTCCTGTTCGGAACAGCTGCTGGTACGGTCATGTCCACCAATTCCACAGGGACGGTCATCACCGTCAAGCCGCCCGCCGGGGTCGGCGCGGTCCACGTGCAGGTGCTTGGCATCAATGGGACGAGCGACAACACTACTCCCGAAAGCCTGTACAGCTACGGCCCGGTGGTGAGAGACATCACCCCACCGGTCGGACCGGCCGGAGGCGGGAACATGGTGACGCTCATCGGCCACAACTTCCTGGGGGTGACCAGCGTCACCTTCGGGAACTTGCCGTCGATTACCAGCGGATTGGTCATCAGTAAGAACGGCACTACGCTCAAAGTGAGGGCACCCGCTGCCCCTGCAGGCACGGGAGGGGTGCACGTCGTCGCCACGGCACCCAATAGCGGCAGCCTGAGCGCCGGCAGCAGCGACGCCAGCGGTGATGGCAGCTATTACAGCTATGGAGCGGCCGTTACGCAGGTGAGTCCCAATGTTGGCCCAAGTGACGGCGGAAACAGGGTCACGATTTCGGGTCGTGGGTTCAAGTCGGCTACGTCGATCGCCATTGGCGGCACCACCATCAGCTTGCCTGCAGCCGGCATCATCGTTACGGATAGGACGATTGTCATCCGCTCCATGCCGGCGCAGCTGGATACGGATCCTGGCCAGGTGGACATCGTCGTCACTGGCCCCGGCGGGAGCAGTCCCGTGGTAGCAGACGATAAGTACGCGTACGGGCCGGTAATTCGGGCTATTTCGCCGCGGTTCGGATTCCCGTCCACGTCCAAGAGAATCACCATCACCGGCCGGAATTTCACGGGCGCCACGTCCATTAAGTTCGGCACCACCGCAGTACCGCTGGCACCGGCGAGCGCTCCTGGGCAGCCGGGCGTTCAAGCCAACGGCCGGACCATTATCCTGACGACTGTTCCTGCCCACGCTCCTGGCACGGTGAACGTAACGGTTACGAACCCGGACGGCACCAGCCCGGTCAGCTCGAAGATGACCTTCGACTTCTACTAGAGTCGACGACGCGAGAAGGTGGAACGTTAGGCCAGCGGGAAGCCTTAAGCGCGGTGTGGTGGCGCCCCAGTGATCTCCTCGTAAGTGGGCGTTGGCATGCCCGCTCGCCAGCTTGCATCGCGAATCTCGAGCATATTGCCCGAAGGATCCAGGATGTACATTTCTCGGCCGGTGAAGAACCCCTTTTCACGGTAGACGATCGGCTCGGCGAGGGGCACGCCCTGTTCGTGGACGAGCTGCACCGCCCTTTCCCATTCCTCGGGAGCGACCTCGAAGGCGTGATGCAGCCGGTTGTCCTGCTGAGGGCTGCGTCGCAGCGGTTCCTTGCGCTCACAGAGCAGGATGTTGTGGCCGGCGACGGCGAAGCAGGACATCGTCGATGAGCCCAGCCGCCCCTTGAATTCGAGGCCCAGGACCTCACCGTAGAAGCGCTCGCTCTCCGCCAGATCGTTCACCGGGATGGACCAGTGGGTAACTCCCCGAATCTTCAGCATGCTTGCCTTCGTCCTATCGGAGATCGGTTGCAGGCATCATGACCAAGCGGAGGAGTTGATCAGCAAGGGCGGCTGGACGTGCTTTTCCAATGGAAGGCCGAAATACAGCCTCAGCCAATCCTCCAGGTCCTCGATATCGACCGCCTTGCCGCTCGAGATCAGGTAATAGCGCATGTTCGGGGAGAAGCCTTTACCGCTGATGACCACGATGCCGCGGATGGGCCAGGCATCGATGTCGCTGAGGATGGCGGGAATCTTTTCCTCGGCGGTGCCGGTCGTGCCCTGGAACTTGCACTCCACACCAAGCCGGCCCTTGGTCTCCGGGTGCGTCAACACCACGTCGATGTTCCTCACCGCACCCCATAGCCGCCGCCCCACCTTCACCTGCTCCTGGCAGTCGAGGCCCAGCTTTTCCGCCACTGCCAGCACCTGGGCCACCAGTCCCGCGCCGGTGCTGACGGCGTACGCACGGCCGGGCACTCAGATTTCCCCCGGCGGCGGGTAGTTAGTGACAATCAGCTCCGCCACTCCTCCTCGGCGATCGGCGCGGCTGTTTATCATACGATTGGCGGTCGCGACGGACAGGTTGAAGCCCTGGTACAGCCGCCGCAGCAGCAGGGTGTCATGGTTGTTCAGCAGGAAGCGAGCGCCGCGCCGGTCGAGGTCGTGCAGCGCCTGGGCAAGCTGCACCTGATCCGATTCTTCGAATGAGTCCTTGGTGTAACGGGTGAAGTTGGCCGTCGCGCTGAGCGGCTGGTAGGGGGGATCGAGGTAAACGAAGTCCCCTGGCCCCGCCTTGGAGAGCGCGGAATCATACGATTCCACGCCGATATGCGCGTGCTGGAGCAGCTGTGAGACGCTCTTCAGGTTGGCCGGATCGAAGACGCGGGGAGGGGTCTTGTAGCGTCCGCGAGGCACGTTGAACTGACCCTTGCTGTTCACTCGATACAGGCCGTTGTAACACCACTTATTCAAATAGATGAAGCGCGAAGCCCGGCGGACCTTGGTCAGCTCGCTCGGCTGCAGGTTGCGAACGAAGTAGTAGTGCTCTTCGGTGGGCTGGTGGCGGCTCAGGCTGGCCAGCAGCTCGTCCAGATGATCGCGTATGACCTCGTAAGCGTTGATGAGCTCTTCGTTCAGGTCGGAGAGGACGGCTCGCTGTGGCTGCAGGTGAAAGAACACCGCGCCTCCGCCCAGGAAGGGCTCGAAGTAGCGATGGTAGGTCCCGTCAGGGGGAAAGAACGGGTCGAGCTGGCTCAGGAGCTGCCCCTTGCCGCCGGCCCATTTGACGAAGGGTGAAGCGGCGAGCCGCTGGCGAGGTGCTGCGGCGGCGGGGACGTCGTCCGTCGACACTGGCACTGCGGCCGCCTGCATCGCAGCGACTATAGCAGAGCCCCCCGCGGCGAACAGCCCAGGCTCAGCAGCGTTGGGCGGCCGTCTCAGGTAGCAATACGCTCCACCTCTACCTTATTAGAGAAGAACACCGCGCCGCCGCCCATGTCGGCGATGCGGTCGGGAGTGGTTTGGTTCACGCCGCCGCCGCCGGGCATCTTGCTGGCCCACCATACGCCCTGACTCACCACCACACCCGGCTGCACGGCGTCGGTGATGTGCGCGTACAGCTCAACGGCGCCGCGCTTGTTCCAGGCGCGCACCAGGTCGCCCTCCTGGATGCCCCGCTCGCGCGCATCGGCCGCGCTCAGCTGCAGCGTGGGGCGTCCCTCCCGTTCGATCAGCGCATCCACGCCGGCCAGGGTGGAGTTGAGGAAGTGATGATTGGGTGGGGTAACCAGCGTGAGGCCCTGGTCCGGCTCCGGCAGGGGCACGTAGGATGGCAGCGGATCGAAGCCATCCCGGGCCATTTGCTCTGAGTAGAAGAACGTCGTGGGCACGTGCTTGCTGGGAGCGTTGAGCCGGACGACATGCTCGCGCCGCAGCCGATCGAGGGTCACGTCCTCCAGGTGGGGATTCGCGGGGAAGTCCAGCGCCTGTCGCATGATGTCCTCTGGGGAGTCGGCAAAGCATTCGTCCTCGAAGCCCATGGCGCGGGCCAGCAGCCGGAACACGTCCAGGTTGGACTTGGACTCACCCACTGGCTCAATCGCCGGCTCGGCCATGGCGGAGCGCAGGTGCCAGTAGGAGCGGTACAGGTCGGTGTGCTCCCAGGCGCTGGTCGCCGGCAGCACGACGTCGGCGTAGCGGCAGGTGTCGGTCATGACGACGTCGTGGACGGCCAGGAACAGATCCTCGCGGCTAAGGCCTCGCAGCACCTTGGCCTGGCTGGGAGCGACGGCGGCCGGGTTCGAGTTGTACACGTACATGGCCATGACGGGCGGGTCGCTCACCTCCAGCAGAGTTTTGCCCAGCTCGTTCATATTGATCGTCCTGGGCAGGCGCCCGTGCGCCGCCCGGGGCATGAGGTCGGGCCGGGTGACGGCCATCTCGTTGAAGGCGTGGTAGCCGCTGTTGCTCTTCATGCAGCCGCCGCCTCGATGGAGCCAGGCGCCGGTAAGCGCTGGCAGGCAGGCGATATTCCGAACGCACATGCCGCCGTTGTCGTGGTGCTGGATGCCGTTGCCGATGCGGATGAACGACGGCTGACGCGTGGCGTACTCGCGGGCCAGCCGGCGGATGTCTTCCATCGGGACGCCTGTGATGGCCGCCACGTCGCCGGGAGGATAGGCCTCGAGGCGGCTGCACAGCTCCTCGAAGCCCACCGTGTGCTCGGCAATGTACGCGGCGTCGTACAGCCTCTCGGCCACGATCACGTGCATCAGGCCGAGCGCCAGCGCCCCGTCCGTTCCGGGCTTGATGGGAATGAACCAATCCGCGGCGTCGCCGGTCTTGTTGCGGTGCACGTCGATGACGACGAAGCGAGCGCCTTTACGGCGGGCCTGCTGCACATAGGCCATCTGGTGGACGTTGGCGCTGACCAGGTTGGCGCCCCAGGCAATGATGTAGCGGGACTCGGACGTCTCTTCCGGGTCCACTCCCCTGTTGCTGCCGTTGGTGTAGCAGTAGCCCACGTTGCCGGCGATGGAGCAGATGCTGCGCAGCAGCTGTGAAGCTCCCAGCCGGTAGAAGAAACGATGGCCCACGTTGTAGTTGACGATGCCCATGGTGCCGGCGTAGCTGTAGGGCAAGATGGACTCGGCCCCGTAGCTGGCCGCCACGTCCTTGAACCGGCCGGCGATGGTGCCGATGGCCTCGTCCCAGCCAATGGGCTCGAACGCTCCGGCGCCCTTCGGGCCGATGCGTTTCAGCGGCTGGGTGAGCCGGTTGGGGCCATGCACGCGCAGATGGTCGAAGGCTACCTTCGAGCAGATGTGGCCCCTGGTCACGGGATGGTCCGGATCGCCGCCCACGGCCACCAGCCGTCCGTCCTTCACGTAACCCAGCAGTCCGCAGGCGTCGGGGCAGTCGAAAGCGCAGATAGAGCGCCGGACGTCGTCGTAGTCCAGGCGTTTCACGGCAATTCCGAGTATAGGTGGGCCGTGCCAGGCATCCCATTACCTGGTAATGCGAGAGGTCGGTTCATATAGTTCAGCTAATGGCTGTCCGCGCACTGGGGAGCCGCAGGCCGGCCGCGCCCCTGATCTCCACGAAGATCGCCATCCCTCGAAAGAGGGGTGACGTCTTACGCCGCACGCGGCTGGTGGACGCCATCCACAACGCCATCGACCGCCAGCTGTTCCTCGTGGTTGCGCCTGCCGGGTACGGCAAGACGACGCTGCTGGTCGACTTTGCCTCGGACAGCGACATCCCGGTGTGCTGGTATTCGCTGACCCCGCAGGACGCCGAGCCCGCGGTCTTCCTGGACTACCTCGTGGCCAGCATCGAGGCTCGCTTTCCTCGCTTCGGCGCGGAGACGCGGCGGGTCATGGCCCAGGTTTCCAATTTCCGGACCGACGCTTTCTCGGTCGTGGCCGCGCTGATCAATGAGATCCAGGAGCGCATTCCCGAGTACTTCGCGGTCGTTCTGGACGACTACCACGAGGTCAGCGAGAGCCGCGAGATCAGCGAGCTGGTGGATGCGCTGCTGAAGCATGCGCCGGAGAACCTGCAGCTCATCGTCTCGTCGCGCACCATGCCCCACCTGCAGCTGGCGAGATTGGCCGCCTTGCGGCAGGCGGGAGGTGTGGGCGCCAACGACCTGCGCTTTACCTCCGACGAGGTCCGCGACCTCATGCGCGAGAGCTTCGAGACCGAGCTCCCACCCAAGGTCGTGGAGGAGCTCACGCTGCGATCGGAAGGCTGGATCACAGGCATCATCCTGACCACCCACACCATGTGGCAGGGCCTGTTCGAGAGCATGATCCAGAACTCGGGACAGGAGCAGCTCTACAGCTATCTGGCGAACGAGGTGTTCGAGCGGCAGGACCCAGAGGTGCAGGCGTTCCTGCTGGCCACTTCAATCCTGGACGACATGGAGCCAGCCATCGCCGGAGCCCTGGCGGGGGTGAGCCGGGCGAACGAGCTGTTCGTTCAGCTGAAGGAAGGCAACCTTTTCGTCACCGAGCTACAGACCCGCAAGCGGGTCTATCGCTACCATCATCTGTTCCGCGACTTCCTTCGCGCGCGCTTGGACCGCGAAGGGCCCGACGATCGAGCTCGGTTGGAGCGCGCGGCCGGGCTTCTGTATCAGCAGCGCGGCCAGCACGAGCAGGCGATCGGCCATCTGCTGATGGCGGGCGAATTCGTCAGCGCGGCCGACTCAATCATTGCCATCGCAGAAGCGGTGTTCAACGCCGGGAGGCTGGACGCGCTCGCCCAATGGATCGACACCCTGCCCGACGAGACTCGAACCCAGCGGCCGCGCTTGATGCTCTGGCGCGCCCAGGTCGCAATCCAGAAGGGGGAACTTCAGCTTGCGGTCACTATCTGCCAGCGTGTCGAGGAGCATGCTCTGTCTCTCGGACAGGAGACGGAGGCGTGCGAAGCCAGGCTGCATCGTGCTGCGGCTCTGCGTCTGTTGGGAGATACTGAGCAGGCGGTCGAACTTTGTCAGCAGGTTCTGCAGACATTCGGCAACGAGGTCAGCCAGCGCCGGGCTTTTGCTCTCCGTGTTCTAGGCACGGCCTACTGGCGCCTGGGAGAACTCGTGCTTTCTCGCGAGTGCGCTCTTGAGAGCCATCGCTTGTACGAGTCTCTGGGGGACAAAGCCGCTGCCGCCTATTTGCGAAACGACCTGGGTAACATTGCGAATTTTCTCGGAATGTTGGGTGAAGCCCGGCAACAGCTGGAACTCTCAGCTGCTTACTGGCGCCAGGTTGGCAACGTTGGCAGGCTTGGTCTCACTATCTCGAATCTAGGCTGGGTGGCATATCTCGAGGAGGATTACGGGGAAGCAATCCGGTTATTCGAGGAAGCTATTCGCTATGCCCAGGCCGGCTTGTTCACTTACGCCGAAGGTTTGGCGGCCTGCTCCCTGGGAGACGCATACCGTGATCTCGGCGAGTTCCGAAGGGCGGAGGCTGCATATGACAAGGCCCACGACCTGGTACTCGAAGGTACTGACCGCGCAGAACTAGCTGTCGTCCTTAACTCAACGGCTCACAGTTATCGTCTTCAGGGTAAGCTGGCAAAGGCTGAAGGTGCGCTCCGACGGGCTCGGGCGAATGCTGCGGGGTATCGCCTCGCGCAGATTGATCTGACCAGCGGCATTTGCGCAGCGGAGCGAGGTAGCTACGCCCGCGCACTGCGGTTCTTGGAGACCGCGCTTCAATCGTTTCGGGTCGGTGGGGCGCGCTATGGCGTGGCGCGTGCGCTGTTTCACCTCGGCTTCGTCTTTTTCAAGCGCGGGGATTTGGAGCGCAGTGACGCGCTCCTCGAGGAATCGCTGTCGACATTGGAAGATCTCGGCTTCTCCCAGTTCTTCTCCGTGGATGCTCCGCGTTGCTTAGAGTTCGTCCAGCAGGCGGCGGACCGCGACATCGGAGGAGCGTTCCTGAAGACACTCCTGAACCGTGCGGTGCAGAAGCCATCGTTGCCCCGCGTCGAGCCGGCAGTCGCCTCTCAGAGCGTTGCCGGGCCTCGAATTCGAGTGCGCATGCTAGGGGCGCTGGAGGTAACCATGGATGGCCGCCAAGTTTCGCTTCGCCACTGGGGGACGCAGGCGGCGCGTGAGCTGTTTTTCTACCTGCTTCTTCACCGGGAAGGGGCGACGAAGGACAGATTGATGGACCTTCTGGCTCCGGAAGTGACTCCGTCTCGTGCGAATTCTCAGTTCCATGTGGCGGCCTATCGTCTTCGTCGGGCGCTTTACCGCGGCGCCCTGCAATTCGATGGCACGCACTACCACCTCGATTCCGGTATGCAGCGCGAATGTGACGTAGATGTCTTTTGTGACGCGCTGGCCGCGGCAAAGAACGCCAAGCACGGCAGTGCTGAGGAAGCACTGGCGCTCCGCCGAGCCACCGAGGCCTACGGTGGCCGATTTCTCGAAGGTCTCTACTCAGAATGGATAGAGCAGGAGCAGCGCCGCCTGGAGAGCCAGTTCTTCGATGCCTGCAGCCGCCTTGCCTGGTCTTCTTTCCACGCAGGTGACTTTCGCGGGGCTCTGGCCACCGCAGAGCGTGCACTCAATGAAGACGATAGCTTGCAGGATCTGCACGAGGTGGTCGTCAGGTCACTGCTGGCGCTGGATCGAAGAGGAGAAGCCACTCGACACCTGGAAGCGTACGCCAAGTACCTGGACGAAGAGCTTGGCGCTGAGCTTCCTGAAGAGCTGCGCCGGATCCTGGATGCGGATACGGCAGGCAAGCCACGGCTGCTGCTTCGCCGTTAAGCCCACACTCACACTGCTGGGTGGTGGGACGCTACTTCCCTGCCGAGCCGAAAGTGGCATCGGCTGAGCCAAACACCGCGTTCCGTGCTCCGCGCGCCCCCGCGGATTTCTTGTAAGTGATTTGTAAGTGGTAGAGGCCTACGCTGAGCCCAACTTAAACAAAAAGGGGGTTCCAAATGCGCAGGTTCAAATCGGTCTATTACGCAGTTGCTGGCGTTCTCTTTGGCCTCGTCGCCCTGGTGGCGGCAATCGGTGCCGATTCTGGCGCGGGACCGTAACTAAAGACCGAATGGTCCTACCCCTTCTGTTTTCCATCGTTCCGGCCTTGATTGCCGGTCTGCTTCTCCGCGGGCGGCTGAGCGGAATCGCGCAGTTGCAGCTGAAGTGGATGTGGCTTGTCCTGGCCGGATTGATGGTGCAGATAGTGGCGATGGGATACGTCGGCCGGAGTTGGTCCTTCGCGGCTGACCACCGGCCGGCGATCATCATCGGCACGTACCTGGCAGTGCTCGCGGGCCTGATCCGCAACTTTCGCGTCCCGGGAATGGCGGTGGTCGCTCTCGGGTTCGCACTCAACTTCGCTGCTATCGTCGCCAACGGCGGGCAGATGCCCGTGACCCGCGACATCATCGAGGCTTCGGGTCAATCGTGGCTCATTGATGGCACACAATCTGGCGAGCCGGTGTGGCAATCCAAAGACGTGCTCCTGCCGAAAGAGGACACACGTTTGTGGGTGCTCACCGACATCTTCATTACCCCTCCGCCGGTGCGCCGCGCGGCGGCCATCGGTGACTTCGTTACGTACGCCGGTGTGGGCTTGCTGATCGTCTTCGCCATGAAAAGGGCGCAGGCGGATCGACCTTCTGCACCGGTAACCGCATCTGTCACCGCTTGACTTTGACATTTGATAAGGAAAGTCTCGATATGAGATTTCTCGACGAGCCCCTCCCGGTCATGAGTGATGACCTGCAAGCCGTTGTGGGCATGGCCATCGTCGACCGTTCGTTCCAACGAGATCTGCTGGCAAATCCACGAAAAGCCATCGAGCACCTGGATCTGTGCACGGCCGACCGGCGTGCCGCCGCTGCCATCACCGGTGCGCAATCGCTGGCGGAGTACGCTCTGCGTCTCGAGCAGCGCGTACTGGGTGTCGACCATCGCAACCGTGTAGCGGTCCGGCGGTCGCACGGCCTATCCACACAGCCGGTGCTTGTTGCCAGCTGATCCATCTTCAAACCGCTAATCTTCCCCCCAACGAGAAGGCCCGGGCTCCCCAACCGGGCCTTCTCCCTTTTGTAAGGACAGCTGTCGATGGCCGACGTAGGTTTTCCATCCGCGATACTTACCGCAAGGTAACCACTAGGCAAGCTGGTCCTGCGGTGCTATGCTCTGGCGGCAAGGCTGCATACGCGTAGCGTTGACATAAGAGCCGCGTGTTGCGATAGTCTTGCCAGACGCCTTAGCACTTTTCCCGCTGATACCTGGATCACACTGGGGTGAACAAGGACGGGCATGAGGACGAGCGTAGTCGCTGAACCCGATCAGCCAGAAGCGGTTGGTCATAGTCTGCACGTCGAGCTAAGCGAGGTCCCAAAGCATCTAGACGCCGATTGGGCCGATCCCGTTATCGCGGATTGGTCGGCCAAGATCGCCGACGATGCTCACGTCCTCGCCGAGCACAGTCCGGTGGTGGAGCTGGATCGCGAAGATCTCGACGACTCCGTCCGCCTGTACTTGCGGGAGATCAGCAAGGTGGCCCTCCTCACCGCAGAGCAGGAGGTCGACCTGGCGCAGAAGATCGAGCGCGGCGAAATGGAGCTCGACAAAGGCGCCGAACCCGATCCGCAAATCATGTCCGAAGCCGAAGGCTCGCGCAGGCATCTCACCGAAGCGAACCTTCGGCTCGTTGTTTCTGTGGCCAAGAAGTACGTGGGCCGTGGCATGTCGCTGCTGGACCTGATCCAGGAAGGGAACATCGGCCTCATCCGCGCCGTCGAGAAATTCGATTACCACCGCGGCTACAAGTTCAGCACGTACGCTACGTGGTGGATCCGCCAGGCGGTAAGCCGTGCTCTGGCTGACCATGCGCGCACGATACGCATCCCCGTGCACATGGTCGAGACGATGAGCAAGTTCAATCGTTCGGCGCGCAATCTGCTCCAGGAGCTCGGTCGCGAGCCGACAGCGCAAGAGATCGCCAATGAAATGGAGATCTCGGTCGACAAGGTGCGGGAAATCATCCGCATCTTCCGCGAGCCGATGTCGCTCGAAGCGCCCATCGGCGAGGAAGAGGACAGCTCGCTGGGCGACTTCATCGAGGACCGCGGCTCGCTGAGCCCGGTGGACGCGGCATCCCGTCAGCTGCTCAAGGAGCAGATCTCCGAAGTGCTCGACTCGCTGACCAGCCGAGAGCGCAAGGTGCTCGAGCTGCGCTTCGGGCTGGAGGATGGCCGCAACCGGACCCTGGAAGAGATCGGCCGGGAGTTCTCAGTGACGCGAGAGCGGATCCGGCAAATCGAGGCTGAGGCGCTACAGAAACTGCGCCATCCGAGCCGCTCCCGCAAGCTCAAAGACTACTTGGAGTAGGTTCTCATCGGCAGCGGCCCGCGTAGGTAGATCACGCTGCCCGTGCCTCCATCCTCACCAGCCACAGCTCCGGCTGGTGAATCTCCTGCAAGCTGGGCAAACAGTCGGGGCTTGTCCACACCTGGTTCATCCCCTCGATGCCTACGCGCCGAACGACGGCATCCACGAAGGCTTCGCCAAGCTGATATTGCTGCAGCTTCACCTCTAGCCCCGTCATGCGGATGAACAGGGTCTCGGCAGGGCTCTTGTGCCGCTGCCGATCCTCGAACGTGGCGGCTATGCGGGCATAATCGGGCAGCATTCGCGGCCCAAGGGCATCCATGACGTGATTGCTGAAGCCTTCGAGCAGCGACATCAGCGCCTGGAGCCCGTCGAAGATGCGCTGCTGGTGCGGGTTCATGAGGCCGGTGAGCAGCCGCTGAGGCTGGCGAAGATCGAGCTGGCCGCGCATTGCCAGGCGCAGGAGCTCAGCCGCGTCGAACTGAAGAAGCCTGTCGCTGGCCGACATGAGCAGCTCCCGAATCTGCTGATTCATGTGCTGCCGTAACCAGGGATGGGCTTCGAACTGCCAGGCGTGAGTGAGCTCGTGGAACACGATCCAGGTCTCGAATTGCTCTTTGGGCAGGCTCATCTTGCGCCGGGCGCTTTCCAGGTTCGGCTCGACGAAGTACAGACGTCCTGCCGTAGCCGCTTCCTTGCCCAGCAGGCTCGGGTCGTACTGGCCCAATACGTGCCGGGAGAGGTAGCCCAGCAGCACCCCTAGGAGAATACTGCTCGTCTGCTGGTTCAGCGGATTGCTCACGCGGTTGCCCAGGCGCTGCCGCAGCGCGGATTCCACGGGCTCGAAGACCGTCCCAAAACCGCCGATGTTGGCCTCGATCCAGGCTGCTCGATCGAGCGCCTCAGGTCGTGCGACGAAGCAGAAGGAGCCGTCCGCGACGCGCAGATACTCCATCATCGGCTGGCTCACCTGCTGTACGAGCTGGCGGAAGTAGGTCTCTCGTCGCAGGCGCTGCTCGTTGCCGGAGCGTGAGCGGAGCGTGTCGCCAGAGAGCAGCGAGCCGATCTGGTAGACCCGGTCCCAGTCGATCATCTCTCGCCGGCCCCAGGCGACGCGACCGGAGTGCTGGGCAATGCCGGCCACGGCGCCCAGGATGAAGGCGCCGGCTAGCTCCGTGGCCAACCGCCGGGCGGTCCTGTCGGTGAATGGCATCTACGTCGATAGTAGCGACAGTCGTGACCGTTATCGGCGCTTGCCCTTCATAATCTACGTGGTGGACGATCAGGAGGGGATCAAGCGGCGGATTGAGGACCTGCGCCGCCAAATCGAATACCACAACTACCGCTATCACACGCTCGACGAGCCGGAGATCTCGGATGCCGAGTTCGATCAGCTCATGCGGGAGCTGCGCACGCTGGAGGAGGATTACCCGCAGTTCCAGTCGCCGGACTCTCCTACGCAGCGTGTCGGCGGCTCGCCGCTCGAGACGTTCGAGGTCGTGGTCCACCCTGTGCCCATGCTCAGCCTGGGGAACGTCTTCTCCGAAGACGAGCTTCGTGCCTGGCACAAGCGCGTCAGCAACATGCTGGGCCGCGACGACTTTGCCATGGTTGCGGAGCCAAAAATGGATGGGCTGGCCGCCGCGCTGACCTACGAGCGGGCCCAGCTGGTGCGCGCCGCTACCCGAGGCAATGGCTTTCAAGGTGAGAACATCACGCCAAATGTCCGCACTATTCGCAGCGTGCCCTGGCAGCTCAGTGGCGAGCCACCAGGACGGCTGGAAGCGCGTGGCGAGATTTTCCTGTCGAAAACCGGCTTCGAACGCGTAAACGAGGAGCGCGCCGAAGCCGGCGAGCGCCTCTTTGCCAATCCTCGCAACGCCGCCGCCGGCTCGGTGAGGCAGAAAGATCCGCGGGTTTCGGCGCGCCGCCCGCTCGAGATGTTCGTCTACTCTCTGGGGTACATCGATCAGCCCGCAGCGCCCCTGGCTGACACACACTGGGAGACCATGCAGTGTTTGGCGGCCTTCGGCTTGAAAATCAACCCCGAAAATCGCTACTGCCGGAATCTGGACGAAGCCATCGAGGCCATCCGCTCGCTGGAGCGGCAGCGCGAATCCCTGGACTATGAGATCGACGGGGTGGTGGTCAAGGTCGATTCACTGGCCTATCAGGCGGACCTGGGCTATGTAGCGAATGCCCCACGCTGGGCTACCGCGTTCAAGTTCGCTCCGGTGCAGGGCATTACCCGTCTCAACCGCATTGAGGTGAACGTCGGCCGCACCGGCGCGATCAATCCGTTCGCCGTCCTGGAGCCAATCCGCGTGGGTGGGGTGACCATCAGCCAGGCGACACTTCATAACGAGGACGACATCCATCGCAAGGACATTCGCGAAGGTGACTGGGTAGTCGTTCACCGCGCCGGCGAGGTGATACCTCAGGTGGTCGCTCCCGTGGTCAGACGGCGCTCGGGCGGCGAGCAGGTATGGCACATGCCGGCCGAATGTCCCGCCTGTCATACGCCGGTGGCCCGCGAGCCCGGCGAAGCCATGTACTACTGCCCCAACCTCTCCTGCCCGGCGCAGTTCTTCCGGCTGCTGGAGCACTTTGCCAGTCGCGGCACGATGGACATCGAGGGCCTGGGCGAGGTGATGGCGCATAAGCTCATCCAGGCCGGCTTCGTCGAGAAGCTTTCCGACGTCTATCACCTGACCAAAGAACAGCTGCTGCAGCTCGAAGGCGTGGGCGACAAGATGGCCGACATGCTGCTCGCCAGCATCGACGCCAGCCGCAAGCGGCCACTGGCCAACCTCATCTTCGCTCTGGGCATCAGGCACGTGGGCGAGACGGTTGCCGCGCAGCTGGCCCGGCATTTTGGTGACATGCATGCGCTGATGAATGCCGGCCTCGACGACCTGCGCGAGGTGCCGGGGCTTGGGCCGAAAATTGCCGAGAGCATATGCGCCTACTTCGAGCGTCCGGTCAACAGGTCACTGATCGAGGAGTTGGCCGCGGCCGGGGTGAGCCTGGGTGAGCCGCTTCCGCCCAGGACCGAAGGTCCGCTTTCCGGTCGCGAGTTCGTGCTCACCGGCCGGCTCGATCGCTATCCTCGGGGCCAGGCCGAAGCTCGCATCAAGGACCTGGGCGGCGAAATCGGATCTTCGGTGACCAAGCGGACGACCGACCTGGTTGTCGGCGCCGACCCCGGCAGTAAGCTGGCGCGAGCCGAGAAGCTGGGTATACGTGTCCTGACCGAGCAGGACTTCCTGCAGCTCATCGGCGAAAGCTGACGTCCGCTCCCCGCGGTTGGACCTTGCCCGCTGCTGTCGCGGCGCCGTCCGTGGCTCGCTAGCCATATCCTCCTAACATTTCGCAGCCAGCTTCGTTAGTTGTGATACACCCTGGCATGTTGAGCGGCGACGAGTGAGGTTGAGCATCGGATCGCGGCGTGCGGGCCGCGTGGCCAGCGTTCTCGCTGGCAGTTTGCTGCTGCTCACCGCGGTGGCTGCGCCCTCCGCCGCGGGAGACACGTTCATGCCTGGCCTGTCGCCGACTCCTGACCGTTTGCGTCTCATCGGCCCCGGCGGAACGCCCACCCCAAGTGCAGCTGTGGGCGCGATTCCCGGCCAGGCGCCCGCTGTTACCGGTGTGCTCGCCCCATTACCCCCGGTCGCCGCATTTCCTGCTCCACCGGTCGCGCCCCCTCCTGCGCCGGTCGTAGCCAGCCCGCCCCCTGTCCGGTGGGTCTACATGGTGGGAACCGCGCTGCCGGACAGCCTCCGCAGTCACGCCGATCAGATCGACGTGCTGTCGCCGGCCTGGTTCCACAGCGATGCCAATGGCATGATCTACGGCTCGGATTCGCCGCAGGTCACGCAGTTTGCCAAAGATCACGGCATCAAGGTCGTGCCGATCGTGGCCAACGGCGAGTTTTCAGCCTCCGTGGGGCACGCCCTGGTCAGCGATGGCAACCGCCAGACCCAGCTGCTCGATAGCCTGCAATGGCTGGTCAGCACGTACGGCTACGACGGCGTCAACATCGATTTCGAGAACATGGTCGCCTCCGACAGGACCTCGTTGGACGCCATGATGACCAACGTCTATGCGCGGCTTCATCCGCTAGGCAAGCTGGTTACGATGGCCATCGGCTCGAAGACCAGCGAAACCTACGGGGGGTTCTCCGGCGTGTTCGACTACGCCGGGCTGGCGCCCAACCTGGATTTTGCCGTCATCATGGCCTATGACCAGCACTATGCCGGCGGTCCCGCTGGGCCCGTGGCCGACGTCGCCTGGGTCAACGACGTACTGACGTATGCCAAGAGCCTGATCCCGCCAAACAAGCTGCTGCTCGGCATCCCGTTCTACGGGTACAACTGGAACATCAGCGGTGGTGGTTCAGCGCGGGCGATGTCATACACGGACATTGTTTCGACCGTGTTTGCTTTTGGCGCCCAGATCCAGATGAGTCAGGCGGCGCAGTCGCCCACCTTTCTGTACAGCGCCGGCAACGGACTGCACCAGGTGTGGTTCGAGAACAGTGACAGCCTCAAGGCCAAGCTCTTTCTGATCGACGTGCACCACCTGGGTGGCTGGGCCGGTTGGCGGCTAGGTCAGGAAGATCCCAACTTCTGGTCGCTCACGCTGCCCCCCAACCCGATTACGACGTCGCCGAGCTCGCCGCTAGCGCTTCGTTCGTCGTAACGATCTCGGCGCCGGCGGCCCGCATCGCTTCCAGCGCCTGACGTCCGTCGTCGGGATCGACGTTCACCGCGGCGATTGCGTCGCTGACCAGGGCCACTCGAAATCCCTGTCGGATCGCCTCCAGCGCCGTCTCCCGCACGCAATAGTCCGTTGCCAGCCCGCACAGCACAACCCGATCGACGTTGAGCAGTCTCAGACGCTCGGCCAGATTGGTGCCGGCAAAGCCGGAGTAGCCATCCGTCTCCCGGTCGGTGCCCTTGCGTACGACCGTTTCGATGCGGTCCTGTCGTAAAGCCGGGTGAAAGGCCGCGCCCCGGCTGCCTTGAACACAATGCACCGGCCACGGACCGCCCTGCTGTCGAAAGGAGGAGTGATCCTCCGGGTGCCAATCCTGAGTCGCGAACACGTGCTCGAAATGGGCCATCAGCCGGTTGACGTTGGGAAAGATCCGATCGCCGTCGGGCACCGCTAAGGCGCCGCCGGGGCAGAAATCATTCTGCGGATCGACGACGATGAGCGCCCGTTCCGCGGCCATCGATTTCATCTTAGCGATGCTGGTTCCTGTCTTGCTAGCCTCTGGGCGATGGATGCGAAGCGAGCAGCCCGGTCAAGCAGCTGTGTTAGGATGGAGAGCAGGCTGCCGCTGTTAGCTCAGCGGTGCAGAGCAACTCGGACACAGCTCCGTGGAACATTGACCGGGGGCTTCGGACCAGTTTGTTAGGTGCGGTAAGAGACGCCCAGCGCCCGCCTGGACAGCGTTTACTCGAGGTGCTCCCGGGACTTTGCACCTACGCCGTGCTGTCGGGGCTCATATGGGCCAGTCTGCTGCAGCCACTCGCCGTCGGCATGTTGGTGCTGCTCTACGACGCCTACTGGCTGTACCACTCCACCTCTCTCGGCATCCGCGTGATCGCTGCCTATCGCCGGATGAGGCATGCCGAAGCGACCGATTGGTTGGCGCAGGCCTCGGCCATGGAGCAGTTCGGACGAGTTCATCACGTGGTCATCGTCCCCACCTACGGTGAGTCCGTGGACATCCTCCGAGCTACCTTGCAGCGCCTGGCCGGCCAGGACTTCCCAACACAGCGCATGACCGTGGTGCTCGCCTTCGAGGCGCGCGACCCGGACGCTCACCGGCGGGCCGGCCTGCTGCAGGCCGAGTTCGGTGGTTTGTTCGGCAACCTATGGGTGACCTTTCACCCGCAGCTGCCGGGGGAGATCGCCGGCAAGTCGTCCAACCAGGCGTGGGCGGCGCGCTTCGCCAGCGAGCGGCTGGCCGGAGAAGCGGAGGTGGACCTGGCCTTCAGCACGATCACGACGTGCGACGCCGACAGCCGCTTCCACGGCAGCTACTTCAGCGCGCTGACCTGCCAGTTCCTCAGCAAGCCGCGGCGCCGCCTCTTTCAGCCGGTCATCCTGTTCTACTCCAACATCTGGCGCGTTCCCGCGCCCAGTCGGGTGCTGAACTCGGTCCACTCTCTATGGCAGCTGGCCAAGCTCACCCGCACGGATAAGCTGGTGACGCAGTCCACATACTCCATGGCGCTGTCCACCTGCATGGAGGCTGGCTACTGGGATGGGAACGTCATCCCGGAAGACAGCCATATGTTCTTCAAGCTGCTGTTCAAGTTCGGGCCCGAGGTCCAGGTTGAGCCGATCTTCCTGCCGGTCGTGTCCGACGCCGCGGAAAGCGCGGGCTATGTTGGGACGTTGCGAAGCCAGTTCGAGCAGGAAAAGCGCTGGGCCTGGGGTGTGGCCGACATTCCCTACGTCATTCGCGGGCTCCTGCGCATGCCCCGTCCGGGCCGCTGGAAGGCTGTCTACCGCGGCCTGCGCTACATCGAGGAGCATCTATCCTGGCCGTTGTCGCCATTCCTGATCACGTTCGGTGCCGGGGCTCCGGGATACTTCAGTCCCGGCTACGCTCGCACCTCATTGGGCCATCTGCTGCCGGCTCTCAGCGGCTATCTGCTCACGGCGAGCCTCGCGTCCCTGGTTGTCATGGTGGTCGTCGACTGCAAGATGAAGCCGGCCGAGGCCAATCCTCACCGCCTGCTGGGGCTTCGCCGCATGTTCGAATGGGTGCTGATGCCCGCCGTGGGTATTGGCCTCTCGGCGCTGCCGGGCCTGGCCGCTCACACCCGACTGCTTTTAGGGCGCTATCTCGAGTATCGAGTGACTCCCAAGCTGGCCGAGCCGGAGACGCTTCCTCTCCTGCAGATGGAGCAGGTCCCCGTGCACGTTTCCAGCGGGCAGTAGCTCCTCCGATCGGTCTTCAGCCACCAAACGGATAGCTATACTCACCGAGCCGCCCACGAGTCGATGCATGCGCACGGCGGCTGTGTTCAGCTGATTGGGGGATTTGGAGTCCGGGAATGACGGCCGTAATTGAGAGCACTGAGAACAGCCAGGTAACGCTCAAAGTCGAGGTCGAGCCCGAGCGGCTGGCCAAGGCTACCGACCGGGCCTATCAGCGCCTCGTCCAGCGGGTGAGCATCCCCGGTTTCCGCAAGGGCAAAGCTCCGCGGCGCATCCTGGAGCGCACCGTCGGCGTCGATACGCTGTACCGCGAAGCGCTGGACTTCGTCATGCCCGCGGCGTATGAAGAAGCTGTCAAAGAAAGCAACATCGTGCCTTACGCCCGGCCTGAGTTCGAGGTCGTCCAGCTGGAGCCCGAGAAAGCGCTGGTGTTCAAGGCGGTGGTGCCGGTCCAGCCCACGGTCAAGTTGGGAGACTATCGCTCCATTCGCGTCGAGGCTGGTAGTTTCGGCGTGACTGAGGAAGACGTTGACAAGGCTCTCCAGGACGTGCGTGCCTCGCACGGGCAGTGGGTGCCGGTCGAGGGCCGGCCGCTGCATATCGGTGACCAGGCGGCGTTGGACGTCCTAACCTCACTTGATGGCCGTCAGCTTTCGGAGAGTCCGCGCGAGATCGTTGCCGAGCTCGGCACCGATGCGCCCCTGCCCAGCTGGGCGAACGCGCTGGCCGGTCTCAGCGTGGGCGAGGAAAAGGACATCGTGGAGCCGATTCCCGACGATTACCGAGACGCCAGCCTGGCAGGCAAGACGGCCACGTATCACGTCGTGGTCAAGTCGATCAAGCAGCGCGAGCTGCCTGATCTGGACGACGAGCTCGCTCGCACCGTGGGCGATTACGACGACCTCGAGGCGCTGAAGCAGGATCTGCGCAAGCGGCTGGAGGCCCAGCGGAAGAGTGACGCCAAAGAGACCTTCGAGTCCGAAGTGGTCGACAAGTTGGTAGAGATCTCGGAAATCGAGTTTCCCGCCGTTATGGTTGATCATGAGTTGGACCACATGCTTCAAGAGGCGGAGAGCAGCTTCCGGCGCCAGGGTTTCAGCTTGGAGATGTTCCTGCGGGGATCGCGAAAGTCTGTCGATGAGCTCCGCGGCGAGTGGCATCCGCGGGCTGTCAGGCGTATCAAGTCGGGCCTCGTCCTGAACGAGCTCATCGAGGCCGAGAAGCTGGAGCTGTCCGAGGGCGAGCTCGACGGGGAGCTGACCCGCATGGTGGAAGGCACCTCGGCCGAGCGGCGCGAGTCCGTTCGCAAGCTCGTGGAGTCGCCTAAGGTCCGTGAATCGGTAGTGCACGAGCTGCTGCTCCGCAAAGCCATGGACGTCCTCGATCGGGCAGCCGGAGGATCTCAGTTCGTAGAATTGGAGGAGAGTCGGTAAATGGCACTCGTCCCCATGGTCATCGAGTCCTCGCCTCGTGGCGAACGTGCGTTTGACATCTATTCACGGCTTTTGAAGGACAGGATCATCTTCCTCGGCGCGGGGATCGACGACCAGCTGGCCAACACGGTCATTGCTCAGCTGCTGTTCCTCGAGAGCGAGGATCCGGACAAGGACATCCAGATGTACATCCACAGTCCGGGCGGATCGGTTCACAGCGGCCTGGCCATTTACGACACAATGCAGTTGATCAAGCCCGACGTAGCCACAATGGCGGTCGGCGTCACGGCCAGTATGGGCACGGTGCTGCTCGCCGGAGGGGCGAAGGGAAAGCGCTTTGCGCTGCCACACGCTACCGTTCACATGCACCAGGTGCAAAGCGGAACGGAAGGGGCTGCCACGGACATCGAAATCATGGCCAAGGAGGTGCTTCGGCTGCAGGCAACGCTGCGCCAGATTCTCGCCAAGCACACCGGCCAAGAGTACGAGCGCATCAGCACCGACTTCGACCGCGATAAGTGGCTCACGGCTGAAGAGGCAGTCGAGTATGGTATAGTCGATGAAATTTTGCAGCCCGCTCGGTCGAAGGATCTGGCCCTGATAGGCGGCAGCGGGGGAAGCTCCAACGGCTAGCTCTCGCAACACTCGCCTGACCTATCGCTGCTCCTTTTGTGGGAAGAGCCAGGAGCAGGTAAGGCGGTTGATCGCGGGCCCTGCCGGCGTTTACATCTGCGACGAGTGCATCGATCTCTGTCGGGAGATCATCGAGGAAGAGGGCGCCGCTCCTCAGAAGAACAAGTTCTTCGCCAATAAAGTCCCCACTCCGCGGCGGTTGTACGAACAGCTCAACCAGTACGTCATCGGCCAGGAGCGGGCCAAGCGTGTCCTCTCCGTGGCGGTCTACAACCACTACAAGCGCGTCAGCGCCGGCATGCAGATCGACGAGGTCGAGCTGGCCAAGTCCAACATCCTGCTGGTGGGGCCAACCGGCTGCGGCAAGACGCTGCTGGCGCAAACCCTGGCCAAGATCCTGGACGTTCCCTTCTCCATCGCCGATGCGACCGCGCTTACCGAAGCCGGCTACGTGGGCGAGGACGTCGAGAACATCCTGCTGCGGCTGATCCAGGCCGCCGACTACGACATTGCTCGTGCCGAGCGTGGGATCATCTACATCGACGAGATCGACAAGATCTCCCGCAAGTCGGACAATCCCTCCATTACCCGCGACGTGTCCGGCGAGGGCGTGCAGCAGGCGCTGCTCAAGATCATCGAAGGCGCGGTTGCCAACGTGCCGCCGCAGGGCGGACGCAAGCATCCGCACCAGGACTTCATCCAGATCAACACGACCAACATCCTGTTCATCTGCGGCGGGGCTTTCGAAGGGCTGGACAAGATCGTCGAGAAGCGCCTGGGTAACAAGAAGAGCATCGGCTTCGGCCGGGAGACGCTGTCGGGCACGAACCGGCATCGTAAGGACGAAGAGAACGTCCTGCACAAGCTCATCCCGGACGACCTGCTCAAGTACGGATTGATCCCGGAATTCGTGGGCCGCCTCCCGGTCACCGTTGCGCTGGATCCATTGGAGCGAGAGGACCTGGTGCGCATCTTGACCGAACCGAAGAACGCGATCATCAAGCAGTACCAGAAGTTCCTGGCGCTGGACAAGGTGGAGCTCATCTTCACCCCCGATGCGCTGACCGCTGCCGCCGAGTTGGCCCTGGAGCAGAAGACCGGCGCTCGCGGTCTGCGAACCATCGTCGAAGAGACGCTCACCGACGTCATGTTCGACATTCCCTCAATCGACACCGCGCGTAAATGCGTGGTGGACGACGAGGTGATCCGCGGAAACCGCAAGCCCATTCTGCTCGGCCGCACCGACCGCGAGATGCTCCCCGGCGAA
Source organism: Chloroflexota bacterium (assembly GCA_021325635.1). Taxonomy (GTDB): domain Bacteria; phylum Chloroflexota; class JAJPGV01; order JAJPGV01; family JAJPGV01; genus JAJPGV01. Next base: position 22,186 of record JAJPGV010000061.1, read on the forward strand.
GGCGAGTCCGCCTAACCTTCCCGACTTCGTACACTAGGGCCGATGAGCGCCCGAAAAGAAGTCTTCTATCTCGGCGAGGGGCACAAACACTCCAGCCCCATTCCTGAGGCCGTTCGCGGCGGCGGGTTCGTCTACCTGTCCGCGGTGCGCGGCGTCGACCCCGCTACCGGCAACCCGCCGGAAGACGCCGAGCAGCAGGCGCGACTGCTGTTCGACAACATGAAGCTGGCCCTCGGTGCCGCCGGGGCCACACTGGCCGACGTCGTCAAGGTGGCCGTGTACATGATGGATTTGCAGCGTGACCGGCCGGTCTTCAATCGCGTCTGGCAAGAGCACTTCGGTGACGAGCCGCCCGCCCGTTTCGCGGTTCAGGTTCTGGACATGGGCGTCGAGGGCGATAACAGCAAGTTCCTGGCGGACGTCACGGCTCTCGCCCCGAGTGCCGCTCGGTGATCGTCGACCTTCACACGCACCTCGTCCCGGAGCACTTTCCGCAAGCTGCCGGCCGGGGCTCGGGCCGCTGGCCGTCCATGGACCACTTCGAGCCTGGCCGGGCCAAGGTCACAATCGCCGGCGCGAACTTTCGGACGGTGACGGACCAGTGTTGGAGCCGCGCTCGCCGTTCGGCCGATCTGCCGTTGGAGGGCGTCGACGCGCAGGTCGTCTCGCCGATGCCGGAGCTGCTCTCGTACTGGTTCTCTCCGGCCGATGGCCTGGACATGAGCCGCTACGTAAACGATCAGATAGCGAGCCTGGTGCAGGCGTCGCCTACGCAGTTCTATGGCTTGGGCATGGTGCCGCTGCAGGACCCGGCCCTGGCCGCCAGGGAGCTCACAGCAGTCAAGAGCGCCGGCCTGCGCGGCGTGGAGCTTGGGTCTAACGTCCTCGGCAGGTCGCTTGGCGAGGAGCGCTTCGCCGAGTTCTTCGCCGAGCTCGAACGGCTCGATCTGTGCGCTTTCGTGCACGCGCTCCATCCTACCTTCAGCGATCGCTTCCCAGCCACCGAGCAGCTCATCAACGCCATCGGCTTTCCCAGCGACACCGGGCTTACCATCGCCTCGATGATTGCCAGCGGCCTCATCGAGCGCCATCCCGGTGTGCGGCTGGCGTTCAGCCACGGCGGCGGGACCCTGCCATTCTTTCTGCCCCGGCTGCAGCATGCTTGGAGCGGACGCTGGAACGGAGAGCCGCCGGCCGCTTCCGCACTCCCCAACCCGTTTCGCCAGTCACTGCCGCGCTCCCCGGTCGACTATGCTCGAGGGCTGTTCTACGATACGCTGCTGTTCGATGCCCGCGCCATTCGCTATCTGGTCGACATGGTTGGGATATCCCAGGTGACCGTTGGCACGGACTATCCCTTCGTGCCTCGCGAGCAGCCGGTGGCTGCCACCCTGAAGTCCATGGGCCTCTCGCCGGATGAGTGGGACCAGGTCAGCTGGAGGAACTGCTTGCGCTTCCTGGGTTTGTCGGGCGAGGCAACCTGATGGCTGAAGTGCTCGGCGTGGGTCTGAGCCACTTTCCGGGCTTCGCCTATGACGACGAGGCCATGTCACTGCGCGTCAGGCAGGTGCTCACCAGCGATCGCGTTCCCGCCCACCTCAAGGACCCCAGGAACTGGCCCGAGCCCATGCAGCGGGAATGGGGCTCCGACGAGGGCACGACCGCCGCGCGGGAGCACCGCCGGCAGTTCCTCGAGGGCGTGCGCAAGATCCGCCGGGCAATCGATGACTTCAAGCCTGACGCCGTCGTGATCTTCGGGGACGATCAGTACGAGAACTTCCGCGAGGATTGCATCACGCCCTTCTGCGTGTACATCCTGCCAAGCTTCGATCTGCACCTGTTCAATTGGACCCGGGTGGGCACGCCTGAGCCCAACGTATGGCGGGAGCCGCAGGACAAGGTCATGTCGGTGGCTGGCCAGCCGGAGGTTGCGCGCTACTTGACCAAAGCGGCTATCGAGGCCGAATTCGACATGAGCTACGCGTACAAGCTGCACTACCCGGACACCGATGGTCTGGGCCACGCCTTCAACTTCACCCTGGCCTACCTGGACTACGACCGCAGCGGCTGGCCCCATCCCATTGTGCCTGTGGCCGTGAACGCCTACGGCTCCGGAATCATTCGCAACAAGGGTTTGGTGAGCCATCTGTTCGAGTCCGATCGCGAAGCCGACCCTCCGGCCGCTTCGCCCAAGCGCGGGTTCCAGTTGGGGCAGGCGCTGGCGCGTGCGGCCAGGGAAAGTCCGTGGCGCATGGTGTTCGTTGGGACTTCGAGCTGGTCCCATGCGTTCCTGACTGAGAAGCACCACTACGTCTATCCCGACGTTGAGACCGACCGCCGCCGCTTCGAGTCGCTGCGCCAGGGCGACTACCTGGCCTGGCGCGACATCCAGCTATCCGAGCTCGAGGCCGCCGGCGAGCACGAGCTGCTGAACTGGATGCCACTGGTCGGCGCCATGCATGAGCTGGGCCAGAAGCCAACCTACTGCCAGTTCATCGAGACCTACCTGATGAACTCCTGTAAGTGCAACGTGATCATGGAGGACGCGAGGCGCTAGGCGCCTCACCGTGCCCTACAATTAGCGCCTGGCGCCCTTCGCCTTGCGCCCAACAATTCCGACTGACGAGGCTCGACTTTGGCTCATCGTGTGACGTTCATCCCCGGCGACGGGACCGGTCCTGAGATCATGGAAGCGACGCGCCGCGTGCTGGAAAGCACCGGCGTGCAGTTCGACTGGGACGTGCAGCTCGCCGGAGCCGAGGTCATGGAACGGTACGGCACGCCGCTGCCAGAGCCCACCCTGGCGTCCATTCGGCGCAACAAAGTGGCCATCAAGGGCCCCATCACTACGCCGATCGGCAGTGGCTTCCGGTCGGTCAACGTTGGCTTGCGGCAGGAGCTCAACCTGTACGCCTGCTTGCGCCCGTGCAAAACGTATCCAGGGGTGCGCTCGCGTTATGAGGGCATCGACATCGTCATCGTGCGCGAGAACACCGAGGACCTGTACGCCGGCATCGAGTTCGAGAAGGACAAGCCGGAAACGCGCGAGCTCATTGACTGGATCAGTCAGCACGCCAAGAAGGCCATCGTCCCGGACTCGGGCATCAGCATCAAGCCCATCTCCGTATCCGGCACGCAGCGCATCGTGCGCTACGGATTCGACTACGCTCGGGCCAACAATCGCAAGCGGGTCACCGCCGTGACCAAGGCCAACATCATGAAGTACACCGATGGCCTGTTCCTGCACACTGCCGAAGAGGTGGCTAAGGAGTACCCGGACATCGCCTTCAGCACCATCCTGGTCGACAACCTGGCCATGCAGCTCGTCCAGAACCCACAGCAATTCGACATCCTGGTGCTGCCCAACCTGTTTGGCGACATCATTTCGGATCTGTGCGCCGGCCTGGTAGGAGGCTTGGGTATGACCCCTGGAGCGAATATCGGTGAGGGCGTGGCCGTCTTCGAGCCCACCCACGGAAGCGCCCCCAAGTACGCGGGCCTGAACAAAGTGAACCCGATGGCGGAGATGCTCTCTGCCGTGCTCATGCTCCGCCATCTCGGCGAGCGGACGGCGGCCGATCGCCTGGAGCAGGCCATCGCGGCCGTCATCCGCGAGGGCAAGTCCGTTACCTACGACATGAAGCCGAGTAAGGATGATCCCTCCGCCGTCGGTACTTCAGAGGTCGCCGACGCTGTCATCGGGAAGCTGAAGAGCTAGGCGCGAGGCGCGAGGCGCTAGTCGCCAGGCGCTGGTCGCTAGGCGCTAGGCGCTAGTCGCTAGGCGTTGGTCGCTAGGCGCTGGTCGCTAGGCGCTAGGCGCTAGGCGCTAGGCGTTGGTCGCTAGGCGCTAGTCGCTGGGCGCGAGGTGCTGGTCGCTGGGCGCTAGGGCTCTGTCTCCGGTATCGGCGTCCAGGCTCGCTACACTGCGCTCGTGACCGAGCCCGCGGGTTCATCCTTGGCCCAGCTGCTGGACAGGCTGGTGGCTCCGGGGAAGCTGTACGGCATCGAAGCCGACGGCCGGTTGCGGTGTGTCGCCTGCGGCCACCGCTGTCTCATTGGGGAGGGCAAGCGGGGCATCTGCAAGGTGCGCTTCAACCTGGCCGGCGAGCTGATGGCGCCCCACGGCTACGTTGGCGCGCTGCAGTGCGACCCAACGGAGAAGAAGCCGTTCTTTCACGTGCTGCCTGGCTCCAACGCCTTGACCTTCGGTATGCTCGGCTGCGACCTGCACTGCGCCTACTGTCAGAATTGGGTCACGTCGCAGGCGCTGCGCGATCCCGACGCGGTTGCGCCGCCGGTGTCCATGACAGCGGAGCAGCTCCTGGGCCTGGCACAACAGCACCGGGCCGGCCTGGTCGTCAGCTCCTACAACGAGCCGCTTATCACCGCCGAGTGGGCCGTGGAAGTGTTCGAGCTGGCCTGTGCCGCCGGGTTCCGCACGGGCTTCGTGTCCAACGGCAACGCCACGCCGGAGGCGCTGGACTACATCAGGCCATGGACCGACTGCTACAAGGTCGATCTCAAGACCATGTCCGATCGCAGCTATCGTCAGCTGGGAGGCAAGCTGAGCAACATCCTGGCGACACTGGAGATGCTCGTCGAGAAGGGCTTCTGGCTCGAGGTCGTAACACTCATCGTGCCGAAGTTCAACGACTCGGATGAAGAGCTGCGCGACGCCGCCCGCTTTCTGGCCGCGCTGTCTCCTGATATTCCCTGGCACGTCACGGCCTATCACCCGGACTACCGTATGCAGGACCACGACAATACGTCCCTGCAAACGCTTCTGCGGGCCTGCGAGATCGGCCGCGAAGAAGGCCTGCGCTACGTCTACGCCGGGAATTTGCCGGGACGGGTTGGCCGTTGGGAGAACACGTACTGCGCGGTCTGCGAGGAGCTCCTGATCGAGCGCCGCGGCTTTGTGATCGTCCGTAACCGGCTGCATGACTTCGGCTGCCCGCGCTGCCACACGCCGGTCCCAGGCATCTGGACAGCGGGCAGCGCCGGGGCGGAGGGCAAGGTCGGCATCAGTCGCCAGCCGGTCCCCGCGACCGGGGCCAAGGAGACTAGCGGAAGAGATCGCGCTCCTTTGGGCGTATGAGCTCGCCGGCCGTTCCCTCCGCTCGGTCGTAGGTCAGCCCCCGGACCACGACGGCTGGAATCCCTTCATCCGTCTGGCCCATCAGCAGCGAGGCCGCGGAGGCGATTTCGTCGGCAAGTCCGATCACCGACGTTTGGAGCTGGTAGCCGAAGAGATCGCGCTGGCCGCGCTCGTCTTTGATGGCGCGCATGCCGGCGATGCCGATGGCGACGCCTGTCGAGCCCTCTCTCCACGCCCGTCCATGGCTGTCATTGATGATGACGGCCACAGTCTGGCCCGTGAGCTTATGCAATCCGTCTGCCAGCCGTCGGGCGGAGGCATCCGCATCGAGCGGCAGCAGCGCGGCCACGGCGCCGGTCCCCGGGGGAACGTTGGAGCGATCGATGCCGGCGTTGGCGCATACCCAGCCCGAGCGCTGCTCCACGATGACCACCCCCTCATGGACGCGCAGTACCTCATTGCTCTCTCTCAGGATGAGCTCCATCAATGCGGGATCCTTGTTCGCGGTTCGAGCCATGTCCTGCGCGCGGGCGGAAGGGTGCACGTCGGCCAGCCGCACCAGCCGTCCCTCTGCCCGCGAGACGATCTTCTGGGCCACGACCAGCACGTCTCCCTGCTGCAGGCCTTCGGGCAGCGATCGAACGATCAACGCCGCCAGGTCGTCGGCCGGCTGCACGGTGGGGATGCCCGGCACCGGAATGAGCCGCACTTGTCCGGCGCTCACCGGATGGCCAGCGCCTGCGCTTCGTCCAGCTGGGCCAGTCCTTCTTCGACAGCCAGGTAGCAGGAGAAATCTTCGGGGGTATCCACGTCAAAAGCTAGGGTGGCGCTTCGATAGATGGCCAAGACCAGGTGCCTGCGGCTTGCCTCGGCGCGGTGGATCGCGGCGCTCCCATGTCCAAACCGAAACGGCATCACGTGCGGCGGGCGGAGCAGGAGCGCATTCGTGCCGCCGTCCTTCGATGGAGCCAGGACCACGCTCGCCGCGGATTCGGACCCGAGGCGGAGCATGTCCTCGACGTCGCTGGAGGTGACCAGCGGGACGTCTGAGGGCAGCACCAGCAGCCCGGCCGCATTGCCGCCAATGGCCCAGTCGCGCGCGGCACCGAGGGCCTGGTTGAGTCCGCCGCCACGGTCAGCGATCGCCCAGCCGCCCAACGACCTCGCCAGGCTCACCGCGTCTTGGTCGCTGCTCAGCACGGCCCAGGCCGAGACTGCCGGGACTTGCCGCAGCTGGCCCAGGACCTGCCGCAGCATGTCCATGCTCGCTGCCCGCCGGGCTCCATCGTCGAGGTGGCCGGCCAGCCTGCTCTTGCTCCGGTTGAGCTGCTTGACGGGCACGACCGCGTAGATGCCTCTCGCCGGCGGCGACGGGGCAGTCACTGCTCTCCCACGACGGTGAGCGCTTGATCGGCGGCCCACTCCAGCAGCCTGCCGGCCAGCTCGACCTTGTCTTCCGCCGTGCTAAGGATGGTCTTGGTAACCAGCACCTCCAGCCCCAATCGCCGCAGGGGGAGCTCGAGTTCTTTGTCGGCCCAATCGATGACGATGCCGGATAGGAAGTCGCCGTACAGCCGGGCCAGTCCGAACGCCGACACGTCATAGCCGGCGGCAGCCATCATCTGCCCTGCCGGCCCGCTGACCGCCTGGCCGGCAACGATGGGGCTGACGGCGATCTTGGCGGCCCGGCTGGTGGCAATGGCCTGCCGCAGGCCGGGGACCGACAGGATGGGCTGGATGCTCACCATAGGGTTGGAGGGGCACAGCACAATCGTGTCCGCGCTGGCGATGGCGTCGAGGCATTCGGCGGTCACGCTGGCCCGCTCGATGCCCCGATAGGCTACGGACTCCACGGCAGGCTCGTGACGCTGCTTCACGAAGTAGTCCTGAAAGCTGAGCTCGCCGGTCGCAGTGCGGATCCGCGTTGCCACAGGCTCGTTGCACATGGGCAGAATGCGACAGCTCAGCCCTGCGCTGCCGTCCAGGCGCCGCTCCACCTCTGTCAGGCTGACGCCCTCGGACAGCAGCTGCGTCCGCGCCAGGTCTGTTGCCAGATCGCGATCGCCGAGCTTGAACCAGGTGTCCATGCCATAGGCCTCCAGCTGGGCCAAGGCGTGGAAGGTGTCCTCGCGGATGCCCCAGCCGGTCTCCGGATTGGCCATGCCGCTGAGGGTGTAGCGCAGCGTGTCGAGGTCGGGGCAGACGCGCAGCCCGAACATGGTCTCGTCGTCGCCCGTGTTGACGATCACCGTCAGCCGCGGACCGAGCTGCCGGTAAAGGCCGTATGCGAGCTTCGAGCCGCCCACCCCGCCGGCTAAGGCGAGAACGTGCATTCCCTGCTCACAGCTGCAGTTGCATCGGCTGGCCAGCGGTAAGACACGGCTCAGGCACGAATCAGCATGCTTTCGTCGAGAGGCCGTCGCGCTGGGACAGGCGGTTGCTCCACTGCCTGGCCAACAGTGATCAGCGCCTGGGGCTCCCAGTCGTCTGGCAGCCCCAGTGCACGTTGGACAACGTCGGGGCAGAACAGTGGGGCGCACATCCAGCAGGCGCCCAGTCCCTGGAGGTGAACGGACAGCAGCAGGTTCTGGATGGCGGCGCCGACGCCCTGCACGGCCATGTCGCGCTCCGCTTGCCGCCGGCGTGCGTCCGGATACTGGTCCATGTCGCGCTGACTCGAGCACACAACGATCAGCGCTCGGGCCCTGCTCAGGCGAACCCGAGAGCCCTTGATCTGTCCGGCGATGAGCCGGGGACTGAGCTCGTCGCCGGCGAGGTCCTCACCCCATTTGTCGCCCATCGCTTCTGCCAGGCTGCGTCTGGCGGCGTCCGAGCTCACGAGTGCGAAGCGCCAGGGTTGGGCATGGTGCGGAGAGGGCGCCCAGCAGGCATCTTCGATCGCCCGTTCGAGCGCCGCCAGATCGATTGGCTCGTCGCGGTAGGCGCGCACCGTTCGGCGCTCCCGGACGAGCCGGCGAAAAGCCTCGTAGGCAACGGCCGCCATGTCTGTACGCCGATTGTAAGCGGTCACTCCGAGGTGTGGGATGCGCTTACCGGCTGGCGGCGAATCAGCGCTGCAGGGCGAATGAGAACGCGGTGGTGAGGTTGAGCACGTCCTGATTGGCGCGGTTGAGGTCCTCGCTCAGCTTGCGGGCGATGTTCATGAAGACGCGGAAGCCCAGGGCCGTGTCGGACTCGGCCAGCGCCACGAAGTCCGGGTTCTGGATGACCCCGAGGTCGCATTGGGTGGTGGCGGTTACCGTCGCCGAACGCTTGCTTGCAGCGTCGAACAGCGCCATCTCGCCGAAGGCGAAGAAGCCCGGAATGGTCAGGACGTTGGATGGGTTCAGCGGTTTTTCCGCCGGGGGCGGCTCTTTCGATTCGAGGCGCACCATGGCTTTTCGCGCTTGGTGGAAGCCGTCGGAGCCCTTGACGTACAGGGTCTTCGACACCTCGACCTGACCCCGCAGCAGCAGGAACATGCTGTCGCCGCTCTCGCCGTCCTTGATGATGTCGTCGCCCGCGGCGGTGGTTTGACTGCGCACGATCCTGGCTACCTTCCCCGCCTGCTCCTCGGTGAGCCCGGAAAAGTAGTTGATGCGCAGGATCTGCTCGTGGCTGATCGTCTCGATGGCCATCAGGTCATGACCAGGGCGGAGTGTTTTCCTCCGATGACGTAATCGGGGGGAGGATTGAGACGGACGACGATGCGCTCGTCCGTCGACATGCTGATGCCGGCGGCCTGAACCTGCTGCTGGATGAACTCCGTGATGTAGTCGCTGCCTCCGCGCATCGCCTGGCTCAGGCCAAAGCCCTCTTCACGAATGGCGAACCCGACCAACAGCTGGTTGCCATTCTCGCGAAGGTATTGAAACAGCGGTCCTATCGTGCCCCCAACGAAATGCTGGGGGATTTCAACTGCCTTCAGGCCATGAGCGGCGTCAACCGACATCAGCTCGGACAGCGCCTGGGGCGCCCCCGGATTGGCCACGTGGTTGGCCAGCAGCTCGGCGGTGAACTCGTCCGAAATGATGACCTCGTCCGCCTTGGCGCGCTTGGCGTGAGCGGCATCCTCGCGCTGCAGGACGTGAGCGTACACCTTCACCTGCGGCGCCATCTCTTTGATGATGAGCGACGACAGTACGGTCTTCTGCTCGTCGATCTGCTCGTCCGTGCCCCCGCCGGTGGCATCCGGGATGATGACGGCGTGCGCGGCCTTCTTGATCCCGGCGTTCAGCAGAATCGACTCTTGTGTGTACGACCCTCTGACGAACAGGATGCGCAGGTTGGCATAGGCTTTCAAATGCGGTTCGATCACGTCGGCGCTGGCTTCATTGACCAGGACGACGTCCCGGGCTCCCGCGCGCGACAGTGTTGTCAGGAAGCGCGGCATGTTGCCATTCCACCCACACACAATGGTGTGCCCAGTCAGCGTTTCAGCGTCCAGAGTACTTCCCTCCTTTATGCGCCTGGCTACGAGGAGCGACGACGCCGTTGCCGTGAAGAGCGAGACGAGCACCACGCTGGCCAGGATGAGAATGCTGCCGACCAGTCTGCCCGGGAAGGTGATCGGCGTCTTGTCTCCGTAGCCCACCGTGGCCATGGTCACGATGACGTACCACAAGGCGTCGCCGATGCCTGTGAGGTAGTTGCTGGAGAAGAAGGCGTTGTCTGCGTCGCTGCGCTCGAGCAGCCAGATGACGTTCGAGCTGACAATCATGACCAGCGCGATGATCAGGACCAGGCGCCCGAACTCGGTGCGCAGGAGCTGCACCGGACCCCGCACCAGCCCCGACCAGCTTTCGCCTGCGCTGGCCACGCGGGTTCGCCATTGGCTCAGGATTCCGGGCTTGGCTGCATCAGGCTGGCTGCTATTCGGAGACAGCGCAGGACCGACGTCAGAGGGATGACCCTTGCCGTTAGTTGCTGCTGGTTCGGGTTTGGCTGCGACGGTCGCCATTCAACTCGTTGTGACCCTACGGATCAAGAACCTAGTTTACTGGGTGCCTGCCAATGCTGGCGAAGCCCAGTACTTATCGGTAGCTGACCGTCGAGGGCGGGCTGTTAGAGAGCGATCAGCGGTCCTTTTCCGCCTTGGTCAGCGCCGCCTGCGCCGCCGCCAGCCTGGCCACGGGAACCCGGAACGGCGAGCAGCTCACGTAGCTCAGCCCCAGCTCGTTGCACAGCTCGATCGAGCGAGGGTCCCCGCCGTGCTCGCCGCAGATGCCGAGCTTGATGTCCGGCCTGGTACGGCGAGCCCCGTCGATGGCGATGCGCATCAGCCCGCCGACGCCATCGCGGTCGAGGGTTTGGAAGGGATTGCTCGGCAGGATCTCGTCCTCTACGTACTTGAGCAGGAATTTGCCCTCGGCGTCGTCGCGGCTGAAGCCAAAGGTCATCTGCGTGAGGTCGTTGGTGCCGAAGGAGAAGAACTCGGCGTAGCCGGCGATCTCGTTGGCCACGATGCAGGCACGCGGAATCTCGATCATGGTGCCGAACTTGTAGTCGATCTTCGCGCCCTGTTCCTCCATCACCTGCTGGGCTACCCGCTCCAGAGCCTCGCGCTCGATGCGCAGCTCATTCACGTGCCCAACCAGAGGGATCATGATCTCGGGATGGACCTCGACGCCCTCTTTCTGCAGGATGCAGGCGGCTTCGAAGATCGCCCTGACCTGCATCTCGGTGATACCGGGAAAGAGGATGCCCAGGCGGCACCCGCGTAACCCCAACATGGGATTGGCTTCCCTCATCTGCGCGACCTCGGCCAGCAGGTCCTCGCGCTCCTTCAACCGCTGGGGGTCCTTGCCCGTAAGCCGCAGGGTCGTCGTCTCCACGAGCAGCTCTTCGTAAGACGGCAGGAACTCGTGCAGCGGTGGATCGATCAGCCGGATGGTGACGGGCAGGCCGTGCATGACTCGTAGAATGCCGACGAAGTCCCCGCGCTGGAATTCCAGCAGCTTGGCCAGCGCCTGCCGGCGTGTGTCGTCGTCCTTGGCCAGGATCAGCTGCTGGACGATCGGCAGCCTGTCCACCTCCATGAACATGTGCTCGGTGCGGCACAGGCCGATGCCCTCGGCCCCCAGCTCGCGGGCCTTCTCCGAGTCGCGTGGATAGTCCGCGTTGGCCCGCACGCCCAGCTTGCGCGCCTGGTCTGCCCATGAAAGCAGCTCCGAGAGATGGCTGCTGATCTCGGGTGGAATCATGGGCACTTCGCCCAGGATCACCTCTCCGGTGGTGCCGTTGATGGTGATCATGTCGCCTTCGTTCACGGTGACGGATCCGGCGGTGAAGCGCTTGCCCTCTTCGTCCACGTATATCGCTTCGGCGCCGACCACGCATGGCTTGCCGACACCGCGAGCGACGACGGCGGCGTGGCTCGTGGCGCCGCCGGTGCTGGTGAGGATGCCCTGCGAAGCAATCATCCCGGCGTAGTCTTCGGGGTCGGTTTTGGGCCGTACCAGGATGACCCGCTTCCCGGCCTTGCTCCATTCTTCCGCGGTGTCGGCGCTGAAGACGGCCTGCCCGGTCGCCGCGCCGGGGGCGGCGTTGGTGCCGCGGGCGATGACGTCGTACTTGGCGTTGGGATCGACACGCGAGTGCAGCAGCTGGTCGACCTGCTCGGCCTCGACCCTCAGGACGGCCTCCTCCTGGGTGATGAGGCCTTCGTGCAGCATGTCGACCGCGATCTTGACCGCCGCCTCCGCCCCCCGCTTGCCGGCGCGGGTCTGAAGCATGAACAGCCGTCCACGCTCGATGGTGAATTCCATGTCCTGGACGTCGCGATAGTGCTGCTCGAGCCGGTTGGCGATGGTCTGGAACTGCGCGTAGACGTCCGGCAGGTCGCGCTCGAGGGCGGCGATGGGTTGAGGCGTGCGGATGCCCGCGACGACGTCTTCGCCCTGAGCATTCAGCAGGTACTCGCCGTAGAGCTTCTTCTCGCCTGTCGAGGGATTGCGCGTGAACGCTACGCCGGTGCCGGAGTCGTCGCCCATGTTCCCGAACACCATGGTCTGCACGTTCACCGCGGTGCCGAGGCTATGCGGGATGTTGTTGTTGTTGCGGTAGGCAATAGCTCGGTTGTTGTTCCATGACCGAAACACGGCGCCCACGGCGGCTTCGAGCTGCTTGTACGGATCATTCGGGAAGTCACTACCGGTTGCTCGCTTGACGATGGCCTTGAAGACGGTGACCAGCTCCTTCAGCGCGTCGGGCTGCAGCTCGGCGTCCGAGGCTGCTCCGGTTCTCGTCTTGGCCGCTTCCAGCTCCTTCTCGAAGGGTGCGGGTTCGAGGTCCAGGACGATCTTCCCGAACATCTGGATGAAGCGCCGGTAGGCGTCGTAGGCGAAGCGGGGATTGCCCGTGAGATTGGCCAGCCCCTCGACGGTCTCGGGGTTGAGCCCGAGGTTCAGGACGGTATCCATCATGCCCGGCATCGAGAACTTTGCGCCCGACCGGACGGAGACCAACAGCGGGTTGCGCACGTCCCCGAGCTTCTTACCGGCCAGGCCTTCCACTTCACGCAGCGCCGCCATGGCTTGATCCCACATGCCGTCGGGGAAGCGCTCGCCGCTTTCGTAATAGGCGTTGCAGGCTTCGGTGGTGATGGTGAAGCCGGGCGGGACGGGGAGTCCGGCGCGAGTCATTTCGGCACAACCGGCGCCTTTGCCGCCCAGCAAATCGCGCATGTCGGCCGTTCCCTGGCTGAAGAGGTAAACCCACTGTTTCGTCATCGCCCAACTATTATCTCCGTTAGCACATCGCATGGCTGGACCTCCAGCCGGGCATTGCAAGGAGAACGCATTGGCCCTGGACTCAATCGGAGCGGTCGGGGGGTTGTCCTCCCCGCCACCAGCGCCGGCTTCCGCGCCAGATCGACCTCTCCGCGAGCAGACGTACCCGGTGGACGTCGAGTTCAATGAGTCCTCGCCACGTCACCGTCTGTGGGCCCTCCCAGTGCTCGGCTTCGTGGCCAAGGGGATCATCTTGATCCCGCATTTCATCTGCCTGTTGCTGCTGGATTTGCTGGCTGGTGTCTACACGCCGCAGCCGACCTTCCAGCTCATTGGCGCCCTCTCTTTCGGAGATGTCGAGGCGTTTTCGGCCTGGCTGGTGCTGCTGCTGATCTTCAGCGGGGCGCAATCCATCCTGTGGATCCCGGTCCTCTTTGGTGGCAAGTATCCGCTTTGGGGATACGTGCTCGTCGGCGGCCTGCTACGTTGGACGTGCCGAGTGTCGGCCTTCCTCCTTGGGCTAACCGACCAGTATCCGCCGTTCAGCCTCAAGAGCGGCAGGGACGACCGCCCCTTCGACGTGCAGGTTCGGATTCACGTGGCCGAGCGAAGCAGCCGGCTGTGGGCGGTCCCGATCCTGGGGTGGTACGTCAAGGTTCTTGCCCTTCTGCCGCACTGGATCATCCTGCCGCTGCTGTGGATTGCCGCCGGCGTCAGCCAGCTGGTGTTGTGGCTGCCCGTGCTCGTCTCCCGGCGCTATCCCGCCTGGGGCTACCGTCTCGTGGGGGGCACCTTACGGTGGCAGACGCGCGTGATCGCCTTCCAGTTCGGCTTGACCGACCGCTATCCGCCGTTCTCCCTGGCCTGAGGTGTGCATGAGCCCACAGGTTGCGGCAGGGCCAGGACCACGTAGTCGGGACGGTCGGCCCGCTCCACCGTAACCGGTGCAATGGCCCCGACCGCGATCGCGCGTAACCACCACGCCGATCCATGTGGGGCGGGGCCTTGCACCAACCGGGGTGGCTGGGCAAACGCCCGGGGCGTCGAGCCGTCTAAATGGATCGCGCGGGGTCCTGCCGTGGGTGGGGTGTGGAGATGGCCAGGCAGCGATTATCTGCTGCTGCGGTCGATCCAGCTCCTCACAACGTCGGCAACGACCTCGGGTCGGTTGCGGGCAAGCGTTCGTAGCCGGTCCGCGAGGACGCGGCGGCGGGCCTCGTCCGGCGTTTCAGGTCGCGTCTCCTCTTCTTCGATCAGCACGCCCCCAGCTTCCTCGCCCGCGACTTCCGATCCGCCGGGAGCGGCCTCACCGCCGGTCGCGGCTCGTTGAGCTTGAGCCTGCGCGTGCGCCACAGCCAGCTCTCGCATCTCCTGCAGCTGGGACAGGCGTTCCTGCTGCTCGCGGAAGGCCTCTTCTTCGCTCTGCAGGCGCTGGGCCAGCGCGGTATTCGGCGGCTGCTCATTGCGCCAGTTGATGCCCGTGGAGATGGCCATGACGATGGCGGCCAGTCCTCCCGCCAGGGCGACGAATAGGCCGTCCAGAGCGATTCGAACCGACGACACGTCGGCGCACGGCGCTGAGCCTGGCCTGGCCGAGCACTGCGCATAGGCCTGCGTCAGCTGCACCGCGAACAGCCCGCTGGCCGCCACGAGGACGAGGGCGACCACGATCATGCCTGCCCACATGCGCGGGCCGATGCGCGACACGCCGCTAGGATACCAGCCACTCTGCCAGCACCGGTCATTGTCCAAACAAAGGTACCGTTGGCGCAAGGCTCGTCTTGGCCCATAATTCGGGCATGGCCATGAAGGCTCCCCTGCGCGAACGCCGGCGCTACTTCCGGGCGCAGGTGGACATCCCCGCCACGCTCTATCTTCAGGCTTCGGATGACATGCGCCGCACCTGCCGCGTATTCAGTCTCGGCGGCGGGGGTGTGGGCATCTACATCGCCACGTTGGAAGAGCTGCCGCTGGCTGCCACGCACGAGATTCGATTCGAGCTGCCGAGCCGGCCAGATGCGCTGTTCTTCGAATGCCAGATCGTGCAGGTCGTTCCGGACAAGGAGGAGAAGGGGCAGGTCGTCCGGCTGGCCTTCATCGAGCCCAAGCCCGGCTACCAGGACGCGGTCATCTCCTACATTCAGAACAAAGAGCGCTACGACCGCAGCGCATTCAAGGTCGCCATGCCGGTGTCGCTAGAGGCACAGACCGGGCTGCGGCAGTTCGTGCCCTACAAGGGCACTACCGTCGAGGCTGGCCGGCAGTACGCGCTGTGCGAGCTGTCCAAGTTCGGCTTGGCAACGACCTCTGAGGTCGTCGCGACCTTCCTCGGACCAAAATTCCGAGACGAGATCTTCCTGCAAGCCACGGTGAGCAAGGTGGATCGCAACCCCATGACCAACAGCTACCGCGTACGGATTGACTTCCATCAGCCGAGCGATGAGATGCTGGACTTCATCCGTCGCCACTACGGCGGCAAGTCCAAGCCCATCTGAAACCCGGTCAGCCTGAGCGTCCAGCGAAGGATCCACTCCCCTGGTCGGCGCGCAGAGTGACCCGCTGCTTACTCCAACCTCGTCTGAGGCGAGTATGCGCCGCGGCTATCGACCTGGAGGTGGCTTGACCCACTCCACGTCACCGTAGAAGTCTGCCGGCCAGGGATGCCGCAGATACTCGGCGTACTCGCGCTTGGCCTCCGCAATCGTCGTGTTGGGTCCATGCCCCGGCATCACTACCGTTTCCTCCGGCAGCGGGTGGAGGTGGGTAACGATCGAGCGGACGATCGTCTCCAGGTCACCGGGGGCCGAGGTCTTGCCGGGGCCGCCCTGAAACAGGGTGTCGCCGCTGATCAGCGATCGCCCGATGCGCAGACAGATGCTGCCGGGCGTATGGCCGGGAGTGTGCAGCACCGTGACCCGTTTGCTGCCGACCTTGATCTCCTGTCCGTGGCTCAGCCGGCCATCGATCCGTTCCGGCGGGATGTTGATTTCCTTGTCGCACACCAGGACCGGCGCCTGCGTCGCCGCGCGCACCGGATCGTAGGTCATCCAATGGTCGCGGTGCCAGTGGGTGGCCACAATCTGGTGGACGTTCGCCGCGGCTATGGCCTCGAGCAGGGGCTGCTCGTCGAGCGGCATGTCTACCAGCAGCGAGTCCTTCGCTTCAGCGTCGTGAAGGATGTAGGCGTTATTGCCGTACGGGCCCATCGGCCCGACCTTCACGACGCTGAAGCTGTCCTCGGTGTAGACGGTGGCTTTCGGTGGCATGGGCTAGCGCTCGTGCTGGGAACCGTTCCTGCCCGCTGCTACTCGACGATGCCCTTGCGGGGATCCCTGCCGCTCAGCTTGCGGGCGATCCACGCCAGCGGGTCGTAGAACTCGGTCACCACGCGCTCCTTGAGGGGGATGATGGCGTTGTCGGTGATGTGGATGTGCTCGGGGCAGACCTCGGTGCAGCACTTGGTGATGTTGCAGAAGCCCAGCCCGGCCTTGTACTTCAGCAGCTCCCGCCGATCGTTCGTGTCGAGTGGGTGCAATTCCAGCGCCGCCAGCCTCACAAAGAGCCGCGGTCCGGCGAACGATTGCTTGTTCTCTTCGTGGTCGCGGATGACGTGGCACACGTTCTGGCACAGGAAGCATTCGATGCACTTGTGGAATTCCTGGACACGGTCCACGTCCTCCTGGTACATGCGGCGCTTGCCGTCCGGATCCAGGGGCTTGGGTTTGAAGGCCGGCACCTCCTTGGCCTTCTGGAAGTTGAAGGACACGTCGGTAACCAAGTCCTTGATGAGCGGGAAAGTGCGGATAGGCGAGATCGTGATGACCTTCCCCGGCTCGAAGGTATTCATCCTGGTCATGCACATCAGCCGTGGCTTGCCATTGATCTCGGCGCTGCACGAGCCGCACTTGCCGGCTTTGCAGTTCCAGCGGACCGCCAGATCGTTAGCCTGCATGGCCTGGATGCGATGGACGACGTCGAGGACGACCATGCCTTCTTCGAGGGGGACGGTGTATTCCTGAAATGCGCCGCCCGCCGCGTCCCCGCGCCAGATGCGCATCGTCACCGTCTGTCCCGCGGCGGAAGCTGACGCGCTTGGGCCGCCCGCCGGCCGCTCAGCAACTGCAGCCATGCTCAGTGCCCCTCCTCGAATAGCTGTTTGAGTTCATCCGGCATCTCGGGCAGCGGCTCCTCACGCAGCCGCATCTCCCCGTTCTCCTGCCGCATCACGAGGTTGACCTTGGCGAAATGCGGATCCGTAGTCGGATAGTCATCCCGAGTATGGCCTCCGCGGCTCTCTTTTCGGGCGATGGCGCCCACCGTGCAGGCCAGCGACACGGTGAGCATGTTGTGCAGATCGAGCGCCATGTGCCAGCCGGGGTTGTACTGCCGGCCGCCGAGCACGCTCACGTTGTCCAGCCGCTTGCGCAGCTCCGCCAGCTTGTCCAGCGCCTCCTTCAGCTCCGGCTCCACGCGGATGAGACCGACCAGGCTCTGCATCGTCTCCTGGAGGTCGGCGTGGATAGCGTAGGGGTTCTCACCGCCGGTATTCTCGAACGGTTTGAGCAGGTTGTGCATCACGCGTTCGACTTCCCCAGCATCGACCACCGGCTGGCTGGGCAGAGCCTGGGCGTATTCGGCCGCGTGCAGCCCGGCGCGCCGGCCAAAGACCACCAGGTCGGACAGCGAATTACCGCCCAGGCGGTTGGCGCCATGGAGCCCGGCCGCGACCTCGCCGGCCGCGAACAGCCCTTTCACCGCGGTCGCGGTGGTGTCGGCATCCACCCGCACGCCACCCATGATGTAGTGGCACGTCGGGCCAATCTCCATCGGCTCCTTGGTGATGTCGACGTCGGCCAGCTCCTTGAACTGGTGGTACATCGACGGCAGCCGCTTCTGGATGTAGTCCGCCGGCCGCCGGCTGGCGATGTCCAGGAACACACCGCCGTGCGGCGTTCCGCGGCCGGCTTTGATCTCCGAGTTGATGGCCCGGGCGACCTCGTCGCGTGGCAGCAGATCGGGCGTGCGGCGGTTGTTCTTCTTGTCCTCGTACCAGGCGTCGGCTTCCTTCTCGTTATCGGCGGTCTCGGCCTTGAAGAACTCTGGAATGTACTTGAACATGAAGCGCTCGCCGCTGCTGTTCTTCAGCGTCCCGCCGTCGCCACGAACACCCTCGGTCACCAGGATGCCGCGCACGCTCGGCGGCCACACCATGCCGGTGGGATGGAACTGCACCATCTCCATGTCGATCAGCTCGGCGCCGGCGTCGGTTGCCAGGGTAATGCCGTCGCCGGTGCACTCCCAGGAGTTGGAGGTCACCTTCCACGATTTGCCCACGCCGCCGGTGGCCAGCACCACGGCCTTCGCCCTGAAGAGGATGAAGGCCCCGGTCTCGCGCCAGTAGCCAAAAGCGCCGGCGATCTTGTCGCCGTCCTTCAGCAGCCGCTGGACGTTGCACTCCATGTACACGTCGATGCCTTTGTGCACCGCGTGCTGCTGGAGCGTGCGAATCATCTCCAGGCCGGTCCGATCACCCACATGGGCCAGTCGGGCGTAGCGGTGCCCGCCAAAGTCACGCTGCAGGATGAGCCCGTCCTTGGTGCGGTCGAAGAGCGCGCCCCACTCCTCCAGCTCCAGCACACGGTCCGGCGATTCCTGGGCGTGGATCTGGGCCATGCGCCAGTTGTTCAGCATCTTGCCGCCGCGCATGGTGTCCCTGAAGTGCACCTTCCAGTTGTCTTCCGGCCATACGTTGCCCATGGCCGCGGCCATGCCACCTTCGGCCATGACTGTGTGCGCCTTGCCGAGCAGGGATTTGCAGATGACCGCGGTTCTTACCCCCTTGGCTGAGGCCTCGATGGCGGCCCGCAGTCCGGCTCCCCCCGCTCCGATGACGATGACGTCGTATTCATGTGTCTCGTACGGCTCAGTCGCCATCTAGAACACCACCCGCGGATCGAGGATGACGCCAGCCGAGGCCAGCCGCACGTACACGTCGGTGAAGGCTACGAAGATCAGGCTGCACCAAGCGATGAGCATGTGGTGCTCGTTGAGGAAGGACACTCGACGCCACAAGCGGTAGCGCAGCGGATGGCGCGACAGCATGTCGAGGTAGCCGCCGACCAGGTGCCGGCAGGAGTGGCACGACAAGCTGTAGGTGGTCAGCAGGAGCGCGTTGGCCAGGAGCACCAACGAGCCCAGCCCAATCATGAAATGGCCGTGATAGGCAAAGCCTTTGATGGCGTCGATCCACAAGAACACCACAACCACCAGGGCTGGCCAGAAGGCGTAACGATGTAGGTTCTGGATGAGGAACGGGAAGCGTGTCTCGCCCTGGTAGGACTTGGGCGCATCGGGCACCGCGCAGGCCGGCGGCGACCAGAAGAAGGATCGGTAGTAGGCCTTGCGGTAGTAGTAGCAGGTCAGGCGAAACGCCAGCGGGAAGATGGCAATCAGGAAAGCCGGTGAGAACGCCCAGGGAATGAATCTGTAGCCGTCGACACAGTTGGTCGCAATACAGGGTGAAAAGAACGGCGAGATGTAGGGGTCGGCGAAATAGTGGTCCGAGCCGAATACCATGGCCCAGGTGGTGTAGAGCACGAAGCCGCCCAACACGACGACGGTGATGAGCGGTTCAAGCCACCACAGGTCTGCCCGCTCGGTACCCCGCGGCGCAACCCGAACTTTGCCCCCTACGGCAGTTGCCATGGTCTTCCCCCCATGAGGCCGCGAGCCCCTGGCTGCTGGCCGAAGCAGTTTCTGGTGAGCACTTCTCTCCTTTCGCAGGTACTGGTTTCCGCCATTGATTATCCCGCACGTTGGAAATGAATCCCTCGGACGGGCTCGCCGGTGCCGGCTGTCGTGCGGAGGCTCAGGCGGGACGGACGTTGGCCAGGAATTCGGCGCGGGTCTGGGGGGCGTCCCGGAACAGGCCGCGCAGCGCGGTGGTGACCATTTTGCTTCCCGGCTTCTTGATCCCACGCATGGTCATACACAGGTGCTCGGCTTCGATCACCACTCCTGCTCCCGCCGGCTGGACGGTTTCGCAGAACACGTCCGCGATCTGTCCGGTCAGCCGCTCCTGGACCTGCGGCCGCCGGCTCAGACAGTCCACCAGCCTGGCGACCTTGCTCAGGCCAATGATGACGCCGTTGGGCAGGTAGCCGAAGTGCGCCACGCCGTGGAACGGCAGCAGGTGATGCTCGCACATGGAATAGAAGGGGATGTCTCGGACGATCACCATTTCCGCGTGGTTTTCGGTGAACATCGAGCTAAGCTCGTCCGCCGGATCGCGGTGCAGTCCTTCCAAGATCTCGGCGTACATCCGCGCCACGCGGCTGGGCGTGTCCAGCAGACCTTCCCGTTCGGGGTCCTCTCCGACCGCGACGAGAATCTCGCGGATGGCGCGCTCGATGCGTCGCCGATCGATCGCTGGCGGTGGGGTTGGACCATCTAGGATGGGTGTGAAGCCGGCAGGCCCATTGGCTCTGTCCGCTTCGAAGGCGGCCAGGTAGTTCAGTTCAGGTTTCTCCTTCAGCAGTGTCGTGCCCGTCCGGCGCTCCCGGGCTCACGCGGCTGGTCTCACGACCTCGAATTCGCAGCGCGGAACCGGCTCTCGCCGGCAGCGTTCGTGGACGGTCGAGCCGGTTGCCTCCGTCAGCAGCAGCTCGGCCAACCGGCAGGCGTCGGGGTTGCCGGGCAGGATGGCTGTCAGAGGGCAGCTCCGACCAACGATGAGGTAGCCCTGCGGCGTCGCTTCACACGATGCGCAGCCACCGAGATCCTCCAGCATCGCCACCGCTTCGGAGACTCGATCTTCGAACGCCGTCGGACGTGGTCCGCGCTGCACCACGATTCTCCGTGCCAGCTCGTGCAGGAGCGTGTCGATCTGCTCTGGCTCCAATCGGTCCGCCAACACCCGCAGCAGCTGACGCAGCAGCTCGCCATACGCTTTGGGAAAGAGCGCTTCGGCGTCGGATGTGAGGGCGTAGTCGAAGGCTGGCTTGCCAAGTCCGCCGCCGCGCCGCACGCCCTCCTGCTGCACCAGCCCATCGCGCTCCAGCGTTGCCAGGTGCGACCGCACGGCGTTGTCGGTCAGTCCAACCGCTTGCGACAGCTCTTCGACCGTCCGTGCCCTCGCTCGTAGGAGCGCCACAAGCTTGCCTCGTGTCGTGGCGAAGAAACGCCGTTCCCAGGTGCGCTGCTCCGGAGCCATGTGCAGGGACTGAGAATAGCAGCATTTGCCCATATAAATCAAATAAATCATTGACTTATTCGTCTAAAGATGGCAGAATCGCGCCCGTCACGAAAATTGCTAGGGAGTTGTGGCCACAATCTCGCACCGGGAGACCTGCCGTGCTGCAATCTATGGAACGACTGCTGGACAGGATGTCCTTTCTGGAGCCGCTGGCCGATGTGCTCCAGAAGATCTTCGGCGACGCCTTGAGTCGCGGCGGGGAGCCGGCCAAAGCAGTGAAGGACCTGCTCAACGGTGTATGGTTCGAGCATCCGCTGCATCCCGCCCTGACGGACGTGCCTATCGGCGCGTGGACCAGTGCGGTGTTCCTGGACCTCGTTGGCTGTGGTGACCGGCGGGTCGCCAGAGCTTCGGATGCCTTAGTCGGATTGGGCTGCATCGGGGCGGTAGGCGCCGCGCTCAGCGGTGCGGCCGACTGGCAGGATACGTATGGCAAGGAGCGTCGGACCGGGTTGGCCCACGCGCTGCTGAACAGCACCGCCCTGGGTCTGTTCGCGACCTCGTTCGTGCTGCGCAAGGCAGGCTCCCGCGCTGCCGGCGTTACCTGTTCGCTGGCCGGTTACGCCGTTACCCTGGGAGCCGCCTATCTTGGCGGCGACCTCATCTTTCGGATGGGCACGCAGGTCAATCGCAACGCCTGGACCGAGGGCCCCGAGGAGTGGACGGCTGCGCTGCCGGAGGCGGATCTCGAGGAGGGCAAACCTTGCCGCGGGAAAGCGGGCGACGCGGCCGTGCTGCTGCTCAGGCAGAATGGTCGCATCTACGCTATGTCGGCGGTCTGCCCCCACGCCGGTGGTCCGTTGGATGAGGGAACGATTGAAGGGAACACGGTCATCTGCCCCTGGCATGCGTCTCAATTCGAACTGGCCAGCGGATCCATCGTGCATGGGCCGGCCACGGTCTCGCCGCCGCTGTACGAGACTCGAGTCCAAAACGGACAGGTGGAGGTTCGCCGCATTACGGACTAGGCCGGCCCCCGGCGGCCTGTGCCGCTCCTGACCGGCTCAATGGCTCCGCCGTTGACCGTCGCGCTCCTGAGCTGCTGGCCGCCGTCCGTGGCTGCCGGCTCAGGGACCACGGTCTCCCAAAACCAGCTGATCGAGGCGCTGAAGGCTGTCGAGGTCGATGCCAGCATCCTCTACACCAGTCGCTTCGCCGGCACCGCCGCTGAGCTGGCTGCGCGTGAGGCAAGGAACCAGGCGCTGGGCGGTGGCCTCGAAGGTTACGATGCCGTCCTGGGCTTCGACGGCGAGGGCTGGTTATGGGCCGCCGTCGCTCGGAGCGCGCCGTTCGTTGCCTTTTGTGAGGCCGTGCTGTCGCAGGTGCTGCCGTTCGAGGAGGGGGCTGCCGCCGCGGTTCTTCGCGCTCAGGCTGGCTGGGAGCGAGCAGCCGCTCACAGCGCGGAGGCGGTCGTGGCCCGGTCGAGCTTTGCCGCGGAATGCCTCGTGAGCGACTATGACGTCGACCCGGCCCGTATAACGGTGCTGCCCGTGCCCTTCGACCTCGACGGCTGGCGAAGCCAGCTGCCCGCGTTGCCCAAGGAGCCGCTCGTCCTGGCCGCCGGGCACACCTATCGCCGCAAGAACTACCAGGGTCTGCTGGCGGCGTGGCCCGAAGTCCACCGCCGCCGTCCCGATGCGGAGCTCGTGCTGGTTGGAGCTGGACCTGACCTGGTGGAGCTTCGGAAGCGAGCCAGCTCGCTGCGCGGGGTACGGATGCCCGGGCACGTGTCGTATGAGCAGCTCTTGGAGCTGCATGCCCGGGCGTCGGTCTTCTGCCACCCTTCACTTCAGGAAAACTTCGGCATAGCGGTCGTGGAGGGCCTGGCCAGTGGGGCTGGCGTGGTGACGCACACGCAGGCGGCCGTGCTGGAGAATACCGCCGGCCTGCCCGGCACATGGGCGGTCGATGCCCGGGAGCCCGGCGTGCTGGCGGCGGCGCTGCTCGAGGCCCTCGAAAGCCCGGCTCCGTGGCCCCCGAGCCGTCTGGCATCGCTGGCCGGCCGCCTTGCCCCGGCTCGCGTCGGGCGGCAGCTGCGAGATCTGATCGAGAGCCTGCGCCGCTAGCCGGCCCGACCTGTTGGCGCTGGGAAGCGCCTACGCTTGCGCGGCAACCTCCGCGGCGCGGGCCAGAATACCGGCGCCGAGCTGTGAGCCGGCCCACACGCCGAGGAGCCCGACCAGGTTGCTGGCCAGCACGTACGCGCCAAAGCGCAGCCAGGCCGCATCGCTGGCCAGGGACAGCGCTTCCCAGGCGTAGCTGCTGAAGGTGGTATACCCGCCCAGCAGCCCCGTGATGAAGAACAGCCGGAGCAGCGGGTTGGCATCCAGCCGAGTCGCGGCCGCGGACAGGATCAGGCCGATGGCGAACGCGCCGGTGATATTGATAATGAAGGTGCCATAGGGGAAGGCCGCGCCCCAGCGCACCGTTGCCCAGCTGCTCACGAAGTAACGGAAATTGGCGCCGATGACCGCGCCTACCCCGACCGCGACGTACTGCAACACTCGCTCACTTTCCGGCAGCTCTGTGAGGGTACGAATATGCCCCTGGCAGAACGGCCTGTTGGTCGTTTCCAGGGGCCATCAGCCAGCCTTGCGGCGGCGGTCCTTCTGCCTTTGAGGCAGATGAGCGGGACCCATCGCTCACGCCGAGCATAGCACGAGGCCGCTCGCGAGCGGCCTTTTAGGGCAGCAGCGCCTGTCGATCGGTGATGGGCCGGAAACGAGCTTCCGCGCTTGCCACCTGCGCTTCTTCGAGCAGCGCCCGCTGCATGTTCCAGGGCGCGTCTCCGCTGTCGCGATGCCGGTACTCACCGTTGGGCTGCAACTCGTAGCTCTGCTCGTTGTCCCGGAAGTAGCCCTCGAGCAGTGCCTTGAGCTGACTCTTCACCGGGCCCGACAGGATGGGCACCAGGGCTTCCACTCGATAGTCGAGGTTGCGCTGCATGAAGTCAGCGCTGCCGATGAAGATCTCCTCGTCGCCACCGTTGCCGAAGCAGAACACGCGGCTGTGCTCCAGGAAGCGGCCCACCAGGCTGACAACGCGGACGTTCTCGCTTAGACCCGGCACGCCCGGGCGTAAACAGCAGATGCCCCGCACCATGAGCTGCACGTTCACGCCAACCTGGCTGGCGTCATACAGGCTCTGAATGATCTGGGGGTCGGTGAGGGAGTTCATCTTGAAGATCAGCCTTCCGTCTCCGTGGGTCCGCTGGCGCTGGGTTTCCCGTTCGATGCGCTTGAGCACCTCGTCGCGCATATTGATGGGCGCGACCAGCAGCCGGCGATAGCTGGTGAAGCGTGAGTAGCCGGTCAGGAAGTTGAACAGATCCGAGGCGTCGGCGCCGAGCTCCTCGCGGCAGGTGAGCAGGCCCAGGTCGGTGTAGAGCCGCGCCGTGCTGCGGTTGTAGTTCCCGGTGCCGATGTGCACGTAGCGGCGGATGCCGCCAGCCTCACGCCGTACGACCAATGCGACTTTGCAGT
This sequence comes from Chloroflexota bacterium, assembly GCA_021325635.1. GTDB lineage: Bacteria > Chloroflexota > JAJPGV01 > JAJPGV01 > JAJPGV01 > JAJPGV01. Next base: position 46,750 of record JAJPGV010000061.1, read on the forward strand.
GCGTTTTGAGCCCGGCAAAGCCGTACATCACGTGGACGCCGGCTCGCTCCAGCTCCTCGGCCCAGCCGATGTTGTTCTCTTCGTCGAAGCGCGCCTTCAGCTCGAGCAGCACCGCCACCTGCTTGCCGCAGTCCACGGCCCGCCGCAGGGCTTCGACAACCGGCGAGTTGAGTCCCACTCGATACAGCGTTTGTTTGATAGCCAGCACGTCGGGGTCGGCCGCCGCCTGGCTGAGGAAGTCGACCACCGGATCGAACGAGTCGTAGGGGTGGTGCAGAATGATGTCGCCCTGCTGGATGGCCGAGAAGATCTGTCCGCTGGCAAGGATGGCGGGCACGTGCGGGACGAAGGGGACGTCCTTCAGATCCGGTCGGTCGAGCTCCTGCAGCTGCATCAGATCGGACAGCGCCAGCGGACCCGGCAGACGGTAGAGGTCCTGGGGGCTGAGCTCGAGGTTGGCCAGCAGGAGATCCGACAGCTCGTCGCTCATGCGCTCGTCCACCTGCAGCGCCACTGCTTCGCCGAAGCGGCGCTTCTGCAACCCGGCGCGCACCTTCTCCAGCAGGTCTCCCGCTTCGATCTCGCGGACCTCGAAGTCCGCGTCGCGCAGCACGCGGAAGGGAAACGCCTGCTCGATGACCAGCTCCGGGAACAGCAGCTCGAGGTGCTCGCGAATCAGCTCCTCGATCCACACGAAGCGGGCCTGCTTGGTCTGCGTGCGGGTCCTCACCGGCACCAGGCGCGGGAAGTTGGGTGGGACCTTGATCCGCGCAACGTGACGTATGCCGTCCGGGTCGCGCAGCACGACCATGAGGTTGAGGCTGAGATTGGAGATGAACGGAAACGCCTGGGCGGGATCGATGGCCAGTGGCGTGCAGACCGGGAAGATCTCGCGTTCGAAATAGCTCCTCAGGGTCTGCTTTTCGGTGCGTGACAGCTCCGAGTAGGGGACGATGCAAATGCCGCAATCGCCCAGCCGCGGCAGCAGCGTCTCTTTGAGCAGCCGGTGCTGCTCGGCCAGCATGGGGCGGATGGCCTCGCGCACCTCCGCCAGCTCCTGGGCTGGCGTGCGGCCATCCGGCGTGCGGGTCGCCACGCCGGCCTCGACTTCGCCCAACAGGCCTGACACGCGCACCATCAGGAACTCGTCCAGGTTGGAGTCGGTGATGGCCAGAAACTTCACCCGCTCGAGGAGTGGGTGGCGCTGGTTGGACACTTCGTTCAGCACACGCCAGTTGAAGTCGATCCAGCTCAGCTCGCGGCTGAAGAATGCATACCCCGGGCTGCTCGCATCCTCCGATGCGAGCGGGACGTCAGTTTCCGGTGTCTGGATTGCCAACTTCTTGCCCCCGGGCGAGGGTTAGAACAGCACCTTCTCGAATGCCCTTGTCACTCACCACGCAGTGGTCGAGGCTGAAGGCGGTCATGACCTGGTGGAGGATTGCGGCCCCGGCGCGGACCATGTCGGCTTCGGCGGCCGCCGCGGCGCCGAGCACCTCCATGGCTTCCGACGTGACCGACATGGTGGTTCGGGTCAAGCGCTCGACCCAGGAGTGGACCATTCGATCGCCGGATTTGAGGCGGCCGGCTTTCAGCAGCCGGCGGCCGACGCCGCCGATGAGCACGCCCAGCTCAGGGGCGACGGCGTAGCGCCCGCTGTGGCCATTGGAGGCGTTGATGGCTCCTCGCACGGATTCCACGGCGCGCGCATGCTCCCAGGGGCTGGGAGGATCGTTCTGCCAGAAGCGGACGGGAAGCCCCACCGATCCGACCGGCAGGGTATGCACGAAGTGCGACGTTCCGGCGGCGTCGACCAGCAGCAGCTGGGTGCTTCCTCCGCCGATGTCGATCGTCAGGTAGGGGCCGGGCAGGGCCCGGTCCAGCGTCGTCCCCAGGTAGCCGAGGTGCGCTTCGGTCCGCGGATCGAGCACCTGGATAGGCTGCTCCACGAAAGCGTTGAAGCAGTCGAGCAGCTCATTCCGGTTTTGAGCGCTGCGGACAGCCTGTGTCCCGAGCACGCGTATTGCCTGGGCATTGTGCTGCTCAGCCACCGAAACGAACTCCGCCACGGCGCCGGCCGCCGCCTCGATCTTGTCCGTGGCGAGGCAGCCATGGAGGGCCACCTCCTTGCCGAGCTGCAGCCGCCGGCTTTCGTCGTGCACGCTCCGCAGGTGCGTGCCGTCACAATCGGCTACCAGCAGGTGAACGGTGTTGCTGCCAACGTCGATGACGCCATAGCGGCTGGCATCGGGGCTGACGCCAACCGACCGCGTCGCCATCTTTCGACTCACAGCTCCCTAGAGACGGTTAGCCAAAGCGGCCGGTGATGTAGTTCTCGGTCCGAGGATCAGCAGGGTTGGTGAAGATAGCCCGCGTGGGCCCGTATTCGATCAGCTCGCCGGCTCCCACTTTCTCGTTGCCGAGGAAGAAGGCGGTGTAGTCGGATACTCGTGCCGCCTGCTGCATATTATGGGTCACGATGACGATCGTAAGCTCTTGCTTCAGCTCGGCGATGAGGTCCTCGATCTTCAGCGTGGAGATGGGGTCGAGGGCGGAGCAGGGCTCATCCATGAGCACGACGGACGGATCCACCGCGATCGTGCGCGCTATGCAAAGGCGCTGCTGCTGTCCACCGGACAGCGCCAGAGCCGGCTTCTTGAGCTTGTCCTTGACCTCATCCCACAACGCCGCCTGCCGCAGGGACAGCTCAACCTTCTCGGCAATCAGGCCTCGGTTTCGAACCCCGTTCAAGCGCAAGCCGGAAGCAACGTTGTCGTAGATGGACATGGTCGGGAACGGGTTTGGACGTTGGAAGACCATGCCAATGGACCGCCTGACGGCCACCGGGTCCATGCGCGGGTCGTACAGGTCTTCGTCGTCGAGCATCACCTTGCCGACCACCCGGGCATCGCGCACGACTTCGTGCAGGCGGTTCAAGCAGCGGATGAAGGTGGACTTGCCGCAGCCCGACGGACCGATGATCGCGGTGACCTTATTGGGTCTGATGGTCATGTCGACGTCGGCGACTGCCAAGAAGTTGCCGTAGTACGCGCCGAGCTTCTCGACGACCAGCCCTTTGGACACGCGGGTGACGGTTTCTTCTCGCTCTTCCACGGCAACAGCCTGCAAGGTGGTCAAGGTAATGTCCACGTTATCCACTCCGGGTCAACGAATTTTTTGGAAGCCGCTGCGCGTGACGACTCGGACGCCGACGTTCAGGATCAGGATCAGCATCATAAGGATGAAGGCGGCTGCCCAGGCCTGGTCGTGCCAGTCCTTGTACGGGGCCAGCGCGTACTTGTAGACCTGCAATGGAACGGCGGCAATGGGATTGCCCAAGCCGTCCTGCCAGAACCGGCTGCCGAACGCGGTGAACAGCAGTGGGGCGGTCTCTCCTGATATACGTGCTATGGCAAGCATGACACCCGTAACGATGCCACCCAAACCGGCCGGCAGCACGATGTACATCATCGTCTTCCATTCGTGAACTCCCAGGCCTAGCGACGCTTCCCGCAGCGCGTTGGGAACACGGCGAAGCGCCTCTTCGGTCGTCCGTGTCACAACCGGGATCATGATGATCGCCAGAGCCACGCCACCTGCCACTGCCGAGAAGCTGTGCGTTGGTACGACCACCAGCGTGTAGGCAACGATGCCGATGATGATCGACGGTACGCCGGTCAGCACATCGGTCAGAAAGCGCAGTATGCGGGCAAAGCCGGTATTCCCGAACTCCGAGAGGTAGATGCCGGCCAGCACTCCGATGGGTACCCCGAACAGGCTGGCGAGGGCGATGAGGATGGCCGTCCCAAGGAATGCGTTGCCCATGCCGCCGCCCAGCTCGCCCACCGGCTTGGGGAGTTTGGTGAGGAGGTCGAGGTTGATGCCCGAGATGCCGTTGGCCAGGATGAAGCCGATCACCAGCAGCAGCGGCGTCAGCGCCACGGCCGCCGACAGGCAGAGCAGCGCGCCCATCACACGGTTGATGAACTGCCGCCGTGGCAACGAGCCGCCAGTGTTGAATGCGCTGCTGGCCACGGCTTACGCTCCGCCCAATTGCTGCGAGGCTCGCGCCGTGCTCCATACCAGGAGGCGCGCAAGCATGTTCATGATGATGGTTACGCCGAACAAGAGCAAGCCCACCTCGGTCAGGGCCGAGAGGTAGAGGTCGAACGTCGCTTCGGTGAACTCGTTGGCAATGACGCTGGCCATGGTGTAGGCCGGATGGAACAGCGAGGCCGATATCTGCGGCTGGTTGCCAATGACCATGGTCACGGCCATTGTTTCGCCCAGAGCTCGCCCGAGGCCGAGCACGATGGCTCCCAGCAGTCCGGAGCGAGCGTACGGCAGCACGGCCCAGGTGGTCGACTCCCAGTTCGTGGCGCCCAGCGCCAGCATGGCTTCGCGCTGGGCGACCGGCACCGTCACCATCACGTCACGTGAGATGGCCACGATGGTCGGAATGACCATGATGGCCAGGATCAACCCGCCGGCGAGCAGGCCCACGCCGTAGGGCGGGCCCTCGAACAGCGGCAGGTCGGGAAAGCGCTCGATGAAGGCTGGCTCGACGACGCGTTGGAGGAAGGGCACCATGACGAAGATGCCCCACAGGCCCAGCAGCACCGAGGGGATCGCTGCCAGCAGCTCAACCACGATGGAGATCGAATTGCCCAGCCACGGTGGAGCGAGCTCAACGGCGAAGATCGCCACGCCCAGACTAATAGGCGTGGCGATCAGCAAGCCGAGGATGGACGTGACGATCGTCCCATACATGAACGTCAGCGCACCAAACTGCTCCTTGACCGGATCCCACACGGTGGTGTGCAGGAACGAGAGCCCAAAGACTCCGATCGACTGGCTCGACTCCTTGACCATCGAGGCCACGATGATCGCGATCAGCACCAGCAGCGTGAGGGCGCCGAACAGGAAGACGATCGTGCGGAAGATGATGTCAGGCAGATTGGCCGCCCCGAAGAGCGCTCGCGCTTGGAACGCTCGCTTCGAGGCGGCCGGTGCAGCAGAGGCCACTGGAGAGATCTTAGGTGCTGAGCCTGACTACTGGGCCTTGCCGCCGATGGTCAGCCCGCCGATGATCTTGGCGTCCAGGTCCTGGACCGGCTTCGGCAGGGGCGCGTACTGCAGCGGCTGGGCAAAGTCCTGGCCCTTGGTGGTCGTGTAGGTGAAGAGATCGATCAAGGTCTTGCCCTTGGCAGCGTCCAGGTCCTTGTAGCTCAGGATCCAGCTGAAGCCCGCGATAGGGTACGTGTCGTCGCCGGGTGCGTCCACGAAGATGGCCTTGCCATCGGCCGGCATGTTGGCCGCTGCGCCCGCCGCAGCGGCGGTCGAGCCGGGCACGCTGGGAGCCGTGAATTTGCCAGCCTTGTTCTTCATCAAGACCGTGGCGAGCTTGTTCTGGACGGCGTAGGCGTATTCGAAGTAGCCAATGGCGCCGGGCGTTTGCGAGACCTGTCCCGACACGCCTTCGCTGCCGGCCCCGCCAATGCCTACCGGCCAGTTAACGGACGTGGCAGCTCCGACCTTCGACTTCCAATCGCTGCTCACCGCAGCCAGGTAGTTCGTGAAGATGTACGTCGTGCCGCTTCCATCGGAGCGGTGGACCACGGCGATGGGCGTGTGCGCCAGCTTGACGTCGGCATTCAGCGCGGTGATTTTCGGGTCATCCCAGAACTTGATCGTGCCGAGGTAGATGTTCGCCAGGGTCTCGCCGTCGAGCTTGAGGTTGGTGACCCCAGGCAGGTTGTACGAGACAGCCGCGGCCACGATCGTCACCGGGATATGCACGACCGGGGCGGGCGCAGCCTTCTCTTGCGCATCCGTCATGATGGCGTCGCTGGCGCCGAAGTCCACCGTCTTCTTGGTGAGCTGCTCGATGCCGGCGCCGCTTCCGACCGACTGGTAGTTGACCTGATTGCCGGTCTGCTGTCCCCAGGCGTCGAATACCTTGGTGAAGAGCGGGAAGTCGGCAGTCGACCCTGCGCCGGTGAGGTTGACCTTGGTTCCGGCTGAAGGCTTAGCGGCTGCGGAGGCTGCCCCCGATGCCGGTGCTGCCGGCTTGGCCGCAGCGGACGACGCCGCTGCTGAGGCGGCGGCGGAGGATGCGGCCGCAGGCGATGCTGGGGCCGGTGCGGAGGAGCCGCCGCACGCGGCAAGAAGAGCGCCAGCGGCCAGGCTGCTTAGGAGAGTTGTGTTCCATTTCATGCCCTCAGGTTAGGTTGCTCACTTCAAGCGTCCTTTAACGGAAGGTAAACGTTGTGTTAATAGGCACCCTGGTTGCTCGATGGACTGCCCGGAACGCCGTGTTGCGGTCTTGGGCGCTATTCCAGCCGGGTTGCGGTTAGGCCTGCCCAACTCCGCCGAGCAGCTCTAATTGGCGGCGCCGCAGGTACCACAGCAGCCGTCCGGCTGCCTTCTGCACCTCGTCCGGGAACTGCAGGGCGACCACGCCCCCCGTCGAGAAGTCGATGAATGCCTGCGGCTCCCCGGACAGCAAATATCCCACCAGGACGCTGACGTCCGGATCGTGTCCGACGATGAGCGTATCGGACGTGCTGCCTTTGAGCGCCTTGCGAATCTCCCCCGGACTGGCTCCGGCGGCCAGCAGGTCGACGCTCTCGGGTCGGCCGCCGGGCGCCAGCTCCGCCGCCACCAGGTCAGCCGTCTGCAGGGCGCGAGTCAGCGGGCTGGAGAGAATGCGGACTCCTGAGAGCCCCAGCCGGGCTAGGCCGCGTGCAGCCGCGGCTGTCTGCTCCACGCCCTCGGGACTCAGCGGCCGGCTGAATTCATCGGGGACGCTGCCGCGGGGCATCGCCGGGCCGTGGCGCATGACGTACAGCTTCATACGACGTACTCTATCGCTCGCCTCGCCTGGGCTGGGCCGCATTGGGGCCGTCGCGGAGCTAGGCTGCTGGTACGGCCGTGCCGGTGGGCACAGCCAATGGGGTCGGGGCGGCGTCCGGCGCCCACACCTGCGAGCCCAGCTCACGCGTTGCGTCGGTGAGCGGCACGGCTTGCATCCGGGACTGATTGAGCCCGGTGGTGATCGCGCTGACGGTTTCGTCGCGAGGGAGCTCCAGCTCCAGGTGCGCCGACCCCCATACCGCGGGCGGCAATACGGCCGCGCCGCCGCCCTGGGTTGGCAGGAGGTCGCGCCCTGCTGCGGTACGGAAGCCAACCAGGAACAGACCGATCCAGTCCTCTCCGGAGTAGAGCGAAACCGCGTGCTTGTACTGGCTCGAGGCGATGAACTTCACGGGATCGGCCGATTCGTTCAGGATGCCCAGGTCCGTGCTGAAGGTGTTGAAGCCCGCGCGTGTCGACGGTGCGACGCTGGTCTTGACCACGAAAACCCCCAGCGGCAGCAGTGCCCGGCGCACAGGCACCAGCAGCTGAATGAGCGGCAGGGGCTCAGCCGGCCGTCCGAGGGCGGCGGCCGTGGCCAGCGGATTCGGCGTTGCCGTGGGCAGTCTCGTTGCCGTCGGCTCGGGCGTGCTCGTCGCCGCTTCCGCCTGGGCCCTGCCGGCGATCAAGGGCTGGCCGAAGCCGAGCAGCTGCGTGGCGCCGACCGCCAGGCCGCAGAGGATGAGCAGCCCACCCAAACCGACGATGAGGCGCCGTACGCCCTGCCCCAACTTAGCCACTACTCAGCGCGTCCCCCAAGCCCCTGGCCGCAGCGTAGCGGGCCGATCTCGCGGCAAGCTCGCTTGGCCCGTACGTTGGCCCGTTCAGGCTATCAAAGACCGCTGCCGGCAGCAAGCGGCCCACCGTTTTCGGCCACGCGGCGCTAGTGATCTGAGTCATAAATAACTAGACATTTCAAGCGAAATGCCATATGCTGGGTTTATGGCAAAACGGGGCCGACCATTGACGCCGATTGTGCTCCAAGAGGAGGTCCGAGCAACCCTGGTTCGGCTGTCCAAACGACCCACTGCCCCGCACGGGATGGCGCAGCGGGCACGCATCATCCTGTCGTCTGGCGAGGGCCTCTCCAATGAGGCGGTCGCCGAGCGTGTGGGTGTGGATCGTCGGACCGTCACGAAGTGGCGCAATCGCTTCCTGCGGGGTGGCATCGAGGCGCTGGCTGATGAGCCTCGACCAGGCGTGCCACGCAAATTCAGAGATGACGCCATCGAGGCGTTGGTGGTGAAGACACTCACTGAGAAACCCCGTGGCGCGACGCACTGGTCGAGCCGAGACATGGCCAAGGCGACTGGGATGAGCCAGCCAACGGTCAGCCGTATCTGGCGCGCCTTTGGCTTGAAGCCCTGGGCGACCGACACCTTCAAGTTATCAGAGGGCCCCTTCTTCATTGAGAAGGTCCGTGATGTCGTCGGGCTGTACTTGAACCCGCCCGACCACGCAGCGGTCGTCTGTGTCGACGAGAAGACCGGGATCCAGGCGCTCGATCGCACCCAACCGATCCTGCCTAGCGTCCCGGCCAGGTCGAACGCCGGACACACGACTACGTCCGCTATGGCGTGACCGACTTGTTTGCTGCCTTGGACGTGGCGACCGGGAAAATCATCTCGCAGACGAAGCGCCGTCACCGAGCTGCAGAGTTCAAGGCCTTCCTCCAGGAGATCGACCTGCAGGTCCCGGCCGAACTAGACGTCCATCTCGTCCTGGACAACTCGTCCACTCACAAGACCCCGGCTATCCATACCTGGCTGCTCCGCCACCCCCGCTTTCACCTCCGTTTCACCCCGACCTCCTCCTCGTGGCTGAACTTAGTCGAGCGGTGGTTCGCTGAACTGACCTGCAAGTTGCTGCAGCGCTCTGCACACCGCAGCCTCCAAGCGCTGGAGCAGGACCTTCGGCTATGGATAGCCAGCTGGAACGACGACCCGAGGCCTTTTGTTTGGCGCAAAACTGCGGATGAAATCCTCGAATCGCTTGGTCGATATTGCGAGCGAATCTCTGATTCGGGTCACTAGTCTATCGGGGCACAACGGGAACGGGGCGGGCCGCAAGGGCCCGCGCCACATGCGCGCCAACGGACATCAGGTGCATCCACGACGTGCAGCGCGGGGGCTTGTCCCCCGCCGGTCTTCCGAAGCCTGGGGCACAACGGGAACGGGCGGGCCGCAAGGGCCCGCGCTACATGCGCGCCAACGGACATCAGGTGCATCCACGACGTGTAGCGCGGGGGCTTGTCCCCCGCCGGTCTTCCGAAGCCTGCGACGCGATAAGCGTGGCCGGACTCAGTCCGCGTTGGGGGTGGGTTCGGATACGCGGTCGCCGCCGGCCAGCAGCTGGGTGACTCGATCCTGCACCTTCAGGATCAGCCGCAGCAGCAGCTCCTGATCCTCTTCGCTCAGGCAATCCATGATTTCCCGCTGCAGGAGGTGCAGGGGCAGCCGGAATTTGAGCAGCAGCTCGCGGCCGCTGGGCGTTATGGCCACCAGGACGCTGCGCCGGTCGATTGGATGGCTCGAGCGGGCGACCAGGGCGCGCTTCTCCAGGGAGTCGAGCACGCCCGTGACGGCGCCGCTCGACATCGGCTGCAGCATGCGTTCCCGGATGACTCCGGGAGTCAACGGCTGCCCAGCCCCATCGATGATCGAAAGGGCATTGCCTTCGGGCTCGGTCAGCCCGTAGGTGCGGAGCAGCGCAGCGTGCAGGGCGATCAGCCTTCGCGTCGTGCGAATAGTTGAGTACACCGCCTCGGTGGCCAGTGCGCTGGCGCCTGGAAACGCTCGTTCGAACTCCGTGCCCAGGTCCATCTCGGTTCGCGGCGTTGCCATTTGCACTTACTTTACCACCGATATTCTCACTATTGACAGAAATTGTGTCATATCAGAGAATATCGAAATCAAGATACTCTGAGGTGAGAAATGTCCACAGTCTCTGCCCCCAGCACCGGCGTCGGGCCGGAAGACATCTTCAAAATGGCCAGTGGCTTCTGGGTTTCGAAGGCGCTGTTCAGCGCTCTCGAGCTCGGTCTCTTCGAAACGCTGTCCAATCAGCCCCAGACGGCCGAGGCGCTGGCGGCTGCCCTGCGGCTCCCTGTTGCCAGCGTGGACCGGCTGGTGAGCGTGCTGCGCGGGCTTGGCCTGGTTCGAGCCGAGAGCAATCGCTTGAGCAATACGCCCGGGACCGAAGCCTTCCTGGTGCGGCGCAGCCCGACCTTCATTGGCGGCATCTTCCACCACTTCAACGACGACCTGTACCCGCTGTGGCAGCACCTGCCCGATGCGTTGCGCTCGGGTCGAACGATGTGGAAGCAGGCCTTCGGGCCAGATGCCAGTGATAACCCCTTCGAGACGATGTACGCTGACCCCGCGCGCCTGGAGGGGTTCCTACGAACGATGGCTGCGCTTGCGGCACCGGCGGAGCACGACTTCTGCCAGCACTTCGACTTCTCCGGCCACGCCTGCGTGATGGACGTTGGCGCCGCGCTGGGGACGCTCGTGGTCAAGGTGCTGAGCAGCCATGCCCATCTCAGGGGCATCACCTTTGACCTTCCGCCCGTTGCCCCACTGACCCAGGCCTTCGTCCAACAGGCCGGCTTGGCGGACCGAGCTCAGATCGCCAGTGGCGACATGTTCGTGGATCCGCTGCCGCGAGGCGCCGATCTCATCACGCTGAGCTTCATCGTCCACGACTGGGACGACGACCACTGCGTGCAGCTCCTGAGCCGCTGTTTCGAGGCTCTCGAGCGGAATGGCGAGATCGCCATCCTCGAGAAGGTCCTGCATGAGGACCGCGGCGGTCCGCTGCCGACGGCCTTGATGTCGCTGAACATGCTGATCGCCACCGGCGGCAAGGAGCGGACAGAGACCGAGTACGCCGCGCTGCTCGGTCGCGCCGGCTTCATCGAGACACGAGTGCTGCCGCTGCCCGGTCCGCGGGACGTGGTCATCGCCCGCAAGCCGTAATCGCCGGCTCAGGAGTGGGAATCGGGGGGCTCGCCGAACAGATCGGCAAATCTGCGCGCCACGAGCTCCTCGATTCCGGCCACCAGCTCGTGGTACCGCCGCAGCACCTCGCGGCCCGCCGGCGTGAGCGACGCTCCCCCGCCGCGGGCGCCACCCGACGTCTTCAGCAAGACCGAGGATCCGAGGCCTGCCTCGACCTCCTTCAGCTTGTACCAGGCCGTCTTGTAGGGGACGTTCATCCGGCGCGCGGCCTCCGCCAGCGAGCCGCAGGCATCGACCTTCTCCAGAAGCTCGACCCGCCAATCGGATAGCGCGACGTGCCCGTCGCGTTCTAGCCAGACCTTGCACCTTGGGGCGAGGGTCTCCAGCGCGGATGTGTCCAGCATGCCTTTGGCCTCCGAGTTACAGATACATGGCGGCTCGGGCGCGCCAGGTCAGGCCGGCGTTGACGATGAATGCCAGCGCCAGCAGCACGATGCCGAGCGCGATCGCCTCGGCGAAGTCGCCGCGGCTGGTGACCAGCGTGATCGCTGTGGTGAGGATTCGCGTTTGGCCGAGGATATTGCCTCCGACCATCAGGGAGGCGCCAACTTCGGCAATGGCGCGACCGAAGGCTGCCGAGACGGCCACGATGACCTGTGGCAGGGCAGCCCGGATCATCTCGTACGCCACCCGCGGCTCCTCCGCGCCAGAGACGCGCAGGGCGCTGGCCAGCTCCGGATCGAGCAATCCCAGGGCTGAGGCGGTGAGTCCCGCGGCAATCGGCAGCGCGACGATGAGCTGCGCCAGGATCATGGCCTGCGGCGTGTACAGCAGGCTCAGGAAACCCAGGGGCCCTGTGCGCCACAGCAGCATGGTAACCGCGAGCCCCACGACAACCGGCGGCAGCCCCATGCCGGTGTTTATCAGCGCTTGAATGAGGCCCTGCCCGCGGGAGCTTCCCAGCGCTAGCCTGGCGCCGAGCGGTACGCCTATAAGCGCGGCAATGGCTGTGGCTGTCAGCGAGACGAGGAGCGACAGCGAGACGATGCGCAGCAACGCGGGATCGCCCGACACGATGAGCGTGAGCCCCTGCACGAGCCCCTGCCACAGCAGGTCCACGCTAGAGGACGGTCAGACCGATAGCTGGGCCTCGTCCTTGCCGGCGTCGGGGACGAACAGCGGCTGTCCGTACTTGTCCTTGCCGAAATCGCCGATAGTTTGCTGTGTGGTCGGCGCCACCATGAAATCGGCGAACGCCTTGCCGCCGGCAGCGTTGATCTTGATGTTCGGGAACTTGGCTGGGCTCACCGGCATCACGTGATAGATGTTCAGCAGCGGCTTGTCGCGCTCGACCATGACGATCGCCTGCAGCTTGCTCTTCTGGGCGAGGTAGGTCGCCCGGTCGCTGAGGGTGTAGGCGTTCTTCTGGTCGGCCAGCGTAAGGGTTGGGCCCATCCCCTGTCCTGAGGTGATGTACCACGGCTGCCCCTTGGGGTTGATGCCTACCTGGCTCCACAGCTGCTTCTCGAATTGATCCGTTCCTGAGGCATCGTCTCGGCTCACCCAGCTTGCCTTGCCTTGGGCGATCTTCTTGAAGGCGTCGGCCGCTGAGGGATTGCCCTTGATGCCGGCCGGGTCCGATGGCGGGCCGATGATGATGAAATCGTTGTGCATGACCAGCAGCCGCTCTGTGCCGTTGCCGTCGGCCATCCATTTCGTTTCCGCCTCAGGGGCATGCACCAGAACCACGTCGGCCTCTCCTCGGCTGCCCAGGGCCAATGCCGCGCCGGTGCCGACGCTCACCGTCTTGGTTTGCCACCCACCCTCGCGGTCGAACATCGGCACCAGCACGTCCAGTAGACCGCTGTCCTGAGTGCTGGTGGTGGTGGCGAGGATCACCGCCTTGTCGCTGCCGCTGCGGGGAATTGGCGTGGGACCGGCAGCGGAAGCGCTCGCCTGGGGCTGGCCTGCGGTCGACGAGCTGGCTGCCGCGCCTGATTGGAGCTGGGGTGCCGTGGATGGACGCGCCGAGGCGCTGACGGCCGCCGATGGTGCGGCCGCGCTGGCCTGCGCAGCTGATGGCTGGGGAGCCGCGGACTGAGCGCACGAAGACAGGAGGAAAGCAGCAAGCAGCGATATGCCGGTTGACGTTCGGGCTAGCGATGCATCGCGTTTGGCTATTGCTGGCATAACGCTAGAGTACGGCATTTCTCGCCTTCGCCGCCAGGGGGAGAGGCCGATTGGTGGTCGTGTGCCGCGAACTTGGTGCGGCTTGCGCTTGCCGGAGCGGTCGAAAGCTACGCTTGAGCGGGCGCCATGGGCCGGTCCAGGCTGCCGGTCACGAGGAACACCACCCGTTCGGCAATGTTGCTCACCCTATCGCCGATGCGCTCCAAGTTGTGCGCCACCCACAGCAGGTAGGTGGCTCTGGTGACCGATGCAGGCTGCTCGATCATGTAGGTGAGCAGCTCCCGCAAGATCTGCTGATACAGCTCGTCCAGCTGGTCGTCTTCCTGCCATATCTGCCGCGCGGCCTGCTCGTCGCGATCGACGAAGGCCTGCAGCGCCCGCTTGAGCATGCTCTGGGCAATGGTCGACATGCGAGGAATGTCGATGAGCGGTTTGAGCGGCGGCTCGCCGGCCATCTTGATGGTGAGCTTGCAGATGCCCTCCGCGTAGTCGCCCATGCGCTCGAGCTCATTGGAGACGATGAGCGCGGACGTGACCGTGCGCAGGTCGCTGGCCATGGGGTTTTGAGTAGCGAACAGCTCGATGCACTTTTCTTCGATCTCGTAGCGCATGTGATCTATCTCTGAGTCGCGCGTGGCAATCTGCTCGGCGGCATACGCGTCTCGTCGCTTGAGCGCGTCGACCGACTGCTCGATCTGTTTCTCGACCGCCGCGCCCATGCTGAGGAGGTCGTCCTGCAGCAGTTGAAGCGCCTGATTGAAAGTGTAGCGGCTCATGGGGTTGCCTCCTGCGGGATCTGGTTCCGGATGAAATCTGGTTCGGCAAAGGTGAGCGGCATGCCCTCCCATCTATTGACGAGAGGAAGGGTGAAGATGAAGGTCGAGCCCCAGCCTTCCTGGCTCTCGGCCCACATCCGTCCACCCATGGCCTGCGTGAGATGTTTGGCAATGGCAAGCCCCAGCCCGGTGCCCCCGTTTTCACTTCGGGCCCGACCCTTGTCGGCCTTGTAGAAGCGTTCGAAAACGCGCGGCAGATCGCCTTCGCTGATGCCCACGCCAGTGTCGTTGACGGCTATCACCGCCGAATCGCGCGCCTCGACCCGGATCGTGACCGTGCCGGACGGGCGGCTGAACTTGATGGCGTTGTCGACGAGGTTGGTGAGAATCTGCGAGGCCCTGCGGCGGTCGGCAAGGACCCATGGCCTATCCGGATTTTCGATGGAGAGCGTCAACCGCCGGGCCCGGGCCGCGGGACGCATCCTGCCGACGACGTCTTCGACGACCTCATTGAGGTCGAAGCGCTCGACGTCGAGGGGGAAATGGCGCGACTCTATTCGGGACAGCTCCAGCAGGTCGCGCACCAATGCCGTGAGTCCGTCGAGCTCGCGGTTGATCTTGGCCAGGAAATCCTTGGTGATGGTGCGACTCTTGAGCGCTCCGCCCTCGAGCGTTTCGACCATGGCCTTCACCGCTGCCAGTGGCGTCCGCAGCTCATGCGAGACGTTGGCCACGAACTCGCGGCGGATCACCTCCAGCCGGTGGAGCTCGGTTTGATCCTCGATGACTACGGTTGCGCCTGAAATGCGGCCTTCATCGCCGAAGATCGGGCGCGCGGTGGCCTGCAGAACGCGCTCGGTGCCTGGCGGCTGCACTTCTACCACTTCAGCGGCTGAGCTGCCGCTTAGCACAGCCCGTACCATGGCTTCCAGGTCATGATCGCCAACGACTTCGATGAGCGGCTTGATCCCGGGGCTGCTGACTTCGAGATCGAACAGGCGGCTGGCAGCCGGATTGAAGTAGGTGACTCGGCGCTGCAAATCGACCAGCAGCAGCGCCGCGGAGGCCTGCTCGACGAACGATCTGTTGAGCGCCGAGATGAACATGCTCCGGCGCTCGGCCTCGTCCGCACGCTGCCGCTCATGCATCAGCGCCTGCTGGTACTCGTCCTTCTCCGCGCTCATCGAGCGCAAGCGCAGAAGGGTGGCTGACCAGACCAGCGCCAGGATAGCGCTCAGTCCCAGCAGCCAGGCATTCATTCCGCGAAGCGGTAGCCCACGCCCCTCACCGTCTGAATGTACCTCGGGTTGGCGGGGTCGACTTCTAGCTTCTTGCGCAGCCAATTGACGTGGACATCGACCGTGCGGGTGATACCGCCGGGATAGTCGAAATGCCACACGCGCTCGAGCAGGATGTCGCGTGTGAACACCACACCAGGATGGCTCGCCAATAGCAGCAGCAGGTCGTATTCCTTGGGTTTCATGCCCACCGTCTCGCCGCACAAACGGACCTGGTGCTTGGCCGGGACGATCTCGATCTCGCCGCGCACGATTCGCTCGGCGCTCGGAGCCTCCTTCGCGTGGTGGGTGTGACGCGCCTTTTCCGAGCGCCGCAGGTGCGCCTTGACGCGCGCCATGAGCTCGCGCATGCTGAACGGCTTCGTGATGTAGTCATCGGCGCCGATCTCCAGTCCCAGAACCTTTTCGAACTCGTCGTCCTTGGCGGTCAGGATGAGGATCGGCGTCTCGACCTCCCGGCGCAGGGCTCGGCAAACTTCGAGCCCGTCCATGCCTGGCATCATCAGGTCGAGCAGCACGAGGTCAGGCCTGGTGCGCTGAGCTACTCTCAGGGCTTCTATGCCGTCGGCGGCCAGCAGCGCTTGGTAGCCCTCCCGGCGGAGGTTGTAGTCGAGCGTGTCGCGCAGGACCTGCTCGTCATCAACGACCAGGACCTTTTTACGCTCGGCAGCCATCAGGCGTACGTTACCCGGCCTGCTTTAAGCTCAAGTTAACGTAAGTTTAAATGGACGTTAACGCCACGGAGCGTTGTCCATCCTTCGGGGCGGGCAGCTTGTCCTTGGCCGCCCATTTCAGGAAGCGGGCGATGCGCGCATCCAGCCAGGTGGTGAGATCTCCCACGGGCACGCCGCGGCGGTTATCGATCCAACCCCGGCTGGGATCGAAGTGCAGGGTCCGAACGACGATTCGCCTCTTGGAATCCCTGGCCGGCAGCTGAGCGAGCTGGATGCGTGGGTGGTCGCTGGCCATCCCGCTGGCCATGAGTACCATGGCGTGGCCGTTGGCCACGAGGCGGCAGCGGGCAGCGGTGCAGCTGCCGGGTAGAATCGTCAGCTTTCTCGCCGCGGATTCCGCCGCCACAGCGCGAAACCGGGACTTCACGACACAGGTGAACAGCTGGTCGAAGAAGTCCCGGTTTCGTTGCAGCGGGCTGGGCATCGCCGGAGCGGCTGGGCGCGGCTTACGGGATTTGCCGTGCCGTGCCATCGCGCTCGCCCCGGCGTGCCTTCTCGAGACTAAGGCTTCTGGGTGAAGTCGAAGGCGTTGGTCAGGTCGTTGACCTTCGCGTCCCTATCTCCGAGCGGCTGGAGCTCCCAGTTGTTCTCGATGAACTTCAGGATCGAGGTGGTGTCGTACACCGTTTTGTCCACGAAGGACTTCTTGGCATAGGGCGAGATGATGAGTGTCGGCACTCGCACGCCCGGCCCCCAGCGGTCGACCTTGGGAGGCGCCACATCATCCCAGGATCCGCCGTGCTCGTCGTAGGTGATGATGATGGCGGTGTCCTTCCAGTACGAGCTGTCCTGAATGGCCTTCACCAGGTCGGCGGCGTGCTGGTCGCCCCGAGTGATGTTGGCGTAGCCGGGATGCTCGTTGTCGGGGCCAAGGGGCTTCACGAACGACACCTGGGGCAGGGTGTTGGTGCCTTTGAGGGCGGCCATGAATTCCTTCTCATCGCGCAGGTGCTGCGCCTTGGCGGGCGTGCCGTCGGCGAGATCCTTGAAGAAGGCGAACGCCTGGTGGTGGAACTGGAAGAGGGGGTCGGGCTTGCCGGCCATGGCGTCGTCCCAGCCGCCGGAGTACCAGGCCCAGGAGATCTTCTTGGTATCCAGCCTGTCGCCGATGTGCGGCATGGTCTGCGGTGGCACGAGCGTCTCCGGCGCGGCACTGGCGGGATGCGGATTATAGGTGGTGAACATGGTGTTGATGCCGAAGCCGTCCGGGGTGACGGATCCGTCATTGATGGGCTTCCCGCTGGCATCGAGCGCCAGCGTTCCGTCCGGGTTGGGCTTGGCGACCATGTTCGCCGGAGCGTTGGGGAAGGTGGGCGTGCAGGCGCACACTAGCCAGAAGTGGTTCAGAAAGGAGCCGCCGAACGCGGCGTGAAAGAAGTGGTCGGCCAGGACGTACTGCTGCGCGTACTTCCACAGCGGCAGCTTGGTGCCGTCCCAGTAGCCCATTGACAGGCCCTGCGCATCGGAGATCTGGGCGAACTTGTCCATCTTGCCGCCGTCGATCTGCATCTGCTCCTGGTAGTAGCGATGGACCAGGTCGCCGGTCATCTTGTCCTGGGGAATGAACTGGTCCAGGTCGAAGGGCTTGTTCGGCAGGTCGGGGATGCGGGAATCGGGAATGGGCGGCTTGTAGTTGGTGTTGAGCGCTTCGGGCAGCGTGGTGTACGGCTTGCCGTCCGGCCCGGTCTGAACGGTGTTCTTGGCGTCCTTCAGGCCTTCAGCGCCGGGAAACAGCCCGTACAGGTTGTCGAACGAATGATTTTCCTGGTAGATGATGACGACGTGCTGGATGGGCGTCTTGCCAGGTACGATGGTCACCGCCGCCGGCGACGGGCTGGCGGAGGCGCTGGCCGAGGAGCTGGCCGGCGCGGCTGAAGCGCTCGCTGGTGGCGCCGAGGGTTTGGCCGCTGCGCTGGCGGAAGGGGCGGACGACGGGCTGCTGGCTGCCGCCGGCTTGCTGACAGCCGCGCTGGGGCTGGCCGCTGACGAGCTTGGCGGGGCTGGGCTGACGGGAGCCGCGGCGCCGCCGCACGCAGCCAGGGCACCCGCTAGCAGGACGATCGCGGGAAATTTGTTCTTGAACATGGCGGAATTCTTCTGGCTGGCAGTCAAGCGGTCGTTAAACGGCGGTCAAATCTTTGTAAATACCCAACCGACCAGCGAAACTAGCTAATGACGTGAGCCCCAAAGTAGCGATTGTGGCCAACCCCACGGCTGGCGCGGGCAGCGCCGTGCAGCTCGCCATGCACGCCGCTCAGGAGTTCGAGCGGGCGGGGTGGCACTGTGAGGTGCTGGCAACGACGGCCGCCGGCGCGGGCGCCTCGATCGCGCATCGCGCGGCGACGAGCGATGGTTTCGACGTCGTCATGGCCGCCGGTGGCGACGGCACCATCAACGAGGTGCTGCAGGGGGTCGTGGGGACGAGGGCCATCTTTGGCGCCATCCCCGCGGGCCTGGCCAACGTCTGGGCCACCGAAGTGGGGCTGAGCGTCAGGCGTGGGGCGTTTGCGCGACTCGTCACCGACGGATTGCTGTTCGACACCGACGTGGGCCTGGTTAATGGCCGCTGCTTTCTGGCCATGGCCGGCATCGGGTTCGACGCGGCGGTGGTGCGCGACGTGCGGCCGGCTGCCAAACGGCGCTGGGGCCAGCTGGCGTACGTATCGCAGGCGTTGAGCATCGCTCGGTCCTGGCCCGCGGTGAAGGCCTGCATAGACATCGACGGGAGCGAGCTGAGCCTGTCTCTGTTCGGACTCGTGGCCACGAATGTAGACCGCTATGCGGGGGTATTCCACATCGCTCCCGCGGCCAAGCTCGACGACGGGCTGCTCGACCTGGTGTTGTGTCGGGACGGCGGCCGCTTGGGTCGCTACCGATCGATGGCCACCGCCGACGCCCGCTGGCGGCGATGGGACCGCGCCGCCAGTCTCTGCCAGGCGCGGTCCATAACTGTGCGCACCGACGTTCCGGTCGCCGTCCACACTGACGCGGAGCTGGCGGGTACCTCGCCCTGCCGGATTGACGTGCTTCCTCGATCCATTACCGTGCTTCTGCCTCGCGCGGCGGAACATCGGTATCTCAGTCCAGGCCGAGCGCTCTCGCGATCCTGATCGGCGCTACTGCGGCTTCACCTGAAAGCTCAGGATCTCTTGCGCGTCGCGACTTTCGTACTCCTGCTCGGCCGCCGCGTCGGACGCCAGGGGCGCCGGGTCGGCGACATAGGGCAAGCCCTTGACCTGTACCGTCATGGCTGACTTGTCTAAGGTGAGCACCGCGTACGAGTAGGTGTTGAAGCTGGCGAAGTCCAGAGGCTGCACGACTCCGGGCTGCACGCCGGTGGCGTGGATGCTCTCTTTGACCAGACCAGGGAAGCTCGCTTCGAGGCCAATTGGATCCAGGCCTGCCTGCTTCAGGCCATGCATTTGGCCGCTCGTGTCGGGCGTGTCCCCGTTCCATACGTCGAGGATGCGACGGTCGGCTTCGCGGATGGACAGGCCCTTGGTGTCGACCTTGAGCCCTGACGGATTCCCAGCACCCGCGCCCATGGGCCCGGTGAGGATTTCAAAAGCATTGCGCGCGGACTTGAGCGGGGAGGAGGGATCATCGGGCACGCTGTTGTACTTGAGGTTGTTGATGACCGTGTAGTGGTTGTCCGTCGTCAGGAAGACGACGTTGTCGATGGAGTTGTCATCGATGAACTTGAGGATCTTGTTGCGCTCGCACACGTAACCGCCGGCCCACGACTTGCCGCTGTCGAGGTCTCCGCCCACCTGTGAGGCGGTGCCGAGCTGCTGGATGGGCGACGACACGACCACGATCTTCCAGGTGACGTTGCGCGATTTCGCGCCTTGCAGCTCCTGCTCGAACCACTGCAGCTGGGGCGCTCCCAGCATCGTCCGCTGGCAGCTCTTGGCCGCGGGGTCATCGCTCTTGGCCAGCCGCGCGTCACGATAGGAGCGATCGTCGAGGATCATGAGCTCGGCGTTTGCGCCCCACGGGATAGCCTGGTAGAAGCGAGGCGTCTTGTCCGAACGGCTGTCGCCGGTCCCGCTCACCACGTCGTCCTGAACCGGCTGGTACTCGGAATATGCCTGGACCCTCGCTCGCCAGCCGGGCGTCTGGTTGACGAACGTCCCGCCCGCTTGGGCGCCCCCTTCGTTGTACGGCGGCGCGGTCTTGTCGGCGGCGGAATAGCCGGTCTCATGGTTGTCGAAGACCGAGTACATCCCGAAGTCGCGGTACAGGTCGAGCATGGGCGTCATCTTGCTGGCGGAGTTTGCCCGCGGCTCCCGATTTTCGCGGTACTTGAAGCGATACCCGTCGAGGTCTTCCACGCTGGTTGTGCCCTGCAGGTTGGTCGTCTCGTACAGCAGGTCCCCCAGGAAGAAGAAGTAGTCGAGCTTCTCCTTGATCAGGCTCTTGAGGAGGGGATACGGCTTCCATTTCCAGTCGGCGTCGCCGCTGAAGGCCATCGTCACCTTGGCGTCCTGGTTGGGCGCGTACGCGGTCTTGAAGGTTCCGGTTGGGCTGACGTCGCTGCCAGCTCTGAAGCGGTAGTAGTAGGTGGTCCCCGGTTGCAGATGATCGGCGACGACCTTGACGGTGAAGTCATGGTCCTTGGTCGCCTGGACTGCGGCCGGCGTGATCGGGTTGCTGAACGCCGCGTTCGCTGCCAGCTCGGCCTGCACGCTTGCCGGGCCCGGCGTGCGCGTCCACAGCACTGCGCTGTCGGCGGTCATGCCGCCCGCGGCAACGCCGTAGGCGAATGGGGCCGTGGAAGCGGGCGGTACGGGAGTGGGCGAGGCCGCCGGCTTGGCGCTGGCATTCGCCGCGCTCGGGGCGGCGCTGGCGGCTGCGCTCGGGCTGACCGCGGCAGTTGGTTTGGCACTGACCGCGGCGGAGGCTGACGGCGCTGCGGACGTCGACGGCGGAGCAGGCTGGCTGGCGGAGGCGGGCGCGGCCACGGGTGCGGGGCCGCTGCCACATGCAGCCAGGAGGATGATGGTGAGGAATGCGGCCGAGCGAGAAGCCTTCAACCCAGGTGGACCTCCGGTGGTGATGTGCTGACGCTGCTGGCAGCGTATGGGGAATTCGTTAACGCCAAGTCAACGGCGAGCAAACGTTGTGCTCTGCAGGTCAAGCTGGAGTCCGTCGTAGGCGGGGACGATGCCCTCCGGCATCAGCAGGGCCCTAAGCGTGTCGTGATCCGGCTGGCTCCGATGCGAGAAGTGAATGCCGAGGGCGATGCCGCCGGAGATCAGGATGCCCCGTTCACGAAGACGGGCAGCGTGATCGACGGTTTCCTGCCGAGTCATGTGCAGCCGGTCTTCGTCCGAGTCCGACCGCTCTCCCATGGCGCAGTTGAGGACGGCGGCTTGCAGCCTCAGCGGCGTGAGAGCCTGCCACGTCTGTTCCAGGAAAGCAGCTGTGTCCGTCGCGTACAGGACTCCCGGCCCATCCTCGAACACCGCGTACAGCAGCGGCTCGACGTCCGGGGCATGGTTGGCCGGTATCGCCACGATGCTGTAGCCCCCGGCCTGAAAGCACTGCCCGGCCTGAACGACCTGCGCCTGGATCCGTATGTCGTCGAAGCTGAAGGGGATCGTGGCGAGCTTGGCAATCGTGGGCTGGCTGCCATACACGGTCAGCAGTGGTGGATCGATGCCTTTTCGCCGCGTGCGGTAGCGCAGCGTGATCGGCAGGAAATGATCGTCGTGCAGGTGGGTGATGAGCACGTGCCGCACGTTGTGCAGGCCTATGCCCAGCTGCTGCGCGGCAGAGGGCACGTCCGGTCCCAGGTCGATCAGGAGGTCGTCGTTCACCAGCAGGCTGCTGCGCCGGCGTACGCTTCGGCCGGATAGCCGGCGCGCGGTGCAGCAGCGCGGACAGTTGCAGAAAAGCGCCGGATAGCCCTCGCTGCCGCCGGTCCCCAAGAAGGTCAGCTTCATGAGTCAGTCCTGCGTTGGAAAGACCAGGCAGCCCGAGGGTGAAAGCGCCACCGCAACGTGCTCTCCGCGGTCCCAGCGCTGCTCGGAGAAAATGGAGCTGAGCAGCGTGCCGTCCGAGAGCTGGATCAGGTGCTCGTAGCCGCGTCCGCAGAAGGCGACGTCACGCACGGCGGCGCGGATCTGCTCCCGCTCGTGGTGGGGCGCCTCGAGCTGGACCGCGGCTGGACGGATCAGCACGCTCACCGGGCCCGCAGAAACGCCGTTCACCGGCCGCCCGGTGACGGCGACGTTGGCCACTTGGACCGTGGCCAGGCGATCGATCGGTGGCGCGGTGAGCAGTCCGCGGAGCTCGCCCGAGAGGCCGGTCAGCCGAGCGACGAACGGCGTGGCTGGTGATGAGTAGATGTCCTGGGGCGATCCGAACTGCACCAGCTCACCGCGATTCAGGATGCCGACACGGTCGGCCAGGGCAAAGGCTTCGGCCTGATCGTGCGTGATGTAAAGCGCGGTCGCACCGACCTCCCTGACCAGCAGCGCAATCTCCACCCGCATGCGGTCGCGCAGGTTCGCGTCGAGGTTTGACAGCGGCTCGTCGAACAGCAGCAGCCGTGGACTGGCGACCATGGCGCGGGCCAGAGCCACCCGCTGCTGCTCGCCTCCTGACAGCTCGCTCGGATAGCGCTCGGCCAGCTTGCCCAGCCCGACGCGCTCGAGCATGTCACGGGTACGCTGCCGGACCTCCACCGGCGACAAACGCCGCCGTTTCAAGGCGTAGGCGACGTTCTGATGGGCAGTCATGTGCGGCCACAGAGCGTAATCCTGAAAGACCATCGCCAGGTCGCGCCGCTCCGGTGGTACCTGGTCGCGGCCGTTGTCGATGACCTCGCCATCCAGCCGCAGCTGTCCGCCACTCAGCCGCTCGACGCCGGCCGCGCAGCGCAGCATGGTGCTCTTGCCCGAGCCGGAAGGGCCCAACAGCACCACGAACTGGCCTCGTTCGACGGTGAGGGATACGTCGGACAGCGCCAGAGTGCTGCCGTAGCGCTTGCTGGCCCTGTGGAACCCCAGCAGGGCGTCTGTCTGAGCGACGGGCAAGGCCGCCGGCGGCTCGGCTATCATGCGCTCTTCTGCTGCAGTTGCCAGCCTCGCGGCGTGAGGCGCTTGAAGACGGCCAGGACGAGGCCGATCATGGCCAGCATGGCCATGGCGGTCAGCAGCAGCATGGCCGACCCGCCCGCGAAGTCATAGCTTTCCAGCCGCTTCACCACGGCCACCGGCAGTGGCTGCTGGCCGGCGGGGTACAGCAGTTCGGAGATCGGCAGCTCGAACACGATATGGCCGAAGGTGTACAGCCAGGCCCACAGCAGTGCCCTGGTCAGCAGTGGCAGGACCGTGCTGGTCCAAGCCGCGGCTTCGCCCGATCCGTGCACTCGTGCCGCCTCCAGCAGCGAGCCCTGGATCTGGGATATCGGTCCCACGAGCAGTCGGGCGGTATGTGGCAGGCAGGCCGCGGCGTAGGCCATGCCCAGCAGGAACAGGGTCCCGTACAGCTGCAGGCCGATGCTGGCCAGCACGTTGAGGTTGTAGGCGAAGATGTAGCCCGCGCCGAGCACAATGGACGGCAGCGCAACTGCGCCGAGCAGCAGCAGATCGGCGGTACGGCCCGAGACTGACGACTGCCGTCGCGACAGGATGCGCGCCAGGAGCACTCCCAGGACAATCGCTGCCGAGGCGGAAATGGCGCCCATCCTGGCTGACAGCAGCACCGGGGACAGGAGCGACGGCGTGGACAGCACGCGTTGGTACGTCGCCAACGTGAGGCTGTGCAGATTGAAGCCGCCGCTGAAATCGCCCAGCAGCGAGGCGCTGACGGCCCCGAGCAGCGGTACCCCCAGGGCCACGAGGAACAGCCCGCCGACCGCCATTTGGGCAGCTAGCTGGCCAAGCAGTCCCAGCTGGCGCGGTGCGACCGGTCGTGTTCGTCCGTTGATGATGGAGAACGAGCGGCCGTTGAGCGCGCGGTATTGGACGATCAGCGCCAGACCGACGGCGAGGATGAGGAACCAGCCCACCGCCGACGCCACGGGGAAGCGGATGGGGATGCTGCCGACGGCTCGATAGAGGGTGTAAGTCGCCACCGGAAAGTGCGATGCCGCGGCGAGCGTCGAGGCTACGCCGAAGTCGCTCATGCCCTCGGCAAAGACGATTGCCGCGCCGGACCACAGCGCTGGGGCAATGATTGGCAGGACCATCCTGATGGAGGCCCAGGGTCCCGCTCCATGCACCCGAGCGGCGTCCTCGAATTGCTGGCCCAGCCCCAACATGCCGGCGGACACGGCCAGGAAGGCGAAGGGCAGGCCTTTGGTGGCCAGGACCCACACGATGCCCAGGGGGCCAAAAAAGAGCTGGTGCAGGCCGGCTGCATCGAGGCCGAGTCTATCGAGCACCCCCTTCGGCTCCATGAGGCTCTCCCAGCCGACCACGGACAGGTAGGAGGGCATGAGCATCAAAGCCCAGATCAGCAGGTTCCAGAAGGCTTTGGCCCTGAGCGTCGTCCGCTGCACCAGCCAGGCCAAGCCGCAAGCCAGGGTCAGTGACAGCGCGGCTGTGGCACAGGCAACGCCGAAGGAGTCGATCAGCCCACGCAAGGTCGGACCGCTCAATGCGGCCAGGAACGGGCTGAGGGTCAGCCACTCTGAGCCCTGACCGAACGCCGCCGGCGAGAAGGCCAGCAGTAGAAAAGAGGCAGTGGGCAGGAGCAGCAACAGCCCGAACACAACCCACAGGGCCGGCCACAGCAGGCGCGGCGCACGGCGCAGTGCCGACCAGGCGCCTGTGTGGCGAGCCTGGTCGGTACGTTCGAGGTCGAGCGGAAGGTAGCTGGTGGCTACGGAACGATGTTGTCCGTGAACCACTGGTTGATCTCGTCCTCCTTGGGTCCCCAGACGTAGGGATCCACCGCTGCTGCTGGGATGCTGTTGATGTCGGGCATGCCTGGCAGCGCTTTGCCACCGTTGAGGACCGGCCAGTGCCAGGAGTCACCATCGCGGGCCTCGTCCGCCGCGATCTGCTGGCCTTTGGGGGACAGGGCGAACTCGGCGAACTGCTTGGCTTCGGCCTGGACCTGGGCAGGCGCTTTGCCGTCGATGGCCATGACGTTGGGCAGCAGGACCACCTTGGACGGATAGACCGCCTTCAGGGTGGGGTTCTTGTCGAGGATGGCGTAACCGGCGCTGCTCTGGACGGCGCTCATCTTGATCTGGCCGATGTCCATGGCGTGCAGCGTGTCCTTGTTCTTGTTGAAGACCTGCAGCCCGTTGCTCTTCAGCTGCTTGAAGTAGGCCTTGCCCTGGTCTTCGCCGCCCATCTGGTCCATAACTCCGGCGACGAATGGATAGGTCGGGCCGGAAATCGACGGATTGTTCATGCCAACCATGTTTTTCCACTCGGGCTTCAGCAGATCCTGCCAGGTGGCTGGCGGCGAGGAGAGGTTCTTGCTGTCGTAGAACAGCACGCCGACCACGGTGACGTGCATCGGGAAGTAGCTCTGGTTCTTAGGGAGAAGGCTCTTGCCTTGCGCGCTCCAATCCACGTTCGGCGTGTACCCTCGCAGGAGCATGCCCTGCTGGTCCAGGGCGGCAATCGCTTCGGCGCCGTCGATCCACACCATGCTCCACTGCGGGTTGTTCTTCTCGGCCTGGATCTTGGCCAGCAGGGGGCCGGTGCTGTCGGCAACGAGATTGACCGGGATGCCGGTGGCCGTCTGAAAAGCCTTGGCCATCGCGTCGTCGTAGCCAGTGGCGGCGTAAAGGGTCAGCGGCACCGGAGCGGCCGGCTTGGCCTGGGCCGCCGCTGAAGCACCGGCGGACGCGGCTGCAGCGGTGGACGCGGAAGCTGCGGGTTTCGACGCGCTACCGGCGTCGGCGCTGGGCCGCGCCGAAGCCGGCACGCTGCTGCTGGTCGCTGCGGTTGAGGCGGACGCTGCCGGCGCGGTGGGAGCAGGCGTCGCCGCGCTGCCGCAGGCGGCCAGCAATATGGAAGCGCCGAGGGCCAGGCCTGTGCCCAGCGACGTCGAGTTGGGGTGGCTGGGGATAAGGGAAGCCAGTTTCACTTCGCACTCCTGAGTTGGCTTACCTGGCGATGCTAGGGGCGCGATGTAAACGGCTAGCTAACGGGCGGTTAACGTTTCGCAGGCGGTGGTCAGAGGCTCGTGACTTAGGAGAGCGCCGCTCGCTGGCGATTGACGGCGGCAACGCCGTACTTGCGCGAGGCGGGGACGCCCATCTTCATGTTGCGAAGCCAGAAGTCGAGGTAGGTCATCAGCTCGCCCAGGGCGTAGCGCTGGGCCCCGGCCTGCGTCGTTCGGCCGACAATGGCCGCCCTCAGGTCGGCGGCGGTCTTGCCGGGGAATAGGGTGTAGCTCTTGCCGGCGGCCTGGCGGATGTGCGCATCGCTGTTGGCCATGCGGGCCAGGCAGCCGACCTTTTCGGCGAATTGCTGTGCCCGCTCGTTGGCCCAGCGCAGCGCCGGCGTGGAGTTGATCACCTCGATCCCGTCCATACCGGCGTCCTTGAGCCGCTCGCCCAGACCGACCATGGTGTAGCCCTTGTTGGAAAAGAAGCCGTTCTTGAAGAAGGGGTGCGGCGCGAAGGCCAACCCGCCCTGCTCGTGGATACGCTCCACAGTCTCCTCGACTGTCTGCCCCGGGCTCACGCGCTCCTGCAGGAACAGGCCCACGACGTGTCCATCGAGGCTGGTGACCTCCTCGCCAATCACGACCTCAAAGGGATAGTCGCCGGCCATGACGGCCGCTTCCAGCGCCCCGTTGATGGTGTCGTGATCGGTGATGGCGATGAGGTCCAGCTCGGTGTTGTCGCGAATGTGGTCCATCAGCTCGCGCACTGTGGGCTGCCCGTCGGAATGCGTGGTGTGCAGATGGAGATCGGCCCTGCCGGATGAAATTTGAGTCACGCTGCCTCCGCTGAACGAGATGTGGCGCTCAGCTGCTGGTAATCCAGCAGGAGCTGGTCGAACACGTGATTCCAGGTGCGCTGCAGGGCGAACGCCCGAGCGTTGCTGGCCATGCGCTGGCGGGAGTCGGTATCGGACAATAGCGTGCGGGCTGCCTCGACGAAGCCGCGGCGGTCGCCTGGCGCGGACAGAAGACCGGTCTCGCCGGGCTGAACCAGATCGGCGACACCGCCGCTGCGGACACCGACCACTGGCAGGCCCGAGGCCATGGCTTCCTGGACGACCTGCCCGAATGTCTCGGTGTGTGATGGGAAGACAAACAGTTTGGCCGAGGCAAAAGCCTCGGCCAAGTCGGTCCCGTACAGGAAGCCGGAGAAGCTGACGTTTCGCCCCTCCAGCCGCCGTTCCAAGGCGGCCCGGCCAGGGCCATCTCCGACAATCCTGAGGCGCCGTTCCGGAAGCGCGTCCACGAGATCAATCAGCCAGTCGATGTTCTTCTCGGGAGATACGCGGCCCACGTACAGCATGTCGTGGCGGCAGCTGACCACGCGTGACGGCGTGAACAGCTGCGTGTCCACACCCCGGCCGCTGACCCGCACGCTGCGCATGCCGCGCCGTCTGAGCTCGCCGGCCAGCGTTTCCGTGGGGGCGTAATTGGCCAGGCAGCGATTGTGGACGGCAATGAGATAGCCCCACAGCACGGGCGCCAGCCAGGGGAATCCGAAGAAGCGGGCGTAGCCGGCGATGTCGGTCTGAAAATGCGCGGCGGTGGGCAGTCGCAGCTTACGCGCCGCGTGCAGGGCCGCGGCCCCGAGCACGCAGGGTCCGGCGAGGTGCACGACGTCCGGCCGGAACGCTCTCAGCTCGTCGGCGAGCCCTGGGGCCAGTGGCGAGAGGGTGAGCTCCGGATACAGCGGAAAGCGCACTCCCGCAACCCGGGCCACACGGAATCCCAGGGCTTCGTCCGGTCCCGGGCCGGCCGCGACGACCAGCGCCTGGTGCCCGTTGCCCTTCAGATAGGCCAGAAGCTCCAGTAAGGTGCGGACGATGCCATCCATCTTGGGGAGGAAGGTCTCCGTGACGATGGCTACTCGCATGTCGCACCTTCACCGTAGCCCCGCTTCTTTTACGTAGGTTTAAGATGCGGTGAAATCCGCGTAAATACTTGTCCTTTTCAGACAATGGCTGCCGGGAACTGCCATCTTTCCTTGGCTGACATAGAAGGGATCCTCCACTCCACGCTCGGCATGACAGCGTGGATGCGCGCCGCCAGGCGCAGGAAAGCCGACTCTAGCGGCTCCAGTCTTCGACGTGGCGCGTGGGGAATGACTGCGTGTTGAGGTTGGCGGCGGTCCGAATCGCCTGCACCAGGCTGTGGTAGTCGGCCGTCCATTGGTCTCCCGGGTACAACAGCGGCAGCACCATGACGCTCCGCTGGCCGTCGAGCTGGATGTACTCCACGTAGAGGGGAATGCTCTGCAGCGGCTGCACGATCTCGAGTCGGCGCACGGCGCTGACGGGGTAGACGTCGCTGCGTCCCAGGATGGTGCCGTGGACGACGGCCGCGTCGTCCACGCGGATGGTGAGCTGCTGCCGGGCTTGCAGTGCGGCCACGGTGGTAAGCAGACCGACAATGACGATGGCCAGCGAGATGGTGCGCTCGGCCGGTCGCTTGGGCTCAGGCTTGGAGCGATGGCTGAAGATCGAAGTGCGCTGCAGGAACCAGGTCGAGCCGATAATGACCAGCCCGATCCCCATGGCCACAAAGCGCACGCTGGGTTGGGTGAAGTAGGGCAGCGTGGCGGCCGGCCCCTGCTCCACGAATGGCACCACCAGCAGGCTGAACCAGAAACACAGCTGACCGCAATGGCGGATGGCCATCGCCGTCCGGCTGCGGTTCACAATCCCCGGCGTCCATAACCCGACCGATCCGATCAGGAAGCAGATCGCCAGCCCTGCCCAGAAGAAGTCGTCCCGTCCCTGGCTGCGGCCGATGATGGCTACCGTCGCGCCAATCACCAGCAGGATGGCCGAGGCCAGCCACTTGAGGATGGCGTCGTGCAGCCAGATGGACAGGGATGGTCCGGTCCGGGCGATGGCGGCGCCGATCGTCTCGATCATCTGGCTCGGCGTGCCGACCGTCGTTCGCAGCGTGATGGCCCAGCGGATGCCGCCAGCCAGCAGCGCAATGCCAAGGGTGGAGACAAGCCAGGCCAGGCGGTCGTCAGCGCGGGGCTGCATGAATCGCCAGGGGATGGCGGCGAGGGGGATGCCGGCGAACAGCGCCAGCGCCAGGGCGCTGGCACGCCGTTCGCGCTGAACCGCTCCATGGGCGACGAGCCCGCCCAGCACCGCTCCGGCCCAGGCCGCGGTCGCAAATGACGGCGCGGGTATGCCCTTGTGCCAGCTGCCGATGGTTATCGCCAAGCCACCGGCCAGCAGCACGGCTAACGCCGCCCACTCGATGGTGATTGCGCGGCGGCGCCCTTCTTCTTCCGGGCTGGCTTCTGGCGTTGCAGGCTGGATGCCCAGACGCTGGTCGCGCCGCCTGCGGCGTTCCTCGAGCGACAGCGGTTGCGTGGCCATATCCTGCACCATATCCTACGTCTTCCGGCGAGCGAGCAGGAATGGCCAACATCAGCTAGAGACCAAACAAAAAAGGCGAGCCAAACGGCTCGCCTTCCTGTTGATGCCTGCGCTTAAGCGGCGGCGACCAAGCTCACGTTACTGACGGGCTTGATGCGCTTGATGTGAGCGTGTCCAAGCTCTCCAGCCGCGATGTCCGCCCGGAGCTGCTCCAGCTCCTCGTCCGACATAGCCCAGGTGATCGTGTCGTCGTTCAACGCTTCCAACACGATCTGCACGTTCCAACGGTTCACAAAGTAAAGGATAAGGCAAAAGCTGGCTCCACGTCTGTGAGGAAAGTCTCATTTTTTGGAGAATTATTCGCGAATGTTGAGGTGCCTGTAACGACCTAGCGGAGCTGAATCTCCAGCGTCCCTTCTTCCAGTACCGCGTCGGCGGCGCTGAGCGCGTCCACCGGTGGCGGTAGGTGCAGCACGCGCCGCATCCTACCCACCTGCAGGATGAGCTGGCCCTGGTGCTGGAGCAGGTCGATGTCGTCCTCGCGAACGAAGGGCAGCTTGAGGCTGAGCACGTAGCCGCGGGATGTCCGCGTCAGGCGCTGCGCCTGGCCGCTGAGCAGCACCGCGGCGGGGTCGGCCGGGGGTGGGAACAGCGCCAGGGCAAACTCGCTCAGCAGCTTCTGGCCGATGACGTCGCGGTCGTACAAGGTGACGCACAGGATCGGCCAGGCCGAGAACACGTCGGCGACCGGATGGGGCACGCGCTTCTGGCGGTTCAGGATGATGGCGTCCACGTTGAAGCCGTAGAGATTGGTGAAGGTGAGGGCCCGCTGCGTCTCACGCACGGCCAGCTGCTCTGCCGTGGTCACGAAACGGACGGAGCACTGGGCGCCGTCCCCCAGCACCGCCCGCAGCTGAGAAAGACCCTCACCGAGCTGGAACGCATACTGCGCCACCTGACTCGACTCTGCCGTCTCCTGATTGAACAGCCGGCCGATCCACCACGCGGCGCCCTCCGGATAGGCGAGCAGCTGGAGCGCATTGAGCGACGGTCCGGCATCCACCACGATCACGTCGAAGTCCTCGCGATCGCAAGCCTCTTTGAGCGCCAGCAGCCGCAGGACGTCGCCCATGCCGGGGCCGAGCGTCAGCTCCTCGACGGCCGACGCGGCCAGCTCCGGACTCGCCGCCGGCGCCAGCAGCGTTTCGATGTGCGGCCACAGCTGCTCCAGGCGCACCAGAGGATCGACCTCCTGGGCCCACAGGTTGGGCGCGATCTCTAAGGGCTCGTCCGTGAGCGGGCTGTTCAGACAATCGGCCAGGCACTGCGACGTGTCGCTGCCGATTAGCAGGGTTCTTTGGTTGGTTTCCGCGCACCGCACGGCGGTTGCCGCGGCGATAGTCGTCTTCCCAGCTCCGCCCTTGCCCGTGTACAGCAAAATCCGCATGGCAAAAGCTGGGCCGAGGATAGCAGGTGTACGAGTTGTTGGGGGCGAGTTGTCAGCTGTTAGCTGCTGGTTGTCGGCGGCTCCGATTCAGACGGGCTCACGACTCTGGCAGCCAACAGCTCATTCACCACGAGTCGCTCGCGACAACTCACAATCCGACCATCTGCTTGCCGAGGGCGAGCATGCGAGGGACGCGGTCGGGGTCATTGGTCTCGGTGTAGATCCGCAGCAGGGGCTCGGTGCCGGAAAAGCGGATCATCAGCCAGGTGTGATCGGCCAAGTTGTATTTGAATCCATCGGCGCGGTTGATGCTCACCACCGGCGTGCCGTCCAGCTCTTTGGGCGGGTTCTCTTCGAGCCGTTTCATGATGGTGTCGCGCTGGGCGGGGTCGAAGTGGTAGTCGTCGCGGTGGTAATGCGATGGTCCGGCCTTCTCGTTGAGATAGCGGATGACCTCCGTCAGCGGCTTGCCCATCTTCACTGTGAGGTCGGTCACGAACAGCCCGGCCACAATGGCGTCGCGTTCCGGGATGTGGTTGGCGAAGCCAAAGCCGCCGCTCTCCTCACCTCCCAGGATCGCCTTGTGGGCGATCATCTCCGGGCCCACGAATTTGAAGCCGACCGGCGTCTCGATGACCTCGACCCCGTACTGCTGAGCCAGGCGGTTGGTCATCGACGTCGTGGTGACGGACTTGATGATCGGCCCGCGCCAGCCGCGCACCTCGAGCAGGTACAGGGTCAGCAATCCCATCACCTGGAGCTGATCCACGAAGCCGCCGCGCTCGTCCACGATGCCGATGCGGTCCGAGTCGCCGTCGGTGCACAAACCAATGTGCGCTCCCGTGGCCACGACCGTGTCGCAGCACAGCTGGACGTTGGGCAGGATCGGCTCCGGGTTGACGCCGCCGAAGTAGGGGTTGCGCTCGCCGCGGATCTCGTTCACCTTCGTCTTGCCGCCGGTCAGCAGCTCGCTGAAGATACCGCGGCCCGCGCCATGAATGGGGTCGGCCACGATGTTCAGACCGGCGTCACGGATGCCGTCCACGTCCAGCAGCTTGCGCACCTGGGCAAAGTAGGCCGGCTTCGGATCGAACTCCTCGACCAGCCCCTGCTTGCGCGCCTGCTCGATGGGCATGCGCCGCGTGCGGCCGGCCTTCTGCACGTCTTCGATGATCGCCTCGAGGCGATCGACGACCTCCGGTGAGGCAGACCCAGCGTATTCCGGTTTGTACTTGTAGCCGTTATAGGTCCACGGGTTATGGCTGGAGGTAATGACCACCGCGCCGCCGGCATGCTTGTCCAGGACCGAATAGGAGACAGTGGGCGTGGGGACCGCCGTATTGGTCAGATAGACCTTGAGATCGTTGGCCGCCAGCACTTCGGCCACGGCCGCGGCGAAGAACTCGGACACGTAACGGGTGTCGTAGCCGACCACCACGCCGTTGGCGGCCTGGCCCGACTCCCTGACGTATTCGGCGGTGCCCTGGGCGGCATCGCGTACGTTGGCATAGGTGTAGTCTTCCGCGACGATTGCCCGCCACCCGTCGGTGCCGAACTGAACGATCCTGCTCATTACTCGATTGTAGGGGTCAGGGTCGAGGGTCGAGGGACGAGGGTCGAGGGTCGAGGGCTAAACCCTAAACCCTGACCCCTGACCCCTAACCCCTCGACCCTACTTATACGGCAGGTTGTTCTTGGCGATGTATTCGTCGCCCAGGAGCTCGAGCTGCACGCGGAAGTTGCGCAGCGGCAGCCCGTTGGCATTGTTGCCGGGGAAGTCGTTCTCCTGGTGGTACTCGAACACGGCGGCCTGGAAGCGCTGCGTCCAGTGGCTCTGCCCGTCGCTCAGCGTGCGCTGGTGCGGCTCCTCCTTGGGGTAGCCGAAGGTGTCTTCGCGGCCGTGAGTATCGAAATACTGCTTGAAGTAGGTAGGGCTGCCATCAGGGGCGACGTCGGCCACGAAATGGCCAAAGCCCTGGCCGGGATTGTTGGGGAAGTAAACACTGTTGCCCTTGGGCCGCGCATTCGGGTCGGCCGGTGGGTCCACGCCGGGATACATCAGGTCGCCCAGCAGCCGGCGCTGGATCTGATACGTCGGGGACTGCTCGGGGTGGTATTCCAGGACGACCCGCTGGAAGTACTGCACGGTCTGGCCGTTGTTGGCGATGTCGGCCACCAGGTCGCTGCGCGGGTAGCCAAGGTTGTCGACGTCACCGTGCGAACGGAGGAAGTCCAGCCAAATTCCGGACACGGTGTGGCCTGTCTGGGGGAAGGTGTAGGACTGGGCGCTGCCCTGTGGCAGGTTGGCGCCCACCGGGGTTGGCGTGAATGATGGGGCCAGCGCCGCCGTAAAGCTCGCCAGCCCGCTCGTCGTGCCGGCATACAGCGTCTGTGGGTTCTGGGTGTCGACCGTGAAGGTGCCGCCGCCGCTGGCGTAGATCTGGCCCCAGGTGTATCCGCCGTCGGTGCTGCGGTACACGCCAGCCGTCGTCTCGTAGTAGACGTTGAGGCCATTGAGCGGATCGACCGTCACTGAGGTCAGGGGATCCGTGATGCGGATCGTCGCCCAGCTGCCGCCGGCGTTGGTTGACTTGCTGACCAAGAAGGGCCCGTTGGATGAGGCCACCACGCCGGCGAACAGGGTGTTGTTGTTGGTGACGTCTACGGCCAGGAAGTTCACGCTGCCGCTGGGCAGCCCGCTGCTCACGTTGGCCCAGGTGGCGCCGCCATCGCCGCTTTTCCATACGCCAGGATTGGTGTTGGCGTTGGTCCCGGCGTAGAGCACGGGCGTTGAGCTGCGGTCCATAGCCAGTGATTGAATGCTGTTCGAGCCCATGCCCGGCACCAGCGTCCAGGTGGCCCCGTCGGTGGACTTGGCCAGGCCGTTATTGAGGCCGATGTAGGAGGTATTGGCGCCGTTGGGGTCCAGCGCGATGGCCTGCACGCTGCTGTTGCCCAGGCTGGTTGCGACCGCCGACCAGCTGCCCCCACCGTTCGTGCTCTGGTAGAGCGCGATGGACTGTTTGCCGGAGTTGTAGCCGCCAACGTACACGATCTGATCGTTGGCTTTGCTGACGGCCATGGAGTTGATGGTCATCTGACCCAGTCCCGGACCTACGGAAGCCCAGGTGTCGCCGCCGTCGAAGGTCTTGTACACGTAAGGATTGCTGCTCGGGTCGTCCCCGGCGGCGTAAATGACTTTGGAATTCGCCGGGTCCACGACCACCTGGGTGATCGATTTGCCGGACAGAGCTGTGGTGAACGCTCCGGGGCCGGCGTGGGTCGGCGCCGCCAGCACGATGATGCCTGCCGCCAGCGCCACCACGCCGAGCACACGCGCTCTGGTCCGTGTCAGGGCAATCCTTCGCACTATCATCACCCTACCATGACATTATTGGGGTTTCAAGTCAAGGGGAGAGGCCTTATGGGTGGAGCTGGCCGACCAGGACGGTGACGGCGCGTCCACCCAGGAGGACGCGCTCGCCGGCGAGACGCACCCTCACAACACCGCCGCGCGCAGATGCCTGGTAGCCTATGAGCTCACTGCGCTGCAGCCGCTGTGCCCAGAACGGACCCAGGCAGCAGTGCGCCGATCCGGTTACCGGGTCCTCGGGAATGCCGATGGCCGGGCCGAACATGCGGGAGACGAAATCGGCGCGCGGCCGGTCGGACTTGGCGGTGACGATCACCCCTCGCGCGGGAACCTCCGCCAGCCGGCCGAAGTTCGGCCGCAGCCCTCTCACCGCGGCCGCGGAAGGGAGCTCGGCCAGGAAGTCGAACTGGCTGCGGTACACGCCCGTGATTTCGACGCCAAGCCCCTCGATCAATGCCGTTGGCGGATCCGCCGGTGCCGCGGGCGTGGCTGGGAAGTCCATTTCAATCCAGCCCCCGTCGCGCCGAGCGGTCAGCACGCCGCTGCGGGTGCAGAACCTGGCCTGGGCATCTGCGGCCAGCCGGCCCGATTCCCACAGGACGTGAGCGCTGGCCAGGGTGGCGTGGCCGCACAGATCGACCTCGGCCGCGGGGGTGAACCAGCGCAGGTCGAACCCATCTTCGATGGCACGCACGAAGGCCGTTTCCGACAGGTTCATCTCGGCCGCGACGGCCTGCATCCAAGCGTCCGTTGCCTCGCCTTCCAGCAGGCATACGGCGGCCGGATTGCCCTCGAACGGCCGGCTGGCAAACGCATCCACCTGGTACAGCGGGATCACGCTGGCCGCAAGTCTAGGCGCTGCTCATTGCCTATTCCAGCACCTCGACCCAGACGTCTACGCGGCCATCCTGAACGCGGGTCGAGTAGCAGGGCAGAGGCGTTCCTCCGCCGGGCCAGACCATCTCGCCGCTGCGGACGTCGAAGGAAAAGCCATGGAAGGGACAGCGGATGGCCCCCCGAACGAAGGTGCCCTGGACGAGCGGCGCGTTCTGGTGCGTGCAGCGGCCGTCGAGCGCGAACACGTCATCGCCCAGGCGCACCAGGACAATAGGGTGGCCGCCAACCCAGGCGGGAGTAATCTCCTCCTGGGCTATCTCCGATAGGCTGGCTACCGGCTGCCATCCAGGCGCGAGGCCGGCCCAGGCCTTCACGCCCAGCGCTCGAAGCCCTGCGCCGGTCTGCTGCTCGTCCGACAATACGGCGAATTATGGTGCGCGACGCGCGGAGCGGACCGCGGCCCGCTCCCATGCTCCTAGTCGGCGAGCCCCCGCTTGACGGCGTCCTGGGCGAATTTC
The DNA here is from genome assembly GCA_021325635.1 of Chloroflexota bacterium. Taxonomy (GTDB): domain Bacteria; phylum Chloroflexota; class JAJPGV01; order JAJPGV01; family JAJPGV01; genus JAJPGV01. The sequence continues at coordinate 82,302 of JAJPGV010000061.1, forward strand.
GGCTCCAATACGGTGGACAGGTCCAGCGTCTTCACTTCCGGCGAGATCTGTCCGACGGCGGCGATGAGGTCCGGATAGAGGTCCGGGCGAGGCGTCGGGTCCTTGGCCACCAGGTCGATCTGGCGCTGGTAGGCGAAATCGATGTCCTGCTGGTCGGTCATCTTGTAGATGTTCCGCAGCAGCGCTTCCGCTTCGTCTTTGTGGTCGCGCCAGTAGCGGCGGCCCAGGAGCAGGGCATCGACCGTCTTCTGCACCTCAACGGGATGCTGCTGAACGTAGCTGCTGCTGAAGGTGAGCGACGAGCCGGCAGTGAGCAGGTCGGGCGCTTTCGCCATGTCGACCAGCGCGTTGAACTTGCCGTCGGCGGTGGCCTTCCGCGAAAAGTCCGGCGCCAGCGCGGCGGCCTGGACCTTGTTCGAGGTCAGCGCAGCCGTGAGGATGGGATAGGTATTGTCCGAGCCGGTCTCCAGGATGGTGTAGTCCTTGTCCGGCTGCAGGCCGTACTTCTTGAACAGGGCCACGGTCCCGATGCCAACAGTCGAGGCGCGGGTCGGGACGCCTACGACTTTGCCGCGCGCCTGCTCCGGCGAGGTGATGTCCTTGGCGGTGGTCATGACCATGTCGAAGCGGTCGCCCAGGGTAGCGACGATGGTGATCGGGGCGCCGGCAGCCCGCGCTGTCACCGCCTCGGCGCTGCCGCCGATGAAGGCGTCGATCTGCCCTGCCACCAGCGTCTTGATGCCATTGGTGGCGTTGATGCTCTGCACCTCGGCGTTGAGCCCGTTCTGCTTGAGCAAGCCGGCCTGCTGGGTGAGCCACACCGGCGCGTTGCCGGTCACGTTCTGACTGGCGGCCAGGCGGGTCGGAGCGGTGGCGCCGACCGCCGGCTTGCTCGTGGCGGCTGCCGCGCTGGCGAGCGCAGAGGGCTTCGCGCTGGGCGAGACGCTGGCGTTGGCAGCAGAGCTGGCCGGTGGGCTAGCCGGGGCGCTGGCCGGGGCCGCGCCGCAGCCGGCCAGGACTAAGGCTGCCAGGCCCAGCCCGGCCCCAGCCAGCCGTGACGCAATCGTGGACGGAGTGGTCCTCATCGACTTGCTCCTCTCTCTTCGTGTGGATGCAGCTGATGTCCCCTAGCGCGCATGTAGCGCGGGCCCTTGCGGCCCGCCGGTTCCCGTTGGGCCCAGGCTTCGGAAGACGGCGGGGGACAAGCCCCGCGCTACACGTCGTGGGATGCACCTGATGTCCCTTGGCGCGCATGTAGCGCGGGCCCTTGCGGCCCGCCCGTCCAGTTGAGCCCGGCTTCGGAAGACCGGCGGGGGACAAGCCCCCGCGCTACACGTCGTGGGATGCACCTGATGTCCCTTGGCGCGCATGTAGCGCGGGCCCTTGCGGCCCGCCCGTTCCGTTCGGAAGACCGGCGGGGGACAAGCCCCCGCGCTACACGTGGATGCCTAGCGCGCATGTGGCGCGGGCCCTTGCGGCCCGCCGGTTCCCGTTGTGGCCCAGGCTTCGGCACGGTGGGTCCGACCCGTCAGGCAGCGGCTGGGACGGCCACCTCCGCCGGCCAATTCTTGATGCTCACCGGCTCGGGCGACCAGCCGAGGACGTTCTCGTACAGGTACTTGCGCCATTCGAAGAACTTGCTGGCGTTCTCGAAGGGCACGTCGAAGTACTTGCGCAGGAACTCGCGCCGCGGCGGATCGAAGATGGTGCGTGAGCGCGAATTGAGGGACGTGGCGTCGATCTCGGCGATGCGCTGCTTGACGTAGCGCTCGCCGTAGCGGTCGATCATCGCCCAGACGTAGTCGTGCAGCTTCTGCAGGGCAGCGTCGTGATGGCCGCGCTCTTCGGCGTGGACCACGCGCTCCTCGAAGTCGAGCACCTTGGGAGTGGTGATCTTGATGCTCTGGATGCTCAGCGCGGTGACGTGGCCGTAGGGCCAGAGGTTGCCGGCAATGAGGTAGCTGAGGAAGTCGCGAGTCTGAAGCTGCCAGTGCTCGGTCCTGGGAGTCAGGCCGTATTCTTCGACGAACTCGGGATCGGGCTGGGCATGGTCGCGAGAGGGGTCGAGGGCGTTGCCCTGCTGAATGTAGCCCCACCCGTGGCCTGCCTCAGTGCGGATGTGGTCGGCCAGCAGCAGGCGCCATTCGGAGTCGAGCTCGCCCGCAAAGTGAGTGTAGGCATAGCAGCCGGCGCCCACGATCGTCTCGAGCTCGTCGCGGCCGCGGTAGGCGAGCCAGCGGGCCAGGATGCGGCGCTCTTCATCGTTGGCGGGCTCGCGTTTGGCCTTGTCCTTCTCCTTACGCAGGGCCTCGATCCAGTTGCTCACGGGGTTGTCGTCGGAATAGGTAATCGGCGTTCCAACGCCGGCGAGGTTCGGCATCACGGTCTCCTTTCGGACTTCAGCGTAGGTCTTCCCGGTGTTGCGTGGGTTCGATGCTAGATCGAAACGCCCCTCCAGCTCAAGCGGCGAGCTGCTGGGGCGCAGGCACCTCCCGCGGCCAGTCGCGGATCTGCACCGGCTCGGGCTCCCAGCCGAGAACGTTCAGATAGAGGTAGCGGCGCCATTCGAAGAACATGCCGGCGTTTTCGACCGGCACGTCGAAGTACTTGCGCAGGAAGTCCCGGCGCGGCGGATCGAAGCACACCCGCGATCCGGCGTTGAGCGCGGCGGCGTCGATGTCGGCCACCCGGCGCTTGACGTACTCCTCGCCGTAGCGCTCGATCAGCATCCAGACGTAGTCGTGCAGCTTCTGCAGGGCAGCGTCGTGATGGCCGCGCTCTTCGGCGTGGACCACGCGCTCCTCGAAGTCCAGCAGCTTGGGCGTGGTCACGACGATGCTCTGGATGGTGGCGGCGGTGCAGTGGCCATAGGGCCACAGGTTGCCCGAGATCAGGTAGCTGAGGAAGTCGCGGGTCATGATCTGCCAGTGGTCCTGGCGCGGATAGACGCCGTACTCGCGCGTGAACTCCGGGTCGGGCAGGCCATGGTCGGTCGAGGGCTCGAGCATGTCGCCCTGCTTGATGTAGCCCCAGCCATGCCCTGCTTCGGTGCGGATGTGGTCGGCCAGCAGCAGCCGCCACTCGGAGTCGAGCTCACCCGCGAAGTGGGTGTAGGCGTACGTGGCCGAGCCCACGATGGACTCCAGCTCATCTCGTCCGCGATAGCCGAGCCAGCGCGCTAGGAGCCTGCGCTCGGCATCGTCCTTCGGCTTGCGCTTCAGCCGCTCCCGCTGCTTGCGGAAGTCATTCATCCAGTGCTCGATGGGATTGTCGTCGGAGTAGGTGATGGGAATACCTACGCCTCGAATGTCGGCCATGAGACTGCCTCCTGGAGTGTGGTGGAGACATCTTATAGAAGTGAAGAGTGAAGAGTGAAGAGTGAAGAGTGGAGACCGGGGCGAGTTAAGCCCGGGGCGAGTGAAGGCGGGGACGGCTTGTATGCTTTGGCGCATGAGAGGGGTGCTGAAGGTCGGCCTGGCGGCCGGCGTGGCTGTGGGGCTGGCAGTCGGGGGAACGGTGGCCTTCCAGGCCGCATTCAGCGGGCGCATGCTGTCCAACGTCCAAATCGGCGGTCAGCCGGTCGGAGGCAAGACGGCTACCGAGGCGCGCGAGCTGGCTCGACAGGCCAGCGCGGGCGTGGCGACGCTGCCGGTGACGGTGGCGTTCGGGGACCGGAGCTGGGAGACCACGGCGGGGGACCTGGGATTTTCGTATGACCTCGACGCGGCGGTGGACAGCGCCTTCGGCATCGGCCACGGGCGAGGACCCTTCGGCGGGCTGACGGCGCAGCTGGAGCTGCTCTGGCAGCCGGCCGACGTCCGGCTGCGGCTGCTGCCGGACGAGGGACGGCTCGAGGCGTGGATCGACACCATCGAGCGTGAGGTGAACCGGCCAGTCCAACAGGCGGATCTGGAAATGAGTGGCGGCCGGGTCAACGTCCTGCCGGGGCAGACGGGGCTGGCCGTAGATTGGCCAGCCCTGAGTGCAGCCGTTGGCCGCGCTGTCGAAGCGGGCCACGCAAGCCCGATCGAGCTGCCGGTGAGGGACATGCCCCAAACGCGTACCGCGGCGCAGCTGGCCGGCCAGGCAGCGCGCCTGCAGCTGGCGCTGTTCGGCCCACCGCTGCGTGTCGAATTCGAGGGCAGCCACTGGGACATTCCCGCTGAGACGCTGAGCAGGGCCATCTCCTGGCAGCTGCCGGCGGCGCCGGAGACCAATGTGCGCCTGATATTGGACAAAGCCGCCCTGCGTCCGGTCGTTGCCGAGGTCGCGCGCGTTGTGGACCAAACGGCCCAAGACGCGCTGCTGAGCTGGGGCGACGGCCAGCTGATCGTGACGCGGCCGAGCCGCGACACGCGAACGGTGGACGTGGACGCGACACTGGAAGCGATCTCCCAGGCCGTCGATAAGCCCGAACGGAAGGCGGCGCTGACGGTGGCAGTTCAGCCGCCGAAGCTGAGCAGCGCCAACGTTGCGGCGCTCGGCATCGGGGATCTCGTGGCGCAGGGTAAATCAAACTTCGCCGGGTCGGCTTATGCCCGGGTGGTGAACATCCGGAAGATGGCAGGGCTCCTGGATGGCGTCGTGCTGGCGCCCGGCGAAGAGTTCTCATTCAATCGCGTGATGGGCGACATCTCGCCGGCCGAAGGCTGGGCGGAGGGCCTGGTGATCATGTCCGGGCGGACCGTTCCCGGTCTCGGTGGGGGCATCTGCCAGGTGTCGACGACAGCCTTCCGGGCGGCCTTCTGGGCAGGGCTGCCCATCCTGGAGCGGCACGACCACGCCTACCCTGTGCCCTACTACACGCAGGCCGGCTACCCCGAGGGCTTCGACGCCACCGTTTGGAGCCCGGACCTGGATTTCCGCTTCGTCAACGACACTCCGGCCTACCTGCTGATCAAGACCGACGTCGACGTGGCCAGCGCGACGCTGACCGTGAACCTTTATGGAACGAAGGTCCCTGGCCGGTCGGTAACGCTGGAGGGACCGTTCATTTCCAGCGTGCGACCCATACCGCCGGCGCGCCACATCATCGATCCGCGCCGGCCGAAGGGCAGCGTGGAGCAGACCGACTTCCCGCACCAGGGTATGAACGTGCTCATCAAGCGGGTGGTGACACAGGGCCAGGATGAGCACACGGATGAGTTCGCCTCGGTCTATCAGCCGTGGTCGGCGGTGTACGTGGAGGGCCCGCCCGACGAGCCGGCGGAGCAGCCCGCGGCGATGGGTGAAGAGTGAAGAGTGCTGTGCGGGCCCGAGACGTGACTCGATGGCACCAGGCTTCGAAGCCTAGGCACAGCTAAAGCGAGCATCAGGAGACGACACTGGCCGGCAAGACCACCCGAGGCCGCGGCACGCGCGCGGCCGGGATCGACCGCAACGAGGTTCGACAGCAGCGGCTGGAGCAGCGCCGGGAGCGGCAGGCCGAAGCTCGCCGGCAGGTCGAAGCGTCCGCCCAACGGCAGCGCTGGCTGTGGATCGGGGCCGCCGGTCTGGCCGGCGTGCTGGTGGTGGCCGCGATAGCGCTTTACGTTGTGCGGCAGAGGCCGCCCGTAGGCCGGCACATCGCCGAGACGGGCGCGGGAGTGCACGTGCCTGACGGGAGCCCGGTGCAGTACCGATCGCTCCCGCCAACCTCCGGCCCGCACTATCCCGAGCCGGCATCCTGGGGCGAATACACCTCGCAGCTGCAGGACGGCCGCTTCGTCCACAACCTGGAGCACGGCGGCATCGCCATTCTGTACAAGTGCGACGACCCGGCGGGATGCTCCACGCTCCGGCAGCAGCTGAGCGACGTAATGAAGACGCTGCCCCAGGACAAGTACCAGGAGGTGAAGGTGGTGCTGTCGCCCTATCAGCAGATGGACCACCAGGTCGATCTCCTGGCCTGGGGCTGGATTGACGAGCTGGACGCCTTCGACCCGGCCGAGATCCGCAAGTTCTACGATGCGCACGTGGACAAGGGGCCGGAGGATCTGGCCTGACCAGGGGCGAGGGGACAAGGGGCTAAGGTAGCGCGTGGGCGAGTTTCGCACGATGGGCGAGCTGGAGCGCATGGCGCAGTACCGGCTGCCCAAGCACGTCTGGGACTACGCCAACGGTGGAGCGGGCTCCGAAGCGACGCTGCGGCGCAACCGGGCGGCGCTGGCGCGACTGGCCATCGAGCAGCGGGTGCTGGTCGACGTTCGCAACATCGACCTCAGCGTGGATTTCCTGGGCGTTAGGCTGCCGATGCCAGCCATTGTGGCTCCGATGGGCGGGCTGTTCCGCTTCTGGCCGCAGGGAGAGCTGGAGATGGCGCGCGGCGCGGGCCGCGACGGCTGCATGGCGACGGTCAGCGGGGTGTGTCGCTGGCCGGTGGAGCAGGTGGCCGAGGCCGCCACCGGCCCGCTGCTGTTCCAGCTGTATCACAACGGCCCACGCGAGTGGGTCCAGGCCAAGCTGGAGCGCGTGCACAGCTGCCCGGTCTACAAGGCGGTGTGCCTCACCGTGGACGTGCCCCTGTACGGCCGGCGCGATCGGGATCTCGACAACCGTTACGGTGCGCGGGCCAGCGAGGAGACCCAGGAGCTTCCAGAGCCCAAACCGCCCGATCCCGAGTATCCGGCGCAGCTCACCTGGGCCGATGTCGACTGGCTGCGCCAGCATGTCCGGCTGCCGTTCGGCCTCAAGGGCATCCTCAGCGCGGCCGACGCGCGCATCGCGCTCGATCACGGAGTCGACTTCATCTGGGTGTCCAACCACGGCGGCCGCCAGCTGGACAGCGCTCGCGCGACCGTGGAGGCGCTGCCGGACGTGGCTGAGGTGGTGGCGGGCCGAGTGCCGATCGTCGTGGACGGCGGGTTCACGCGAGGCTCGGACGTGGTGAAGGGCCTGGCCCTGGGGGCGACGGTCGTGGCCATGGGCAAGGCTGCCTCATGGGGTCTCGCCGCCGGCGGCGCCGATGGCATCGCTGCCATGCTGCGCATCATCCGTGAAGAGACCCGCCTGGCCATGGGCCTGAGCGGACACACCTCGATGCGAGAGCTGACGCCGGACGTGGTGCGGACGGCAGGCGCCGCGTAGCCGCGCGGCAGCCCCGGCGGGGAGTGCCGAGCGTGCGGGAGTGCCGAGCGATGAGTGCCGAGTGCCGAGGCGGGGACGCTGTTCAGGGTCGAGGGTCGAGGGTCGAGGGTCGAGGCCTGGCCGAAGTGATGGGGGGCGAACCTAGCCAATCTTCTGATGCGTCCGCGCGAGAGGTTCCCTAGAGTGGTGTGCAAGGAAACACGGGCGCCTAGCGACCAGCGACTAGCGACCAGCGACTAGCGTCTACCGCGACGCGCCCACACGGAGAGCGAGATGGCTGAAAACACCAACGTATTGATCGACCTTTCGAACCAGATGGCAGACGCCGTGGAGCGGGTGGCCAAGGCGACCGTCACCGTGAACGGGCGCGCCCGACAGCCGGCGAGCGGCGTGGTGCACTCGGAGGGCTGCGTGATTACCGCCAACCACGTGCTGGAGCGCGACGAGGACCTCACGGTGGAGGCCGAGGGGAAGTCGCTGGCGGCTGCGCTGGTAGGGCGCGATCCCGCGAGCGATCTGGCGGTGCTGAAGGTGGCGGGCCTGGGCCTGGCGCCGGCCGCGACGGCGAGCGGGCCGGCTCGGGTTGGGCAGCTGGTGCTGGCGGTGGGGCGTCCGTCCTCCCACGGGCCGATGGCCAGCGTCGGTGTCGTCAGCGCCGTGGGCGGGCCGTTGAGGACGGGCCGCGGGCTCTCGCTGGAGCAGTACATCCGCACCGATGCGACGCCGTATCCCGGCTTCTCCGGCGGGCCGTTGGTGGATGCGAGCGGCGCGGTCGTGGGCATCACCACCACCGGCTTCGGATCCGTGGCGCTGGCGATTCCGCACGGGCTGGCCTGGGGCGCGGCCAAGGCGCTGATCGAGCACGGGACGCCCAAGCGCGGCTACATCGGCATCAGCAGCCAGCCGGTGCGCATTCCCGGGGCGCAAGGGGCCGGCCGCGAGCCTGGCCTGCTGGTGGTGCACGTCGAGGAGAACAGCCCGGCGCACAAGGGCGGGCTCATGCTGGGCGACGTGCTTGTTGCCCTGGACGGGCAACCCGCCGGGGACACGGACGACCTGCTGCGGCTGCTGAGTGGGAGCCGCGTGGGCAAGACCGTGCCGCTGGAGGTGATCCGCGGTGGCACGCTAGCTACGTTGGAGGTCACCATTGGCGAGCGCAGCTGACGTGGGTCGCGCGTATGCCGGCCCGCCTGCTTGGGGCAGCGATCGGGTGTCGGCGGCCCTCCAGGAGATGCTGGAACGAGTGTGGCCGAGCGTGGTCGAAGTGCGGGTGGACGGTCGAGGGGCGGGCGCGGGCGTGGTGTGGGACGCCAGTGGTGCGATCGTCACCAACTTCCACGTCGTAGGTGGCTCCGCCCGCTGGGTCGAGGTAGCGCTGGCCGATGGCCGCAGGCTGGCCGGGCGCGTAGTTCGGCGAACGCCGCTGCCGGACCTTGCGCTCCTGCGCGTTCCGGCCGGCGATCTGCGGCCGGCAGTGATCGGCGATTCCACGGCGCTGCGAGCAGGCGAGCTGGTGCTGGCCGTGGGGCATCCTTGGGGACAGCGCGGCGCGGTAACGGTGGGCATCCTCAGCGCGGCGGGCGGACCGGCGGAGCGGGAATCCCGGATTCGGCCAGCCGACTTCATTCGGTCCGACGTGCAGCTTGCGCCTGGCAACTCGGGCGGCCCGCTGCTGAATGCGGCCGGGCAGGTAGTCGGCATCAACTCGATGATCGTCGGCGGAGACCTCTCGGTAGCCATTCCCAGCAGCGTCGTGCAGCGCTGGCTGGCCAGGTCGCGAACGCCGGCCAGGGCACAGGGTGAGGAAGCGGCGTAAGACGGCCGACCTGGCGGATCGGCCGTGATCAGGGTCCTGGTCGTCGCGCCGCGGCCCGCGTTGCGGGCCGGCCTGCGGGCCATGCTGGAGCGCTCCGGCTTCGAGCAGGTTGAAGACCAGGGCTCGCTGAATGGCGCGGAGCCGCTGGCGGCAGACGTGCTGGTGCTGGCTTCGCCGGCCTGGCAGGAAGATCTGGCCGGCATCGGCGGCGCCGGAAGTCCAGGCGTCGTGCTCCTGGCGGATCTCCCCGGAGCGGAGATCGTGCTGAGCCGTTTGGGGCTATCGGGCTGGGCGGCGCTGCCCGAAGACGCAGACCCCGAGCAGCTGCGGCTGGCCGTGGAATCCGTGGCCCAGGGGCTGGCCCTGCTGCCGGCCGAGACGGCCGCCTCCCTGCTGGGAGCGTCCGCACGCGCCGGCGTGGCCGCTGCCAGCGGTCCCGAAGAGCCGCTGACGCCACGCGAGCTGGAGGTGCTTCAGCTGCTGAGCCAGGGTCTATCGAACAAGATGATCGCGCGGCGGCTGGGCATCAGCGAGCACACGGTGAAGTTCCACGTGTCGTCGACCTACGCCAAGCTGGGAGCCTCGAACCGCACCGAAGCCGTAAGCCACGCCGCCCGCCGAGGCGTCATCTCGCTCTAAGGCCGGCAGGCTCGGAAGCAGCCGGTACCAGCCGTTGCCCTTGGTGGCGTCCTTGCCCACGTGGGTGAGCTGACCGTACGCAAGGTAGGGCAGGATGGGGGCCAAATCACCCGCGAGCGTCACCCGGCCGGTCAAGCCGCTGAGCTGCAGCGCTTGCCGCTGGCGATGCGAGTAGGCGCGGACCTCTCGCCATTGGGTGTCGTCGTTCACCACCCGGAGCCCGGCGGCGGCCTCGGCCGCGTCGAAGGGATAGGTCGCCGAGGACGGCATGGCTTCCGGGCGGCTGGCTGGCTGGCCATAGCGGCGCTCGAGCGATTCGAGCCGCTCGCGCAGCCGTTGCAGGAAGGCCAGGAGATCGAACGAGCGGATGAGCTCGCCTTTCCTCACGAGGCGGGTAGGGGTGAGCAGCTCGATGGCAACCTGGCCATGGGTTTGGAAACGGTCCAAACTCCCCTGGACGTCGGCCGGGAGCACTGGAGTCCGCGGCGAGCGAAATACGGCCCGCGCCGCGGTGTCCTGCCCGTCGGCCGGGTAGAGCACCTGCACCTCGTCGGAGAACAGGCTGACCAGCTCGACTCGCTCCACTTCGAACCGCCCGCGAGTCCAGAGGCCGGCCGACTGGTAGCGCCGGCCAATGCCCGCCCGGCCGGCGTCACTCAGCGCAAGCACCAGGTACGGCAGCAGTCTCCCGGCTGAGCCGAAGACCGTGACGCCGAACTGGAAGGAAGCGCCGGCAGGATACTCGACGTCGGGGTCCAGGGGCGGGTCGACGACGAGCGGTCGAGGTGGATCAGCGCCGCGCTCCCACTCCGGATCGACCGTCGCCACCAGCGCCGAGATTGGGCAAACCGGCACCAGCTCGCACGGATGGCAGCTGGCCAGATCCAGCCGCGCGCACGAGCGCTTGCGCAGCGCCTCGAACAGCGCGCCGCGGACAGCGCTGCCCTTGTGCTCGTTCAGGAGGATGGGATTGGTCACCCGCGCGCTGACGCGCAGCGGTATGGCGGCGAGGGTAAGGGGGGTCAAGGAAGGTGCAACCCGTAGTTTGGCATTCTGGTACCGATCTCGACGCTACTCGGGAGATGACTATTGCGGGGGATTGGCCAAATCCCGGTGGTAGATCTTGCCTCGGCTTGTCCCTGTAAAGCGGCCCCTGATTACGTACGGCACTATCTCTGTATCCTCGCTTCCCGACATCCACCAGTGATTCAAAGCCGGATGCAGATTTTGGTCCTTAAAACGAGACAACGAGACGATGGTTGTGCCCGCTACTGGAAACGATTGTTCAGGCGCCTGGTAGACGACGTAAGTAGGTTCGTCGCATTCCTCAACTTCTCCGACCAGAGAGCACAAGGAATCGTGCGTGCCTAAATGGTCCCGATTCGTCAGGGCAATCTTCACAAGGTTCAGGTGTCTGTCGGAGATGCCGACAAATATCGTCATGGGCCCGTCGAATAACGCGTACTCCCGGGTGCCTTGGTTGATATTGGTCAAGCCCAGCCTAGGGTTCAGCTTGTCGTATTTGTCCGTCTCATATCGACGAAGCTGGTGAAAAGCTCGGAAGAAAGCGGCCCCCCTGGGTGGATCGATCGCTACTCGCGCAATTTGCATGTCATTCAGGAACTGTTGCGCCCCCTGGGCTTCTCCGATTTCGAACAGCGTCGAGACGATTCCAAGGAGGACAGTCGTTGGAGACACGACTGGCAGACCTGGGGCGGAGGAAAACGCCGTCCGCGGATCGCGATAGGCGAAGGAATGAAACTCGTACTTGGCCCTGACCCACCTTAGGGCTGGGCTTATTGGGCTTTGCACTATGCCCCCGCGACCGGCTACTTGGCGCTACCGTCAATAAGCTGCTTGATTGCTGCGTCACCGTTCACTAACAGGGTGCTCGTGTCCGTAAAACTCCACGCCCATGCATCTTGCTGATTAGCGAGTTTGAGAGTGGCGTCAATGTAACCGGAGTTCTGTTGGATGGTCTTATCAGATTGGCCACCGAGATTCACTGTGATTGGCGAAATAAATGGCGCTGTCCGGCTAGACATGAGCAGAATGACGCCTTCGGTCAGGAACACATGCGGCGCCCAGCCTGCAACTTTCGCTCCGGTTGGCGCAGCAATGAAGTTGATTATTGAACCAACTAGGGCGATCTGCCTCCTTATCTGCTCGTCTGGAGTGATTGCTAATCGATCCTGGTGTTCTTGCAAGTACCAGTAATCATCGGTGCCGATCCGATGAAGATCGGCCCGAATCACTCCTCCATATACGTTCGACCGCATAGTTTGAGCGTATCGGCTATTCATTGCGAATGTGTTCCGATATGCTGAGTGCTGCGTCACGGTCAGGGCCTGTGGCTCTTCGCTTATCAACCAGCCCACGTCGAAACAGGAATCGCGCTTCACGGTATCGGCGTCCTTATAGCTTGCACATTCTCGGTCTAGGTACGCCTGTTCCGCCACGTACTTCTTGCCTGGTCCCGCATCCTGCTCCTTCCAAGCGGCCAAGTAGCCACCCACGTCCAGCACGGCGCAAAGCTCTATCGCCCTGCGAACGCTGGGGAAAAGGTTCTCATTGGTGAGCTCGTGTTTTCCTAGCATGCGAGCTGCGGCGCGTATGCCTATGGGACCCCGGTCGGGATGCAGGCCTTCGCTCAATGGGAGGCTGCTGATTCGATCTCTGCGACAGGCTTGCACAAAGTTCTCTAGGATCTGATGGCGGATGATTTCGCCGCTGACCCCGTCATAGGTGATAGCCCCCACGTCGATACGCCTTGGCTGCATCAGGTTACTGCCGTCGGTCCCCTCGTTGTTGAGGGCATGAAAGGCGAGACCAAGTCGAAACGCGAAGGTAATGCTCCACAGGTTCATTCGCTGTCCTCCTCGGAACCGTTAGTTTCTGAGATGCCGCTTGGGTCGTCAGGCGCGGAACCAGTGGACGACTCTTCGCGCGCCTGATAGCTGCTCTGTTGGACCAAGTACATTCGGAATAGATCTCGGAACGTCTCGAAGCTGGTCTGGTCATTTCCCATGCTCTCGAAAAGCAGCTTTGGGTCGAATGTTTCATCTCGATGGGCTGTGCCCACCTGGCCTTGCTCGCGATGGCCCTGCTCGATTAGGATCAATGCGCGCTCAATGAATGCCCTCGATGTCGGCGCCGAGCGGAGCATGGCGATTTCTTCGTACCACGCCTTGCGCCGATCGCTTGGTTTCGGTTGGTTGACCATTCGAGCGAAATATATTCCGGAGGCCACGGCTTTCGCGAACCGTTGGATGGATTCATCGTTGCCGTTCCATTGCCCATAGCTCATCTCAAACACCTTCCTGACGTGGTCCGCTGTTGTAAACAGATGCTGCGCCCCCTGATGGCACAAGCGTTCCTGCGATGTGATCATGCTCGTCAAATGCTTGGCAACCGGTTGCATCAACCAATACGCCATGGCCAGCGCGTGCTCGGTAAACTGGGTGGTTCGATAATCTCTTCCCGCTTTTTCCCAAGCTCTTGAAACTAGGCCTCGGAAGACAGCATAGGTGTGTGAGACAAGAGCTAGCCCATGGGTGCCCGTTGCCGAATGCGGCACTCGCGCAGACATTCTTCCGATGGCGGTGGAAGAAATTGTGATCAGCCCGGAATAGTTATCACTGCGCTGACCGCCAAACGCTGTGTTAAAGGCGACGCCAGTAAGGTTTTGGGCGTATCCTTCGGCAAGCAGCGAAGTTTTCAATGCCAGAAGGGCTAACATCTGGGAACAGAGGACGTTAGGAAGACCGATCCACGCTCGTAAGGGACTTACCACCTTGGACAGATCGACCTGGCCTTCGAACAGCGGAAGATATGTAATGCTGCCTAGCCCCTCCACGCGCTTCTTGCCAGCGAACGCGAGAAGGCCGTCCGAGAGCGAGATGTCAGCGATGCATTGGGTGGCTGAAGTCTGGCTGCTCTGGAGAGTTTCATACCTAGCAGCGGCTGTGCCTCGAATGCCTGATTGCAGAGCAGAATCAAGACCTGAGAAAGGTCCTTTGGCTGGTGCGCGTTGGAGGCTGTCCAAGGCTGTACCGTTCGTGAGTGACGAGCGAAGGTGGGCGCAGTAGGATGTTGGGTCAGGCCTCTTTTTGTGCCAAACGTGCTTGAACGCAGTCTCGGGCTTTTGGGAAATCCGGTTCCTTCTACTCAGCCCTTGGATCTGCCACGCGTCCCCGCAGTCATGGATGTGCGTGTCTTCTCGTAGGCCTACATAAAGATCGATAGTCCCGTAGAGGCGCAGGGCGTCGAAGAACGGGAGCCCGGTCTTTGGAAGCTTCAGCGTGATGCGCTCGCCCCCAAAGTTTTGGAGCATTTCAGTCGCAGCGGGCCATTCGAACGCGCTCACGGCAATGCTCGTTCTGACTCTTCAAGAGGGTGGCCAGCCGCATCCTCTCGATCGGACATCAGGATGGCTCGGCCCACAAGGGCGTATAGCGGAAAGAGATCGTCGTTAGGTAGGAGTAAGGGCACCATATCCTCGGTTGGCAATTGGCAAGCCGCTTCGAGGATATGGCTGGCTTGGTGCAGAACTGACTGTGGCGCGTTGACCGAGCCCAGAATAGCCACGATGAAATCCAGTGCCGAGTCGTGTGGCGTGAAATAACGGTGATGCGGATATTCGACGGTTGCCGGGTTAAGAAGACTCGAATGATGTCGGGCTGCGGCAAGAGCGATAGCTTTCGCGAGATGCTCGGCAGGGCCCAATGGGCCCAACAACAGCTCAAACGCTCGGATGCAAGCGCGATACGCGGGCGGGGTATGGGGAACTCCAATCCGCTCACCAGATTGGGCGGTACGTGCTATGAGACCTGCCGACGAATTGGGATCGATCTGGCGAGCTCTGCGTTGCCATTCCACGTCGGCTTTGCCCAGGTCGTGGAAGCCGGCAGCAACCACTGCAAGCTGAGCCACAAGATCGGCCAAGCGTTCACTGTTCTTGTCTGGTTCCAATGAACCGAGCATCTTGACAAGAGTTTCACGATAGGCGCTAGGTTCAGCAAACCTCCTATGAGTTCCTTCCATGACCGCAGAGGAATGTTCGAACAATCCCTGCCGTCGACCACCCTCCTGGGGAAGGAAAGTACTGCTCGACGGCTCTTTATCCCATTCGGAAGTGTCTGCTGCTTCCGTGGTTCCATGCCCATAAACCAACCCAATGGGCCAGGTTAGGAATGCAACTGCCGAGGGAACTATCAGGACGTCACTCAACTGGACGTGACTAGCTGTCCTAACCTCAATGTCACCGTCTTCGTAGCGGATCACCTTGGCGTCTCCCCTGGTCTCCCGCAGCAGAATCCGAGCTCGACCAAGCGAGATGCTCGAAGTCTGCGGCCGCTCGCCCGCCGCAACCCGTGCTTGAAGCTGCTCGATCGGCGCGTCATCCACCGCCACCTCGACAGATAGGATCTCCCGGAAGACAGAAGCGATTTCACCAGGCCTGCGGTCCTGAGCGGCGCGGTCGAACAAGTTAAGGGCAAAAGGCATGCCCTCTATGGCTTTATTCGCCACTCGGAGTGAGCTTTGCTCTGGTTTTTTGAGGTCACCACTCCAAGCTGCGTCGATCCAACCTCGCTCCGCCTCCAGGGAGAGGGGGCCAGCGGGGATCGTCGCTAGGGACGCCTCGACGAGTTCTGGGCGGTAGGGCAAGGCCAAGCCGCTCCGCGCGTCATCGATCTCTTGCTTTGGCGCGCGAATTACGACGAATTCCCCCACAGTCGTCCCATTCCGAAACCACCTGGCGCAGCGGCCGGAGCGCTGCACGAGCGTGTCCACAGGTGCGGGATCGGATATTACGAGTGGTGCTGAGATGTCTAGTCCAGCCTCGGCCACCTGGTTCGTTAGGAGTAGCCAGTCTCCCGTGTCGGGGGCGTCCTTGCCAAAACGCGCACGGACCTGCTTCTCGGCTTTTTCCCGCCATGCGCGTGGCATACGGTTGTGCAGCACGGTTATCTTCTGCGGATCGAGGCCAGCTTGTATGAGCCTCAGGTAAGTGGATTGGAGGTGTCCAACTGTGTTGGCAAAGTAGATGCGCTTGGGCGCACCGCCGAGGAGCACTTGGTCCACAGGGGACCACTCCAACCGCTTAGCCCCAGCTAAAGTCTTGGTCTTTATCTCAAGCGTCCTGATTGTCACATGCCGGTTGGATTCCCGAAGAGTTAGTGCCTCGTCATCAGGAAAGTCATCTCCAGTGACCGCGACTAACTGCAGATTGAGCCGATCCGAGATTAGATCCGCCACATGGCGTGGGAGGCTGGCAGTCATTAGGACGGTCTGAAGGCCGAGACCTTGGCGAAAATCGATGATTGCAAGCAAAATGGATAAGGCTTGGTCGGATATGGCCCACGCTAGGTGGGCTTCGTCGAGAATGAGACGAGACATAAGAAGTGCACCAGCGACTGCATGTCCGGCCTTCAGTGGCAGGCTCAGAGGAAGACCGGGTACGCCACAAACCACTTGGTCATACGTAGTGACGATGACTTCCTCGCTGAACAGCATGCTTTCCTGCGCGTCGCCATGATGGATGACTGGCACGACCGGCCTTTGCCGCTCTAGGCTGGCGATCTCATCACGAATGCCGGCGCCCAGTCCTCTGAGCGGAACGGCGTACACGATCTTGCGAAAGCCGTGGCACAGGTCTCCCGTGACGGCGAACGTCTTTCCAAGGCCCGTGGGAGCGATGAGCATGACGCTTCGTCCCGCTTGGACAAGCTCGTGGACTTTTGTCTGAAACTTAGATGGCGTCATCGGCTTGGGATGAAGAGATTACAACTGGAATGCGACAAGTGGTGTCGAAATGCTTAATCAACAGCGGCTTTGTTCCGGGCAATGGCTGCGTAGGTTGGAGTTGTAGTCACCTACTTTCAGTCCCGTCGCCGCTCGCTACTATCGTTTGCTGGGTATTTCCGGGTCGGCAAGAATCATGGGGCGAAATCACTATGCGTAGGAGTGTAGTAACCTAAGGAAGCATAATCGAAACAATAGAGATGTACCAAGTCAGGTCCGGGCCCCGCCCGTTGCCGGGCGGCCTGAAGGCTAGCTACCACCCCGCACCGGTAGATGGCAGCGCAATGCCCCTACAGCCTCCCGCAAGGGGTCGTCCCCCTTTCATCGGTCCTCGCATGACCGGCGAGGGGCGGCCTGTCTACCTCTACCGAATACTTCCCGAGAGCGAGCCGAGGCCGGAGCATTTCTACTCAAATGCCGCTGCTGGCCTGTTACCTTTTGGTAAGGAACTCGATTGGCCAGAGTTACATGAAGCGGTTTCGTTGTGGACGACAGCAGGATATGCACTACAACATGCGCCTGGCAATGCCCGCTTTGTGGCTCGCTTGATTGTTCCCCCTGCCAGAGCGGCCACGGACATCGCCATTCATGCGACCCTGGGCCTTGCTGGTCACTGTGATGTCTGGGCCTCGCCGATCTCCTTGTGCAGGCTCGTCAAGCGCGTGTTTTCACCACGTCACATGCGCTAGACTGTGTACCAGAACCTTGGCTAAC
This sequence comes from Chloroflexota bacterium, assembly GCA_021325635.1. Lineage (GTDB taxonomy): Bacteria > Chloroflexota > JAJPGV01 > JAJPGV01 > JAJPGV01 > JAJPGV01. Next base: position 99,340 of record JAJPGV010000061.1, read on the forward strand.
AAGTACCTGCTTTTCAGCGGCGCTACCGAACGGTTGCTCGGCGTGTACGAGACAGAGCTCCAAGCTCTGAGAGATGTAGCCAAGGGGCTGGCCGTTCATGGGCCAGGAAGCGCACAGCATTTGAGGCTGCAGCGGGAAGTGCCCGGCGAGGTGGACGCAATTGTGGCGGAGGGCGAGGAGCTAGAGGTGAGGGCCGCGAGGGCGGCCACTCAAGAGCGCAGGTCTGCCTAACCCCGCGTCGTCGTTGGCTCGCTCTTGACCGAGAGCAGGGTTCCTTCACCCAGCGCCCGAGCTCGGGCCTAAGGGCGAGCGACCTCGATGGCGGTGACGACGGGGGCCCGTTCCTCTTCGGGGATGGGCTCGCCGCGGTCGGCCAGCGTTGCGATCCACAGCTCTATCGCGTCCTTGGCCATGGCCATGGCCTCGTCCAGCGTATCGCCTTGCGTGACGCAGCCAGGCAGCGCCGGAACGGTGACCACGTACCCGCCATCTTCGGCGTCTGGCGTCAGGACCACGGTGTAGCGCTTCATGCCTAACCTCTTCCGTAAGCCTAGCGTCACGCGAGCTCCCGAAGCTGCTCGGCATTCAGCTCCGCCGTCTTCAGGATCGAGTGCAAAGTGCCGGCTTTGACGATCTTGCCGGCATGGACCGGGACGATCACCTGCCCGCGCTTGACCGGGTGAAGAAGGACCAGGTGCGATCCGCTCTGGCGATGCTCTTGCCAGCCGTCTCGACGCAACGCCCGGAGCACTTGCGCGGCGGTAAAACGCGGCGCCGGCCCGCTAATCGCCGCCCTCATACACCCGAGCCATAGCGGCGGCTTCGGCGCGGATGCGCTCGCGGAAGGCTTCGGGCGCCATCACCTCCACGTTGCTGCCCCAGCCAAGGACCCAGGGGCGTAGCTCCAGCTCGCTGCCCACCGTGACCTCCAGCAGCAGGGACCCATCGGGGCATGAGGTCAGCTGCTGGGTGGGGTGCCAGAAGGTCTCGCGCACGCGCCGGACGACTCCCGGGGTAAAGCGCAGGCGCACCGTGAGGCGGTCGCCGCCGATGATGCCCCAGGCGCCGCGCAGCAGCTCGCGCAGCTGCCCATCGGGCGGCGGTTCGAAGCGCTCGTCCAGCAGCTCCGCATGCTCGATGCGCTCCAGCTTGAAGGTGCGCACCGCGCCGAACCAGTCGGCATAGCCAATCAGGTAGAAGGCGAAGCTCAGGGCCGAGGCTTCGAGCAGGTAGGGATCGACGATGTAGTCGTGCGCCTGCCGTCCGGCGGCGGATCGGTAGCGGATGCGCACGCGGTGACCGGACGCCCAGGCGCGGGCGCACTGCTCGAATGCCCTGCTGAAGCCTTCGTTGCGCGGCTGCCCCACGAGCTGCGAGAGCCGATCCTCCAGGCGGTGGCCGAGCTCCTGAGGCAGCAGGTCGCCCACCTTGCGCAGCATCTCGACGATCACCGGATTGTGCTCGTCCGACGCACGCACGATCAGGCAGCCGGCAAGATACAGGGACGCGGCTTCGGCCGTGGTGAGGTTCAGGGGTGGCAGGAAGTAGCCGCCACGCAGGCGGTAGCCTCGGCCGGCGCGCTCCAGCTGCACGCCCATAATCTCCAGCTCGAGCAGGTCGCGCTGAATGGTGCGGACGTTAGCCTCGCAGCGCTCCGCCATCTGGCGGACGGTGAGCGGCTGGCCGGCGTCGCGCAGCAGCCGTTGGAGCTGGGCCAGGCGCAGGGACTTGGGGAGCTGCCCGCTTCCATCCATACCGGCAAGCATGCACCCGGCCGGCGCCCGCTTGCAAGTGCGTTCCGGCCAACGCGTCAGCGGTTGTCGCGATGAGCGAGCACAATGAGCTGCGCAGTGGCTGTGCTCGATCCCGTCGAGACCCTACCGGAGACCACCCGTGTGCTGCTGGTCACGCAACGCGGCGCGTTCATCCATCGCCACGCAGAGCGGCTGGTCGTGTCGATTCGGGGTGAGGCGGATGTGGAGTATCCACTGCTGCACCTGGAGCACGTGATGATCCTGGTGAGCGGGGCCAGTCTGTCTGCCGAGATCGTTCGCGAATGCTGCGAGCGGGGCATCGATCTCACGTTCCTCACCAGCTGGGGGGAGCCCTACGGCCGTTTGGTTGCGCCTGGCCTCCTTGGCACCGTGAAGACGCGCCGCGACCAGCTGCTGGCCTACGGCGACCACCGCGGCCGGGAGCTGGGCGCGGAGATGCTGCGCGGCAAGCTCCTCAACCAGGCCAACCTGCTCAAATACATGGCCAAGTACCGCAAGGACCGCAGCCGCGAGGTATACGACGCGGTGCGTGATGCGAGCTACGAGATCGCGCAGATTGCCGAGTGGCTGGAAGAGGCGCCCGGCGCAACCATCGACGAGGCGCGGCAGCCGTTGATGGTGCGGGAGGCGGAAGCAGGGCGGCGGTACTGGGCGGCCTTACGGCTGCTGCTGCGATCCGACGTGGACTGGGAGGCGCGCGAGCACCGTGGGGCGACCGACCTGGTGAACAGCCTGCTGAATTATGGCTACGGCATCCTGCAGTCCCAGGTGCAGCAGGCGATCATGCTCGCGGGGCTCGATCCCTTCGCCGGCTTCGTCCACGCCGACCGGCCGGGCAAGCCGAGCATGGTGCTGGACCTGATGGAGGAGTTCCGGTCCACAGTGGTGGACCGGGCGGTGATCTCGGCCATCAACCTGGGGCTGGGGTTTGAGGTCGAAGACGGACGGCTGACGGCCGATGCCCGGAAGGCGCTGGCCGGCCGCATCCTGGAGCGTCTGCATACCGCCGAGACGTTTCAGGGCAAGCGCTTTCAGCTGAGCACGATCGTGCAGATGCAGGCCCGGGCGGTGGCGGCTTTCGTGCGCGGCGACCAGCCCTATCGGGCGTTCGTGGCGCGCTGGTAGCGCGAATCTCGATGAAGCTGCTGCTGGTGTACGACGTGCCGGACGATCGGCTCCGCACGCGGGTGGCCGCGGTGTGCCTCGACTACGGCTTGGTCCGCATTCAGTACAGCGCTTTCTTTGGCGAGCTTAGCGCCAACTATCAGGAGGAGATGATGCTCAAGCTGCGCCGGCGCGTGGGCCGCTTCCCGTGCAACATCCAGCTGTTCCCTATCGGGGAGCGCGAGCTGCGGCTGCGCAGGATCATCCACGTGGCGGACCGGGAAGCGCAGCCGCAGCCGGCTCTGGGTCTGGCGAGGCCATAGGGGGGAAGGCATGGCGACGACGAGTGCTCTTGCGGCCGAGCGTCCGCTGTCGAGCGAGCTGTGGTTCAACGTGACGGACGTGCGGCAGTACCTGTACTGCGCGCGGGTGCTGCACTTTCGCCTGGGACAGCCGCTGCATCACCGGCTGTCCTACAAGATGAACGAGGGGGTGCTGATGCATCAGCGGGCGGGCGAGCTGGAGCGCCGGCGGTCCCTGAAAGCCTATGGCCTAACGGATGGAGCGCGCCGCTTCCAGGTGCCCCTGGCCTCAGCTCGGCTTCGCGTTCGCGGGCAGCTGGACATGCTGATCGAGCGGCAGCACGAGGTCATCCCGGTGGAGTTCAAGAATGCCCGCGCGGAGCGCCAGACCAATCATCGCTATCAGCTCACACTGTATGCGCTGCTGCTCGACGAGCTGGGGTTGAAGCCGGTTCGAAGAGGCTTCCTTTTTTATCTACTGGATGGGCGGGCTGATGAGGTGGTGGTGACGGAAGGTATGCGGCGGTTCGTGACCCGGACGTTGCGTGAGATGCAGACGCTGGCGTTAACCGGATCGTGGCCCGAGGGCACGCGGCGCCTGGGGCGCTGCCGGCCGTGCGAATACCTGCGCTTCTGCAACGATCGCTGGTAGGCCGCGGCTCATGTACTTCCTCACGGAAGACGAACGGCGGCTGCTGCAGCGCAAGCTGCTGCCCGAAGCGCGCACCATTCAGGTGCATCCGACCCTGCGCGGGTGGCATTGGGCCGAGATCGACGCGCCGGCCCGGCCAACGTATCAGGCGCCGTTGGGAGTCTCCGAAGTGGCGAACCGGTACTGCTCGTCCGGCCGAGACGTGTTCGTGCAGCGGGTGCTCGGCCAGCGCGGCTTTCCGACAGCCGACATGGAGGAGGGGACGCTGCTGCATGCGTTTGCGGCGGCCTGGGTTACCGCGGCCAAGCAGCTGATGTATTGCACCCCGACGGCAGCGATCATGGAGGCGCTGCCAAAGCTGCTCGACGACCCCATCGTGCTGCCTGAGCCGGCGCAGACGCTGAGCGCAGAGGTGGCGGCCAAGATGCAGACGATGCGGCGCTTCGAAACGTACCGGTTGCTGGCGGCGACCCAGGGGACGCTGGCTCGCCAGCCGGATATTGGTCGCGACGCGCTGGCCGGCCAGGTGCTGCCGGTGGTGGTAGAGCAGCGGGTGGACGGACAGTTCCTGGGCCTGTCGCCCCACCTGGCCGTGGACGCGCTGTTCATCCACGGGCCGATCGTGATGGACTTGAAGTTTGGTCTGCGGCAGCCGTTCCACCGGCTGACCACGACAGGCTATGCGCTGGCGCTGGAGAGCGCGCACGAGACGCCGGTGGACCTGGGCTGCATCGTGTACGTGCGCTTTGGTGGCGGCACGCTGATCGTCGAGCGCGACTTTCACTTCATCGACGACGAGCTGCGCACGCGGTTCATCGAAGAGCGGGACCGGAAGCAGCGGCTGGTGGAGGAAGAGCTCGACCCAGGCTTGCCGGACCAGTGTTACGAGCGCTGCCGGCACCTGGGCTTCTGCGGCGCGGAGGCGCAGCGGCGGATATCCAGCCGGACCAGCCGCGCCGCAACCGTTCGCGCCGCTGGGACGGCGGGCCCTGGCGATGCCGGGCGAGTGGCAGGAAGCGAGCCCGCGGCAGGGCCGCGAAGGCCCGCCTCCGCAAACCTCGACGCCGAGCCCCAGTTCGCGGAGTCCGAGGAGCACTGGGACAGCGCCAATCGCGCGTCGTAGCCTGGCCGGCTGAGCGTGAAGCGCCGCTGGGGCGCAAGCACGAGGGCAAGCGCAAATCCCGGCAGCCACTGCGCAGCCACCCCTTTTGCGACCCGACCCGGATGTGGCAGGGATAGACAGCGAGCGCCGACAGCGCTAGGCTCGTATCAAGCGCCCGCCATGGGCCCTTGGCGACAGCCAAAGCACGTTAACAACACAATCCGCAAACGCCCGCACTCACCGTCCCCGCGATGAGGGGACTGAAACCGGCGGCGTCCCAGGCGGCGGCCCTGGCGGCGTCCCCCCGCACTCACCGTCCCCGCGATGAGGGGACTGAAACCGATACCAATGTGGTCTTCCCGGTCCCCGTCTCGCCCACCACCCCGCACTCACCGTCCCCGCGATGAGGGGACTGAAACCTCTGGAACTTGCCCGCCTCACGCGCAGCGAACTGGCGGCCCGCACTCACCGTCCCCGCGATGAGGGGACTGAAACCAGGCGGCAGCGCGCCAGCAGCGTCCAATGCCGCCTCCGCCCCGCACTCACCGTCCCCGCGATGAGGGGACTGAAACAGGAATGACGACGTGTCCCGGTCTTGGTGCTGGGGGTTCTCCCGCACTCACCGTCCCCGCGATGAGGGGACTGAAACGCCTGGTACCGATCAACAAGCTGAACGCGCCGGCCTACTTTCCCGCACTCACCGTCCCCGCGATGAGGGGACTGAAACCGGCCACGTACTGCTCCGTCGAGAGCGTGTTGACCGAGCCGGCCCGCACTCACCGTCCCCGCGATGAGGGGACTGAAACTTCAAGCTGGTTGGTGCGGAGATTCAAGCGGCCCACCCATACCCGCACTCACCGTCCCCGCGATGAGGGGACTGAAACTTTCCGCCGGCGGCCGCTCCTGCTCAATGCTCACCCCCGCACTCACCGTCCCCGCGATGAGGGGACTGAAACGCCTCGCCGCCGCGCGCGCCGCAACCCCGGCGTGAGCACCCGCACTCACCGTCCCCGCGATGAGGGGACTGAAACCACCACGTCGCGCTGCGCGCCTAGCGCCGTCAAGTAGTCCCCGCACTCACCGTCCCCGCGATGAGGGGACTGAAACACTTTCCGGCCGACCTGCAGTACAAGCTCATCATGGCCGGCCCGCACTCACCGTCCCCGCGATGAGGGGACTGAAACGCCGGAG
>JAJPGV010000054.1 GCA_021325635.1 Chloroflexota bacterium
ATCCTCGGGTTCGCACACGCCATTGGCTTCCGACCTGCTTCGCCCTCACCCGCCCACCTATTTTCATCCCTGATGGTGCCCCGCCGGGGCATCGGTACTAATCCCGATTCCTCATGCGCCCTTCTGGTTGAAAAGGTGTGGCCACTTGCGCAGCGTGGCCTCCCGCAGCGCCGGGCTGTTCACCGCTACCGGCGGAAAATCGCTCAGCCAGCGGTACGGCCGGCAGGCGTTGATCACCAGGTTGTGCGCGGTGTAGCTCTGACGGCCCTCCGTGCCCGGCAGGGAGCGGTCCTCGGGCGGGATGCGCGGGTCGAGCTGCCACACCGCGTTGCCCGGGATGACCGCCACGCCATGCTCGGGCGCGCAGCGGCTGGCGATGGCCCACATGACCTCGTGAACGTTTTCGACGTCGACGTCGTCGTCCACCAGTACCCAGATGTGGTGGCCGCTGTACTGCGAGCCGCCCGGCGACAGCGCCTGAATCACCTCTGCGACGTGGCCTTCGTGCTGCTGCCTCAGAGCCACGACCCGCATGTTCGGCCGGGCCAGGAAGTAGATGCGCTGGATGCCGCCGACGCCTGATCTCTCCAGCCGCTCCTGCCACTCGATGTCATCGTTGCCCAGGTTGGGGTTGTAGTAGCCGCCGACGGGCCGAGTGGGTGGCTGGCCGAAGATGATCGGATTGTCGCGGTGGTAGACCGCGGCTATCTCGACAACCAGCTCCGGCCGGCGTCCATGCGCGTAGTAGCCGGTCCACTCGCCGAATGGCCCTTCCGGGATGAGTCGCTCCGCCGGTGAGACGAGAAAGCCCTCCAGCGCGATCTCGCCGTTCGCCGGGATCGGCAGGCCCGTGACCTGCCCGCACACGACCGGGTATGGGCTGCCGTGGATGTAGCCGGCTACTTCGAGCTCGGATACGCCCTCGGGCGCGTGGTAGATGCTCGACCCGGCCAGCGCGGTGAGCACCGGTTCCTGCCCCACGGAGATCACGATCGGGCACTTCCGGCCTGCTTGCCAGTGCTTCTGCGCGATGCGGTAGCCATGTTTCCCGTGCTCGATGAACGCGGCGCAGGTGTGCGCATCGGCGATCGACACTCGGTATGCCCCGGCGTTCACGAAGCCGGTGTCCGGGTCACGATTGATCACGCACACCCCCGTGCCTATGTACCGGCCGCCGTCGTTCTCGTGCCACTTCGGCACCGGGAATTTCGCGACGTCCACGTCATTTCCGGTCTGCACGTTCTCGAGAACGGCCCCGCAAGCCATCTCCTGCCAGGGCACCGGTTTCATGTCGCGCATTCGCCGCCGCCACTCCTGGGCCATGTCCCGAGGCTCGCCCTCCAGCCCGAGCGCGATGGCCGTGCGCCGCGCGCTGGTGTAGAGGTTCGAGGCCACTCGGTAGCCGCTGGCATAGCCGGGCACGTCGTCGAACAGCAGGGCCGGCCCGCGCCGTTCGGTCATCAGTTCGGTAAGCGCGCCGATGTCCTCTTGCCAGGTGGCCCCGGCGACCTTACGCAGCTCTCCCCGCGCGTCGAGCCGGTCGAGGAACTCGCGCAAATCAGTCCACAACATGGCTGCTGCTCCCGTGCTGTCAGTCGTTGGCGCCCCGCGATGAACGCCACCGGCCGGGCGCGCGCCTCATTATGCCAGTCCCTAAAGCGCTGGTGCCGCTACTGCACCAGCTTCTGTGACAGCGACTGGGTCTCGCGCATGAACGGGTTGCCGGTCTCGGAGTTGAAGTCGATGTAGTCCTTCAGGCGGGCGGGGTTGGGCTTCGTCTCCGGGCTGCCGGCCGGCACGTCCAGCCGCCGGCTGTTGGTGTCGGCCGTCTTGGCCCAGTCGGCCTGCACGTCCTTGGACAGCAGCCAGTTGACGAACACCTTGGCCGCGTTCGGGTGTGGGGCGTGGTCGATGACCACCACGCCGCCGGAGCCCGGCGTGAGCACCTGGATCCTGGTCGGCAGGGTCTTCACGTCCTTGCCCAGGCCTTCGTCGAGGAACGGGGCCAGGTACGGATCGACCACGCCGATGCCGATGGGATAGCGGGCGCGCACCACCCATTCGGTGAATTGACGCTTGTCGGTGCTGAGCACCGGCTGCTGATCCACCAGCAGCTTGGGCAGCGCATCCTCACCCAGCTCGCGCCGCAGAGCGGACATGGCCAGGGTACCCGCCCCGCCGGCTCGCGGGTCATAGATGACGATCTTGCCCTTCCATTTGGGATCCAGCAGCTCCTGCGCGGTGTTGAGCTGGCTTTCCGGCACCGCGGTGCGGTTGACCTTGATCAGACTTGTGACGTAGGAGGTGATGGTGTAGACGTACTTCTTGCCCTTGTCGGCGAATCCGCCATCGAACCCGGCCAGCCAGTTGGCGTCGTTCAGGTTGTCCGGCAGCAGGACCTGTTCCTTGAAGGGCTGGAAGAAGCCTTTGGGAATGTAGGGGTACTGCGTGCTCACGCCGCCCACGAAGGCGTCCCAGGCGTACGTCCCGGCGGCTCGTTCGGCTTCCAGCCGCGGCATGAGCTGATCGGACGTCGTGCCGGTGTATTCGAGCTTGATGTCCGGGTAGGCCTGGCGGAATTTCATGATGACGCTGCGCTCTGCGTCCTGCGGCGGGCCGCCCAGCGTCAAGGTGCCCTCTTTCTTGGCGGCCGCGAGCACCTGGTCCCAGGTCGCGGCTGCCTCTCCGCTCGCAACCGCGACGGGCTTCTGCGCAGTCTGCTCGGTGCTCTGACTCCTGGCGCTGGCTGGGCTCGACGGCGTGCCGGCGGCCGAGCCGCAGGCCGCGAGCGCCAGCCCCAGCGCGATTGCGCTGCCGATAACGGCGCTCCTGCCCACCGCGGACAGCTCCCTTCCGAGCTCTTGAATGCGTGGCGGGGTGTTCTTCTGGTCGAACATGCGGTGTATCATACTCGCGCCACGGGCACGTTCCACGGCTGCCTGGCAGTCTGCGGACAGCGCCCGCCGGGAAACCTCGATCGAGAGGACGAACATGCTGACCCGAGAAGAAAACGATCTCCTGACGCGCACCGATCGAGGCACGCCGGGCGGCGAGATGATGCGCCGTTACTGGCTGCCGGCCGCGCTTTCGGAAGAGCTCCCCGCGGGGGCCGACGCCCCGCTTCAGATTCGGCTGGTCGGCGAAGACCTGGTGCTGTTTCGCGATGATGACGGCCGGCCAGGGCTGCTTGGCCTGCATTGTCCGCACCGCGGCGCGGACCTGAGCTACGGCCGGGTGGAGGACGGCGGCCTGCGCTGTGTCTATCACGGCTGGCTGTTCGACGTCAGTGGGCAGTGCCGCGATCAACCCGGGGAGCCTGAGGGCAGCGACTTCTGCCGCAAGGTTCGGCAGCTGTCCTATCCGTGCCAGGAGCTTGGTGGCGTGATCTTCGCCTATCTCGGCCCCGGCGAGCCTCCGCTGCTGCCGCGCTACGAGTTCCTCACCGTGCCTGAGGAGCAGCGGTTCGTCTCCAAGAACTACCAGGACTGCAACTACCTGCAGGGCAGCGAGGGCAATATCGACCCGGTGCACAACAATTTGCTGCACCATCCCAACACCAATCTCGAGCACACCGGGGTGGACGGCTACCAGGGCTTTCGCGGCGGCCGTGGTCCGGTTCCCGGCCTGCAAAGGCTGGATTGCGAGGTGACCCGCTTCGGCCTGGAGCTGTGCGACACCACGCCTGCTTCACCAGGCCAGGACAACCTGCGCACCTACAACTTCGTCATGCCCAGCCTGACCGTTTTCCCCGGGCCCATGGGCGGCAAGCGCGGCTACTCCGGCAACTGGCACGTCCCTATCGACAACGTGAGCCACTTCAAGTACACCTTCATCTTCAACCGCTACGAGCCCATCGACCGCGACCTGGCTCGCCGGCGGCTGGGCCTTGGCCTGAATCCCGATTACCGTCTGGTGCAGAACAAATCGAACCGCTACATGCAGGACCGCGCCGCCATGAAGACCCACAGCTACAGCGGCATCCAAGGCTTCGCGGCGCAGGATACCTGGGCCATTGAGGGTATGGGCCCGATCTACGACCGCACTCAGGAGCACCTGGGCTACAGCGACAAGATCATCGTCGCCGCGCGCAAGCAGCTGCTGAAAGCCGTCGAGGACGTGCGCCAGGGCAAGGATCCTCAGCACGTGACCCGCGATCCCGCCGGCAACAGCTTCCCGGACATGGTCGTGTGGGTGGAGACGGTTCCCGAGGGCACCGACTGGCGGCAGTTCCGCCGGCAGGTGCAGGCGCAAATGGAGCAGGCGGCGGCTCAGCCGGCCGCCGCGCCGGTGGCGTAAGCTTCGCGCGCGAGTTAGGCAAGAGAAAAGGAAGTAACGACTTGGCAACAGTGACAATCCCGCAGCTCAACCGCATGAAGAGCGAAGGGCACAAGATCGTGGTTATGACGGCCTATGACTTCGAGATGGCGCGCATCGTCGATCGGGCCGGCGTCGAAATGATCCTGGTGGGCGACAGCGGCGGTCGCTACGCGCTTGGCTACGAGAGCTTCAATCCGGTCACCCTGGACGAGATGATCCTGCTGACGAGATCGGTCAGCCGCGGCGCCAAGAACGCGATGGTGGTTGGCGATCTGCCATTCATGTCATACCAGGTGAGCGTCGAGGATGCCTTGCGCAGCGCCGGCCGCATGATGAAGGAGGCCAACGCCGACGCGGTCAAGCTGGAGGGCGGCGAGGATTTCGCGCCGGCGGTTCGGGCGCTGGTCAAGGCCGGGATCCCCGTCATGGCGCACATGGGCATTACACCCATGATGGCCATCGGCTCCGGCGGCTATCTGAACCAGGACGTGAAGCCCATCGAAGACCAGATCCGCCGCGATGCGCTGGCGCTGCAGGACGCCGGAGCCTTTTCGGTGGTCTTCACTCGCGTGCCCCCACCGTTGGCGACCGCGCTGACCAAGGAGCTGCGCATCCCCACGCTGGCTGGTGGCGGCGCGGGCGACGATTGTGACGGACAGGTGTGCGTCATGCATGGCGTGTTCGGCCTCACCGTCGACGAGCTGGAGACTCCGAAGGCCATCTACGGCCCCCTGGTGAAACCCATCCTGGAAACGGCCGAGGCCTTCGTTGCCGACGTGCGCGCCGGCCGCCCGGTGCGATCCCGCCGCGACAACGCCTGATTCGGGAGGAGAAGAGATGGCGCAGATTATCGCCGGCATGGCTTCCTCCCATGCGCTGGCGCTGATGGATCCCGATTCGTGGGATGACCGCCGGCGCATGACCCGCGGCCGCTTTCAAAAGGTCTATGGCTACGAGCCGGCCGAGCAGCCCGAGGTGGCCGAGCAGAGCCCCGAGTTCAGCAAGACGCACTACGCCAACATCGAGCGCGGCCTTCAGGATCTCAAGGCTCGCCTGGCTGAGCTGAAGCCGGACGCGCTGATCCTCATTGGTGACGACCAGAATGAGAATTACCGCCAGGACAACCTGCCTCAGTTCGCCATCTTCACCGGCGAAAGGGTCACGACCGTCGACCACGAGTCCGGCCAGAAGCGCGAGTTCGTTTGCGCCGCTGACCTTGCGCGCGACGTCCTCGAGCGCAGCGTGGAGAGCGGCGTGGACATGGCCTCCTCGGCCACCTTTCCGGATGGCCGTCTTCGCTCGCACGCCCATGCCCAGGTGCTGAATTACATGGACGTGCAGGTGCCTGTGGTCTTGGTCTTCGTCAATGCCATCAACGTCCCGGCGGCAACCCCGGCTCGCTGCTACGAGGTTGGGCAGCGGCTGCGCCAGGCCGTCGAGCAATCCGGCGCAGCCGGACGCGTGGTCCTGTACGCCTCCGGCGGGCTTTCGCACTTCACCTCCGGCTATCCGTGGCCGCACTACAAGGGGCCGCACACGCTCGGCTCCATTTGCCGTGACTTCGATGGCCGGCTCGTGGGCCTCATGCGCGAAGGGCGCTCTTCGGAAGTCGCCAAGCTGTCGTCGCTGGACCTGATCGAGAACGGTGACATCGAGTTCCGGCAGTGGATCGTGCTGCTGGGCGCGCTGGGCAGCGAACGGCCCGCCTGGCTGGAGTACGAGCCGCTGTTCCGCGGTCTCATCGGCATGGCGGTTGGGTACTGGCCGCTGGAGAGCCAGAGGACACTAGCGGGCGCTCGCTGACCGCGCCGCAGCGCACGGGCTGGGGTGTACCATTGGGCGGCACATTCGCGATTCACCTTTCATAGGCACACAGGGGAGAGACATGGCTGATATGACTTTGCGCTCTCGGTTTGTTCTGGCCGGGCGCATCCGCACGCACTACACCGAGGCCGGCGGCAACGGTCCGGCAGTCGTGCTGTGCCACGGCGGCGGTCCCGGCTCGTCCGGCGAGGCAGGCTTCGCGCGCATCATGCCGCTGCTGGCCGACAAGTTCCAGGTCTACGCACCCGATGGCGTGGGCGGCTTCGGCGAGACCGATCCCTATTGGCCCGTCAACGAGGGCACGCAGAGCCGCACCGACCAACTCGAAGCGTTCATCGATGCGCTCTGTCTCGACCAGATTTGCCTGGCCGGCAACTCGCAGGGCGCCTGGGTAGCCGCCAAATATGCATTGGAGCATCCCGATCGGGTTCGCAAGCTGTTCCTCATCAGCAGCCTCACGATCGCTGGGGCTATGGGTGTCCCGACGCCGGTTACCGAGGGCATGAAGGCCCTGCGCAGCTACGATGGCACGAAGCAATCCATGCGCCAGGTGATGGAGGCGCTGGTGTATGACAAGTCCGTCGTCACCGATCAGCTGATCGAGATCCGCAACGAGGCAGCCAACCGGCCGGGCGCTCCCGCGGCCAGGGACGCCTTCGAGCAGGGCCAGGCTCGGCTGGCCAAGGACCCCAACCTGCGCCTCAAGTTCGAGGTGATCCATACCCTGCCCCGGCTGGCCATCCCGACCGTCTTCGCCTGGGGCGAGCAGGACACCTTCGCGCCGCCGGAGATTGGACGCGAGCTGCAGAAGCTGCTGCCCAACGTGCCCTTTCACTTCATACCGAAAGCGGGACACCAGGTGCAGACGGACCAGCCGCAAGCGCTGGCCGACCTCATGCTGGCGCACTTCAGCTGACCGGGGCTAGGGAGTAAGCGTGTCCACAGTCTTGGATTCCCACTGGGTCGTCGTGCCCCAGGTCGCGGCCATGCGCGAGACGGTCTACGGCGTCAGGACCCATTACACCCACGCCGGACGGGGCGAGCCGGTGGTGCTCGTTCACGGCGGCGGTCCGGGCTCGTCGGGCCTCAGCGGCTGGGCCAACATGATCCCCGAGCTGGCCCGGCGCTACGAGGTCTTTGCCATCGATCTCATCGGCGCCGGGTTCACCGACAAGCCGCGGGTGGAGTATTCGTTCCAGACGCAGGTGAACCACGTCGCCGGTTTCATCGACACCTTGAACCTTGGGTCCGTGCGGATGGTTGGCAACTCGCAGGGCGCTTACGTCGCCATCAAGTACGTGCTGGACCACCCGGGCCGGGTGAAGTCTGCCGCGCTGATCAGCACCGGTACGCTGGCCAAGGCGATGGGCTTGAGCGACGACGGAAAGGCTGCCCCGCTGCCTCGCTTCGACGGCACCAGGGAGTCGCTCGAGAGCTTCATGAGCCTGATCGTCAACGACCCCAGCAAGCTGACGAAGGAGCTCATCGACTCTCGCTTCGAGGCCGCCAGCACTCCCGGCCATAGAGAGATGATGGAGTCCCTGGATACCTATCGGAAGGTCATGCAGTCCGATCCGAACCAGCGCCAGGTCTACGACGTGAAGGCTCGACTGCCCATGCTCACGCTGCCCTGGTGCATGATCTGGGGCGCGGCGGACCGTACGGCGCCGCTCGACCCGCTGGGCCACCGCATGCACGCCCTGTTCCCGAACATTCCCTTCCACGTGGTCGAAGGCTCGGGGCACCAGGTGCAGAATGACAAGCCCGAGGAATGCAACCGGCTGGTGATGTCCTTCTTTGAGGCAAACTAGCTCGCCTCGCGCCGCCAGGCGGCGAATTACCCAGGCCGCGAAGGCCGGCCGGAAGGGATAGCGTCCCATGCCCTGGGAATACGACACCAACCTGTCCAAGGTGGTTTGGGCTATCACCTATCTGGGCGTGGCTACGGTCAAGGGCGTCTTCAAGGACGTTCGCGCCGAGCTCGAGATCGACGCCCCGGATCCGCGTCAGTGGCGAGTGGACGTGACCATTGGCGCCGCCAGCTTGCAGAGTGGTTACGACCGCATGGACGAGCACGCCAGGAGCGCCGACTTCCTGGACGTCGAACGCTACCCGACCATTCGCTTCGTCAGCCGCCAGGTCCAGGTGCTGGAGGAGACGGCGCTGCCGCTTGAGGGTCAGCCCGCCGGCGTCACCGCCTGGCAGCCACGTGCCGATCGCTTCTACCTTGGCGGCGAGGTCACCCTGCATGGCGTCACCCGGCCCGTCGAGCTGGAGGTGTGGTTCCGCGGCGAAGCCTCGGACATCCGCGGCCGTACACGGCGGGCCTTCACCGCCACCACGTCGGTGAACCGCGGCGAGTTCAATGTGAACGTGCCGCCGCAGGTGGATCCTGCCAAAACGGTCGTCGGCGAGCAGATCCGCATCTCGCTCGAAGTCATCGCCAACAAGCTTGGCTGAGCGGCAGCAAAGCGCCTGAAGGTCGAGCTGTGACCGATACGCTGAGGCTGGGCATCGCCGGGCTGGGCATGGGCGCGGGTCGAGTCATTCCCGAGATCGCCGAGCTGCCCTTCATCACCCTGACCGCCGGCGCCGACGTGCGGGAGCACGCTCGGCTGCAGTTCCGCGACGAGTTCAAGGCCGAGGTCTATGCCAGCGTCGAAGAGATGTGCGGCAGCCCCAACGTGGATGCGGTGTACGTCGCGACACCGCACGAGCTCCACGCCCAGCACGCCATCGCCGCGCTGAGCTGCAAGAAGCACGTCATTGTCGAGAAGCCCATGGCGCTGTCCATCGACGAGTGCGAGGCCATGAACGCGGCGGCCGAGGCCAACGGCATGGTGCTGCTGTGCGGCCATACGCACAGCTTCGATCCGCCCGTTCGCAGGATGGCGGAGATCGTGCGCAGTGGCGAGCTCGGCGGGCCACTCATGATCAACAGCTCCTTTTACAAGAACTTCATCTATCGCCCGTTCTCCGATCACGACGTGGCCATGAGCCGCGGCGTCGTGCTCAACCAGGGGCCACACCAGGTCGATGTCGTGCGGCTCCTTGGCGGAGGCATGGTACGCAGCGTGCGGGCTTCGGCCGTGGCCGGAGATCCCAGCCGCGGCGAGCCCCCCGACAGGCCGGCCGAGGGCAACTACGTCTGCTACCTGCAGTTCGAGGACGGCCTGGCCGCCTCATTGGTGTTCGGCGGCTATGCCTATTTCGATACCGCCGAGCTGGTGTGGGGCATTGGCGAGGGCGGCCTGATCGTCGATCCTCAGGCCTTCGTGCGGTCGCACTGCTTCTTCGAAGAGATCGGCCGCGGGCCCGACCGCCGCCAGCGCATGGAGCGGCTGCTCGAATCCTGGCGCTACGGCGGCGAGCACGTGGGCGAATGGTTCCAGGCAGGCGCAACGATCGAGTCTGGCGGCAAGCGTCACCAACCCTTCTTCGGGCTCACGATCGTTACCTGCGAGCGGGGCGAGCTGCGTCAGTCGCCCGACGGCGTGTACGTCTACACCGCGGAAGGGCGGCGAGAGGTGCCTATCGCCGCGGGAGCGCACGGGCGCGAGGCGGAGATGCGCGAGCTGTACGAGGCCGTGGTGAACCAGCGTAAGGCCTTCCATGACGGCCGTTGGGGCGAGGCTACGCTTGAGGTCTGCCTGGCGATGCTCGAATCAACCGCTCAGCGCCGCGAGATCTACATGTCACACCAGGTGCCCGCGGCTGCCTGAGCCGGCCCTGTCTCGGGCCCACTTCACGAGGAGTCGATTGCTTGGCTGAACCGTCCCAACCGCCCACCGGATCATCGACGGACGTCTCGGACGCCGTCCGCCACTTCCATGCGGGCAACGCCGGCTGGCACCTGCACGGCGACGGTTACGAGGACCACTTCCACGATCACGGCGATCCGCTCACGCCGGAGCAGATGGCCGCTCTCCAGGACGCGCTCTACAGGCTGGAGAACGTCGAGCTGACCACGGTGGGCGTTGACATCGGCTCCTCCACCTCGCATCTGATGTTCGCCAAAGTGCACCTCAAACGGTTGGGGGATTCGCTGTCCAGTCGCTTCGTCGTGGTCAATCGTGAGGTGCTGTGGCGCTCGCCTATCCTGCTCACGCCCTACCTGCCCGATAACCGCATCGACGCCGAAGCACTGGGCCGCTTTATCCATCAGGGCTACGCTGCTGCCGGACTGGACCGATCGAGCGTCGATAGCGGGGCCATCATCCTCACCGGCGAGGCGCTGCGACGCAGCAATGCCCGAGCCATCGCCGACCTGTTTGCCGACCAGGCAGGCAGGTTCGTGTGCGCCTCGGCCGGGCACAACATGGAGGCGCTGATGGCCGCTCACGGCTCGGGAGCGGTCGATTTGTCCCGACGGCTCGGGCAGACCGTCCTGAACGTCGATATCGGCGGAGGGACGACCAAGTTCAGCCTGATCCACAACGGTGAGGTGCTCCAGACGGCGGCGGTGGCCGTAGGTGGCCGGCTGGTGGCGCACTCGGACGGGCGCGTGAACCGGGTCGAACCGCCGGCCCGGCAGGTGGCGCAAGCGCTGGGCATCGATCTCCAGCTCGGCGCCGAGCTGGCCGCCGGCGACGGCCAGCGCCTGGTCGGGCAGTTCGCTGAGGTGCTCATGCAGTACATGCTCGACCTTCCGCGCTCGGAGCTTGCGACCGAGCTGCTGATTACCGACCCGCTGCGCTTCGAGGTGAAGCCGCAGGCGCTGACCTTCTCCGGCGGGGTATCCGAGTACGTGTATGGTCGCGAGGAAACCGAATTCGGCGATCTGGGCCGTCCGCTCGCTCAGGAGCTGATGGCGGCGGTTGCCGCCGGCCGTCTGCCGCTGCCGATCCTCGATCCGGGGCAGGGCATTCGGGCGACCGTTATCGGCGCCTCGCAGTTCGCCGTGCAGGTCAGCGGCAATACCATTACCGTGACCGACCCCGACGTGCTGCCGCTGCACAACCTGCCTGTGGTCTTCCCTCGGCTCGACCTGGAAGAGGAGATTCTGCCCGACGCTGTGGCTTCGGCCCTCGATCAGGCGCTCGCGCAGTTCGACCTGCACCCCGGGCACGATCCCATGGCCGTTGGCATCCGCTGGCGAGGCGAGCCCATCTATCCGCGCCTACGCGCGCTGGCCGAAGGCGTGGTGCAAGCGCTGGATCACAGCATCGAGCACGGCATGCCGCTGGTGCTGCTGGTGGATGGCGACGTGGGCAACACCCTTGGGCGCATCCTCAGGAATGAGCTGGACGTGGACAGCCCGGTGCTGTCCATCGACGGGCTGGATCTGAACGAGTTCGACTATGTGGACCTGGGCGAGATCATCTCCCCTGCCAACGTGATGCCTATCGTCATCAAGTCGCTGTTGTTCAGCAGCGGTACGCAGCTGGCCGGCGATCACCACAAGGAGCCAGCGGCGGCCGGATGACCTGGCAGGCGCCTACAATTGCGCTCGGACTTTCGCCGGCCGTCTACCAACAGGGCTGGCACTAGGAGACAAAGATGGCTGCACCCGCTCAGGTCGCCGGCGATGATTCGGGGACGCTGGAGACCTTCGAATCGCTGGACCACTACCGCGATTGGCAGGAGCGCGAGGGCGTGCCGGTGGTGCGTGGCTTCTACATCGAAGACCTGAATACCCTGGAGCTGGGGTCATGGGAGCGCAAGGGCGGCCGTGGCGCCTTCGTGAACCTGGAAGGCACCGGAAACGTCAATGACGCGCATGTCGTGGAAATCAGAGCAGGCGGCGAGTCCGTGCCGGAGCATCATCTCTACGAGTCGCTGGTCTACGTCCTCTCGGGTCGCGGGTCCACCAGCGTGTGGTATGACCCGGCCCACAAGCAGACCTTTGAGTGGGGCAAGGGCAGCCTGTTCGCCATCCCCCTGAACGCCTGGTATCAGCATTTCAACGGCAGCGGATCCGAGCCGGCCCGCTACGTAACGGTGACCAGCGCGCCGACCATCCTGCGGCTGTTCCATACCGAGGACTTCGTCTTCAACAACCCGTACGTGTTCAGCGATCGCTTCGCCGGGCAGTCCGATTATTTCTCCCGTGAGGGCAAGCTCTACGGCCGCCGCCGCCAGCGTGTGCTGCAGACCAACTTCGTGCCCGACGTCCATACCATCCAGCTCTACAGCTGGAAGCAGCGCGGCGGCGGCGGAAGCAACATCCTGCTGGAGCTGGCCGACAACAGCATGGGCGCCCACATCTCGCAGTTCGCCGCCGGCATGTACAAGAAGGCACATAAGCACGGTCCCGGCGCCCACGTCATCATCCTCGACGGCGTCGGCTATTCGCTGCTGTGGCGGCCGCAGGGCGGCGAGCCTATGCGCTGCGATTGGAAGCCCGGCACGGTCATCGTCCCGCCCGACGGCTGGTTTCACGAGCACTTCAATACTGGTTCCCAGCCGGCGCGTTACCTCGCGTTGAGATACGGCGGGGTGCGCCACCGGCAGCCGATGGCCATCTCGATCGGCGAAGGCTCGGACGTGAACGTCAAAGAAGGCGGCTGGCAGATCGAGTACGAAGACGAGGATCCGTCAGTTCACCGCATCTTCGAGTCGGAGCTGGCCAAGCACAACGCCGTCTGCCGCATGAAAGGTCTGGTGCCAAGCTGCACCGGCCTTCCACCCGAAGACGCGGGCGAGGATTAGGTCCCGGCTAGCACCTTTCGCCGCTCGCGCACGTCGAGCATCTGCCCGCAACGCGGGCAGATGCTCTCTTCGAGCTCGAAATTCGGGCTGTCCCCATTCCAGCGGACGGCCAGCTGCGGGCCGGCGGCGGCCAGGGGCACGGTCCGGCGGATCGGTCCCGGGACCCCGTGATCGCAGCTGGGCACGTCGCTGACCTCGCGCCCCACGCGCTCGTCGCGCATCCTGCGCCGCAGGCTGGCCGTGGCCTGTCCGTCCACTTCGCAGCCGTCGGCTCCGAGCACGACTCCATAGCGCTCGCGGGCGGAGGCGGCGGAGACCGTCCCCGCTAGGACGTCCGCGCCCACCAGGGCCGGTTCGCGCAGCAGCGGGTCGCCGAAGCCACCTCCGCCGGGCGCGTGGAAGATCAGCACGTCGTCCGGTCCCAGCATGGCGTCCGCCTTCGAGGGCAGGTGCTTGACCGCGCCACCCATCTGCTGGGGATCGCTCACCGCCTCGCCCGCGGCAAGGCGCTCCCACACCTCGCTGTCTGTCACCAGCGTCACCTGTGAGCCGCCGCCGGGATAGCCGCCGCGGATACCGCCGGCGTTCGATTCGTCGGTTCCGGCGGTGTTGGTGGATTTGAGGATGAGCCGGGTGTGGTTCGGGATCATGGCCGAGACAGAGGTCAGTCCGCCGCGATGCGCCCCAGGTCCGCCCGAATCGATCAGCTGGCGGCGGTACAGGTACAGCAGCGGCAGCTTCCATTCGACGCTCTCCACGTTGGCCAGGCTGCTGTACAGCGAGGTCACCTGCCCGGCATGGCTCACGCCGTCGGCAAACGCCCGCGCGCCCGCGCCGCCTCCGCGGTGGTCCGACAGCAGCGCTCCGACCCGCTGGCCCTTGCTGTTAGTGCCGAACACGTTGTTGCAGTTGCTGGAGACGTTCCACGACGGACAGGCCCGCTCCAGGTGCTGCTGGGAGGCGGCGAACATGTCGGCCACCACCTTGTTGGCCGCGGCCGTTACCAGCCAGCGGAAGCCGACCGTGGAGATGCTGCATGGCGCTGGAAAGCGGGCGTTGACCACCGAGCCCTCCGGCGCGCTCACGTGCAGGCACGGGCGCAAGCCCTCGTTCCAGTCGATGTCGCCGCCGCACAGGAAGGTGTAGATGGGCACGGCCGTTCCCGCGTAGCAGGCGTCGTAGGTGCAGTTGACCGCGGCGTCTACCTGCGCGTCGCTGCCCTCGTAATCGAAGAACAGATCCTCGCCGCGCTTATCGAGCCTCACCGCTACCCGTAGGATCCGATCCGAGCCCACGCGGTCCCCGTCCATGAACACCTCGGCCGACCACGAGCCATCGGGCAGCTCGCGCAGGCGTTGGCGGATCTGCAGCTCGCCTAGCTCCAGCGAGTGCTCCATGGTCTCGACCACCGCTGCCTTGCCGCGCTCCTCGATGAGCTCACGCATGCGCCGCTGGGCCACGTTGATGGCGCCAATCTGCGCCCTGAGGTCGAGCGCCGCCGTCTGCGGCAGGCGTGAGTTGGTCACGAACGTGTGCTCGACTTCCTGGCTCAGCTGTCCGGCGTTGACCAGCTTCAGGAAATAGCGTGGCGGTTCCTGGTAGAGCGTCCGCGCGTTGATGCAGAAGCTGCCTTCGTCGATGCCGCCCACGTCGGCGTGGTGCAGGACGTTGGCCACCCACAGCAGAGGCTCGCCGTCGTGGAAGAACGGGCTCGCCAGGATCACGTCGTTCTGGTGCAGCGCTCCCAGATAGGGGTCGTTGACCAGGAAGATGTCGCCCTCGCACAGGCGACCGGCTTTGGTGATGACGTTGCGTATGGTGCTGCCCATCGTGGTTACATGGACCAGCGAGCCGAAGCCGGAGACCGCCAGCTTGCCGTCGCGAGTGAATATGCCCACGTTGAAGTCGTTGCCTTCGACCACGATTGGCGAAGCGGAGATCATCCTGATGGTCACAGCCTGCTCGTCGTTGATCTGCCACAGGCGGTGTTTCAAGATCTCGTAGGTGATAGGGTCGAGCTTCATCCCTGTCTCCGGCTGTGCTTCCTGCCCGAGTTTCGTGTGCAATACTCCGTTACTGTTTGCCCGGTCTCAGGGTCTGGATCGTAACAGTTGGCACCCCTGGGGAGCTGGGTGGATAGGTAAAGGAAAGGCAAGCAATGGCGAACAACGTGGCAGCTGAGCAGCGGCCGAAGCCGGGCCAGGTGGTGGAGGCCTACGCAGCGTCGGCGCGAGGGCGAGCCCTGATCCGGCGCGACCTCGTCGAGGGCGCCAAGGTCAAGGCCGGCGAGAAAGCGCTCATTCTGTGCGAGGCCAATGCCGGCGGCATCGACGCCGTTATCGACGTGGCCCGGGAGATCCTTGGCGATCTCCGCGCTGAGGTAAACGTCCTGCGGGTGCAGGAGCTCATCCCGCTCAAGGCGGGCGTCGCCCAGGGCGCCTGGGCCGACATGGACAAGTGGCATCCGCCGGCCGAAGTGCTCGACGCCATCCTTGCCGCCGACGTCATCCTCGACTACACCACGAACAGCCGCGGGGCCCAGAAGTACAACGAAGCCTTTCACACGATCAGCTCCTTTTGCGGCAAGCGGCTGTTTGCCTATCGCGCCGTCGAGGCGCCCGAAATCCTGTCAGGCGATCCTGAGCGGCCAATTGCCTGCCCGGACGCGGTCGAATACCCCAGCGAGCTGCTGGCCTTCATTGCCGACCGGATCAACGATGTCCTCATCTCGGCCGCGGAGGCCGGCGCGGAGATGCGCCTGACCAATCCCTGGGGAACCGACATACGCTTCAGGGCGCTGCCCGGGGACGTTTGCATCCCGCGTGGAGGCATTCGCAGCTTTCCCGACCAGCCCCCATTCGGCTACGTGGGCGACGACGGCAACCGGCTGTACGTGGCGTTGGTCGGCTGCACCGTGACCGAAGACTGCCATGGGACCTGGGTCACCCGGCACTGCAGCCTCGTGGGCGGCGTGCTGTCCGAGCCGATGTCGGTCACCATCAGCAATGGCCAGGCCGTCGGCGCCGGCGGTGGACCCGAAGCGGCTCGGCTCATGGAGATGATCGCGGGCGAGGAGTGCCGCGTCCACGCTATTCTGGCTGGCCTCAATCCCAAGGCGGCGCCGTTTCGCGACGGCCGTTACCTGCTGGAGAACAAGGGCGCTGCCGCGGGTGTATCGCACATCGCTTTCGGTGGCCCCGGCTTGTTCTACCGCAATGGTGGTTGGGGCGGCATTGGCAACAAGCACTTTCAGCTCGGCGATATCCCCAAAATCTCGCTCTGGGCCGGCCAGCACGCGCTCATCGATGAGGGTCACGTCACGATGCTCGAAGATGCGGGAGTACGCCAGGAGGCGGCCAAGTACGGCGATCCGGCAGTGCTGCTGAAGCAGTTCGATTGGCCGGCGGAGGTTTGAGCATGAGCGCCGCTGAAACGCTGCAGCAGGCGATGGACCGCGCCCTGGCCCACCCCGAAGGGGCACACATCGCGGCCAGCTACGACCGCACCTTTCAGTTCGAGCTGGAAGAAGGGGATCGTTTCTACCTCGAGCTGTTTGGGGGCAAGGCCGCGGTGAAGCCCGGAGACTGCGGCCTGGACTGGAAACGGGCGGACTGGGAGCGGGTGACCTGCATTCGCACCTCCCGGCAAACGTTGGAAGACATCCTCACCGGCCGCCGCCTGGTGACTGAGGCGTACTTCGACCGCGAGTTCGGCTTCGCTCCGCATCGCGCGGCCACGAGGCATGTGGCTGCCTCCGCCGTGATGGGCTGGCTGTACACTCTAATCCGGTTGGCTGGCGAACAGGCCAAACGCGGGGGTGCAGCATAGCGTCATCAGTGGCTGAGACAGAGGTAAACATCGATTACGGCGATTACAGCCACACCGGCCCCGGGACGCTGGCCGGGCGCTACCTTCGCAGCTTCTGGCAGCCCCTTTACCGTTCTCACGACCTGAAGTCCGGCAAGGCGGTCACCGTGCGCGCGCTGGGGGAAGACTTCACCCTGTATCGCGGGGCCTCGAACCAGGTGTACGCTGTTGCGCCGCGCTGCGCTCATCGCGGCACGCAGCTGTCGACAGGCTGGGTCGAAGGGGAGTGCATTCGCTGCTTCTATCACGGCTGGGTGTACGACGGCTCAGGCCAGTGCCTCGAGCAGCCGGCTGAAGACGCTTCGTTCGCCAAGAAAATCAAGATCGCCAGCTATCCCGTGCGCGAGTACCTGGGCCTGGTGTTCGTCTATCTGGGCGAGGGTAAGGCGCCTGAGTTGCCGCGCTTTCCCTTCATTGAAGACGTGGCCGACGATGAATGCGTTCGCCTGGTGCACGTCGACAAGAAGCCCTATCCGTTCAACTACCGCAATGGGCTTGAGAACAGCGTCGACCCCGTGCACGTCGCGTTCGTGCACCGAAACTCGGAGTATCGCGGGCTCGTCGGCTGTCCCGAAGTCGGGGCCGAGGAAACAGACTACGGCCTCATCCTGTACGCCCGGCGGCAAGACGGCGAGGCTCGGGTAACACAGTTCCAGATGCCGAACATCCTGTTCATCAAGCAGGGTCCGCGCTATCCCGGCGAAACGGATTGGCGCGACTTCCTGCTGTGGAGGGTGCCGGTCGACGACGAGAGCTTCCGCGGCTTCAGGATCATCCTGGCGCACATCAAGGGAGAGGCAGCCGAGCGCTTTCGCGAGCAGGAAGAGGGCTTCATGGCCCAGGATCCGGCTCCGAGCATCGCCGAAGACGTGCTGGCTTCGAAGATGCACGTCGACGAGATCACTGATTTGCGACTGGCGGTAACCGTTCAGGACTACGTCGCCCAGAAGGGCCAGGGCGTCATCTACGACCGCACCTCCGAGCGCTTGGGTAGGTCGGATGCGGGCGTCATCCTGCTGCGGAAGATCTATGCGAGAGAGCTTCGAGCGCTGGCCGAAGGCAAGCCGCCGACAAAATGGGCGGTCCTGCGGCCGGCTGCGACCATCGGAGGTCTGTCCAGCCTGGCGCAGTAGGGCGACGTCCGGACCGATCCGGTCATTCGGCGAGCAGGTGACGAGGCCAAAATCCTCCGCCAGCCGTATGTGACGCCATGGGCGTCCTTGAGAAGTCAGCGGCGAGCCCCGGCATGGTCGAGAAAGCGACGCTGCCGGGGCTGATCAATGGTATGAACGAACACGATGTTTGACATGGTTGAGAGGCAGATGCTAGATTCAGCTCACTTCGGAGCCGGGAGCACAATGCAACTAGACACACTCCTATGACGGGGGAGATAGCTCTCAGGCTCGAACACATCAGCAAGCACTTCGGGACCGTCAAGGCGGTCGACGATCTCAGCCTGGAGATCCGGGCTGGGGAAGTGTTGACGCTGCTGGGTCCCAGCGGCTGCGGTAAGACCACGACGCTGCGTGTGATCGCCGGACTGGAAAGCCCGGATGCGGGCGAGCTGTGGTTCGGGGATCGGCTCATCGTCTCTGTTGGGCGCGGAGTGTACGTGCCTACGCACAAGCGCAACTTGGGCATGGTCTTCCAGTCGTATGCCATCTGGCCGCACATGACCGTGTTCGAGAACGTGGCCTACCCCTTGAGCGTGCGCGGCGTGCGCGGCGACAAGGTTCGGTCGCAGGTCATGGAGGCGCTGCATCTGGTTGGCCTGGACGGTCTGCACGATCGGCAGGCCCCGCAGCTCAGTGGCGGTCAGCAGCAGCGTGTGGCGCTGGCTCGCGCCATCGTTCATGAGCCCAGCATCCTGCTGCTCGACGAGCCGTTCAGCAACCTGGACGCCAAGCTTCGCGAGCAGATGCGCGTGCAGCTCAAGGTGCTCTTGAACCGCCTGCGGATCACCTCCGTGTTCGTTACGCACGATCAAATCGAGGCGCTCAGCCTGTCCGATCGGATCGTGGTCATGAGCGGCGGGCACGTGGAGCAGATTGGCTCGCCCCAGCAGCTGTACGAAGCGCCTGCTACCCCATTCGTGCGCGACTTCCTCGGCAAGACGCTGATCTTGGAAGGCTTGCTCAGCGATGCGGGTGAGCTGCTGCACGTCGAGCTCGACAAGGTCCCCGGTCAGATATTGAAGGCGCACCGTGCCGCGGCTCAAGGCACCATCGTTGGCGGCAAGGTGTCCGTCGCCATCAGGCCCGAAGACATCGACGTGCGCAAGTCCAACGGCGCGGGGTCCGCCGTCAACTGTCTGCCGGCAACCGTCGAGGCAGCGCTGTTCGTTGGCGACCACTACGAGTGCCGGGTCCGGGTGGGCGACGAAGATGGCCTGCTGGTATCGACACCTCGATCGGTCCCGATGAAAGAGGGCGACTCGGTCTGGCTCAACGTGAATGAAGACGCGCTGATGATATGGCCGAGATAGCGCTCCCCTACCCGGCGCGCCGGCGCAGCTGGCTGCCCGCCGATCTCGGCTACTGGATCGTGCTGGGCGTCGTGCTGTTGGTCGTGCTCTTGCCCGTGACCCTCATCATCGTCAACAGCTTCGAAACCGCTCAGCCGGGACAGCCGGTGAGCTACAGCCTGCAGGGCTGGACGACGGCCCTGACTGATTCGGCGCTGCTGAAGGCGATCTTCAACACGCTCAAGCTCGTGCTCGCCCGACAGCTCGTAGCCTTCCCGGTGGCGGTCGTACTCGCCTGGATCCTGGCGCGGACGGACATCCCGGGCAGCCAGTGGCTGGAATTCCTGTTCTGGGTAGCCTTCTTCCTGCCGGCGCTGCCAGTCACGCTCGGCTGGATCATGCTGCTGGATCCGCAGTACGGTCTGATCAATCAGGCGTTGAAGCTGCTGCCATTCATCCACGCTTCGCCCTTCAACATCTACTCCTTCTGGGGCATCGTGTGGGCGCATTTCGCCGGCGGAACGCTGGCCATCAAGGTCATGCTGCTGACCCCCGCGTTTCGCAACCTGGATAGCTCGCTCGAAGAGGCGTCCAACGTCCTGGGCGCCAGCCCCTTCCGCACCTTCATCAAGGTGGTCGTGCCGGTGATGACCCCGGTCCTCACCGTGGTGCTGCTGCTGTCGACGATCTTCTCGCTGCAGTCTTTCGAGGTCGAGGCGGTGCTGGGCTTCCCCATCCGCTTCTTTGTGTTCAGTACGCAGATCTACTTCCTGCTGCAGCAGCAACCGCCCCTGTTCGCCTCGGCCATGGCGCTCAGCACCGTCGTGCTGGCGGCCATGGTGCCGTTGATCTTCGTCCAGCGTTGGGCCAGTGGACGGCGGCGGTTTACAACCATCACCAGCCATTTCAAGGGCCACAAGATGCGCCTGCGCCGCTGGCGCTGGCCCGTCTTCGGGCTGGTGCTCGGCGTGGCGGTCATGATTACCCTGGTGCCCTTCACCTTCCTCGTCCTGGGCACCTTCATGCGCCTGTTCGGCTTCTTCAACCTCGCCAATCCGTGGACCACCGCCCACTGGACGCAGGTGCTGCACGACCCGCTGTTCACCCGCTCCGTGACCAATACCCTCCTCCTCGGCGGGGGCACGGTGGTGTGCGCCCTCACCCTGTGCACGCTGGTGGCCTACATCGTGATGCGCACGAAGTTCGCCGCGCGCACGGTGTTGGATTTCGCTTCCTGGCTGCCGGCGACCTTCCCTGGCATCATCCTCGGACTGGGGCTGCTGTGGCTGTTCCTGGGCACACCAATACTGCGCCCGCTGTACGGGACCATCGCCCTGCTCATCATCGCCACGGTCGTGGCCAGCATGACCACCACCGTGCAGATGTTGAAGGGCAACTTCAGTCAGCTCGGCTTTGAGCTGGAAGAGGCTGCCCGGGTTGAAGGAGGGTCGTGGCTGCAGGCCTTCAGGAAAGTGCTGCTGCCGATCTTGATGCCGACGCTGCTGATGGTCGGTGCGCTGAGCTTCATCTCGGCGGCACGCAACGTCAGCACGGTTGCGCTGCTGGCTACGAGCGGTACGCGTCCGTTGTCGCTGCTGCAGCTCGACATGATGGTCCAGGGCAGCTATGAGGGTGCGGCCGTTGTCGGCGTCATCGTGGTGCTCATGACTACCGGTGTGGCCTTGGTGGCGCGCTTGATAGGGCTGCGGACGGCCATCGCGCACTAGAGAAGCCGGAACGATTACGGCCGGGTGGGACTCGGCCTTGCATACGTGGGGAAATACATGGAGGAGAAACGTCGATTGTCTACACCATCGCATAAGGCGTCGCGAAGCACCGCTGCGAGCGCATTGCTCGTGGGATTGGGGATGCTCCTGGCGGCGTGCGGAGGTGGCTCTGCCGCCAGCTCCGGACCCGCATCGGTGGCACCCGCGGCCAGCGCTAAGCCCGCCACTTCAGCCCCGGTATCGACGAAGCCGGCGGCGTCGGCTCCTGCCTCCGCCGCGGCGGCGAGCTCGGCTCAGGCTAAGCCTTCAGCCCAGTCCGGCGCCGCGGTCGCTCCGCCGGCCGACTGGCAGGCGCAGATGGACAAGGTGATCGCCGGCGCCAAGCAGGAAGGCACGCTGGTCCTCAACGGGCCTCCCGGCCAGGGGTACCGTGACTGGGTGGCCGAATTCACCAAGAAATACCCGTTCGTGAAAGTGGAGCAAAGTGCTCTCACCGGCGCCGCGTTCGTGGCGCGGGTGCTGCCCGAGCAGCAGGCTGGACAGTACCTGTGGGATATCCACATGGGCGGCCCTGACAGCGGCTATCGCCAGCTGGTCCCGGCCAACGCCGTCGATCCTCTGACGCCCGCGTTGCTGCTGCCCGAGATCCTGGACGACAGCAAATGGTACGAAGGCTTCAACGGCGGGTTTGCCGATGCGCAGGGCAAGTACATCTACGCCATGCAGGGTGAGGTCGAGCACGAGGTCATCGTCAATCGCGACGTCGTGCCGCAATCGCAGCTCAACAGCGTCGAGGCCCTCAACGACCCCAAGTGGAAGGGCAAGATCTCCATCCTCGACCCACGAGCCAACGGAGCCGGAGCAGCCACCGGCGCACACTTTGTCCTGGTCAAGGGCGCCGATTGGTGGCGGCAGATGCTGCAGAATACGCAGCCGGCGCTCACCCAGGATCGCCGCCAGCAGTTCGAGTGGGTGGTGCGCGGCCAATACCCGATTACCATCGCCCCCAGCGGTGATACCGTGCAGCAGTTCCGCAAAGACGGCCTGGCGAACTCCACTGAGTGGCTGGCACCGGATAGCGCCATGGGCTCCCGCCTGCTGGAGTCGTTCTCTGTGGCGCTCGTCACCCGCGCTCCGCATCCCAACGCGGCCCGGCTGTTCCTGAACTGGGTCCTCTCCCGCGAAGGACAGGATGGCCTCCAGCGCCTGGGCAACAACGCTAGCCGCCGCTTGGACCTGGGTGACGTTGCCGGGTTGGATCGCATCGATCCCAAGGCCAAGTACGCGGACTCGGTGAACAAAGAGGTGAACAGCCACTACCAGACGGACGCCATCAACATTGCCAAAGAAGTGCTCAAGTAGGCGCGTAGCGGGGTAGACAGGAGGGGGCATGGCCGAACTGAAGCGGATAGATTGCCACGTTCACTATCTGCCTTCGGACTTTGGAGCGGGCTCAAACGCCGCGGTCTCGCAGCGGGCGGCCGAGCAGGGGGCCTTCATGTCGGCCGTGCTCAAGCGCCCGGCCTGGCGCGATCTCGCCGTCCTCTCCCGCGTGCTCGATTCCACCGGAGTGGACCTGGGTTTCATCATTCCGAACCACGTCTCGCTGGCCGACTATCGAGGCCGGCCGGCCCACGTGGCGAATGAGGCCTATAACCGCTCCATGTCGGCCGACCTGGAGCAGTCCGGAAACAGCCGGTTCGTAGCCATGGCGGTCGTCGACCCGTTCGGCGGGCCCGAGGACGTGGCCCAGCTCGATCGCTCGCTGCAGCTGCCGCATATCGGCGGCATCGGTCTCGTCACCAACTACGGCGACGTCACCCTTGACGACCCTCGCTTCGAGCCTATCTTCGCGGTAGCGCGGGACCACGACGTACCCATCACTGTCCATCCCGGCGGCGCATGGCCGAGCTGGGAAGGTCCACTGAGGCTCCGGGAGTCCTCATTCCTGCTCAGCAATCTCGGCTTCTTCCTCACCGACGCCATGTGCATCTTCCTCATGGCCCATGGCGGGGTATTCGATCGCTTTCCCACGGTTCGGTTCATGTTCTGTCAGCTGGGCGGGCTCGCGCCGATCTGCTGCGGGCGCTGGGCCGCCGCCATCAAGCATGCCCGGATTGGACTTGGTGAGGGAGCTGAGCTGCCGGCATGGGCATCCCACTCCCTCAACGACGTCCTCTCCCGCCTTTGGCTGGACAGTCACTCCCAGAATCGCCACGCGCTGAGCATGGCCCTGGCTGAGGCTGGATCGCACACCGTCGTGCTTGGCGGCGATTACCCGGTGACGCTGCCTGAGCTGGGCGTAGACTACGCCATGGCAGAATTGAACGCCCTCGGGCTTCCGGCCGAAACGCTGCGGCGGATCGAGCGGGATAATGCCCTGGCTCTGCTGGGCAAGCAGGCGGAACGTTTGCTCACGAGCTGAAGGCGTCGAGGGGGGAACACATAAGCACGGGGAGGGACTGAGATGCGCATCTTTCGGAATCTGCGACTGTCCGGCGCAGCATTGCTGCTGGCCACCATCGCGACTGCCTGTGGCAGCGCGCCGGCCGCGGCGCCGCCAAGCGCCAAGCCGGCGTCGAGTGCGCCCGCGGCTGCCCAGTCGGCGCCACCGGCCGCCGCCAGCTCCGGCGCTCCGGCAGCCAGCAAGCCCGCGGCAGGGTCGGCCTCGGCCAGCGCTGCCGCCAAGCCGGATGCTCAGGCCGGTTGGGACCAAGTCCTGGCGGCGGCCAAGCAGGAAGGCAAGGTTATGGTGGTGACTGCGCCCGGCGACAGCTACCGGCAGGTGTTCGACGCGTTCAAGCAGAAGTACGGCATCAACGTCGAAACAATGGTGGGCGGTGGCTCGGCCGACCTGGTGCCCAAGGTCAACGCGGAGCGGCAAGCAGGTCAGTACCTGCAGGACGTCATCGTGCACAGCCCTATCAACATGCACAGCGGCTTCAAGCAGATCAACTCGCTCCAGCCGCTGCGCCCGGCGCTGCTGCTGCCCGAGGTCCTCGACGACAGCAAGTGGATCGGGGGCTTCGACGCCGGCTGGGCCGACAAGGACAAGTCGCTGGTCTACACCTTCGTTGGCACGCTCAGCCCCACCGTGTTCGTCAACCGCGACACCATTCCCGAATCCCAGCTCAACAGCATCGATCAGCTGTGGGACCCTAAATGGAAGGGCCAAATTGCCATGGACGATCCGCGCCTGCCCTCGGTTGGCGCGCTCGTGGCGGCTACCCTTAGCATCGTCAAGGGCGAGGACAAGCTCAGGACGTTCTATCGCCAGCAGCAGCCCGCGCTCACTCAAGACCGGCGCCAGCTGGCGGAATGGGTGATCCGTTCGCGCTATCCCATCGCTCTTGGCGTTCAGCTCCCCAACCTTCAGGACTTCGTGAACCAGGGACTGAAGATCGACCAGGTCAAACCGCTGACGGGCGATGACCAGGCGTTGCTGGCCTTGAGCGCGGGCACCGGTGCCATCTCGTGGTTCGACAAGTCCCCGCATCCCAACGCGGCTAAGGTGCTCATCAACTGGCTGCTGAGCCAGGAGGGTCAGGCGCTGTGGTCCAAGGAGACGGCCTACAACGTGCGCCGCACCGACGTGCAGCCGGTGAATGCCGCGTACGTGCTCGATCCCAAGAAGACCTATCCCAACACCCAGACCGAAGAGGGCTTCCCGGTATACGGGAAGACGATCGGCGTTTCCAAGGAAGAAATGAAGTAACCACCCCAATCGGGCAGGGGTGGAGGAGCCATGGCCGGCGGCGTCACATCCCCCGGCACACGGCGAAGCCGGCACACGGCGGCCGATGGCTCAGGGTCAGACGCTGAGCCCGGCGGCACCCGCCCGGGTCTGGACGCCAAGCTTCGTCATCCTGTGCGGGGCAGTGGCGCTGGCCTATGCCCACGAGGGTTTGCTCAATCCCACCATCCCGCTCTACGTGCAGGCGCTGACCGGGTCGACCGCTGTCGTCGGCCTGGTGCTGGGACTGTTCAGCCTGGTCAGCTTTGCTATTCGTCCGCTGATTGGCCACCTGGCCGACGTCGCTAACCCGCGGCTGGTGCTCGGTCTTGGCGTCGCCGGGTTGGCCCTGTGCGACGTGGGGCTCCTGCTGCCGATCTTCGCGGCCGTCTGTCTGCTGTCGGCCTTTCGCGGGCTGAGCTGGGCGGCCACGAACACCGGCAGCAACACCATCCTGGCCCACCTGGCTCCGCCTCAACGGCGGGCGGAGAGTGCCAGCTATTACAGCCTCTTCCAGAGCACCGCCATCGCCCTGGTTCCGAGCGCGGCCCTGCTGATCCTGCGCGGCAGCGGCAATGACGGTTACGGCCGGGTCTTTTGGGTGGCGGCTGCATGCGCCGCGGCCGCAGCGCTGTTGGTGCGCGCCATCCCGGTAGGGAACAGGACGGCGCCAGCCGCGTCCGGCGCTGCCAGCCTGCCTCGGCGGCGCCTCCAATGGTCGCAGCTGTTCGATCGCGCCGTGCTGCTGCCCGCTTCGCTGCTGGCCATTGTCAACCTGACCTACCCGGCCGGCAGCGCGTTCATGCCGCTGTACATCCAGTCCAGCGGCATCGACCTGGGCATCCTGTTCTGGTATTACGCCGCGCGCGCCAGCGGCGTGGTGGTGGCGCAAGCTGGCCTCGGACGGCTGTTCGATGGCATGGGTCGGGGCCCGGCCAGTGTGCTGGGGATGGCGACGAGCGTTGTCGGCTTTGCCTTCTTGCTGGTGCCGGGGAACGTGGTGACGTTGATCCTGGGCGGCATCGCTACCGCGGTTGGCCAGTCGATTACCGTGGCCAATACCACTGCCTTGGCCATCGATCGCAGCAATCCCCAGCGCATCGGCTCAGCCATGGCCAGCTTTACGCTCGCCTTCCAGATCGGCCAGGGCAGCGGCGCCGCGGCTTCCGGTTTCATCGTCGATCTGGCCGGTTACCGGGCCATGTATCTGACCATGATTGGTGCGCTCGTGGCAGCTATGACGCTGCTGCTGGTGCGCTGGAAGAGCTTGTCATTCGACCTCAATGGAGGATCTCAGCCATGATGCTTCCACTCGACATCCCCGCCGCTGCCCTGCTGCTGGTAGACGTGCAGCGGGATCTCGCCGATCCTGGCGGTGCCTGGGTTCGCAGCGGCCGGGATACACCGGGACCGGGGCAGCCCCCGATCGGCGCCTGGCAGCGTCTCTGTGAGGTCATGCGCGCTGCCGGCCGGCCGGTCATTTTCGCGCTGACCCAACTGCGCGCGGACCGCGCTGATTGGGCGCTGCCGGACAGCTACCGCGACCTGCCCATGGATTTCCTTGTAGAGGGTCGGCCCGGAGCAGCTCTGGTGGATGGACTCGTGCGCCACCCGAGCGATTTCGCCGTCGTCAAAAAAGGTCTTTCAGCCTTCCAGCACACCCACCTCGATCGCCTTCTCGGCAATCTCGGGATCCGGCACTGCGTCGTCGCCGGGGGCACCGCCACCGGTGGCCTGGCGGACACCGTCCGCAGCGGGGCACCGCTTGGCTACGAGCTGTTTATCGTGCAGGACGCGGTCTTCCCCTCCGGTTCGCCCTTTCTGCGGCGCCTCGAGGTGCGCGCGGACTTCACTACCGTTGATGAGATTGCGCGTCTTGCCGCGCAAACCCCGCCTGCACATGCCGCCTCTTCAGCCGTGACGGCGCTCATCGTGGTCGACATGCAGAACGACTTCCTGCATCGCGACGGCGCCATGCGTCGCTGTGGCTATTCGCCGCTTACCGACGAAACCGCGGCAGAAGCCATCGAGAATAATCGGCTGCTGGCCAACGCTGTTCGCAGCCGCGGCTGGCCGGTCGTATGGGCCAAGGTGGGGCAGCGGCCCGACGGACTCGATCGAGCGACAGACGACGTCGTGACCAAACGGCTCAGGCCGCTGCTCACGCAAACCGAGTTCATGCATCGCGGCGTGTGGGGCTCGGAGCTCGTGGACGAGCTCAACGCGCAGCCCCAGGACATCGTGCTGGAGAAGCAGGGCCACAGCGCCTTCGGCTTCACCTCGCTGCACCGCACTCTACGCAACCTGGGGGTAACCCACTGTCTGGTCACCGGTGGCGCTACCACCGGCTGCGTCAGCGATACGGTCCGCGAGGGCATCGGCCTCGGCTACGGGGTGACCGTGATCTCGGACGCCACCTATCCGCCTGGGTCTCCGTACCTGGACGCGCTGTCGACCATCGCCGAGGTGGTGTCTACTCAGGAGGCGCTCACGACCCTCTTAGACAGGTGACGGTCGGTGTAGGAGGGTCCGCCCGGCGGTGTGGGGCTCATCGGAGCAGAGGGACTCTCGGTGAGATAGGCGGGGCGCGAGGCCCCGCCTACACGGTCGGTTCTCCAGCTAGGAGGCGCGTCGCCGGTGCTGGATGACCGGTCTGATGCTTACAGGCCGGTCGTTGCTTCTGGCTCGAACGTCTTCCACGACGTCAGCGGGCGGCCTTCGGCTAGCGCGGTGAGCTCGCGGGCGTAGAGCTTGCGCAGCAGGATGACACCTACGTCCGAACGGCCGAGACGCTCGCCGCTGCGGTCGTAGAAGGTGCCCTGGCCGTATTGCGCCACGTAGTCCTGCACGTTGACCGCCAGCTGCAGGTCGGTGATGTCGTCCGTGTGGATCTCGTTGCGCAGCGCTTTCATGCCCAGCTCGGGCGCTGGGTCGTTGGCCATCATCGCCTCATTGCTGTGCAGGAAGCGCTGGCGTTCACCCTCCGGCATGTACACCAGCGAGGCCGATAGCTCCACGAAGCTCTCGTCGTCCACGGGTTTGCGCCACAGCAGGAAGTCGCGCCACGCGGTCTCGGCAGGGTCGCGAGGGCCCTGTTTGATGTACAGGATCGTTGGCATCTGCCATTGGGTGATGCGGATCGAGCCGTGCGGGCGAATGGAGCGCAGCTTGAGGCCGTAGTCCGTCTCTTCGGCCTCGACGCTCGGGCAGCCGGGCAGGCCGCGGTATTCGGAGTTGCGATGGACGAAGGCCACGTGGACCGGGTCCACGCTGTTCTCCATGCCGTGCCGGTAGTTATAGCCCTTGGTGAACTTCTCGGTAATGCGGAAGGCCTTGCTCTCGTCGAACTCTTCCATGAACCGGAAGTGCGGCATGGGCGGTGGCGTGCCTTCGCCCACGTAGGCAAAGATCAGGCCCAGGTATTCATGGACCGGATGTCCGTCTACGGACACCTTTCGGGCGAAGCCCTCATCCTCGGCGGGCTGCTCCACGCAGCGTCCGTCCCCGTCGTACTTCCAGCCATGGTAGAAGCAGCGGATGCAATCCTCTTCGACCCAGCCTGTGGACAGCTGCGTCCCCCGATGCGCGCAGCGGCCACCGACCATGTGCACCGTGCCGCTCTGGCCCCTGTACAGCGTGAACTCTTCGCCCAGGAGCCGCGTGGTGATTGCCTGCCCGGCTCGCAGGTCTTGCGACCGGTGCACCGGATGCCAGAAGTGCCGCAGGTAGCGGCCGGACAGCGTGTCCGGCCCGACGTGGCTGAAGTCGGTGAGGTCCTCTTTGCGGTCCTGTACCTTGTTCGGGCTCACTGCCACTGCAAGACTCCTGTGCTGTGTTCTGTGTGCGCGCCGATCGTCACCACGCTTCCAGGAGATCCTTGAAACGGGTCTCCACTCGCGCTTCGAGCTCCGGTGACATCCGGATCACTGGCGGGAAGGTTTTCAGTCGCTCAAACGGCCGGCAAGCGTCGATGATCATGCGCGAGTTCTGAGAATTCTCCCTCGTGAATGGCAGGACCGTGTCCAGTGGGCTCGATACGCAGCGGCGGATGAGATCGACCTGCGTCTCAGGATCGCAGCGCGTGGACATGGCCCAGATCACCTGCTCCGAGTCCGTCACGTCGATGTCGTCGTCCACGACCACCACGAAGCGGTTCATATGCACCCCGGCCGGGAGCTGCGAGACCAGAAGCCCCACCTGCTTGGCGTGTCCCGGGTACCGCTGATGGATGGCCACGGCGATGAAGAACAGGCTGATGCCGCCATGCCCCCACACGCCCTTGACGTCGGGGATGCCGGCTGCTTCGAGCGCATTCCAGATCAGCGCCGGTCGCGTGTACAGGTTGACGAAGGTGTTGTCGCTGGGTGGCCGGAGTGGCGGGACGCCGACGACGATGGGATTGTTGCGATGGTAGACGGCCTTGACCTTGATGATCGGATTCAGCTGCTGGCCGCTGGCGTAGTAACCATGGAACTCACCGAAGGGGCCCTCGGGGCGGGTTTCCGGAAGAATCTCGCCCTCGATGGCGATCTCGGTGTTGGCCGGAATGGGCAGTCCGGTGAGCGGACCCTCGACGATCTCGACCGGCGCGTTCAGGAATCCGCCGGCATAGTCCAGCTCGGACACGCCGCGCGGAACGTTGCTGCAGGACACGGAGAACAGCAGCGGGTCGGGACCGGGGCAGACTACCACCGGGCAGGGCTGCCCGCGCTCGAAGTACTTCTGCATCTGGACGCTGCCATGCCCATTGGGGTTGATGTAGATGCCGGCCGTGTCCTTGTCGTGAATCATCACCCGGTAGGTGCCTGAGTTGGCCCAGCCTTCGTCGGGGTCGCGGGTGATGACCAGGTCTCCGGTCCCGAGATAGCGGCCACCGTCTTGCTCGTGCCAGAAGGGCGCCGGGAACTGCCACAGGTTGATGTCGTCGCCCTTCTGGACGTTCTCGAAGACTGCGCCGGTGGAGACCTTTTGGGCGGGGATCGGCTTGAGCGTTCGCAGCCGCTCTCGCAAGTGGTCCACGAACTGGAGGTCGGTCAAGCCAAGCGGTAGGTTGAGCGTAAGGGCCAGCCTGTCGCGGCTGCCGACCGGGTTCAGCAGCAGGCGTGCCCCCGCCGGGTAGTCCTTGATATTGTCGAGCAGCAGCGCCGGCCGCTTGCGGGTCTTGCGAAAGACCAGCTCAGAGAGCGCGCATGCTTCCAGGTTCAAGTCGACGTCATCGACCCGAGCCAGCTGGCCAAGGCCATCGACCTTATCGAGCCACTGCCGCAGATCCTTCCACTGGGCGGTGGTGGGGGTTGGCGCTTCGGCGATCATGGATGTGCTCCTGTCCCTTGCTCTGGATGCTCGTCTCTATGAAGACGGGCTGTTACTTGATGATCTCTTTCGCGATCTGGCTGGCGTCGTTGACGAAATGCGAGTTGGCCTCGGCGTTCACCGATGGCAGGTACTTCACGTGGGGTTGAGGCGGCGTTTCGGCCGGCCCCTTGGGGACGTCCAGCCGGCGGCTGCTCTCCTGCAGCGCATTGACGTAGGAGGCCTGACCGTCCTTGGAGAGGGCCCAGTTTACGAATACGGCAGCCGCGTTGGGATGAGGCCGCTTGTTGATGAGCGCGATGTTGACGGACTGGTTCAGGCGGCGGCCCATGTCGGTGTCGAAGCCCAGCGGCTTGACGTTCTTGCCGACGCCCTGGTTCTGAAACTCCGGCAGCACGGTATTCGATCCGGCCAGCGCGATGGGATATTGCCCGCGGATGACCCATTCGATCTGCTGTCTGCGGTCCAGCGTGACCGCCGGCTGCTGGTTCAGCAGCTCGCGCCACCAGTCCGCGCCCTTGGCCATAATCCAGTGGCCGCCGGTGGCCGCGCCGTTGCCCGCGCCCCGTGGATCGAAAATCGACATCTTGCCGCGCCATTTTGGATCGGTGAGGTCTTCGATCCGGCTCAGCTGTGATTCGGGAATGACGTCGCGGTTGATGTAGACAGTTGGAATGACGTCACCTTCCACGTCGTAGACGTACTGCCCTTCCTTATCGGTGAAGCCCGCCGCAAAGCCGCCTACCCACTTGCTGTCGTCCAGGATCTCTGGCAGCAGCAGGGCCGGCTGCAGCGGGTCGAGCGCTCCGGCCGGCTTGAGTCCGCCGGTGCCGCTCTCGCTTCCGCCGATGTACGCGTCCCAGGCAAACTTGCCCGCCTGTCTCTCCGGCAGGATCCGAGCGACGAAGTCGCGGCCGATGAGCTGAGGCGCTTCGAGCTTGATCTCCGGGTAGGCCTTCTGAAAATCCCTCATCCATACCTGGTACAGGTCCCCGGGATTCAGGTCGATGGTCAGCGCGCCCTCCTGCTTGGCGGCGGCCACGGTCTTGTCCCATTGTGCCTGCCAGTCCGCCGCCGGCGCCACCTTCTGCGCAGCCTGGGTCGAGGCGCTCGCGGCAGGCTTGGCTGCGGCCGTCGACGCGGGGGCGCTGGCGCCAGCCGCGGCGGTCGATCTCGCCGCGCTGGGACTGGCGCCGGTGGCGGTGGCTGCTGCGCTCGAAGCGGGAGCGGCGGCTCCGCCGCCACAAGCTGTGAGCAGCAGACTTAGCGCTGCCGCCAGTCCGCCGCCCAGCGCGGCTGCGCGCGATCCGCGTCGATGGTCGTTAGATGCCGATGTCGTCGCCAAAAAAGGTGGGCCTCCCCCGCGATATTTCGGCAGCCGGCTGCCGAGGTTGGGCGTGATGAGGAATGTTACCCTAGGGGCGCGGCTGAAAGCCGCCTGTGAATCCGATTCGGTGGCGCTTGGGGTCCGTCTCCCGCGGCTTTCGGGAAGCCCTTCGGCCAACGCTCGGATCGAGAGCCATGTGGCCTGCTGGCGAGGCACGTGGGGACATCCGGCGCCAGCCGCATCTCTGAGGAAACAACCGTGAAGTTTGGCCTGATTCATCAGACTGCTCTCCCGCCCGGGAAGTCTGAAGCGGCGGCAATCGCCGGAGCCGTCGAGCAGATCTGCTGCGCAGAGGAGCTCGGCTACGATGGTTCGTGGCTGACCGAGCACCACTTCTCCCCTTACGGCATGGGCGCGGTCGACTCCATCTTGAGCTTCGCCGCGGCCAGGACGAAGCGGATACGGCTAGGAGCGTCGGTCTGGGTAACGCCGGTGCATCACCCCATCCGTCTGGCCGAGAATGTGGCCACGCTGGACGTGCTGTCCGGCGGCCGAGTCAACTTCGGCGTCGGCAGAGGCTACGGCCCGACCGAGCTGCGCGGCTTTGGCTCTTCACCTCAGGAAGCCAAGGCCATGCATGATGAAGCCGTGGACATCGTGCTCAAGGCGTGGACCCAGGATGAAGTGTCATACGAGGGCCGTTTCTGGAAGTTCCCGCCGGTGCGTGTCTCTCCGAAGCCTGTGCAGCGCCCGCATCCGCCAGTGTTCCAGCCGCTCATCAGCCCCGGAAGCGTGGAAGAAGCCATTGCCAACAACCGAAACGCCATCTTCGGCTTGCGGTTTATGCCGCTCGATCTGGCGCCGGGGATGCTGGGGGCGTGGCGCACGGCCCAGGCCAAGGCCGGGAAGCAGCTGCAGGAGGTTGTGAACATCAGCGTCTACGTGGCTGAAAGCGAAGCTGAGGCCAAGCGACACATCGCCGAGCCGATGATGTGGCTCAAGCGCCAGTTCGCCGAGCTCCTGCCCGACGATCAGCGCGGCTCGGATCTACGCCGGCGTCTGCTCGACATGGGCGTCGATGAGACCTACAAGACCTGTGTGGCGGGTACGGCCGAGCAGGTAACCGAGAGCGTTCGCTGGCTCCGGCGAGAGGCCGGCGTCGAGTATCTGCTGTGCTCGATGCATTTCGGCGCGCTGGAGCAGGAGCATATCTTGAGAAGCATGGAGCTATTTGCACGCAACGTTATGCCCAACTTCCGATGACTTTCACACAGGCAGTCCGCTGATGGCCCACTACATCGGCGTCGATACCGGCGGCACGTTTACCGACCTGGTCATCATCGACGACTCCGGCCAGGTTCATTTCGACAAGGCCTTCTCAACTCCGCGCGATCCGGCCGAAGGTGTGCTCGCTGCCCTCGATGCCTGCTCCGGTCTGCTGGGGCAGAGCGCTCGCCAGATCCTGGCATCGACCAGCCGCTTCTCGCATGGCACCACCGTCGGGACAAATGCGCTCATCCAGCGCCGCGGCGCGAAGGTTGGCCTGATCATGACCCGGGGCTTTGAAGACACCACCATCATCACCCGTGGACCGGTGGGCAAGAACCTGGGCATTCCGCCGTCCCAGGCCATGGACTTCATCCACAATGAACGCCCGGAGCCCATCGTGCCCAAGACGCGCATTCGGGGTGTCACGGAGCGCATTGCCGTGGATGGCGCCATCGTCGCTCCCCTCAATGAGCGCGAGGTGGAGCAGGCGCTGCGCGAGCTGGGCCAGCAGGGCGTCGAGAGCATCGCGGTGTGCCTGCTGTGGTCGTTCCGCAACCCCATTCACGAGCGGCGCATCGCTGAGATTGCACGAGACGTGGTGCCCAACCTGCCGCTGAGCCTGTCCTCCGAGGTTTCCCCGCTGCTGGGCGAGTTCGAGCGCGCTACGACCACCATCATCAACGCCTACATCGGCCCGGTCATCGTGCGCTACATCAATAACCTCCAGAGCGGGCTGGAGAAGCTGGGGCTCTCCCGACCGCTGCAGCTTATGCAGTGCTCCGGTGGCCTGACGCTGCCGCAGCACGTCCGCAAAGAAGCTGTGTCGTTGGTCAATTCCGGCCCCGTCGGTGGTCTGGTGGCGTCCAAGCAGCTGGGCGCTTCGCTCGGCTATGACAACGTCATCACCACCGACATGGGCGGCACGAGCTTCGACGTCGGTGTCATTCACCGCGGTGAGTTCGAGTACGAGCAGGCGCCGTTCGTGGACAAGGGCCTGCCGGTGCAGGTGCCGGCAGTCAAGGTCGTGACTGTCGGCGCCGGGGGTGGCAGCATCGCCTGGAGCGACGGGCGCCGCTTGATGGTTGGCCCGCAGAGCGCCGGCTCTGATCCTGGTCCCGCGTGCTACGGCTTAGGTGGTACCGAGCCCACCGTGACCGACGCGCTGGTCGTCTTGGGTCTGCTCGATCCGAACTACTTCTTCGGCGGGCGTAAGGTGCTGGATCGCTCCCGATCCGAGGAGGCTATCGCCGAGAAGGTGGCTAAGCCCCTCGGCCTGGAGACCCGTGCCGCGGCCGCGGGCATCTACGAGATCGTGACCGCCAAGATGAGCGACCTCATCCGCAAGGTAACGGTGGAGAGCGGCTACGACCCGCGCGAGTTCGCCCTGCTGGCGTACGGTGGAGCGGGGCCGGCCCACGCCGCGCTC
Source organism: Chloroflexota bacterium (assembly GCA_021325635.1). Lineage (GTDB taxonomy): Bacteria > Chloroflexota > JAJPGV01 > JAJPGV01 > JAJPGV01 > JAJPGV01. The sequence goes on from JAJPGV010000054.1 coordinate 33,919, forward strand.
TATGCCGGTTCGCTCGGTGCCAAAGAGGTTATCGTGCCGCACACCGCGTCGGTCTTTTCGGCGCTCGGCTGTGCGCTGTCGGACATCACCTACACCTACGCTCGGTCGCAGCCGACGCTGCTGGAGCCGGACGAGGCGGTGCTGGCGACCTTCAATGAGGTGTTCCGAGAGCTCGAGACCCTGGCCCTCGAGGACATGCAGTCGTCCGGTTTCAAGACGGACGAGGTCATGCTGCTGCGCCACCTCGACCTGCGCTACGAAGGACAGATGAACGAGCTCACCGTCCCGTGGGAGCGGCAAGAGCTGACGGCCGATGGCATCCAGCTCATTCGCCGGCTGTTCGAAAACCTGTACGAGACCAAGTTCGGACAGGGAACCAGCCGCTCGGAATCGCCTATGGAGCTGATCACGTTCAGGCTGCATGCGTTGAAGGTAACGGACAAGCCCAATCTCAAGGCGGAAGCGGAGAGCGGCCCCGATCCGTCCCAGGCGCGCAAAGGCTCACGGGAGATCTTCCTGCCGGAGATGGGCGCCATGCAGGCCGCCATCTTCGAAGGCGAAGCATTGCTGCCTGGCAACGTCGTCGTCGGGCCGGCCATCATCGAGCGCCGCGACACGACCATCGTCGTCCCGGGTGGCTTCCAGGCCCGAATGGATGGCTACCGCAACATTCGAATAAGCAAGGACTGAGTGCGCTATCGTGTCGTCCGTGGTTGGTGAAAGCGTTCAGCTCGATCCCGTGACTTTCGAGGTCATCAAGCATCGTCTGTGGCAGATCAACGACGAGCAGGGGGTGACCATTCGCACCATCTCGACCTCGCCCATCGTGGTCGACGGTAACGACATGAACGTAGGCATCTTCACGCGGGATGGCGACCTGGTGGTGGCGGGGCCCTACGTGCTGACCCACGTCACCACCATGGACGCCGTGATCAAGAACGTCATCAAGCACGCCTCGGACATCGAGGACGGCGACATCTTCCTGGTGAACGATCCCTACCTGGGCGCGCTGCACCAGAACGACGTGGCTGTGGTGAGCCCTTTCTACCACCAGGGAGAGCTCATCCTGTGGCTGGGCAACGTGCTGCATCACGCCGACCTGGCGGGCATCGATGAAGGCAGCTTCTGCATCAACGCCCGCAGCGTTTTCCAGGAGGCGCCGCGCTATTTCCTCAAGCTCGCGCAGCGCGGCAAGGTGTCGGGTGAGGTGGAGCGCACCTTCGTCATGAACTCACGCCTGCCGGACATGGTAGCGCTGGACCTGCGCGCGCAGCTGGGGGCCATCAACGTGGCCAAGCGGCGCATGGAGGCGCTCATCCAAGAGCGCGGCGCCCCCACCGTGCTGGCAGTCATGGATCAATCCCTCGATTTCGCCGAGCAGCAGCTGCGCGAGCGCCTGGCCGACATCCCCGACGGCAGCTGGAGCTCAGAGGTCTTCATGGATGGCGATCGGGTTGGCTCGGACCGCATCTACAAGGTTGCCATCCGTCTCGACAAGCGCGGCGAAGAGCTGCTCTTTGATTACAGCGGCACGGACCAGCAGGCCGAAGGAGCGGTGAACTGCACGGATAGCGCCTGTTACGCGGGCACGGTCACGCCTATCTACACCTTCCTGTGCGGCGGCGAGATCGATTGGAACGCCAGCATGCGGCGCTGCGTTCGCGTCCACGCACCGGAGGGCACGGTGATGAACGCGCGCTATCCGGCGCCGGTCAGCATCTGCTCCATCGGCTTCTCCTGGATGGCGGCCGTAGCGGCCATGCGCGTGCTGGCGCAGATGTTCTCCGGCTCTGACAAGTACCGGGATCGGGTCTGCCCTTCCTGGAGCGTGTCCTGCAACGCCAACAACATCTTTGGCCTCAACCACAAGGGGAAGAACGTGGGTGCGCTGCTTTCCGACCACCGCGCCACTGGCGCCGCCGCGCGCTCCTTCGCCGACGGCTTCGACCACACCGGCATGATCTTCTCTCACATGAGCTTCATGTCCGACGTGGAGAGCCAGGAGTGGAAGCTGCCGCTGCTGTACGTGTTCCGCCGGCAGCTGGTGGACTCCGGCGGCCCGGGTAAGTATCGCGGTGGTCTCACGGCCATGTCCGCCCTCACGCCCTACCGTTCCGAGCGCCTGATCTGGAAGTCGCAGAACACGGCCGGAGCGGACGAGTCCAACGCGGCGGGCATTCATGGCGGCTTCCCTGGCGCCGGCTCACAGGTGTCGGTCATTCGGCAGTCGAGGATCTGGGAGAAGCTGGGCCAGGCATCCGTGCCAGCCAGCTACGACGACTTTGCCGGAGCTGTAGAGCACCTGCCATCGAAGTCCGAAGGGACGCTGACGCGCGGTGACGTGTTGGTGTTCTATCCGCCCGGCGGCGGCGGCTACGGCGATCCCCTCGACCGCGATCCCGAGCAGGTCCGCGCCGACGTGCTGGCGGGCGCCGTCTCAGCTCAGCTGGCGGAGCGAATGTACGGAGTAGTGTTGGGCGACGGCCGGCAGGTCGACGCCGCCGCGACGCAGCGCCACCGAGAGGCCCTGCGCCGTGAGCGCGCCTCGGGCAGCGCTCGCCCAAGCGCCGATGTCTCATCCGAAGGCTCCGACAGCGCGCACATCCTGGGCGAATATCTCGAGGCTGTCGGCCGCAACGGCAGCACGGTCGTTCGCTGCCGGCGCTGCGGCTGCACTATCAGCGAGCATGGCGGTGAGGCCGACCGCTCCGGCGCCGCTACTCGCCTTAGTCCGCTGGCCGAAGCCGGCCCCTGGCTGGCGCTTCGCTGGCATGGCCACAGCCCGAATTTCGAGCTGTTCCAATCTGCCTGTCCCAACTGCGGCGTCCTGTTCGACGTTGAGGAACGGCGGAAGACAGCCGTCGGCGCCTAGAGAGGAGTGCAGCCGGAAAGCGGCCTGCGCTCGCCTGGAGTGGCCCGGTGGGGCAGTTCGCTCGGCTAAGGCGCCGCCGATTTGGGGTGGTCAGTGGGCCGCAACGGGCTTTCCGGCTGCACGCCAGAGGGCAAGCGTCGCTGCAAGCCGCTCCCGAGGCAAGAGGTCAGGGCCTCGGTGGTCGGGAGTCGCGACTCATACCCCGGCGGTGATCGTCGCTCGCTCGGGTACCTTCCACTGCTTGATCGGTTTGCCTTCGGCCAGCGCTCGCAGCTCCCGCGTCCAGATCTTGCGCAGCAGAATGATCGCTACGTCGGATCGGCCCAGGCGCTCGTTCACCCGGTCGGCGATGACCCCTTGCCCTCGCTGGGCTACGTAGTCCTGCACGTTGATGACGTTAGTCGGATGCTCCTCGATCTCGTCGACGCTCAGCCTGCCGGATAAGATGGCTTCGCCAAGCTCGGCTCCGGAGGACGGCTGACCCAGCTCCGTCAGTCGCTGGCGGTAGCGATCGGCCACGTCGCCGCCGGCGGCGGCGTGGAGCACGACGAAGGTGCAGTGGCTGAAGTCGTCGCGTGGGATCTGCCACAGCAGCTGGCTCCTCCAGCCTTCATCGGCCAACGGCGGGATTTTCAGGTGCAGCGAGGTGGGCATCTCGAAGTTCGTCTGCCGCACCGCGCCGCCGGTTCGCGTGGCGTACACCGCCAGTCCGAAATCGGTCTCTTCGGCCGAAACGGTCGGCACGCCTACGACCCCGCTCTCCGAGAACGTCGACGTGCGGTGCACGAAGCCGACGTGCACCGGATCGATGGAGTTCTCGACGTGGTTGAAGTAGTTGTAGGGCAGGAGGACGGAGTAGGAGTGGACCACACCCTCATCCTCCATGTGCTCGTAGCGAGGGAACGCGGGTGGCTGGCCCTCCCCGAGGTAGGCAAAGACCAGTCCCAGGTACTCGCGAGTCGGGTAGCTGGGGATCCGTACCTTGCGGGCGAAGGAGGCGTCTTCCGCCGGCTGCTCCGTACATTGCCCTGAGCCGTCGTACTTCCAGCCGTGATAGAAGCAGCGGATGCAGTCCTCTTCCACCCAGCCGGTTGACAGCTGGGTGCCGCGATGGGCGCAGCGGTCGGCGATGAGATGCACGGTCCCGCCGGATCCGCGATACAGCGTGTAGTCCTGGCCCATGATCCGCAGCGGGGTCGCTCGTCCCGCCTGGAGCTGGCGGCTGACGAACACCGGCTGCCAGAAGCTGCGCAGGAAACGCCCGGCCAGCGTGCCGGGGCCGGTGCTGCTGAAATCCGCGTAGCCCTTCTCGCCGTGCTCGCTCGGTGTCTGCTCTAGCGCCAGCATGCCTTCTCCGCCTATCTGTTGTTTCGCCCTCAAACCTAACGCATGTCGTTAGGCGCCTAGCTCCTTCACGTATGCCTGGTACGAGGTTCGCTGACCCTGCTCCAGCGCCAGCCTCACCAGGGCGTACAGCCAGGGCACGATCGAGCCCTCGACGGTGATGTCTGAGTTGCGGTCTGCCGCCCGGCTGGGGTAGAAGGCCAGCTCCTCGTCGAAGAAGGCGTCACTCATGATCCGCCGGCCGGCGATGACCTGGCGCAGCAGTTGGGCCGAGGCGTGGACGCAGGTCACCCTCGCCCAGTCCTTGTATTTCCAGTCGAGGCCCGAATCACCTGGATGGACCTCCATGTGCCCGTCCTGGATCTGCACGTAGAACGGCTCGTCGTCCGTCAACACGAACTGCAGGGTGCGGTTGAAGGTCCGGGCCACGGCTGGGCCCTGCGGGTGGTCCAGCGCCGTCAGGATGAAGTGGCGAAACACGTCTGCGATAGCGCTCATCGTCCTATACCTCCGCCGGCCAGCTGAACTGCCGCAGCAGCTCGTCGGGATTCCCGTACTGGCGGGCCTTTTCTCGAATAGCCGGGTCCTGGAGCGTCAGCAGCACGCCGTCGCGGCAGATGCATTCGTCCCCGGCCCACCAGGAGATCTTGGGGAGGTTGCCGACCTGGAAGTGGTTGGCGCCGACCCCGCCCAGCTTGCCGCTGCGGTAGAACATGCCGGCGCCGCCCATCCCGATGTGGGCCACGCCCGCGCCCGCGCCGTCGTTGCCCAGCATGTATTCGCCCGCTCGGAAGGGCGTGGCTTTGGGATTGATGCCCATCAAGATGGCGTGCACTCCGGCCGGCTCGTCCGCGATCAGGTCCAGCAGCCGCTTGGCGTCCGGCCCTCCCTCGGCGCCCGCGATGAACCCGTCCTTGTAGCGGATAGTGATGGGCTCGCTCAGACGCCCGCCCAGCAGCGAGCAGAAGCGCGTTACCCATACGCCTTCGCAGGTTTGCGTCACCTGCACGCCGGCGATTCCGCGGTAGAGCCTGTTGCTGTCGTCGCCATAGAACTGGTCGCTGCGAGGGTGGCGCCGAATGCCGGCGCTGGGAGCGCAAATGTCGCCCGGCAGCGTGGTGAAGCGCAGGTCTGTGCCCCAGGGGTTGGTGAGGCGGAATTCCTTCTGCGTCTCGGCCGTGGCGAACAGCTTCTCGTTGATGCGATCGCCGATGGCTCGCAGCAGGTCGCCCGGAAACAGCATGGCCTCGGCATTGGGCCGGTTCGGGTCGTCCTCGGACCACATCACTTCGGGCGCTTCGACGGCGCGGCGGCCGATGATGCGCTTGCCGTAGTAGCTGCTCAGCGTGTAGAAGTCGACGTTGTACTTCTGCGCTCCGCGGCCGCTGGCGGTGTAGTCGAATACGACGTCGGCGGCCAGGATGGCCTGGAACCAGGCTTTGGGCAGCCGGTACTTTTCGACGCTGGCAAACGAGCCTGGCATGCCGCCGTGAGCCAGGGGCAGCAGGGCGTCGGTGTGCATGACCGTGACTCCGAGCCCCATCTGGCGCAGCATGCCGACGATCACCTCGATGACCTGCTCGGTGCCGTCCGGCGCCTGATCGTCCAGCAGAATCAGAGCTTGCTCGCCCGCTTTGACCTGTCCGCACTCGACCAGCTCGCGTCGAATCGTCTCGCGTCCGGCTTCGGAGCCGACGAATCGACCGATCGATTCCGCGTTGATGAGGTGCGCGGGCTTCTTGGATTCAACCGCCAATAGATTCCTCGCAGACGTTCATGATGATGCTGATTGCCAGCCGGCAATGATCCGCGCGTCGAGCGAAGGGCGGCGGCCGGCCGCTAGACCTCGGTCGACGTTGCGATGACTGCCCAAGCGTGCTCCCGGTGCACGCGCTAACCGGCTGGGCCATTGTACTTGCTCTCGGCGGCCATGGTGTACGATACAGCCCACTCCGGCCAGGGCTGCCCCTCTCTCCTCGCTGCAGGGCGGCCAGGACGGCCACTCAGGAGAAGAAGGCTGGCAATCGAGAAGGTCGGGTTCATCGGGCTGGGCGACCATGGCTGTCCCATGGCCGTCAACATCGTGCAGGCCGGCTACGACCTGGCGGTGTGGGACGTTCGGCCAGAGGCGCTGGAGACGCTGCGCGGGCTGGGCGCCAAGATCATGGATTCCCCCGAGGAAGTGGGCCGCTTTGCCGATCTCACCGGCATCTGCGAGATCGCCGATCCGGAGTGGGACGAGCAGGGCGTGGAAGCGATCGCCGCGGGGGAGCGCGGCGTCCTCGCCGGGGCTCAGCCAGGGTCGGTCGTCGCCTTTCACGCGGCCGTCTACCCGAGCACGGTCCGTCGCATCGCCGAGCAGGCCGAGCGGGCCGGCGTGCACGTAGTGGATGCCCAGGTCAATGGTGGTGGCGTCCGGGCTCGCTCGCGAACGTTGAAGTACATGCTGGGCGGTGACCGGGAGCAGATGGAGCGCTGCCGTCCGGTGTTCGAGACGTCCGGCAGCAGCATGATGTACATGGGCGCGCTGGGTACCGGCGCCGCGGCCAAGGTGGCTCACTACATCCTGGTGTGCGCCAGTCTGGTCTCGGTTTCAGAAGTGATGCGCATGGCATCCGAAGCCGGAGTCGACCTGGCGGCGTTTCAGCAGCTGGTGCATGAAAGCGCCGGCCAGAGCTGGGCGTCCGACCACTGGCTGGAGGATTTCTCGCCGGTTCCGCCGGAGCGAGCAGAGCATCTGCACCGGCGCGTCGGCTACGCCTTGGGTCTGGCTGACGAGATGGGACTTTGCCTCCCGGCCGCCGGTCTCACCCATCAACTCATGCGCGCGCTGTAGGAGGTCCTTCGTTGGGGTCTGTCGTCCGTTTTGCCGAGGATGAGATCGAGAGGCAGCTCGTCGGGCAGAAGTCCAAGGGCGTCATCCGTCCGGAGGCTGAGCTCGATTGGGATGTGCCGGCCGACGGCGACGTGCGCGGCGGCGTACCAGTCATGGGGCTGCGGGAATACTGGTATCCCGCGCTGCCGGTCAGCAAAGTCGGCCGTAAGCCACTGTACTGGACCATGTTGGGCGACGACATGGTGTTCTTCCGTAACCGCGAGGGTCAGGTCGTGGCCATGACCGACGTTTGCCCGCATCGTGGGGCGAGCCTCAGCGAGGGGAGCTGCTTCTATCGTGGCTTTGTGACCTGCCCCTATCACGGCGCCACGTTCGATGGTCGGGGCGAGTGCACCGCCTTCATCACCGAGGGGCCAGATTCACCCATGGTAGGACAGCTGCGCGCTAAGGTCTATCCCACCCAGGTGCATGCCGGCTGGGTATTCGTGTGGATGGGCGAAGGAGAGCCGGCGCCTATCGAGGAAGACCTTCCGCCGGAGCTGTTCGATCCCGAGTGCTTGCCGCTCAGCAGCTACACCTACTGGCACACCAATTGGGTCCTGGCCATTGAAAATCACAGCGATTCGCACAATGCCCTGTTCGTGCATCGCGACTCCATCAAGCAGCTGCTCGGACTCACCAAGGGCCGCAACCGATCGCCGGTTGGCGCTCGCGGGAAGGTGGTCAACAATCGCGCTCTGATCGCGCTGTACGAGGGACAGGATTACTACGCCAAAGACGGCAAGGTGCCGCATCAGATGTACTACCCCGGCGTGGACGGAGTGTGGCCGCTGCACCGCTGGCGGCTGCTGTGGCAATGGTTCTTCGAGCGCTTCGCCAAGCGCGCTCGCTACGACCGCGTGCCAGAGGAGTGGAAGCTGGGCCACCATCTGCCCTGCATGGTGCGCACCGGGGGCAACAACACCCGCTACGCCGTCGCCGTGAAGCACGACCTATCGCGAATCGTCTACTTCTACTTCGCCTGGCCGGGCAACGGCTGGCGGCGGCTGCTCAAACGGCTGCAGTTCAAATTCGTGCAGATGCCCCTGGAGTACAACTTCAGCAACCAGGACAACGGCGCCGCCTCACCCTGCCGCTATTGGACGCCTGAGTATCTTTCGGCCACCGACGGCCAGGTCGTCCGCCTGCGCAAGCTGATCGCGCACGAATCGCGCGACGCCCAGCGACGCAAGGAGCAAGCGCTGCAGGAGCCTGCCACGGTGATGCAGGCCGCCAGCCGCCCTCGGGCGTAGAACCCTCGAGGCGGCCGGGCCGCCTACAGCAGAATGGCCAGGTGGCGGACCTCCATCACCGCCTGATCCAGTAGGATCAGTCGCTCGGCCAGGTGCCAGGCACCGGCCAGCTTGCGCAGCACGTCCCGGCGCTCTCCCGAGAAGATGTCGGGTGTGGTCCGCGGCGCCCGGCTGCGGAAGACCAGCACGTTGCTGATGACGTCCAGCTCGCCACTGCCGCTCCGTTCCGAAACTCGGACGTTGGACACGTGGTGTCTGATGCGTGAGCGTGGCGACTCCGCCCAGGCGTACTCTGTCGTCAGCTTGTCCACGCGGATGCGCAGCGAGGCGATGTTCTCGGAGAAGATGCAGCTGTCCTCGGAATAGGACGGCTGGGCGTCGCCCTTGACGTTCAGCGGCAGTGGCGCCCGATAGATGACGTCTTCGGCGAGCAGATCGAGCCACTCCTTCTGGCGTCCGCTGTCCAGCAGCTCGGCCTCGTGGTACAGGAAGTCGAGGACCTCAGCGTAGCGGGGATCGCCTGGCCAGATGGCGCTCATCGGAGCACCTGCCCGTGCTCGGCGCCCAGCAGCCGCTGCCACTCCTGGTAGAACAGCCGCTCCAGAATGTCGAAGAAGGGCGGGCTGGCCGTGTAGCAGGCGCCTGGCCCGCGCCAATCGTCAGTCGGTTGCAGGTCGAGTCCCATGCGGTACTGCAGCCACAGCTCCCGGGCCCAATCGCCGCCAACCCCCTCGGTAATCGAGGCCCAGTTCTCGAGGTCGTCCTGCTCGAACGTGCCGCCGACACCGAAGACGCGCTCATAACACTCACGTGAGGCCGCGCGCCACTCGGCGGGCGTGTTCTTGTCGATGAACAGCCAGCTCAAGGCTTCCATGCGGTCAGGGCCCTTGGGCTGCCACTGGCGCAGCGTGAGGAACGATACCGGCCAGGGCGGCCCGCCCCATTCCTCAGGCGTGTGCCCCGCGGTGTCCAGGAAGCTGAGGTTGGGGAACACGTTGCCGGCGGCGACGATGAGCGGTTCGAGGACGTGTCGCTGCTCCGCGTCCAGGTGGCGCTCCAGCTCGGGCCACAGCTCCTTGGGCAGACCGAAGAACGGCGCTTCGGTCGTGCCGCTGGGCGATGACACCAGCGATGCGCCGTGCCCGTGTGACAGAGCCAGCGAATGGCCGACGGGTGCGCCGGTGCTGCCGCGCGGCTTCAGGGCGTGCAGGCCGAGCTGGGTGGAGAAGCCATGCGTGGTGAAGATGTGATAGCCGTCGCCCACGAAGTTCGAGGCGCCCAGCTTCCAGTTGACGTCGGCGACCCAGCGGATGGGCGGGCCGCCCACCTCCACGCCGTCCGTCCGGCCGAACAGCAGATCCAGCACCCAGGCCATGGGCCCGAGGTAATCCCGCAGCGACTCGGTCGGCTTGCGGCAGGCAAAGATCAGCCCGTGGTAGGTGTCCGCTTGGGCCTCGTACAGGCCCAGCTGGGCACGGTCAATGGTGGTTCCGTAGGCGTTGATGAAGGGCACGCCGGTCAGCTGTCCGGCGCTGTCGTACGTCCAGCCGTGGTAGCCGCAGCGGAAATGTGTGGCGCAGCCGCTGTCCTCGTTGCAGATCTTCCGCCCTCGATGGCGGCACACGTTGAGCAGAACGTGAATCTTGCCCGCGGCGTCGCGCGACACGATCACGGGATCCTCTCCCATCTGCCTGGTCACGTAATCGCCGGGGTTCGGGATCTCCGTTTCGTGGGCAACGAACAGCCAGCACTGGGGGAAGAGGTTCTCCAGCTCCCGGCGGTGAACGTCCGGGTCGTTGAAGATCCGCGCGCTGACGTACCCTTCGTCGAACCGCAGCAGCTGCCCATCTTCACTCATAGTCGGCCCCTCTCGCTCCAAGCTCTCGATGCTCAGTCCCGGTACGTCACCGGAGGCATGGTGGATTCCAGTCCCTGTGCGCGAAGCGCAGCCTCGAAGTCGGCGCGAACCTGCGGGTCCTCGTCTTCGTAGTCGATCAGCGTGCCGCCTTCGCGAATGCTGCGATAGCCCTTCCAGCCCACGCTCTCGTCCAGGTTATGCACTCCCAACGGCAGCTGATCGCCGTACACGGCGATGTGCTTGGCCGGCCCCGGCCCGCTGTTGAAGTGCTGATGGAAATAGGCGTCGGGCGGACTGTAGATGCTGTTGCGGCCCCAGTTGACCTTCAGCACCTCATCGCCGTGTCCATCCCGGTATGGCCGGGCGCCCAGTGCTGCCGGCCAGGCCAGCACGTAGCCCTCACCGTCGAGACCGAGCAGGATGGCGCCTGGCCCGTGGTAGTGCGCCTTGTGGTAGCGGCCGCTCGGCCAGGCCGAGATGTGCCCATGAGGGAAGCGGCTGCCCATGCGGTAGCCGGTCAGCTGGCCGCCGGCGACCTTCTGCTCCTGGTCGTCCAGCAGCACGCGGCGGCTGTCCGGAATGAAGTTGGTATGCAGGTAGCCCTGGTTGTACCAATCCTCAGTGGTTCGCACTTCGCGGATCAGAAAGTAGTTGTCGCCCTCGGCGTAGAGGTCGAGGAACTTGGCGTCGCTGTTGAACACCACGTCCAGGTTGTCGATGGCGTTGATGACCCTGGGCGCTGTCGTCACCGCCATGAAGATGGCCGGCTCTCGGCCGCCGTTCAGCAGTCGGTGAGTGCTGTTCTGCGGAAATGCAAACACGCTGCCTGGCCCCCATTCGAAGGTCATCTTGTCGCCGGCACCCTGCCACACCTGCGCCACCCCGTGGCCCTCCAGCACGAAGATCTGCTCCTGGAAGAGGTGCCGCTCCGGCTCCAAAGCGCCGCCTCCGGGGATTTCGCCCACATAGATGCCGCGCTCTGATTCGAACGTGCCCTGCAGTTGAATGAAGGTGCCCTTGCCGCCGGTGCGAGCCCAGGGCGCGCGCGGCAGAGCGGTAACGTCGTCGACCCCGATCGTGGCCTCATGGATGGGCAGCGCCTCGCCCTCCATGTAGAGCTCATAAGGAAACGCGTTTTGCTCGCGTTTCCTTATGAGCATCGAGCTATCTGCAGCCATTGAGTTCTACCCCGTGTTTCGGGGAGCGCACCGAACGTTCCCCAGGATCTGCGCAGCCCGCCGGCAGCGATCTCGGGAAGCCGACGGGCTGGTCGGACCATCATACAAGCTTCGGCCCCCGCAGTGGTAGACTCGGCCCAATTCGCCTGTACGTCTGAGCATGTCAACGCGCCGAGCGCATCGAAAGGAGCCCTGATGCCACTGAAGATCGAGCCTACGTGGGACGTCGAGCGCATGCGCCGCGAGCGCCGGCTGCGCCTCCAAGCGCAGATGAAGGAGCGGGGTGTCGGAGCGTTGTACCTGACCGAAGGCGTGGACATCCACTACCTGCTCAACGTGCGCATCCCCGGCGCGGCGCTGTTCGTGCCGCCCGAGGGCGAGATCATCGCACTCGTGCGCTCCAGGGATTGGGGCTACGTCAAGCTGCACTATGACAACCTGCAGCCCCCCATCCACCACGTCTCCTCCGCCGCGCAGGATGAAACCGAGAGCGGGCACAAGCGGCTGCGGCAGGGCATCGCCGATCTCATGGCCCGGCACGGTGTGGCCGGCGAGCCGCTGGGCCTGGACGAGTCACGGACCAGCGTGCCGTTGACCTTCATCGAGGCCGGCGTGCGCGTGGTGGACGCCATGCCCATCATCGAGCAGGCGCGGTCGGTGAAGTCGCAGGACGAGGTCGAGGTCTACCGCGCGCTGGGGCGCCAGTATGGCCGAACGGTATGCGCGTTCCGTGAGGCCATCCGGCCAGGTATCACCGAGGCCGAGCTCGAATCAATCGTCGGCGGCTGCTGGTTCGACTCGGGCGGAACCGAGGTCTTTCAGCTGAACGTATGCGCGGGGGAGAATATGAACCCCTGGCGGCGATGGGCAACCGACCGGCCGTTGAAAGCGGGTGAGTTCGTCGGCATCGATTTCCACGGCAGGGGCGCCGGAGCCCTGCTGGGCGATATTTCGCGGACGTTCCTGGTTGGCGACCGCTGGACGCCCGAGCAGCGCGACCTGTACCGCCAGACGTACGACTATATGAAGGGAACGATCGACGCTTTCCGTGCCGGGCGCACCTACAGCGAGGTCATCGACGCGGTCCCGGCGGTCCCGCCGCAGTTCAAAGTGATGCAGGGCAACTACCACATCGGACATTCCGTCGGACCCACGCCGCAAGGCTCGCCCAAGCTGGACGAGGAGCGCCGGTCCGACAGCAAGAGGCTGCAGCCCAACCAGGTCATGGCCATCGAGTGCTTTTTTGGCGAAGAGAACAGTGGCGTAGCGGTAAAGCTGGAAGAGCTCATCCTGGTGCAGGACGGGCCGGCCGAAATCCTGGGGCCGCAGATTCCCTTCGAAGATCGGCTGCTGGTGTAGCCGGGATCCGGACAGGAGACAAGCCATGAACGCGCGTACAGAAATCTCCATCCCAGGGAGCCGGCACCAGCCAGCTCGTGGGGCGCTCCTGGCGCTGGCGCTGGCCGCCGGCGCGCTGGCCAGCGCCTGCGGCGCCGCGGCCCCCGTGGCCAGCAGTCCTGCTCCAGCCTCGGCTTCAGCCGCGGCAGCGAGCGTGCCGGCCAGCGCGCCGGCGGGGCAGGCCTCAGCGGCCAGCAAACCCGCCGAGGCGTCGACGGCGGCGATCTCCGTCGCGGACCAGGCTTCGTGGGACAAGGTCGTGGCCGCGGCGCAGCAGGAGGGCACAGTTGCGCTCAGCTTGCAGCCGGGAGATCCGTTCCGTGCCTGGATGGCCGACTTCCAGAAGGCCTATCCCGGTATCAAGCTGGAGATCAGCCAGCAGAATGGCCGTGACTTCGTCAGCCGTATCACTCCCGAGCGCCAGGCCGGCAAGTATGCTTGGGATGCCTACATCGGCGGCAGCGAGACCGGCTACGGCAGCCTCGAGCCGCCCGGCTTCCTGGATCCGCTCAAGCCTGTGGTGCGCCCCGAGATCGCCGACAACAGCAAGTGGCTGTCTGGCTTCGACGGGGGCTTCGTCGACAAGGCGGGCCAGTTCGTCTACAACGTGGAGGGCGACGTGGTGCCGACGGTGCACATCAATCGCGACGTCATTCCCGAGAGCCAGCTGAACAGGGTCGAGGACATCAACGACGCTAAATGGAAGGGCAAGCTGTCCGTGTTCGACCCGCGGGCGTCCGGTAACGGGGCCGCAACCGGCGCGCACTGGGTCATGGTCAAGGGGGGCGATTGGTGGCGCCAGGTATTGGAGCTCCAGCCGGCCATCTCGGCCGACTATCGCCAGCAGGAGGAATGGGTCGTTCGCGGGCAGTATCCCATCGCCATCGCCGGCAACAATCGCATCCTGCCGGACTTCCAGAAGCAGGGCCTGGGACTGAACGTGAAGCCGCTGGCCTTCGATTCGGAGATGGGCCACCGTTTGAATCAGTCGGTATCGCTGGCTCTCATCAACAAGCGGCCTCATCCCAATGCCGCCGCGGTGTTCATGAACTGGCTGCTGTCGCAGGACGGCCAGACCAGCTTCGTGAAGACGACCGAACAGGCCAGCAGGCGGCTGGATGCGCCCAAGGGCCCTCCGGGCTCGACGCCGGATCCGGCCGTGAAGTACCTGCCGTCGGTCAATGCGGAGTCCAGCGCAAACTACGTGGCCGAGGCCACCAAGATCGCCAAAGAGGTGCTGAAGTAGCCGTGCTTTGCCCAGCCCGGACAGGCCGCATGAATTCGGACGTACGAGAGGTTGGCCAGTGGTCCTGAAATCGAGCTACGACCTGTGGCAGGAAGAGCAGGCCATACCAGCCTACCGGGGCTTCTACATCGAAGACCTCTACACGCTGGAGTTGGGAGACTGGCCCTGGCTCGGCGGTCGCGGAGCGTTCATCAACCTGGCCGATCAGGTGACGGACGACGCCTGGGTCGTCGAAGTCCCCGCTGGACAGAGCCTATCCCCCGTGCAGCACCTGTTCGAGATACAGTTCTTCGTGCTGTCGGGCACCGGCTCGATGGAGGTTTGGCAGCCTGGTCGGGAAAGCCAGCGGCTGGCCTTTGAATGGGGTCGAGGCAGCCTGTTCTCGCCGCCCCTCAACAGCTGCTATCGGCTGCACAACGGCAGCGGCCAGAACCCGGCGCGGCTCTTCGCGGTGACCAGCGCGCCAACCATGATCAACCTGCTGCGGGATCGCGAGTTCATGTTCCACAATGAGCACGTCTTCGCGGATCGCTTCGCCGGCGAGGATCGCTACTTCAGCGATCCCGGCACGTCGATCGCCACGCGTACCTGGAAGACCAACTTCGTCCCCGACATCCGGGCCTTCGGCCTCGAGGACCATTCCGCCCGGGGCTATGCCTGTCTCAACATCCTGCTGTCGCTGTCCAACAACACCATGGGCGCGCACATCTCCGAATTTGAGGTTGGCACTTACAAGAAAGCGCACCGCCACGACGCGGGGGCGCACGTGGTCGTCGTGTCCGGTGAGGGTTACTCGTTGATGTGGCCTCCCGGCGCCGAACCACAGCGCTTCGATTGGCGTGATGGATCGGTGCTGTCGCCACCGGAAGGCTGGTTCCACCAGCACATGAACCTAGGCGGCGTTCCAGCCCGCTACTTCGCGCTGCGCTGGCACAGCCCCGAGTTCCCTATTCGCAGCTACTGGATGCCGGATTGGGGTGACAATGGCGGCTATGAGCAGATCGAGTACCAGGACGAGGATCCGGCCATCCGTGCCGAGTTCGAAGGCGAGCTAGCCAAGCGAGGTATTCCCAGCCGTCTACCTACGCTCACTCGGGCCTGAGCGCCGGCGGCCGCGCTCGCTCGGTTGAGTGGCTGGGACGGCCCCTGCTTGCGTATACTCCAGGCGCTAGCACCCGGCGGGAGAAGGACATCATGGCGGTAATCCAGGCTCCTGGCGAACGTGGTTCGAAGGTGCCTTCGGGCCGTGCAGACAGGACGTTGCCCCGGACCGACATGCGGCAGCGGGACCTGCATACGTTTCCCCGCTACGAGGCCGCCGTGCTGGGCTTCCGCAACTACTGGTACCCCACTACCTGGTCGCGCAGCGTTGGCCGCAAGCCAGTGCGGGTCCGGCTGCTGGGCGACCCAATCATGCTCTACCGGGAGCGCGGCAGGGTCTATGCCTTCTACGATCAATGTCCGCACCGCGGCATCCCGCTGTCGGTTGGCCGGCAGGAGTTTGCCGGCACCTGGAGCTGCCGCTATCACGGGTGGACGTTCGATCTCGAGAGCGGCATCCTCACCGCTGCTCTCACCGATGGGCCGGATTCGCCTATCTGCGGCAAGGTGCGGGCCCGCACGTATCCGGCCGAGGATCGCGCGGGGCTGGTCTGGATCTGGATGGGCGAAGGGGAGCCCTCAGTGCCGGTCGAGGCCGACATCCCGGAGGAGTTCCTGAAGCCCGACGCCGTCGTCTGTGGCCGAATCACGGAGCGCCCCGGCAACTGGCGCCTCGCCGCCGAGAACGGCTACGACGAAGCTCACGCGACCTATCTCCACCGCTACGGCGCCTTCGTGACGACGTTCCAGAAGCTCCCCGCCGCGCTGATCACCAAGCAGGGCGGCACGTTGGAGGGGCCCTGGCTGTGGCGGATACCCGACCAGGTCATCCCTGAAGGCGACTATCCTGGCCTCGGGAAATGGCCTCGGAGGCCGTTCTGGAAGCGCGGGCGCATGTGGGTCAAGATCGGTATCCGGCTGCCCTGCGCGATGGTCATCCAGCGCAAGGGCACGGCGAACTATGCCTGGTGGGAAGCCGTCGACGAGGACACCAACAGGTACGTGCAGCTGTGGCTGGACCACGGCTCCGGTCTCAAGGCAGCGCTCTTCCGGCTCAAGTACTGGCTGTATCGCAAGTGGGCCTGGCACATTCAGTTCAGTAACCAGGACGCCGAGATGATCCGGCTCATGCCCTGGACGGGACCGGAGCGTCTGTTCCGGCCCGACGCGTCCATCATCGCCTGGCGGCAGCTGTGCGAGCAGCCGCGCGGCGAGGAGCCGGCCGCCGCGAGCGCGCCTGAAGCGCCCGCCGAGCAGCCCTAGCGCTCCCTCGATGACCAGCCGCCACCCGCTCCTCAGCCAGCGGCTCTAGGCCCTAGCCGTGCCGCCGACGCGCCGCCTGCTGACCATGGCCATCCAGCGTTTCAGCCGGACGAATGCCTTGCACACCAGAAAGGTATCGCTCGACAACGTCCTGGTGCTGCATGCCCCGCCCCTGACGTGCGCGGCCGGCATTCTGAACCGTGTGTTCGACGTGGTCGAGATGCCGCTCGGTTACTACGTGTATCTGCGCAGCGTGGATGCGCCACTCACGGCGATCCCGGTATTCCCCGATCGCATCTTCGTCCAGCAGTACGCTTACACCCGGCCGGATACCGGCATCGACAGCTTCGCCGGCCTGCTGGGACGGAGGGTGGCGATTCCCAAGTACTTTCTGACCGCCGGGCTGTGGTTCCGGGCGCTGCTCCGAGAAGAGGCCGGCATCATGCCCGCTGATGTCCACTGGTTCACCACGGGACCGGAGATCGACGCGCGGGTTCACCCACCGGCGGACGTTCGCGTTACCGTCAAGCCGCGTCCCTATCTGGGGCTCGATCTGCTGCTCGATGGCACTGTGGATTGTCTGCTGACCGAAGCCACGCCGGTCGTGCCCGAGGACAAGCGCGACAGTGTGGTCCGGGTGCATTCCGACCCGCACACGCTCCAGAAGGCGTATTTCGAGCGCACAGGCTTCCATCCGATCGTGCACGTCGTCGCCGTTCGCCGGGAGGTGGCGGCTGAGTATCCCGGCCTGCTGCAGGAGCTGTGCGCGGCATTCGACCAGGCCAAGCTGTCCTCCTACCGGCAGCTGCAGAACGAGCGTGTAACCGATCTGCCGCTGATGCGCTCTTACCTAGACGAGACAACTCGGCTGTTTGGTCCCGATCCCTGGCCGTACGGACTGCAGGGCCGCAACCGCCCGGAGCTGCAGGCGCTGCTGTCGCACGCGCACGAGCAGGGGCTCACCGAGCGAACCCTGGACGCAGATGAGCTGTTTGCCCCCGAAGTTCGCGACTACCGCTTCGAAGCCGTCATGGTGTCTGGAGCCGACCTGGGGAATTTGGGCTCGCTGCTGGGCGAGCCCGAGGGCACCATCCCATCGGCGGTGCGCTGACGTGGATCTGGAGCTGGCCGGTAAAGGCGCCCTCGTGACGGGCGGGAGCCGCGGAATAGGCAAGGCCATCGCCGCGGTGCTCGCCCAGGAGGGCGCGAGCGTGGCGATCGTGGCCCGCGATCGTCCGTCGCTGGAGGAGACGGCTCGCCAGCTTTCGGTGGAGACCGGACGCCCGGTGCTCCCGCTCGTCGCCGACACCGGCGACGATGCGTCGGTCGATCTCATGGCTCGCCAGGCGGCCTTCGAGCTGGGCGGCATCGACATCCTGGTGAACTGCGCCGCCAGGCCGACCGGCATGGGCCCGCAGCCGGGTCTGTCGGAGGTCACGAACGAGCTGTTCTTCGATGAGATGAACGTCAAGGTGATGGGCTATCTGCGCTGCGCGCGAGCGGCCGCGCCGTTCATGAAGGAGCGCGGTGGGGACGCATCATCAACATGGGCGGAATGGCCGCCAGGCAGGCGCGGGCGGTCGTGGGCAGCATGCGCAACGTTTCCGTCGTGGCGCTCACCAAGTATCTGGCCGGGGAGCTGGGGCCCTACGGCATCAACGTCACGGTCGTGCATCCACTGCTGGTGCGGACGGAAAGCCAGCTCGACGCCATTGGCCGGCGGGCCGCGAATGAGAAGGTCCCTCCTGCCGCCGTCGAGGAGGGCCTGGCCCAGGCCAGCTCGGCGCGCCGGCTGATGGAGCCTCGCGAGATTGCCTACGTCGTCGCCTTCCTGGCCTCGCCAAAGGCCGCGGCCGTCAACGGTGACGTCATCGTCGCCGGCGGTGGCGTGGGCAACGCCATCTATTTGTGAAATGCGCGCTTGGCCCAGCGGTATTTCTACCGTACGTGTCCAAGCGCGGCCTGATTCTGGTATAAGCTAGGGTCGGCTCGGTTGCCGGCATCTCGTGGGGAGTCATCGACGAAGAGGAGTCATTACGTGCGCAAGATCCAACTGCTGATCGTTACTTTTCTGACGCTCGTCGCGGCGTCTTGCGGCGGGGCCGCCGCCCAGCCTGCTCCGGCTACGTCCGCAGCCGCGAGCGGAGCAGCGGCGAGTGGCGCCGCGAGCTCCGATTGGAACCAGGTCGTGGCCGCGGCCAAGAAGGAGGGCAAGTTCGTCATCAGCGGCCCGCCCACCGATGAGGTGCAGCAGGCGCTGACGCAGGGCTTCCAGAAGGCCTACCCGGAGATCAAGATCGACTACGTCGCCGACCCGGGATCAGCGGTCGCGCCCAAGGTCCTGCCGCAGCGTCAGGCTGGTCAGTATCTGCTGGACATGGTGATGAACGGCACCACCACGGAGCTCACCCTGATGGCTGCCAACGCGCTCGATCCTATCCCGCCCTATCTGGTGGGGCCCGAGAGCCAGAACCAGTCGAAATGGCGCGGCGGGCAGTTCGAGTATTCGGACAACGCCGGCAAATACAACTTCGTATTCGGTGGGGTGGTCAAGACGCCTCTTGCTTACAACCCCAGTCAGGTGTCCCCGAGCGACCTCAAGTCGTACAACGACCTGCTGAACCCCAAGTGGAAGGGCAAGCTGGCCATGTACGATCCGCGTGGCGCGGGCGCATCGCTGGCGACGGTGACCTTCATGTACGCCACGCCAAGCCTGGGCAAGGACTTCGTACGCAAACTGTTCGAGCAGGACGTCAAGCTGTCGCGCGACGACCGCCAGGTGCTGGACTGGGTGGCGCGCGGCGATTCGGCCATCGCCATCGCGCCCAGCGAGAAGTTCGCCCAGGAGTTCCAGGACAAGGGCATCAAGCTGACTATCATGGGCGCCGAGGACATCAAGGAGGGGAGCTACCTCACGGCCGGCATCGCCTCATTTGGTGTGCTGAACAAGGCTCCTCATCCCAATGCCACCAAGGTCTACATTGATTGGCTGCTGAGCAAGGACGCCCAGCTGGCGTTCAGCA
Source organism: Chloroflexota bacterium (assembly GCA_021325635.1). Lineage (GTDB taxonomy): Bacteria > Chloroflexota > JAJPGV01 > JAJPGV01 > JAJPGV01 > JAJPGV01. The sequence continues at coordinate 53,330 of JAJPGV010000054.1, forward strand.
AAGGAGCCGGCTACGCGAGCTTCCGCACCGACGTGCCTACCGACCATCTCCCCAAGTACCTCGTCCCCAAGCCTGGCGTAGAGTACCAGGAGAACCACAAGCAGCAGTTCGTGGAGATGAAGGACGAGATCATCGAGTTCCTCAAAGGCGTGATCAAGTAGCGGCTTAGCTCCGTATCCGGCCCCGGTGTGGGGCGCCCGGCTAGCCTTTGGCGCGGTACTCGGGGCAGACTTCGAGCTGCTCGAAGCCGGCTCCGCGGTCCAGACCCACGGTGTGGGTCAGGTCCGGCTCGCAGGCTACCAGGATGACGTCCCGCTCCGGGTCGTCGTTGAAGTGCTGGTAGATGACCCCATCCGGCCGGTTAGGCAGCGTCATCAGGTCGCCGGTCTCCCAGCGATGGGTCACGCCATCCAGGACCGTGTGGCCCTTGCCCTCCATCACGTAGAACACCGCGTTGCCGCCGTGCCGCTGGCGCCCGCTGCGGCTCCCGCCGGGGATGCGCTGGGTGTAGAACAGCAGCGTATGCAGGCAGGCATAATCGATGGCTGGGTGCAGGTACCAGCGGATGAGCCC
>JAJPGV010000049.1 GCA_021325635.1 Chloroflexota bacterium
AGGCCCTTTCAGGTGCCCGACGGCCTAACGTTAGATCCCTTGCGCTCTTGGGGTGGAGTAAAAGCCGCATACTACTCCGCCGCATTCGTCCTTCGGTCGGTCATCGCGGACGAACTTGATACAGATCCTGAAGAAATCGATGTGAGCAATGTGCGCCAGGTGGAACTCGCCGATGGAACTCGAGCAGGTGAAATCGTGCTCAATGACCATCTTCCAAACGGCGCCGGTTACGTTGCGTGGGTGAGCCAAAACTGGCACGCAGTCCTCGCCGGATCTGTTGACCTCAATGCTCCTGCGAATAAGCCGGCTGGGGCGCTGATTACTCCGGAGCATCGGGCCAGCTGTGAGTCGTCCGGGTATGACTGTCTCCGGCAGTACCGAAACATGAGCTATCACGGGCTCCTCGATTGGCGCCTTGGGCTTACCCTACTTCGCTGCCTCGGATCACCGAACTTTGTCGCCGGGCTGGACGGCAACTTCGGGGTTCCGGATCTCGACGGCTGGATGACGTTTGCATTCCAGCGCCGGGATTCCTTCTGCCAAACCTTCAGCTGTGCAGCACATGACTTCGGACCGTTGCCTGGTTTCACATTCGGGCCCCTTGCCACCCCGGTCGTGATCATCCATCCGCTGTGGGATTTCCGTAGACCGGTAGGGATCCTCGCTGAGGCTGTGGCTGAATGTGGAGCTCAGCCGGGACGCTTTCTCGATACTTTCAACTTGCTTCGGAGGGAAAGCTGGTGCTACCAGCTACTGGGGCGCTGAAGCCGGGGGAATTACAGACTCCGCTCCACATCGCGCCACTGCGCGCCGTGTCGCCCAGTCATTTCACATCTTTGCAGACTTGCGCCTTGAAAGAGGTGTGGGCAGGCAACGGCAACTCACCGCTCTTGCCACCGAGCCCTGCCGCCCATCTCGGTTCGATCGTTCACAAGCTGCTTGAGGAGGCAGGACAGGGTAAGTTCGCCACCACCGGCGCTGCGGGAATAGCAGAGCGCTGGTGCGAGCTCTTGGCGGCGACGGAGGACCGATTGCAGCAGCGCTGGCTCGACAGGCACCTGATCCCGCTCCAATCGTCCGTGCCACAGTTTGAAGTCCGGCGTCTTCAAGCGTGTAAAGCTGCCGGGGTTCTGAACGACCGTAGGAAGGAACACGAAGGTTCCGGGGCGACGGTGGATCCTGCTTATGGATTCGAGCTTCCGTTGGAATCGTCGGATGGCCTGATCAGAGGCAGAATCGATGCCATTCTGCCTTCGCCGGAGGGCCCCATACTCCAGGATTACAAATCGGGAGCCATCTTTGAGATCGCCGGCTCGGATGAGCTGGTCCTCAAGAACGAGTACGCCGACCAGCTCAAGATCTATGGCGCCCTGTACCATGAACGGACAGGAGTTTGGCCGCACCGGCTTGAGGTCCTTCCGGTTTCCACGGCCCCCTACGAGGTCTCCTTCACCCCAGCGGAATGCGAGGAGCTGGCTCACGCGGCAAGAGCGGCCGTGGCCAAGGTCAACGACCTAATCGCAACGTGTAACGGCCATGAGCTGGAAGCCAGCTTGGCTAATCCTTCACCTTCAGCCTGCTGCTATTGTCCATACCGGCCGGCCTGCCATGCGTACAGCTCGGCCACACAGCCGGCCATTGGTAGCTGGCCGGCAGACGCCTCGGGTGAGTTTCGTGAGCTGCGGCTCCTGGGCAACGGTAAACGCCTCCTCTTACTTTCGAGCGGGGAAGCTCAGCTCGCAATCCGCGGTCTGAGCTCCGACCCGCAACGGCATCCCGCCCTGTCGTTCCTGCAGGAAGGCGACGAAGTCGGTGCCTACTCGCTCAAACCAGCCGGCCCGGGTTCTTTCGCGGAAGGACCTCTGTCCGTCATCTACCGACAGGCGAAAACTTAGAGGTCGTAGCACAGCCGCGAGCAAGCGGACATGCGAGACAGCTCGGGTGAACCCGCGTGCAAACGATGTTGCCTAGGTCCAGCAGCGCATAGAGTATGTGCCTTCCCTGACCGTGAGCTATCGCGCGGCCGAATAGCTGACCAACAATCTCGCGAACGCGGGCGTTCTTGCGCAGCTCACCACGGACAACTGTTATGCCTGCGTAACGGCTAATTACGCGACTTATGTTGCCGTCCACTGGCGCTGCGGGCCGTTCGAGCGAAACAGCGACTGCCCCCGCTAGGTACTGGCCTAGAACGCATACATCGTCGACACCCGCCATCACCACTCGTGCGGCTTGTCTGAGCTTTCTAAGGCGCTGGTTTGGAAGGCCGAGGCCTGCGACGATTTTCAATACGGCTTCATCGGACAGCGCGTTGAGCGCCGCGGCGGTCGGAGCCACGAGGATGAGCTGCTCGTAAACGGGAGCTACTGCCGGCGCCCTGGTTTTTTGGAGAAGAACCTCCGCCACGAGTAGCTCGTAGAGGTCCGCGCTTCGACGCCAGGGATATTCGACGCGATTACTCTGGCCCCATTGTTGCAAGCCCTCAAATAGGGATTCGACGCCGAATGCGCCGAGTCCCGGTTGCTCGGCTGGTACTAGCTGCCTGGCGGCTTTCTCGGAGTGCTTGCTATCATCGGGGCGTTTTGAGCGTGCGGATGGAACTGTAGTGCTAGAGTATCCTCGGCCGGTTCTCAGCTTGTTTTCGGGCTGCGGTGGAATGGACCTAGGCTTTGAAAGGGCTGGCTTCGACGTGCGGCTAGCCATCGACCTAGATGATGCCGCAAGGAAAACTTACGAAGCCCACCACAACGGCACGGTTCTGCCGGGCGACCTTTCCAGGATGTCCGCCAAGCAGATTGGTGACGAGTGGGACAAGATCAGCCGCGAGCCTCCGATAGGAATCATTGGCGGGCCCCCTTGCCAATATTTTTCCGCAGCTAACAGGCATTCGAAAGAAGATGATCCCCGCCGCGATCTGCCGAGGCATTACGCAGAGATCATTCGCGGTCTGAACCGCCGCTATGGCCTTTATTTTTTCGTATTCGAGAACGTTGTGGGTTTGACTCAGACGGCGCACAAGGACGACTACGCTTCATTCCTCGCCCTGTTCGAAGGTGCCGGTTTCCGCTGTTTCAAACAGGTGCTCGACGCACAACATTTCGGCGTGCCGCAAATTCGGCCGCGGGTATTCGTGGTGGGCTTGAACCCGGCAAAATGGGACCGCGGTTGTGATTTCCAGCCGCCGGGAGCTACGCGGAAGAAGCCTCTGACTGTTGCTTCAGTCCTAAACCGCGTCCGAAGACCGCCGAGGTTCTTTGAACGTGGCCTTACGCCAGAGGAGCTGGCTAAGGACTATCACCCGAATCACTGGACGATGCAGCCAAGGTCGAAGAAGTTCAAAGAAAAGACGCTCACAGACTGGGCGACCAAAGCGCGGTCATTTCGCGTACTAGACCGAAGCAAACCGAGTTGGACCGTCGCTTACGGCCATCGGGAAATTCACGTACACCCCGATGGTAAGCGGCGAGTGAGCGTTCTCGAGGCCATGCTTTTTCAAGGCTTCGACAAGGAGTACGTCCTCCACGGGAATCTTTCCGAACAGGTGCGCCAGGTGTCAGATGCTGTGCCGCCCCCGCTTGCGGAAGCGGTCGCTAGGGCCGTCGCGGTTTCATTGCATTCGGCCTCAACGCCCCAAATGAATCTGGAGGCCGAGCGCTTGCTCATGGAAGCGGCGGTCGACAAGCCGGTCGTGCAGATCATGCTCGAAGGTGAAACCGTCGAGGCTGCAACTCAAGCGTTTAAAGTGGCCGGCCGGAAGCTTGGTCTGCGCGTGGACGTTCGGGCCGACGGAAGCCATCATTTATTTGTCAAGGCGGTGCCGCGTCGGCCTCGCAACTCACGACGAAAGGAACCGCCGGCCCTGGCGGCGTAAGCGCCGGGGAAGCAAGAGGTCTTCCGCCGACCCGCTGCTGGGTGCATTCGGGAGAGTCCCGGCCGTCGAGGGCGGAAAATCTTTCGCTAACCAGGCTTTTACGGCCTTTGCGGTGGCGATGCCTTTGGAGCGGAGTAGGTCAACAAGATCTCCTCCTGCAAGCACAATGATCGGATGCTGATCATCCCGAATCTCCTCGTATGCCTGTTGCTGGACATATGAGGTAGTGACCATCACACCGAACTCTCTGTGCCGAATACGTGAAATCAGGCGCGATGTTTCACGCACGCCGACGCTAGCGCTGGGTGCGTAGCATTTTGCCTCTAGCGCAAACGTCAGGTGAATTGGATCCGCCGCAGGACCAAGGCTGTACCGACCGATTGCATCTCGGCCACCATCGCGGGTTGGGCGAGTTAGCTCCGAACTCGTCACGTTTGGGGTAAACATCCTCCACAATAAATCCGCGCATCGTTCGAAGTCGACCGGCCGCTCGCGGAAATGTTCGTGGATTTCAGCAAGCATCCGCAGGCCCTCTTTGCTCGACGGTAGCTGCTGTTTCTTTGTCCTGTACGAGAGCGTCTTAGGGGCCTGCAAGCGCTGGTACGAACCTGAATTGACCCAGTTCGCCCAAGCGGGCGGACAGCCAGGTCCCAATCGCTGGTCGTCCTGGAGGGCAGCAAGCCATTTTCGAGGAACTGTCGGAACGTCCAACAATGTGAAAGTGGCGCGATAGTTCTGAAACCTGAGCCCACCCACTGTGCGCCAAATCGCTACAAGATCCTCGTCTTGCGAAATCGCGATCCCTCCCGGTGCCGCCAGTCCGCGAAACTGAACGTCTCGGCCTGTTCCGATTCTGCTGAAGACGAAGAAGGGTGGGACCGCGAGACGGTCCTCTAGCGTTCCGAGGTGTAGCGCGTCAAAGCTCATCCGAAGCAGCTCGTTACCGTGGCGGGAAGTGTCGTGAATAGCGCGACCTGGCCGCTTGTTATCGCCGTAGTACTGGAAAATGCCGGTTTCGACATCGAGAAAGTCCGGCCAATCGGGATCGTCTCCAGTCGAATAGAGCACGGCCATTCGGTAATGTCCCGTCTTAGCTCGGGCCACCCGAAAACCGCCTTGATTACCACATGGCATGAGCTTGGCGAGCGGGTCTGCCCTAACGTCTTTGTGCGGGCCTGCGCGGTAGATCGCATCAACCACCAGGTCCGCCTCGCCTAAGGTGCCGAACGAGAACTCCACTGGTTGGGCCATCGGGCTGGACTTTAGATCAGATTGACCGCGCGTCCCACGTCATGCGCTCGTTGCAATAGTACACATGTTCTATTCTGAGCCAGTGAGCAGGCTCGTCCTGGCAGATTTGAACCCGGCGCAGCACCGTGCCTCCACCTACGGCGAAGGGCCGCTACTGGTGATCGCCGGCGCCGGCACCGGCAAGACCAAGACCCTGGCGGCGCGGGTCGCCTATCTGATAGATCGAGGGGTCCCTCCGGAGCGTATTCTGCTCCTGACCTTCAGCCGTCGCGCCGCGCAGGAGATGCTGACTCGAGCCGGACAGCTCGTCGGGCGTGGCCAGGCCTCAAAGGTGTGGGGCGGAACCTTCCATGCGGTGGCCAACCGCCTGCTGCGCGTGCATGGCCACGCCGTCGGGCTGCCGCCGAACTTCACCGTCCTGGACCAGTCCGATGCTGCTGACCTGATGAACCTGCTCAGGACCGAGCTGGGGCTGGCCGAAACGAGCCGCCGCTTTCCGAAGAAGGACACCCTGGCGGCGATTTACAGCCGGACGGTCAATACGAATGTGAAGTTGAGCCAGGTGCTCGAGGTGGCCTTCCCCTGGTGCGCCGACGACATCGAGGGCATGCGCGGCATCTTCCAGGGCTACGTCAAGCGCAAGCGCGAGCAGGCCGTTCTCGACTACGACGATCTGCTGCTGTTCTGGAAGGCGCTGCTGCACGCGCCGACGATCAGCGACCTGATTGCCGGCAGCTTCGACCACGTGCTGGTGGACGAGTACCAGGACACGAATGCGTTGCAGGCTGACGTCCTGGTGGCCATGCGGCGCAGCATCGGCAACATCACCGTCGTGGGCGATGACGCCCAGGCCATCTACTCGTTTCGGGCGGCGACGGTTCGGAACATCCTTGCATTTCCACAACAGTTCCCCGGCGCCGAGATTGTGAAGCTGGAGCAGAACTACCGCTCGATCGCGCCCGTGCTTGCGGTCGCTAACGCTGTCATGAGCGAGGCGCACCAGCAATACGACAAGGAGCTGCGGTCCAGACGAACGGGTGAGCAGCGCCCGAGGCTGGTCACGTGCCTGGACGAAACGCAGCAGGCCCAGGTGGTCTGCGATCGCGTGATCCAACACCTCGAGCAGGGCATCGCGCTCAACCGTCAGGCAGTGCTGTTCCGTACCGGCCACCACAGCGACCTGCTCGAGGTCGAGTTGACCAGACGCAACATCCCGTTCGTGAAGTACGGCGGGCTGAAGTTCATCGAGGCCGCGCATGTGAAGGACATGTTGGCCTTCCTGCGGATCCTGGAGAACCCGGCCGATGATCTGGCGTGGTTTCGTGTGCTGCAACTGCTGGACGGCATGGGGCCGCGACACGCCCAAACTGTCCTGGACCAGCTACGTGGCCAGCAAGGACTAGGAGAGGACCGGCCGAACAGCCCTCTGGAGCGCTTTCTCGTGGAGCGGGTGGATGCGCCTCCGGCAGCCGCCGAGCAACTGGACGAACTCCGGCACGCGCTGCGCGATGCCCGCGCGCTTGGGCCTGGGCAGCGCGTGGAACGGCTGCGGCATTTCTACGACCCCATATTCGAGCGCGTCTACGACAACGCCGGAGTTCGGGTACGCGATTTGGAGCAGTTGGAGCAGCTGGCCGGAACGTACGCCACCACTCGCGAGTTCCTCACCGACCTGACCCTCGATCCGCCGTCATCAACCAGCGACCTGGCGGGATCACCGTTGCTGGAAGAGGATTACCTGATCCTCTCAACTATCCATTCGGCCAAAGGGTGCGAATGGGATGTGGTCCACGTCATCCACGCCGCCGACGGCAACATCCCGAGCGACATGGCCACCGGCAACGCTGAGGAGATCGATGAGGAGCGCCGGCTGTTCTATGTGGCGCTGACGCGAGCTAAGGATTGGCTCCACGTCTACTTCCCGCTGCGCTACTACCACCGCCGCCGTGGCCGCAGTGATGCCCACTCGTACGCGCAGCTGACGCGCTTCATCTCGCCGAGGGTCAAAGGCCTCTTTGATCTGGAGGCGGTCTACGACGAGCAGCACAGCCCTGAGTCAACGGCATCGGTCTCGGCGCCTGTGACTGTCGATGCTCTGCTGAACGAGCTCTGGGCAGACTAACCCTTAGTCAGAACAGAGGCAGCGCGTGCTGGTCGGCAGGTGAGGATGCCGCCTGTCGCAGCTCGGGGCCGTCGTTCTTGACGTCGTTGACCAGACTGGAAACCGGTTCGGCGGTCATGAGTTCGACGGGCAAAGCGGCGAGGCAGCCCATCAAGGCCACCTCCCCGGCATCGCTCGCCAGCCACAGTGCCTCGTGCTCGGGCTGCAGGATGACCGGCATGCGGTTGTGGATGGGCGCGATCAGATCGTTTGGTGCCGTGGTGAGGATCGTGCAGGAGATGAGCCATTCGTCGTCGATCTTGCAGGCATCCCAGAGACCTGCGAAGCCGAACAGTGCCCAATCTCGGCGGCCGATGGCGTACGGCTGTTTGGGCTGGCTGCCGCGCGCCTGCCACTCGTAAAACCACGAGCTGGGGATTATGCAGCGCCGCTTGGCCAGCAGGCTGCGATAGGCGGAGCGTTCCAGGAGCGTCTCGGATTTCAGATTGATGGGCCTGGGTTTGCTCGGGTCGGACACTGACCAGCTGCTTACCAATCCCCAGCGCATTGGCCGGATGACCCTGTCACCTTCTTTCCCGATGGCTACCGCGAGGACATCCTGGCTGGGGGCAATGTTGTAGCGTGGCTTGAACAGCTCCGGGTCCTCGAACCCAGGCAGCACCCGTGCCGAGAAGCGGGTCTCAGAGAATTCGGGCGTCTCTAAGCCGAACCGGCCACACACCCTGGCGAGTGTACCCGCCGGGACGGAGCTCGTGTCCTTGTTGCCTTACGATCGGGCTCGTATCCCAAATCGCACGCTCACCGACACTAGCCTTTAATGGTGAGCACGGCTGCCGGCGAGGAACAGGTGCCGACATTCGTCGACCCGATGCTGGCCAAGCTCAGCGCCACGCTGCCTAAGGACGACGCCAACTGGGCGTTCGAGATGAAGTGGGATGGCATTCGGGCCATCGTAAGCGTCGACCACTGGAAGGTGCACATCTGTAGCCGCAACCGCATTGATCGGACGCGCGACTATCCAGAGCTTCAGGGCCTGGGCGAGCAGCTGCGAGATCACGGCGTGGTCCTCGACGGTGAGATCGTGGCCTTCGATGAGCACGGGAGGCCGACGTTCGAGGCGTGGCAGCAGCGAGGCGGCTACGAGGGCCGGCGCCGCATCGCGCCGGACGGCCAGGTGCCCATCGCCTACGTGATCTTCGACCTCCTGTTCATCGATGGCCGCTCGCTCGAGGGGCTGCCGTATACCGAACGCCGCCAGCTGCTGGAAAGCCTGAAGCTGCAGGGCGACTACTGGTTGGTCCCACCACATTCGATCGGCGCCGGTCCCCACATGCTTCAGATCAGCCGCGACACAGGGATGGAGGGTGTCGTGGCGAAGCGCCTCAACAGCCGTTACGAGGCGGGCAAGCGAACCGGCGCCTGGCTGAAGGTCAAGAACCACATGCGCCAGGAGTTCGTCGTCGCCGGCTGGGTTCCGGGCGAAGGCCGGCGCAGCGGACGTATCGGGGCGCTGGTCATCGGCTACTACGAAGGCGACCATCTGATTTCTGCCGGCAGCGTCGGGACGGGGTTCACGGATCGGATGCTCGATGAGCTGTCCGAGCAGCTTCGCCCTTTTGCGACCGATCACTCGCCGTTTGCCGCCGGCGAAATCCCTCGCGGATCCCGCTTCGTGGAGCCACGGCTGGTATGTGAGGTGGAGTTCGCCGAGTGGACGTCCAAGACCGGCCAGCTGCGGCATCCGTCATTCAAAGGACTGCGTGCAGATAAGAATCCGCGGGACGTTGTCCGGGAGTATCCGGCTTGAGCAATGTCAATGGAATCTGGGTGCGGCCACGACTGCTACTCATATGAACCGGTCGACAGAACCGAAGCGGCCGAGCGGCCGACACTCAGCCGGAGTCCTCGTCTATCGCGGCGGGGGCCCCCAGATGGAAGTGCTCCTCGTACATCCGTCTGGCTGGTACAACAAGAAAGCGCCCTGGAGCATCCCCAAGGGCTTGCCCGGAGAAGGCGAGTCCATGGAGCAAGCAGCGCTACGCGAGACGCTTGAAGAGGCCGGTGTCGCGCTGGATGGGCCGCTCGTTTCGCTGGAGTTCGTGACCTACAAGGGCGGTAAACAGGTGCACGGCTTTTGCGCGCCCTGCCCGGACGGCGCTGCCGCATGCTGTGCCTCCTGGGAAGTCGACCGGGCTGAGTTCTTCCCTATCAGCGAGGCGAGGCAGCTGCTGCATCCCAGCCAGCAGGAGTTCCTCGACCGGCTGGAGCAGCACCTGAGGCATTCCATGAGCAAGACAGCCGACAGCGAAACTCCGGCTGATGCAGGCAAGCCATCGAACATGACTGAAGAGTCACCACTCGTCCAGCGAGTGCTCGCGCTGCTGACCGCGAGTGGCATTGAGTACAAGGTGCTGCGCCATAAGCCAGTGTTCACCAGTGAGCAGGCAGCCGCGGTCCGCGGTACTCCGCTGGAGGACGGCGCTAAGGCGCTGATCTGCCATGCCGACAAGCAGATGGTGCTAATTGTCGTGCCGGCCAACCTCCAGCTTGACACCCGCGCATTCAAGAGTGCCTACGGGATCAAGAACCTCCGCATGGCGGCAGCGGACGAAGTCGAGGCGCTCGGCGCCGTTGTCGGTGGGGTGCCGCCCTTCGGACAGACATAGACCTACAGACTTATGCGGATGAGGGGATCGCCGCGCGAACTACGTTGTCGTTCAATGCCGGGAGCCGGACCACCTCCATGATCCTTGCCGCGAAGGACTACCTCCAGATCGAGCAGCCGATCATCGGGCGGTTCGCCGTCGCAGAGTGACGCCGCGTCACGCTCCCCGAGAGTGAAGCCACGATGCGGACCTAGTTAAGCTGAAGCCGACGGTCAGGTCAGCCCTGGCTGGCCCGTGAAGCTTCGGTCGAGCGCGGCCACGGCAGGCTGTGGAAAAAGGCCTCCAGAGCGCGCTCCCGGGGATAGCGCCAGCGGTAACGCGCTGGTTACCGTCTGGTCTTGAATACTGTACAGATGTGCAGTATTATGGCCCCTATGAAACCCCTGTTCGTGCTGCATCTCCGGCTCGAGGCCATCGGGGTCATCCCCTGGTCCGTGTTCTCGTTCGATGCACTCGAGCGACTGAAGCGAGACATCGACGCCGGCGAACTTGGAGCCGCGTCGATTCTCGAGCTCGAAGATAAGCAGCTCCAGGAGGCCGCGTGATGTCTGAGCTTGTCACGTGCCAATGCTGTCGTGACAGAGTTCCGGTGACCGAGGCCGCGCCTGCCGGGAAGCGGGCTTGGAAATGCGACGTGTGTGCCCGGACCTGCCCGCTCATCGGGCGGTGTCAGAAGCCGGCCAGCACGCCAGCCACCTCTGCGGAGGAGTAACGTGGCGGCGGCGAAGTGGTACAGAGGCTGGATCGCCGTCGGAGGCGAATGCCGGGTAATGGCATCGACTGGCGGTATGCCGTGGGTTCTGGCCGCCGATCCTGCCGAATTTCCCGACCGAGCGAACGATGCCAAATCGTTCAACTGGGGCGTGCCCAGCCGTGCCACGTACGTGCTTGCCCGGACACTGCTCGTGGATGCCCTTGGACGCGAAGCCGCCGATCGGCTCGACACAGGTCAGTTCATGGCCGAAGTGCTTGTGCATTTCGCTAAGGGTCCGGATTGGCAGCTGAACACAAATCAGATTGCGCGCTGGGCAGAGTCAACACCGTCCAAAACGAGTGAGGTTGCCGAGTAGCCGCTCCTGCAGGTATGTTGTCCCCGACTCGCCATGGCTGTTAGTTCGCAAGAACTTTTTGATCGCTACAAGGATTGCGTCGGGTGCGTCTTTGTTCTCGACAATAAGGGGGACGAACACACAGGCGCCGCCTTTTACATCGGCGATGGCTATTTCGCAACGGCTCGCCACGTTGTCGACGAGAAGCAATCCATCACCTTGAGCTCACCGACGCAGATGCTGACGAACACCGGATCCACGCCCAAGCGGATATTGCTTCCCAGCACAGCGCATGCTGACGTAGCGATTATTGAAGGCCAACCCGAGTCCATCCCGATACGCCACGTCTGGGTCGGCGACAACGTGAAGCAGCTGAAAGAAATCGTCGGAGGCGCTGTCCCCCTGGGTGGTGAGACCGTGGATTGGCTCGATCCGAAGCTGATGCTGTCGAAGGCCGTTGCCTTTGGTTATCCGCCCATACCGGTTACGACCACTACCGGGCTTGTCGTGGTCACGACCGAAGTGAATGCCCTGGTCACCAAATACAACGCACCGCACCAGCACTTTGTCGTCTCCATGATCCCTCGGAAGGGTTTCAGCGGAGGACCTCTGATTAGCGAATACGGCTACTTACTCGGGATCATCATTGAGGGTTTGCAGGAGCAGGACCAAGCGCCTGAAACCGGCTTCGCGGTGGCAGTGAGCGTCGATCCCCTTCTGGATCTCCTGTGGGAGCACGGGATCAAACTGAGCGGCGAAAACGGTGATCTGCTCGAGCAGCTGTGGAACCCTGGCTTCTATGAGAGCGAGGGGGTTGGGTTTGGCTCTGCCAGTGGGAAGGCGGAACTTGTAATCGCGTTGTCGTAGCAGTTTTCTGCCAGGCACAGTAGGTGCTAGCCTGCTCCGAACAGGGTTACCCACGTAGCGAAATCGCCGAGGTATATCCGAGGCCGGAACTCGTTGACCCACTCACGGTAGGCCTTCAGCAGATTTGATTCGAGATAGGAACGGCTTTGCAGGAGACCAGGGTTTGCGAGGGCCTGCGAGAGCGGGTCCGATTCATCCAGTAGTTGGGCGAATAGTCGCTCGACGGGTGTTCCGTCCTGGCCGATTTTGAAGAAGAACATGCCGACATGCGGACGCTTGCCACGTGCGCCATCCCATTGCAGGAGGGCGATAAGTGCATCGAACTGTTCGAGTAACTCCGCCAGTTGCTCCTCTACGGGTATCCAGGTCTTCAACAGGCGGCGTAGACGTTGTGCAAGGTAGAGGTTGGCTCCCCAATTGTTGACGCTCCTGTCCAGTCGGGCTGCTGGGGACCCACGCAGAACAGTGGTGGGATGAAGGCGAACCCACAATGGCTCCGGCTGGCCGCCGACGGCTCGGACTCGAACCGTCAGAAGATCGCGGAGCGCCGTGTGTCTTCCGGCCGCCATCATGGCAATGCCAGCCGTGTACAGGCACAGCAGCGCCGGATAACCCAACAAACCAACCAGGACCGGATCGCCGTCGACATTAGCTGGAGGGGTGAGTTGCGCAAAGCACATCTGTAGAAGGGGAAGCTCCTGGTCCCCTGCGCCAAAGGTGCCGATGATGGCTACGATCGGCAGAACAGCCTCGAGCGCCGTCTCCAACCGGCTTAGTCGATCACGGTAGAACCTGTCGTCGAAGTCGGGTTCATCCCTGAGGCCATACGGCTGGTTGGTCTGACTCCGGATCTCAGCGACGACGCCATCGCAGAGATGCGTGAGCAGCTCGCGAAGCTCGATGCGATTGGTACCCGGTGCACGCAGAAGGCGCTTTGCCTGAGCTAGAGCGAGGGCTGGGCTCACGGGCGATTGCGCCCGCGCTGACGCAAGGTCGAGCACGTGTTGCTCGATTCCCGTCCATAGCGCATCAGCACTTACCCCGCTTATGACCTGGGCATCCCGCCGCTGGATGACATCCTGCGACAGCGGCGACGCCGTAGTGTGCACGAGCCAAAACCATGAGTACCGTCGCGTGGCGCCACGCATAAGGACCTCGCGCAGTGCGATATCCCAGTCCGCCGACCAGCCGCATACGACGGCCCCGTACTCGTCGAACACCCGTTGAAGCAGCCGTTTCATAGCGGGTGCATAGACGCTGAGCTCGCCCTGTGTATTGAGCAGGCGCGTATCGAGGTAGTCGCCGCTCACCTTAATCACCGTGCATCGAGCCTTATCCAGGGGCTCCGCCCCGCGGATGAGATCTGGATGGTAAATAACTGACGGTACGACGCCCTCGTCCACGAGCGCGGTTTCATGCAACCGTTCCTGGTTCGTGGTGACGATCACACGGATATAGCCGTCCCGGGACAAGCGGGCGATAGCTCTGTGCGCCTCCGTCGGCATCTTCAAGCCCTGTTCGCGCTCCTCCGGGGTTGGCTCAAAAAACGGTTTCAGCAGAGCCTGGCGCTCAGCCGTAGTGCGGGCAAGCCGCCGCATAACCTCGCCATAAATCGCCTCTCCGATGTTGCCTCTCCACCATTCAGGGGGGTCGCTGCCGGCGTCCGCCCCATTTCGCTTCGCGTAGGTGCGGATCAGCTGATCCATGACTTGCTGGCCTGTCGGAATGCCGGCTTCGCGCGAAATTCCAGAGCCAGTCAGTGCGACGTACGTTCCAGGGCTGTGGAATACGGCGAGGGCCGCATTAACAATCGCTTCGCCGGTGAATCCGCTAGCCACGACGGTATGAACCCTATCCCATCAAACGGAGCTCGCCACCGTTGCAGGACAAGGCCACCGCCTCACGCTCGCGTCTCGGAAGCTGCCCCGCAGAGCGCTTTGGTTGTTTACCTGACCAGGCAAGCGCACGGCGCGATATGCTTTCTAGATCAAGTGGTCTAGGAGCAGATCACCGAATGGCGATCAATTTGAAAGAATATGTGGAGATGCGCGTCGCAGCGGGTTTTTGCGAGCATCTGACGCGCACCGGGGTGGCTCTCAGCAACTTGCGACACAACCCAAACGATCCGCCTGATGCATTAATCGATTGTCCGGAAGGCGTCTGCGGAATCGAGCATGCCGCGGCTCACTATAACGGCCGGGAGGCGGCGAATATCTCTGCTGTCCTCCGCAACACCCCGGCAAAGTCAGAGCGGTGGCTCAGGCCAGGAGAGGATTGGAGAGTTGCCGCCCGTCGAATGCCGGTTCTTGTTAACTTCACTGACGACCTCATCTCAAACCTGCAAAGAACCCTTGAGGTTCACGCCCAAAAGCAATACGGCATACCGACGTACTTGGTGCTCGACGCGACCATGGCTTCTCTAACAGTCGCTGATGAGGGACCCAGCCTTGCAGCTGAGCTCGTCTTACCTCCAAACAGCACGTTTCTGGCCGTTTACCTAGCGCTCACAACGAACGGAACTGCCGATATGGAGTTCTTTCAGGTTTAACGAGGCCATATTGGTTGAAACATCATCGACCAACGCAGCGGCAGGGAGAAACTGCCTAAACTGCGGCTTCTTGTGCCGCCGCGACACCGTGAATCCGCACCTGTCGGAATATCGGGAGATCACTCAAGAGGACCGTGCATCGGCACGTTTCATCCGGCACGAGAGGATGGACGGGCCGTTGTTCGTCTGGTGCTACCGGAGCATCCCTATCGCGGACGAGATCTGCAGCCGTTCAGGATTCGATCAGCATCCTCTTCCGGATGCACCAGATCGGCCGGCAAAGCAAAATGCGGCAGCGCTCGAGGTATTCGCGGCTCACGAGGGGTGCTCTCGTTGGTTCGAATACTTACCAGGGCTTGACCCAAAAGAACACCTTGCCGAGCTTCGCCTACATGAGTTTCATGAAGCTCTGGCGCAGCAGCGGCGGGATTCAGACAGAGCGCTGGCCGCGTCGAATACTGCCTCCAACTGGAGGATCGCTATAGCGAGCATGGTGGTAGCCGCAATCCTCGCGGGTGCCCAGATCTGGATTGCGAGCCATCCGCCCGTGACGCAGCCCGATCGTGGCTATCCGACTCCGTCCGTATCCTCTGCCCCTCCAACTCAGACTGACCAGTCAAAGTAGGAGACCTCATTGAAGCATTTTGGCGACGCGCGGAGAGTTCGGGGTGATCTCAAGGGCACGACACCTGACTCAGGCCGTGTCAGCAAATTCGCCAGACTATCGCGGCCCGAGCAGGCCCGCAACCAGACAACATGACCAAACACCCTCTGGATGGTTGCCTAGCGAAGTTGAGCCGGGCTCAGACACACTACCAGCAGCTAGGTGACGAGGTTGCTCGGTTCTTAGAGTTGAAGCCTTATCGCGTCGTTATCAAGACCGACTACGCGTCTCGGACAAAGAGAGGAGTCGTGACAGTTGGACAAGCCCTACCGGACACGATCAGCCTTCTCGCCGGCGACCTGGTCCATAACCTTCGGTCTGCCCTCGACCTTCTCGCATGTCGCCTCGTGGAGCTGAATACCGGGGATCACACCTTGCGACGCCGCGCGAAACCTCAGTTCCCTATCTTTTGTGACCCTGACGAGTACTCGATTAGGGGGGCTGCCATGGTTCGCGGAGCCCCTGATGCTGCTTGCGCCCTGATCGAGCAACTCCAGCCTTTTTCACCAAAGAACGGCCCTTGGGATAATCCTTGCGCCTCAACGCCCAAGCGTCATCCACTGTGGGTCTTGCATTCGCTAGACATCGTTGACAAGCACAACGACCTCAATGTCGTCGGCTGCGCTAGATCCGTGCCCTACATCAATATCAGCAATGGCGGAATGCAGTGGCTCGGCGGGTCGGGCGGGCTCACGTCGATTGGAATCACTTACAAAGGTGAGATGCTCTCGCCAGAACTCCACATGCCGAGCAAGGTCAACTGGCCGATCCAGGAAGGCGCGGAGTTGTGGCTCGTCAAGTTCCCGCAGCATGACATCGCGATGCAAGTTGAAGACGGCTCGAGCTTCGACCTCGCCATAGAGCAGCAAGACCCGCCAGATGTGCCTCAAACGCTGATGGAGACGATGACCACCCTCGGAAACACCGTCATCAACGTCGTGAACGCCTTCGCCCCGTTCTTTCCGCCATTACCCTCACCGCCAAAAGACGACAAGTGCGAGGGCTTATCGCAGTCTGGAGACGCGCAGTCCCGCTAGTGCCTTGGCGCTGGACGTATGAAGGTCGGTAACGAGGACGGCGGTGGAGTGCGCCATGTGCGCTCCCGTGGCTGGGTGTTCTTGGACCAGCAACTAAAGCAACCACTTTCGCGTGGCCGCTGCCTCTACTGCCGTTGTGGCCTTGCGTGCGGCGCCGCCTCACGGCAGCGGCATTACCCGCCTAAGCTGCCCCTGTTGGCTGGACTGATCGGAGCATGGCGATAGTCAGAAGCCAGACGTCCATCAGTCTGAAATGTTCCTGAACCACGAGCCGCTGCAAAGCGTCGAGCGTGATTTCGCCAGCCGAGTTGCCAAAGTTCTCTCGGACCCGCTTCGACCAGTAATGCAGTTCACCCTCGCGCATATCGCGCAAACCAAGACTGGTGTATTCCTCGGCATTCCTCTTCCAATCGGCCCAATACCGCGGTGTTTCAGCCCCCGTAGCCCCAATCAGCTGGTCGAGGTGATTGATGCGGCCCGCCCACCGGTTTGGCCAGCCCTTCGGGTGCCTGGCATCAAACCACGGAGCAAGGATGTTGTTGAGGATTTTGTCCCAGCCTGCCCGAATGCGAATTACCAGATTTTTTAGGTGTAACTCCATGCGCAAGTCGGCAAAGCTCAGCACGCGCCGGTAAACCATCCCTTGCTGATTGACGGGTGCCACGGGCGGCGTGCGCTCCTTCTGTGCCGCACCGACTAGAAGCCACTCCTCCAGGATCCAGGTGGCGTTGACCAAGTAGTCCTCAATCCCCGCAAAGAATTTGTCCAGAATTAGGTGCTCCGGGGCATGCACCGCATCGAAGAAGCGCCCGTATTCAAGCGCCGTCAAGTCGTCTACTTTCGCGTTGCCCGGTCCGTACTTCCCCATCTGAATGCGCGTCACTTCGCCGGTGGCCGGGTCGGCGTGCTCGATGGCTTCAGGATGCCGAAGGTAATTCCAGGGGCACCGTTCCGGGTCGAGTTCCCATCGACCAAGCTCCTCTTGATGGCGTATGCAAGACTCCAGCAGACCACGACGATCTTCAGGTACCAGCGGCACAATCGTGCGCACTGCTTGGAGCCGATTGTCGGGTTCAACGAAATCGAAGGCGATTCCGAGGAGGCGTGGATGCAGCCCTCGGTCCAAGAACCCTGCTCGATTGACCGACAGCACAGCTAGATTCAGCGCACGACCTGGAGCCAATGGTCCCAGTGTTTCATTGGCCCCGCCCGGTGCTTGAGTCGGAGTTGTCGCTCGATGCCCGACAGGTTTAGCTTGTGGCCTGGCTGTCGAATTGCCCGGTTTCTTATTTCTTCGCGGTTTCTGAGGCTTGGGTGTCAAGCGCTTGTTCTTTGGCATGACAATCGACATTGGCATATCCGGCGCGAATGGCGCCTGAACAACCTAAATTTTGACGTGCGAGATTAGTAATCCAGCATCGTTGTCGCCCGCCGCCAGCAGCAGCAGCAGCAGCAGCAGCCAGCACCAAATCACAGCCGTCTTGCTGTTTTCGGGCAGCAAAAAAGACCGGCTCATGCAGCCAGTCTTTCTTGCCCTCTCCCCAGCCCGCGTCGCGAGCCGAGGCCATGATACTGCTCAGTGCCGGCTGATCCGGGCCAGCTCGGCCGCGGCGTCGCGCAGCTCACCGGCCTGCCAGACGCCGAGGATATTGCGCCGGTGATCGCAGACCTGAACCTTCTGCCGGCAGCTCACCACCGGCATGAGGGCCGCGATCTCGTCCAGCTCGATCTCGTCGAACCGGAGCGTGTGCGGCCCCCCAGGCGTGAGCCAGAGGCTAGCCTTCATGTTCCTGCAGCTGCCTGCGCAGCGCCTCAATCGCGGCGTTGAGCGCTTCATATTCCGGGCCGAAGTTCTCATCGGCATCGAGCCAGGCGGACCATGCTTCCAGCAAGCGCCGGATGAGCCGTTCCAGCTCTTCCTGGTAGCCGTCGACCATCAGGCGGCCTGCCGGTAGCGGCCGATGCCTTTGCGCTTATCGCGCCGCCGCTTGAGCCGTTCCTCGCGCTCGCGCAGGAGGATGCTGACGTGCTCGCGTCGCCATGGATCGGCCGCGTTTCGTATGCGCGGCAGTTCTTCAGCCGGGACGTAAAGGTGCGGACCACGAAAGGCGCCGCGATACGTGCCAGCGCGAACGGCCTTGCGCACGCGGTGCGGCGACTCGCCGGTGAGCCATTCGATGTCGACCAGGGAATACCAACGGTGCTGCTGCGCGATGTCGCGCCACCAGCCCTCCGGCATCCGATCGACGTCGATGTACTGGCCGTGCCGTCGCATGAACTCCTCGAGCGCCTCCTCGGTGATGTGCCAGGTCCTGTTCGGACCGACGGCATAGCTACGCCGTCCTCGCAGCAGGCCGTCCTCTATCCAACGAACGACGGCCTTAGGGTCTATGGCGAAGATCCTGGCCACTCGCGTGGCGGTCAGGCCGGTGTTGCGCTTGCGCAGTCGCAGCCGCTTTGCCTTGAGCCGAATGCCAAGCACGGGGCGGCCGAGCTTCTCAGCCAGGCGATCGTCCGGCATGCGGCCATACCACTCTTCCAAATAGCTGACTTCGTCGGCGCTCCAATGTCGGCTGCGATTCCAAACCGGAAGCACCTTCTTGCAGGTGCAGAAGCCAAGGGGATGGGCTTTCGAACTCATGGAAGTCTCCTCTCCCCGCTGTCGTGGAATTCCCACCTCAGCGGTTGAAAAACGTACGGGAATGCGCGAGCCGAAGGCTCGCTGTCAGTTCTCGGGGCTAGTCAGCCCAGGGGCTGAGCACGACGGTCTCGCCGAACGGCGCCGTGCGAGTCGCCGCTTCGGTGGTGACCCACAGAACCGGGTAGTCTGGCTCAACCGGCGCCGGCCCTTCGAGATCGGTGAAGTAGATCACCGCGACCGGTGGGTCGTCGGCCAGCGCGTCGAAGACCGGCTGAAAGCGGGTGCCGCCGCCGCCCTTCGGGTGCAGATCGACCACCGGGTCGTCCGGTGTGAATGATTCGATCGACTGGACCTTGCTGTCGCAGTACACGACCTCCAGCACCTCAGGCCGGACTTCGTGCAGGATTGCAGTCATCTGACCGCCGAACAGGTCGAGCAGGTCCTGACCGATGCTGGCGCTGGTGTCTATGGCCGTGACCAACCGCGGGATGCTCTCGCGCACCACGCCCGGGAGGTACAGGCCGGCGGCGACGAAGCGCCGGTTCGGTCTCGTCCAGGAGTAGTCGGACGGCATCAGCCGCTCGACGAAGCGCTGCGTGACCGCGCGCCAATCGGCGGCCGGCCGCCGCGCATCCTTGACGGACCGCTCCAGGCCCCCCTCCATCTTGCCGGCCTTCCTCGCCACCGTCGTGGCCTGTTCGGCCGCAATCTGCCAGTCAGTCGCCGTCATCCTTGGGGCCGACGGCTGCGGCTCGGCCGCTCCTTGCGACTGCGCATGGTCGGTCTGCTGAGGCTGGGGTGCCTTGGTGAAGTCAGGCTGCGGCGGCTTATCGCCGCCGGTTCCGCCGGGAGGGGGCTGCTGGCCGTCGCGCGACAGCCGGGCGTAGATGGTCTCCGCGCTCAGGCCGGCATACTGCGGGTCGATGGCCATGCCGTCCGGCAGCCGAAAGCCCTGTTGGACAAGCATGGGGTTGATAGCGAAGTCGGAGGCCAGGTTCCACAGCTTCAAATCGCGGCTGCCCACCCGGTACGGGTGCAGCAGCGCGCAGTGCAGCACCTCGTGCGCGACCAGCGCCATCAGCTCGGTGTCTGTGCGCTCATCGACCCAGGCGGCGTTGAACACGAGCCGGCTGCCATCGGTGCTCATCGTCTCCGTCAGCTCGGGCGCCTCCTGCACCTGCAGGCGCAGGCTGAGCGATCCGAACCACGGCTGGTCCAGCAGCAGACGGGAGCGAGCGCGGGTCAAGCGCTCGCCCGCCGTCCCTCTGGCTGAGGTCACGCCGCGTAGGCCTGGACGCGGCTCAGGATGTCCTCGGCCGCGGCGGCCGTCCGCTCCCGCGCCAGCTTCGAACAGCGCAGCGTCTGCGGTGAGGAGTTGCACAGCTCTGCCTTCATGCGCTCGGTGAACTCGGCGATGGCCGGGTTGTTCCGAACGTTGAGGCTGGGCAGGATATCCACCAGGTCACGGACGTTCTGCACCAGGCTGTCGCGGAACGCGCCGCTCACGCCGTCGGCGCTGACGGTGTAGGCCCGCAGCCGCTCCGCCATGTGGCCGACCACATCCCGGATGCGTTCCCAGACGTCCTTCATGGCCGCGTCGAGCGCCTGGTTCACCTGTTCCTCGATGGACGCCTGGACGCGCGCCGTCTCGGCGTCGCCGAGCTGGACTCGGAAGTCCTGCTGCGACGGCAGCGGGAAGATGTTGTAGCCAAAGGCGAAGCGGTCGCGCACGCACTGCACCGGCGGGTAGTCCTCTGGCCGGAACAAACCATTCAGGCGCCGCCGTGCCTCGTCGACGTAGTCCGGGTAGTCGCGCACGAAGTCGTCGAGCGCCGGCTCCCACTGGGCCTCGTACTGGCGCATCACTTCCGTGTAGGCGAAATATCCTTCCGCGGAGAGCATGCGGGCGCCGTTGTCCAGCCAGGGCAGCGTGCGCCGGCGGTGCTCCTGCCCGGCGGCGGTGGCGATCTGGCGCAACTGCTCCAATGCCTCCCTCCCGATCAGGAGCTTGTGATAGCGGCCCATGCTGGCGTCGGAGCCGTGGAGATCGGCCACCTGCTGGGTGACCTTGCGGTCGTGCTTGGCCGCGGTCCACTGCTTGATGGTGAGGTCGACGAGCATTGCTCGTTCGGTTATCGAAGTCACGGAAAGCCTCCTACATGACGTCGGCGTGGGCGATGGCCCAGGCCGTGAACTCGGGCGTGCTCTGCAGCCCGGCGTCGCGAGCCACCGCGTCTTTGACGGCGAACACGCTGTACTCGACCGGCAGCCGGTCCAGGTACTGGATGACTCGGCCCAGGTTGTCCGGCTTGGCCCGGTGGGACAGAGCGCTGGAGACGGCGTAGAGCGTGGCCACGTCGTCCGGCACCTGCGCGTTGGCCGGGTCGAGGAGGATGGCGTCGATGTTCGGCAGCGAGCGGTACAGCCGTGCGAAGGCGGTGAACTCGACTGCCGCCTCATGGCCCACGCTGCCTGAGACCAGCGCCAGCTCGACATCGGCCGAGACTTGTTGTCCGGCAATGGTGCTGACGAACTGCCATGAGCGCGGCGTCGGAAACGCCCGCGAGTCGCGGCTGAACTGGTGCAGCAGCGCCGGCCGGAAGCGCAGGAAGGCGATGATCGACGGCTCGATTCCGGCGCCCAGCGCCCAGCGGCACCAGTCGTCCAGGTCCGGCTCGACATTGAGATGGGTGAAGCGATTGGCCAGCGCCGACGGCATGCGGGATATGCCACCGCCGTCGGACTCCCGGTTGCAGGCCGCCACCACCCGCCAGCCGTCCGGCAGAATGTAGTCGCCCAGCCTGCGGTCCAGCACCAGCTGGAAGCAAGCGTTCTGGACCAGCGTCGGTGCGCGGTTCAGCTCGTCCAGGAACAGCACGCCGCTGCCGTCGCGCGGCAGGAACTCGGGTGCGGCCCAGTGGGTCCGGCCGTCGCCGTTCAGGTGCGGCAGGCCGCGCAGATCGACCGGATCGAGCAGGACGGCCCGCAGGTCGTAGCAGGCCAGGCTCTCAGTGGCCGCGGTCTGCTGGACCAGCTGTGACTTGCCGATGCCGGGCGAGCCCCACAGGCAGGCCGGCTGATTGGCGTGCAGGCAGGCGACCAGGGCCGCCGCCGCTTCGGAGGGCTTGAGGGTGACCTCGGCCACCGCGGTCATCTACGCGGCCTCCTCTGGCCGGCTCAGGCACTGGCGGCCGGACTCCGTGAGCGCGTAAAAGTACTCAGGCTCCTCGCACTCTTCGAGGTACCGCTGGATGGCGTCCGCGGCTAAGTGGGTCATGGGCCGCTTCTGGATCTGGGCGGCCTGGTAGAGCCGCGGGATCAGGGACTCGGGGATCTTCGGTGAGTACATGGCGAACGCTCCTCGGTGGTGATGTGGTTCGCTCGCGAGACGCGACTTTCCCGGGGCGGGACGGGCGGAGGGCCGGTCTTCCGGACGCTCCTGCGACAGGCGGCGGCTAGCGCTCGGCACTGCCGGATGCGGCGGCGGGCAGCAGGTCTTCCAGCTCCTTGAGCCGGACCACGTTGCCGCGCTGCCAGGCGGTGTGTAGCGCCTGCTTGTGCTGCTCCTTGAGGGCGTCGAGCTGGGCCTGCAGCCGGGCGATGTCGGCGTCGATGGCGTCCAGTTGCTCGGCTTCTTGCGGCCGCAGGCGGCGCAGCACCGACTTCACGCCCTCGGCCGTGGCCGCGACGCGGAAGACGTAGCTGCTGACCTGGGGCGAACGGATGTCCAGCTTGCGGCGGTCGATGCGGCCGGTGCCGGTCGAGTGGCCGAAGCGGAACCCGCCCAGGTTGCTGTAGGTGGTCTTGCGGATCTCGGGGTGCTCGACTGCGAGCTCCGAGGCCTGGAAGATGCGCGCCGGCTTCCGCCAGCGGAAGTACAGAAGGTACTCGGGTTGGGCCATATAGCCTCCTTTGCAAGGCGAGATGCGGCGCTTCGCCCGAGAACGGGCGAGCTGAGGAGGACGCAGCCGCTACAGCAGCGGCAGGCTGAGCTGGGTCGGGGCCTCTGCAGCGACCGGGAGCTCCTCCGGCTCTGGAGGTTGGAGAACCGCCTCCGCGCGCCTGACCGCCGGCTTCTGACGACGAACCGGTCGCTCGGGTTGAGTGTCGAGTTGCTCGGCCAGGGCCACTCGGTAGCCACGGGCCAGCAGCCGCGCCAGGGAGCTGTCGACCGAGTGCTGCGGCACGCCGGCCATGGGCACGCGTTCGCCTCTGGCCACCGGCCGCGAGGTGAGCGTGATCCGCAGGTCGCGGGCGACCAGGCGGGCGTCGTCGGCGAAGGTCTCGTAGAAGTCGCCCAGGCGGAAGAACAGGATGGTGTCGGGGTGCTGGCGCTTCAGCGCCCGGTACTGCTCCCACACCGGTGAGCCCTTGCGGGGCTGCCCGTCCGCGTTGGATTCGCCGGCCACAGAGGACGACTTGCGGATGACTCGGGAGTTCACGCCGATCGCGGCTGCTTGGCCAGCGCCCCGGCCATGGCCCGCAGCACCCTGGCCAGCTCGGCCGTGTCGAGCTGGTCGAGCGGCTTGCCGGCTCGGGATTCCACGGCCTCGCGGGTCTTGGCCTGGTCCATGCCCAGCTGCGCGCCGAGCCCGAGCACCGTCGTACGCAAATCGGCCAGCTCTCCGGCTTCACGCGCACGCCTGCGCCCAGGCCGCTCGTAGAGGGCATTGGCAAACTGATCGCCGAAGTGGCGCAGCGCCCGCTTCATGGCGTCGGTCACGGCCGCCTTGATGGCAGTCTCGTGTGCCTCGGCGGTGTCGTCGGCCGTCGTGGCCGAGCCGACGTCTGCCTTGGGCACACAGCCGCGTACCCGAATCCGTACGGTGGCGGTGTAGATGCCCAGGCTGGAGATGGCGCCGTTCTTGGCCTCGACGTGCCGCAGCTCGTGATAACTGACCGGCGAGACCAGTTCGGCGCCCCAGTTATCCGGGCCGAACAGCCGGTTCGCCTGGTTGATAGCCTGGTAACCCTCGAGGTAGCGCACCATGTGCCCGTTCGGCCCCTTGCGCCGGGCGATGAGCCTGGGATCGAGCTTCTCACCCAGCAGCGCCAGGACCGAGGGCGGTAGCCCACGTTCCGGCGAGACTGAGGGCGACGCCCCGTCCGGGGCTGGGTCGCTCACGGCTTTCAGGCCGCGGCGCGGACTGGCCATGGGTTCAGCGCTCGAAGAAAGCGCTCGCGGCCATCCGGCAGCGGCGCCAGCTCGGAAACGTCCTTCACGCCCGGCAGTTCGACGGGCAGCGCTCGCTGGCCGAAGGTGTCGACCAGCAGCTGCGCCGCCTCCCGGCCGGCCACGTCGCTGTTGAGCGCCAGGTAGAAGTGCTCGAAGCGCGACAGCGCGTTGAGCACCCGCGGGCGAACGCGCGTGCCCAGCAGTGCCAGGCCGCCCATGCCCCAGCTGCGCAGGGTGAGCCAGTCAAAGACCGACTCGACCACGATCGGGCAGGCCTCGCCAACGGCGCTCTCCCAGCCCAGCAGCGGCTTGCGTCCACGGCCGGGCAGGCCCAGGTACTTGGGCGTCTCGGCCCGTGGCTCGCCAAGCACCCGCCCGATGAGCCAGATCGGCTGCGCGGACCGGAGCTCCGGGACTACGATGCGTCCGGCGAAGGTCTCTCGCCCGCCGGGCTTCAAGAGGCCGACTCGGAACGCCGCCCGAAGGGGCAGCCGCCGCCAGGCCAGGTAGCGTGCCAGCTCATCGCCGGCCACGTAGCCGACGCGGCAGCGTTCGATCGTGCTCCGGTGGAGGCCCCGCT
The DNA here is from genome assembly GCA_021325635.1 of Chloroflexota bacterium. Taxonomy (GTDB): domain Bacteria; phylum Chloroflexota; class JAJPGV01; order JAJPGV01; family JAJPGV01; genus JAJPGV01. The sequence continues at coordinate 24,473 of JAJPGV010000049.1, forward strand.
CGCTAAGGTAGCCGAGTGCCTGCACGTCATCGAGCAGGCTGTGGTGATAGAGCGTGACCGCGGCGGCCAGACAGGCGCGCTCGGCCAGGCCCCATTGCGGCGCGGTGGTCCGCGTGATGGGCGCGGGCCGGTTGGCCCGCTGAATGGGTGCCGTCCCCTGCAGGCGGGCAACCGCCTCGGGAAAGCTCAGGTTGTCCAGAAGCCGCACGAAGCGGATCACGTCGCCACCGGCGCCGCAGCGAAAGCAGTGAAAGAAGTCGTCACTGGCGTCGGTGAAGCAGCAGATGGACAGGTTCGGACGGCCCTGGTCGTGATGGAACGGACAGCGTCCGGTGTACGAGCTGCCTGTCCGGCACAGCTCGAGGCCGCAGCGGGCGGCCACCTCAGCCAGCGGATTGGCTCGTTTGAGCGTGCGGATGTCGTCAATGGAGAGCATGTCTGTGCCTCCTGTGAAGGGATGAGCGCGGCGGCTAGGCCGCGCGAATCGACGGCGCATTGAGCGCCGTCTGCAGAAAGCGCGACGGCTGCCGGAGCTCTGCCAGGTCGCCTCGCCGGCGCCTGCGGCAGCAGGTCAGGAACAGTCGCTCGCGCGCCCTGGTCATGGCCACGTAGGCCACGCGCAGCTCGTCTTCGAGTGCGCTCTGCGTCGCGTCCTCGATTGCCCGGGCATGGGGCAGCAGCCCCTCTTCGGCGCCAACAACGAACACGATCGGGAACTCCCGCCCTTTGGCGCGATGGATGGTGCTCAGCAGGACCGCGTCGGCGCCGCCGCTCACCGGCTCCATGTCCGGCGCGAGCGCCAGATCGACGAGCCAGGCTTCGAGCCCATCGGCTGCCTCTTGCAGTAGATCGCGGAGCGACGCGAGCCGCTTGAGGCGGTCCTCGCCGTCGGCCAGCTGCGTCAGCCAGTCGGCCAGGCCACCCTCCTCCAGGACCAGGTCCAGGACAGCCGCTGGCCTTAGCGTCTGAGGCGCTGTGTGGAGCGCCCGAAGAAAGGCGACCAGCCCTTCTGCCGCGCCGACGGCGGCTTCGCCAAAGTCGGCCGCCAGAGCCGGCAGCTCGTCGATGCCGCACGGCTCCATCTCGACCCGCTGCGCCAGCCGCGCCAGTCCTCTCGGCGGCACATTGACGATGCGAGCCAGCGCCGCCGCGTCGGCGGGATTGACCGCCAGGCGCAGATACGCCAGCGCCTGTTGGATCTCCTGATGGCCGAACAGCTCGCCGTCGCCGGCCATGCGGTAGGGAATGCCGGCTTCGCGGAAGGCGACGACCAGCTCGCCCGCCTGGGCATTGGTGCGGTACAGCACCGCGACGTCGGCAGGGCAGTCGATCAGTCCGCGATTGAGCAGCCGCAGGATTTCGCCGGCCACGAACACCGCCTCGGCATGTTCGTCGGCCGCCTGGTGGACCACCGGGTCCGGCCCATCAGGATTCGCCGTGCGCAGCACCTGCGCTTCGGACAGCGCCTCGCCGATGTGGTTGGCGACCGCCACGATGCGCCCGGTGGACCGAAAGCTCTCGTCGAGCGTCCGCTCGCGCAGCTCGGGGAAGTCGTCCCGAAAGCGCTTGAAGATGTGCGCTCCGGCGCCCTTGTACGCATACAAGGTTTGCGCCAGGTCGCCAACCGCCGCGAGGTTGCGATGGCCTTCGGCGATGCGCCGCAGCAGGTCGTACTGCGACGGCGAGACGTCCTGCAGCTCGTCGGCGAAGACGTACCGAAAGGTGTCGCGATACAGCTGTACCGACTCCGGCTGGCGGCTGAACAGCCGCAGCGGCAGCACCAGCATCGACGGGAAGTCGACCGCACTGCGGCGGCGAAGCCGGCCTTCGTACTCGCTCACCAGCGCACGAGCCAGGGCGATGTCGAGACTCGAGCAGCCGTCGAGGCGAAAGCGATCCACCTCCTGCGCCAGCTCGGCCAGGGTGATGCGCTTCAGATCGACGCCGGCGTCCAGCGCGCACTCCCGCAGGATCTGTCGCGCCTCGTGCTGATTGCAGACGGTCAGCGGCCGGCTGCCGAAACCCAGCTCCTCCTGCCACTGCCGGATGATCTTCAGTCCGAGCGCGTGGAAGGTGCTGACCTCGACCTTCCTGGCCTGGTGGCCGAGCAGGTTTTCGAGCCGCTCCCGCAGCTGGATGGCCGCCACCCGGGTGAAGGCCATGGCCAGGATGCTGGCCGGGTCGCTGCCCTTGACCGACACCAGGTAGGCGATGCGCGCCGCGATGAGCGTGGTTTTGCCGCAGCCGGGACCGGCGACGACGAGCAGCGGCCCGTCCGGCGCCAGCACGATTCCGCGCTGCTGATCTGACAGCCGGGTGAGGTCCAGCAACGCTCACACGTTCAGCCCGTTGAGCTGCAGCCAGCGCACGTGAAAGGCCGCGTCACGGACCTGGACCAGCACGTTCTCGCCGGGTTGCTCAGGCAGCACGCTGGCGATGAGCTGGTACTCGGCGTCGGCGCTGTCTTCGTAGGCCGGGAACAGCGACTTCGCCTCCGTGTACTGCCGCAGGCGGCCGACCACGGCCGCGATGGCCGCGTCGACGAACGGGTTGGCCCCGTAGCGGGCGACCACGGCCGCGTAGCCCTGGCCCCACATGCCCACCGTGGCTCTGTCATAACGGTTGAGCTCCACTTGCTACCGTCCTTTCGCTGCCGTCACTCGAAACCTCTTTCCGCATGTGGCTTCGGCCCCCGGGCGGCGGACCACCCGGGGGCTGATAACCACACAACGCGGGCAGAGTTAGAGCGGCTGCGCTCCCGCCATCAGCCGGGCATTGGGGAACGATCCGGCCTGGCAGTGCGGAGTCATGCCGAGGGCGCTGATGACGACATGCGGTCCATCGGGCCGTTCCCGGGCGGCGACGCACGCCTTGCCGAAGCCCCCCGAACAGCGCACGGGATCGGCCAGCTCGCGCACCTGACACAGGCGGGCGCAGGCCCGCAGCCAGACCGAGAACAGCTCCTTGACGAGCTCGCCGTCGAGGCCGCTGACGTCCAGCGTCTCCAGACGGGCGACCGCGGTCACCGGATCGCGGCGATACTCGCGGCGGGCCGACCACAGCGCCTCCTCGGCCGCCGACATCTTGACGGCCAGCTCGCGCTGCGCGATAGTGGCCGCGAGCGAAGCAACCTCAGGGTTGTCGGGGTATTCGTTACCAGCGGGCCCCAACAACGCCTTGGCTTCCTCGAGATGCCCGGCCTGGAGCGCCCCACGCGCTCCGGACAGGGCGGCGGAGAATCGCCTGGCCCGCTCGGCCTCGGCGGCTCTCTTCTGTTCCACCTCTTGCAACCGCCGGCGCTCGGTCAGCAGCCGCTCGAGATCCATGCTGGCCGCCAGCCGATCGATCTCGGTGCGTTTGTCGATGGCTACGTGGGCGGCCTGGGCTTCGGCCCGCTCAGCCAGCTGGATAAGCCGCTGGGCGGCCTCGCGCGCTTCGTGCTCGAAGGCGTTCGCGACCAGTTCGTGGGCCTGGCGCCGGACCTGACGGGCTCGGCGGCAGACGGCCTCTGCTTCGGACTGCTGGGCGACCAGGGCGTCGTAGCGTTCCAGCTCGCTCAGCGCCAGCCGGCGCGCTTCGTCGTCGCGGCGGGCGATGGTCGCCAGCGTGGCGCCGGCCCGCTGCAGCTCGGCCAAGAGGTCGGCCGGCTCGGGCGTGTCGGTCTGCGCTGACGGCTGCGCTGCGTCCTTGATCCCTTCGCGGGCATCGGGTTGAAGGTCCTCCGGCTGGAAGACCCGGGCCAGCTCTTCAAAGCTGTTGAGGGTGATCTGCTTGGACATGTCAGTTCTCTCCTTCGGAACTCAGAACTCGTGCTTCACACCGCCGGCGGCTGGGGAAGGTCGGCCGACACATCCCGCAGCGGTCGCAGTGGACTGGGTGGCAGCGGCGTTCGGCGCTCGGCCGGGCCGTCGTCGCCGGGCTCGAGCCGGATGGGCACCCGGATGTCGATGCCGGGCGCCTGCTGCAGGGCCAGGCCGACTAGCTGCTCCGTCAGCGCCGCCAGCACCTCGTCGGTGGTCAGGCGCTTGCCGTTGACCTGCAGCGCCAGCCGGACCAACGCGAAGCGCGGCCGGTTTGGGCGCTGAGCCAGCTGACAGCAGCCGGCCAGCTCGCGATCGGCCGGGATCGCCTGCTGGACGATCACGACTACGTCGGACGGCAGCAGTTCGCCGAAGACCCTCTGCAGCCGCCGCACCGTGCGGGCGAGCTCGCGTTTGAGACAGCGACGGCGGGTCTTGTCGGCCAGCACCACTTCGATAGGGAAGCGGCACAGCGGCAGGTGCCGGCGCACGAAGCGAAGTACTGCTGCGAGTGCGCCGATGACCGGCCGCAGCCGGACGACCACCGGATGGACTTTGCGTGAACGTTTGGCCATGGAATTTCCTCCTGGAAATGAACAGCGCCGGCCCGGCATTCGGGTCGGCGCTCAGCTGCTGGTGAACGGGATGGTGTGGGCTCTGTTCAGGGCGCGTGAATCACGGGACTCCTCCTTTCTGAGGTGATGGGGTTATCGACCCTAAACGGTGTGGAACTGGAAATGCCGCGTTGTGAGCGGTGGATCAATGGCTGTTTGGCGACCCCTCGTGCTCGCCGGAATAGCCCTTGGGTGCGCTGCGTACGGTGGTTCGGAGCGTTGCCAGAGAGGTCTATGGGCGCCGCCTGATACGCGTGCTGGGGGCTTTCGGTCCCGCATCCGTTCGAATCGGATACGCTCCGCCCCGCGCGCCATCTCGGTGCCCGCGTCGACCGTTGCCGTGATGAGGACCGGTACCTGGCCATGGCCGGCTCAGTCCCATTCGAGGGCTTCGGGTTCGGCACCGGTCCAGCCGCAGGCGCGGCATTCGAGGCCGCCGTCGTGGCCGCCCTCGTAGTCGTAATCGTCAATCACGCCATCGATGTGCATGACTCCGTCGCGGTCGATACCGCGAACCGGGCGCATGGCCGGCACGTCCTCGAGGTGGTACAGCCGCTCGGCAAGACAGGCGGGGCATAGGGCCGCGCGGTAGCCGTAGCCGTTGTCCTCGTCCACGCCCGGGATCGGCGAGAGCGGGGCTCCGCCTGGGATCGCGCTGTCGCGCTGTGATTCGTCCGGACGCACGTCCAGACCTGATCAGCGGAAGGCTAGAAGGCGTGCTCCCGGCGGCTGGTCATGCTCATGGGGTCGAAGTCGTCCCAGTGGCGCTCGTCGACGTCGCGCAGCCGGCCGAAGCCAAGCTGGCGCGAGCCCACGGCGTAGCGGCAGCGGGTCCGCACGAAGGAGGCGCCGTCCTCTGTTTCGAGCCGCTCGTTGTCGCGCATCTCACGATCGAGCTTGCTGGCGAGCTGGCGCGCTCGCTGGCGGTCGCACAGTCCCTCGCGAACGAAGAACTCGCTGAAGATGCTGGTGAACGAAATGCCGTAGCTGTCCATGGCAGAACCTCCGAAACTGAATGGCTGGCGGCGCTCAGGCCGCTTTGTCGGACTGCTCGGAACCGGCACGCGGAGCCGGACCGCCGTCCTCGTGGAACCGGCCGTACTCGAACCGCAGCCTGAGATCGATCAGATTCGAGGCTTGCGGCTGCGAGAAGCCCCGGGCCATGAGGTCCTTCTCCATGTCCGAGGGCTCACGTGTCCAGAAATCTCTCCACAGGTTGCTCATTTCCTCCTCCTGGATGGGTGGATATGGCGCGTGCCGGGAACCGGCAGCTGACGGGATCGCAGTCCGAATGAACTGCTGCGTGACTCTGCTTTCGGCCGTTCAGGAGAGCAAGCTCGTTGTGAATCCCGAAACGGTGCGCGGCGGAGTCGAACCGTGTGCCTTCGTGACTGCAGCGGGAGAGCAGGCTCGATCCAGCTGTCAGACGAGGGAAGGACGCCTCACCGGCTTTTGAGACTGAAGCCGGCCAAACACTGAACATGCCCGCAGCGTAGGGATCGCGGCGTGACGGCAACGTGACCTGGCCGTGACCCGGCTAGACACTTTCAGGGGTCTCGGCCAGAGCAAGAGACGTGGTGGTGTGACGCGCAGTCACCAGCTGCGGCAGAGGTCCATCGCTACTTGGTCAGATCGGCCATCGCGCCGCTGTAGACTGGCCGCGTTATGTGTGGTCCAGCTGCGGATTTCAGCGACTATCTGGCCGCCCGATCGGCCTTCCGCTATCCACCCATCGCCGGCGCGGCCGAATGGCCCTGGGACGGGCAGCGCGTGCAGCTGCAGCCAGTCGACGAAGCCGACGTGCTCATCGTCGTCGACAACTCGGTGGACATGCTGGCCGCGGGCAGCGATCGGGTGCGTCGGCCGGAACCGAGCTGGGACAACTTCGAGCGTCCACCGATGCGCGCGGAGCACGGGCTGTCGCTGCTGCTGACGGTACGGCGTGACGGTCATGAATCGCAGATCCTGTACGACGCCGGTGTTGGCCGCGACACAGCACTCCACAACATGGACCGCCTGGAGATCCGGCCCAATCAGCTGCGGGCCATGGTGCTGTCGCACGGCCACGCCGATCACCACGGCGGGATGGAGGGGCTCGTCGCTCGCTACGGCCGCGGCCTACCGCTCGTGATCCATCCGGATGCCTGGAATGAACGCAAGATGGTCCTGCCCACGGGCGCGGAAGTGCACATGCCGCCGCCGAGTCGCGGCGACCTGGACGCTGAAGGTGTGCAGCTGGTCGAAGAGCGCGGCCCCACGTTGCTGCTGGATGACTGCGTGCTGGTGACCGGGCAGGTTGAACGGACGACCGGCTACGAGCCGGGCTTTCCGCCACAGCACGTACGCACCGCGGACGGCGGTTGGCAGCACGATCCATGGGTCTGGGATGACCAGGCGATGGTGGTCAACATCCGCGACAAAGGACTGCTCGTCCTGTCAGGCTGCGGCCACGCCGGCATGGTGAATATCCTGCGCTACGCCCGCAAGCTCACGGGCGTCGACAAGGTCCACGGCTTCGTCGGTGGCATGCACCTGACGGGTGGGCTCTTTGAGAAGATCATCGCGCCGACCATCGAGGAGCTGACGGCGATGTCCATTGGCACGGTCGTGCCCTGCCACTGCAGCGGCTGGAAAGCACAGCAGCAGCTCGCCCTGCGCTTGCCCGATGCCTATGTTCAGTCGAGCGTCGGCAGCACTGTTCGCTTTTAGTCCCGTTCAGTGCGAAGGCGCGTAGCCGCACTGTTCACCCGCTGAGGGTGTTACAGCGGGTCACAGCCTGATCGGACAACCGCAAGGCAGGCGCCGCGAAGGGGAAAAAGTCGTTTGACGTGCCCTCCGAAGGTCACCTGGTTCCGTGCTCGAACGGCGGGGCTGGCGGGGAGGGATGTATATACCAATCAATTAAGTACTTCCTTCCTGATCACCCATCTCCCAGTCCGACGCCTCTCCTCGATAGTCATCTCCTCCTCTCCGGGTCATCCCTCCAACTCCTCCGGCCGGTGTCCTTCTCTCTTACGCTCAGTTCCTCTCTCGTGCTGCAGCTCCGGAGATATGCCCAACCTACCTCTGGTCCTGTCATCGGCTTGTCTTACTCCGACGCTGGCACTGCTGGTCTTCATCGCGTGTCTTTACCTACATGCCGAGGTCTACCCAGCCGTTGGCTTTGACGCTCCGTTGGCCGGACGTGGCCTGAGTGTTGCCCGGGCGCGGGCCAGCCGCTACACTCCCTGTGCTCGCCAGCAACCAGCGAGCATTCCAGCACGAGAGGAGGTGGCCGGACCTGGAGCCAGGCGACTGTAAGCACCAACCGCGAACGAACGCCGTGCGCGCCGCGGGCGCCGGCCATCGCCCCGGAGGACGCTTCCTCCGCTAGGCTGGCCGCCTCCGCGCAGCGCGTGTTCCCCAACATTCATCTGCGAACCGCGAAAGGAGGTGAGAGTGTCCGTGGATCCCGACCCTGGTAGTCGCTGCCAGCGTAACGCTGGTCGCCGTCCCGTGCCGCGCGGTCGCTCGTCATCTCCCAAGGAGCGGCTGCTTCCGTAGCCTGACTCGCCTCCGCGTGGCCTGCCCTGCACAAGGGCGCTCCGTCTGCTCCTGAGCGGACGGACGGAACACCAACACGTACGGAGGTGAGCCCATGGCTCTCAAATTTCCAATCCGCCTGCGCCGGCGCTCGCGGCTGCTGGCCTACCTGTCCATGCTCGGCCCGGGCCTTATCGCGGCCACGGCCGGGGACGACCCGGGCGGCATCGCCACCTACTCCTCGGTCGGCGCCAAGTACGGCTACGGCTTCCTGTGGGTGCTGGTGGTCATCACCATCAGCCTGGCGGTGGTCCAGGAGATGTCGGCGCGCATGGGCGCCGTCACCGGCAAGGGCTTCTCCGACCTGGTGCGCGAGCGCTTCGGCATCCACTGGACGGCGCTGGTGATGCTGTCGCTGTTCGTGGCCAACGCAGTGCTCATCGTCTCGGAGTTCGCCGGCATGGGCGCGGCGGCGGAGCTGTTCGGCATCCCGCGCTGGCCGGTCATCGCCGTCATGGCGGTAGTGCTGTGGTGGCTGGTGGTCAAAGGCAACTACCAGCGCGTCGAGGTGGTGTTCCTGCTGATGACGCTGGTCTTCCTGGGCTACCCCGTCGCCGCCATCCTGGCCCGGCCGGACTGGCTGGAGGTCGGGCGCCAGCTGGTGACGCCCAGCTTCCAGTTCAGCAGCGACTACCTGCTGCTGTTCGTGGCCACGGTCGGCACGACCATCAGCCCCTACATGCAGCTGTACCTGCAGTCGGCGGTAGCGGACCGCGGATCGAGCGCCGAGCACATCACCCGGGAACGGGTGGATGCCTACACCGGCGCCATCTTCAGCGACGTCATCGCGGGGTTCATCATCGTCGCCACCGGCGCGACCCTGTTCGTGCAGCACATCGACGTCAACAGCGCGCAGGACGCCGCGCAGGCCCTGGCGCCGCTGGCCGGACGGTTCGCCGGCAACCTGTTCGGGCTCGGTATGTTCGGGGCGGCCGTGCTGGCGGCGGCCGTGCTGCCGCTGACGACGACCTACTCCATCACCGAGGCCATGGGCTTCGAGCGCGGCATCTCACGGACGTTCTCCGAGGCGCCGGTGTTCCTGGGCCTGTACACCGGCCTGATCGCCTTCGGCGCCATCGTGGCCATGCTGCCGGGCATCGACGTCATCCAGCTGCTGATCGTCACCTACGTGGTCAACGGCCTGCTGCTGCCGATCGAGCTGGTCACCATGGTGCGGCTGGTCAACGACCGACAGGTGATGGGCCGCCACGCCAACGGGCTGGTCCGCAACGTCCTGGCGTACGGGACGGTCGGCGGCGTCAGCCTGCTGTCGCTGGCCTACCTGGCGATCACCGTGCTGGGCCTATTTGGCCTCGGGCCAGGAACGTAGCGCAACGCCGCCGAAGCCGGTGAGTCCGCTGCACCGGACACAAGAGGCCTGTGCCGGCCCTCGGTCAGCCGCGCAGCGGCTGCCGCGTGATTTCGATGAGCGCGCCGTCCGGATCGTGGAAGTACATCGAGTCGGTCACCTGCTCAGGACCGAGGTTCTCGATGCCGCGCTCCTTGACCCGGCGGCAGATGGCCTCGAACTGCTCGGGCTGGACCGAGATGGCAATGTGGTGCATGCCGCCAATGGACTCCTGGGTGGGCGGCATGGGGTGCTCCGGGAAGTCGAAAAAAGCCAGCCGGTTGCCGTTGCCAATGTCGAAGAAGAAGTGGGTCGAGCTGGGCAGGTCGCGGTTCTGGAACAGCTCGGTCAGCGGGAAGCCCAGCACCTGGGTGTAGAACTCGATGGTCCGCTCGATGTCCGAGCAGATGAGCGCCAGGTGGTTGACGCCCACGCCGGTGGTCTGTCGCACCGGAGCATCGGCCTGGAGATAGCGGTGGCGCAGCTCATGGCGGCGCGCTTCGTAGTCGACGGATACGGACATCGGCAAGCCTCCCGTTGTCGGATGGCCTCATTCTAGGCAGCTTGGCCGCGCCGCCGTGTCATTGCCATGCGCGATCTGCGCCGCGGCGCGCAGGATCTGGGCGAGGTCATCACGCGTCATCGGAAGGCTCGCGGGTAACGGCCAAATGACTCCAGCGTTCGCGTTCGCTCATTATCGGTCAGGACGCCGGCGAACGGACTGTTCTGTCTGAGCTCTCGTGCTCTGGGCGAGCGGGACGTGAGGGCATCGAGAACTCGCTCCACAGGGCCGCGCAGCAGCGTGTCCCACTCCTTCAGCCAGCGTGCGGCCTGGCCGCGAGGGTGGCCCTCTTGCAGCCGGCCGAGATTGGCGCGGGCTTTCTCGAGCACCGCTGGCGGGTCGGCCACGAGCTTGCCGGCCAGCGCATAGCCCAGCCACAGACTCCGCTCCTGGTCACGCGTCAGACGCTGGGTCCGGGTGCGGAGCGACTCGAGGTCGGCGCGACGCACACGTCGATGCCGCCCGACGCTGACGAAGGGCAGATCGCCGCCCTCGCACAGGTCGACGACGTGCTGCCGCGAGACGTTCAGCAGTTTGGCTGCCTCACCGGTCGTGAGCAGCTCGTCGCTGTCGGCTGCTTGCGCCAGCTCATACATCGTGGAGCGCACGATATCACCGTAGCTTATAGACACAACTAACACAAGTACAATGGCTATTAATTGTGTTTGTTGCGAATAGTGAAAGACGGCCTCGAGCCGTAGCGGATGGTAACGTGCGGTGCAGTGTTCCGAGGACGCTGGGATGACTGACGGGCTTCTGCCGCCAGGCATGCGCAGCGCATGATCGAGGTCGAACGATCATCCTGTGTCCCTGACGGCTGGGCGTTCAGCGTGCGAGTCGTCGAGCCCGACGGTCAGACCGAGCACCGGGTGACCCTGGCCTGCGCCGACTACGAACGGCTGACCGGCCTGGCCGTGAAACCGGAGCTGCTGGTCGAAAAGACGTTCGAGTTCCTGCTGGCATGCGAGGCCAAGGACGCCATTCTGCGGCAGTTCGACCTGAGCGTTGTGGCCCGCTACTTCCCTACGTACGAGACGGAGCTGAAGCGAGCGCTGACGAGCTGATGTGGATACGACTGGCACAGGTCTGGTCCCAGAGCCGTCGCCACGACCACATCGGCGCAGGTTCGAGAGATCACGTGTTTCTACGCTCTTATGGAGATTTCTCCAAGGGCAACGCTCCCCCCACCGGAAGCCCGACTCGCTCCTGCCCGGCTTCGGCGTCGGCGAACATACCCGCCTTCAGTCTCAGGTCGCGGTTGCGCACCGCCAGGTTGATGGCGCGCGTGGTCATCGGCTTACTTCAGAGGGTCAACCCGGTCGGCATTGATGTACCGCCCGCCTTCGGCGTGCCACTCGAACCGCCCCACGACCGTGACGTCACGGCCAAGGTACGGCGCGGCCAGAGCTGGCGGCTGGATCAAGACCCGATTCGGCTGACTGTCTTCAATCACATAGTGGAGACCCACGTAGCCGCCTTCGAACTCGCGCACAACGCCGTGGGTCTGCACGTATTTGCCGGAGTAGGCCTCCTGCTTGGCAGCCAGCTGTGCCAGCGAAACGGAGCCATCGCCACGATGCGTGCCGGACCAGATCGCCAGGGGTAAGACGATCAACGCGGCCAGCGCGAGCAGGAACAAAAGACGCAACGGCTCGCGCCCGTGGGCTGGAGCAATCGTGGCGGCCATCTCAGCTCACTCCACGACCAGCTTGCCGCGCAGCATGCCCATCTGGCACGTGAACTCGTATTCACCCGGCTTTTCCGGCAGGAACTCAAGCGGGACTGTCTCTCCTTCCGGCAGCCTGGCGCTCTTGCCGAAGTCGCCGAAGACCACCATCTCCGAGCAGGCGGCGGTCTCCTCACGGCGGAAGTTCAGCCGCACCGGTTTTCCGTGCTGGACCACGATGAGGTCGGGTGTGTAACCGCCTTTGACCAGGACCATCGCTTCTTGGTAGCCGGACGACGTGGTCGCGGCTCGCAGGCCGCCCCGGCGCGGGCCCCAGAAGAACCAGGCGATGCCCACGACGAGGACTAGGCCGGCAAAGGTGACGGCAATCTGGATGGTCGTCATGGCATACCTCCGTAAGGCCGCGGTTGCCACCTTCGGAGCCGGTTGGCATTGGTGACCACGCTGATGGAGCTCGTGGCCATGGCGGCCGCGGCAATCAGCGGGCTCAGCAGGAGACCCGTGAACGGATAGAGCAGGCCCATCGCGATCGGGATGCCCAGGCTGTTGTAGCCGAAAGCCCAGATCAGGTTCTCGTAGACGTTGCGCATGGTCGCCTTGGACACCTGAATGGCGGTCACCACCGCCCGCAGGTTGCCGCTGATGAGCGTCACGTCGGCGGCCTCGATGGCGACGTCCGTGCCGGTGCCGATGGCGAACCCCACGTCCGCCTGAGCCAGGGCCGGGGCATCGTTGATGCCGTCACCCACCATGCCGACCTTCCTGCCTTCGAGCTGCAGCTTCTGGACTTCGTGGGCCTTGTCCTGCGGCAGGACCTCCGCCAGCACCCGATCGACGCCGACCATGCGGCCGATGGCCTCGGCCGTACGGCGATTGTCGCCAGTGAGCATCACCACCTCGAGGCCCATCTGCTTGAGCGCCGCGATGGCCTCGGCCGAGTCATCTTTGACTGTGTCGGCGGCAGCGACGATGCCCGCCGCGACTTCGTCGAGGGCCATGAACATGGGCGTCTTGCCGTCCTCGGCCATGCGCTGCGCCTCGCCCTGCAAGCGTCCCAGCGTGATGCCGCGATCGGCCATGAGCCGGGTATTGCCCAGCAGCACGCTTCGGCCGTCAACCGTCGCCTTCGCTCCATGGCCCGGAATGGCCTCAAAATCGCTTGCCTCGAGCTGCGACAGCTGTCGTAGCCGCGCGCCTTCGACAATCGCTCCGGCCAGTGGGTGCTCGGAATTGCGTTCCACGGCCGCAGCGATGGCCAGCAGCTCGTCTTCGTCGAAGCCGGTCTCAGCCACGACGTCGGTTAACTCGGGGTTGCCTTTGGTGATGGTCCCGGTCTTATCCAGCACGATCGTTTGCAGCCGCTGTGCCGACTGGAGCGCGTCGCCCGAGCGGATGAGGATGCCCTGCTCGGCGCCCTTGCCGATGCCGACCGTCAGGCTCGTGGGCGTCGCCAGACCGAGCGCGCACGGGCAGGCGATGATGAGTGTGGTCACGAATACGATGAGCGCGTAGACCGGCGCCGGCTGGGGCCCGAAATCGAACCAGACGACCGCCGCGATCACGGCCAGGATCATGACCGTCGGCACGAAGTACTGCGACACCTGGTCGACGACCCGCTGGATGGGCGCCTTGGAGCCCTGCGCGTCCTGGACCAGCCGGATGATCTGGGCCAGCGCGGTGTCCTTGCCCACTTTAGTGGCCTCAAAGCGGAAGCTGCCGGTCTGGTTGATGGTTGCCCCAATGACTTCGTCACCGGCGTGTTTCTCCACCGGGATCGACTCGCCGGTAATCATGCTCTCGTCCACCGAGGAGCTGCCATCCGTCAGAACGCCGTCCACCGGCACTTTCTCACCCGGCCGGACGACGACCGTATCGCCGACCAGCACCTCCTCGACGGCAATGTCGAGCTCCCGCCCATCGCGCAGCACGCGCGCCGTCTTGGCCTGTAGCCCGACGAGCTTCTTGATAGCCTCGCTGGTGCGGCCCTTGGCCTTGACTTCCAGGGCGAGTCCGAGCACCACCAGGGCAATGACCACGGCCGCTACGTCGTAGAACTCCTCGGCCAGCTCCATCCGCGGGAAGACCTGTGGCGCCACAACGGCCACACTGGAATAGAGCCAGGCGGCGGAGGTGCCGATGGCGATCAGCGTATTCATGTTGGCTTGTCGATGCCGCAGGCCGGCCCACATGCCGCTGAAGAACTGGCTGCCCGACCAGAACATGACCGGCAGGGTCATGACGCCAAGGGCACCCCATACCAACCGACGAGCGTCGCTACCCATGGTCAGCCACTCGCGCAGCACAGGGAAGAACTGCGGGTAGGAGAACACTATGACGGGCACCGAGATGGCCGCCGCGAACCAGAACTTGGTCAGCAACGAGCGGTATTCGCGCTCGCGGTCGCGCTGCTCCTGGTCGACGGCCGTCTCGCCGCGAGCCACTCCTTCGCGCACGTCATAACCGGCGCTGGTGATGGCCTGGCGCAACGCACTCGCATCTATGAATGCCGGCACGTACTCGACGTGTGCACGCTCGGTCGCCAGGTTCACGGTGGCGGCCAGCACTCCGGGAGTCTGCGCCAGGGCGTGTTCGATGGTGCTCACGCACGATGCGCAGTGCATGCCCTGGATGCCGAGATCGAGGCTGGCGCTGCCGATGGAGTACCCGGCAGATCGCGCCGCCCTGGCCAGGGCAGAGACGCTCGCGCGGTCGGGGTCATAGTCGACGCGGGCCAACCTGGCCGTGGGATTGACATTGACGACCGCCACGCCGGGAACCGCCTGCAGGTGTTCGCTCAGGTGCTCGGCCGCTTGCCGTCCATCCAGTCCCGGCACCGCCAACTCGATACGCCGCAGGCGGGCATCCCTTTCGAGCCGCGCAATGGTTGAGCCCGCCGGTGCGTCGATGGGCGAGGTTTCAACTGCCATGCCCGTGCTCCATGTGCTTGGTCTCAACCTCAGGGTGGCGGGCGTGGCTGAAGCTCGCGTGAACGCAGCCTGACGGTTTCCTGAATGGCGGCGCTATTTCGGCAGCGCCGACCCGCCGCGCAGCTGCAGGAACCACAGCAGGTTGTCTCGCGCCACGATGCCGTCGAGATGGCCGTCCGTCATGACCGGCAGCTGGTTGACGTTGTCCTCGGCCATGCGCTCCATGATGGCGGTCAGTTCCTCGTCTGGGCGCGCCGTCTTGACCCGCTCAAGCGGGATCATTACGTCCTGGACGTGGGTCGTCGTCCAGCGCTCACGCGCCACGTCGCGAATGTTGTGCAGCGTCAGCAGACCATAGAGGCGCCCCTCTTCCTCGACCGGGAAACAGCGCCGGCCGCTAGGCAGTACTACGTGCTCGACCACGGCATCCAGCGTCAGGGTTCGGGGCAGACTGGGACAGTCCGTCATCATGATTTCGCGGGCGGTGTGCCCGGTTAGCACGTCGCGAAGGGCGACGGCCTGGTAGCTCTGGCCTGCGGCATCCTTGAGGAACCAGCCGATGAAGGCGATCCACAGACCGCTCGCCCAATCGCCGCTGAAGATCTGAAAGACGCCCCAGAAGATGAAGAGGTAGGCCACCCCGGCCCCTACGTTGGCCACGATGCGAGTGGCCCGCTTGAGATCGCCGGTCGTCCGCCAGATGATCGCCCGCAGCACCCTCCCGCCGTCCAGCGGGAAGCCGGGGACCAGGTTGAACAGGCCCAGAATGAGGTTGATGCGCGCCAGCCAGCCAAAGGTGGCATGAAACGCGCCCTCCCAGGAAAGACTCGTCCACCACAGTGCCCCCAGCAACGCCGCCAGAAGGAGGCTGCTGAGCGGGCCCACCACGGCCATGAAGAACTCATCGCGCGGCCGACGGGGCTCGCCGCTGATGTGCGAGGCGCCGCCAAAGATGAACAGGGTGATGTCGTGCACCGGCACGCCCTGCAGGCGCGACACAGTGCTGTGGGCCAGCTCGTGGATGAGAACGGAGACGAAGAACAGGAGACTGGTGGCGATGCCCATCAGCCAGTAGGTGACCGGGCCCCATCCTGGATGCGCCTGCGGCAGGTAGCCGGCCGCCAGCGACCAGGCCACCAGGACGAAGATGATGAACCACGAATAGTCGAGCCGGATGTCGACGCCGAGCACCCGGCCGACGCGCAAGGTTCCTCCGTTCATGCGGCCGCTCCCTCACTGCGGGTGGGCCGGTGCAGGCCCGGCCGCGGGATGAAGCCCGGCGTTCGCGCCGCGTAGCGCCGGTAAGCATCGCCGAACTGCTCTGCCGCTTCTCGCTCCTCGCGGTGCGCCAGGCGCACGTACATGGCCACCAGCACAGGGAACATCACCAGCGTGACCAGTGTGGGCCACTGCAGCAGGAACCCAACCATGATCAGGATGAAGCCGTCGTACTGAGGGTGCCGCACCTGGGCGTACGGCCCGCTGATCGCCACCCGGCCCTTACGTTGGGCGGTGAACAGCACCTTCCACGCGGCCGACAGCAGGATGAAGCCGCCGAAGATAGCTACGTAGCTCAGCAGATGCAGCGGGCTGGTGTGAGGATCGCCCTTATAGCCCAGCAGCGTTTCGGGTAAATGCCCAGCCTCGTGTGAGAACGGGTCCACGCCCGGAAAGCGGCTCTGCAACCAGCCGGACAGCAGATAGATGGTCAGCGGAAAGCCATACATCTCGGTGAACAGCGCGAGCAAGAAGCCGCTGAACGCGCCGAAGGATCGCCAGTCACGGCTGGTGCGCGGGCGGAAAAAGCTGAACGCGAACAGCACGAAGACGGCGGTGTTGATGAGCACCAGTGGCCACAGCCCGTAGGCCGGCGTGTTGGTCATTTGGTGCCTCCGGAATCCTCATGCCCGCCATGTCCACTGTGGCCGCCGTGCATGAACAGCATCATCAGCGGGCACAGCAGGAAGACCAGGTACGGCAGCGCCGCGAACAAGTGCTCCGTATGCTCGGTGATCAGATAGAAGCCGGCGACCGCCAGGAAGCCGACCAGGATTAGGCCGGTCGGGGAGCGCCACCAGCTCGGTTGCGGTCCTGCTTGCTGTTGCATCGTTTCGCCTCCTACCGTTGGTTGGCCGTGTTAAAGCCGTGATCCCGCAGCGCTTGAAGCAGCTGCTGTTCACCACAGATGGCCGAGTCGAACTGGACGTAGGCCATCTCCGTGGCGGGGTTGACGTAGGCCCGGACCACGCCTCGGACCCGAGCGAGCGCACGCTCGGCTGTGAGCGCGCCTCCCCCACCGCACGTCAGCCCGAAAACGGGGATGGTCGTGCGCGAAGTCGCGGTAACGCCCGGTGTAGTTGCGACTGGCTGCGTGCCCGGCGCGGAGGCCCGTTGTCGTGCCCACATGATCTCTGCCTTACAACCCGATGCTCGCGCTCCTGACTGAACGTCACCTGAAGATGCCCTGAAGACTCGGTGAAGGAAACGCGCAGGGCCTAGGCTGCGGCGGCAGGTCGGGTCCGTCGAGGCGCCACCTGGGCCAGCGGCAGGCGAACGGTGACCGTGGTGCCCTCAGCAGGTCGGCTGCTGATACTGATGTCGCCGCCGTGCTGCGAAGTGATCGCGCGGGCGATGGCCAAACCAAGGCCGCTGCCGCCGGGGTCGCGGGCCCGCGCCGGGTCAGCCCGATAGAAGCGGTCGAACACGTGGGGCAGGTCGTTGGAGGCGATGCCAACGCCGGTGTCCTTCACGCTGAGAATGGCCATCTGGCCCTGCCGGCGAAGCGAGACACCGAGACGGCCAGTCGCGGGCGTGTATTTCAGGGCGTTGTCCAGCAGGATGACCAGCAGCTGCTTGAGCCGGTCGGCGTCGCCGTCGATCCTCGCTGTCTCGAGTGCCTCCACCTCTAACCGCCGACCGTTCAAGACCGCGCGTAGCTCTTCCACGGACAGCAACACCACGTCATTGAGCGCAAGTGGCTGTCGCCGAACGGGCACGCCGGCGTCCGCACGGGCCAGGAGGAGCATGTCGGCCACCATGCGCGCCAGACGCTGCGCCTCCCGGCTGGCCTCGGTGACGGCGATGGCACGTTCGCCCTCCGGCATGTCGCGGACGCGCTCCAGCAGCTCCAGATTTGCTTGAATGGCCGTCAGCGGCGCCCGCAGCTCGTGAGACACGTCAGCCACAAAGCGCTGCTGCTTACGGTAGCTCTCCTGCAGAGAATCGAGCATGTCGTTGAACGTGGCGGCGAGCCGGCCCAGCTCGTCCTGGTGCGCCGGAGGCGGCACGCGGTCCTCGAAGGTGGCCGAGCCGGCAATGCGCTCGGCCGTTGCTGTCACGTCGGCGACCGGGCGCAAGGCGCGTCCGGCGAGCAGCCAGCCCGCGACCATCGCAATGAGCGCCCCGGAAACGGCTAGCAGGGGTACGAGCCCGCGGAAGTCGTCGACGGATGCATCGACCTGGCTGAGCGATGCCAGGCCGACGACGAATTCGCCGGACAGCGGCTGGACGTAGACCCGCCAGCGGACCCGGTCCTGCGCCACCACCAGACCGAGCGCCTCCTGCGCAACGTCGCGGCCGTGCATGGGCAGGGCCAGACGCGCGATGAAGTCGTAGGGCAATGGTCGCTGCCCGCTCGAGAGGGGCAACGGAGACACCGTGGGGGCGAACTGCGCGTAAGGCGACTCGAACCTCAGCTGGCCGACGTCGTCGTAGACCCGCACGCCGACGCCAGCGGCAAGTGGGGCGCTGACAACGGCCTGCCGCCCTGGGTCCGTCGTCTCCGCCTGGTACTCACCTGCGACGTGATTGACCGCCTGTTGAAGCGTCTCATCCAGCACGTCGTACTGACCTCGGGCGTGGATGGCGTATGTGAACAGCCCGACCAGCAACACCACGATGCCCGTCAGCCCGCCGTACCACAGCCCTAGGCGGGTCCGCAGCGACAGGGTCACGTTTCGCGCAGGACGTACCCCGTGCCGCGCAGGGTGTGGATGAGTCGCGGCTCGCCGTCCTCCTCCAGCTTGTGCCGGAGCTGCTTCACGAACGCCTCAAGGACGTTGGTGTTGCCGCCGAAGTCGTAGCTCCAAACGCGGTCCAGCAGGTAGTCGCGCGGCAGCACGCGGTTCGGGTGCTCCAGGAACTCGTGCAGCAGGCCGTACTCGGTGCTGGTCAGGTCGATATCGCGTTCGCCTCGACGAGCCCGGTGGGTGCCCGTATCGAGGGACAGGTCGGCGAACCTCAGCATCGGCGGCCGGTCGGCTTCGCGCCGGCGAAGCACCGCCCGCAGGTGCGCAACCAGGACATCGAAGGTGAAGGGCTTGGTCACGTAATCGTCGGCGCCGCGCGCCAAGCCCTGGATCTCGTCGGCCGCCGCGTCTTTGGCTGTGAGCAGCAGCACCGGCAGCTGCGGGTCTGCCGCCCGCAATCGATCCAGCACTTCGAGACCGTCGAGTCCCGGCATCATTAAGTCGAGCACGACGGCGTCGGGCGGCGTGTCACGCGCAATGCGCAGACCTTCCTCGCCCGAGGCAGCCGTATCCACCGCAAAGCCTTCGTACGACAGGCCCCTTTTAAGGACGCTGGTGACGGCCGGATCGTCATCGATGACCAGAGTTCGCTGCATGGGCTCTCTCCTGAATAGTGGGCGGAACGCCAAACCGGCCTGAACAGCGGCTAAAACGCGCGTAAATGTGATCAGCCGAAAGCGTCGCCCTGCGGGTGTCCGGTCACCTTGGGCGAGAACGATCCGCCCAGCGAGACGGTCGATCTCTCCAGACTCTGGCACAACCGTCGGCACTTAGCTCTCCAACGTCCGGCGCATCTCGTCGTACTGCTCGCGGTTCAGCTCACCGGCAGCGAAGCGCCGCTTCAAGATGTCGAGCGGCGATTCGCCTGCGCCAGGCCGGTGGTGGTCGCCAGACAGCGCTCGCACCAGCAGGATGATGCCGATGATCACGGCCGCCCAGAAGGCCAGCATCGCCAGACCGCCCAACCCCATGCCCAGGCCCCACATCCAACCCGGCCCCCCGGCGAACGCCCCGGAACGGCCGAAGCCCCACATCATCCCCGGTCCCATCATGCCGGGCCCCAGGACGCCCATGCCCACGGCGGGCACGAGCAGGACCACCGCGACCAGTACGACCAGCGTAATGACAAGTCCTCGATTGGTCATCTGTCAAAACCTCCTCGGGTCTTACCCGCTAAGCGAAAGCCAGCCGATCCTCTGAGCGTTCCCCATCTCTTCATGTCGCACACGTAGTGACCCGGACCTGGCGGGGTTGCCAGCGCCGAAGCTGATATGCCAGGTAGACGACGCCGGCGGCGTTCATCGACACCCCGAGCCACAGCAACGGCGTGCGGTACGCGTTCAAGAAGATCGCGCCACCGGAGAGGCCGAGCACCGGCAGCAGATCACTGACGTGGTGCGCGCAGCAGGCCAGCATCGCCAGCGAGCTCATGCCCGAGCTGGTGGCCACGCCAGCCGCCTGCCCCTGCATCCGCAATCCACGCATGTAGCTGAACAGCCCGACCTGGACGCCGAAGCCGAGGGCGATCGCCACTACGAACCGGACATCGTCGCCGACCTGCTGTGTGGCGTGTGCCCAGCCCTGCGCCAGGGTGAGGACGCCCAGGTAGAACGCCACCAATACGGCCGCCGCGGCGGCGCCGATGGCGACCGGCCAGACAAGCCGGCGGCCGGGATACGCGATGTGCAGAGGAGCGGGAGCTACGTGCTCCACGTGAAGGTCCTCTCGGGCACGCCCGCGACGTCGCGGATGACCAGTTCAACGTTGTTCACGCCTGCGCTGATCGTCGGCGTCCCATCGGCTCCTGCCGTGGGGAACGTCAGCGTGCCTGAACGGTGGTGACCGCCCTTGGGCGCATCCCAACCGCTGGGCTGGAGCGCCGGACCCTTGTCGACACGCAGGCTCGCCAACTGCCGCAAGTCCACGCCATCCAGATCCACGGAGTGGGTGTTCATCGCTACGACGAACGATGGACCCGCCGCAGCCCCGAGCCAGGTCACGTCGATGGTCACCTGTCCGCCTTCACTGGTTTGGGTGGGCTTACCGGACGCTAGGCCTCCGGCAGTGGCGGGAGCCGATGGTTGAGCTTGTTGGTTCGCAGTCCCACATGCGGCTAGCAGCAAGATGAGCGCGACCGCAGCGCCGCCCACCAGGGCACGCCGATCGCCCGATGCTCGACTCATTCGTGGCCTCCCTCTACGAGTCGAAGGTAGGTCTGATAGCTGATGCCGGCCTGAATGGAACCTGATGGTTTCCTGAAGGCAATCCCATCGAAAATACTCGTGATCAGCAAGGAGGATTGAGCGATGGCGAAAGACCTCGTTTGCGGGATGGACGTCGATCCCGCCACGGCGACCCATAAGACGGAGTACCAGGGACAGACCTACTACTTCTGCTGTCCCGCCTGCAAACGGTCGTTCGAGGCCAACCCGGCGCAGTACCTGAAAGGGTGAGGGCCCAGGCCCGGCGGCACTACTGGCACCCTCTCTCCAGCTGCTCATGTCAGCTCCCAGTTGCCGCAGGTTATCGGTCTAGCAGCTAGGCCCTTTGCCATGCTCTGGCAGATCCTCAATATCGGTCTCGCAATCTGCGCCTGGCGCTTCCTCCGGACAGGCGGACCGGACATGCTGAAGATGATGGACCCCGGCCGACCGCACCCGCCGATCTGGGGCGTCACCGGTCGCCGGAGCCAAAGTAACGTGCTCTTGGTATTCAGCTAACCGTCAGGTTGCCTTCAGATTCAGGTCAGCTAACAGGCGTAGCGTGATGGCTGGAGGTAAGCGTGTGATGGCGAACACGGCTGAGCGCGTTGGGATCGGACAACAGATTTTCACGCCGCAGAAGCGATCGGACGAGTGTGGGCTTGTCTCAATCGGCTTTGATGTCAAGCAGCTGGAGTTTTACGCCTGGCTCGTTGAGCACGGCAAAGAGCCCCAAATAGAGCACACGGCGCGCTTGTCCGTGTCGCGGTTCCGTAGCGCTGAGGCTCGCTTCGATAGCGGAGGGGATGCGTGGAAGCCAGGTGCGTAGCCCCAGATTGCGGGCAGCGAGCCGCCGCAACCATTCGCCAGCAGACACCGGTGTGCGTCGATCATTACTGGCAGAGCCGGCACCGACTCGAGAAGCGCGGTTTGAGGCTCGCCGAATTCAAGGGGTCCATGGCGGACCTCCTCCAGCCTGAGCACAAGTGGCGACCGCTAGCCCTCGCTCTGGCCGATGAAGCCACGGTGCTGCGGCACACCGCACGACAGCTACGTGAAGCAGCCAGCGAAGCCGTCGATGAGTTGAAGACCAAGCGCCCGCCCCGGCGGCCTGGATGATAAGACCAGCTAGTCAAATGCCTGCCGCGAGTTGACCATCGTCTCAAGTTTCCAATCCAGCTGCGCTGGCGCTCGCGGTCTGCCATGTGCTGCGTCGGCACGGGGCCAGCCCTTATCACCCGCACAATGAGTCGATACACTCACTATGTGAGTACATCGGCGCCGGGACTGCTGCCGATATTCCGCTCGGACAATCAGCTCCGGCTGCTCGGCCAGCTGTTCTTGCACCCGCAGCAAGAACAGACCATCGCCGACCTCGAAGCCGCGGCAGGCATCCCCCAGCAGACCGTCTCCCGCGAAGTGAACCGGCTCCTCGAGGCCGGTTTGCTGCGGGGGCGTCGAGTGGGCCGGCTGCACTTTGTGCGACCCAACGACGCGAATCCCTACTTTCCGGAGCTCGCTGGCCTGCTGTTGAAGGCGCTCGGTCCGCGATCCGTGCTGGCCGCACACTTACGCGGCGTTCAGGGCATCGCGGAAGCGTACCTGTTCGGGTCCTGGGCTCGGCGTTACGCGGGCGAGCCCGGTGCGCCGCCGGGCGACATCGACGTGGTCATCATCGGCGAGCCGGACGTGGACGAGGTCTACAACGCCTGCCGCGACGCGGGGGTCGAGCTGGGCCAGGAAGTCAATCCCGTCGTGCTCAGCCCTGACGAGTGGAAGGCGCGCCGCTCGGGATTTGTGCGCCAGGTCCGCGGCGGCCCGCTGGTGGCGCTGAGCGATGACGGAGCGCATGGCCAGCCCAAGCGTCGCTGATCTGCTCCGCGCCGGACGCATCGAGACCATCTAGCCGGACGTGGCGCCGGCCTGGTCGCGACTCGACGAAGCGACTGCCCACCTGACGTCGTCGGCGGCGCTGGCCGCGACAGACCCGGCGCTGGCCTACGTCGCCCTGTACGACGCCGCGCGCAAAGCCATCACGGCGCACATGCAGGCCAATGGCTACCGACCAACCAATAGGACCGGGGCGCACCAGGCCGTCGGCCTGTATGCCGAGACCGCGCTGGCCCCAGCGCCAGCCTGCCCCACATAGGGGCGTTCGATCGCATGCGCCAGGTGCGCAATCGCAGCGAGTACAACCAGCAGCCCATCACGGCACGCCTGCTCAGTACGGATCTCGGGCACGCCACGGCCATCGTCGCGACGGTCCAAGCCGCGCTGCCACCTCGGCCTGCATAAGCAAACGCCGCCGGGCGCTTCGCCCACAGCCCCCGTTGCCACGGCCGCAAAGACAGCCCGGCGGATCACATGTTTCTGCAGTCTCTGTAGGCATTTCTCTATAGAGCGCTGGCCACCCAAACGGGGGCATCTGCCGCCTCTCGGCCCTCGGCCAGACTAGCCCGCTCGGTTCACCAGCTGTCCGTCAGACGGACCTACCGTCGCGCACGGCGCGCCGATTTGAGCACAAACTGAGCACTTCGCGCTAGGCCGAACGGCCTGCCGCCGGCCCATGCCTCCCGCCCGCATCCGAGCCGGGATCGGGCAGGTCTCTAGGCACTTCTGCTCGCCGGAAGCCGGGTGCCTGGTATGCCGTATGCGGGCTGGCGCAGCTATCCGCGCCCACACGGGACTGGGGGGTTGCCGCTAGGAGCGGAGCCGGAGGACACCATGTACAACGCTCCACCTGCAGTCGCCGAAAGCCGCCGCCCATGGCCGTAGCCGGGGCCCTTTCGCCCACTCGCGCCATCCGCCAATCCCGGCGCATCGACGCCCGCGTGCCGGTCAGCATCCTCATCCTGCTGGCCGCCATCGGCGGGGCGCTGGTGTTCTTCAGCGCCAACAACGACACCCGCGGCGTGCTGGTCGCCACACACGACCTGCCGGCCGGCGCCACCCTGACGTCCGGCGACCTGGCCATCGCTCGCGTGCGCGTCGACGACAGCCTCTATCAGGCGGCCATCCAGCAGGCCTCGCTCAGCCAGATCGTCGGCAAGCAGCTGGCCGAGCCGGTGCACGCGCAGCAGCTGCTGGTGCCGGCCCAGGTGTCCAGCCGGCCGGTCATCGGGCCGAATGACGTGGCCATGACCATCCCGGTCGGGCCCAGCAGCGCCGTCGGCGGACGCATCCGGGCCGGCGACAGCGTGCGCGTCATTGCCACCCTCAACAAGCAGAAGCCCGACGCCAAAACGTCCGTCGTGCTCGATCGGGCGCGCGTCTACGACGTTGGCTACGCGCAGGGCGTCACCTCGGTCACCGGCGCCGCGCCAGCTGACCCGGCCAGAACCGGCCAGATCGCCTGGATCACCATGCTTCTGGGCGCGGACGACGCGGTCAAGCTGTCTGAGGCCCGCTGGAATGGCGACCTCGACGTGGTCCTGCTGCCGCCTGACCCACAGCCGCAGAGCAATGGCTGACCAGGCTTCGGGCGCCGCCGTGCGCCTGCTGGTCGGGCTGGGCAACGCCGAACGCGAGCGGCGCCTGCTGCCGGGGCTGCTCGAATCGGGCGAGCTGGTGGTGGCCGAGCGCTGCCTGGCCGGCGACCAGCTGCTGGAGGCGCTGCGCGAGCGCCGGGGCGACGCAGCCCTGGTCGCGCTGGACCTGCACCGCCTGAACGCCGCCCTGCTGGCAGCCATGCAGGCCACCGGCGTGCCGCTCATCGGGCTGGCCAGCGGCAATCCCGGCCTGGCCGGCGCCGACGGCTGGGCGGCGCTGCTGCCCGCCGACGCCGACGCAGGCCAGATGGCGGCCGCCATCAAGGCGGCGCTGCGCGGCGAGCGGCTCGAGCCGGCCGGCGAGCAGCCGGAGCCGGACCTCCAGCCCGCCCTTGAAGCGCCGCCCGGAGAGGCCGCGCCGGGGGTCATTGGTGTGGCCAGCGGCAAGGGCAGCCCTGGCTGCACGACGGTGGCGGTCAATCTGGCGGCGGCCCTGGGCGCCGTCGCGCCGACGCTGCTGGTCGACCTGGACGTGGCTGGTCCCAGCGTGTGCGCCGTGCTCGGCCTGGACCCCACCCGCAACCTGTTCATGCTGGCCCACTCGGAGCCGCGCAGCGCCCGCGAGTGGACGCGCGCGCTCGAGCAGGAAACGCAGCCTCTCGGCCGCGGCAGCGCGCAGTGCCTGGTCCTGGCCGGCATCCCCAAGCCCAGCATGCGCGCCGCCATCTCGCTGCCCTTCCTGCAGCGGCTCCTGCCGGAGCTGCGCCAGCGCTACCGCTACATCGTGCTGGACGTCGGATCGGTGGGGGTGTCCGGCGCTGACGCGCCGCAGGCCTGGCTGGCCTCGGCGGCCGGCCAGCTGCTGTTCGTAACCGCGCCCAACGTGCTCGGCGTGTGGCACGCCAAGTCGGCCCTGACCCATGTGCCGGAGCTGGAGCACCAGGCCGTGGCCCTGGTCATCAACCAGCACGACCGCCGCACCCACCACACCCGCGCCGACATCGAATGGGCCCTGGGCCGCCAGGCGGCGGCCGTCATCCCCTACGACCACCGCGCCATCGAGAAAGCGCTGGCGGCACAGCGGCCGGTCATCTTCGACCGCCGCAGCCGCGCCGGCAAGACCCTGCTGGACCTGGCGGAACGGCTGAACGGCGGCTACATCCTGCTGCCCAACGACGCCGCCGTGAAGACGCCGGGCTGGGCCAGACCCTGGCCGAAGGTCCAGCTACCGCGCCGCCGCAAAGGGGCTCCGGCACCAGGAGCAGCTCCGAGAGCGGAACCCGACGTCATCACACAGGAGGTGGACGATGGCGATCGCGCCCCCGCCCTCTAACAGCGGGGCCTCCCGGACGGGGTCCTCGCGGACGGCGAATCGGGCCTACGCCGACCGCGCCACCGAACGCGAGCTGCGGCAGGCCATCCGCGTCGAGGTCGACCGGCTGCTCGCCGACCGCCAGCTGCTGGCGCCGGGGCCGCAGGAGGAGGAGCAGATTCGAGCGCTCATCCGGGACCGGGTGGCCAGCTACCAGCGGGAGCACGCCGAGATGAACCAGCCGCTGCTGTCGGACGCCAACGGCGTGGCCGAGCGCATCTTCAACGACCTGCTGCGCCTCGGCCTGCTGGAGCCCCTGATGCGCGACGACCGGATCGAAGAGGTCACCTGCAACGGGCCCGGAAGAGTGTTCGTGGTCCAGGACGGCCGCAAGCGCCTGGTCGACGACCTGTTCTTCGACGAGGACGAGGACCTACGTGCGCTAGTCAAGCGCCTCATCGGGCCACTGGCAAGCGCCTGGACGAGTCCTCGCCCATGGTCGACGCCACCCTGCCCGACGGCTCGCGCCTGAACGCCGCTATCCCGCCGGCCACCAGCTCCTATCTCGGCACCTCGGTCAGCATCCGAAAATTTATCCTCGGCGCCTACTCGCTTGATGAGTTGACGGCCCGCGGCAGCCTGAGCGAGTCGGCCGCCCAGTTCCTGGACGCCGCCGTCCAGGGCGGCTGCAACATCGTCGTCAGCGGGCCGACCGGCAGCGGCAAGACGACCATGCTCAACTGCCTGGGCGCCTGCATCGCCTCACTGGACGAACGCGTCGTGACCTGCGAGGAGGTGGCCGAGCTCGCCCTGGAGCGACACCTGCCCGACTGTGTGTCGCTGCACGCCCGCGGCGGCAACCTCGAAGGTGCCGGCGAGATTCGCATCCGCGACCTGGTCAAGAACGCGCTGCGCATGCGGCCCACCCGCATCGTGGTCGGCGAGGTCCGCGGCGCCGAGAGCCTGGACATGCTCATGGCCATGAACACCGGCCACGAGGGATCGCTGACGACGGTCCACGGCAATTCGCCCCGCGACGCCCTGGAACGCTTGACGACGCTGGCCATGTTCGCCGACGAGAAGCTCGGCCATGAGGCGCTGACCCGCATGGTCAGCCGCACCATCGACCTGGTGGTCCAGCTGCGCTTCGAACCGCGCACCCGGCGCCGCCGCGTGGAGTCCATCTTCGAGGTCACCGGTCAGGACACGGGCACCATCACCGGCAACGAGCTGTGGGCCATCGACCCGGCCACCGACCGCCTGACCTGGACCGGCATCCGGCCGGCGGCCCTGAAGCGCATGGCGGCCAAGGACATCCCCTACGAGCCGCCGCTGGGCGAGGTGCGCGGCGCATGACCGGCCTCCTGTTCGCCTGTCTGTCACCGGCGCGCCAAGGTGGTACGCCGGGTCACGGCCATGTCACGTTCGCGTCACACGCGCCTGGATAGCGTGAGGGTCGAGAACACGCCATGCCTGTGCCGCTGCTGCTGTCCCTGGGTTTCGGGTTCGGCGTTTACCTGCTGTTCGAGGGGCTGACCAGCCCCCGTCGCGAGCGCCAGGAGACCGACCGGCTGCGGCGGCTGCGCGACTTCCTGCACCGCTCCGGGCTGCACGACGTCAGCCCGCGCGACTTCCTGCTGTTCTCGCTCGGCGCCGGCCTGCTCGGCGCGCTCGTCACCCAGCAGCTGCTGCGCTGGGCCTTCCTCAGCCCGCTGGCCGGCCTGCTCGGCGCCTGTCTGCCGTATGTCTACTTCGCCCGGCGCGAGCAGCGACGCCGGGCCGTGTTCCAGGTGGCGCTGGCCGACGCTGTGGCCCAGCTGCGAGATGGCATCCGCACGGGCCTGTCGGTCCAGGAGGCGCTCATCGGCCTGGCCCGCACCGGACCGGACGTGCTGCGGGCCGAGTTCTCGGCGCTGGTGCGGGAAAGCCGGCTGGACGGCTTCGAGACCAGCCTCAACGCCCTGCGCGATCGCCTGGCCGACCCGCTGTTCGACCAGGTCGCGGCCACGCTGGTGCTCAACGAGCAGCTGGGCGGGCGCAATGTCAGCCAGGTGCTCGACCGCCTGGCGGCCTCGACCCGCGGCCAGCTGCGGGTACAGCAGGACATCCGCGCTCAGCAGGCCCAGAACGCCGTGACCGCCCTGGTCATGGTGCTCATTCCGGTCTTCCTGCTGGTGGCCATCCGCGTCCTGAACCCCGACTACCTGACGGTCTTCTCCGTCTGGCCGGGGCAGCTGGTGCTCATCGCCTGCTTCATCTCCCTGGTCGTCGGCTACCGAGCCGTGCGCTGGTGCGCCCAGCTGCCCGGGGAGCCGCGGGTGCTGCGGTGAACGTGACCTGGGGTCACATGGCGCTCGACCTGGCGGCGCTGCCGTCCGGCTGGATCGCCTGGCCGCTGCTGTTTGGCCTGGGCGTGTACTTGCTCCTGATGGCTCAGCCGCTGGGCCGGCCAAAGCCCAGCCTGGCCGAGCTGCTGCGCCGGCTGGACGTCGACGAGCGCATCCGCGACCAGGCCAACCGCCGCTCCAGCAAGCCTGTCTTCTCGTCGCCGCTCCTGGAGCGCATGCTGCGGCCGGTGCTGGACGACGCCGGCCTGGCGGTCCGGCAGTGGCTGGGGCGCGTCGGCCTGTCCGGCGGCCGGGACCTTGAGCGCAAGCTGCGCCAGGCCGGCTCGGGCCTGGAGCCGGCCCAGTTCTTCGGCGAGAAGCTGGCCCTGGGCGTCATCGGGCTGGGCCTGTTCCCGCTGACCGACGCGTTGGGCATCGACCCCTTCGGCAGCTGGCCGATGTGGGTCTGGGTGGCCGGCCTCGCCGCCGGCTTCTTCGCGCCGGACCTATACCTGGAGCAGCGCCTGGCTCGCCGCCGCTCCCAGGTCCTCATGGAACTTCCGGTCCTGTGCGACATGCTGACCATCTGCACCTCGGCCGGCCTGGCCCTGGAGCAGGCCCTGAACGTGGTCGCCCGCCAGAGCGGCGGCCTCATGGCCCAGGAGCTGCAGCAGGTCAGCCGCGAGGTGGCCCTCGGCCAGCGGCCGCTGCTCGACTCGCTCGACGGCATGGCCGAGCGCAACGGCGTGCCCGAGCTGAGCCGCTTCGTGAGCCAGCTGCAGGCCGCCCATGAGCAGGGCATCCCGGTCGTCCAGGCGCTGTCCGAGCAGTCCGAGGCGCTGCGCGAGGAGAAGCGTCAGCGCGTCGTAGCCGAGGGCGGCCGGGCCACTGTGCGCATGCTGCTGCCGGTGGCCGCGTTCATCCTGCCGGTCTATTTCGTGGTCCTGCTTGGCCCGGCGGTCATGCAGGTGGCGCATCTCGGTGACTGAGACCTGCGGTCGGCGAGCCGGCCAGAAACAACTACTCCCAAAGGAGGCGCGCATGTCCACATCACTGTTGAGGGTCTGGGTCAATGCCCAGTCCCGCCTGGAGCTGCTCGGGGAACGCCTGACCCGGCCTCAGCGCGGCGCGGCGATGGTCGAGTACGGCCTGATCGTCGCGCTTATCTCGCTGGTCGCCATGGTCGGCGTGAAGTTCCTGGGCACCACCATCGGCAGCGTGTTCCAGAGCATCGCCGGACGCATCGCCGGCGTGTGACGTGACGTCACGTCACGCCGTCTGGGCACGCCTGCGGCGGCAGCGCGGCGCGGTCATGGCCGAGGCGGCCATCGCCTTCCCGGTGCTGCTCATGGCGGCCATCGCACTGCTGCAGTTCGCCGTCTTCTATCACGCCCAGAACGTGGTCACGGCCTCGGTCCAGGAGGGCGCCCGCGTGGCCGCCGAGGAGGACCGCACCGTCGACGACGGCGTGCACTACGCCCAGACGCTCATGACCACCGGCCTGGGCAAGACCGCCGGCGACGTGCAGCTGACCGGCATCGACGGCGGCTACGCCGTGGCGGTCGAAGCCAAGGGCAGCCTGCACCTGATCGTGCCCTGGTCGTTCGACGCTCGCCTGCCGCTGTTCGCTCGGGCGGTCGTCAGCAAGGAGAAGTTCCGTGTTGGGACCGGGCAGTACGACGTAGCCGCGGCTGGCTGTGGCGCAGGTCCCTGTGGCGGAGCCACCGCGGCTCGGCCCTGATCGAGACCGGGCTGGTCCTGCCGGTGGTGCTGCTGCTGGTGTTTGGCGTCATCGGCATGGGCCGCATCACCCAGGCGCGTATCGCCGTCAGCGGCGTGGCCCGAGAAGCCGCGCGAGCGGCGGCGCTGGCCAACAGCGCCTCGGAGGCGTCGAGTCAGGGCGCTGCCCGGGCGCAGGAAGTCGCCTCCGGCTACCGGCTGACCAACGGCTCGCTGAAAGTCACCGTCGACCCCGGCGCCTTCGACCGCGGCGGTCAGGTTCAGGCCGGCGCGGAGTACGACGTCCAGCTGAAAGACCTGCCGCTCATGCAGTGGACTAAGGTCCACGTCGAAGGCCACGCCGCCGAGCGCATCGACCTGTACCGCAGCCGCTGGCTGCCGGAGGGGCAGTCGTGAAGGCACTGGTCGCGAGGCTGGTCTGCCGGCTGACCGGGCGGCAGCGCGGCGCAGCCATGGTGTGGCTGGCGGTCATGCTGCCGTTCGTCCTATCTATATGTGGCCTGGCCGTGGACGGCGGCGCCATCTTCAAGGCCCGCCGCGATCTGCAGGACGTGGCCGACTCCGCCGCGCGGGCCGGGGCCATGCAGATCGACCAGAATGTCTACCGCGCCAGCTCCGGCTCGAGCATCGTGATTGACACGTCGGCAGCGCGGGCGACGGCCGGCGATTACCTCACGCAGGCGCCGGACATCGACGCCCAGGTCGCGGCCGATCAGGGGCGGGTGACCGTGCAGGTGCGTCGCAAGGTGCCCACCGCCTTTCTGCGCATCGTTCACATTGACTCGGCCCAGATCGGCGCTACCGCAGTGGCCCTTCCGCGCCACGGCATCCAGCAGGAGCAGCGTCCATGAGGAGGTACACGCATGGCTCTGAATGAGACACCCAGCGGCCGGCCGTACTGGCCGATAGCGCTCGCTCTGGTGGTTGGAGTCGCCGTGCTCGTCACGGCTGGAGTCGTGTTAAGCGGCCGATTTCGAACGCCCGTCGGGGTGCAGCCGGCGCCATCGATACCGATAGCTACGAGTCCTATTGCGCAGGCGCAAGGCAACACATTAGTTGCGTCCCAGCAGCTTTCAAGTCCGGCAGCCTCATCGGCAGCAGGCGCCCAGCAGCAGATTGAAGCAGCGTATCTGCGCTACTGGCAGGTCTACTCGGACGCAGTGCTCAACCTCGATCCAAGCCATCTGAATGAGGTGCTCGCCGGCAGGGCGCTTCAGCTAGTGACTGACGAAATCAACGGGCTCAAAGCGCAAGACAAGCCCGCCAAGATTGACGTACAGCATTCCTACGCGATTGTTCGCTTCGACCAGACTAGTGCGACGCTGGTCGACGACTACCTGAGCCGAAGCGTGCTCGTTGACCCGTCGACAAAGCAGCCGCTTCCCCGCTCGGACCCACCGACGCGAGTTCGCCAGAGCTTCGAATTCCAGAAGGCAGATGGCAACTGGAAAATCTTGGACGGCACCCGCCAGACGTTGCCGAGCTCGCGATGACGCCATTTCCGAGGTCCGCAATCGCGGTGGGTTTGCTGCTCAGCTTCACGTCGCCTGGTGTTGCTAGCGCCGAGGGTCCAGGCAGCTCCAGCTTCACTGAGAACGCAAACTGGCCACAGCCTCACTTCCAGGCCAAGGTCGAATCCCGTTCGGATGGAGTCGACGTTCGGATCTCTGCGCGCGAGACTATCCGGGGGAACTCAGGCAGTCCACAACAAGCCGCTGGTCCAGCGCCGGCTGCCCCGCCACCCTCGACTGTCCAGAGCAGTCCCGGACCGGTGGCCGCACCTAACTCCACAGTTCGCTCGTGGAGTGACGACTTCGGTTTCCATTCCAAATCGGCGGACGGCCACCAGGCTGACCTCACTCCCACGAATGTCAGTTCGGCGTCGCAAGGAATGTGGTCCTCGGAGTTTCAGGGGCATCCATCGCAGATGCCTTACGTGCTGACGATCGACAACCAGTTCCAAGACATCGTTTGGATCCCATACCAGCCGGATCCCCAATTGCAGTTCGGCCCTGCGCCAGAACCCCCACCCAACACGCCGGGGGCAGGCTGCGGCGGCTGTACCGATGCCCGCCAGGTCGCGCTGGACATGGTGACGCACATTCCGTTGCCGCCGATCAAGCTTCGCGTGAATCCCGACGTCGGCCTGGTTGGCATGGCGGGCTGGTTCTGGGTCGATGGCTATCGCGGCGAGACCATTCAGGAATCCCGAACGGTCACCGTTCCGCCTCCCGCGCCGGGCCTGCCACCAAGTTCTTTCACCGTGACTGTCCGGCTGTGGGGAGAGGACTACTCCTGGGCCTTCGGAGACGGCAAGACCCTTGAGACCACTTCGCTCGGCAAGGCGTATCCAACGGAGAGCGACATCCAGCACAACTACCAGCACTCGTCTTTGCCGTTCGCCGACGGCTTCCCGGTCTTCCTGACAGTCCACTTCCACGCCGAGTTCTCAGTTAACGGCGGTGCTCCACAGGGGCTGCCGCCCATCCAGCACACCTGGCAGGCCAACCACCCGGTCCAGGAGATTCAGGCTGTGCTGAACCGCCAGCCATAGAAGTGGAGGACCCGATGTCTACTGCAGCAATCGACCACACCGACCGCCAGGGAATGCCTCTCGCCGGTCTCATGGGCATTCTCGCCGCCAGCGCGGGAGCGCTCTACGCGTCGGGAGAATTTCCGCACCTTCCCTCGAAGCTGCCCTCCCTGCTGGAACTCAAAGTGACGCTGCAAAGCAGCGATGCTCCGCTCGCGGCGTTTGGCTACGTGTTCTCAACCCTGGCCTGGCTGGTCTGGGCCTGGATAGCCGGTACCCTGCTGCTTCAGGTCGCTTTACTGGCGCTCGAGCGGCTGCCGCACGTCGGCGCCGAGGCCGCTGCCCTGCGCCATGTCGTAGGCCGCTTCACACTGCCGGTGGTACGCCGCTCGGCAGAGGCCGCATTCGGAGCGTTGCTCATGGCTTCGGTCGCGGTGCAGAGCGCTCCCGCGGCTATGGCCGCCTCCCCATGGGCTGTGGTGTCATTGGCCGCCGTCCACAGCAGCAACCAGGCTGTAATACATCCAGCTCCGAACCCGCAGCCTGCGCGCGAGATCGAGTACATCGTGCAGCATGGCGACAACCTGTGGGCCATTTCCCAGCGCTTCTACGGGACCGGGACGGAATTCCAGCGCATCGTGGACGCGAACATCGGCCGCAAGATGCCGGACAGCGGCGTGTTCACCAACAAAGGTCAGATCTACGCCGGCTGGGTGCTGCGCATCCCGCTGCCGAGCGAAGCCATCCAGCAGGAGAGCGGCCACACCTATTACGTTGCCGAAGCCGGGGACACACTGTCGGGCATCGCCGCGCGGTTCCTGGGAGACGAAAACCGGTACCAGGAGATCTTCGATCTCAACGCCGTCAAGGCGCGGCTCGACGACGGACGGACGCTCAGCGATCCTCGCCTAATCTGGCCAGGGCTGCGGCTGGAGCTGCCCCTCTCGCAGCCGGCTCAGCCCCCGGTTGAGAGCCCGCCGCCACCGGCTCCTCCCGCCGAGCAGGTAGCCGGGATCAGTACGACCGCGACCGAAACAGCCACTCTGGAAGCGTCCCCCACACCCGCCGAGACGGCGGTCGAGCAGCCGACCTCGATCGTGCTGGTGCCTTCCAGTGCAACGGCGTCCGTGAGCTGGCCACTGGCCGCGGGCGGGTTGGGCGGAGTGGGCGCCGTTACCCTCGGCGCGGTGGCGCTGGGGCGGCACTTCCGGCGCAGCCTCAGCGAAGCGCCCGTGTCAGACGAGGTGGAGGTCGCCATGACCGACGGCTTCGCCGAGGCGGACACAAGCCGCGCATTCAAGAGCCATGTGGCCGGCGCGGGCATCGAGCCGCTCCAGCTGCTGGTGGATCAAGCGCTGGCGCTCATCCAGTCACAGGGCGTGCCCGACGTTGCGCTGGTTGCCGCACGCCAGGGACGCAGCACCGTGGGGCTGACCTTCTCGTGCGCAGTCATGGACCAGCAGCGGATGCTGCAGCTCGGCTCCGAGTTCGGCAAACGTCTCGGCAGTTCGGCCCAGTCAATCGTCAATCAGGACCACGACGTTTCGTGGCATATCTCGGGATTCAAGCTGGCCATGCTGCCGGGAACCCCGCCCGACACGCTGCCCTCAAGACCAATGCTCGTCCCAGTCGGGGTCCTGCCCAGCCGCCAGGTGCTGCATCCCAGCTGGCTGGAAGTCGGTCATTTGCTGCTCGCCAGCCAGGCGGGCGGGGGTGCCGACACGCTGTTGACCGCCTTGTTGAGCTCACTCGCGGCGCGGCGGCGGCCGGAGCAGATGCAGCTCCGGATTGTGGCGGGGACGCCAGGAGTGCCGCCCGGGCTGACGCAGTTCCCGCACGTGAGCGGCCGCCCAATCAAGCCCGCGGACGAAGCCGCGCTTGCCGCGCTGTTCGAGGATCTTCACGTCGAGCTGGCGCGGCGCACGATGGCGGCGGCCGATGGAGCGCAGAGCACGGATGCCGAGACCGTGCTGGTCATCCAAGAGCTGGCCGACCTGCCTAACGCCAGTCAGTGGCTGGAGCAGATAGGCAGCCAGGGCCGCGCCTACGGCATGCGCATCATCGCCGCCACTGACCAGCCGCACCGGCTCGATATCGATGTCCTGCCTCACTTCAGCAGCCGGTTGGTCCTCCAGACCGTCGACGGCGAGCAGAGCGTGCAGCTGCTGGGCGAGCCCGACGCGGCCGAGCTTCGACCAGGCGAGGCGTTGTTCCGGCTCGATGGCCGGGCGCCCGTTCGGATGCGCGGCTTCCGCCTCGCACCGGAGTATCTTGACGAGCTCGCCGGGCTCATGCGCGAGGCGTACTCGGCGGCGGCAGCGGCGGACTTGCCGCCGGACGCAGACGACAGCGATCCGATCGCCGTCTTGGAACTCGACCCCATGGATGGCCAGAGCGAGCCAGAAAAGGAATCGGTGCCGCCGGCGGAGGCCGAACTCGAAGGCGAGGCGCAGCCGGTTGGCGAGCTCTCATTAGATGACGAGCCCGAGCCCGAGGCGGCGACTGCACCCTCCCCATTGAAGCCGCTGATTGAGTTCTTCCCGGAACCTGCTCCTCAGCCGCTCATCCGCATCGAGGGCTTCGGAACGCTGCGCGTCACGAGCCGGGGGCGATTGCTGGTGCCCCAGAGCTCGACCGGCGCGCAGTACAAATCCTGGGAGCTTCTGGCCTTCCTCGGCTCGCGACCGAACGGATCGGCTACCAAAGAACGAATCCTGGATGGTCTATGGCCGGAACAGCTTCCCGACAAGGCGGAAGCGGCGCTTCGCCAGCTCAAGCACCGGATGCGGACGACGCTCGAGGAGCAGGTGCCGGAGCTGCATGGCGACGTGCTCCGTTCCGAACGTGATGGCACCTGCGCGCTGAACGCCGAGGTCGTCACGTCTGATGTCCAGCGGTTCACGGAGCTGTGCCGCTCGATCCCACGGCTGAACCCCGCTGAGGTTAGCCGAGCCTATGACGAGCTGTCCCAGCTCTATCAGGGCGACCTGCTGACCGAGCCGTGCTACGAGTGGGTCCACCAGCGAGAGGGCATGGGCGTCTGCCTCCAGGAGCGCTACCGGGACGAGTTCGAGCGCACGACCAAGTACGTGGCGCGATTCCACCTCGACAGCGGTCGCCCTGATCTGGCAGTACCACTCTACAAACGGCTGCTGCTGCTGGAGCCGACGCTGGAGGACATCGCCCGCGAGCTGTACCGCTGCTATGCACGGCTGGGCGATAGGACGGCGCTGCTTCGAGAACACCGCCACCTCGAGCAGGCGCTCCAGCAGATGGCGACCGACTCTGACGAGCCGGCCAGCCCCGAGCTGTACGAGCCGGAGCCCCAGACCCTTGCCGCTTATGAGGAGGCGCTGCGCATGATCGAGAGTGGAGCGGCGGAGGTCGGACCGTCCGCGCTCAAGGCGGGTTAAGGCTTGGCTCTCTCCAGCGTCAGCGCTACGGCGATCTTCTCCATGCTCCTGATCGCACTGGTGTGTGACGTCAGGTCACGCACGATACCCGGTCTGCTCACGTTTGGTGGCCTCGCGGCTGGCTTGATTGCATCGCCGCTTGTCCACGGTGGCCTGCTCACTGGCATTCTGGGCGCCGCGGCCGCCTTCGGGGCTGTGGCGCTATTCGTGTGGCGCGGGCTGCTCGGTGAAGGCGACGCACTTCTCCTCGCCGCAATCGGTGCTTGGAGCAACTGGCAGTTCGCCCTGACTGCCGTCTTCTGGACAAGCCTCGTCGGCGCGGCTCTGGCGCTTGGTTTTCTGTTGGTCAAACGTCGACGTGACGGGTCGCGCGAGTATCCCTACGTGCCAGCAATCGCCGTCGGCACGCTGCTCGCGGCAGTAGTCAGATGAGCTTCAATGGCTCAAGGCGGGGTGCACAATGCGCTGCAGCAGAGCACCCAGCGCAATGAGCCCCAGGGTTGCTAACCAGATCAGCCGGTAGGACCGCTTGCGCGCCCGCACGCGGTAAGAGCCAAGCGGCAGCGAGCGCAGCGTGCGCGGATTGTGGTCCAGGTCTTGCACTATGAGCTCCCCCTGAAGCCCGACGGCGACAGGCAGTCCAAGCCTAGCAAAAACCGGTTGCACGCTTGGGGAGTCCGGACGGCTGGGTACACGCCATCGGCCCGCCTGGCATCCCGCTTGCGACGCCGCCTGCATGGATCAACAGCACCGGCCGACGGGTAAGCGCGAACGCATCAACCCGACCGGCACGCCCGGCGGTTCTCACTTCGTTCGGCGCGACGCCCAGGGGCACTTCACCTCCAACCAGGTCGACGCGGGCCGCTCGGTCGCCGCTGACCGCAGGCGCCACGCGAAGCACGGCGCTCCGAAGGGCATGAAGGACGGCGGCGACTAGCGATGCGAAACAGTCGCGCATGCCCGTGACGCTCCGCGGCGCGCTGGTCGTCCAGAGTGTGCACTACCTGACGCAGGGCCTCTGGCCGGTATTGCACCTGGCGAGTTTCTCAGCGTCACGGGACTCAAACAGGACACCTGGCTCGTGAAGGCTTTCGGGCTTTTGACTGCGATGCTGGGGTTCGGGCTCTTGCGCGGCGTTCAGCGCGATGCGTGTGCTTGGCGCGAGGCCGCCATCGCAGGCGCCGCCACCCTGGCATGTGTGGACGTTTACTATGTTCGCAAACGTCGGACCTCACCCGCCTATCTGCTGGGTGGCGTCGCGGAGAGCGGCATTCTTGTCCTTCTAGGACTGGCCCGGCAGCATCTCGGAAGAGCCGTTGTTCGAACACCTAATTCCGGAGTGTGTTCTCTGATGTGTGCACCACGCCTCCCATGAACCAGGACACACACGGAGCGTCAAGCACCGACACCGGTGAATGCTTGGCAGCGCGGCACGATATCGTTTCAGGGCGTTCCCTCTGTTCAGCCGACCACACCGAGTGCGTGTCCCAGAAGCGGTGGGCCGCTGAAAGGACGCATCCATGTTGGGGACAAGCCTTCCCATTGGCGAAGACGCCAACTACACACCCACCGAACTGCGGACAGCGGCTCACGAGTCGGCGCTGCTCGTGAATGGCTCACGTACCGTCATTGCCAGCGGCCGCGTGCTCCTCGCCTCGGCGCGCCGAAGATGCGATAAACACTCCGCCCGGTCGTTGTCGCTCCGGCACCCGAAGCGTCTCCGTCGGAGTGAGTGCACCACACCTCGCAGACAAGCGCCCGACACGTGTACGGCGCTCGCTACCGGTGAACGCACATCGCTCAACCCATTTCGCATCTCTTGCTCCGGAGCACGGCGAGGTTTCGATAGGCGAGCATCATCGCCGCTGTAGCCCAATCCGAGGGGGTGATGTAGCCTGAGCACGGTGCAGGCCCTCACATCACAGCCTGGCGCTGCCCCGATCACGCCAGCCGCCCAGTGTCATTTGCTGCTCGTAGATGACGATGACAGCGTCCGGATAACACTGGCTGAGGTGCTCCGTGGCGCCGGCTACCACGTCGAGGCGGTCGCCGACGTTACGGAGGCCATGCGACTGCTCGACCGGCCCGAGACATCGTTCGACGTGATCGTCGCGGACCTCCGTCTGCAGGCGCTGGATGACGGGTTTGCGGTCATCCGGAGGGCCCGGAGTCGCGATCCCGATGTAGTCAGCATCGTCCTCACGGGTTACGTATCAACGCAGACGACCATCGACGCGCTCCATGAGGGAGTCACGAATTTCCTGGCCAAGCCCTGCAATATCGAGGAGCTGAAGCTGGCCATCGAGCGCGGGCTGGAACGGCGCCGGCTCGTACAAGAGGTTCGCCAATCGCGCCAGGAGGCCGCTGCCCACGCTGAAACGGAGCAGGCGCGCCGCGAGCTGCAGGCCATCTTCATGCAGTCGCCGGTCGGCAAGTTCGTGCTTCGCGGCCGGGATCACGTCTTCGAGCTGAGCAACCCCGCCAACGACCGCCTGACAGGGAATCGAGCCCTTCTCGGCCGTCCCGCGCGCGAGGCGTTTCCCGAACTCGCCAGCCAGGGCGTGTTGGAGTTGCTGGATGAGGTGTACCTGACCGGCAAGACCGTCCAGCGGACCGAGCTGCCGATCCGCTTCGACCGAGACGGCACTGGCCAGGTGGAGGACTACTTCTTCAACGTCGTTTACCAGCCGCTCCTGAACGCAGGCGGCGAGATCACCGGTGTGCTGGGCCACGTACTGGACGTGACCGAGCAGGTCCGCGCCAGGCAGGCCATCGAGGCCGCACGGAGGCGCTTTGAGATCCTGGCGAAAGTCGGGCGGGCCCTGGCAGCCTCACTGGAGTACGAGCCGCTGCTCCAAGAGATCGCGCGATCGGTCGTTCCTGACTTCGCCGACTGGTGTGTCGTCGACGTCATCGAAGGAGCGGAACCGCAGGACAGGCACGTAGCCGTGGTCCACGTCGATCCCGCAAAGCAGCCAGCCGCGGAGGAAGTCCAGCGCCGCTTCGGCGCGCTGGATGACGCCGGCAACCCACTGCGCCATACCCTGGACACGGGCGAGTCGCGGTGGGTTGCCGAACTCACCGAATCCATGGTCCTGGCTGACACCCGCTCACCGGCGTACGCGGAACTCGTCGGGCGCCTGCAGCCCAGGTCGTTAATCACCGTCGCCCTGGAGACGGGGCAGCGCCGGCTCGGCCTGATGTCCTTTCTCCTTTCCGAATCGGAGCGCCGCTACACGCAGGATGATCTGGCTTTGGCCGAGTTAATTGGCGGCCGTGCGGCGCTCGCGGTGCAGAACGCCCAGAACTTCAGGGCGATCCTGCGGGCTCGCGAGGACGCCCGGGAGCGCGAGCGGGAATTCGAGACGCTGGCCGACCGCTCACCCAACCTCATTACGCGCGTCGACCGAGACCTCCGGCTGATGTACGTCAGCCGCGCAGCCGAGCTCATTTCCGGGCGTCCGCGGGATCACTACATCGGTCACACGGTCGATGAGCTGGCCATTCCCCAATCCGTGGCGGAGGCCTGGGCAGAAGCAGTGCGGAAAGCCTTCGACAGCGGTCAGCCGCAGGAGCTCGAGTTTGACTACCCGACGGTGTCGGGGACCCGCTTCTTCCGCTGTCAGGTCGTCCCCGAGGTCGATCCCAACGGCAGGCTGCAGTCGGTCATGTCGGTCATGAGCGACCTGACGGAGCACAAGCGGGTCGAAGACTGGAACCGCTACCTAGCCCGGGCCGGCACAGAACTGGCCGGGTCACTCAGTTCTGAATCAACGCTGCAGCGCATCGCGCAATTGGCCGTGCCCGTGCTGGCCGACTGGTGCTCCGTGGAGCTGGCTCTTCCAGAGGGCGGCTTCCGGACTGTGGCGCTGGCCCACGTGGATCCCGACAAGGTGCGGTGGGCGTGGGACCTGCAGACGCGCTACCCACCAGACCCGGAGGCTCCACGAGGCGTTCCGCAAGTGCTGCGGACGGGAAATTCCGAGCTGTACTCGGAGATATCACCGGACATCTTGGAGGAGGGAGCGCGAGATGCGGAGCATCTCCGCCTCATCCGTGAGATGGGCATCGTTTCGGGCATGGTGGTGCCCTTGAGCGTCGCCGGCCGGGTGCTGGGCGCGCTCACCTTCATCGCCGCCGAGTCCAACCGCCGCTACGGGCAGGACGATCTGATCAGGGCTGAGGAACTGGCGCGGAGGGCCGCCCTGGCCCTGGAGAACGCGCGGGTGTACGAGGCGGAGCAGCACGCGCGTGAACTGGCCGAGACGGTGGAGCGTCAGAAGGATCACTTCCTGAGTGCCGCGGCGCATGATTTGAAGACCCCGCTCACCTCGATCAGCGGACTGGTGCAGCTGGTGAAGCGCCGCGCCTCCGGTTCCGAGATAGTGCCAGCCAGCGCGATCGGCGGTCCATTGGCCGACGTGGATGTGGCCGTGAAACGCATGAGCTCGTTGATCGATGAGCTGCTCGACATTGCCCGTCAGGGCACTGGCCAGGCGATCAAGCTGCGCTTGGAGGAGGTCGACCTCGGCGATGTGCTTCGTGCTGTGGTCGAGGAATGTCAGAAGAGCACGAGAAAACACGAGCTGTCGGTCAACGTCAGCCAGCCACCGGTGATCGCCTCCTGCGATCGATCGCGCATCGAGCGGGTGTTCTCAAACATCGTCGGCAACGCGGTCAAGTACAGTCCCAGCGGCGGCCGTGTCGATGTGGAGCTGCGGCGGGAAGAGCAACAGGGAGGAGCAGACGGAGTGCAGCAGGAGTGGGCCGTGCTTACGGTCGCGGACCAGGGTATCGGCATACCGCCCGCGGAGCTCGCGCGCATCTTTGAGCGTTTTCAACGAGCGAGCAATGCGCCCGATCGCATTCCCGGCACGGGTGTTGGGCTGGCCTACGTGCAGGAGGTCATTCAGCAGCATGGTGGGACGGTAACGGTGCAGAGTCAGCCTGGTCATGGGTCCACATTCATGGTCCGGTTGCCCCTGATGGCCAGCGGAGCAGAAGGGCGGGCGTCGTGAGCGCGACCGGGTTGACGGTCCTGGAAGCTGATGACCGCGCGGCCAAACGGTGCTGGGTTACAGCGGCTCTGGGGAGTACGCCAGACGACCGCTGGGGGAGAGACTCCCTGCTGCCCGGCATCGCTTCGTCAACTCACAGCGCAGCTGACAGCGGTTACGTACTAGTGGTCGATGATGACGACCAGATTCGGTCGTTCGTCATCGCTCTCCTGGAGGATGAGGGATTCTCGGTGGCGTCCGCTGCCAACGGCGAAGACGCCGTGGCTCAGGCGGTCGCCTTACGGCCTGCGCTGGTGGTCCTGGACATCATGCTGCCGGACATGAACGGTGACGAAGTCGCCCAGCAGTTGCGCGCGCGGTACGGCCCGGACGTGCCCATTCTCGTCATTTCAGCGGATTCACGTGCCGAGGAGAAGGCGGGTCGGGCCGGCGCATTTGCCTACCTGCACAAGCCGTTCGATCTGGAGCACCTGCTGCGACTCGTTCGGCAGGGTCTTGCCCAGTAGGCTGCAAGCCGCCATCTCTCTGGATCTGAGCATTCCTAGCCCCAGACGGCGCGCCGCACCTCGTCCATGAAGATTTCAATGTCAAACGGCTTTGAGATAAGCCGATCCGCCTCTGCTCGTGCGGCAGCGACTTCGGCCTGATCCGCCGGCATCCCTGACACCACCATGACGGGCAAGGCGGGACCGAACCGAGCTCGTAACGCACGCATGAAGGTTTCCGCATTCAGTCCGGGCAGCATCAGGTCCACCAGGACCAGGGCCGGACGCGTCTCCGCGCGATCGAGCGCGTCAAATGCCGCCTCGCCGTCATTAGCCTCGCTAATCGACAGCCCCAGCTCTCTGGTGAGGATTTCGCGATAGAGGCCGCGGGTAGGGGCATCGTCCTCAACTACGAGGACCCATGGCGGCATCGGCATCATACTCATGCCACTACACGACGTTC
Organism: Chloroflexota bacterium; assembly: GCA_021325635.1. Taxonomy (GTDB): domain Bacteria; phylum Chloroflexota; class JAJPGV01; order JAJPGV01; family JAJPGV01; genus JAJPGV01. Next base: position 66,001 of record JAJPGV010000049.1, read on the forward strand.
GCTGGCCGATGCCGTCAGGGGCCAGAGCCTCATGACTGTTCCAGGATGCAACATTGTACGCACCCGGTGTGGGCTGACTTTGATGAGGCGGACCGGTACCGGTCACGACCTGGTGCCGATAAGCCGCGGCGACTCCCGACTTGTAGTTGCGCCCAGATGCGGCCCAATCTTGTGTTCCCGAAGACTGCCTGGGATTGGGGCATGTTTTGCTACTTCTTGCGGCAACTCGTACCCGCCAGGTTGAGCAGATGCAGGCCGACCTAGCGCTGGGGACGTGTCGTGGCTTGCCGGGAGCGACTGAGGGCTACCCCTTCGGAGCTGGAGCCCTGGTATTCAAGGTTGCCGGCAAGATGTTCGCGATTGCGCACGACTCGCGCATCAGCCTGAAGTGCGATCCCGCACTTGCGATAGTCCTGCGTGAGGCCTACCCGGCGGTGACGGCCGGCTACCACCTGGACAAGCGCCACTGGAACAGCATCGAGCTGGACGGGTCCGTTCCTGATGACGAATTGCGCGACTGGATTCAGGACTCTTACGACCTGGTCGTGGCGTCGCTCAGCCGCGCTCAACGGCGGCATTGACGTCCAATGTAGCCCTTCTCCGGCTGCCACGCGCGTGCGATGTGGCGGCCGCTACGGGTACGAGAGCCCGGAGTTTACTGAGACGCGCTTCCAAGCGCAGCTGCTGCTCGACGTCCCACCGGAGATCCCGGCACGAAAGCGCTACCGCTCGCTCATCGCATCGGGCCAGAGACCTGGCGGCGCGAGGTGCTGGCGCACACTGACGCCGTGCTCGGCGTTCCGCGACGGCGGCTGACGGTAGTGACGCTTTTCGGGCTCTTCGGCATCGGCAATGGCGACTGACCGAGTCGTTCGGGTGAAACCGATACCGACCCCCTTATCCAGAGCCACCTGGGTCTGGACGGTCGGCAGCAGGGACTACACACGCAAGGGCAGCGCGACAGGCGCCCACAAAGCGGCGACGACTAGAACCACTCCGATACTCACCTCGACGGCGAAGCGGCGTGAACCTCCGCCGGCGGCGATCGCCAGCTTGGTGAGAGCGTTCGCGGACACGCCGAGCAGAATCGGGATGACCGCAGATGACGAGGTCACTCGGCCGGCAGCGACCAGCGACGATATGGATATCGCCGCCGCGTGGGCGTCGGCCAGGCCGCCGAGGGCAGCGGCCGCCACCAGCCCCACGTCACCGAGTTTCGCCAGGAGGACGGTCGAGCCAACCATGATGGCCGTGACGGTGGCCGCCAGCAGGAGCGCCATGCGGAAGTTGAACGGCCGGCCCAATTGGATTTCTTCGTCCTGTCCAATGGACCCGGATCGCCGCGCGAAGAACCAACTGTAGCCGCCGGCCAAGACGGTGCCAGCCGCGAGTGACGGGGCCAGTGCCTGCAGCGTCTGAGGGCTCACCGCGGCGACCAGCAGAACCAGCTGGAGCATGGTCGCGACGGTCGACAGCACCGCGGCCGCCACCGCGGCCCTCGAACTGCCCTCTGCCCTGGAACGGATAGCCATCGCGGCGATTGTGGCCGTGCTCGAAACGAAGCCACCAAGGAATCCCGCTAGCGGGAGGCCGGCTCGCGTGCCAAGCGTTTTTTGAGCGATGTAACCGGCACCGTTGACGGCCATGACAATCACTACCAGCCGCCAGGCGGTGAATGGATTGAACGCGTCATACGGGCCAAAGCCGCGGTCGGGCACGATGGGCAGGATGACCAGCGCCGCTGCTGCCATGATGAGCGCGTCGTGGAACTCTTGCTCGGTCAGGGTGTCGCGCACGAGACGGTGCAGCGCCGACCGCGACGCCAGCAGGATCGTGACCAGAACGGCCGCGGCTGCGGCCAGCGCCGGCTGGGACTGCGTCAGGACCCCAAGCCCAAACGTGGTCACGAGGGCGACTTCGGTCGTAATGCCGGGGTCCGACCGCGGCGATTTCCAGTAGGACGTCAGAGCAGCCGATGCCACGAAAGCGCCAGCCAGGATGGGCAAAGCCGGGTTGCCGGCCAGCTGGGTGACCGAGCCCAGCAAACCGACCAGCGCGAAGGTTCGGATACCCGCGGCTGCCCTGTCCTGCCCCTCGCCCTTACGCCGCTCCCGTTCCAGGCCCAGCAGCAACCCGATACCAACAGCCACCAGAAGGGCGACGGCCTCTTGCGGCGGCATGATCGCCTTCGATGCCTCCCCGGTGCTTACGCGGCCTGTGGCGGCCGAGGTTGTACGGTGTCACGGGGGAGCTGTTCCAGTTCTGGCACAGCGCCGGCGATCAGTCGCGGACGGAAATACTTCTGGGCCACGCGCCCGGCCGCGACGCAGCAGCCGAGAAGAGGGGTCACCAGGAGCGCACCCCAGACTCCCGCCAGTTGCGACGCCGCGAGAACCGCGAAGAGGACAACGAGCGGATGCAATCGCACGGCGTCCGCCGTGATCTTGGGAGCCAGGATGTTGCCCTCGAGCTGCTGGATGACGACAAACGCGATCAGGATGGCTATCACGCGCCAGAGCGGACCTTCAACGCCGGCCACAGTCAACGCCGGCAGGGCGCCGAGCACCGGACCCAGGAATGGGATCAGCTCGAGGACGCCGGCCGTTGTCCCCAGGATGACTGGGTACGGCAGGCCGATGGCGTAGGCGGCGGCTCCAAACAGCACGCCCACGCAGACCGACAGAAAGAGCCGGGCGCGGAGGTAGCGCGCCAGCGTCTCGGCGACCTCCGGCTCGACCGCGCTTACGACGTCCTGCTGCTGCGGACTGAGGCCCGGGACGAGGGTCGCCAGGCGTGCTCCCGAGGTGAGCATGTAGAAGCTGATGACGAACAGCAGGAACAGCTCGACCAGGCCGACGCCGATACTCCGGACCAGGGTGAAGGCGACCCGCGCGATGTCGTCCGCCATGCTCTGCAGCTGGGCAATCAGGGCCGCAACCGCCTGTGTCATGCCGGCCGCGAGGCCGGCGCGTTCCGCGGCCGCGTACCAGGGCGAAGCGGGATCGGTCAAACTTCGCGCCACACGGACAGACAGCCCGAGGAGCTGGCCCGCCTGGTCGAGGAGGGGCGGCACCACCAGCCCGCCCAAAGCCAGCAAGACCCCGACGACGAGCACGTAGGTCAGCAGCACGCCGACCGAGCGGGGTACGCGCAGCCGTCGGTGGGCCATCGACACGACTGGTTCCAGTACGAAGGCTAGGACCAGGGCCAGCGCAAACAGCACCAGCACGGGCGCCAGTGCATGGGCGACGACGCCAAGCGCGATCAGCAGCAGCAGGCCCAGCGCAAGGGCGGCCAGCAGCTCAAGGGTGTACAGCAGGTTTGCGCGGCTGGCCGGATTCACGCTCTGCGCCCCTTTAGCGAGCGTCCTCCGGGTGCTCGACAACCCGCACCAGGATCGCCACCATGCGCTCCGAGGTGGTCGCGTGGACATGCACTAGGCGGTCGACGTCGAGGGCTCCGGAGTTCAACACCGCCTCGATCGCCGAGCGCGCGGCCAGGCCGCTGGCGGACCGATCTTGCATCGTTCCGAGCACCTCCCCCGATGCTGACGGCAGGAATGTCGCTTCGAAGTTCATGTGTCTCTCCTCGGCTAGGGATGGCCAGCTGCATGGAGCCAGCGCCTGCCACGCGCCGGTCTCCCACCGGCAGGCAGTTGCAGGCGCGCCGCCTCGATGTCCCGCAGCCTTATGATCGTCCACAGGGCGGCCAGGCCGAACAGCCCTACCAGCACCTCAGTGACCATGTAGGCCGCCACGGGACGGGCGCTCAACAACTGGACCGTGCTCACGCTGACCATGTCGACGACCGCGTGCGCCGCGATTGCCAGCCACAGCCAGATCAGGCGCCGGCGAGTGAAAACCTGCAGCACGATCAGCGCCATGGCGATCTGAATGAGCATGGCCCACGTCCGTTCCCAGGCGCCCAACAGCTGGATCCAGGCGGGCTGCGCCGCGATCCTGGCGAACTGATCGAGCACCTGCTGGCGCTGCGCGGGTCCGAGGCTGTCCAGGCTGCTGCGAGACAGCGCCCACAGCTGCGCAGTGCTAAAGATGGCGGTCGCGGCCACCATCAAGGCTTCGAGTCCGCCATGGCCGATACCGAACATGACCGCCTTGGACCAGGTCTTCTGGTCTGATCGGAAGAAGACCCGGAAACCCAGATACCGACCAACCTCTTCGAAGACCCCCGCCGTGAGCGCGAGCACGGCCAGCCAGCCCCACAACAGCGGCGAATGCTGCACGTAAGCCAGCACGCGCGGCCCGAAGATTTCGACCGCGGGAATGCGCGTGAGTATCTGAAACACGAGGAACACGGCCGCGCCATACAACGCGTAGCGCCAGCCGACCTGCAGCCAGTGGTGCGCAGCAATGGTGGCGGCCACCGGCAGGAGGAGCAGGAACACGATCGTGAACGAACCGGCCACCAGGGTGCCCAGGGGCAGACTCAGTGCGGGGTCCATCGTCCCTCCTAATCCCGCCCGCTCGCCAGGCCAGCCGGGGTGCGACCCGAGCCACCGGAAGCGGACAGCGCGTTGACCAGCTGCTGACGTTCGTCGGCGGTGAGGCCGGTGCCTGGCCGAACGAGCGTGTAGTACGGTGGCGGCATCTCGCCGCCAATCACGGCCTCGGCTGCTTCTCGGCTGCCGCGGCTGCGGTTCCAGTCGGAGAGGTTCAGGGCTGCTCGACCCACATCGACGTCGCGCTGGACCAGCCACGACGCCGGCGCGACACTGCTGTACCACGGCCAGGTGGTCTCGTTGCTGTGGCAGTCGAAACATGCTCGCGCAGCCACTGTCCGGACCTGCGGGCTCGTCCAGGCCGGCTCAGATATCACCGGCGGATTCGTGTGCTGCCGGCCATACGGCACCAGCTGGATGAGGCCGAAGCCCACCAGCAGCGTCGCGGCTGCTCCCATCACGACGCCCCGGTGCCTCATGGATGGGTGTGCCGGGCGGATTCAGAGACAGCGGCCAGGAAGGTCCCAATCAGCGACCCAAAGCCGCCGCCCAGCGCGATGCCAACCATGACCCCAGCCAGCGTCGGATGGAAATCGATTTCGATCAGCACCGCGCCTAACGTGGCGCCCACGAGGGCTCCCAGCAGCGTACCGACGCCGATACCAAACCTCAAGAAGCGCAGCATGACCAACCTCCACTGTGACCATGTCGCGGCCGCGCTAAACCAAACGTCAACAGCTCATGAACAACGCCTCACTGGCGCCAACCGCGTCGGGGGCTACGACACAGACGGCAGACAGCCAGCCGCTATTCCCGAACTGTTCCCGCCACCTTGCCACCCGACGCGGATTTCATCCCGGCGGCACGACGACGGGCACCAATACGGGGTTCAAGAGGACGGGACGATGTCCCGGGTGCTCAGTCCTCGCCACCAAAGTTCCCGAGTATGTCTCCGAGCCAGCCGCCAGCCCCACGGCGCCGGCCGCCGCGCTCGACGACCTCCCGGTCGCGGTGGTTAAACCGATCGTCGTCGTGATCCCGCCGGTCCTCACTGCGATCTCGTTCGAAGCCCGGCTGTCCGCCGCGTACTGGCTCCCTGACCACACTCGCTGAGCGCTCGAGAATCTTGTCCAGTTCTCCTCGATCGAGCCATACCCCTCGGCATTGCGGGCAATAGTCAATCTCCACCCCCTGGCGTTCCGCCAGCAGCAGTTCAGTGTTATCGACCGGACACAACATGTCGGTTGACTCCTGAAGAAACAGTCTGGTGAGCCTGACGAAAGTCGCGCCCACCACACGGAACGTATCGGCAGAGGACGTAACGCGGGGCTAACGACGGATGAACTCGAGGTAAACACCTGGAAGCAGGCTCGGCCGGAACTCCTGGCGCCGGGCACGGCGGGGTTACCATCCGGGGCGATCGCATGGAGGCATGTGCGTCCTGACGGCTGGCCAGGATCAACCGTCGCGAAAGGCCTACAGTGAGACGACACGCATGAAGCCCTTACGAGACCGGCCGCAGGCGCGCTGGCTGTTCAGCCAGTTCGCGCTGCCGCGTGGGCTGCTCGGGTCGTTGGCCGGCGCGATCATGGCTCGCGGCAACGCGGATATGGCGCGCCTGACACTCGACATGTTGCAGCCCGAGCCCGCTGAACGCGTGCTGGAGATTGGCTTCGGGCCAGGAGTTGCCATCGAGTTGCTCGCGGAGCATGTGACCGCAGGACTCGTCGCCGGCGTCGATCCCTCGCAGGTCATGCTCAACCAGGCGGTCCGGCGCAACCGACAAGCCATCGTCACCGGCCGGATAGATCTGCGGCTTGGCTCATCCGATCACATTCCCTGGGCGGATGGAACGTTCGATCGAGCCTGCTCCATCAACAACGTCATGCTCTGGAACCTGCGCACCGACGTCCGGGAGGTGCGGCGTGTCCTACGTCAGGCTGGGCGGCTGGTCATCGCGGTCCACAAATGGACCCTGGGCGGCGAAAGTGGCGGGCTGCTGCGTCTGGGCGCGACGTTCCCCTCCCTTGAAGGCGTGGTTCAGGCCCTGGAAGGCGCCGCGTTCAGGGACCTTGACGTCCGCAGGTTACCGACTAGATCCGGTCCAGCGGTGTTCGTCGTAGCGCAGGCCAGCTAGCCACTGCCGGGCACGTTCGCGCGCTTGGCCTCACGCCAAGTGCCCGCTTCAGACAGTTGCTGGATGGGGCGCTCGACCGTGGAGGTCGCGGATGCCCAGCAGGGCGGCCCGCCCGTTCAGGGCGGCAGTCACCAGCAGAATCGGCAGGCCAAGAAACACCATCCCGAGCAGGTCATAGAAATCGCCCGCCAGGTCGCCGGTCATGAGCCAATTCACACCCAGGACGAGGATGGCTCCGAGCCAGACCACGGCGACGGTCGCCAGGACCAGCACGCCCACGATGCCAGCTATCGGCGTTGCGATGCCCGAGTGGCGAAGCGCCAGGCCAGCCGCGGCCTGGATGACCAGGGGCGGGACGGTGAAGTAGAGCCACGTGATGGCCGGGTTTCCACGCCCGGGGCCGAAGATAGCGTTCATCGGCGACACCTGCTCGCTTTGCGTGACCACCACCACCAGTGCGATAAATGGAATAACAGCCACGACTCCCAAGAACGCGGCGGCGGACAGAGCCCATTTCGCCGCTGGCGGCGACGCCCTCCAGAAACTGTGGTGAAGGTTGACTGACATGGCTACCTCTTCCCTGACCATGACGCGACACGCATAAAGGGACCGACAACAGCCCGGGAACAAGGGCTTACGTTGGGGGACCTGGTGCGCTGCGACGTGCAGGAATTCGTGGGCATCGTCTTGCTGGCCGTGGAGAAGACCATTGGCGACGCTTGCCTGGCGTATCGCCTTCTTACACACCAGGTCTGAAGGTGGCGGGACTCTGATCTCTTAGCCAGGTAAGGGCGAGACTTAGCTCCGACCGATTTGGGACGCGGCTAGCTGCTGGCCGCCGCCACCCGAACGCCACACGGTAAGGGCCGCCACGCTGGCTCCGGTGAGCAGGTACATGGCGCGCATCGGTGACAAGAACGAATCGGAGCCGGACTCCAGGCCGTGCAACAGCGCCAGGGCGAATACGGCGTAGCTGACGTAGTGAATGCCGCGCCAGACGCGGTAGCCGATATGCGGCCGTAGGCGGATGCTCCACTGCACCATGGCCGCCAGGTAAAGCGCCAGGATGCCCAACCCCGTCCAGAGCGGCCGGTAGGTCGCCTGGAAGGGGACGACCAGTGTCGCGGGCGTGAAACCGGCGAAGCGATCGCCGAGCAGCAGGAGGGCGTGGAGCACGCCGAGCGACAGGGCCAGGTCGCCGAGCTGGTGCAGGAAAAACAGCGCGCCGGTGGGTAGCCCCGGCAGGCTGACCCGCCGCGCCAGGCACAGGCCGGCGGCTGTGGTCAGCCACAGCACCAGGTACGCGGCCACACCCGCGCCGCGAACGCCGTACCACAGCAAGGTCGCCGCCGAATCGGACATGGACTGGGCGTGCACGAAGCGCAGCGCCAGCAGCACGGCGACCCCGGCGCCCGCCAATGCGCCCATCACTAGGCCGATGTACTCGGTCCAGCTTGCCTGAATCCCGCGAGTCGGCGCCGCCGTACTCACGCGGCGCGGCTCCCGACGAAGCTGATGCCGGCTGTCGCCGTGACAGCGCCGTCTGCCGCAAAGAGCATGAAATCGATGCCGGGCTTGCGCTGCAGCAGTTCCTCGCAGCCGTCGCGCCCGAGGATCACCGCCGTCTTGGCCCACACGTCCGCGCGGACGGCGCTGGTGGCGCGGGCCACCGCCTGAACGACGTCGCTGCTCGCCGGAGTTCCAGTTCGGGGATCGATGATGTGGTGCAGGACAGCCTGACCGGCGCGCCAGCGGCGCCGAACGGTGCCGGACGTGGCGACGCCGCCCTCCTGAACGGCGAGCATGGTCGCGACTGTGCTGTTGGCATCGGGCGATTCCACGCCTACCTGCCACGCGCCGCCCGGCGGCCGGCCGCGGACGGCCATATCACCGCCCAGGTCCACCAGCGTCGGCCCGAGATCGGACAGCGCGTCGGCCGCGCGGTCAGCCGTCCAACCTTTGACGATGCCCCCAAGATCGAGGCGGCAGCCGATCGACAGTCGGACGCGTTCGCCGACTACCTGGAGTGCCTCGATGCCGGCGGCGGACAGCAGCGCGATCCGCGAAGCGGGTCGGTCCGCGGGCAGCAGTTCGAAGGAGCGGTCATAGCCGGACCACTCGAGTGCAGGCAGGACGCCGGGGTTGAACAGTCCGCCGGTCTCGTCATGCATCTGTTGAGCCAGGGTCAGGACCTGAAGCATTTCCGCCGAGGGCCTAAGCCAACGCCCTGCCGAGCGGTTGAGCTGTGATAGCTCACTGTCCGGGAGAAAGCGGCTGAACCGCGCCTCCTGCTCGCGAACGTCGCGCTCCGCTAGGTCCAGCGCTCGCTCACACCCGGCGCCAGCACCGATGGTCGGATACAGCAGCAGCCGCATGCCGGTGTTCATCGCTCGGAAAGAGCGTTCCAGCAGTTGCGTCACGACGTACGGGTGACGGCGTGCGGGCGATTCACCACCGGCGGCAGGGTTGGAACCGGCTGAAGCTTCGGAGCTGGAGCCACGGTTGGCGCCGGTGCCGGTGGCGGCGGACTGGCGGGCGCCGCGGCGGAGGGCGCGGCTTTCACCGGCTGAGCGGGAGGCGGCGGGGCGGCCTGGCTGGCCGGCGATGAGGGTGCGGACACGACAGCTGGTGGTGGACTGGCCACAGCCGCCGGCTCGAAGGACTTGCCGGCGGGGACGGGCGGCAGGTCGGGAATGGACGGTACCGGCGGTAAGGCCTCCGCTGCACTTGCTGCGGGATCGGCGGGCGGCGTCTCGGGACCGGCTGCGCTCGCGGCATCTGTCTGGCCCTGCACGGCGAACGCCGCCCAGCCGGCCAGGAAGCCCGCAAGAGCACCGGCCAGCACACCGCGGCGGGCAGCGTGCCCCAGGACTTTGGCGTTCATGAGCCAGTCTTCGCCGAATGGATGTCAGTCATCGAAACCTCGCGAGCGCTCACGCCGAAGTGGGATCTGCTGGGCCGGATTGGGATTCTGCGGAGCCGGCTGGACAAGGCGATTGGCGGCTGGCGAGGGGGAAGTTGGGGCTGGTGCGGCCTGGACGGCGGCCGACTGCGACTGCACCGCTGCCTCGGAACGCGACAGATGTGCCGAGACCGATTGCATCTGCGCTTGCAGCTGCTGGATCTGGGCATTGGCCTGCTGCAGCTGCTGGTAGGCGTCGGCAAGCTTGGCGGCCGTGGTCTGGTCCGCCGTCTGGAGATTGGCGGCCGAGATTTCGGTCACCTGCAGAGCCTGCTGATAGGCAGCGTCGCGCTGCTGCAGGGTGGCATAGCTGACCTGGAGTTGGTCGTACGCCTGCTGCAGGCGGTCACGATAGGCGCTCAGCTGCGCCTCGGTGTCCACGCTGGCCTGCGCGTCCTGCTGAGCCAGCACTACTTGAGCTCTGGTGTGGTCGGCAGCGGCCGAGCGCGCCGCATCCGCGGTGGTCGCGATCAGCAAGCCCAGACCCGCCGCGGTGATCGCGGCGACGAGCGCCGAGATCGCCAGGCTGAGACGCCGCTCACGCGCCGCCGTGATGCTGGCGGCAGCGCTTCCACGCTGCGGAAGCAGCCGCAGTGGTTCCGTGCCGCCGTGGTCGACGGACTGTGGCGCGGTGGCCATCAGGAACTCACGGTCTCGATGCTCAGGTGGTTCATCGTGCTGTCGTCGTCAGCCCACACTCGGCAGACATGACATTCAGACAACGAGCAGCTGCTCACTGAGGTGATCGCCTTAGCTCGAAGGTCCCGCCCTGCACGGCTCTCAGCTCGGCATGATCCATCGCCGTCGGCGCGCTACGAGAGGTCGTCGGGTCTTGCATTGGCTCTCTGAGGCTAGACGCCGGGGCTTTGAAGGCGCTGAGCCTTCCATAAGAAGTCGCTGAGTTCTCGTCTGCAGAGTTGCGCGTCCGCGCTTATGTGCCCGTTGACTGCTAGCCAGGAGACCTCTGGGCCTGGGTAAGGACAGGTCGCCAGAAAAGCCCAGACGATACGGGCTCCAGTAACCGTCAGATGGGAGTCGGATACGGAACCGATCTCGGGCTCGCTGAATCAGCGAAAACTCGCCACAGTTTTCGGCCCTGTTGACGCGACGTTCACACGTCTGTGGCGACACGCTCGCAATGCTTCGTGCGGGCGCAAAGGCGCCGCCTCAGGAGTACGCCATGTCTGCGGGAAAACCGGTTGTCTGGCTTGTCAGCGCGCTGCTGGTCGTGGCGCTCGCCGGCAATGTCTACTTCGGCTATACGACACTGGCCGGACGGTCAACGCAAGCGATGAGCACGGGCACTGCCGGGGCGACCGTCAGCAGCGGGGATCGGCAGATCACCGTCACTTCCGAGGGCAGCGTCGACGCCGTTCCTGACATCGCCTACCTGACGGCGGGTGTGGAAACGCGTGCAGCCACGGCGCACGAGGCGATGGACCTTAACGCGACCACCATGCAGCGCGTGCTGGACGCGGTTGGCCAGGCCGGTATCAGTCCTGATCAGATTCGGACGGAAGCGGTAAACCTCTATCCCATCGTGGGCCAAACCCCGGGTGAACCCGGTCTGCCGGAGGCCGTTCGATCCTACGCGGCGAGTAACAGCGTGACCATGACCATTACCGACCTGTCGCGAGCGGGGGCGATTCTCGACGTCGCTATCCAGGCCGGAGCCACCACGTCCAACGGCATGCACTTCGCCGTTCGTCACGAGCGCCAGCTGCGCGACCAGGCGCTGGTGCAGGCGACCGCCGCGGCGCGGGCTCGAGCCGAGATCGTGGCCCAGCAACTCGGTGTCCGGCTCGGTGCGCTCACGAACCTGACTGAGGAGACCACGGCCGTCGGCTCGCTGGCCACGGGCATGGGGGGTGCCGGTGCAGTACCAATTCAACCTGGCCAGCTGACGTTCAGCACTCGCGTCCAGGCAAGCTACAGCTACGAGCCATAGGAGCGGCGTGGCGGGCTCGCTGGCCACATCTGTTGGCACGCCGTTGTTGGGTCGTTTATCCGTCGTTGACCGTGTCTGCGGCACACGTATAGACGGAGGTACAGCATGTTCCTGCGGTTCGTGTATGTCGTGTTCGTTGGCATCATTGCGGCCGCCTTCATCGGCGTGGGCGTGGCCGCCTTCTACCCGGAGCCGAGTAGGCCCGACGCCCCGCTGTCGGTCAAGTACAACCAGAACGTCCAGATCACCGACGTTGCCGCCCTCAACGTCATACGGGCCGAGCAGGCGCAATACGACACCGAGCTCAAGGCCTACATGGCGGCGGAGCAGGTCTATAGCCGAAACGTGTCCATCGTCACGCTGGTCGCGGCGGTGCTCGTGCTCGCGACAAGCCTCACGGCGATCAGGAAGATTGGACTCATCGCGGACGGGGCGCTGCTCGGCGGCGTCCTGACGCTGGCGTACAGCATTGTCCGGGGCTTCGGGACGGAAGACAACAGGTTCCGTTTCCTGGTGCTGTCGGCCAGCCTGGTCATTACCCTGGTTCTGGGCTATGTCAAGTTCCTTCAGCCGAGCGCCCCGGCGGGCCAGGCCAACCATAGGCGGGCGCACCGGCCAGCCCGGGCGACCGTCCAAACCTGAGCGCCGGGCGATGCTCGATCGCCTCTCACCGCCGCTCGTCAGCGGGACTGATGCACAGCCAACCGCCGGGGGGCGGTTGGTCGACATTCCCTATCCCGTCCGGAGCGTGCTCCGGCGCTGGCACGAGATGATCGGCATCGTCCTCGGGGTCGGCATTGCCCTCGGCATCGTGATGACGCTGTCCGGCGTCGGCCGGGCAATCATGGATGTCTACACCGTCGACTACCTGCGCTCCAGCGCGTCGCTGTACGTCACAACGCAGGGTGGCAAGCTCATCCCGCTGCTGCCCAACGATTCGCCGGGGACCATCAAGCAGGGGTCGAACGTGCTGAGCGAGATCCGAGGCCTGCCCGGCGTGCAGTCCGCGCTGGGCGTGATGACCTGGACCATGGTGCGCGACCGCGAGGGTCCGCGGCGATCCGACCAGCCAGCGGAGCAGGTTTTGGTGATGGGCGTTGACGGCGACCCGGCCAGCATGCCCGGCGTGCTCGACCTGCAGCAGGGCCGCTGGCTGCGGCGATCGGACGAGGTGGTGCTGGGCGCCAAGCTCAGCCGCGACAAGCAGCTGCACGTCGGCGACACCCTTCGCCTGAATGGCCGCAACTTCACCGTCAGCGGTATCGGGCGGCTGCGCGGCTTTGGCTACGGCCTCGACTCGACGGCCTTCATGGACATGCCTGCTTTCCGGCAGCGGGCGGACGTACAGGACGTGACGAGCATCATCGCCGTCCGCACGGCCCCAGGCGAGGACCTGCGTCAGCCGATCGCACAGCTGGGTGAGCTCGCGGTGTGGGACGTTCAGAACCTGGTCGCGGAAGCCGAGCGCATCCTCAGCTCGGAGCTGGTCACCTACTACGTGCTGGATGCGTTGGCGCTGGCCGTCGGCGCGCTGTTCGTGGCCACCATGCTGAACCATTCCGTGGCGGAGCGCCGCCTCGAGTTCGCCACTCTCAAAGCCATCGGGGTGCCTACGCGCTCGATCCTGACCAGCGTGGCCACCGAGGCGGTGGCCATCAGCCTGGTGGCCGGCGTGGTCGGCGTCCTCCTGGCCCTGTCGCTGGGCTGGATTCTCAACAGCTATCTGGCGCCGGCTTACGGCTTCGAGATGATCTTCTCGGCCGATGCCGGGCTGTTCCTGCAATCGTTCCTGCTGGCGAGCCTGCTCGGGCTGGCCGCCGGTCTCCTTCCCGCCCGGCGAGCGACGCGGGTCGATCCGGTCGAGGTGCTGAGGGAGGCCTGAGGCAGTGATTGAGCTGAGCCACGTCTGGCGGACCTACCGCGTGGGCGACACGCCAGTCATCGCACTGCGCGACGCCAACCTCACCATCGGGGCCGCGGAGTTCATCAGCCTGGCCGGCCCGTCCGGCTCGGGCAAGAGCACCATGCTGCAGATGATCGGCCTGCTGGACCGGCCGTCCTACGGCGCCATCATGCTGGACGGGCGCGACACCGTCGATCTAACCGACGCCGAACGGACGGCTGTGCGTCTGCATACCATCGGCTTTGTCTTTCAGCGTTTCCATCTGTTGCCAGCGTTGACCGCGCTTGAGAATGTGGCCCTCCCGCTGGAGGCCGCCGGCATGGGCTCGCGCGAACGCTACGCACGGGCGGCGAGGCTCCTGACCCAGATCGGCCTCGGCGATCGGCTGCGCTTCTGGCCGGCACAGTTGTCGGGCGGACAACGCCAGCGCGTGGCCATCGCCCGCGCGCTGGCCAATGATCCGCAGTTCATCCTGGCCGACGAACCGACCGGCGAGCTGCACTCTGAAGACAAGCGCGCCGTGCTGGCCGTGTTCGAAGCGCTGCACCAGCAGGGCCACACCATCGTCGTCGTGACCCACGACCCAGAGGTCGCGGCGGTCGCCGAGCGCCGCCTGGAGATACGAGACGGACGCCTGAGAGAGGTAGCGGCATGAGCAACAAGGTCCTGATACCCGACAACACCACCCACAGTGCGAGCGCTGACATCCGCCAGGGAAACGCTGATCTTGCCGATGATCTGCCGATCGGTCCGCAGCGCACGGCTCCTCGGCCGCGAAGCTGGCGGCGATACGCGGTCTGGGCCGGCGCGGTCCTTTTGCTGGGCGCCATGCTGGCAGGCTGGTCCGCCACGAGGAGGCCCGCAGCCCTGCCTGCGCCGGTCATCGCCGAATCCGGGTCGTTGACCATGCGCGCTGAGGTGCGACCGGCCAGACGGGCCACGCTGGCGGTCATAAATCCCGGAACCGTCGAAGCGCTGTATGCCGAGGCTGGGCAGAGCGTCGAGAGCAGAGCCCCCATCGCCCGCGTCCAGGGGCCGAGTGGCGCCGAGCTGGTAGCTGCCCCATGGCGTGGGACACTGACCACTCTGCAGGTCCATGTGGGCGACACGCTGCAGCCGGGCGCAGTCATCGGGACAGTGGCTGACCTCGGCCAACTGCAGGTCGAGACGGTCGACGTTGACGAGTTCCAGGTGGCCAGGCTGCAATCCGGTCAGGACGTCACGCTGACCATCGACGCGCTGAGCCAGACCATCCCGGGACGCGTTCGCACGGTCGCTCTGGAACCACTGCTGAACCCCAGTGGGGACAGCACCTATCTGGTGATCATCGACCCTTTGGGCCGGCCCTCCGGACTGCGCTCCGGCATGACCGTGCGAGTGCGAACCGCCGGCGAGTGACCCGGAACCGCACCGCGATCGCCGTCTCTCCCGAATCACCGCATAGCCGTGCGTTTGTCGAGTGTTCCGGCCGCGTTGCCGGTCCCTTTACGTGGTACTAGGCACCCTGTGATCGGACGGTTGAGATGCGCTGGTTAACCACGGCGGCACTGATTGTGAGCACGTTGTTGGGTACGGAGCGCGTCGCCCTGGCTCAGGACAGTTCTTCCGGCAGCGTCACGATCACCATGACGGACACCGAGTTCCGGCCGGCTGGCGTCGTCATTCCGCCGGGTGGCAGTGTCACCTGGCTCAACCAGGGCAGCCGCGTTCACACGGCGACAACGATTGGCGGCGCTCCATTGCCCTTCGACACGGGCGGGTTGGGAGCCGGACAGAGCAAGTCCTTCAGCTTCGGCCTCCCTGGCGACTACTACTACACGTCGGCGACGGACTGCCCGAAGACCGGCGGCAACAATCCGGCCTTTCCGTGCAGCATCAGCTATGTGGTTTCAGTCGTACAACCCGGGGAAGTGACGGCGGCTGCTCCAGTGGCCGCGACGATCGCAAGCCAGTCGGGTTGGGCCTGGCGTTCCAAGGACATCAACGATCCTCCGGTGAACTGCGGGCCGGCGCAACGATTCTTAGGCTGGCTGCCGCCACACCAGACGCCGTGTTCGGACAGCGCTCCCAATGCTGGTACGCAGTACGTCCAGGGCCACGTCATGGACCGCAACGGCAAAGGTGTCGGCGGCATGATCGTGCGCGCCAGCATTTACGGCAATAACTACGATGCCACGAGCGACCAGGACGGAACCTTCAGCATCGTCCTGTCGGTGAGCTGCCCCATCGAGGACCGCGTGTACAGCGTGTTCATCATCGACGGCCGGGGACAGCAGTCATCTGACGTGCGCTCGGTAAATTACTCGAACTGCAACATCGCTGGCGAGTTCCATTTCGACTTCGTCAACCAACTCTAGGCAGAGCACCACGGCGACTTCGACCCCGGTTGTAGGGCCGGCACGCGTTCACCCGCTCGCTGCCGAACGACTTCTCCAGACGGGCCGGAAACGACTGCCCGACAGGCCAGCTCCTTCAGACGACAGTGTTTACTTTCCGTTCGGCCGCCATTCACGCGCCGTTCGATGACCTGGACCTAACGTGGTTCCGGAGGTTATGGAAGAGCAATGGCCACCCTGATCCAAGAGCCATCCTGGCGGTCCTTCCTGACCGTTGAGGAACCCATCACCGAAGCGAGCCTGGAGGCAATGGGCTTCGATGTCCGGCGGTTGGAGTTTTATGCCTGGCTCGTCGCGAAAGGTAAAGAGCCCTTGGTCGACGCGGGCACCGCCATCCTCGTGCCCCGACGCGAGCACGCCCCTCTGACCAATTAGTCGCAGCCTGGCGGCCGTGGGCCATGCGTTATGGATACATTGCTAAAGCCCCTTGACGGCCAGCAACACATTCATGTGCTGGTGATCGAACCTGACGCGGCACTGGGCAATCTAGTGCGGCTCGTCCTTGAATCCGACTCTTGTCGTGTCACCGTGGCGACAACGGCCCACGCGGCACTGGCAGCTGCTTCGGCGGATGCGCCACACCTCGTGATCCTGGACGGCGATGCGCCTGGAGTTTCACGCGAGACCGCGGTGACGGCCTTGCGCATGCTCGCCGGTGCGCGCCTCCCTGTCTTGCAGCTCACGACGCAGCCGGCCAACTTGTCGAATGACGACGGCTTGTTCTACGACACGCTCCGAATGCCCTTCGAACTCACCGACTTGATTACGTCGATTGAACCGGGCATTGCACAGGCCCAGCTGCTGGATAAGGGCGGCCCACGACCTCTGCGTAGCGACACGGCCGCGCGACGTGACCAAGGCCGCCGACCAGGTACGACGAGCCAGTCCTCTAAGCCTGCGGCGCACGAGGATCCGGCCGTCAAGGATTCGCAGGTCCAAATGGGTGTGGCTGCCACAGCGCCCGAGCGGGTTCAGCGTCGTGACGGCCATGCGTCCGCTACCCCATCGAATTCAGACGGCTCGCCGGGGCCTTGACCGTAGACCGCTCTTCTTCGCCCGTGTGCTCCGGTTGCCGGCAGCGATTGTGATAGTTGATAGGCAAACGCGCAGAAAAAGCTGGCGGGCTGAAGCTCGCACTTGTCGCTCTTCGCCGACAGCGCTTCGGATGGCGCTCACCAGTGTGGCGGCGGTCTTAACGGGGTTACCCCAGCCGGGCCGACGCAACGCTGGTCCTAGCGCAGCGCTTCAATCCAGTCAGACTCAGCTTTCCGCGTGCAGGGCGTCGCCGGTCCCGACGGGGTGCGGCTCGAGGACGACGACCGCGGTCTGTTGGGGACGCCGTGCGGCGTAGCCTTCTAGGTTCTCGTCCAGATCGCGCCAGCGCTGCCAAAACCGTTCACGCTCGTCGCTCACCGCGGCCCTGCCGAGGACCTCACGCCGAATTCCACCAGCCAGCTCGACGACAGCCTCAGGATGGGCCTGCAGGTTCAGCCACCAGGCTGGCTCGGGCGCACCCCAACCGTTCATAGCCATCGAGATGAGATTCTCCCCGTCCTGGAAATAGGCGATGATCACACTCCGCGGCAAGCCGCTCCGCCGGCCCCTCGTGGTGAGTCGCAAAGCGCCCCACTTGTCCCCGCGCGGAGGCCACAACCCCTTGCGTCCCCTACTTGCTCGAACGATCTGACGGTGCACGTGCCAGAAAGTCACTATGAACCACCGAGGTGGTAGCCATGCGTTACCTGTGGCCATGCCCACTCCTTCTACCGTTCGCCACACCAGCGCTGGTACGCCTTGAGGTGCTGAACGATTTGTGCCTACGGGTCTCGATCCACCGCGGTCTGAGCGACCGATGGGGTCAGGAGAGCCAGGCCGGACACTACGGCGACGACCAATCGAAGCCGGCCCAGGACGCGAGTTCCCACGGTACAACTCTGGGCGTTCCGCAATCAACAGCACGGCAATAGGGCCTGAAAGCTGTCGAAATTGGGCGCTGAGGCTGTACTGCATCAGCCGCAGCGCCCTTAGGCGATTCGGGCCGAGTTCAGGCCGCCAGCGTCAGCGGCACTGGCCTGGTGCCGGCCTCAGGCCCGCGAAAGCCGCTGCCGATGGCCACCAGGATGGCGCCGAAGCCAAACATGATCGCCGCCGCAGTGATCAGCCACCCGAGGAACGGGATGTGCGACAGCAGCGTCAGCACCACGACACCGGCCAGCAATTGCCACACGCGATGCACCCGGTTGGCTGCCAACCGCTCGAATGCCTCGTGTCCGGCGACATAGCCAGTCACCGTGTAGCCGGCCACCGCGGCCATGGCATACAGGGCCAGGGCGAACAGCGCCAGATACCAGCCGCCGATGAAGATGCCGGTAACCAGCAGGATGGTGCCAGCGATCGGGGCGAACAGGACGACCGCCGCGCCGATGCCAAGACTCGCCCAGGCTGCGTGGACCAGCTTCGAGGCGGCGGTTGAGGTGAACGCGGGCCATAGCAGGACGAACAGCAGGCCGACCGCGAATAGCCCAACGACCGTGCGGACCCAACCCACGAACTCGCCAACGAGCTTGCCCGCGAGATTTACGCCCTCATTCCTGGGCGGCTGTTGGGGAGGCGCGATGCGGCTGACGGTGCCTGACACCACTGCTCCCGGATCCAGCGTGGCATCGTTCTGACCGGTGTAGCTCAGATTGCCCCCGATCCTCGCCCCCGATGTCAGGTGGACCGATTCGGCATTGCCGGTCACATTCCCGCCGACGGGGGCCTGGATGGTCAGCTGGCCAACGCCCATAAGCACGTTTCTGGCGACCGGGCCACCGAGCGAAACAGCGCCAGCGCCGAGCAGCGCGTCACCGCCAACGCTGCTCTGCGGCGCGACCGTCAAGGTGCCGGCCCCCGCCAGCAGGTCGCGTCCGACCGGTGACGACACGTTTACCGTGCTTCCGGCGACCCGCACCGTGCCCTGGACGGCACCGGTGATGTTGACGTTATTGCCGGCGGCGATCACGTTACCGTTCACGGCGCCGGAAATGTTAGTCGTCTGCGCGGCGGCGATGACGTCGCCGTTGACGGTCCCCTGGATGTCGACGGTCTGGCCGAAAGCGTAGACGTCGTCGTTGATCGTCTGACCGGCTGGCACGGCCACAATGTCCGCGGCGCGTATGTCAGCCGCGAGGGCAGTCGCTGGGGTCGAGAGGACGGTCAGGATGGTGGCGGCGACAGCCCATCTGAGCCAGGTCGCCCTTCCAAGCCGGTTGTCTGGATGTTCTGCGGGATTCATCGCGATTCCTCCGTTCGTGGTGAGCGCACAAAGGGCTCCTTACCTCGACGCTATCGACGCCGCTGTAAACACGATGGCAATTCAGGGCAAACGCCGACGCAAATGCGACCCTGTCCGATGTCGCCGGATCTCCCATTTCGGGCACGTTTACGGCGCGCTAAGACGCCTTTTAGCTCGCCCGGCATAGGCTACGCATTGGAGGTTTGTCGCCCTGTACTCGCGCGTTCTCGTCCCCACGGATGGATCGGATGTGGCCCTTGGAGCGCTTCACTGGGCCGAACGGCTGGCGGCCAGCGGGCAGGCCGAGCTGTTCCTCCTGCAGGTGGTCCAGCCACTTGCCAGCGTTTTTACTCCCCGACCGACCCTACCGTTGCTCGCGGCGGCGAAGCGAGAGGAGCAGCTCGAGGTTCGTGCAGCCACACAGGCGCTCAGCAATCAGCTCCACGAGCTGCACGGCCGGGGGCTCAGCGGCGGCCGCTACGTCGAGGTCGGGTCGCCCGCACTGAAGATCGTCGAGTTCATCCAGGCGCACGACATCGACCTGGTGATCATGGGTACGCACGGCCGCGGCGGCCTGCCGCGGGCCATCCTGGGCAGCGTCGCCGACGAGGTGCGGCGGCTGGCAACCGTTCCGGTCCTCCTGGTGCCCCGGGATAGTCCACTGCCACTCGGCCAGCCTTCAGTGCTGATCTGCCTCGACCAGTCGCCCGAAGCGGAAAGCGCTATGGCTGCTGGCCTGCAGCTGGCGGCCGGGCTGGGCGCGAGCGCCGAGCTGTTTGAGGTCACGGACAGCGTGCGCGAGTCGCTCTTCGCAACCTCGTATCTCCATACCAGGGCGCAAGCTGCCCGCGGTTCCGGCGTGCACATCACCTGCGTCAGCGGCGAAGGATATCCAGGTCCGACCATCCTGCTGCAGGCAGACATCATGCAGGCGAGCGTCATCGCGATGGCCTCCCGGGGTCGCTCCGGCATGGCGCGTGTGCTCCTGGGGAGCGTGGCCAGCTACGTCCTTGAACACAGCTCGGTGCCGGTGCTGCTGGCCCATCGTGGCGGCACGGCGCAGCAGGGAGAACCCGAGCCACAGGTACAGGCCGTGAGCCGGAGGGCATGACGTGCCAGTGAGATCCCCCACGCTAGCGGCAGCCGCCCTCCTGGCGGCGCTGATCGTTGCGCCGACGGTAGGCGCCGCGCCGGCCAGCACCGGACAGGGAACCGTGCATTCCGTCGCGGAACGGGCTCGGCCGGCGGTTGTCCAGATCACCACCCAGCAGGCCGTGTCGGATGTCTTCGGACAGAGCTTTCAGGCGCAGAGCGGCGTGGGCTCGGGCGTCATCTACGACGCCAGCGGCCTGATCCTCACGAACAGTCACGTCGTCGACCAGAGCTCTTCGCTCCTCGTCAGCCTGCCGGACGGCCGCACATTTCCCGGCACCCTGCTTGGTCAGGACCGCCTGATGGACCTGGCTGTGGCCAAGGTCGACCCCGAATCCGGCGGTTCGCTGCCAGTGAACGAGCTGGGAGATTCTTCCAGCTTGAGCGTCGGCGATGAAGTCGTGGCGATCGGCAATGCCCTGGCCCTGCCAGGCGGACCGACCGTGACCGCGGGCGTGGTGTCGGCCCTCGACCGGGCGGTCCAGGAACCCGGCAACGGCAGCGGCAATCCAGGTCCGTACCTGTACGACCTCATCCAGACCGACGCCGCCATCAACCCCGGCAACTCGGGCGGGCCGCTGCTTGACATGGACGCGCGCGTGATCGGCATTAATACCCTCGCCGCGGGCAGCGCCGGCAGCACCATGGCCCAGGGTGTCGGTTTCGCCATCTCCATTAACGCGGCCCGTCCCATCGCCGCGCAGCTGGCGGCCGGTCAGACGGTCTTCCATCCCTATCTCGGCATCGCCTACGTGGCGATGAACCCAGGCCTGGCCTGGCAGCTCAACATGACCGTCCAGCAGGGGCTCCTTGTGACCAGCGTGGCCTCTGGCTCGCCCGCGGCCAGCGCCGGACTGCAGCGCCGAGACGTCATCGTGCAGGTCGACGGTCAGCCGATTCGCGACGAGACCACCCTCGGCCGCGTGCTCAACCGACACGCCCCCGGCGACCAGGTGCAGCTGACCGTCGATCGCGCCGGTAGCCGGCCCACGCTGACCGTGACACTCGGCAAGCGATCGGAGTGAGTTGTCAGGGCGCCACCGCGCAGCCGGCCCGGTTGCATGTCTGCTCCTGGAACATCCACATCGGTCTCGAACGGCACACCCTGCTGCGCTCGATTGCCGAGAACGCCCATTTCGCGGACCTGGACCTGCTGTTCTTGCAGGAAGCCTCGGCCGACCACGACGGGGCGGATACTGACTTGATAGCCGAGGTCCTCGGACCGCCCTACGCCGCTCTTCAACGGAATATCGACCGCCGGCAAAACCGCATCCGTGGCCTGGGGCTCATCTGGAACCCGGCGGCGATCAACGTGACCGAGGTCGATCTGCTCGAATTGCCGCACGTCCGGCACCCCAACATCAAACGGCTCCACCGCTACGCGTTGACCGCCGTACGCGCTCGCCGGCGCTGGGCCCTCACGGTCACAGCAGAGATCGGTGGCCATACCCTGCGCGCCTACAACGTCCACCTGAATCCGGGCGCGTTCGCTTACCAGATGGAGCAGTTCCAGACCATTCTGCGCGACGACGAGCATCGCGCACCAGTTGACGTGGTTGTCCTGATCGGGGACTTCAACAGCCTGCGCATCGACCGCCGCAAGTGGCTGGCCTGGTTCGCCGAGCTCGCGCGCCGCGGCTATGTCAACGTAAGCGAAGACGTGGACTGGACCTTTGGCGCCTTCCGCTCACGACGCTTTCTGCGGCAGAAGCTCGACAACATCCTGGTCAAGACGCGCTGGCCGCTCGAGCACTCGGCCCACAGCCAGGACATCCCTGGCTCCGACCACCTGCCGCTGTTCGCTCGGCTCTGCTGGCCGGCGAGCTGATCTTTCGGCTCGTGGCAACCGACGCGACGGCAACCGGACCGACCCGTGCTGCGCCATAAGGCGCTCCAGGCATCAGCCTCTTGTGGCGAAGGCCGCGTGAAACACCGCCGTGCCGCTGGGCTCGTCCGTTCCGAGAGGCAACGCCAGCACGTACTTGGCCGGTACATCGTCGACACCGAGGTTCGGGAGGCGCCTGAAGCCGAAACGGTGGTAGTAGCCCGGCTCGCCCACCAGCACGCAACCTTGCGCGCCTCGAGCCCTCAGCAAACGCAGGCCTTCGAGGAGGAGGGCTTGGCCGATACCCTGACGCTGGTGGGCCGGCGCAACCGACACTGGCCCGAGACCATACCACTCGCGGCTGCCATCCGACATGATCACGGGCGAAAAGGCCACATGGCCGACCACCTCGTCGCCCCACTGAGCCACCAACGAGATGGTGAGGGCTCCGGCGCGACGCAAGGCCTCGATGACGAACTGCTCCGTGTGCTGACTGTGCGGATGGTCGTGAAACGCGGCCGCCGTGATGTCGGAGATTACGTCGATATCCGAATTGCGTTCGTCGCGGATGATGATGTTGTCCATCTTCGAACTCACGTTGCTGTGCTGACCGTTGAGTGACACGTCTCCGACCGCCGTTTTACGGGAGAACGGACGCAGGTTCATTTTATCGAAGCCTTTACTCGACGTTGACGCGGCCGTCGTTCCGCCATCCGTAACGTGAAATCTGGACATCCAATGCCAGTGCACTCCGGCCCAGCCGACAGGCATCCATCGTCCGGAACCCGGACGGCGGCAGCATACTTCGGCGCAATTGGCATCGCCGTTATTGGCCTGCTGCTCGTCATCACGCTGCTCGTCTTGCCGTTGCTGCACGCGCCGTAGCGTCCCCATCTGATGCGATCGCCGCCCGCTCGGGCTGCGGCCAGACCAGCCAGAGCAGCTGCGACCAGATGAATGACGCGAGCGCCAGGCACGTGGCGATACCGAATTGGGCTGCCGACAGCGCCTGGACGTGCAGCACCTCGGCGAATCCGGGATAGTACGGCAGCAAGGCGGACAAGGCGCTCAGGCCAAGCAGCAGCGGCAGGAGCCGGTTGCCGCGGTTGGCGACGCGCCAGAAGGCACCTTCGGCGCGCTCCGGCAGGACCACACCGGCCTGCCCCAGCAGCAGCGTGGTGAACCCGAAGTTACGAGCAAGTGCCTCTGGCCACCCGTGGCCGAGACCCCAGGTGTACGCCGCCCACACCACCGCGAACAGGCCCAGCCCTTCAAGCACGGCGCGGACCA
Source organism: Chloroflexota bacterium (assembly GCA_021325635.1). Taxonomy (GTDB): domain Bacteria; phylum Chloroflexota; class JAJPGV01; order JAJPGV01; family JAJPGV01; genus JAJPGV01. The sequence continues at coordinate 89,350 of JAJPGV010000049.1, forward strand.
GGCGACGGTTGTCGACCAGTGCGCGCGTTTGACGCACCGGAGGTTCCGTCATTGCTCGCGGGTCGGGCTGATCGCGCTCAAAGGCCAGGGTGGAGGTGGTGTGCACCACCAGCTGCAGCCACACCAGGTGCGCCGGCTGAAGGAGAAGCGGCAGGCCCAGCAGGGGCGCGAGCAGGGCAGGCAGCAGGAAGGGCACATGGAAGGCCACCAGGTAGGAGAAGGCTCGCCGCACATTGCCCAGAATGCGGCGTCCTTCGCGCACTGCTGTCACGATGGTGCTGAAGTCGTCATCGAGGAGCACCATGGTGGCCGCCTCGCGGGCAACTTCCGTCCCACGCTGCCCCATCGACACGCCGATGTGGGCGGCTCGCAATGCCGGCGCGTCGTTGATGCCATCACCGGTCATGGCCACCACCTCGCCGAGTGACTTGAAGGCGTCGACGATGGCCAGCTTCTCAGAGGGCCGGATACGGGCAAAGACATCGGTCTGTTGCACAGCCTGCCGCCATTGCTCGGGTGTGGCGTTCACCAGCGCCTCCGACGAGGCCACTTGGGGATGATTGGCGAAGCCTGCCTGCTCGGCAATGGCCCGCGCGGTTATGGGGTGGTCGCCGGTAATCATGACCACGCGGATACCGGCTCGGCGGCACTCGCGCACGGCCGCGGCCACTTCGGGACGGACCGTATCGGACACCCCGATCAGGCCGAACAGCTGCAGGTCGCGCTCATCGGTGGCCCTGACTCCGCTGACGCGGTCGAGCCGGCGGCCGGCCACCGCCAGCACACGCATCGCCTGCCGGGCCATCACGGCATTGGCTGCTTCCGCTCGAGCGCGGAGCGCATCATCAATGGCACAGCGCGCCAGGATGCCCTCCAGGGCGCCTTTGGCATAGATCGTCAAGCCCTGCGCCGAGCGCCAGACGTGCGACATGTACTTGTCGACGGGGTCGAACTCGTATTCGCGGGCGAGCTCGAGACCGTCGTACACGCCTGCCGGAGCGCCAGCGACGATGGCCTGCTCCATGGGATCGAACGGATGCGGCTCACAGGCGAGCGCAGCGGCACTTCGCAAGTGCTCCCGACCGCCGTCGCCGTCGGCCACCGGCCAGAGGTCGGCCAGGGCCATGTGGCCGAACGTGATCGTGCCCGTCTTATCGCTGCAGATGACGGTCGTGGCGCCCAGCGTCTCGACACCAGCCATGCGCCGCACCAGAGCGTTGTCCCTGGCCAGCCGCCATGCGCCAAGCGTGAGATACAGCGAGTAGATGACCGGCAGCTCTTCGGGGATCGTGGCAATCCCCAGGCTGACGCCGCCGAGGAAGGCCTCGCGCGGATCCATGCCGCGGGCGATGGTCAGCGCTACAACGGCCCCGCACAGCACCAACGCGCCGATGAAGAGCCGCCCGACCAGGTGGCGGATCCCTTGCTGGAGTGGGGTTGCCTCCGTCTTCAGTTGCCCGAGCAGCTGGCCAATCTGGCCGTACTCAGTGGACGCCCCCGTCTTCCGGATTTCAGCGACGCCTCGCCCACTCAACAGTGAGCTGCCGGCGAGCAGCATACCAACGCTCGGTTGCTTCGAAACGGGCTGCGATTCGCCAGTCAAGGCCGACTCGTCGGCCATCACGTCTGATCCGTCGAGCAAGAAGCCATCGGCCGGCAGGACGCCGCCCTCCTGGACGCGGATGACGTCACCGGGCACCAGCTCTTCGATGGGCACCCCCCGCCACTGCCCGTCGCGCATGACGGTGGCACGGGGCTCGTTCAAAGCGCGCAGCTTTTCCAGAGTGTGCTCGGCGCGCCCTTCAAGCAGGACGTTCATGGCCAGGACGGGCACCAGCGCCGCGCCCATGACGGCCGCGTCACTGACTTCTCCAAGGGCCAGGTAGATGCCGCTGGCGACGAGCAGCAGCAGCACCATCGGGTCGGCCACAATGCCCGCCCAGCGGCGAAGCCGCCCATAACGCCGCTTGGGCACCACGATGTTCGGGCCAAACGTCCGCAGCCGTTCGCCGGCTTGCGCGCTGGTGAGCCCCATCTGGCCGACCGTGGACGGCTCGGTGCTCACAGGTAGCCCCAGGCTCACACGCCACTCCACAGGCGGCGACGCACAACCAACGAACCGGCGACCGCTAGGACGAAGAGCCCGATAACCACGAGTCCGGCACGCTGGACGATGATCTCCACGGTGTCCAGATTGGATGCCATCACGTAGCCGAGCGAGGTGTATACCAGGCACCAGGCTAACGCCGCCGGTATCTCATACCGCAGATACACGGCGTACGGCAGTCGGGAGCTGCCGGCAGCGAGGGCGACAAAGCCGCGCATGTGGCCGAGTGCGTGGGCCAGCAGGATGGCTATCGCCCCATGTTTCGTGAGAAAGGCCTGCGCCTGGTCGAGCCTCCGCTGGTGGCGCCCGCCTCCAGGCAACCGGTCTATCACCGGGCGGACCCCGGCCCGGCCCAGCCAGTAATCGAGGCTGCTGCCGCTGACCATGCCCGCCCAACCAGCGACGACCACCAGGGGCCACATCAGGGTGCCCAGCCGAGCGTAGGCCGCAGCCAGGAGAACGACCGTTCCGCCAGGCAACATGACGCCCAACGTCGTGTTCTCCAGCAAGGCGCCCAGGAAGGTCAGCGGATAACCGAACGTGTCGAACGCGCCCTGCAGCCAGGCGCCGAGATCGCGCCAGGGGGCGGATGCGAGGGCGCCCATTCAGGCCAGCACCCGCAGCGGCGCGATCAACGTCTCGCCCAGACGCAATGTAGCCGGTCGCCGTGCCCAGGCCTCGGCCGTGATTTCCGTCGCCTTTCGGGCGTCTGACTCGAACAGCGCCTCCATCTGCGACGCCAGGGCCTCGCTGTAGACCTCGACGTTGATCTCGTAGTTCCCGGCCGAGCTGAGCCGGTCGAGGTTGGCAGTCCCAATCGTCGACCACACCCCGTCGACAGTGCACGTCTTGGCGTGGATCATGCCGTCGTAGCCGAAGATGCGAATGCCTGCCGCCAGGCAGGCGGAGAAGTTGCCACGAGACAGCCAATCGATGGCGCCGTGGTTGGACTGCCATGGCAAGAGCACCCGCACATCGACGCCGCGACGCCCGGCGGCCTTCAGCTCGTCGAGCAGCGCCGGGTCGGGGACGAAATACGGGTTGGTCAGCCAGATCCGACGCTCGGCGCGTTCGACGGCTTCCATATACATATTGCGAATCGGAAACGTCATCCGGTGGGCATCGGTGCCCAACACGCGGATAAGTGGATCGAGAGTCCGCCGGTAGCGGCGCTCGATCCGTTGCTTCGGAGCCAACCAGCTCCAGAAGTGCTCGAACTCGCCGGCCAGCTCGGCTGCCGCGGGACCCTCGATGCGCAGCTGGGTATCGCGCCAACTGACGGAGTTTGCGTCCGCGATGTTGAAGCCGCCAATAAAGCCCACGCGTCCGTCGGCGACCAGCAGCTTTCGGTGCTCGAAGGCGTAATGTCGCAGGTCGATGACGTCCCACGGCTGACGGAACGGCGTGTAGGCCAGGGTGTGGACGTTCTTGGGAAACCGCTTGAACCTCGCCGGCTCGAGGAGGGTCGCGAAGCCGTCGACCAGCACGTAGACGTCGACACCTGCATCGGCCCGGGCGCTCAGCTCCGCTTTGAACGCCCGACCAATCGCATCGTCGCGAAAGATGAACGACTCTAGATACACCGCTTCACGGGCGGTCCTGATCGCGGCCAGCATGTCGGGGAACAAGTCTTCCCCGTCCGCGTACAGCAGCAGCCGGTTCTGGCCGACGGTGACCGACGTAAAGTCAGGATGCCCGATGTACTGGTGGCGATAGCGCTGCCGACGGGCCAGCCACGTCAGCTCCAGGATGGTCACCGCGGCAGCCTCGAAGACCGCCCAGAGCGCGAGACCGCGCTTGAGCAAAGGCAGGAGAACCGGCCTCAACTGCGTCCACCGACGAGCGGACCAGCTTGCACCGGTGTCACCGTGGCCGGTCACGCGCTTCACCTGCGTTGAGGCTAGGTCAGCGCCTCGAACATGTGCATGAATGGACCGGCAACGCCCCGTGAATAGGCGGCGCCCGCGCCAAGCCGTGCGGGACTGTCGCTACCTTACGAGGCGCACCGCAGACGCCACGAATGCCGCTGCGACGGCGGCGGCAAGCAGGGCCAGGCCGCCGCGGCGACGATAGGCCGGAAAGAGCGCCAGGCCGGTGAGCGCGAGCAGGCCCGCCAGGGCGGCGACGATAAGGGGTTCGAGAAAGGCAGTCCCCAGCATCAGGAGCGCGATGGCCGCGCTCGTAAACCACCACTGTCCCTGTTCCCTGGTCACAGCCTTGCGCTAAGCAACATCGCACTTGCGGAATGAACGCCGCGACAATCAGAAGACAACGCTCGGCTAACCTGGCGCAGGCACCCCGGATTGTGCCGCGCCTGCGCCGTACGCAGTGTCAATCGCGGCGACCGTCCAGCAGACCACCGGAGAAGACCCGGCCATCGTCTTTGTGTGGCATTGGCCCTCCGTTGCTGCACTTTTTAGGACCCACGGCTCAGACTCCCGCCAGAGGCACTGTGCGTGAAGCATGCCCTGCTCTCGACGGGGTTCGCGTGGAGACGAGGACCACACCGGAGCGATGCAATGCACACGACCGCAGGTTCCAACCGAGCTGGCAACCGAAAGGGCCCAGTGGTCTTAAGCGCAGCGCTCGTGCTTTCGCTGTGCGCCTCATTCCTGGGAGGCGCTCGCTATGGAAACCAGGCTGTCGAGCGTCTGCATCTGCCCTGGGCTGTCGAGCGATGGCTCATCAACCCCGCAGTCGAGCCAGCCGATGCGGCAGCGACCTCCGGTTTACTGTGGGAAGCGTGGAACGTCATCGACCACAACTACGTCGACCGCTCCGCCATCGACGCGCGGAAGATGACTTACGGGGCCATCGCCGGTGTCGTCGATAGCCTTGGCGACACCGGCCACAGCCGCTTTCTGACGCCGGACGAAGTCCACCGGGAACATGAAGCGCTCAGCGGCAGCTTTGTCGGCATCGGCGCCGAGGTTGGTGTACGCAACGGCCAGCCGGTCATCGTTGCGCCGCTGGAAGGCGGCCCGGCCCAGCGAGCTGGGCTGCTGCCCGGAGACGCCATCATCCGAGTCAACGGCGACGACGTGACCCGGCTGACTCTGTCCGAGCTCGCCTCACGGATGCGTGGCGAAGCCGAAACTCAAGTGACGTTGACCGTGGTGCATCCAGGCACCGACCGCGAAGTGGACATCCAGGTCACCCGTCAGCGGGTAACGCCCCGGTCGGTTAGCTCACAGGCCATCCCAGGAAGCGACATCGTCGACGTCCGGCTCTCCGGGTTTGACAACGAGACGACCGCGCAGCTCGTAGAGGCGCTTCGAGCGCTTCCCAATGGAGGACTAGCCGGCATCATCCTCGACGTGCGAGACAACCCCGGTGGGCTGCTCGATCAGGCGGTGGACGTCGCCAGCCAGTTCTTGAGCAGCGGCACCGTCGTGCTGGTCCGAGACAGCGCCGGCCACGAGCAAGCCTTCGAGGCAAAGCCGGACGGCGCCGCCACGAGCGTGCCTATCGTGGCGCTCATCGATGCCAGTACCGCGAGCGCAGCGGAGGTCGCGGTCGCTGCCCTACAGCAGCACCATCGTGCCTTCGTCATTGGCCAGCCCAGTTTCGGGACGAGCACCGTACTAAGTACGTTCGAGCTGAACGATGGGTCGGCCATCATGCTGGGCAGCGCCGAGTGGCTTCCACCCAACCGCACGCCCGTCAAAGGGAAGGGCGTTCAGCCTGACCTCGCTGTCCGTCTGACCTCCGATGGCGACCTACTGACGCCCGCTCGTCTCAAAGTCATGGACGCCGGGCAGGTGGCGACCAGCGGCGACAGCCAGTTGTTGGCCGGCGTCAGGTACCTGCGGCAGCGGATCGCACCAGACGCACCATGACCGCGCCGCGCGGGTCCCGCCGAGACGGCCGTTCCGGTTTCGTTGTTCGGGTGTTTACGTGCCCGTCATTCCGCCCTTGCCAGGCTTAAGCCAGACGATGGAGCGGTCACGCGAGACGGTCGACGGCGGCACGCAGCTGACAGCGCACGGGCTCACGGCCTACACCATTGGGGCCGCCATTGTGTGGGCGGGCCTGTTTGTGGCAATTGCTGTCGTGCTCAGCGGCAGCGCCTACTTCGGGCAACTCCTCCCAATCCTGACGGGGGCGATGGTGTGGTTCGTCATCATCGTGCCCGCCGCCGCATCCCGCAACGGGCGACACAAGCACCCGGGGGGCTCGCGGCAGTCGCCAGCAGGCTGATACGGTGGCCCGCATCGATCGCGCCGAGAAGGCGGCTCGCCTCACGGGCATTGTCCCCGCCGCGGCGGCGAGTGCTATGGCGCTGCGCGGACTGGCGGCAGCCCGCCAGCAGCCGGTTGGTCGGACCACTGGCACGCCGTATCGCCGCATTCCCCTGATCGTGTACCTCGTCGCTGGCAGCATCTACACCGGCCTGAGCGTCAAGGGCTGGCGTCCTGTGCCGGTGCGCCTGCCCACCTGGGCTCGATGCCTGTGCACCGTCGCCGGCCTATCGCTCTACAGCGCCGGGATGGGCTTCGTCTTCTCCGGGCGATTGGCGCTTGGCAGGATGTACAACCTGTCGTCGGCGACCGGCGCTGAGCTGTTCGCCAACCATCAGCTGGTGACCACGGGTCCGTTCCGCTGGGTGCGCCACCCGATGTATTTCGGAGCCCTCCTGGCGGGCGCCGGGGCCCTGCTGCTCTACCGGACGTGGACTATGGTCTTCATCTGTCTGCACTTGCCGGTCTTCTGTATCCGCGCGCGCCGCGAGGAGGAAGTGCTCGAGCAGGAGTTCGGTGACGAGTGGCGTAAGTACCGGGCACAGGTGCCCGCCGGTGTGCCCGGCCTGCCCTAGTGCCCAGCCAACTCACTCATGCTGACAACCCGTCGCATGCCTCGTTCTCAGCGCCTCGGCGTCGGTCGATCGGCATCAGGCTGCTGGCCATCGAGAAAGCTCTTGGCGCGTGCTTTTTCCTGGCGGCCGCCACCACCCTGGCTAGTGCTGCAGGCCCGGAACGTCACGCATCCACTGCAGGTCCTTTTGCCGGGGAGCTGCGGGAAGACCCGCATGACGCTCCGGCAAACCTGCTCATCGGCTTTCTGCCACAGGTCAGCACGACCGCGCTGCTGACGCTCGGCCTCGTCGCCCTGGGCGACATGCTTCTGCACGCCATCGAGGCCGCCGGACTGTGGCTCGGGCAACTGTGGGTCGAATACCTCATCCTGATCGAGACGGCCGGCCTCCTGCCTTACGAGGCCATCCGCAATCTCCTGCAGCAGGTACTGGCGGAGGCCGGACATGAGGTCGACAGCGCGCCCGACAGCTTGAGCGCCATGGACCAGGTGCGCTTCCAGGCGCCGGACTTGATTGTGCTCGACCTGTTCACGCCGCGAATGGATGGCTGGGAATTCCTCAATGTGACGCGCACTTCAGCTGCTTGCCAGAAGGTGCCGGTGGTGGTGGTCACCGCCAGCGACCAACTGCCGAGCGATCGGCGCATTCGTGCCGTTATCAAGAAGCCCTTCGACCTGTCGCTGCTGACCGCGACCGTGGACAGCCTGCTGCACACACCGGCCACTCAGCTGGTCGTGTAAGGGTGGTGCGCCCGTTCCGAGGCGTGGGCTCTTGCATGGGACCGGCGCCTTCCGCAGCCCGGGTCGGCCACTCTCGACGATGGGCGTGCTTGCGGGTTCCGCCCAAGCGCGAGCTGTGGGAGGATCTGCCCGGTTGAAGGCTCAGGGCATGACAGCCACCACGCCTACCCGCCTCGCATCAATCGCACAAGGCGTCTTGCGAGGACTCACGGCGGACGCCGCAACGATTTGAACGTGCGGGTCTTCGCCGCGACCACCGGCGTACCGGAAGCTGGGCGGAACCCTGCCGCGGGGTTTGCCGGCGGCACCCTCATCGGAGCGCTCGTTGGCCTCGGCGGGGCCGAATTTCGCCTGCCGCTATTGGTCGGCGCATTTCGTTTCGCCACCCTAGAAGCGGTGATCCTCAACAAAGCCATGAGCCTGATCGTCGTCACGACCGCACTCCCGTTCCGAGCCACGGCCGTGTCGTTTGGCGCGCTGGCCGGACTCTGGCCGGTGATTGTGAACCTCCTAGCTGGCACTGTAGTAGGTGCCTGGATGGGAGCAAGCGGGGCGACGAAACTCAAAGCTCAAACGCTTAATCGCGTCATCGCTATCCTGCTCGTAGGGATTGCGGCCGTGCTGCTGCTCGGCCATTCGGCGGAGCAGTCGCAGCCGCTGCTATCAGGTCCCGCACAAGCAATCGCTGGCGTGCTGGCCGGAGTCGGGATTGGCGCCGTTGCGGCACTCATGGGCGTGGCCGGCGGCGAACTGCTCATCCCCACGCTCGTGATTCTGTTCGGTGTTGACGTCAAGCTGGCGGGCAGCGTCTCCCTGGCGATCAGCCTTCCCACGATGCTGGTCGCATTTGCCCGCTACAGCCAGGACCAGAGCTTCGTAGTGTTGAAGCAGAATCTCAACTTCGTCGTTGTCATGGGACTCGGCTCCATTCTGGGAACATTTCTTGGCGGCCAGCTGCTACGCTGGGCGCCGGCAACCATCCTGCTGCCTGCACTCGCCGTCATCCTCCTGCTTTCGGCCTGGAAGATGTGGAGGCATTAGTAACCAAGTCCTCTTCACACGGACACCGTAGGCAGCGCTAGGCTGCTCGTCCAGGACGCCTCCACGAACTCTTTGCCCGCGAGTTCGCTCCTGATTCGGAGACCCATTGAAGTCATGTCTAGCAGAGGAGCCGCCGCTCCTCTCGTCTGGCAGCTGACACGCAGCCGCACGTCTGGCAGTCACCTGCGATGTCCGGTGCGCCGCCAGTGCGCTTCATAGATGAGCAAGTCCATGTCGTTACCGAAACGACTGTGTACAGCCTTGACGAATCCACGTTGTTGCGACGTCGGCTGAGACCATTACCCGATGGAGGCATGGCGGCGGAAGCCAACGTGGTACGGGAGTGGAGACGCCGGCGTCATCATCCGCTCTGCGAGGCGTGTCAGCGCCTGACTTCTACGGCTCACGCCGGATCTCTGCGCCCTGGTTGAAAGCCCGGGCTCTCAACCAAGGGGGTGTTAATCTCGGCCACATGGCGATGGGCCACCGGCTTCAACCAGGCCACGAACGTCAGAGTGACCTGGGCAGCCAACCGTCGGCTTCGGATGCCGAGGTCAGGTTCTTCCAAGGACTGAGCGACGGTACTCGCCTGCAGATGCTCAAGCTGTTGCTCGACCATGGCGAGCAGTCGGTGTCTGGTTTTGAAACTTCGCTCGGCCTTCCTCGGACGAGGGTTTCCCTTCACCTAGCCTGTCTCAAATCGTGTGGTTACGTCGCCGCCCGAAGGGAAGGCCGTTTCGTGTACTACCGGCTAGCCGACGAGCGCGTCAGGCAGATACTGCGTCTCGCGCGGAGCGTCAGCGATGAGCACTGCGTGGCACTGGCGGCGTGTCCCACCATTGAGGGGCGCCGCCAGGTCGAGCATTCGAACGCAGCGAGCGAACCAGCGACCATCCCCCTAATGGAGGCTGACGGGACGTGCTGCTGCCAAGAGGACGCGCGAGACAACGGCGTGTCTGCTGAGGCCAATCTCGCCTTCGGGCCGTGGCTTCACCGACGCCTCGTTGGACGTGGTCTCACGCCTGCAGAACTTGCAACAGCGTTGGGCGTGAGCACGTCGGCTGTGCGGCGCTGGCTGCTGCGCGGCGGCTATCCGTCGCCCGAGCTGCGATCGCGCCTTGCGGAGGTCTTGGGCGTCTCAGCGGAGGAGGTCCGTAAACGTGTTCGGGCCTTCCCATCGCCTGCGCTATCGCCGTTCGCCGCATGGCTCGACGTCGAAATTCACGCCAGAGACTGGACGCGGGCCGAGCTGGCGCGACGACTGGGACTGGCGCAGCACTCGGTCACAGCCTGGTTTTCGCGAGGCTTGCGACCACGGCGGTCCACGCGGCTCCGCCTGGCAAACGTGCTGCACATAGCTGTGGGGCAAATCCCGGGAAACTAGCTGGGCTAGCACCGCCGCTCGCACTGTTCGGCGGACCCACCGCGCGCTGACAAATTATTCCAGAGGCGCTTATCCCGAAACATACATACTGCTACCATGTCCGCAGATAGGAACAACAGTAGCCGTAATGTCCAGCTTCGCCTGGGTGAGAAAGAAGAGCAGTTGGCGACGAACCAAGAACTCGCGACCCTCCTGACCGAATCCCTGAAACTCGAGACGCCCCCAGTGGCTGTGCGGTTCGTGACTGAACGGCCGGCGGGTGTGCGTGTGTTCCAGGGCGAAGTGCCCTCGGCCTGCACCTTCTGGCGGCGAGCCGAGCACGAGACCTTCTATGCCGACACACCCTCGCACTTCAACTGCCTCGTCGGTGCCCACACTATGGGCCTCGACATCCCTCCGGCGAAGGGGCAGGAGCTCATGGAGCTGGTGGGCCAGATGCACGCCAATGAGTATTTGGACCCGGCTGAGGTCGCCCACATTCCGACTGTTCCAGGAGCGAAGAGTGGCATCGTCTACGGTCCGGTCGCAGACACGCAAGAGGCGCCGGACGTTGTGCTCGTTTGGGTTGCACCCTATCAAGCCATGCTGCTGCAGGAAGCCACCGGTGGATCGGTCTGGAGCGAGCACTCCGGGGTGCCCACGTTTGGGCGGCCGTCGTGTGCCGCGATCCCGGCAGCCATCGCGCAGGCGCGGGCCACCCAGTCGCTCGGCTGCATGGGTATGCGGGTGTTCACCGAAGTCGGCCGCGACCAGCTCCTGGGCGTGCTGCCGAAGCTGCTTCTGGAGAAGCTCTCACCAGAATTGGAGCGCGTTGCTCGCGCGAACGACAAGATGACCCAGCACTATCGTGGGCAAAAAGCCATCCATACGCGGGAGCAAGGGGCAACCGCGTCGGCGGGAGCCTGAGGACTCCGAACTCAGAAAACAACGGCGATGTGACCCAAGAATCCGGAAAGGACTTGCTACATCTGAATGGAAGCAATCACCGCAACCAACATCGTGCTCACCGCGTCGGCCGCGGAAAAGGTCAACGAACTGCTGGACAAAGAGGGCCTGCGCGGCCAGAAGCATCTGCGGATCTTTGTGCAGGGCGGGGGCTGCGCAGGCTTCTCGTACGGGATGGCCTTTGACGACGCCGACGAAGCTTCAGGCGATCTGGTCCTGCAAAGCAACGGGACTATCGTGATTATCGACAGCGCCAGCGCGTCCTACCTCAATGGCGCCGAGATCGACTACGTGGACGGCCTCATGGGGCAAGGCTTCACCTTCGCCAACCCGAACGCAAAAGGCGGCTGCGCCTGTGGTCATTCCTTCAGCACCGAGAGCTCGGACGTTCAGTCCGGTGGCTGTGCATCAGGACACCAGCACTAAGGACATGATCGACCAGACGGTAGACCGCGAAAGCTGGATAGTTCACAACAAATCCGACTGCTTAGATCGGATTTTGCTGGCAACTATGAGTGTGTCGCCATGAAGGCGGCACTCACCACACTCGCCAAACCGTTTTATCTCGGGTTGATAGTCGTGGTCACAGTGCTGCTCACCTGGCTGTACTACACCTTCAGCTTGAGGTCGGCTGGCGAGCACACGACGATCTTCACCACGACGCTGGCTACACCAGCCTTCGAGATGAAGACGTTTGGCCCCGCATTCTTCTATGGTGGCGTTGCGCTCGACGTGGTTCTTGCCCTACTGACGGCAATTCTTTTGGCGCTCACCGTGGCCAGTCACCGATCACGAAAGAACGTTGTCACTGGCTCCGTAGCATCTGGCGCGACGGTGGCGGTAGCGATAGCGGCTTTTGGCTGACCAACCTGCGTCATACCGATCGCTGGCACCGTGAGTGCCATGGTTATGGGCAGCGCCCTTCCCCTTTTAGGACTGGAATTCAAGCTTCTATCGCTCGTCGTTCTGGGCGTCGCGTTGGTGTGGCTCGTGCGGCGCCTGGAGGGTCTTCACCCCGCAATGGTGGCCAGGTAATGCCAGGGACGAAGCGTCCGCTGTCCGCTGTTGGCGGGCCAACTCAGTCGACGACGTGTGGAATTTCCGCATCGTGTCCAGGGTCCTAACGAGTCTGCCAAACGATGCACGTATGGGTGGAACCGCGGCGGCACGCTGGCTAAGCGCCTCAAAAATGCAGCCGAGTAGACGTGGTCCTGGCCCTTCGCCGAGGCGGTTGCGGGCGGAAGCTGAGACACGCACGCTGATGGCCACGGCGATTTCGTCGGGCGATGCGAGTGGTGGTGGCCGTTATGTCCATCGGCTTGGCGCAGGCCACCTCGCGTACCGGACCTAACAGGCAATAAGGCTGTTCCCGGGTCCTCCCCGAGGCCGATAAGATTCGGGCACTCGATCTCGGCGCGGACGATTACCTGACAAAGCCGTTCGGCATCGGTGAGCTCATGGCCAGGATGCGCGCCGTGATGCGTCGGGTGCATGGAACTGGGCGCCGCGACCAGCGCCAGGACGTGCTCCAGGCTGGCGATGTGGTGGTCGACTTTGCGCAGCGCCGTGTGACCTTCAAGGCCGCCGCACTCAGGCTGACACCAACCGAGTACACGCTGCTCGAGGAGCTCGTCACCCACGCTGACCAGGTTTTCAGCCGCAGCGAGCTGCTCGCCAGCGTGTGGGGCGACGAGTACCGGGATGACCCCGACTATCTGCGGGTGTCGATGGGTCGCTTGCGACGCAAACTGGAGGACGACCCGGCGAATCCGACCAGGCTTCTGTCCGAGCCAGGCGTAGGCTACCGCTTCAAGCTGAACTGATTTCCTCGCTGTTCTCAGTGCGACTCAACGCTTCGGACGAAGCGCTCCTTTACGTCACGCACCGCCAGCTTTTATGCGGTGTTTATGAGGCCAGTCGCAAGCTGGCCGCACTCGACCCGTGGCGGCCGCCGGTTTCCCGGCAATCTGACACAGGTGGCCAAACGCGCGGGGAAAGGAGAGTGCCACGTGACGTTCAAAGCCGACCTGCGGTGCATGATGTGTGGACACTTCCTGGGCGAAGTCACAGCGGACCGTGACGGGCAAGCCACGCGGGTGCGGGGCTTTGCTCCGGGGCCGCGGTTTCGTGGACTGGGCCATCAGGCTCCGCACCGTTGCGACAAGTGCGGCGGTTCGCTCATCTTCGATGAGATCGAGCAGGTAGCCGCGTAGTCCGCTCCTTCGGCCGTGAGGGCCGGCGGGATTCCCTGGCTGACAGCTGGCTGCGCCGGGTGCAGCGGGCGCGGATATACCTCGCGTCGTGCTCGTGGCGCACACGGAGCCGCTGGCGTGAGAAGCGTGCCGCGTACCAGCTCTTGCGGCACGTGGCCTGAGACGCCCTGTGGCTGCTGTTCTCGTCGCTGAGCCCGCGCCCGTCCACCTGTTGCTCATTAGTCGTGACAAGCAGGCCGCCAATGCCCTGAGCCACGAGCTCGAGCAGGACGGCTACCAGGTCGCCTGTCGGGTCTCCAGCCACGCCGCGTTCGCAACGGGCCTGGATCCGGAGCCAGACGTGGTCTTGCTGGATCCCGGGCGCCAGCTGTTGCCGGCCGAGACAGTAGTTGCCGCGATGCACCAGTACCTTGGCCGCGGCGTCCCGGTGCTCACCCTTCCCTCGATGGCCCGGTCAGACCTGATGGGCGTAGCCGGCGATGTCCGGGATCAGCTGGCGTCCATGGGGCTCGAGCGGAGGGCTGACGAGCCATGCAGCATCTTCCATTGCACTGGCGCCGGCGCAGCTGCTGTCGCGGCCGGACCCGAACCTATACCCACGCTGTCGCTGCATGCGGTGAGCCATGACGCCGGAGTCGTTTTACGGAGCGCTCACCAGACGATTGAAGACGCGAGGACCATCATCCGTACCGCCAAGCGACGCATGGTCGCTTCTCGGACCACCGCTTATGGCGCCGTGCTGCTGATGAGCCGCCTGCTCCGTGATGACCTGGAGCGCGTCACGACCCTGGCCGGGGAACTCGAACGCACGCAGCTGGCTCTAGGGCTACGACTGCTGTCAGAGAAGCCGGAGGAGTAGCCTCGCTAGTCCGCGGGTTCCGCCGAAGGGAAACCGCCGCGCGGCAGCCAGCTTGGCCCGGTTCGATGGCGGTAGCGGAGCACCAAGGAGCGCTGGTTCCGCGAGGTGACGGCCCGGCGCCTTGGCGTGACACGAGCTGAACGGGACCTGAGGGCCAGGATCGCATTAAAGCGAGGGATGGCCTCGTCAGGCGAGGCGGCATAGGCGACCCATCCGGTCACCGATCGCCGCCCAGCCGCCCGGCACGCGAACAAGGTCGGGCGCCGCCCCACGCGGCCCAAGCCTCACCCGAATGCGGCCTCGTCCCGCTTGCGCTGCTCCGTGGCTCTGAACCCAGCGCGTGTGATCACCGGGAGCATGGGGTTGCGTCAGGCCGCGAGCTCATCGGCCTCGCGTTTGGCCTGATTGGTCGACTGGCTGCGCTGGTACACCATGGATGCCTGTCTCGAGCCCACCAGGACCCATCCCAGCGCGGTTAGATGGGAGTCAGCCATGCGCTGCAGGTTCACAGCAGTATCAGAGTCAGCGCTAGCCAGCCCAGACTGCCCAAATTGAGCCGAGCCGCGACGAACCGGGATTCGCACGGGCCGCGTCAACGTTTGATTCATCTAATCGGACACTCCTCTTGTCGTGGGTAACAGAAGAGGCTCGGACGTGCGCCTTGTCCAAGCCTCAAGTGGCGACCCGTACGCATGTCTGCGACGGTCACCGCTGCAGGATCCGAGCGGGCTTCTTTCTTTTCAGTCCGAGGCTGCCCTGTTCCTTGCTCTGTGCCGTTACTATGCGCTCGCCGAAGTAAAGCAGGACGGAATGGTGGCTAAATCTTCCGTAAACGCGGCCCAATCATGCCCCGGAGGTGTCGGCACATGCCGGACGATCTCCTGGCACTCTCCGGTTTCCATCCAGCCCGGCGGGCTGGACCGCCGACGGCTGCGCGATTGACTGAGATCGGTGCGGCGAGGGCCCGCGACAACAAGCCAATTGACAGCCGCGCTGCGCAGAGGGAAACTGACGCTGGACGAGCGCCACTCAACAAGCGTCGAAATAAGGAAGCTGGCTAAATGCAAACTGATGGGCTCGATTCCTGGACGTGGTCAGGCGCGACGGCGCGACCAGTGTGGGTGCCGAACTCCGCCCCTGGACCGTGGATGTGGCTCTTGGCCGCGTGCATGCTTGCCAGCTTTCTCGCTTTACTGGTGATACTGATCGTCGACTGCCCGGACGCGATCAGTACGTTGGCTGGACGAGAGTTTCAACCCCTCATAGGTCGTCCGATAGGGTCACTTACTCCCAGAGAGATCGTATGCGTGCTTGCCGGGCTGCGGGAGCAGCCGACGCCAGGTCCGCCCGACTCCTCATCAGCTATCGCAAATAGTCTGCGTGCCGAGCTTAGGCGTTGGGAATGCCCCGTCTGACAAGCAAGGCTGCGATGCTGCTTTGCTCGCCGCATGCTCTCACCAGCCCTCCTCCTCGTTATCACCACTTCCCCACCAGCCGCCACCACCCACCCGCGCACTACAACAAGCCGAGGCGACTACTCGGCCAGCCGTGGAGGCTGCACTCCGAGACCGCAGCGAAGCGCGGCGTCAGCTAGCGAGCGGGCTGAGATGCCCGCCGCGTGGTCCGCCGAGAGACCCTAGCGGGTATTGTCCCCGCCGCGGCGGCGAGTGTCATGGCGCTGCGCGGATTGGCGGCAGCCCGCCAGCAGCCGGTTGGCCGGACCACGGGCACGCCGTATCGCCGTATTCCCTTGTTCGTGTATGTTGTCGCCGACACCATCTACACCGGACTCAGCGTCAAGGGCTGGCGTCCTGTGCCGTTGCGCTTGCCGGTCTGGGCTCGATGCCTGTGCGCCGGCGCCGGCCTATCCCTCTACAGCGCCGACATGGGCTTCTTTTCTCCGGGCGATTGGCATTGGGCAGCCTGTACACCTGTCGACAACGACTGGCGCCGAGCTATACGCCGAGCATCAACTGGTGACCACGGGTCCGTTCCGCTGGATGCGCCACCCGATGTACTTCGGCGCCTTGCTGGCCGGCGCCGGGGCGCTGCTTCTCTACCGGACGTGGACCATGGCCTTCATTTGCCTGCACTTGCCGATCTTCTGTATTCGGGCTCGTGGTGAGGAGGAGGTGCTCGAGCAGGAGTTCGGAGACGAGTGGCGCGCGTACCGGGCACGGGTGCCTGCCGGTGTGCCCGGCCTGGGCTAGTGCCGAGACAACTCGGTCACGCCACTAATGCGTCGCAGGCCCCGTCCCTAGCGCCTCGTCGACGGTCGATCGGCATTAGCCTCCTGGCGATTGAAAAAGCCTGTGGCGCCTGCTTCTTCCAAGCCGCGGCCACCACCCTGCTCGTGCTGCACGCCCGAAACGTCACGCATCCACTGCAGGTCCTGTTTGCCGCCGAGCTGCGCGAAGACCCGCACGACGCAGCGGCCAACCTGCTGATCGGCTTTCTGCCCCAGGTCAGCACGACTGCGCTGCTGACGCTCGGCCTGGTCGCCCTGGGCGACATGCTGCTGCACGCCATCGAAGCCGCTGGACTGTGGCTCGGGCAACTATGGGTCGAGTACCTCATCCTGATCGAGACGGCCGGCCTCCTGCCCTACGAGGCCTACGAGATCGTCCGTCACCTCACCCCATTCAAGCTACTGGCGTTCGGCATCAACCTCGTCATCGTCGCCTACCTGGCGCGGCGGCGGCTGCGGAGTAAATCGGCCCGTGCGGCGACCAAGCTGGCGTCGATGTCCGACTGAACCGGCCGGCCAGTCCGCGCCAACCTTAGTAGCCGAGCGCCCGCGGCAAGTAGGTGCCCAAAAAGTAGCCGCCAGCCGCCGAGAGGCCGCCCACCACCAGGATCTCGGCGATGCTGCGGCCCAGCTGCAGGCTGGCCAGCTTGCCCTTGATAACGCCGATGATGACCAGTGCGACAAACGTCAGCACCAGCGAGGCGATGAACGCGCTCCGCACCGGCAGGAAGAAGTAGCTGATGAGTGGCACGATCGAGGCGACGACATACGACAGGCCGATCGTGGCCGCCTCCGGCAGCTGCACCGTCTCGGGCGCGAAAGGGATGCCGAGCTCCTTCTCGACCATCGTCTTGGCATAGGCCTCGGGGTGCTGCGCCAGGATGGCCGCCACATGCGTCGCGTCCGCCTCGGAAATACCCTCGTGGCGCAGCAGTTGAGCCATCTCATCCAGCTCGAAGGTTGGCGCCGACCGCATCTCCTGCATTTCCTTCTCAACCTCGGTGCGCTGCACCTGCGCCTCTGATCGAGTGGCGATGAACTCGCCCGCACCCATCGAGAGTGCACCGGCGAACGCCTCCGCGACGCCAGCCACGATGACTGCTCGGGAATCGCCGGTGCCACCCGCCACGCCGCTGATGACCCCCAACGGCACCAGCAGGCCGTCCAATGACCCGAAAACGAGCTGCCGGATGCGGCCCAGCTTGGCCATCCGCTCGCGTTCCGCGAACAGGCGCGGCCCCTCGTTCGGCGGCGTTGTCGTTTCGCGCGCGGTCGGCCCGACGGTGCTCACCGCGCCGGCCCGACCTGGCTTGAATGGACGAACGAACGCGTCGGAGCCGTGGGCGATACGACCTCCTGGGTGACGCGCCCTGTGGTCCGCGACCCGGCTGTGCCCTCCCGTCCGAGCGTCAACAGCGCCCGGCCGACGAGTACGTACCACACGACCAGCGGCAGCAGCGCAATGAACCCGATGGCGAAGCCGACCACGGGCAGGAACATCCCGGGATTGAGCACGTTGGCAAGGACGCCGCAGCTGCCTGCCACCTTGCCGAACAGCTTCGAGCGCAGCATGGCGGCGCTGAGAATCGCCCCGCCAGTCGAGACCAGCAGGATGTACAGATCAAAGCCGGTGCCTTTGTAGATCGCCAGAGCCGTTTGTCCGGCGGCGAGCGCCGCCGCGCGTTCCGCCTCATTGGCCGCCACTGCGTACTGATCGCTCAGGGTCAGCATGGAGAACGCGGGGTTGATGGCGAAGTAGCCGGCCGTGCCGACCAGGGCGGCGGCGAGCCCGAGCGTCACCCAGGATGGACTGACCCGACGCAGCGCCAGGAACAACGCCAGAAACAGCGGGACGGCCAGCACGCTATCGACGACCATCACCAGGTCGAGGTTGAAGATGCCGGCCAGGCGGTGCGCCTCGAAGAACGCGAACCACTCACGCGTGTTCGCCGCCGTAGGCTCGAAACCCGGCGGCGGCCAGGTCATGAACACGGCGCCGGCCACGAAGATCAGCGCTGCGGACACGAACGCGGCAACGCCCGCGACGCGATAGAGCGAGCGCCAATCGAGCCGGTTGTCGAGGTCAGCAGATTCCATAGTGACGTCCCTTCGAAGTTGTGTGGTGGTTGCTCAGGATGATTTTGGTCCCGCGCCGCGGGGCCACCTCGCAGTGCCTGGCGCGTGCGAGAGGAACACCAGCAGCAGTCAGATGACCGTGATGTCCTGCAGCCACGTCGGCCAGGTCAGCCACCAGTTAATGATGTCCACAAGCTCACCTCCTTCGTTGCAGGGCGCTAGGCGACCATCCGCAGGCGCGTGCTTTTCACGCTGGGGCCCAGCCCCGCGAGATGGAAGACGCTGAGGCCAATGCAGGCCAGGACGATGACGCTCATCAATACGGCGCTGCCCGGAATTGCGCCACTGCTCAGGACCAGGGCCGCGACAATCCCGATGCCTGTCAGCGCCATGAAGACCAGCAGCGGCGCCGCCAGCGCGAAGCCCCAGGGCCGGCCTTGCCACAACTGCAGGCCGATCATGTCAGCGCCGGGCAGGATGAATGCCAGGTCGAGCACGTGAATAGGGTTGGTCAGGAGCCCGCTACTCTGAACGGTCGCCGGTGCCACTCCCGCGAGGACGGCCGGCACATCTTCGCTCAGCCAGAGGAAAGCGAAGAGCGCGGCAACGACAACGAGAAACCCGCCGACCAGGCGGCTACGCCAGCCGCCAACCGTGCCGGCCGTCGCGTGCTGGGGGTCGAAGTGCAGTGCGGCCAGCAACAGGGTGTAGACCGACAGGCCCAGCGTTGCGACATACACCAGAAAGAGCCGGTTGAAATGCGCGGCGAAGGCGTACACCACAAAGGCGTACAGCATGAACAACAGGACGCCCGCCCAGACCAATCGGGCCTTTAGGGAGCCTCGCGCGGCCAGGTAAGCCGCGGCGATGAGCAGCGGCAGGCTCAGTAAGTTGGCGATATCCTGGCCGAGCGCTTCGAGCCGCCATGAAGACGTCTCCCCGGCGTACACGTTTGCCAGCAGGCCCGACACACTGGTGGCCGCTACCAGCGCGACCAGCAGCGCCGTGCTCCAGCGCTCCCGTTGATTCAGCTCCGTGCGTTCGCCGCGCGCGACGCGGTCAAGCATGCTCTTGGCCTGACCTCACGCCACGCCGCCTGCTGTATCACGCGGGCGCTGGCAGGGGCCGCCCATGCTCCGAAGAAGACGGCCGAGGTTGACGCTCCAACCAACGCCAAATGCCGTATCCGTGAAGACGTGCGGGTTCTCGGGCGCCCAATACGCCTCCCGCAGCCGGTCCATGGTCGGCAGGCGAAACTCGTAAGGCACTCGTTGCCACAGCCGGCCGTGCCAGGTACGTTCCTGGGACGGCTTGCGCAGCTCCTGGATCACCGCCGCGCCGGCGAGCCCAATACCCACGACCGACGCCAGCCGGCGTAGTCTCTCCACACTTCGTAGGGCTTTCATCCGAACCTCCGCTCATGGCCGCGTTCGGCGGCTCGTTAGTCCGGGACCTCCCACCGTCATCTGGACACGCCGGAACAGCCCCGCACTTTGAGGTTCGCATTGCAGCTGTGAACTGTCCCGCAACTGATCTGTAACACCGCGTAAACGAGACGTGCTGGCTGGGCGGTTAGGCACTGTTTCGGCGTCCTTAACGGCGTGTTCGCGCCAGTCGTGCGACTGTTTGCGATGAGGGACTCACACCAGCGGCGCGTTCGCTCCAGCGCGACAAGCGTCGAGCGTAGGCCTGCGCTGGCGTCAAGCGTCGATGTGGGCCTGGCTCATGTGACGCGGAGGAACTATGAACTACAAACCGGGATTATTGACCAGCCTGTTCGTCGTCGTTCTGACCTGGGCAGCAACCGCCCTGGCGTGGGTACGACTGCCCGCTGGCGGGAGCTATCCAGTTCACTGGGGCCTATCGGGTACGGCCGATCGCTACGGAGGCAAGTTCGAGGCGATGGCCCTAGTGCCTCTCATCATCCTGGCCGTCGTCGGGCTGTTTCTCGTAATGCCGCGCATCGAGCCGAGACGTCTGCACCTCGAGGAGTCGGCGGCAGCCTATACCGCGGTATGGGTAGGCGTGGTCACTCTGCTGGCCGCCGTACAGGGCGCGATTCTGCTCAGTGCCTTCGGAGTCATCCTCGAAACGGGCTTCCTCATCAGCGCGGGGGTGGGTGCCCTGCTGATCGTTGTCGGCCTGGCAATGCCGCATGTCAGGAGCAACTTCCTGTTTGGCATCCGGACGCCCTGGACCTTGACCAGCGAGCGCTCGTGGCGGCTGACCCACCGTCTGGGCGGTTGGCTCTTCGCGGGGTTTGGCCTGGCTCTCATCGGCGCGGCGCTGGCAGGCTCACCAATGGCCATGCTCTGGGTTCCCATGACTGGAGTGGTGGTGCTCGTGCTAGGCCTGTTCGTCTATTCCTATCTAATCTGGCGAACTGACGATCGGCACGGCCCGCCGATGGCGGCGTAACAGCTGGCGACCGTTCACCAGCGTGCCGAGCGCGTTACGAACGAGTTGCGCCATTTTTTAGGGACTGTTCACCGCCGCATGGCCACAGTTCAGATGAGGGGCTCCGTCCCCAACGAGGAGATTGGCATGGCAGTACAGGCCCGGTCTGATCAGCAGCAAGATGTTCGCGGACAGCCCGCCACGCTCATGGTCGTGACCACGGACACCATCATGGGGCAGCGCATTCGGGAGACGAAGGGCGAGGTGTTCGGTTTGGTCGTCCGAAGTCGGGGCCTCGGCGGCAACATCATGGCCGGTCTGCGGTCCCTCGGCGGCGGTGAGATCTTCGAGTACACGGAGTTGCTGGAGGATGCGCGGCGACATGCCATCGATCGCATGATCGAGAACGCCACGGCCATGGGCGCCAACGCCATCGTCCGCATGCAGTTCGACTCGTCCGAGATCGGCAACACCATGACGGAAATCGTGGCCTATGGCACAGCAGTCGTCGTCGAGCCGGAGTAGGCCGCGCTTTCGCGACGCCATCCTCGGCCTGATCGCCGGGCTGTACCTCCCCGGGCTAGGCGCGGCGCTGTACTTTCACGTCCCCGGGCCGGTGGTGGTCTATTTGGCCGTGACCGGCGCGATCATCATCGCCGCCCTCATGCTCGAGCGCGGCCGTTACCGAGCGAGCGCAGAAGGCGGCGCGTCATGGCCGCCGACTGGGGAACGGTTCCGCGACCCCGTCTCCAACCGGCTCATGGAGGTGCGGTCCGATCCCAGGACAGGCAAGCGCGCCTACGTGGAGACGCCGGAGGGCGAGGCACGTCGGGCCGGCGGCCCTCCGGCTGAGAGGAGAGGAGTCCAGAACCCATGAGGAAGCACGCACTGGCGTTCATCAGCGTCGGACTGCTGGCAAGCATCCTGGCCCTGGGCGGCCTGGGCATTGCTCTGGCGCAGACACCTGGGCTGCACACGCCGTTTGGCCGCGATTACGGGCCCGGCATGATGGGCGGCTATGGGTCCGGCTACGGCCCCGGCGGCATGATGCGCTGGGGCTGGGGCAGGACGGGAACGACGCTGAATTCGATCGCCGATGCCCGAACGGCGTTTCAATCCTACCTGGACCAGACCGGTGACGCCGATCTCAGGCTGGATGAGATCCTCCAGTTCGCGCAGAACTTCTACGCCGAGGTCAAGGAGAACAGCACGGGCACGGGCGCGTACGAATTACTAGCCGACCGCCGCACCGGTCATGTTTTTCCCGAGTTCGGACCGAACATGATGTGGAACACCAAGTACGGCCACATGGCCGGCTGGCTGCAGCCCGAAACATCGCCGGCCTTGACGACTGATCAAGCGCAGGCGGCCGCGCAGCAGTGGTTGGATGCCAATCAGCCCGGCAGCACGACGGAAGCGCCGGACGCCTACTACGGCTACTTCACGATCCACATCCTGCGGGACGGCAAGGTAACCGGCATGCTGTCGGTGAATGCCTCCAGCGGTCAAGTCTGGTATCACACTTGGCACGGATCGTTTATTGCCAGCAGTGAGACCAGCGGCTAGCTGACGGGCGGCACCGGGAGCGCGGACAGCACCTCGTCCACCCCCAGTCGATTGCTAGAGATCGGCCCCCTCGCCCTGGGATGCGGCTCTAACACCGGGAGAGTGCACGCAAAATCAACCCAGCGCCGTCCGCGAGGCAGCGCGGGTAGCGCAGCGCGCTCGGGGCTTCTTACCTAGCTCCAATGGCATTTGCGGAAATCCCTAAGGCGGCTCTCACGCTGCGTATCAACAACAAGGCGAACCGAGCTTCTGTCCATTTCGGCCGATTAGAGGAACCTGGCCTAACCTGAGCTGCGACCACGTGACCTGAGGTTCGCGGGCAGGTGGTACGCCGCGTCACCACGATGTCACGTTCACGTCACGTTCCGATCCCTAGCCTGACCTCCGACAAAGCGAATTCGTCGGAGATGTCAGGCGCATGTTTGTACATACACCACCCCAGCTTCCTTTTGTAATCGTCGTCGAGCCGCCAACGCGCGGCGATATGGTGCGGTTGTTCAGGCGGCCCGCCTTCTGGCTCCTTCTGCTCATCGCCGCGGCCCTCGTTGCCGCCACCGAACACTGGAGCCACACGAGACGGCAGGCCGAGCAGGTCAACGCAGCGCACGTCAATGTGGCCAGCGTTCCTGCGGGCGCGCACATCAAGGTCGATGGCGCAGACGAAGGCTCGACGCCGGCCGTGCTCGCCGTCGCACCCGGTCCGCACACCATCGCGCTTAACCGCGCCGGCTATGGGAATGCCGTCTACTCCGTGGCGCCCGGCTCTGCCTCCACGAGCGAGCTCCAGTCCAGGATGTGGCGCAGCGCACCCGACGTTGTTCCGCTACTGCCAGCGCTGCCCGGCACAAAAATCACCAACGCACAGCCCCTGGGCGACGGACAGATCGCCGTCACCATCGAGTTCCCCTCGGGCCTGCACCAGATCTGGCTGGCCGATGCGGATGGCCGGCCTCAACGCAGCACCGACGCGCAACCCTCCAAACAAGCTGCCTTGTCCATGGATGGCAGTCAGCTGGCCTCTGCAAGAGCTTCCACGCAGGCCGCCGGGCTCGGTGTACGCGCAGACGAGATATGGGTCGCGAACATCAGCGACAGCGGCCCCGGACGCAGGCTGTATGGGGTCCCGCCAAACGGACCGAACAGCGCACTGGTCGATGTCGGCTGGACACCGGACGGCAATCATCTCTTGGCAGTCGTGTCCACCGGCTCGGCGACCGGGGCCACCACCAGCATCCTGTTACTCGACGTCACATCCGGCCAGAGCCAGGCATTGGCTGCACTGCCGAGCCAGGTCGTGCCAGGCAGCTACCGCTGGGCGCCGGACCACGGCTCAGTCGCGTTCCTGACGCGCACAGACCAGGGCCTCTCGCTGTGCCTCCTCCGACTATCCGACGGTCAGCTGCAGTACCTCAGTGACGTCGCCGGCCAGGCCACCGATCCGATCCCATTCGCTCCCATCGCCTGGTCGCCAGATGGGACGCAGATGGTCTACCAGGCATACGACCGGCGGCATCCGGCGACCTCCTGGTTCTTCGGAAGCACGCCTCAGGCAGTCATCGTCCGCGCCAACAGCGATGGATCGGGGGCGCACAACCTCGGAGCGCTGCAGCTCCACTACCCGGTCTGGTATCCCGACGGTTCGGTCGCCGCCTGGGCACCCCCGGGCTCCGGCAAGCCGATCTCGTTGAAGTCCGTCAGCAGGCCGGGCGACGTCCTGGCGACGCTGCCACTGTCGAACGCGGAGTTCGGCGTCCGCTGGGATGCGGCCCACGACCAGGCGCTGATCGCGGTTCGACGCTCAAGCGGATCAGCCCCACTCGATTTCTCGCTGGTCCGCTTCGTTGGAGACGACCAGTGAAGCACTGCCTTTGGGCGCCGATCGTCATGGCCTTGCTGCTCAGCTTTCTTCGAACGCCATCGACATGGGCCGCGGACCCGAGCGACGCTCCAGCGACGGTCGTCAACGCACAGACCCAGGCCGGCGCGCCATCGGACCAGTCGAGCGCTGGCCCGGGCCTGCCCGACCCAAGAGAGCTGGTGCGCGACGTCTTCGACCAGGCAATGGTCGACCTGCTCAATGGCATTTCCGCGGCTCTCAAGCGAGTCATCGCCGGGGTGATGGGCTCGTCGCTCAACGTGATCACCCAGACCCCGCCGCAGGCCTCCTACAACAACGGCATGGTCCGCTCGCTGTGGGGAACGGTTCGGACCATCGCCAACAGCGCCCTGCTGCTGGTCGCTCTGGTCGGCGCTTTCAACCTAATGGTCCGAGACCATATCGGCGCGCCCTATCACGACCTTATGGAGCTGCTGCCCCGGCTCGCGCTCGGGTTTCTGTTGGTCAACACGAGTATGTCCTGGGGCCAGCTGGTCATCGACGCCAACAACCTGCTGTGCCAGGCGATCGGTCAGGCACAGCTGCCCGGCTGGCAGGGCGCAGACGCCGGATCGCAGCTGCTGGCGCAGGTCATTGCGGCGCTCATCTACCTCATCACGAGCCTGCTCCTGCTTATCCAGTCGCTCATGCGGCTGGCGCTGATCGACGTACTGCTGGCCGTCGCACCACTGGCGCTGCTGTGCTGGGTGCTCCCTCAGACCCAGAGCTGGGCGCGGCTGTGGTCGACGACGTTCTTCGGCGGCGTTGCCACCCAGTTCGTCCAGGTGCTCGCCCTGAAGCTGGGCGGCTCGCTCATGACGGATCTCACACCGATGGCTGGTGACGCCGCTCTCCTGGCCGTGTTCCTCGGCATCGCCCTGCTGGCCCTGACGCTGAAAATTCCGAGTCTCATGCGCGGCCAGCTCGGCGACGGCCTCGGCTTCGCCCGCTACTTCGCTTACCGCCAGATTGCCGCTTCGATGGAGCATCGCGGGCGAGGAGGCGAGTGATGGGCCAGGCGGTCCTCGCGCTCGTTCTCTCGGACCTCGGCAAAGAGGCTCGACGAACGCTGGCCGGTCTGGGACTGGCCGTGCTCATCGTGCTCGCGTTCGCCATCAGCTGCCTGGTCGCGCTGTTCACGGCAGCCGTTCCGCGACTGCCGCCCGGGTCGGCAACGGGCGCGGTCGCGGCGGTCGAGCCGGCCGGCGCGTTCCTCTCATTTCCGCTGGCGCCGGCGCCAGCAGCGCCGACTGTGGCTGCTCCCAATGGTCCCGCTGGCCTAGCGGTCATGACGGCCATTGCCAATCTAGGCAGCCAGCGCTGGCACGACGCCTCCGGCGGCAGTCTGTGCGAGCAGTTCGTCGAGAACATGTACGGCTCCACCGGGCAGTACCCCTCCGCCATTGCCGCCTGGCTGGCGCAGTTGCCGAGCGATGCCGGATCGGTGGCGCGGCAGCACGACCTCACTCAGGCACCCCTAGGGGCCGAGGTGTATTTCACCGGCGGCAATCAGCCGTACGGACACGTCGGTCTGTACCTGGGCAACGGCGGCTTCATCAGCGCCGCCGACGCTGGCGTGCAGTACTGGAGTGTCAGCCGCTGGCAGCAGGTCACCGGTCAGCAGTTTGCCGGCTGGGTGCCCCCGGGCGGCAGTTGGAGTCACGCGCAATGACCGCGTTGGGCATCGCTGAGCGGCCGCCGCCTCGGTTCACGAAGCAGTCGCTCTCACATCAGTCCGTTCTTAGTTCAGTTCAAGGAGTTCGTCAATGGATGCCATCGGCACCTTCTTCACCAACCTGGTGACCAGCGCGACCAGGATCGCTGTCCCGCTCGCCATGTTCATGCTGCTCCTCGCGGGCGTCATCATCATGACCTCCGGCGGCAATAGCCGCCAGATGGAGCTCGGCAAAAAGGCGGCGCTGGCCTCGCTCGGCGGGTTCGCCATCGCCATGACCGTCCGGCTCATCGTGACCGGCTTTCAAGCGGCTCTGCCGTCATAGGGCGCAGCCATGGTCAAGCCGCACGAGATCCCAACCCATCTCAATGTCGAGGACAAGCTGCTGCTCGGGCTAACCGTGCGCCAGACGCTCAACCTCATGGCCGGCGTGTCGGGCACGTACGGCATGTGGAACCAGTGGCCGGACATGCCGGCCCTACCCCGGTGGTCCATGATCGCCGCCTCACTGATCCTGACCTTGGCGTTCACGCTGGTCCGCATCCAGGGCCGCGGTCTGGACGAGTGGGCCTTCGTGCTTCTCCACTACACCGGCACACCGAAAGCGCTCGTCTGGCGGCCGGCGGCCGCCGATCGTCCGGCGGCCAGCTCAACCCAGGGCCTCTGGGAGGAGCTCAATCCCCATTTGTCATGGGAGGTAACGAAATGAGCCGGCCATCGGTGCAGACCGTTTCGGTCCCGATCGAGACGCTCGAGGACGGCATGGCTCGACTGACCGGAGGCCGCTTCCGCGCGGTGCTGGAAGTCAGCAGCGTGAACTTCGCGTTGCTGAGCGAACCACAACAGGAAGCCGTTATCGCGAGCTTCGCCGCCTGTCTCAATAGCGTCAACTTTCCGCTGCAGTTCGTGATTCGCGTCCTGCCGGTGGATATCGAGGTTTACGTCAGCGCACTGGAACACCGGCTCCGGTCGGAACGATCTGCTAGGCTGCTCGACCTCGGGCGCGACCACCTGGCATACGTTCGTCGGGCGGCCAGGGCTCGCACACTCCTCGACCGGCGGTTCTTCGTCGTGGTGCCGGTCGGCGACCCGGAGGAGCGCACCGGCCTGTTGCGCTGGTTCTGCGGCGGCAAACGGCAAAGCGAACTCGATGAAGCCAGTGCCCGCAGGCAGCTGAGCTCGCGCTGCGACGAGGTTGAGCGCCAGTTGACCCGCGTCGGGGTGGCGGTCCGCCGCCTGCAGACGGTCGAGCTGGTGAACCTGTACTTCAGCGGCCTGTGCTCGGAGCTGGCCTCACGTCAGCGATTCCGGGACGAGCTGGCCGGCTATACCGCTCCGGTCGTTCAGGCTGCGCATGGAGAGGAGAGGGCGGCATGAGCCTGTTCACGATTCGCGCACGGCGGCCAAATGGGGAGACCTCACGGACGCCGGACCAGGAGCGCTTTGAGCGCGGCACGCGCACAGTAGCCGACCTGATCGCGCCCTCGGCGATCGAGATCACCCGGGACCATTTGCGGCTCGAGTATCAGTACGCGCGGACGCTGGCCATCACCGGCTATCCGCGCAGCGTGCGGCCGGGCTGGCTGTCGCCGCTGATCGACTTCGACGCGCCGATCGAGATCGCCATGCACTTGCGGCCGCTGGACAGCAGCCAGATGGTAAAGAGCCTGACCCACAAGATGGCTCTGCTCCACTCGTCGCGGATGCTCGCGGCCAAGGGTGGCCGGGTGGCCGACCCCGAGCGCGAGATCGCCTACCAGGACGCCGAGCGGCTGCGAGAGGCGCTCCAACGCGGCGACGAGCGCGTCTTCTCGGTCGCTATCTACGTGCTGGTTCGCGCCGGCTCGCTAGCCGCGCTGGACGAGCTGACCCGGCGAATCGAGTCGGCTGTGGACGGGATGCTGGCGCAGTCACGGGTCACCTTCCTGGAGCAGGACAGCGGCTTCCGCTCCTGCTTGCCTTTCGGCGAGGACCGGCTGCTCGTCCAGCGCAACCTGGACACCTCTTCCCTGGCGACCACGTTCCCGTTCTCGTCCACCAGCCTGGCCATGCCAGAAGGGGTGCTCTACGGCATCGCCAAGCACAACTCGTCGCCCGTCATCTTCAACCCCTTTGACACGTCGTTGGAAAACGCCAACACCGTCATCTTCGCCAAGAGCGGCGCCGGTAAGAGCTACTTCGTAAAGCTCATGGCCCTGCGCAACCTGCTGAACGGGGTCGAGTTCTGGATCATCGATCCGGAGGACGAATACCGCCGAGTGTGCGATGCCGTCGACGGCCAGTACATACGCATCGCCTCGACCTCCGGCCAGCACCTCAACCCGTTCGATCTCGCACCCGTGGACGTGGCGGACGACGAGGGACGGGACGCGCTGGCGGAACAGGTCGCCGCGTTGCTCAGCCTCTTGGAGCTGATGCTGGCCGAGAACGGCGGCCGGCTCAGCACGCACGAGCGCGCGGTTCTGGATCGGGCCATCTACAAGACCTACGCCGAGGCGGGTATCACAGCCGACCCGGCCACACACACCAGACCCGTTCCGCTCATGCGCGATCTGGCAGCCACCTTGGCTGGCAGCCCGGGTGACGTTGCTACCGGACTGCACACCCGGCTTAGTCGCTACGTCAGCGGCTCGCTGGCCGGTCTGTTTGGCGGGCAGACCAACGTCCAGCTCGATCGCAAGCTGGTCGTATTCAACATCCAATCTCTCGAAGAGGAACTGCAGGGCATCGGCACCCACCTCATCGCGACCTTTGTGTGGAACCAGGTGCGACGCAGCAAGCGTCCCCGACAGCTGGTCACCGACGAGGCCTGGAAGCTGATGAAGTACCCAGCAGGCGGCGAGTTCCTGGCAGAGCTGTCGCGGCGGGCGCGCAAGTACTACCTGGGCCTTCTCACTGTGACCCAGGACGTATCGGACTTCCTGCAGTCGGCCCATGGCCGAACGGTGCTGACGAACGCCGCCGCCAAGCTGCTGATGAAGCAGGACTCGACCACCATCGAGCCCGTCGTCGACGCCTTCCGCCTATCTCCGGAGGAGCGTCAGTTCCTGCTGGGTAGTGCCAAGGGCGAAGGCCTGTTCTTCGCCCGCGGCGGCCACCTCGCACTGAAAGTGGAGGCCAGCCCGCTTGAGCACCGGCTGGCGACCACGGCTCCGCAGGAGCTGGCCGATGAGAGGAGGGCCGCGTGATGCGCCCCGACAACCGCCAGTTCGACACCGATGCCATCCGGCGCGATTACCCGGTCGAGCAGGTAGTGGCGGGCTACGGCATTGCGCTCCACCAGCGAGGCACGGCGCTGGTCGGACTCTGCCCCTTCCATGACGACCGTGAGCACCCGAATCTACACGTCTATCCAGCCAAGGCCAGCTGGTACTGCTACGCCTGCGCCGATCAGCCAGACGGCTGGAAGACAGGGGGCGACGTCATTCGCTTCGTGCAATTAATCGAGCGCGTCGACTTCCTGGAGGCTTGCCGGCGACTGGTGGGCCGTCCGGCGGCGCCACCCCGGCCATCCTCGCATCCGGCAGAGGTTAGAGCCCGGCGGCAGTGGGACCGCCTGTCCATCGACGAGCAGGACCTCCTCAATCGAGTCGCGGCGCACTACCACCAGCAGTTGGACGGCTGTGTGCAAGCGCTGGCTTATGTCCGCAGCCGGGGCATTCCTGACCGTCTTATCGCGGATCAGCAGCTTGGCTATGCCGACGGACGCTCGCTTCGCGCGGCCTTCCGTGAACCGGCCGATATCGACCATCTGGTCGATCTTGGTCTGCTGAACCGACAGGACCCGGAGCATCCTGACTGTTTCACTGAGCTCTTCCGACACCGCGTCCTGGTTCCGGAGCTGCGAGGCGGCAACTGCATCTGGCTCATCGGCCGGACTCTGGTGCCCGACCGCGACGACCTCAAGTACCTGGCGCTCAGCGGCGAACGCCCCATTCTCGGGTTGGAACGAGCCAGCGGCCACGCTGAGGTGCTCATGTGCGAGGGCGTGTTCGACTACCTGACTGCCCTCGCCTGGGAATTCCCAGCGTTCAGCACCTGCGGGACGTATCTGCCCTGCGACCGGCTGGGCTTCCTGGCGAGGGCTTCGGCCGTCTTCGCCGTGTTCGATCCCGACGCGGCCGGGCGGCTGGCCAGTGGCCGATTCGCCGCGCTGCTTGGCCAACGTTTGCGGCAGGTCGCACTGCCGCCTAGGTGCGACCTGAATGACCTCGGAACGCGGACCGGGGGGCGCGAACAGTTTCTGGAGCTGCTGGCGAGCGCCCACAACGGCTCTCAGGAGGTGAACCAGTGCGCATAGGTATCGAGCGGCGTCAGCCGGCGGCACCGCAGAACTGCATCCTCCAGATCACGCCGGCCTGCGTGGACGCCGGCATCCTCAGCAAGATGGAAGGCGTCCTGGGCTCCATGCCGGTCGGCCAGCCGTTCTCGCTCGAGTGTGCGGCGACCAGCGATGGGCCGTGGCTCAGCGCGAGGGCTGAGAGCGATGACGTCATCACCCAGCTGCACACGCAGCTGGGCGCCCGGTTTCAGCACGCGGTGCTCGGTCGGTCGGACAAGCGGCCCTTTCCGCCAGCTGACCCGGGGCGCCTGGCCGACGGTGAGCGTCTGGTAGCCGGCACGTTCAAGCTCCGGACCGACGAGTACCTGCCTGTCCGCACCTTCGATGACACTGCGCTTGAGGCCTCGCCCCAGGCAGACCCTCTGGTTGGCATTCTGAAGGCACTCGGCAGCGTCCCGGAAGGCTGGCGCGCAATCGCGCAGCTGGTGCTCCGCCGCGCGCCTCATAACTGGGCCGATAAGCATCGCCGGCGAGCGCTGGAGCCACTGCCGTACGAGCAGACCGGACCAGATGGTCCCGTATCAATGGCCAGCGTACGGCTGTTCGGCGGTCTGATCTGGGCCGTCTTAACCGTGCTGGGTGTCTGGATCTTCTTCCAGTCGGCCCAATGGCTGAACCTGCTGCAGACGCTGGCCACCTCGGCGGCAGTCGCGGGCGTGGGTCTTGGGATTCATCGGCTCAATCGAACCGCGATCTACGACCGCAAACTCGTCGCCGAGAAGCTGGACGGCATCGGCTATCAGGCTGAATTGCGTATCGCCGTCGTCGCCCCGGTCGACGCTTCTGATTCGGCCCTGAACAGCTGTCTGGACCGCATCGCAAGCTCCTACGGACAGTTCAATCTCGGCTCCGGGAATGGGCTGGTATTCCAGCCACTGAAGAGACCCGAGGCCGTCGATCTGCGATCGCTGCAAGGGCTTCCTGGCAGCTCGCCCTGCCTTTTGACCGCGCACGAGTTGCGCAGCCTGTGGCATCTGCCGCACAGCGGGACCGACGTGGCCTTGCTCGAGCGCAACAGCTCCCGACGCCTGCTGCCGTTGCCCGATGCCGTTCGCTCCGGCTGCTTCATCGGCTGGTCGCGCGCACAGGACAAAGACATCTCAGTGTGCCTGCCCGACTACCTGCTGAGGCGCAACCTGCTCATGGTGGCCAAGACTGGCAGCGGCAAGTCCTCGCTCATGCTGCACATGGCGCGGCACCTCATGGATACGCAGCCGTCCGGCGAAGATGCCCCGGCTCTGCTCATGGTCGATCCTCACGAGGACCTGGCGCGGACGCTGCTCGGCCTCGTGCCCGCCCACAAGCGCGGCGAAGTCATCTATCTCGATGCGTCGAACACGCAGCGGCCGTTCGGCTTCAACTTCCTCGACGTTGGGCTGGGCTGGGAACGCGACAAGGCGCTCCGCACCACCCTCACGGTCCTCCGGCGCGAGTACAACAACTACTGGGGGCCGCGGATGGAGAACGCCTTCAGCGGCGGGCTTCGGACGCTGTACGAGGCCAACCTGACGATCTGCGCCCGCGACCCGCTCGGCCGAAAGCGGCAGTACACCCTGCTGGATACGCCGGCCGTCCTACTCAATCACGAGTTCCGAAAGATGGTGCGCAAGGACGTTCACGACCCGGAAGTCGACGACTGGTGGAATAACTTCTTCGCCGAGAGCGACAACCGCATCTGGCTGGACTCCATCAATCCTGTGCTCACCAAGGTCTACCGGCTGCGCGCCGACTCGGTCACCTACGCGATCGTCGGCCAGCCGGTGACCACCATCGATCCGCGCGCCTGGCTGAAGCCCGGGACCATCACCATCGTCAACACCTCGCAGGGCGAACTGCAGGAAGCGACGGCCGCGGTGATCGGCGCAGCACTGGTGAACCTGGCTGCCCTGGCCGTAGCCGAACAGGCCGCCAAAGAGCCCTCCGAACGCCGGCGGCTGACGCTGATGGTTGACGAGATGCAGACCATCCCCGGCATTAGCTACGAGAGCATCGTGTCGGGGCTGGGCAAGTTCGGCGCCAACCTGATCGCCGCGACCCAGAGCCTGTCAAGCCTCGACGTGCTGGACAACAAGGACGACGACGCGCGCGGGCTGAAGGCGAACGTGTTCGCCAACATCAAGGGCCTGTTTGTGTTCGGCGTCAGCGCCGAGGATGGAGAGTACCTGGCCCCGGAGCTGGGCAGAGGGCTCGAGAAAGGGGACCTCACCGATCTCGGGGACCACCACTGCTACGTCCGCATGCCCGACGCCAAAGGGCAACCGCTCCCGCCCTTCTCGGTCGAGCTCCAGCAGCCGCCGCGGTCGGATCGCTGCACGCGCGACACGCTCGCGGCTGCATCAGCAGCGCTGTACGGCCGCGACATCGAGGACGTCCGCGAGGACCTGCGCGCGGCCCTCGACCGGGTCAGACAAGCGCACGACAGTGGAATCGCCACCGAACCCGGGAGGCCCGGAGAGGGCGTCTCAAGGGACGCTCCCGTGCTCGCGGTCCCCGGATCAGAGCCGGAGGCGAAGAAGGAGCCGCGCAGCCACTACAAGGCCAAAGGCAAAGGCCTCATCCACGTGCAGCAGGGCACCCTTCTCTCACTGGCCGGGGATGGGAATCGGCCAGCTCCTGAAGAGTCATCGGCTGAGGAAGCCGACGAAGTCATGCCCCGCAGCAAGGAAGGCGAGGGCGAAGCATGACCGCGGACGTGCCCTATGGCCAAGCCAAGCAAGCCATCCTCGCAATGATCAGCAACCTGCCGTTCATCACCCCAAAGCAGCTGCAGCGCGTCTTCGGCCTGCAGGGAGACTCCAGCCTCAACCGGCACCTCATCGCGCTGCGCGACGAAGGCCTGATCAACGACATTACGGCGGCAGCCCCGGATGGTCGCCCGCCCACCCGCCTCTATCTCACGGACCGGGGGCTCGCGGCCGCGGCGCGCTTCCAGCGCCAGGATGTTCGGGGGCTAGTCCGACGGCTCGGACTATCCCGCAACGGCCTGCTGAAGCTCATCCCGAAATTGCCGCTGCTCGATGCGGCCTATGACCTGCTCGGGTCGGTAATGCGGTCCGGCACGGGCTGCCCTGAGCTCTGGGTGTGCCAGCGGCCTTTCTGGCGGAGTTACCGCCCGCGTCTGGGTAGGACCAAGACCACCGTGCAGCTGCCGCTCGGGGTGACCGTCGCCTGGGATGGACGTTTCAAACTCGAGTGTCTGCTGCTGCCGGATGCCGGCATCGTATCGCCGCACCATCACCGTCTCCTGGTCTCCAAGCTCATGGAGCTGCGCCAGGTCCTGTATGGTCATCTGCCTGTCTTGGTCGTGATGACCCAAGCTGGCCGCAAGCAAGCCTGGTCGACAGTTATCCAGGCCGAAGCTGCTCGGCGTGGCGAGCCGCGACTGGAAGCAGTCATCGTGTCCACGACCAGCGTCGACGAGCAGCTCAGGCAGCAGCTGGCGAGCTGGATGGAACAGGTCGTGCCGGGACAGAAGAAGGACGTTGTCGCGTTGCCCGTGCTAGGCGAAGACCCCAAGCCAACGCACATCCTCGGCGATCGGCTGGAGCTGGATGACCTCTCCACCCGATTGCTGCAGCTCGTTCCCACGGAACGCCGAGGCCTGTGGCTCGTCGGCCGATCACCGGGGATCACGGAGCAAGACCTGAATCTTCTGGAGGACAGGCCCGAATACGAGCATCGAAAGCGGCTGTTTGGTCGCGGTTTCCTGAAGACCAAGGTCATGACTACCCGTCCACTCGACGGGAAGGAAGTGCGTCCGTTCGACACCCTGGCCCTCACGTCGGATGGCTTCGCAGCGGTGGCCGGACAATCCGTCCTCCCCACGTGGCAGGTACGGCGGCAGCTGGTGGACGGCGACTACGTCGCGCGCGAGGTACGCCGGAAACACGAGAGCAGCGTGAGGCCACAACAGCGCAAGAAGAAACGCCAGCGACAGAACGCCATCGACGTGCATCCGTTCCACACGCTGGGAGCGATCTGGCCAATCACCAATCTGCTGCGCCGGGCGAAGGAGAACCGTCAGGCAAAGGGTTGGGACGACGCGGTAATCGATTGGCAGAGCGAGGTCTTTGCCTATCACGGCTCGCTGCGCCCGGATGGCTATGTGCAATATCAGCACTGGGGCGACATTTACGCAGCCTTCATCGAGTTCGACTGCGGCACAGTGAACGACCTGCAGTACCGGGCCAAATTCGGGCAGTACCACGACTACCTGGCGTCGGGAGCCTACCGAGCCGACTTCGACGGCTTTCCCACGATCCTGGTCATCACCACCAGCCAACCCGCGGAACGACGCATTGCCAGGGAAGTGCGCGAGGTCGCGCGCGGACGGCCGGGCCGGCTGCCGTTGCTGCTGACCAATTACAGGGCGCTGCTCGACGCGAAAGACGGCATGCTCGGAGCCATATGGTGGCTACCTGGCACTGCCCAGACCGAGCGTCGGCGCTGGTTTGACACCGGGGTGCAGACGTGGCCATTGAGCGGCAGAAAGGCGAGCTGAAGATGAGAATCGCGGTCTTTGTCGACGGCGCCAACTTGTTCTATGCCGAGCGTGACCGGCTTGGCTGGCGTGTCGATCTGCAGAAGCTCCTAGAGTGGATCGCTTCGCGCGGAACGGTCACCGATGCCATGTACTACACCGGCGTAATTGAGCCGGTCGAGGTCAGGTTCGCCGCGTTCCTGCACGCACTGCCGCATCTCGGCTTTTCGGTCGTCACCAAACCCGCGAAAGCGCTCGTCCACCACAGTGGCGAGACGTCGTTCAAAGCGAACCTGGACGTGGAAATCGTGCTGGACATGTTCACCATGCTCGAAGCATTCGACATGGCTGTGCTCGTTAGCGGCGACGGCGACTTCCGCCGGCCGCTGGAGCTGCTGCGCACGCGGGGCAAGCAATTTCTCGTCATTTCCACGGCAGGCACCATGGCCCGCGAGCTACGTGAAATCGCGGGCCGACACTTTGTGGACCTCCGCGACATTCGCGGCAGCGTCGAGCAGACCAGGACCGAAGCAGCTCTGCCCCGCGCGAGCTGAGTGCTTTCGTACCCAGTTCCAGGGATCTGACGCCTGCAATCCGCCTCGGGGTACCAGCTACCACGCCTACGATGTATTGATCACAACATGAGTTATATGTACATTTAGATGAGCGTGCGGTTCATCTGGGATGCTGAGAACATCCTTCACATCGCGCGCCACGGGGTTACGCCACAGGAGTGTGAGGACGTGTTGCTGGACGACCACACCATCCATGTGCCTTCCCATTCCCAACGCTTAAGCGCGTATGGCGCGACCTCGGCCGGGAGAGCGATGCGCGTCATCTACGAACAGCAATCGGATGGCATCCGCGTGACAACGGCCTATCAGATCAGGCATCGGCTGCTGAACCGCGTTCAAGAGGAGGCGGGTTATGACCGAGAAGGCTAGGACCGTGGACAGCGCAGCATACGAGGAACAGACCGACGAGGAGATGCTCACTGAGATCCGTGCTGCTCGCAAAGCCGGAACGTTGCGGCGGGGGAGCCTCAAGGTGCCGCGCACGCCTGCTGCCGAACTGGCAAAGCAGCTGGCGGAATCGGAGCAAGGCCTCGCGGAGGCCACTATTCCAGTGACCCTTCGGATGCCCGCCTCCATGGTTGCGTCGCTCAAGGACCAGGCACGCCGGCAGGGCGTTAGAGGCTATCAGACGCTGATGAAGCGGTGGATTGAGGAGCGCCTTACAGGAGAGCCCGTGATAAGCGCACGCGACGTATCAAACGTGCTTGGCCAGCTTCACAGCGCCGAATCGGCGCTCGAGAACTTGCTCAAGTAAACGGTTTCTGCGGCAAAGCCCGCCTTCCGGGCTGACGACAATCTACGCCGCAGCTTCAGGGGACGGCCCAGGAGAAACCTCGACAAGTCTGTGCGGGCGGGCACTCCAGTGAACGTCACGCACTTCGTCAAGCTGCGCCAGCACGGCGTGTTTGACCGAGTGGCCAATCTCTTCGGCATCGCGCACTGACACGTCGTCGGCAAGGCCACCTTCGATTTCCATGACCAGGGAACGCCCCATCCAGCGACCGCGTGCCACGGCTACCTGGACGCCGTCAATTGATTTCGCCGCCTGCTCGGCCACCTCCAGACGAGATGGGTCCACGCCATCCAGCAGGTGCTCCAGGACGTCTTTGGTTACCTCATAGCCGACATGCACGATGAACAGGGTGACGGCAAATCCAGCGACCGGATCGCCCAGCGGATAGCCCAACGCGACGAGCACTAGACCCAGCAGCGCGCCCCCTGACGAGACGGCATCCAGCCAGGAATGCTTGGCATCGGCGAGCAGGGTGACGGAGTTGATACGCCGCCCGACGACGGCTTTGTATCGAGCCACCAGCTGGTTGCCAAGAATGCCCAGTGCCGCGCCCGCCATCCCTGCCAGCACGTGGCTCGTCCCGGCGTGCGACACGAGCTTGCCGTAGCTTTGGTAGCCGGCAAAGATCGCGCTCGACCAGATCACCAGCGCGACACCTAGCCCCGCAATATCTTCGGCGCGCTCCAACCCATAGGGGAAATGCCGGTTGGGCCTCCCCTGAGAGACCTTCAGACCAGCGAACACCGCGAGCGACGTCGACACGTCAGATAGGTTGTGCAGTGCGTCGCCGAGGAGCGCGACCGATCCAGTGAATAGCGCCAGCATCAGCTCCAGGCCACCCGCCAGGGCCAGTCCTGCGGCAGACACTGCCAGGGCCCGGTTCGCTTGGCGTCTGTGCTCGCGATCCCGCGCGGAATCAGCTGTGTTGCAGGACATCGTGCAGCTCTCCATCGCGGGTCGGACCGTGATCCGGCAACCCACGCGTCAGGTGGTCGGCGTGGCGAAGCGCTTCAGTCAACAGCTGGCCTGCATGAACGTCATGCAGTGTGTAGAAGATGAAGGTCCCTTCGCGCCGTTGCCGGACAATGCCGGCCAGGCGCAGCTTCGACAGATGCTGCGACACCGCCGCGGTGTTGGCGCCAATGATCTCGGCCAAGCAGGACACCGACTGCTCGCCCTGGGCAAGTGCCGACAGCAGTCGGATGCGGGTCGGATCGCTCAGCATCTGGAAGGTCTCCGCGGCGACTTGTACCTGCTCGACCGACGGCAACTTTATTTCAAGATTTGCATGCATGCGCAAATAGTGTAACCAGCCCTGCAACGCAAGTCGCCGGGAAGCAGTTGTTCCACGCGCCGCCGACGGAGCAGTGCACCGAGGCTCCCTGTAACTGTTACGGCATTGCCGCGATGATCGTCCGTCAGCCTGATCCGCCTTGGTAACCCGGCGTCACGTTCCTAGGTGGTATGTGACGTCACGGCCATGTCACGTTCTCGTCACGCCCTGACCTCTACGTTGACCTCCAAATCCAATTTGGAGAGACCAACGGCATGTCCAGTCGAAACCAGGCAGCGGCTTTCGTTGCCAGTCCGCCTACATCGAGGCCCACCGACCATGAGCTCTAGCGCCGGATCTGCAGTACTACGGGCGAGTTACCCAGCCATTAGGCCGTCATTGGAGCAAGAGGTTCGACCGCTGGACGAGGAGACGTTCTCGGAATGCTTGAATCGCTTTCGAGAACGCGCGGCAATGAGTGTGCGCCAACTGGCTGCGGAGGCGTACCTCACCAACCCATTTGTCTCCCGACTAGTCAACTGGGATGTCGACCTCCTCAACCCGCGGCTCAACTATCGACGCCAGCGGGAGGAGCGTCATCCGAGCCGGGACACCGTTCTGCGGCTGGCGATCGCCCTACGGCTGTCGGTCATCGAGACCGACGAACTGCTGCTGTCCGCCGGCTACGCCCCGCTGGTCCGATGAACCTCGACAGCAGGAGGGAGAGTAAGCCGTGACCACTTTCAAGCGGTTAGAGATCGCAGCGTTTGCCCAGATGGTCGACGCAACCGGGAATCTCGAGGAGTTTCGCCGCAGCCTGGTCAAGGTCCTGGATGAATGCGTCGCTCTGGGAATCGATCTTCGCGCTCAGCTCGCGAAAGTGTGCAACCTAAGTCCGGTTGAGATGCTCCTCCTGATGGCTCAGGTCA
Organism: Chloroflexota bacterium; assembly: GCA_021325635.1. Lineage (GTDB taxonomy): Bacteria > Chloroflexota > JAJPGV01 > JAJPGV01 > JAJPGV01 > JAJPGV01. The sequence goes on from JAJPGV010000049.1 coordinate 127,685, forward strand.
GCCTCTTTCAGAATCCCCCGGGCGATCCTGCCTTGGACATGATCGAGGCTCTGACCGATGCTGCAGAGCTGGAGCAAGACGATGAGACGTGGTGACGCGGCCGGCCGTCGCTCGATTCACAGAGCCCAGCGCACCGTGCAATGACCGCCGACGCTCTGTCACGTCTGCCAGGTCTCAGCGCTGGGGTCCCACGTTCCGTCTGTTACTTCTCCCGTAAGCACGGGATCGAGGAAGAGGGCTGCCCGATGGTGGGCCGCGTCGAGGTCGCGATCGAGTCCCACATCAGTGGCGAGCTGGTTATACGGCCGTCGCCATCGCTCAGGCGGGGCGGGAAAGGAGTTGGGGAGCTCATGCGTTCCCCGGACACTAAACGTGCCCTCAAGCGCCTCCCTCAGACGCGAAGCAACGAAGGGTTCAGTCTCCAGCAGTAGGACAAGGTCAATCAAATCCTTAACCCTGGTGCTCGGTCCTGTCTGATAGAGACGTGTGTATGCGTGCACCTTCTCAGCAACGTGCAGTTCGACGGGCAAGACGGGAATTTCGGGCGGCCTGATGTCGGCGAAAGCCAGCAATGGTGGCGGCGTCAAGCGCGCCGGTTCGAACAGTTCAGCGTCCCCAAAACCAATGTCCAGAATCACCGAGTCGAATCGTCGCCCAGCAAGCTCCGCATCGATGTGAAAGCGCACCGCTCCATCCACGTCGTCCGCGGCGTCGAACTGTTCGGTCCTCCTGACGTCGAATACAAAATAGTCACCCGCGTCATACGCCTGGGCAGCCCACAGATCACCGATCGCCGCTTCCTCCGTATCGTTGCGGCCGAGATCAATGTCACGAGTGGTGCGGGCACGGTATCCCAGGCGGTACTCAAGCGCGACACCGCCCTTCAGCAGCCAACGTCCCGGAGCAACGGACACGAGTCTTGCGAGAACTCGCTCGAAGACCACCATCTTTCGTAGGCGGTCGAGGGGTATGCCTTGGTCAGCGGCTTCCGCTTTGAGCCGAGTTTCGAGTGCCTGGCGAAAGGCGGGGGCGCTTTGGTATCTCAGGCCGGCACCGTTTTTTGGCTTCCACTGGCTGACTCAAGCCGAGAGAGTGGAAGGTGACGCCGCTTAGCTACTTCCTCCAGTTCGGCGAAGCCAGTGAGGTGTGAACCAAGGGCTTGCCGGATCGCATGTTCAATGTGCTCCGGCGCGACCTCATTCGCCACCATCAGGTCGACGATGGTCCGCGAGATAGATGTGATGCGCATTCCCTCACGCACCACCACATCCTTGCTGTTAGGTGGCTCCGATGACGTATGGATACGCACCCCTGAAATACGGGGAAGGTTGCGTTTAGAGCGAGGCACCGTCAGATGTATCCGGGAGGGAATCAGGTCGGTGATGTCGTGAAGGACGAGAGCGGTGTCGTGGGACACAACCGATCCCGGAACAGCCAGCCATGCTGCCATGACGTCCTCATGCGTCGAGCTGGGGTAATGCCGGAGGCGATACAGACCTCGCCGCTGCCGGAGGAACTTGCCGGACCGGAGGTAATACTGAATCAGGTCGTCGCTGAATCCGACGTCATGCGCTTGCTTGGAGGTGAAATAGCCCGCTTGCGATTCAGCAAGGCTGAAGAGTTGATCATCTCGGGCTATCTGGGGGCTTGTGTCACCCATAACCGTAACTGTACTACGGCAATATGTGACATATCTCCGTATTCGCGTATCTTGGTCACCTTATTCCGTAGGTATGTTACGGAAGCAGGTGACCCTGAATGATCCGAAGACCGAAACCTTCAGAGCGGAGGCCAAGCGCGGACCCTACCGTGACAGCCCTGAGCTCGACGAACGCTGCCAGATGGGCAGCGTTTCTCAGGGAGAGGTCGGAAGTGCTGCCTGATGGGCGTTAAAATGGGTGCACTATCGGGTCAGTCGCGCGAGCGTCTCCCTAATAGCGCCATCAGACCGAATTTGGCGGAAAACGCGGATCGCACCGATCTCCTTGCCAAGGAGAAGGTCGCGAGTTCGAATCTCGTCTTCCGCTCAAATGACCCGGAAACCGGCCAGATTGGCCGGGTTTTGTTAGCTACCGGAGCGTAGGCAGCTTATTAATTCCGCTGCACTCATTCTCGTTCGCTGATTAATCGCATAAATAATTGCGCCCGCGTATTTCTCCCTGGCGTGAATTTCGATCCTGAGCACGAAACGGGCAGCTTCGCCGAGAGCCTGCTCCGTTGCGTCTTGGAATTTGTGCTGGCTCGCGACCATCTCCCCAATCTGGAGACGGTCTACTCTTTCTGACTGACGTCCAACCACCGGCTGAATGCTGAAGGCCCCTGAATTTTGCCTGGCGGGCAAAAGTGGAGGCGGGCCACCGGGGAGTTGCCGCCCAGGCAAGACCTCTCCGCCGACGAGGAGGCGAATGATTTGCCCGCGCTCACCATCCCGGACTTTGGCTCGTGATGGAGTAGCCGATGTCCTGATAACCCTTGAGCCGTTTCTCGTGCATACGGAGCAACATGGGAACGTTGCTGTCCGCGTAATCGAATATCTGCACAACTTGTTTGCTCGGATGCAAGCGGTGCAGCCGGCCAGCATACTGTTGGACCGTCCCGCGCCACGACACTGGCAGCGTCAAGAACAGCGTGTCCAGGCGAGCATCATCGAATCCCTCCCCGATATAGCGGCCAGTCGCAATCAATACTCGAGGTTGGTCATCCGGGATCGCCGCAAGTAGTGCAAGTCGCTTCTGTCGCTCCCTGCTTGCCAGGCCCCCGCGCAGCACAACCACATTCGCCACCTGACCCGCGATAGCTGCTGCCAATTTCTCGAGGTGGTCGGTCCGCTCGGTCAAGATCAGGGGAGATCGTCCGGCCTGAATCGCGGCGAGCACGTCTCTTAGCACCAGTGCTGTCCGTGCCTCATCAGCTCCTAAGCGCGAATAAATGTCCTGAATGCCCGCATCATGGCCGTCGGGCAGCGTGAAATCCGTTTGCCTGACGATCACCTCGTGCTCAAACGGCCGCAGCGCCGCGTGTTCCTTTGGATGCATCCTGAAACGGACCGGGCCGCACTGCATGGCGATGATCGGGTGATGGCCATCCTTGCGAACCGGCGTCGCAGTGAGGCCGACAACAAAACGAGCATGCACCTCCCGCATCACCTTCTCAAAGCTGAAGGCGGGGACATGATGGCACTCATCGACGATGACCTGGCCATAACCTGACACCAGGTCACGAACCTCACCACGGTGGCTGAGGCTCTGAAGCAGCGCGATGTCGACGATGCCCGTCGGGCGCCGCTTGCCAGCGCCGAATTGACCGATTGCCTTAGGTGCCAGATCAAGAAACGCGGCCAGTCGTTCCCGCCACTGGTCAAGCAGATGCTGGCGGTGCACCAGCACCAGAGTGCTCACCCCGCGATGCGCGATGAGCCAGGCCGCAATCACGGTTTTGCCGAATGCAGTCGGAGCCGACAAGACGCCAGTGTCATGGTTCAACATCGCCTCAGCGGCCTCTTGCTGCTTGCCCATGAGCTCAGCCTTGAACGGGACAGTGATTGGTGTTCCCGGCTGACGTTGATCATCAACGACTGCATGCATGCCATTCCCGCCAGCGAGTCGGAGAAGATCGGACAGGCAGCCTCTGGGGAGCGCCAGGTGGTCGGGAAAGTCCTCGGAGCAATCAATCAGCCGCGGTTTGCCAAAGGTCGATAGCCGCATTCGCTGCGCGCGGTAGAACTCGGGGTTCTGGAAGGCTCCCAAACGCCGGAGACGATTGATCACTACTGGCGACAGGCCGTTCGTGGCTATGAACAACCGATTGGCCGCGACGACGGTCAGGGCATCAGGGAGAGGGCCAGGAATCGGTGCCTCCGCCTTGCGCCGCGAGGGCGGAAGGTTCCAGGGCTCCGACTCGTCGTCGGTTTCGATCCACTGGTCAACGGCGATGATGCGGCCCGCGCGAGCAGTACGCCTGACGATCGATTCCGCCTCGGGGGGACTTAACTTCCTCACAGAAGCCAAGAAGCGCCACTGATCGCTATAAGGCTCAAGGTCGTCATCGAGGAAGACCGTGTTGCCTTGCTCACGGCTTTGCCGCTGCAGTGGCAGGGCGATCAGGTTGCCGAATCCTCCTTTGGGCAGCGTGTCTTGGCTGGGAAATAGGCGGTCGTACGAATCGAGGCCAATTTGATAGCGACGGTCGAGGGCGTGCGTCAGCATCGCGCTGCCGAGATTACGGGCCAGGTAGGCCGCAACCGGCATGGTGAAGAACACCCACAAGTGGGCGCCTTCACCTGATCGAGATCGCTCCAAAGCGCCCGGAATGCCGCGCTCGCGGCAGACACTCATTGCGGCCAAAGCGTCTTCACGCCAGCTGGCCTTGTCGAAGTCGATAGCGAGGAACCAGCACGTGTCATCCTGCAGCAGCGGGTAGACGCCGATTGTCACGTTGCCGGTCAGGTGACTCCTCACCACTGCTGGGGTTAACGGCAGGTAATCGCTCGCCTCGTGTGCGACACCGCGTCCGCGCGGGACGCCCTGGCGCAGCGCAGGCGAGTAGCCGCCTCGGCCATCTGATGTTTCCCAACGCGACGCGTAGACATCTTCGCGTCCTCGAAAGAGTCCACGGAACAGCGCCAGCTTGAGTTCCGGCGAAGAAGTGGCATCGACGCCCGCATCGTGGCCCGGGAGCGCATTGGATTCCTTCTCGGCCTTCGACCGTCGAGCGCCCTCACCCTTAAGGGCGGCAAGTTCCTCCCGAAGCCGCTGGTTCTCTTCTCTCAGGACGAGGATGGTGTCGAGCGCGTCCTTGAGAGCGGCTCGCTGCCTGCTAGCCATGAGTTCACCCGCTCGATCGCTAATAAGCCGGACCACCGTGTGACAATTCTGACAGAATTGACGGTTCGCTACACTTGGATATGAACGTTATGGCCGTCATTCCAAAGCAAGCCCGAGGGAGCCGAGAGAAATCGCGAGCCGACGAAAAGCAGTGGATCGGCACCACGGAGGCGAGACGGCTCCTCAGCCTCGGTTCCGAAAATACCGTGAAGCGCTGGGCACAGCTCGGTTTCTTACGGAGCCGGAAGGACCCAAACGGCCGGGTGAAAGTGTGGCGTGCGGATGTCATGCGGCATGCCCAGCTCACTGAAGTGATCGGCGGTGGTCCAGAGGGAGCTCTTTCAGCGGACGAACTAGCCGATATCAGCCGCGCTCGGGGACCGAAGCCCTGGCGGCGCGGCTGATTCAACGCTTCTGGCAGTAGTCCAAGCCGAACCCGGCGTAGCGGTTACTGATAGCAGCGTCCTGGTGTCGCGCTGGTCGCGTCTCCTGTTGTCGCGGCTCGCTGCTTGGGGCCTCTTTCGGCCAGTCTGGTCCGAAGGCATTATTGCCGAGACGTGGCGCGTGCTGACCTGGAAGTCGCTTAGCGAGGGGCTTTCATATGCCGACGTTCAAGTGCAAGCGAACAGGATGCTCAACTACCTCGTGGACGTGATGGAATTCGTGTCCCTCCGAATGGAAGGCGAGCGACCTGCACCTTGGCCGGAACTTCGAGATCGCCAAGACGATCACATCTGGTGGACGGCGGTTCGGGCCCGAGACACCTTGGGCGCGAGTTTCGTTATCAGCCACAACCTGAAGGATTTTCCTCCTGCCGTTGTCGGACCCCATGCGATGGCCGAGAAGACGCACGAATGCCGGAGGCATGTGTTTGGTGGCATCGAATACTTGACTGTCGTTGAGTTCCTGTCTATCGCCACTCACCCACGAATGGCACTGTCGGATGTCCTGGACCCACCGCCACTGGACGAGTGGGTGATACGGAGTTCACGGGATTGCCCATTTGCTGGCGCGCAGTAGTGCGCCATGTTGAGCGACGCCAATCGTCCACCTTCCGGAGGATGCTTGCCTCGGTGCGATGCGGAGCGGCTTGTCCGCCAGGCAAGCCGACGCCGGAAACTCGCAAAAACTTGCCCGCCAGGCAAAAATCGGGCTAGAATGGCCTCACCTGCCTGGGAATCCCAAGAACGGCTCCCAGGTTCGAGTTTCTGCCCGGTTCGCGGAAATTCACGCTTCCCGTGACCTTGTCCTTGCCAAGGAGAAGGTGGCGAGTTCGAATCTCGTCTTCCGCTCTAAGTTTCTGTAAGCGTCCGCGAGGGCCGTTTTGTTTGTCCTAACGCTCAGGCGGGCTATCACTACCGCCACCATTCTTCTCAGCGACCGATGAATCATGTTGGGAAATGTGCTCGCACCTTCTCCCTGGCATCAAATTCGCCGCTGAGCACGGAATGACGTTGGGGGCCGCGGCGGGCAGGACTCGGCTGCGGCTATGACCCCGGTCGCGACCTTCTCCTTAGATGGGAAACGCTCCACCCAGGCGAGGCCATGTGAAGCCCTGCCCCAGCATCGGATTGCACATGCTGGGACAATTGGGCCGTGCCACGGGTGTAGGAGTTTTTCGGGATTAGTACCGATGCCCCGGCGGGGCACCATCAGGGATGAAAATAGGTGGGCGGGTGAGGGCGAAGCAGGTCGGAAGCCAATGGCGTGTGCGAACCCGAGGAT
>JAJPGV010000028.1 GCA_021325635.1 Chloroflexota bacterium
CCGGCCACCCTGGTGCTGATGCACATCGGCGGCCGGTGAGGGAGCTCGAAACATGGCAGGCAGTCTCGGGTGCCACAGGCAAGAAAGGAGGCAGGTATGTGGCTGGCAGTGAGACATAGCGGCGGGAGGCTGGCGGGGGCCCTGGTCTGGGCCGGGCGGCGGCTGAACACGCACCAGCGGGCGGCGGTGATGATCGAGTACGCCATCATCGCGGCCCTGATCGCCATGGTGGCCATGGCCGCGGTCCAGGCGCTGGGCGGCGGCATCGTGGGCGTCTTCCAGGGCATCCTGGGCCATCTGCCGCACGCGTAGGACAGACCATGCGTCCGCTGGAGGGGCGGTGGCTCGCCGCGCTTGGCGGCCGGCTGACCCGCGGCTCGGCCATGATCGAGAGCGCGCTCAGCCTGCCCATCGTGCTGATGGTCACCATCGGCCTGGTGCAGTTCGCCGTCTACTACCACGCCCAGAACGTGTTCACCGGCGCGGTCCAGGACGGCGCACGCGTGGCGGCCTCGGCCGACGGCACGCTGCAGGACGGCGTCAATCACACCAACGAGCTGCTGCAGGCCGGCATCGGGCAGACGGCGACCAATGTCAACGTGCAGGGGCTGGACGGCCAGGACGAGATCGCCATCCAGGCCACCGGGCACTTGCGGCTGCTCATCCCCTGGGTGGCCGACGCCACGCTGCCGCTGGATGCGCGGGCGGTCATGAGCAAGGAGCACTTCCGTGTGGGGCCCGCACGTTAGCCGGCGCCGCATGGCAGGGCGGCTGGCGGCGGTCGAGCGCGGCTCGGTGCTGATAGAGACGGTGATCGTCATCCCGATGCTGCTGACGCTGGTGTTCGGCATCGTCGGCGTGGGCCGGCTGACCCAGGCCGAGATGGCCGTATCCGGTGTGGCCCGCGAGACGGCCCGCGCGGCCGCCCTGGCCAACAACCCCGACCAGGCCCGATCGTGGGGCTCGGATCGCGCGCAGCAGGTCGCCGCCGGCTACCAGCTCGAGCCGGGCCTGCTGCAGGTGACGCTGGACCCCGGCTCGATGGACCGCGGCAGCCAGGTCACAGCCCAGGCGCGCTACACCATCCGGCTGACGGACCTGCCTTTCCTGAACTGGACGCAGTTCGTGGTGCAGTCCACGCACTCCGAGCGGGTCGACCTTTACCGCAGCCGCTGGCCGGAGTCGCACTCGTGAGAGGCCTGATCTCCCGGCTTGAGCGTGGCTACGCCATGGTCTGGACGGCGGCCATGCTGCCCTTTCTCCTGATCGTGGTCGGTCTGACGGTCGACGGCGGTGTGATGTTCGACGGCCAGCGGAACCTGCAGAACATCGCCGACGCGGCCGCGCGTGCTGGCGCGATGCAGATCGATCAGAACGTGTACAGGCAGACCAACGGCGCAACCGTGGCGCTCGACCAGAACGCGGCCCGCGACGTCGCCGCGCAGTCCGTCGCCGGCGAGGGAAGCGACCTGAAGGGCACCATAACCGCCGACGGACAGCGGGTGACGGTCAAGGTCGAGCGCGACGTGCCCACCAGCTTCATGCAGATAGCTGGCATAAAGACGGTGCACCTGACGGCCATCGCACCGGCCGAAGTGCGCTTCGGAATTGAGCGAGGGAACAAGCAGCCATGAACATCAACGCGTCTCCTGGCGGTAGTCCACGCTATCCACTAGTGGCGGCGCTGCTGGTGGGCGTCGTCGCTGCGCTGCTGGTCGGCGGCTGGTTCGCCAGTCAGCACTTTCGCGGGCAGGTCGGCACCGAGCCCGCGCGATCGGTGGCTGCGCCCTCACCACGTACGACAGCACCCGCCGATGTGGCCGTGCCAGCAGCGGTGACCGCGGCGTCACCGGCGGCCGTGACTTCGGTCGCGGCGTCTCCGGCGCCGAGCTTCCGAGTGGCGTCCAGCCCGTTGGAAAGAGAGATAGAGCAGGCGTACCTGCACTACTGGGATGTCCGGGCGGCGGCCTATTTGAACCTCGACACTTCGCATCTAGCCGAAGTCATGGCAGGTGCTGAGCTGGAAAGGATGTCTCAGCAGATCAAGGACTTGCAGGCGAAGGGCCGGGCGGTAAAGGTCGATATCGACCACCGGTACCTTTTCGCGAGCGAGAGCCCGGACAAGGCCGTCATTTACGACGAATACCTGAATCGCAGCCTGTTCGTGGATGTTGCAACAAACCAGGTACTCCCCACCTCCAGCCCTGCCGTCACCGAGAAGATTTCGTACGAGCTCCAGAAGATTGATGGCTCGTGGAAAGTAATCGATGGGGCGCAACACACTTAGCGCGGTTTTCGCCAGCGGCTTCCTGACGGCAAGTCTGCTCCTGTGCTTGGGCTGTCCAGATGCGTACGCTGGATCCGACGAAGGACACGCCTCTTTGGATGGGGACAAGCCCACCACGAGGTTTGAAGCTCGCGTCCAATCCAACTCAAACGGCGTTGACGTCCACATCACCGGCCGTCAAACCGTTCCCGCCGACGATCAGCCGAGCCGCGCACCTGCGCCCGCGCCGCCGGCTAATCCTGCGCCTGCCCCAGCCGCGCCCGCAGCGGCTCCGCCAGATCAGCCGAGCCAGCCGGTCATTCACGCGTGGACGGATGAAGCAGGCATGCACCGCGTCGATCCCGATGGCACTCGGACCGACCTGAGCCCGCCGCTCATCGGTTTCGGATCACAGGTCTCCTGGCAGCAGGAGTCGCAGCAGCATTCGCAGCAGACGCCCTGGATCCTGACGGTCAACGACCAATTCCAGGGTGTCGTCTGGCTGCCAGACATGTCGCCGGGGCCGGTCATGATGAACCAGCCGCAGCCGATCGACAACCAGATGCCGCAAGGTGACGGTGGCAGCCACGACCCACGAATGGTTGCGCTGGACGTGCTGGCACACATTCCCCTGCCGCCGGTCGTGGTGCGCATGAACCCCGATTTGGGCATGGTCGCGCTGCCGGGCTGGTTCTGGGTGGATGGCTACGACGGCCACGACGTCAGCCAGTCTCGAACGGTCACCTTTCCGCCGCCGGCGCCCGGACTGCCACCGACCAGCTTCACGGTCACCGTGCGGATCTGGCCGACGAAGTACGACTGGGACTTCGGCGACGGCACCGCCATTGAGACCCACTCCCTGGGCAAGCGCTACCCGGACCAGTCGGACGTGCAGCACAAGTACGAATTCTCATCGCTGCCATTTCCCAATGGCTTCGCGGTCCGCTTGAGCATCGAGTTCGCCGCGGAATTCCGGGTCAACGGCGGTGGGCCGCAGCCCCTGCCGCCCATCCGCCACACCTGGGAGAACGACTTTCGGGTTCAGGAGCTGCAGCCGGTCCTGACGCAGCACTGAGCCTGATGGAGGAAAGCACCATGCGCACAGAAGCACGCACCTCGAAATGGAAGGATCGGCTGCAGCTGGCCGGCCTTGTGGCCGTGCTGATCGGCACGGCTTGGGCGCTGCACGCCTGGGTCGGTTGGCCGCACCTGCCCGGCTCGCGCCCGAGCCTCGACGCCATAGAAGTGGGCCTGCAAGGCACGAGCCTCTCGGCGGGTGCCTTCCTTTATATAGTGGGGCTCGCCGCGTGGGCGGCGTGGTTCTACCTCGCCGCCAGCCTGGCGCTCTACTCGATTGCGAGCCTGGCCGCCGCGCTGGCGCCGGGTAACCGCCATGTGGCGTCGCTGCGGGCGTGCCTGGCGCGGGTGACCCTCCCGGCAGTTCGCCGCCTGGTAGAGGGAGCATTTCTGGCCAGCATCATCCTGAACGCCGGCCTGCGTGCCGCCCCGGCGCTGGCTCAGTCGGCCGCCACGCCGGCGGCCGTGACCGTCTCGACCCAGAGTGTCGCGCAGGCTGTCCCGGATCAGCCGGTCGAGTCGAGCGACATCGAGTACACCGTCCAGAAGAACGACACGCTGTGGGACATCGCCCGGCGCTTCTACGGCGATGGGGAGGAGTACCGGCAGCTGCTGTCGGCCAACCAGGGCCACCAGATGGCGGACGGCCAGAAGTTCACCGAGGCCGGCGTGATCCGCGAGGGCTGGAAGCTCCGTATTCCGCTACCCAGCGCGGCGATCCAGGTTGATCAGGACCAGGTGCGCTACGTCGTCCAACCAGATGACTGGCAGGGTCTGAGCGGCATCTCCGCCCGTCTGCTCGGCGACCCCAACCGCTGGGGCGAGATCTACCAGCTGAATAGGGGCAAAGCCCGCATGCCGGACGGCCGCGTACTCCTTGGCCCCGACGTCATCTGGTCGGGGCTGCCGCTGACGCTGCCCATCAAGGCGCCGGCCGCGCCGCCGGTCGACGCCCCTCCAGCTCCGGTGCCACAGCTCGTGGTCGAGCCGCCGAGCCCTGCTGTTGAGGCGCCTTCGGTGGAAGCGCCGCCCGTGACTCCCGTGGTTTCGGAACCATTGCAATCGGCGCCAGCCGAGCCGGCGACCGCTGCGCCGGGCCCTTCGACGGACATCCCGAAGGTGCTGGCCGAAGCCGCGGCGGCCGCAGCACTGGCTGGTGCGGGAACACTGCTTGTAAGGCGCCGGTTCCGGCGCAGTTTGCAGGAGCCGCCGCCATTGCCCGCCGAGGCTGACAGCGGCGATGGCGGCGAGGGCTTCGCCGAGGCCGAGCTGTCCAGAGCGTTCAGCCACCGGCTGCACAGCGGCGAAACCGACACCGCCGTGCTGGCCGCCCGGGCCCTGTCCCAGGTGCTGCGCGACAAGGGTTTGGACGCAGTATCCATCGTGACCGCCAACCACGGACGGGCGAGTCTGGACCTGACGCTCGAAGCTTCGCTGCTGGACCAGGCCTCGCTGGCAAAGGCCGTGCCCGACATCCAGCGGCGTCTGGGCTGCAACGCGCGCTGCTCCGTCACGGCCGACCGGGACGTCCTGCTGCAGCTGACCGGCCTCAAACGGTCGAACCTGGCCGCGCTGGATCGCGGCGAATCAGACGGCCCGCCGCTGATCGGTCTGGGGCTGACGGCACAGCGCGGGACACTGTACGCCAGCTGGGACCAGCTCGGGCACGTCCTCATCGCCGGCCTGCCCGGCGGCGGAGCAGAGGTGGCGCTGACCGGTCTGGTGGCCGCGCTGGCTTGCCGCAAGCGGCCGGCCGACCTTCAGCTGCTGACTATCGGCAGCCACCGTGTGCTACCTGCCGCCTTCGGCCAGTTGCCGCACCAGCGCTTTGGCCTGCTGGAGAGCAGCGACGAGCGCCTGGCCGAGGCACTCGACTGGCTGCGCGGCGAGCTGCACGAACGCCGGATCAGCGCGGGCCGGCTGGAGACGCCAAATCCTGCCCGGCCGGAGATCGCGCTGGTGCTGTCGGAGCTGCAGGAGTGTGCGGGTGCCGAGGGCCTGGTGGAGTCGATTCTGGCGGAGGGTGCGACGTACGGCCTGCGTGTGATCGCCGCTACGCAGCGCTCCGAGGACATTCCCGAAGAGCTGCTGACGCAGTTCGACACCCGCGCAGCCTTGCAGATGCTGGATGAAGACCACAGCATCCGCCTGTTGGGCCAGCCTGACGCTGCCGAGCTGCGGGGCGGCGGCGACGCCCTGGTCCGGGTGAGCGGCCGGCGCGGACTGCGGCTGCGGCTGTTCCGCGTGGCGGATGACCACCTGCAGGAGCTGACGGAGCTGATGCGTGCCGCCTATGAGCCGGCTGCCCCACCTCCATTGGCCGCCGAGCAAGCGAGCGCTGATGTTTCGCGTGAGCCCGAGACTGCTGCGGCGGAGCCACAAGCCGTCCTACGCGTTGAGATCACGCTTGACGAGCCGGTTGTGGACTGGCCCGAGCCGGATGTGGTGGTCCTTGGCGAGGCCCCAGCTGACATAGCGGACGCTGCTGAGGAGCAGGACGCGCAGGTCGAGGCCATCGAGCAGGTGCCGCTGCCGCTGTCGTTCGGCACGGATACGCAGCTGCGCGTCCGCTGTCTTGGCCCCATGCGCGTGCTGTTCGGCGAGCGCGAGGTGTTGCCCGGGCCGAAAGGCGCCAAGCCCTGGGAGCTGCTCGCCTACCTGGCTACACGTCCCGGCTACACCGCCAGTACGGAAGAAGTGCTGGCCACGCTGTGGCCCAAACGCACGCCGCAAGAGGCGCTCAACCCGTTCTACATCGCGGCCTCGCGCTTACGGAATCGCCTGGCCAGCCAGGTGCCAGAGTTGGGTCAGGACGTGCTGCTGGTAGATCACAACGGAGGCTGCGCGCTCGATCCGCGCAAGGTCAGCACGGACCTGGCCGAGTTCCTGGAGCTGTGCCGCAAGGCGCCAACCTTGCCACCGTCCGAGGCGGTGGTCACCTACGCACGCGCACACGCGCTGTACGGCGGCAACCTGCTGTCGGGCTGCGAGTACGAGTGGATGTTCGACCGCTCCCAGACCGGCGTCTCGGAAGAGGAGCGCTATCGCGAGAACTTCTACGCCGTCACCAATGAGCTGGCCCGGTTGCAGCTGGACGCCGGCCATCCCGAGCTGGCCGTTCCGCTGTTGAAGGGCCTGCTCCGCGAAGAGCCAACGCTCGAGGACGTCGTTCGGAGCCTGTATCGCTGCCACGCGGCCATGGGTGATCGCATGGCGCTGCTGCGCGAGCACAAGCAGTTGCAGGAGGCCCTGCATCAGCTCTTCAGCGAAGACGGCAAGGAGCCAGATCCAGACCTGTGCCGGCCCGAGGACGAGACCATCGCGCTGTTCCACGCGCTGATCGAATCCATGGGTGGCGACAGGATTGTCGAGCAGCAGGCTATCGCGTGATCCCTGCCTGGCTGACACCCGCCGCGACCGGGCTTATCCTGCTGATCGGCACCGCCTACGACCTGCGCTGGCGCCGCGTGCCGGCCTGGCTGACCCTTGGTGGTATCGTGAGCGGCTTTGCCGCGGCCGGCTTGGCCGGGGGAGCTGGTCTGTTTGGCAGCCTTGCCGGGGCCGCGGTGGGCGGTCTCCTGTTCGCGCCGCTGGTCTTCCTCGGCGGAATGGGCGCGGGAGATGCTCTCCTGCTGGCGGCGGTAGGCGCCTGGACCGGCGCGATGTTCGTCCTGCAGGTTACGTCGTGGGGCGCACTCTTCGGCGCGGTTGCGGCAGTGGTGCTGTGGCGTCTGGGCCGGCGGGAGTTCCCGTACGTGCCGGCGATCAGCGCCGGCGCGATTGCCGCTGTCGTAGCGGGCCCGAGCCTGCTGCGCTGAACACGCGGCTGCTTGAGGCCGGCTCGGCCGTCAGACCCTCGCTCTCGATCAGCTCGAAGCCCCATCACCGGCGCTGTGCGTGAAACGTCACCCACTGGGGAGCCCTAGACTCGAGAAGATGCAGGCGGACTTTGCCCTGAGGACCTGTCGGAGCTTGCCGGGGGCGACCGAGGGCTACCCCTTCGGACCTGGAGCGCTGGTGTTCAAGGTGGCTGGCAAGATGTTCGCGATCGCCCACGATTCCCGCATAAGCCTGAAGTGCGATCCCGCGCTTGGCCTGGTCCTGCGCGAGACCTACCCCGCGGTAACGGCCGGCTACCACCTGGACAAGCGCCATTGGAACAGCATCGAGCTGGACGGGTCGGTGGACGACGACGAGTTGCGCGACTGGATTCAGGATTCCTATGACCTGGTGGTGGCGTCGCTCAGTCGCTCCCAACGGGCGGCACTGACCTCCGCTTAGCTCCGGAAGGCTCATGGACCGGCGCGCGTGCGCTGCGCCGGCCTGCCTCGTTTTCGTACATATGTTCTATCCTGAGCCCGTGAGCAGGCTCGTGCTGGCCGATTTGAACCCGGCCCAGCACCGCGCCGCGACGTACGGCGATGGTCCGCTGCTCGCTATCGCCGGTGCTGGCACCGGCAAGACCAAGACGCTGGCCGCGCGGGTCGCTTACCTGATCGACCAGGGCGTCCCGCCCGAGCGCATCCTGCTCCTCACTTTCAGCCGCCGTGCAGCGCAGGAAATGCTTGGCCGGGCCGGCCAGATGGTCGGCCGAACGCAGGTGGCGAAGGTGTGGGGGGGGACATTCCACGCGGTCGCCAACCGGCTGTTGCGGGTGCACGGCCATGCCGTCGGGGTGCCGCCGAACTTCACCGTTCTCGACCAATCGGACTGCGCCGACCTGATGAACCTCATCCGCACTGAACAGGGGTGGTCGGAGTCGAAGCGGCGCTTTCCCAAGAAGGACACACTGGCCGCCATCTACAGCCGCACGGTCAACACCAGTATCAAGCTGGGGCAGGTGCTGGAGACGTGGTTCCCGTGGTGCGCCGACGACCTGGACGACATGCGCGGCGTGTTCCAGATGTACCTGGCACGCAAACGCGAGCAGGCGGTGCTGGATTACGACGACCTGCTGCTGTTCTGGAAGGCGCTGCTGCAGGCGCCGCAGGCCGGTGAGCTCATCGCCGGCAGCTTCGACCACGTGCTCGTCGACGAGTACCAGGACACCAACGCGCTGCAGGCCGACATCCTGGCGAGTCTCCGCCGGAGCAGCCGCAACATCACCGTGGTCGGCGACGACGCCCAGGCCATCTATTCCTTTCGCGCCGCGACAGTGAAGAACATCCTGGCTTTCCCGGAGCGGTTCCCGGGCGCCGAGATCGTGAAGCTGGAGCAGAACTACCGCTCCACGCCACCTATCCTGGCGGTGGCCAACGCCGTCATGGGTGAGGCCCGCCAGCAGTACGACAAGGAGCTGTGGTCTCGACGGCCGGGCGAGGCGCGCCCGCGGCTGGTGACTTGTCTCAACGAGACGCAGCAGGCGCAGGTGGTTTGCGATCGCGTCGTCGAGCACCTCGAGCAGGGCATCCCGCTTACCCACCAGGCGGTGCTGTTCCGCACCGGGCATCACAGCGACTTGCTGGAGGTCGAACTCACCCGTCGCAACGTGCCCTTCGTGAAGTACGGTGGCCTCAAGTTCATCGAAGCTGCCCACGTCAAAGACATGCTGGCCTTCCTGCGCATCCTTGAGAACCCGGACGACGACCTGGCTTGGTTTCGCGTCCTCCAGTTGCTCGACGGCATGGGGCCGCGCCACGCCCAGGCGGTATTGGGCCAGCTGCGCGGCCAGCACAGTCCGGGAGAGGCGCGGCCGAACGGAGCGCTGGACCGCTTCCTGGCGGAGCCGGTTGAGGCGCCCGTGGCGGCGTCCAAACAGCTGGACGAGCTGCGGAACGCACTGCGCGACGCACGTTCGCTCGGGCCGGCCCAGCGCGTCGAGCGGCTGCGGCGCTTCTACGACCCGGTGTTCGAGCGCGCGTACGACAACGCCGCCGTCCGCGTTCGCGACCTGGAACAGCTGGAGCAGCTGGCCGGCACATACGGTACGACGCGCGACTTCATCACCGACCTGACCCTCGATCCGCCGGCTTCGACAAGCGATTTGGCCGGGCCGCCGCTGCTGGAGGAGGACTACCTGATCCTGTCCACCATTCACTCGGCGAAGGGGTGCGAGTGGGACGTGGTGCACGTTATCCACGCGGCCGACGGCAACATCCCGAGCGACATGGCCACCGGCAGCGCGGAGGAAATCGATGAAGAGCGCCGGCTGTTCTACGTGGCGCTGACACGCGCCAAGGACTGGCTGCACGTGTACTTCCCGCTTCGCTACTACCACCGGCGCCACGGACGGGGTGACGCGCACTCCTACGCCCAGCTCACCCGGTTCATCTCGCCTGCCGTCAAGGCCCATTTCGAGCTAGACGTCGTCTATGACGAGCAGGACTCCGACGCCTTGGAGGCAGAGGCCGTGGCCCGGACGCCCGTGGACGCGCTGCTGAACCAGCTCTGGGCGGACTAGGACCGCCAACGAGCATGTCGGCCGATCTCTTCGCCGGGATTCAGGTCAAGGACTACGCCGCAGCCGTGGCCTGGTACCAACGGCTGTTCGGCGCTGCCCCCTCATTCGTCCCTACCGACGGTGAGGCCGTGTGGCAGCTCGGCGAGCACTGTTTCGCGTTCCTCGAGCTGAAGCCGGAGCATGCCGGTCATGCCAGACACCTGCTGTTCGTCGAGGACCTCGACACACGGGTGGCGCAGATTGCCGATCGCGGACTCCGGCCCGCTGAGCAGGAAACATTGGCCAATGGCGTTCGAAAGGTGGCCTATCGAGATGAGGACGGGAACGAGTTCGCCTTCGGCGGTGCCCCGCTGTGACCCCAAGCGCCGCCTGAGCGGGGCATACAATCCCCGTCGTGTGCGGCCGCTACGGGTACGAGAGCCCGGAATTCACCGAGACCCGCTTCCAGGCTCAGCTGCTGCCCGATGTGCCACCCGAGATCCTGGTCCCGCGCTACAACATCGCGCCGACACAGCCGGTCCTGACCGTTGCACCGTCCAAGCGCCTCGGTGGGCGGCGCGGGATCAAGAGCGTGGTCTGGGGCCTGACGCCCGGCTGGGCGCTGCGGGACCGGTCCAAGCCGCGGTCCATCAACATCAAGACTGAAGGCATCTTGGACCGCCCGACCTATCGTCATCTGCTGCTGCACAACCGCTGCGCTGTGCCGGCGGATGGCTTCTACGAATGGCAGCACAACAATGGCAAGACCGGTCAGCCGTACTCGATCGCCCTGCGCGGCGGCGAGCCCTTTGCCTTCGCCGGCATCTGGACGGCGACCAAGGATGAGCGGGATCAGTGGCTGGTGTCGTGCGCGATTCTGACGACCGGTCCCAACGAGCTCGTAGCCCAGTTGCACGACCGCCAACCGGTGATTCTGACGCGCGACCAGGAACAGACCTGGCTCGACGCCGATGTCACCGATGCTGGCGAACTGGTGCCGATCCTCAGCCCCCTGGACCCCACGGCCATGGAGCTGTTTCCCGTCTCGCGCCTCGTCAATAGCGTGGCCAACGAGGGACCGAGCCTGCGCCAGCGCGCGCCGGAGTCGCTGCAGGCTTCGCTGTTGTAGGGTTCGCCGCAGCCGTCTGTCGGCGCCTCACTCGCGCGCAGGTCGTCAGGCCCGAGTCAGACCCTCAACGGAAGGTTCGTGGCTGCTCGCAAGGTGCTCCTCCAGGCGGTCGAAGAACGCTTGCTGAGCGGGGTGAATCAGTACTCTGGCCTGAGCGATGGGCACGAACTCCACCTGGTCGACTTCCCACGACGCGCACCTTGGATGCGCATCGCCGGGACAGGGTGCGCAGAAAGCGTGGACGCGTTTGCCGTTCTTATAGGTGACAAATTCCAGCGGCGTGAGCACAGCCTCGACGGCGACGCCAGCCTCTTCCAGTGTTTCCCGAACCGCCGCCTGCTCGAGCGATTCGCCGTGCTCCGGCCAGCCCTTCGGCAGACTCCACGGCGCTTTCTTGTTGTACCAGCCGGAAGGATGGACGAGGAGCACCTCCAGGCCGCTGTCAGATCGCCGGTACAGCAACACCCCGGCCGAGTCGTGCCGGCGGGCGCCGCGCTCCGGTTTGCCAGCCTTTTCCATCCCAGCACTGATTCTCCACCCACATTGGCGGCCTACACAAACGCGGCGCAGTTCCCGGCATTGCACACTGTACATATGTGCAGTATTATCCCGTCATGGAACCGCTGTACGTGCTGCATCTACGGCTGGCGAGCATCGGCGTTATCCCGTGGGCGGTGTTCTCAAAGGCAGCCTATGAGGCGCTGCTCGAAGCTGTCGAAGTGGGGGAGTTTGGCCCGGCTGCCATCGTCGAGCTTGAGTCCGAGCACCTTCCGGAGGCGGCTTAGTTGGACCCGCAGAGCAGGTGGTATCGGGGCTGGATCGGGGTCGGCGGCGAGTTCAAGGTGATGGCCTCCAACGGCAGTACGCCGGAGGTGCTCAAGGCCGACGTCACGGAGTTCCACGACCGCGCGGATCGGCTCGATTCCTTCGATTGGGGCCGGCCCAGCCGGGCCGCCTACATGCTGGCTCGGACACTCCTTGTGGACGCGCTCGGCCGCCCGACTGCCGATGCGTTCGACCCGGCCGATTTCATGGACCAGGTGCTGATGCGGTTCCCGATGGGTCCAGACTGGCAGCTCACCGCCGCGGACATCCGTCGCTGGGCGGCCGCCACGCGAAGCGAGGCGACGCCGCGTCCGAGATGACATCGTCGGCCGATGTCATCCGCAGGTTCTTCACGCCATACGCCGCCTTGAAGGCTCTGCTATCCAGTCGCAGATTGGCCGGCACGACGATCAGGATCAGGCGGTTGTCCGCATGGCAGACGAGGGCCTTGGCGCCGTCCTCCAGCGGCGTGCCCCGAACGCCGGGCCGCCTGTTCACTGGTGAACACGGGCTCGTGCTGCAGCACCCGGTGCTCCACGCCACTGGCCGCGAGCAGGTCCAGAACCCCCCGCACCAGCGGTGACTCATCGGCGGGAGTGTCCATCTCGTACGGACGAAACATGCCATAGTTGCCGCGCACATGGTGGTCGAGGTGCAACGCAAGCCAGCCGACGTTCGGGCGTCGGACCCCATGCCACGGGCACTGGCGCCGATGCTGGTTCAGCTGGCGCACGAGCTGCCCGAACACGACGAAGACTGGGCGTTCGAGCCGAAGTGGGATGGTTTCCGCGCGCTGGCATTTGTGAACAAGGGGAAGGTGCGGGTCAGCAGCCGCAACGGCGGCGACTTCACCGGACATCTGCCCGAGCTGCAGGCGCTGGCGCCCGCACTCGGCGGCCGGCCCGCGGTGCTTGACGGCGAATTGGTGGCCGTGCGCGAAGACGGGCTGCCAAGCTTCGAGCTTCTCCAGGAGCGCATGGGCCTCGAGCGCACGAGCCGCCGCGAGCCCATCCCGATCATGCTGATGGTATTCGACCTGCTGTACCTGGACGGCCGTTCGCTCTTGCCCGAGAAGTACGTTCAGCGCCGCTCAGAGCTCGATGCGCTGAACCTTAACGGCGACTTCTGGAGCACGCCCCCAATGTGCATTGGGCAGGGCGCAGCACTGTATGAGAGCAGCTGTCACATCGGCCTGGAAGGTGTGGTCGCCAAACGGCTGAACAGCCGCTACGAGCCGGGCAAAAGGTCGGGCGCGTGGATCAAGGTCAAGCGCCGGCACCGCCAGGAGCTCGTCATCGGGGGCTGGATTCCCGGTGAGGGCAATCGCACTGGGCGCATCGGCGGACTGCTGGTCGGGTATTACGAAGGGGGCAAGCTTGTGTACGGCGGTAGCGTCGGCACCGGCATGACGGACGCGACCCTGCGTCATTTACGGGAGGTCCTGGAGCCGCTGGCCTGCTCCAACAATGTGTTCGACGGCGGCGAGCTGCCGCCCTGGCAGCTGCGCTTCGTGCGGCCGCAGCTGGTCTGTGAAGTCGAGTTCTTGGAGTGGACGAAACGCAGCGGGCAGCTGCGCCATCCATCGTTTCGCGGGCTGCGGCCGGACAAAGACGCACGGACCGTCGAGCGCGAGGACCTTCCTCGCTGGCATCCCGCCGATTGATCGCCCGACGGCGCTAACCGGAACCTTTCCCCCCTCGCCCGATCCTTTCCCGCCGTTCCTTTCCCGCTGACCGCCTGACTCTCTGACCTTTCCCGGCACGGCCGGCCTTCACCGCCCGAGCGCCGCTTTTGAGCTCGGGAAAGGTTTGGGAAAGGACCTGTCACTAGCGTGGGCTGTGGAAACGAGTTCGAGGCCCGCACATGGAATTTCCCTTCACTTTCGAGTCGGACAGCCAGGTTCGCTCCTTCTCCTGGCCGTCGTTCGACCGGCGCCTGTGGTTAGTCCTCGTCATCCCGGTGCTCGCGGTCGGCGTGTTCCTCCAGCGCCACCGCGACACCGGGGCGCCGGTTCACCCGGGCACTGTTATGGTCTCGGCCACTCCGACCGGCGCAGCCGTCAGCGTTGACGGCAAGTCGCGCGGACCCGCCCCCCAGCAACTGAGTCTCGCCGCCGGCACGCATCGCATCGAGCTGCGGCGCAGCGGCTACCTGACCGACAGCTTCGCGATTGACGTTCGGCCGGACGCCACACTCGACCTGAATCGTGAGCTGTGGCCTGAGCGGCCACACGCCACCTTGTTGCGGCCACCGCTGCCGGGGACTGCTGTCGCCGGCGCGACGTTCCTGGCCGATGGCCGCCTGGCGTTAGCCGTGGCCGTCTCGGCCGAGGAACGCCAGTTATGGGCCTATGCCGGCGACTCCGATAGTTACCAGCGGCTTGGACCGTCCGGCGCATCGGCAGTGGCTGGGAGCGCCGATGGACGCACGGTCGCCTACATCAAACGGAATCAGGCGTTCGGCGTTGAGAGCGGACCCGCCTGGACAGTCCGAGCGATCGATTCGGCCGGATCGGACCGGCAGGTCTACCAGGCCGGCAGCGGGGATGGCCAGGCGGTTGATCTGACGCTGTCGCCCGACGGGCGCCGGATCGTCCTCGCCGAGCGCAGCTCACTCGGAAGCAGCTCCCGGACTAAGCTCGTGCTCTTCGACGCGGGCCGTGAAGCACCGCAGCCGTTCACCGAACTTCCCGCCGAGCTGGTGCCAGGCAGCTACGTCTGGGCGCCGGACGGATCACGGGTGGCCTTTGCCGTCACGACGCCCACCGGCCAATCGCTGTGCCTGATGTCCACCGATGGGCGGTTTCGCTATCTCGGCGAGGTCGCGTCCGTGGGCAGCACCATCGCCCCGCTGCCGGTCGCGTGGTCCCGGAGCGACCAGCTGGCCTTCGAACGTCAGGGTGCGCCGGGCGGCGGCATCGGTCCATTCGGCGTCTCTTCCTCACCACAGGTCGCACTCACCGAGGCCGCTGAAGGCAGCGTGCAGGTGCGGGGCAGTGGCGTCCCCGCGGGCTGGCTGGACGACGGCTCGCTACTGATTCTCCACCGCCCCAAGCGGGACGGTCAGCTTGAGCTCAGCCAGCTGACAAACGATGGCGCCACGCGAACCCTGGCGCAGCTGCCCGTGAAAGGCGGCAACTACGCCGGTGAGTGGGACGGCCAGCGACGCCGGCTCATCGTGGGTGCCAGTCGCGACGCGACCCTGGGCGGCTCCGGCACCGATTTCTACCTGGTTGACCTCAGCGGCGGGGAGGTGTCATGAAACGGCTGCTCTGCCCGGCCTCGGTTCTGGCGCTGGCGGTCCTGCTGCTTACGCCGGCAGCGGTGGCGGCCCAGACCGGTAACCCCGCTCCGAATCCGGCCGGTGGGCTGATGGGCCTGCTGCCCGACCCCAAGCAGTGGGCCGGCGATGTGTTCAGCCAGGTGTTCGTCAACCTGCTGCAGAGCATCGCCACGGGCCTGCGGCAGATCGTCTCCACCGTCCTGAACAGCCAGGTCAATGTGATCACGCGTACGCCGCCCGAAGCGTCGTATGCCAGCGCCACCGTCCAGAACCTGTGGGGCGTTATGCGCACCGTGGCGAATGGTGCGCTGGCGCTGGCCGCCATGTGGGCGGCCTTCGATCTCATTGCCCGTGAGCAGCTCGGCTCGCCCTACCACGAGGCAATGGAGATCCTGCCGCGCCTGGCGCTCGGAGCCTTGCTGGTCAACACCAGCCTGTCGTGGGCGCAGCTCAGCATCGACGCCAACAACGCCCTGTGCGGCCTGGTCTCACAGGGCAGCCTGCCCGCCTGGGACCAGACAACCGAGATCAGCCAGCTGCTCATCCAGGTGCTGGCCACCCTGATCTATCTGATCACCGCCCTGCTTCTGCTGCTGCAGATGCTCATCCGCATTGCCCTGCTCGACGTGCTGGTGGTCGTCGCACCGATCGCGTTGTTGTGCGGCATCCTGCCGCAGACCCAGCGCTGGTCGGGGCTGTGGACCAGCACCTTCTTCGGCGCCGTCTTCACCCAGTTCGTCCAGATGGTGGCGCTGCGCCTGGGCAGCTCGATCCTCGGCGACCTGACGCCACTCGGCGCCGACGGGCGCCTCCTGTCGATCTTCTTTGGCATCGCCCTCATGGCGCTGACCCTGAAAATCCCCGGTCTCATCGGCCGGCATGGCGGCGACGGCCTCAGCTTTGCCCGCTACCTCGCTTACCGCCAGGCCGCTCGGGGTCTCGACTCGCACGGCAGCCGGGGAGGCGACAAGTAATGCCCGCCGCGGTGCTGCTGCTGGCCTTGACCGGACTGGATCGCGACGCCCTGAAGGTGCTCGGCGGGCTGGCCGTGGCCCTCGCTATCGCGCTGGCCTTCGCTATCTCCAGCTTCATGGCCACGCTGGGCGCGATCGCGCCGGGCGAGACGGTCCATCGCACCGAGCCCAAGACCATTCCCGCCGAGCAGCTGGTGGTCATGGAGGACGCGGCCGGCCTGTGCGGCCTGCCGTGGCAGGTGCTGGCGGCCATCGCCGATGTCGAATCGGACTTCGGCCGCAACATGGCAACCTCCGAGGCCGGGGCGATTGGCTACGGCCAATTTCTGCCGCAAACGTGGGCTGCATACGGCGGCGATGGCAATCCCTACGACTACCGCGACGCCATCCCGGCGATGGCGCGCTATCTGTGCGCCAACGGTGGACCGCAGGACCTGCGCGATGCCGTGTACGCCTACAACCACGCCGGCTGGTATGTCCGCGATGTCCTGACGCTGGCCGCCAAGTATGGGTACCTCGTTCCAGGCGGCGCCAACTCGCAGGTGGTCGAGATCGCTCGTTCGCAGATCGGCATGCCCTACGTCTGGGGTGGCGCCAGTCCGGAGACGAGCTTCGACTGCTCGGGGCTGGTGCAGTGGGTCTACGGCCGCATTGGCGCCCGGCTGCCGCGGACCGCGCAGCAGCAGTTTGATGCCACGGCGCGAGTGCCCATCGATCAGCTGCAGCCGGGCGACCTGGTGTTCTTTGCCCAGACCTACGCCTCCAGCGATTACATCACGCACGTCGGCATCTACACCGGCAACGGGCGCATGGTCAATGCGCCCAGCCAGGGCGACGTCGTGCGCGACATGCCGGTATTCGGCGGCTACTGGCTGGAGCACTACGCCGGCGGCGGACGGGTGGTGCGCTGATGACGCTGCCCTTTCAGCTGTTCGGCCGGCCGCCGTGACGCCCAGGCCTGAATCCCGTCATCCCCACATTTCGAGTTCAAAGGAGTTCACCCATGGATGCCATCAATGCCTTGTTCAACAACCTGCTCAACGTCGGGCTCGGCGTCGCCGTGGCGGTCGCCGCCTTCTTCCTGATGAGCGGCGCCTTCGTCTACATGTCCTCCGGCGGGAATCCCCGCCAGATGGAGAAGGGCAAGACAGCCATCGTCAACGCGGTCGCCGGCCTGGCGCTGGTGCTGTCGGCCAAGGTCGTCGCCCAGATGCTGCAGACCGCGCTGGGTCATTAGGTGCGGTATGGCGCTGAGGCATCACGAGATCCCGACTCACCTGAACGTCGAGGACCGCGCCTTCTTCGGGCTGTCGGTCCGCCAGTTTACCGACCTCATCGCCGGTCTGGCCGGCACCTACAGCCTGTGGAACACCTGGCCCGACCTGCCGATCGGCCTGCGGGTTTCCCTGGCGGTGCTTTCGTTGCTGATGACCGTGGTGGTGGCGCTGGCCAAGCCCGGTGGGCGGCGCGTCGAGCAGTGGCTGTTCGTGCTGCTGCATTACCTGCTGACTCCCAGGCGGCTGGTGTGGTGCCCGCGGCCGGTCGACGAGCTCGACTGGCGCACCGAGAGTCGGGAATGGGCCGAAGGCTCACCGACGCCCGCCTGGTCGGAGGCCCGGCCGTGATCGGCCGTGGTTCCGGCCAGCAAACCCTGGTCGCGCTGGATCGCATCGAAGACTCAGTCGCCTACCTGCGCGGCGGTCTGGCGCGGGCCGTCCTGGAGGTCGGCAGCATCAACTTCCGGCTGAAGGGCGAGGTCGAGCAAGAGGCCATCATCGCCGGCTATGCCGCCTGTCTTAACAGCCTGACATTCCCGGTCCAGATTCTCGTGCGCGTTCTGCCGATCGACGTCGAGCGCTACCTGACCGAGCTGGAAGAACGTGCCCGGCGTGAGCTGAACGATGCGCTCATCGAGCTGGCGCGCGACCACCTCCAGTTTGTGCGCCGGCTGGCACGCAGCCGCACGCTGCTCGAGCGTCGCTTCTACGTCGTGGTGCCCGGCGGCGACAGCCAGTTCGCGGTGAAGCTGCCGTGGGTCTCCCGCCGGCGCGAGCACAGGACCGACAAGACCAGCCTGGAACAGCAGATCACGTTTCGCTGCGAGGAGGTCGAGCGTCAGCTGACGCGCTGCGGACTGCAGGTCCGGCGCCTTGGCGACACCGACCTTGCGCAGCTCTACTACTCATCGTTTTGCCCCGAGCTGGCTCGCCTGCAGCGGCTCAAACGCGACCTCAGCGACTACACCACCGCGGCCGTCCTGCCGGCGGCCGCTTAGGAGACCATCATGCGATCCCTCAAGATACGCCGCCGGGCCAGGCCCGAAGCCCTGTCGCCCGACGAGCGGCGGCTGGCACTCGGCGTCCGCACCATTGCGGACCTCATCGCACCCGCCTCGGCGCAGATCGGCCGCGACCACATCCGGCTCGACTACCACTACTGCCGCGCGCTGGCAGTGCACGGCTATCCACGCACCGTCGCGCCGGGCTGGCTGTCACCACTCATCGACTTCGAAGCACCCCTCGAGCTGAGCCTGCACGTGCATCCGCTTGAGACGGCCGAGATGGTGCGCGCCCTCACGCACAAGCTGGTGCAGCTGCACTCCTCGCGGCTGCTGGCAGCCAAGGACGGCCGCCTGGCCGATCCCGAGCGCGAGGTGGCCTACGAAGACACCGAGCATCTGCGCGATGCGCTGCAGCGGGGTGAGGAGAAGGTCTTCTCCGTCGGGCTCTACATCCTGGTCCGGGCGCCCTCGCTGTCGGCATTGGATGACCTCACGCGGCGCGTCGAGATCGCCCTCGACTCCATGCTGGCGCTGTCGCGGGTGTGCATTTTCGAGCAGGACTCCGGGCTGCGCTCCTGCCAGCCGCAAGGCTTCGACCAGCTACTGGTCACGCGCAACCTCGACACCAGCTCGCTGGCCACGACATTCCCGTTCTCGTCCTCCACACTCTCGATGGATAGCGGGGTGCTGTACGGCATCGCCCGGCACAACCACTCGCCGGTCATCTTCGACCCGTTCGACAGTTCCCTGGAGAACGCGAATGCGGTGGTGTTCGCCAAGTCCGGGGCGGGCAAGTCGTACTTCACCAAGCTCATGGCGCTGCGCAACCTGCTGGCGGGCGTCGACTTCATCATCATCGACCCCGAAGACGAGTACCGCAGGGTGTGTGAGGCGGTCGGCGGCCAGTATATGCGCTTGTCGAGCACGTCTTCGCACCATCTCAATCCTTTCGATCTGCCGCCTGCGGAGCCCGGCGAGGAAACGCGCGACCCGCTGGCCGAGCAGGTCGGCGAGATCCTGCGCCTGCTCGAGGTCATGCTGGCCGACAAGGACCGCGGGTTGAGCGCGCACGAGCGTGCGGTCCTGGACCGGGCCATCTACACCGCCTACAGCCAGGCCGGCATCACTGCGGATCCGGCCACGCACGACCGGCCGGTCCCGCTGATGCGCGACCTGGCAGCAGTACTCGACGGCTGGCCCGGCGACGTGGCAGCCGATCTGGCCGTGCGCCTGCGCCGCTTCGTCGATGGCTCGCTGGCGGGCCTGTTCAGCGGGCCGACCAACGTCGCTCTCGACCGTCGGCTGGTCGTCTTCAACCTGCAGCGGCTCGAGGACGAGCTGCAGCCGGTCGGCATCCACCTCATCACCAGCTTCGTGTGGAACCAGGTACGCCGTGCCCGCAAGCCGCGGCTGCTGATCATCGACGAGGCCTGGAAGCTGATGCAGTTCGCCGAAGGCGGCGCCTTCATCGCCAGCCTCGCGCGGCGGGCTCGCAAGTACTACCTGGGCCTGCTGACCATCACCCAGGACGTCTCGGACTTTCTCAACTCCGATCACGGCCGGACGGTGCTGACCAACGCGTCCATCAAGCTGCTCATGAAGCAGGACAGCAGCACCATCGAGCCGGTCGTCAAGGCCTTCCAGCTGTCCGAGGACGAGCGCCAGTTCCTGCTGGCCTCGGGCAAAGGCGAAGGGTTGTTCTTCGCCCGCGGCAGCCATGTGGCCCTGCGGGTCGAGGCCAGCCCGGCCGAACACCGCCTCGCCACGACGGCGCCTCAGGAGCTGTATGCGAATGCCACAGCGGCCGAGCCGGCGGCGGTGGCGGCGAGTTGATGCCATGCGCCTCGATAACCGCCGCTACGACACGGAAGCTCTGCGCTCCGCGCACGCCGTCGAGGACGTCGTCCGCGCCTCAGGCGTTGAGCTCAAGCCGACGGGCAAAGCACTGGTCGGGCTGTGCCCGCTGCATGCCGATGGCCATCGGCCCAATTTGTATGTCTATCCGCTGACCCGCAGCTGGTACTGCTACCGCTGCCAGCTCGGTGGCGACGTCATCAAGTTCGTCCAGCTGCGCGAAAACCTCGGCTTCGTCGAAGCCTGCAAGCGGCTGGACGCCCAGCCGGAGGTTCGGCAACCGGTGACCTGTACGGCTCCGGCACCGGAAGACTCGGCCGCCTGGGAGCACTTGTCACGTCACGACCAGCTGCTTATGGACGCGGCGGCGGCCATCTACCAGGAGTGCCTGTGGCAGAACGAACGAGCGCTGTCGTATGTCCGCCGACGCGGCCTCACCGACGCAACCATCCACAGCTGCGGCATCGGGTATGCCGACGGCGTCAGCCTCGATCGCTACCTGGCTCGTCGCGGCCGCACCGAAGACGCCCACCGACTCGGGCTCCTCACCCGCCGGCCGTGGTGTACGCACGGCGTGCGCACGCGTGAACTGCTGGCTGGCCGGGTGGTCGTGCCGGAGCAGCGGGACGGACACGCCATCTGGTTCATCGCCCGGGCCATCGACGAGCTCGAGCCAAAGTATCTGGCGCTGCCACACGCGCGCCCGCTGCTGGGCTATGGAACGCTTGCCGGACAGCGCGAAGCAATCATCTGCGAAGGCGTCTTCGACTTCCTCAGCCTGATCGAGCTGGGCTGTCAAGCGGTGGCCTTGTGCGGAACACATCTCCCGCTGGAGCGTCTGGCCTTCCTGCGGGACTACGACCCCGTGGTTGGGCTGCTAGACCCGGACAAGGCCGGGCGGCAGGCGACGCAGCGGCTGGCGGAGTTCCTGGGCGATCGCTTCCGCGCGGTGGAGCTCCCCAACGGCTGCGATGTCAACGAGCTGACCCTCCGATCGGGCGGGCAGCAGGAGCTCATCAACCTCATTTCCCTGGCAAGGAGTCAACATCATGAAGCGGCTTAGTTTCAAAAGCCGGCCCGCGGGTCCGGCTACCCATCTGCTCGAGGTTGTGACCCCCGGCAGCAGCCTGGCAGGCATTGAGGCGACCGCCAATTTCCTCGCCTCGATGGCGACGTCGCGCCCGTTTGCCCTGGAGATCGCGGGCACCAGCGACGCCCGCTGGCTGCTCGTCCGGGCATACGACGCGGTCACACTCCACCAGCTGGAGCAGCAACTGATCGCGGCCTATCCGCAGGCCCAGCTGCGGCAGGTCGACCTGGACCGTTACCCGTCGGCCGACCCGCTTACGCCGCGGTCCCATGAAGCCTCTGGCGTATGCGAGCTGGCGCTAGAGGAGCCGGAGTATCTGCCCCTCCGGACCTTCGGCGACGGCGCCGCGGGGGACAGCCGGCCCATGCAGTCCGATCCCGTGGTCGGCATCGTGAACGCCTTGCGCGTTCCGGACGGTCGCCGCGCCGTCGCTCAGCTGGCGCTTGCACCCGCCCCGCGCGGATGGGCCAAGCCTCACCAGCAGCTGATCGCGCAGGAAGAAGCGCGCCGGCGCATGCCGTCCCTGGAGACCGCTTCCTGGAGCGGCATCGCGACACCGATCTTCGCCTTTTTCGGAATCGTGTCGCTGATGCTGGGCTGGCGCTGGTATGGCGACGGTGAGTGGTGGAAGATCGCCCTGGTTGCCGGGCTCGGAATGGCAGGCGTGGCCGCTGTCTTCCTTTACCTGCGGCGCTCCGGGCAGACTCTGCCGATCGACCCCGACCAGATCAGAGCCAAGATCACGCCGCCGGCATACACGGCCCGGCTGCAGTTGGCAGTGTTCGGCCCGGCGAGCGCATCGGCCGCGGAGATGGGTGCCCACCTCCGGCGGATTGCCGGCGCCTACGGGCAGTTCAGCCTCAGCACCGGCAACACGCTCGGGCCGCGCAAAGCGTCGGGATCTGACCTCCGTGTCCTTGCTCCATGTTCCGCCCAACGGCTGAACATCTTCGAGCTGGCGGGACTGTGGCACCCTCCCCTCACCGGCGCGGATGTGCCGCTGGTGGAGCGCACCGGCTTCCGGCGCAGCCTGCCGATGCCGGACGTCGTCCGCACCGGCTGCCGCATTGGTGTCTCGGAGCACCAGGGCCACTCCATGGCGGTCCACCTCCCCGACGAGCTGCTGCGGCGGCACATGCTGCTGGTGGCCAAGACCCGCCGGGGCAAGTCCAGCCTCATGCTTCGCGTGGCTACGCACCTGATGCGGGCACACGACCCGCTGCTCGGTCCGCCGGCTGTTCTGCTGGTAGACCCGCACCGCGACCTGGCGCAGGCCGCACTCGGCCTGGTGCCCGAGGAACGGCGCAAAGACGTCGTCTACCTGGACCTGACCGACACCGACTTCCCGTTCGGCCTGAACCTGCTAGATGCGGGCCTGGGCTGGGACCGCGACAAGGCCGTGCACAACACGCTCGACATCATGCGCCGCCAGTGGGAGAACTTCTGGGGTCCGCGCATGCGACTCGTGTTCGAGTTCGCGCTCCAGACCATCTATGAGGCCAACCGCGCGCTGTGTCTGGCCAGTCCCGACGGCCGGCGGCGTCAGTACACCCTGCTGGACGTCGCGCCTCTGCTGATCGACCCGATGTATCGGCGCCATGTGCTGGCGTCGGTGCAGGACCGCAAGATCAAGGAGTACTGGGCCAACGAGTTCGAGAAGCTCGACCGCACCACTCAGATCGCCAGCATCACCCCGGTCCTGACGAAGGTTGAGCGCTTTGCCGCCAGCATGATTGCGCGCCGGGTGGTCGGTCAGCCCGCATCGACGATTGATCCCGCCGCCTGGCTGCGGAACGGCTCGATCGTCATCGTCAACACCGCCAAAGGTGTGGTCGGCGAGGACACGGCCGCGCTCATCGGCGCCACGCTACTGAACCTCATGAATGTCGTTGTGAGCGAGCAGGCCTCTCTGCCTGAGGACCAGCGGCACCGCATCGCCATCCTGGTCGACGAATTTCAAACGATGCCGGGCGCCGGCTACGAGATGACGCTGGGCGAGCTGAACAAGTACGGCGCGAACCTGGTCCTGGCGACGCAGACACTCTCGACCATCGACGTGCTCGACCGCGAGGAGGGCCGTGACCTCAAAGGCAACCTGTTCGGCAACCTGGATGGCCTGTTCACCTTCAACATGAGCGCCGAGGATGCGACGTACCTCGTTGCCGAGCTGGGCGAACCCTTCGTGGAGCAGGACCTCCTCAGTCTGCCCGAGCACACCTGCTACGCGCGGATCTCGGCCAGGGGCGTGCCGCAGCCCCCGTTTTCTGTGGTGCTGGACCCGCCATGCCAGTCGGACCCGCGCGTTGCGGCGTTACTCGCTCAGTCGTCGGCCGCCCTCTACGGCCGGCCGAAAGATGATGTCGACGACGACCTCATGTCGGCCATGGCCAGGCTGGAGCAGGTCCGCCCGCAGTGGACCAATCCGGACGGCGCCGGACTGCCGAACGACGGCGGCGGCCGCGGCGGGAAACGCAAACGCGATCGCCGGGGCAACGGCGACCCACGTCGAGGACCGAAGCCTCAGGACGCCACGCAGATGGACTTGATGCCGGAGCAACCGGACGATGCCAGTTCTGGCCAGAGGCCGACAGACGACGCCGGCCGTTAAAGCGAGGAAATGTGATGGATTCCGAGCACACCTGGGGCGACGCTATGTCGGCCGCGCACAAGCTGACACCCAGCCACCGCACGGTAATGCGGCTTCTGATCCGGCTGCCGCTGGCACCGGCGGACACGCTCCGGGCGTTGTCGGGCGCGGCGGGACCCTCAGCGGTCTACCGGCAGCTGAACGAGCTCCAAGCGCGCGGCCTCGTAGCGCGATTCAACGCCATGCAGGAAGAAGGGCGGCCGGGGGCGCTGTACTACCTCACCGACCTCGGCGTCGCGGCGATCTGCATCGTCTCCGGCGTCGAGCCACGGCCCGTGGCTCAGCGCTACCGAATCCGCTACTGGGACCTGCTGCAGCAGATGCCCACCCTGCCGCAGCTTTTAGCCGAGTACCGCTTACTGGCCCGAGTCGCCGACGCTGGTTACGGACGCCCTAACCTGTGCGCCTGGCAGCGGCCATGGCGCCCTCCGAACTGGCGCGTGCGTGGCCGGCAAGTGCCGCCACTGGTGGATCTGGAGTGGGAAGAAGGGCGCATTCGCGCCATCCTCCTGGCGGACGCGGGCTTCTATCCCCTGAGTCTCTATCGGCGCCTGCTTCGCTATCTGGCGGATCGGGCGAGGCAGGACGTCCCGAGCCCGCCGCTACTGATCGCCTCACCGAACGAATTGCGTACGAGCGGCTGGCGCGCCGTGCTGCGTCACGTGCTTCAGGATGTCGGCGCGGCTCCAGATGTAACGCTGAGCGGGCCGGGCGCTCTTGACGTAGACGACGCGCTCGCCGCCCTGGCGGCCCGCGCTGCGCTGGCGGATGCCCAGCGTCCTTCCCCGAGCCGGTTTCCCCAATTTCGTCCGCGCGATGCAGAACGGCCCCTCCCGTGTTTCGCCGGCTGGGCCGACGCGATGCAGCATCGCCTTACGCTCCGTACCGAGCTCGGGTTGAAGGCCATGCAGCTGACGCGGGCCGATCGTGAGCTGCTGGACCTACTGGCACAACATCCGTTCCTGTCGGCTAACGACATTGCCTCATTCCTGTCCCGGCCGGTGAGGTGTATCCACCGCGTGTTGCGGCGCTTCGTCGCAGTGGGTCTCGCCCTGGTCGTCGAGCGGCGCCATGGCCGCCGCAGATCGTACGAGTTGTGTACGACGGGATTGGAGCTCGCGGCCATGCAGGCGGGCTTGACGCTGAAAGCCGCCTCGACGCAACTTGGCTTCGCCGGCGGCGGACCCCAGCAAGACATCGGCCCACGCCGCGACCTGTGGCTGAAGTTCACGCACACCCGGAAGGCCGATGAGGCTGTGGCGCTGCTGGCGAGCGACGCAGGCGTGGATGTCGTTGCATGGCGGTCCGCGCAGGCGGCTCTGCAGGGGAAACGCTTTCGACCTGACGGTTATCTCGTTCTGGGCGTCGGCCGGCAGGGGGCCGGCTTCTTCTTCGAATTCGATACGGGCAAAGCCAGCATGGCCGATTACCGCCAGAAGCTCGGGACCATCTTCGACTTCTTCGGTCGGTCGCACTGGCGCCATCGCTATCAGAGTCCACCAGGCTTTCTGTTCGTCACCGAGCAGCAGCCGGCTGAAAGCCGCTTCTGGAGGGCGACCGCCGAAATGGTGTCGGCCTACGGCTTCCCACTGCCCATCTTCACTACGACCATGGCGCAGCTAAAGGCCAGCGGCGTACGCAGTCGCATCTGGCGGCACAGCCCGGTGGCGAGTGAGCACCGGATCGCTCTCCTGACACCCGCCGGGTCGCGGGCCACTCGCCGGCCGGCGGCCTGAACTCATCACTCGAAAGGAACGACCCTATGGACCAAACAATGGCAGCGGGCACTGAATTGCCGGCCCAGGCCGTCACGGGCGCTGAGCCAACTAGCGCCGTCACTCCCGAGCACAAACGATCCGATCCCGACCTCCTGGCCTGGAAGCTGGCCTACACCATCCCCGAGGCCGGCCTGCTCATCGGGCTTTGTCGGGCCAGCGTGTACAAGCTGATCGCGGATGGGCAACTGTCAACCGTCAATCTGGCAGAACGCGCGCCGCGCATCCTACGCGAAGAACTTCAAGCCTTCCTCCAGCGCAAAGCAGCGGCCGTGCAAGCCCGCCGGGAAGCCGTGGCGGCCACGCTCGGGACATCCGCCAGACGCTGGCGATGATCGGCGACCGGCTGCTCGTAATCCAGCCATCAGAAGGGTAAGCTTCGATTTAGAACACACGTTCTATGCAACGGCAGATAAGCTCCCGTAACCGCTACGGCGAGGGCAGCATCTATCAGGACAAGCAGGGCTACTGGCGGGCCAAGCTGTACACGCCCGACGGCGGGACCAAGTTCTACTACGGCAAGACCAAGAAAGAGGTCCGCGAGAAGCTCGCTGACGCCATGGGGCTGCTCAAGGACGGCCTCGCGCTGCCCTCGAATCAGCCGCTCGGCGACTACCTCGAGCAGTGGCTAAACAACGAAGCCCGCAAGGAAGCGATTACCGACAGCAGCTGGGTCTCGTACGAAGGCCACATCCGGCTGCACATCACGCCGGCCCTCGGTGCCGTTCGCCTGTCCGATCTGACGCCCGAGCACATCGATCGGTTAACCGGCGCGCTGGTCGCCAAGAAGTTGTCGGCCAAAACCATCCGCAACATCCGGGTCACATTGCGGGCGGCGCTGGAGCAAGCACGGCGCCGGGGCCACGTGGTTCGCAACGTGGTCGACCTGAGCGAGGCGCCGCGGGTGCCCCGCAAGGACAAGCGCGCCCTCACGCCCGAACAGGTTCGCGAAGTATTCCAGGCTGTGTTGACGCACCGGCTCGCCGCACTCTGGATTCTGGACGTCGCGACCGGGCTGCGCAAGAGCGAGCTGCTCGGCCTGCGCAAGGCCGACCTGGACCTGCAGATGCATGAGCTGCACGTCCTGGTGCAGCTGCGGCGGAACCGCATCACCGGGGAGCTCCAGACGCGCGAGCTGAAGACCCGCGAAGGCCGGCGGGTGATCGCCCTGCCCGAGGGCGTGATGCGCGTGCTCGAGGCCCACCTGACCAACCAGGATCGCGAGCGCGAGCTCGCCGGCGACGGCTGGCTCGAGTCAGGCTTCCTGTTTACGACAGACCATGGAACGCCCCTGGACGGCGACAACATCCTGCGCACCTTCCAGATATTGATCAGAAAGGCGGGGCTGCCGCATCTCACGATGCACGACCTGCGCCACGCAAACAGCAGCTTCATGGCGCTGTTGAACGTGCACCCGAAGGTGGCTCAGCGCCAGCTGGGCCACAGCCAGATCTCGACGACGATGGACATCTACACCCACGTGGCCGACGACAGCAGCCGTGAGGTTGCCGCCAAGTTCAACAAGCTGTTGTTTCAGACCGCCGACGCGACGGTGGACGGCGTGGCCTACGGCTTTGATCTGCCCGAGCCCGACCGGGCCAACCTGGAGCTGCAGTCCAGGATGGAAGGACGGTCGCCTGCGGAGATCGTGTGCAGCGCGCTGCGGTGGTACCTGGAAGCCGAACGGCGGCGTCGCGAGGAGTGGGCGGCAAACCGCTCACTGGAGGGCGGCCTAGACTGATTGATGGCCACCTATTCGGTGAACAAGCCGGCCGTCGCCAAAGCTCGCGACCTGATCGACGCCCGACGGTACCGCCTCCGCAGCCGGTGGGCCGACGTTCAGCCAAGCGCGGCCCAAGAGAACGCCTTCCTCAAGGCCCAAGGTTGGGAGGAGTACTCGTCGTGGCACCTCGCGCTCACCAACGGCGCATCCGACCAGACCAAGGGACGCTACGCCTTCGTGTTCGGCGACTTCCGTCGGCTGCACCGGATGGGTTTGATCGCCTGCTACTACCGGGCCGCCGAGTGGCAGCACACCGAGGTCATGATCGCCGCGCACGAGCTGCTCCTGTACCTCGACAAGTCAAGGGCCTGAACCACCCGCGGCTCCCAGAAATTAGGTGTGGATCTAGGTGTAGAAGCAGGCGGCGAAAGGCGCCCTGCAAGCCCCTAACCATTGGCTTCCGAGCTCAATCTGGGGCCTATCGAGGACTCAATTGGGACGACGACCTTCGAGCGAGTAACCGGATGGCTGGAGGGGTGCGCGAGCCAGGGGGACATCAAACCTACCGGCTCCAGCCTGGTTCTTTTTTGTTGTCTGTCAGCGAGCGGTCAAAACCGTATGGCCGCCGGTACAGCAGCGGCCGTCGTCGCGGCCGGGGCTGCAGCAGCGTGGTGGCGGCCGCCTCGTCCGAGTAGTTGGATCCATTCTTCGACGTCCGCGGCTCGTCAGGAGACGTACGACAGGAAGCCCAGGTAGATGGGCATGTCCAGGCCCGCGTGCAGCAGCGACGAGGGCAGGATGCTGCGGGCGCTGCGGGTGAGGTAGCCACCGAGGAGTCCCAGCGGAAGCACGAACAGGACGATGAACACCAGGGCGGAGGACGTGTAGGTGACGCCCACGTGCCAGGAGGCGAAGACGATCGCCTGGACGAACGTCGCCAGGACCGGGCCGAAGGTAAGGTTGAGCTTCGACATCAGCAAGCCGCGAAACATCAGCTCCTCCAGGGACCCATTGGTGGCGACCATGATCAGCAGCGGAGGCGTCAAGCTGAGGTAGCGCGCAAGCGTGATCACGCCGTGCTCGGGCATGAAGGTGGTGCGGGACAAGACCCTGAAGGTGAGGACGTAGAACACTATCAGGCCGACGATGCCGATGACGTGGGCTCGACCGAAGCGGCCGCGGCGAACGTAGATTGAGCTCAGCGAACTCCCTGACAGCCAGAGGACGAGCAGGACGGCGGCGACCGTGAGCAGCAGCTCGACAAGCTGGATGACGACGGTGCCGGCCACCGTGGAGGCATAGGGATTGCCGGGCACGGGGCTGTCGTGCAGGAGGTTCAGCTCTACCAGACGCGGGACGTACCTGTCGGCCAGGACGAATAAGGCAAGGCCGAAGAAGGCGAGGGGAATCTCCCAGTACTTGCGAAGGGAGGCGGTTTGGCGCGCCAGGAGCGCTAGGGTGCCCAACACGGCAGTGACGAGGACGCCATAGGCGAACCGGGCGACGCCGCCGGCAACATACCCGGCCGAAAGCGGCAGGAAGCCCGCGACGACGCATGCGACGGCCAAGGCCGCCTGCTGCGCGGCACCGAATGGCGCGCGGTCGGCGATGGCCGCCGTCCGACCAGAGAGGGCTACATCCATGGAAGAACTCCTCGGTAGATTCGTTAGCGTACATCCTACGGTATAAACTACGGAAAGCAGGTGAATAGGACTGACAAGCGTGCGCGCCGACGGCCGCGCGGCTCCTTGACCCGGCACCAAATCGTGGAGGCGGCGCTGGAGCTAGCCGATCGGGATGGCGTCGAGGCGCTCACGATGCCCGCGCTGGCGGCCAGCCTGGAATGCGGCGTGATGACGCTCTACGGCTACGTCGAGAGCAAGGAGGAGCTCATGGCTGCCATCGCGCTGCAGGGTCTGACGGATTTGCGGTTGCCGTGGCCGCTGCCCAAGGAGCGCACAGAGATCCTGATGGCGTGGGGACGAGCGCTGCGCGCGACCATGCTGCGCCACCCGAGTATGCCGATGATCTTCCTGTCCCGAGCGGTGGTAGGCGAGGGCATTTTCCGGGGCATCGAGGCGCTCTTGGTGGCGCTTCGTTCGGCCGGAATGGCCCCGGCGGCAGGCGTGCGCGCGATCTACGCGGTGGTCACCTATGTCACCGGGTTTGTGGCGTGGGAGATCCCGCGCACGCAGCAACAGTCAGGGGAGGTGTACGCGGCGGAATGGCGCCGAGCGTTCGGCGGCTTGGCGCCAGCCGACTTCCCGCTCACGGCCACAGTCCTGGCTGACCTGGCGGAAGTGGCGAGCGAGCAGCAGTTCGAGGTCGGGCTGACGGCTCTCGCCGCGGGGTTGAGTAGGTCGCGCCAGCCACCGTAAGCGGGGAACCCCTGGATGCGAGCGAGGACCGAGCAGCTGTGGCAATTGAATTTCCGGCAGAGAAATCCGCCACTTCTGCATTTGCGGCCACTTTCTCGAACGGCCGCGAATTGGGTCTCGAGCCCCGCGAGTTCCGCGAGTGGCCAAATCACCTGCCTAGGGCGGGCAGCGCTTTGATTCAAACGACACTGCTGCATCACCGCCACCCACCACCCAGCATCGGCCGTGTGCCGTGGAGTGTCGGAACTCTAAATGGCGATCCGCTGCGCGAGCGGGGAGCTCTCTAATCGCCGCAGCAGCCAGATCAGCGCCGCCAGCAGGATGGCCAACGACAAGATCTTGAACTCCAGGCCAAGCAGAGGCAGGCTGCTTCCCATCACCATGGCACCCGCGGTACCCGCGAGTGGAATGACGCAGGTTGGTCAGCCAAAGCCGGCGATAGCGATGGCCAGCGTTGCCCCGGTTCCGACGCTGCCAGTCATCATTTCTCTGCGGGAGCGGTGGCAGGCCACCGCCAATGCCAACAGGACTCCCGTTAGAGAGGCCAACAGTACATCCAAGCCCAGGCCGACGTAGAAAAACGCTGCGCCGAAATGCGA
This sequence comes from Chloroflexota bacterium, assembly GCA_021325635.1. Taxonomy (GTDB): domain Bacteria; phylum Chloroflexota; class JAJPGV01; order JAJPGV01; family JAJPGV01; genus JAJPGV01. Next base: position 30,280 of record JAJPGV010000028.1, read on the forward strand.
AATCTCGAAGTCGGGCGTGGCGTAGGTCCGGGTGAAGATCGTTGTATTCTCGCCCGCCGAACGCAGACTGAACGTGTAATAGAGCCAGGTTAGAAGCACGGTGACTGTGATGACCAGAACGAAGTAAGGGCGCTGTCGAAGGACCCTGAGGGCGACGTCCATGCTCTTGCATTCTGCCATGGAGATCCGGCCAGGCCTGGATTAACGGCCAAGTTGTCCTTTAAGTCAGCCAGTATGAGCTGGTCATCCGAACTCAGCGCGCGGCCACTTTGCCGCAGGGGGAGCGGCAAGGAGTTCATTCAACTGACAGCGGAGGTCGTCGCCGCGGTGGTTCCCGGCCGCGGGAAGTCTTGGCGTGTTTGCTAAGCGGCGGCGGGCGGCGCGGCGGCCGGCTGCCGCCACTACTTACCTATGCATTCGTCGACTGCGGCCGCTCAGAAACATATCGCAAGATCGGATGTGCTGATACATCCCACTTCTGAGATGTACGCCGGTAGATACGCACGAATCCAACAAAGACCAGATACCCGAGTGCGACACCAACTGTATTGAAAATCACATCATTGATGTCAGCAACTCGAAAAGTCATTCCGGCAATAACTCCGGTTATCAGCTGCAACAGTTCGATAGCAATGCTGAAGAGCGCCCCAACAACAACTGTCTTCTTCATGCGAACGTTCGAAACGAACGGGAGACCGAATCCGAAAGGAAGCATGAGCAGAATGTTGAGGAGGGACGTGTTCAGATCCTCAACGGTGAGCGTCATCAGGGGAATCAGATTTACGCTCCTCTCCGCCGTCTGACCATTCAGGATGAGGCCTGGGACGAAATGCTTCATAACAAGGAGAGACTGAAATTGAAACAGCGTGTAATCAAGAACCTTGAACAGATAGATATAAAACAAAGTGAAGAACGTCAAATACGCAAGACTCTGCTTCTGCTTCACGCGAAGAAACGCGACGGTACCGATCCAAACCAGACCAAAAAGAAGAGCGGGCGATAGGTCTATTGCAGTTCGTATAGCGTCTAAGTCCGTAATTTCAGTGCGCCAGTCCCGTTATGGACCTTGTCTGCCGACGAAGTGCCATGAGGCCTGTCCCGATCAGGTTATGCAGGACCCACTTCCAACATGATCTTCCCGCGCCGGTGCGGAGCACCTGCCAGCATTTCATGCGCAGTGCGCACCTCGTCCAATGGCACGACGGACCCGACTTGTGGCGTGACCTTGCCACTATCGAACACTTCTGAAATTGCGTTCAGCCTGGCCGTGGTGACTGCGGCATAAAAGAAGGCTGACCGAACATCCGAACGAGGCGATACGAACTCAGTGGAGACAACGGACACCAGGATTCCGCCTGGTTTCAGGAGGCCAAACGCGCGTTCGCGTGTTTCACCGCCAACCGTGTCGATGACCACATCGACGCTAGGCGCAGCATCGGCGAAATCGGCGACTCCTTCGTCGATCACCTCAGTGGCGCCGAGGCTTCGGACATACTCAACGTCCTTAGACCGCACAACCGCGATGACATTCAAGCCGGCGTTCTTGGCAAACTGGACCGCGTAGGCGCCAACGTTTCCTGCCGCTCCGAGAATGATGACCCTTTGACCGGCTTGGGCATGCGCATGCTCAAACAGCATCTGCCACGCGGTGACCGCGACGACTGGGACTGAGGCGGCTTCCAGACCGCTTAGGCGCTGTGGCTTCGGAGCGATCATTTCCGCGGACGCAACCGCAAACTGCGCGTTGGCTCCAACGAACTGACTGTTCGTCACGCCATACACTTCATCGCCATTCTTGAACCGACTCACGCCGGCGCCGACGGCTTCCACTACGCCAGACAGATCGGAGCCGAGCGTAAGCGGCGGCGGTGGGCTGACCTTGCTCTTACCCTCTCGAATGAGCGCGTCCCATGGCGCGACCCCCGCCGCCGAAACTCGCACTAGAACCTCTCCCGTCGCGGGGCGCGGCAGGGCGATGTCCTCAACCTCAATCACGTCTGGCGGACCAAAACGATGAATACGTGCGGCTTTCATCGGTCCACGCTATCGCACTCCGCGGACGAGGAAGCCGGTCTGCTCGAGCTGGTAATGGCAGTCCTTCGATGGCGGGCGTGGGCCTTCAGTCACCTCGACAATCCCAACCACCATGCTGAACGGCCCCCCGGAAAAGTGGAGACTCCGGAGTTTGAGATCGTTCGGCGGTGCCTGTGCTGTCAAAACCTACCGGGCGTCAGGGCTCTCCACCAATTAGGTGTAGGTTTAGGTGTAGAAGCGGGCGGCGAGCGACAAGCTCCAACGCTCGGAGCCACTCATTCTGAGCTCGATCTGGTCCGTTTGGCACCCGAGCTTGGGGGTGGCCACCTTCGGGGGATGACCCCGACATCCTGGAACCGGCGCGCGAACGGAGGGGAGGAGGACGTCAAACGACGATCCGCCTAGTCTGGCGGTCCTTTTTTGTTCTCAGCAGGCGAGCGGTGAAACATACGCTGTCGTGGTCGGCTCGCTCGCCTTGGCTCGCCGGACTCGATCCCGCTGAACGAGCCGCGAGTCTAATCGACACGCTCTGGTGGTGTGACCTCGCCCAGTTACCTGGCGCCCACTTCGGGAAGCCATCGCCGGACCAGGTCCTCAACCTCAGCGAGGTCGAATGGTTTGGCGATGAAGCCATCGCAGCCAGTCCCGTCGGCCGCTATGCGTCCCGCTGAAGTCATGAGGATGACCGGAATCCCAGCAGTGGCCGGTTCACTCTTAAGGCGGCGGCAAAGCTCGGCGCCGCCCATCCGGGGCATCATGACATCCGAGAGCACCAGGTCGGGGCGTTCTTCCGCCATCATTTCGAGCGCCTGTGCGCCGTGAACAGCGATCCGAGCCTGATAGCCCTCTCCCGTTAACAGTTGGGCCAGCAGCTCACGCACGGGCTCTTCGTCTTCGGACGATCAGGATCGTCGACAAAACGTTGCTCCCTCCGTCATGCAGACGGGCTCTGATGCGAGATGTCTACCAAGGGTCGGACGATGCCGGTGAGCAGGCCTTCACCCAACGGCGCAGAGCCCATGACGTGTATGCCTTCGTCTGCCGTAATGCCGTACTCGTAGATCGCCTGGTCATGGTCTGAGAACCGCATCTTGAGCACCGACAGCACGCGGTGGAGGGTGCTGCGGTACTCAACCTTGCGCATCAGGATGAGGTTCTCGCCGATGATGGACAAGGGCGTATCGAGCAATTCCAGGGCCGGCCCGACTATCGTCGGTATGTCCAGCGTGAAGTACGTGGTGACGTGCCGCTCCCGGAGGTAGCTCACGAACGCAGACAGGAAGCCTGCCTTGCGACTGACATCGCCGATGGCCCGGTCGAGCTCGGCAGCTGAGTCAATGACCAGGCGGCGGACGCCTCGGCGCTCGACATCTTCGACGATGAAACCGGCTATCTCGTCTGCCTCGGTGTCGTAGCCCGGCAAGACCAGCAGGCGCAGCTGGCCCGCCGCCTCGGCCGCTTCCACGTCCAACCCAAACGCACGAGCCTGCTCGCGAAGCTGAGCGGCGCTCTCCATGAAACCGCAAAACAACACCGGCTCTCCGACCCGGACGCCTTCCAGCGCGAAATGCAGTCCAAGCAGTGTCTTGCCGACGCCCGGGCTCCCCACCGCCAACGTGACGGTCGCGTTGTTCAGGCCGCCGCCCAACAGCGCGTCGATCCCTTCGATGGCAAACGCGGCTCGTCCGGAAGTCCAGATTGGCTCGGTGGTTCCGACGGTGGACTCATACCGCGGGAACACGGACACACCGTCGCGGGTGATGGTGTACGGATGCAGGCCGCGCAGCGGCGAGGAGCCCCGCGCCTTCATCACCTGCAGCAGCTGTCGCTCGCGGCTGTCTATAAGCTCGCGGCGGAGAGCGACGATGGTGTCGCAGACGGTAATCTCGGGATACCGCGCCGACTCTGCCGGATCTCCTTCGACTGTTATCAGGATCGTTAAGCCCAGCAGGGATAGCTTTGCCCCCAGCGAATACAGAAATTGCGCCACGGCCTGACCATCCGGCAGCAGACGCCGCATTCCGGCGAAACCATCAATAATCACCAGAGCGGCCTCTTGTGAGCGGGCGGTGGCAACGATCGCATCCTCCGTTTCGTCTGCCCCCTCCCGCAGCATGTCCAGCACACTCACGAACTGGACCTTGCCGCCGATTACGTCGGGCTCGAAAAAGCTCAGCCCGCGACCGTGGCTGAGCAACTTTTCGTGGCTCTCGGAATAACCGGTGAGGAACAATGTGGCTTTCCCTTGACCCGCGCAATGGAAAGCCATCTGCTGGGCCATCACTGTTTTGCCGCTGCCCGGTGCTCCGATCACCATGGCCAGAGAGCCTCGCAGGAGTCCTCCGCCGAGTACGCGGTCCAGCTGGGCAACCCCTGTTTCGAGCCGCTCGGGAGCAGCATCGGTCGTGTCGGCCATGTATCTCCTATTCCTGAGCCGGCCCCGCACTGGCGGTCGGCAGTGTGAAACGGAAGGTAGCTCCTTGACCTTCTCCGCCCGATTCAGCCCACAACCGGCCGCCGTGAGCAGCGATGATGCCGCGACAGATGTATAACCCGAGGCCTGTGCCGGGCAACCCGCTGGCGATTGCCTGTGGGGTGCGATAGAAACGTTCGAACAGCTGCGACAGCTCACTGGAAGCGATGCCCATGCCCCTATCGGCGACCGCCAGCTCGATTTCGTTTGTCCGCCGCTCGACTGTTACAGATACGCGCTCGGTCTCGGGACTGTACTTCAGCGCGTTACTCACCAGGTTGGTCAGCACTTGCTCAATACGGGCCTGCTCCCATACGCCAGAGAGGGGGGCGTCGGGAAGCGTGACATCTATTCGCTCTCGCTCAGCCGCATTCAAACGCCCAAGCACCACTCGCAGGTTTTCAGCCAAGTCGCACGCAGCGGCCCGCAATTCGAGGGCGCCCGCTTGCAGCCTCGAAGCATCCAGAAGGTCGTCGATCAGGCGGGTCATGAGCGCGCTCTGCGCTTCAATGGTCGTCAGACCCTGAGCAATGGATTCTCGGCGCAGCTGCAGCTCCTCGATTGTCCGCAGCAGCAGCTGCGCGAAGCCCTTGATGGAGGTCAGCGGTCCTTTGAGCTCGTGGCTCGCAGTCGCAATGAACTCCTCCTTGAGGCGATTGAGCTCCTCGAACCTGTCTGCCCGGCTTTCGGCTGTCTCAGAAAGCTTGCGCAATGACGTATTCAAAACGGTCATGGTGTCGAGCTGCTCGCGCGTATCTTGAGCTCGGGAGATCGCTGCCTTCAGCTCATCCGGATCTACGGGTTTGACCAGGAAATCGAACGCCCCTGCGCGAAGCGCCTGGACGGCCGTCTCCAGCGATGCGTAGCCTGTAACGATGAGCCCAGCTGCAGCCGGCGATCGCTCCTTGAGGCGCCGCAACACTCTCAGCCCGTCATCCTCACGCAGTCGAAGATCAAGCACCGCCACGTCAAAGACGCTGCGTTCGGTGGCGGCCAGCGCTTGGGCGAGGTCGGTGGCCTGCTCGACCTGATAGCCGGCGCGATCCAGAATTGCGCGCAGCGTCTCCAGAACCGCTTCGTCGTCTTCGACGATGAGTATCCGCGCGGCCAGCCCGATGCCTCCTGTGCAAACGGAAGCCCCCCACACCCCCCGACCTGGAGCTCGGCGGGAAGGCCGCGATCGCGATAGAACTCCCGCTCGCTTACCCTAAAGGAGACTGTCTTTGACCGCGTTTGAGCACGCAAACGCAAGCCGAGGGCCATCCCCGGCCTGACCTCAAGCCAGAAGGCGGCGGCTCGAGGCCGAAATCAACGCGGTGATTGGCACGCAACATGCGCTGTCGCTAAAGCGAGCTAGCGGTTTTTCCCCAAATGAAAGGAGGCCCCTATGGTCAAAGACCTTATTGGCGGCCAATTCGCAAACAACCTTCGCCGCATGTTCGGCATGCCTGGCCCTGCCCCTGTTCAATTCGGTGGCGAATCCCCAAAAGCGCCCGGCCCGATGTTAAGCGGGAATGGGATCCCTGCGCCCCGCGGTTCTGAGGTGGCCAGTGGTGAGCAAGACTGACATGAGCGGCGTAGCCCCAGAGCGACCTGCACTCGATTCGCGTTCGAGCGCCTTCACCTGGGGACAGTTCAAGGCACAGGTCGACGCCCAATTAGCTGGTCTCATGGGCGACGACGAGTCGCTGAAATTCCTCTCGTGGGATGGCAACGAGAAAGCCGTCGTCCGCTTCGACGAGGACCGTCGGGGTCGCCCGTGGTGTGGGGTGGTGTGACGATCACCAAAGGCACCGTCGAGCAGCGCTGGCTTTTCACGTGCGGCGGGTGCGGGACGAAGAACGAGCTTCGTGCCGTCAGCGGGCAATACGCTCGCACCCTGGTCGAAAACAGCGGCGGCCGGGAGGACCCTGCTCTGGGGTGGCTCTGTCCGTTATGTATGGGCGTTGACTTGCGGGAAAAGCGAAGTTGGAAGTCCTGATCCGGCTTAAGCCACCGGCAACCACAGGCGGGTGACAAACGTCAGCACCTTGTCCGGGTTGACAATGCCACCCGCGACAGCCCGTTGACATAGGGGCGTCCAAGCTGCCGACCTACGTCCCCGTGCAGGGCCGAAGCGACCACCTCGCGATGGACCTGTCCTCTGTGCTTGGCTCGGCCGCCTTGAGCAGTTCCGGAACGGCTGGCTGCTCCTGCCGCAACTTGAGCAGCAAGCGCACCTAGGCATCCTCACTCTGGGCAGAGAGCGGTCTCCCACGGCGCGGGCCACAAGGCAAGCATCACCTGCCGAAACCGCGATGAAGATTTCCGCATGACATAGCGCCTGCCTCCTGACAAACTGCCTTTGGAGCCGCGTAAGAGCATGAGTGCCGAGGTGCTGAGCGTCCGCGGCGATCGTCGATTTACGGTGGTTGACGAGGAAACGGAGAAACCTTTGGACCGTGTTAGGGGCTTGGGCCCAATTCTCGTCGTGGACGATTCGCCTGAGATCGCGATGTTGATCGCGATCGTGCTGCGGGAAGATGGCTTCGCCGTGCAGACGGCGCCTTCCCATGAGGAAGCCTTGAGCAAGGCCGAGCTGGAAATGCCATCGTTGGTGTTACTGGATGCAGTGCTTCCCACCCCGGACGACCCCTTCGTGGCTGCACTGCACGAGATGTACGGTCGTCGCGTGCCGATCATCGTCGTTTCTGATCTGCCCGAGGCCGCCTTCCAGAATGCCGCCAGGCGAACAGAAGCGATAGACGCGATCCGCAAGCCGTTCGATATCGACGACCTTGTCGTCCGCGTACGGCGCGCGCTGGAGGGCGTCCGTCCGTCGCACTCACATTCCAGTGCCGTCTTGGTGGATGGGGCCGCGGTCGTCGCGCTTGTCGCGTGAGCTTGTGTTCAGCTACGAAGCACTTGATTTGACAAGCTCCGGCCTTTGAGCTCGTACAGCGAGCTCAAAGCCGCCATTCGCGCAGAAGGCCTTCTGGAGAAGCAACCGTGGTACTACGCCCGCACCATGCTGGCGCTGTTTGGCTTGCTCTCCATCAGCCTGGGTGCGCTGTTTATGCTGCCTGGCTTTCCATTGCAGCTGATCAATGCCGCTCTCCTGGCGTTTGTATTTGCGCAGCTGGGGTTGCTCGGCCACGACGCCGGCCACGATCAGGTGTTTGCCTCACGCCGCTGGAACACCTTTCTGGGCCGCCTCTGCGGCAACTTGCTGCTCGGCATGGGGCTCGATTGGTGGCGGGAGCATCACAACGCTCATCACGCCAGGCCCAACCAGGAAGGCCGCGACCCGGACGCGGACCTGGGCGTGCTGGCATTGAGCCCGGAGCAAGCAGCTCGGCGGTATGGCTTTGGCGGATGGTGCAGCCGACACCAGCTCTTGCTGACGCCGCTGTTTGCCAGCCTCCAGGTCTTCGAACTGCACCGTTACACGGTGGGCTTCCTGCTGCGGAGAAGGTCCAGGAGCCGCTATGTCGAGGGCTTCCTCGTGGCGTCGCATTTTGTCTTGTATTTGGGGCTGCTGTCCATGGCCCTGGGCGTGCCTCGCGGTCTGCTGTTTGCCATCGTGCCGACGGTCGTCTCCGGCTGGTACCTGAACGTGATCTTCGGGACGAACCACACCGCTATGCCGCTGCTGAGTCAGTCGCAGCGCATGGGTTTTGTGGAGCAGCAGGTGACGACGTCACGGAACGTTCGCGTTCCTGGCTTCCTGGCCTTTCTGTTCGGTGGCCTAGATCTGCAGATCGAACATCATCTCTTTCCCACGATGCCCCGCAATCAAATGAGGCGAGCCCAGGCCGCGACAAAGACATTCTGTGCGCAACACGGGCTCGCCTATCGGGAGTCGGGCTTCGCGGAGACGTACCTCGAGATTTTCACGCACATGTGGCGGGTCAGTCGGCTGGTTGGGACCGGCTGATCGCTGGCACGCTGAGCGATGGTTCTCTTGGCCAGAAGAGCGGACGCCGTTTAAGAGGGTTCGACAAGCTCCGAGGACGTCGCGATGAAGCGGTAGCCTTGGCCAGGCACCGTGTCAATGAAGCGCGGTTTGTGCCAATCATCCTGGAGCTTGGCTCGCAAGTTCCGGATGTGCCGGTCGACGACGTTGCTCTCGGCGACGTAGTCCGCGCCCCACAGCGCGTCCATGATCTGGTCGCGGCTGAGTAGCTCACCGGGGTTAGCAGCCAGGACGTACAACAGGCTCTGTTCGACACTGGTCAGATGCAGCCGCGAGCTGCCGGCCCGTACCTCCCGGTTCAGGATGTCAATCTCGAGCTCCCCGACCTTGATGACCGGGGTGAGCTTGACCTTTTGTCCGTACACTCGGCGCGTCAGGACGAGCACACGCGCGAGCAGCTCCTCCGGCGAGAAGGGCACCGTCATGATGTCGTCCACGCCCTGTTCAAAGGCTGCCAGTTTGGTTTTGAGATCGCCACGGCGGGTCAATGCGAGAACCGGCATCCTGGCGTTGCTGCCCGACGGCGCGCTTATGCTGCGCATGAACTGGTCATTGGCCAGATCCATGTCGATGACGGCAAGGTGCGGATGCCAGTCAGCAATGAGAGCCATGGCCTGCGCCATCGTCCTGGCGCCCCTGGTGACGTAGACGCCATGGTTCAGTGTGAGGCTGATCGTTTCGCCAACGATGCTCTCGTCGATGAGCAGGAGCACGCGCTCTGGCGCACTCGGCATAGCTGTCTTCCTGCGGCTCGCGCGTGCGTCCTCGGACCTGAGCTTACGCTGGACCATGGGATCTCGCAGGCGCGACGCAGAGGACCGCCATCTGCCCTAGTATCGCGCCAATGAGCATGGCGTCGTGACAAAGTCTTGATGAGCGTGGCGAGGCGTGGCTGGCAGACCG
>JAJPGV010000053.1 GCA_021325635.1 Chloroflexota bacterium
AGACCCTAGACCCTAGACCCTAGACCCTAGACCCTAGACCCTAGACCCTAGACCCTAGACCCTAGACCCTAGACCCTAGACCCTAGACCCTAGACAAGTATCGATGTGAACGCGGGCGGCTCCTTCTTGACGCGGCCCGGCCGAACCAGCTCCTCGCGAGTGTCAAATAGGATGGTCTTCGATTCCTCGCTCGAACGGCTGTGATGTCCAAGCAGCACCATGGGTCCTGTGCCGGTGTTCTCCAGCTGGTAGAACGAGCCACCGGTGATCAGCCCCACCATCCCGGGGGTCAGAACGGTTTTGCTGCCGTCCGGGAAGTGCATCGTGCATTCGCCTTCGATCATGTAGAACGATCCGTCCGCGTTGTGGCAGTGCATCTCGTCCTTCATGCCAGGCTCCGGGTAGATATGGAAGAAGGTGTTCATCCTGGGCCCGTTCATCAGCACCTTGCGCTTTGCGCCGGGGTGCTGTGACATGTCCTTCAAATCCACGACCTGAATCGGCATGGGCGGCTTCCTCCGTAGTTCTGGCTGTCGGGCGTCAGTATACGCCCGAGCCGCGTGCCTGCCTTCGGTCCGGCCTAGCCCTCGTATTCGGGCGCGTCTTCGAACTGCTCGAAGCCACCCAGGTCATGGTGGACGTAGATGCTCGGCACCGAGTGCAGCAGCAGCGCTCGGCTGTTGCCGGTATTGAAGTGCTGGTGTGTGGTCATGCCGGGGATGACGATCATCTGGCCCTGCTGCCAGTCCCAGCGCTCGCCGTCATGCACGTCGTAGCCGGAGCCCTCCAGCACCAGCACCTGCTCTTCGGCCATGTGGCGATGCTTACCCGACCGGCTGCCAGGCTCGATCTCGCTGAAGTACATCCACAGCCGCTTGGCAGCCGACTTGGTGTTGGGGTGGAGCATCCATTTGAGCTTGCCCTGGCGAGTCATTTCCCACGGCTGCTGGGCCTCATGGGCCACGTGATCGACCTCGCGGCAATAGTCAACCTCATCGTGCATCAGCTTCACGTAGCGGTCATAGGTGTTCTCCACCGGCGCCGTCCAGTTGCCACCCAGCCGCCGGGCCTGGAAGGTCGCGTCCTTGTGCGGCTCGGGGCCCAGGATGACGTCGATGTCTTCCTCGATGCCGAGCACGCCCTTCTTGATGCGGTAACCCTTGAGCTTGCCTTCATCGTCGTGCAGCGGCTCGGTACCTTCTGGGAAGGTGGGCTTCTCGCTGAACTTGTGCTGCTCGCGGCCAATCAGCGACAGCACGTGGTCGATCCGGCCCGTCTCGGGGACGTAGATCTCACAGCCCACGACCTTATCTCCACCGTGCTGGTGCATGGTGTAGGGTGGGACGATCATCAGGTCATAGGTATCCACGTCGTAGGTGGTGCCGTCGTTCCACTCCCAGCCACGGCCTCCCATGCAGAACAGGTTCGGCGCGGGGATGTGGCGGTGCATGCCTCTGATAGGTGCATTTGGCGCGACAGTGGTGAAATGAGCCGTCATGATGTAGTGCGGGCCGCGCGTGAGCATGTCGTAGCACACGTGGTCGCCCATCTGATGCGGGCTGTCCATGCCCTGCACGGTCGGCTGCTTGGGCAGCTGATCCAGCACGTGGGGCAGCGAACGTTCGAGATCGAGCTCCTGCGACTGCGAAACCGCCGCCTTCACCTCATCAGGGAACGCGCGCTGCGCTTCATTCTTCCAGGGTTCCAGCTCATTCATGCGCGCAACTCCTCCTCGTGCCGGCAAACAGCCATTGTTTTTCGGGTTTGCCCGCACCATCCGCGGACGTGCAGGCAAGCGCATTCTAACTGCTGCCGCGCAGCAGGAAGGCCGACCACATCCCCCGGCTGGAGACCGAAACGCAGCCCCCGATTGAACCGCCCAGCGCCGGCGTACGTATTGAACAGCGGTTGTCGGCGCGATGGACCCCGGCACGCCTCATGGGTTAGGCCATATGACCTAAGTCATCCTTGCACCTAATGGGTCATTCCGCAGAGTACTTTCGGGTGCTGCCAATGTGACAGATCGTCGCCCGGTGGCTAGGGTTTGGAGTATCCAACTGGGGGGTGGTGCGGTAGAGACCAGCGCCGGGCGGCAAGCCGGCAGCTATGCCGGAATCGCCGTGACACGCTGACTGACGACCTTCAGCCCGCTCAGGGGACGCAGGCATCCGTAAAGCGGAGGCCGCATTAGGGGGGAGACAGGCAGTGAACGTCCTCATTGCTAGCGATAGCGCCGCTTCTCGCACGCACCTTGGCATGTTCGTCAACCGCCGCGGGCACCAGCACGTGCTGGCGCATAGCGGCCAGGAGGCGTGGGACCTCCTGCAGGACAACGATTGCGTAGACCTGGTCATCATCGACTGGAGTCTCCCGGAGCCGGATGGCCTGGCGGTCATCGACCTGGCTCGCCAGGCTGGCGACGAGCGTCGTTTCTATATCCTGCTTGGACGCGGTGAAGATGACAAGCGTGTCCTGCAGGCCATCAAGTCAGGCGCGGATCATCTGCTGGTCAAGCCGGTTCATCCCCACGAGCTCGAGGCCGCCCTCGTGGTGGCGGAGCGGTTCCAGCGGCTCCAAGACCGGCTGAAAGAGCAGCAGGCGCAAATCGATTCGATGAGCGGCCGGCTGGATGACCTTGCCCGCACGGACGTGCTGACTCACCTTGGCAACTCCCGGCGGCTGCAGGAAGACCTCCAGGCCGTGCACGCGCGTGTCCACCGCTACGGCCACAGCTACGCCGTCGGCATGTGCGACGTCGACCACCTGCGCGACTACAACGAGCGCTTCGGCTATCACGCGGGCGATCACGTGCTGCGGAAGGTGGCCACGACAATCGCGAGTCAATGCCGCAGCGGCGACATGGCCTACCGCTATGCAGGCGAAGAGTTCGTCGTGGTGCTTCCGGAGCAGACCGCCGAGAAGGCGGCGATAGGCGTGGAGCGAATGCGCCGAGCCGTCGAGGAGCTCGCCATTCCGCATCCTGGGAGCGAATGCGGCGTGGTGACGATTAGCGCCGGAGTAGCTGGCTGCCCGCCAGGTGCTAAAGTGGTCGAACCGCCACTACCCGAAGCGGACGAGGCGATGTATTGGGCCAAGGAGCAGGGCCGCAACCGTACACTCCTTTATGACCACGACTTGGGGAAGGTCTTAACGCCAGCTTAGCCGGCAGGCTCCGTTTTTCGTAATCGTTACCGGGGGGAGATAGTGAGACTTCTGTACCAGTACGTCCATGCTCAGAGCAAAGAGCGGATCGAGATCTTCGTCGAGCACCGCAGCGGCGTGGAAACGTTCTTGATTCGCGAAGGGGCCGTGCAGGATAGCGTGACGACCGACGAAGCCGCCGTCGAGCACTATCGCCTCTCACTGAGCGAACGCGGCTTCATTCCCAAATCGCTGGACCACTCTCGAGGCCGCGGCCGCATCACCTCCTAGGCCCGCGCCTCGACTCCTGAGAGCCCAGCCGCTCAGCGCGGGCTCGACGGTAGCGTGAACCAGAACTCGCTGCCCTGGCCAACCCGGCTCGTGATTCCAACCTCACCCTGGTGCGCTTCCACGATGCCTTTGACGATGGCGAGCCCAAGCCCCACGCCCGGTCGCTGACGACCCGAGTGCGCTCGATAGAAGCGCTGGAAGACCTCCCGCCGCGCATCTTCGGGGATGCCCGGACCGTGGTCCTTGACGCTGATCCGCAGCCCCTCTCCGGCCAGCTCTGCCTTAACTTCGATGACTTCCCCATTGGGTGAGTATTTGCTGCCGTTGCTCAGCAGGTTGAGCAGCGCGCGCACGAGGTGCTTCCTATCGGCCACGATCGGCAGCCGCCCTCGCGGCAGCACGCGCCTGATCTGCTGCCCGGCGGCGGCGATCTGTGGCTGGATGAGCTCAATGGCCTCGTCGATGATCTGCCTGGCGTCGACATCCTCGCGGTGAATGACGAAGCGGCCGGCTTCGATATTGCGCGCATCGAGCATATCGTCCACGAGCGTCTGGATCTGGGAAATGGCACGCGCCGCCTGCTCCATCAATTTGGGCAGCTCGCTCGAATCCAGGTCGGTGTACAGAGACGCGATCAGTCCTAGCGAGGTCAGCGGGCCACGCAGCTCGTGAGCTACATCCTCGAGCAGCTGCTCGCGGGCCTGACTCAGCTCACGCAGCTCATTCAGAAGTGCCTGGCGCTCAGCTTCGGCGCGTTTCTGCTCTGAGATGTCGCGGATGGTGGCGAATACGAACAGCTCGTCGTCAGGGCTCGTCCAGCTGCCCAGCGACAGCTCGATGGCGAACTCCGTGCCATCGCTCCTGACAGCCACCATCTCGGACGAGCTGCCCACGAGCTGGCCCTGCCGGGTGTCACGGAAGCGCTCGAACCCCGTCCGGTGCGCGTCTCGAAACCGCTCCGGCATGAGCATCGTCACGGGCTGCCCTATAAGCCGGTCGGCAGGATAGCCGAACAGCGACTCCGCCCGTTTGTTCACGTGGACGATCGTTCCCTCGCTGTTTACCGAGACGCGCGCCTGCGTCACTTCCTCGGCAAAGGGAATGAAGCGCGCGCCAGGCGGCAGCGGCGCCGTCCCAGCCTTCGCACCGAAACTGCTCGCCCCAGACATCAACGCTGCTCAAGCGTACCGCCCCGTTGCTCGATCTCGCGCTATGCATCCCCACATCGGGCTGCTCAGATGGCACACGCCTGCTAACTTGTGTACGCTACAGAGCGCGCTGCCCGCGACAGCCGCGGGCGGCCGATCAACAAGGGGAGAAAAGGTGCCGGCCTGCTCGCTTCGGTGTCGCCAATCCTTCGCGGGTACGGCATGAGCGTCGACGTCCACCGCCACGGCCGCGGCTCCATCGTAGCGCTGCACTCGTTTCGCGGTGGTACCGGCAAGACGAGCATCACCGCCAGCCTGGCCCTGGCGGTGGCGCAGCACGGCGCCCGAGTGGCCATCGTCGATACCGACCTGCAGAGCCCCGGCCTTCACGTGCTGTTCAACCTCGCAGAGGACACACTCGGGCGGACGCTCAACGGGTTCTTGTGGGGCGCGTACGACATCGAGCACGCCAGCTTTGACATTGGGGCGCAGCTCAACACTCGGGCAGGCCGTCCGATCACCCATCCGGACAGCTTCTTTTTAGTGCCCGCCAGTATCAAGGCCGGCGAGATCTCCCGAATCTTGAGGTCGGGCTACGACGTCAACCTGCTCGACGCCGGCTTCCGCCGCCTCCTCGAGAAGCTGGATCTCGACTATCTCTTCGTCGACACCCACCCCGGCATTCAGGCCGAAACGCTGCTGTGCCTGTCCGTCTCCGATCTGGTCATCGTTGTGCTGCGGCCCGACCAGCAAGACTTCCAGGGCACAGCCGTTACGATCGAGGTGGCACGCAAGCTGGCCGTGCCTAACCTGCTGCTGGTCATCAACAGTGTGCTCGAGTCGTTTGACGTCGAGCAGGTCCGCCTGCAGGCGGAGGAGACCTATGCTGCCACGGTGGCCGGCGTGCTGCGGCGCAGCGATGACCTGCTGCGGCTGGCCAGCTCCGACGTCTTCGGTCTGTGTTTCCCGGACCATCCCTGGACGCGCGAGATCGGCAGGATCGCCGATCGCATGCTGAGCATGGCTCATTGACCATGCCGGCGCCCGCCGGACGCCCGGCCTGGGCAGGTGCATCGAACGGTCACGGCCACCGCAGAGGGTGGGCATGATGGGCATACCCGGGATGTTCGGCCCAGCGTCCGCGTTGATGGACCGCCTGGCCTATCCCAAGAAGTTCATCCTCATCTGCCTGCTATTCGTCCTGCCCCTCGGATACGTCATGGCGCAGCTGATCGGTGAGTTCAATGGTGAGATCGGGGCCGCCAGGTCGGAGCAGGATGGCAACCGTTACCTGCGGCCCGTCAACGATCTCCTGCGCCACGTCATCCAGCTGCAGGCCGTCGTCGACGAGTTCGAGGCCGGCGACGCCACCCTGCTCACTCCGGAATTGGCAACCAGATCGCAAGCCGCCGAAGCGGCCATAAACGCCGACCTGCAGCACATCGAAGCAGCCGAGAAGATCTTGGGGCCAAGCCTCCAATCAAGCGCTGCGCTGCAGGCTGTCGAAGACGACTGGCAGCAGAGCAGCAGCATCGGGCAAGCCGGCCTTGGCGCCTCGGTGCGCCGGCCCAACCCCAAGCTGATTCCCGACATCCGGGCGCTCATCGCCAGGGTGGGCGACACCTCGCGGCTGATCTTGGACCCGGATCTCGATAGCTACTACGTGATGTACACCATGGTGGTCACAGTGCCCGAAGGCGAAGACCTCCTCACCCAGGTCAGGTCGGCGGCTATGACGATCGCCGGGCGCAAGATCGCTACTCCGGACGAATTCGCCCGCGTCACCGTACTGAGGGACCTGGCGCGCTCCAGCTTGGACGTGACCGATCGGGCAATTGGCATTGCTTCCGACAACAACCCGGGACGGAACGTGGCGGCACACCTGGGGCCTCCCCGCCAAACAGTGCGGGACCGCACCAATCTGTTCCTGGGGCAGATGAATGCCAGCCTGATCGATTCCGACGCCAGGACCGTCGAGGGCTCGGCTGGCGCGGCCCTGGACGCGACGTACAACCTCTGGGTCCCGGCCTCGACGACGCTCGACGAGCTGCTTCAAGCGCGAATAGACCACTTTCTCGACCGCGAGCGTCTGGTGCTGGCCTCGGCCGCGGCGGCGGGCATCGCCGTCCTGTACCTGCTGGTCGGATTCTATCTGGCGGTCATGCGCACCGTGCGCCATCTCGATGAGGCGGCGCAGAGCATGGTCAGCGGCAGCGTTGATACCCACGTGAAGCTGGCCAACCGCGACGAGCTCGGCCAGGTGGCTACCTCCTTCAACAAGATAGCCTCTGCGCTGGTCGAGGCCAGCACCCACCGGCAGGCAGTGCTGGACAATGCCGCGGACGGGATCATGACCATCGCTGAAGATGGCGCCGTCCAGTCCCTCAATCCTGCGGCGGAATGCATGTTCGACTGTCGCTCCGAGCAGATAGTGGGGCAGAGCCTGGGACTGCTGGTCGACCTCGAGGATCTCTCCGGCGCGCACACGCCGGAAGACCTGCTGGGCCGCAAGGAGCTCCAGGGCATCCGCCGCGACGGCACTCGATTTCCCATCGACCTCGCCATCAGTAAGATGAGCGCGGCCGGCCGCGGCATGTACATCGGCGTCGCTCGAGACATTACCGAGCGCAAGCGAGCCGAGGCCGAGCTGGCCATCGCGCGGGACGAGGCGCTGGAGGCCAACCGCGCCAAGAGCACGTTCCTGGCGAACATGAGCCATGAGCTGCGGACGCCGCTCAACGCCATCATTGGCTACAGCGAGATGCTCGAGGAGGAGCTGCAGGAGGAAGATCTCAGCTCCTATGTGCCTGACCTTCGCAAGATCCACTCTGCCGGACGGCATCTCCTGGAGCTCATCAACGACATCCTCGACCTGTCCAAGATCGAGGCCGGCAAGATGGACATCTATCTCGAAGACTTCGAGGTCAAGTCCATGGTCGACGAGGTGGTCGCCACCATCCATCCGCTCATTCAAAAGAACGAGAACAGCCTGTCGGTCGATTGTCCCGACGATGCCGGGCGAATTCGTGCCGACCTGACCAAGGTCCGCCAAACGCTGTTCAACCTCCTCAGCAACGCTTCCAAGTTCACCGATCACGGCGCGATTAGCTTGAAGGTTACGCGCACGCAGGACCACGACAAGGGCGATCTGATCCAGTTCCAGGTATCGGACACCGGCATCGGCATGACTCCGGAGCAAATCGGCAAGCTGTTCGAAGCCTTCACTCAGGCAGATGCCTCAACCACGCGTAAGTTCGGAGGCACCGGGCTGGGATTGGCCATCAGCCGCCGCTTTTGCCAGATGATGGGCGGGGACATCACCGTGGAGAGCGCGCTGGAGCACGGATCGACGTTCACGGTTTCTCTGCTGGCAGAGGTGAAAGAAGCCCAGATCGAAGTGGTCTCACAGGCCGCTCCGCCGCAGGCGGGGCAGGCGAAGGTGCTCGTCATCGACGACGATCCGGTGATCCGAGATCTGTTGAAACGCTCGCTCGGACAGGACAACTTCATCGTGATCACGGCCAGCTCGGGCGAAGAGGGCCTGCGTCTGGCGAAGGAGCACCGGCCGCAGGCCATTGTGCTGGACGTGCTGATGCCGAGCATGGATGGATGGGCTGTGCTGTCATCGTTGAAAAGCGACCCCGACAGCGCCGGCATCCCCGTCATCATGCTGAGCATGGTGGACGACAGCCGCATGGGTTTTGCGCTGGGCGCCACCGACTATCTGAATAAGCCGGTGGATCGCGACCGCTTGTCAGCTATCCTGAGGGAGCACGTGCCCAAGCGCGACCAGGTCATTCTCATCGTGGAGGACGACCCCACAACCCGCGAGATGCTGCGCCGCTTACTCGAGAAAGAGTCGTGCGCCGTCGTGGAGGCAGAGAACGGAGTCGCGGCCCTGGCGAGCATCGAACAGCATCGTCCGGCGCTCGTGCTGTTAGATCTGATGATGCCCGAAATGGACGGCTTCGAGTTCGTGTCCCGACTGAGGGAGCGCGAGGACTGCCGGCACATCCCGGTTGTCGTGGTGACCGCCAAAGACCTGACGAGCAGCGAACGCGCCATGCTCAACGGCCAGGTCGAGCGTATCCTGACCAAAGGCGCCTACACTCGCGACCAGCTCCTGCAGGAGGTCAATGCGCTCGTGCTCGCCCGCGTCGGCAATTCAGTCGGGCAGCTCGACGCCGCCAGCAGGCAAACGGAGGATACCCATGGCCAAGATCTTATTGGTTGAGGACAACGAGATGAACCGGGACATGCTGTCCCGCCGCCTGGAACGACGCGGCTACCAGGTCGTGATGGCCGAGGATGGCGAGCAGGGCATAGCCTCCGCCCGGGCTGAGTCGCCCGACCTCATCCTCATGGATATGAGCCTGCCCGTTATCGATGGATGGACGGCCACACGCCAGATCAAGAGCGATCCGGCGACGGGCACCATTCCGATCATCGCGCTCACCGCGCATGCCATGTCTGGCGATCGCGAGAAGGCGCTGGAGGCCGGCTGCGACGACTACGACAGCAAGCCGGTCGATTTCACGCGCCTCCTGGAGAAGATCGAGTCCCTCCTTCAGCAGCCTGGTTCTTAGCCGGCTGCAACAGGCCCAGAGATCGTGACCGTCCAGCCGCCGGGAGAGCCCCGAGACGAATACTCGCATCAGATGATCGTCGACCTGGTGCGCGCGCTGCGGCACCAGCTGCGAACACCGATCAACCACATCGTCGGATTCAGCGAAATGCTGCAAGAGGAAGCCGCTGATCGAGGCTGGGACGTGCTGCTGCCCGACCTGGAACGGATCCGGCTCGTAGGACGAGACCTGACGAACTTTGTCAGCAACACGATCGACATCGCCAAGGTCGAGGGCGGGCGGCTGAACGCCGAACAGATCAGCCGCGATCTGCGTACGCCGCTGGAATCCATCATCGGATACAGCCAGCTCCTGCAGGAGGAGGCTGAGGAGCGCGGCTGGAACGAGGCTCTGCCGGATCTGCAAAAGGTCGAGCACGCGGCCAAGTACCTCACCGGCTTGATCGACGCGGTGCTCGATCTCACCAACGTCTATTCCAAGGCGTCGGCCGGCGATCGAGCGCCCGCAAATCGCCCGGCGGCCCCGAGCGCGCCTCGGGTCGAGCTGCCGCGGAAGGCCGCGGGTTCCATCCTGCTGACCGACGACAACGAGTTCGATGCCGAGATGCTCAGCCGCCGGTTGACGCAGTTTGGCTACGACGTTCAGGTGGCCACGAACGGACGAATGGCTTTCGAGCTGCTGGCCGAGCGCCCCTTCGATCTGCATCTTCTCGACGTCCTCATGCCTGAGCTCGACGGTCTCGACACGTTGCGAACCATCAAGTCGACCGGCTCGTACAAAGACACGCCGGTGATCATGATCTCCGCGATCGAGGAGATCCCCATCGTCGTGCGCTGCATCGAGCTCGGCGCCGACGACTATCTGACGAAGCCGGTGGACCCGGTCCTCCTGGCCGCCAAGGTCTCGGCTTCGCTGGAAAAGAAGCGCCTCCGTGAGCGTGAGCGCGAATACCTTCGCCAGGTCGCCAAGCTGACGGTAGCTGCCGGCGCGGTGGAGGCCGGGACCTTCGAGCCCGGCGGCCTGGACGACGTGGCTGCCCGCGGCGATCCTCTTGGACGGCTGGCGCGGGTGTTCGAGCGTATGGCTCGAGAGCTGCACGCCCGCGAGGAGGCCCTGCAGCGCCAGGTCCGGGAGCTCCGGATCGAGATCGACGAAGTTCAGAAGGCGCGAGACGTGGCCGAGATCACCGAGGCAGAATATTTTCAGCGCCTCCTTGCGCGAGCAACGGAGATTCGCAGCCGGCGAGAACAACCTGCAGATTCGTGAGCGTTCTGGTTTTTACCGAACGCTCATGATGCGCTCATCTTGCGCTCATGAATCGGCGGCACAATCGCGCCGGGATGTCCGCCAGCCGGACAGGCCCCCTCCGGCCCGGCCCCCGGCTGGCCGGCACCACCTGGGAGCCAGGAGACCATGTGCAAACCGCTAGACCCCAAGATGGGACGGGGTTGAGCTCCTTCTGTCAATAGTTCGTCTTTCTAGGTACGTGCGCTCGGCGGGCGCGCCCGCTGCGTCCCGTCGAGGCACAGCTGTCCGCGCCGCCGAACGCCTGCTGACCACTCTCCGAGTGACCTGGTTGAGCAAGCATTCATCTGCTCGCCTCAATGTCGGCCTGGGAGTGCTCGCCGGACTCGTCCTTGGAGCGTGCCTATGGCCGCTGGCAGCGCTCTTTCATCAGGTCGCCATGGTGTACGCGGCCGAAGCGATCACCTGGATCACCGGTCTGGCACCCGTGCAGAGGGCGGTCGTCGCGGCTCCCGGGGACGACATCTACGCCCGCCTGGTGCTGGGCATGGTCGGAAGCGCGGTGCCCAAGGGCCTGGCTGCCGGCGGTGGGCTGGTAAGCGTACTGGTATCCATCGCCCCTGTGGCTCACCTTTCGAGCTCATACCTCACGCCGGGCAGCTGGATGGCGGCGGTCTTCGCCTCCGGCAGCTCCGCGGTTGGCCTCCAGATGGTGCAAGTCCTGCTGAACACGGCGGCCACCGTCCTGGGCACGATTCTGCTGGTGCTCGTCCAGCCCGGTCGGGATAGCGGGCCGGCGCGGCGAACGGCCACCTTCCTGGCGCTGGCCGTGGGTCTTGTTCTGCTCACCGGAGCCGTTGCCGGACAGCTGCAGATCGTATGGACCGGCTCCAGCGGGGGAGCCATGGTGCTAGCCATGACGGCCACCAAGATCCTGGGCATCAGCAGCCGCTCCTTCGACCAGGCGGTAGGCATGGGACCGGGCCTATCGCTGATCATCAACGGCGGCATCGAGCTGGTGGCGCTGAGCCTCGGGATCGGCCTCAGCCTGCTGCTCTCCAGGCTGGGACGTGCATGGCGGCGACGACAGCCGGCGGTCTTCACTGGCGGCGCTTCGCGTACGGCCATGTTCGCCGCGTCGGTCGTCATGGTGCTAGCGCTGTTTGCCACGCCACTCAATCCGCGCGTGGAAGCCGAGGTGCCGCAAACGGCCGGAGCGCCGTCCACGCCACGCGCAACCGCTCCCCAGGCGGCGCTGCCGGACCTTCCCAGCGTCGTGACAATCACTCGTGGCGCCGATGGCAGCTGGGAGTACTGGGTCAACGGCAAGCGCGAAGTCGTCAAGGGTTTCGGCTACAACGCGATGACCGACGATGAATCTCCCCAGGAGAAAGCTGGTCGATTCGACCGCGACTTCAGCGCCATGGCCGGCTTTGGCGCGAACACCATCGTCGGCTGGGATGAGACCGAGTTCGACGACCTGCTGCTGAGTCAAGCCGCGCGGCATGGGCTGGGCGTCATCTTGCCCTTTGACCTGCGAGCAACCTTCCCTTATGAGGACCCTCAGTTCCGTCAACAGCTCCTGGACGTCATCAGCCAGCGGGTGATCCGCTATCGCAACAGCCCGGCGCTGCGAATGTGGGGCCTGGGCAACGAGGTGCTGCACGAAATCGCCCGGGCACGAGGCACGCAGGAGCGCTGGGATGCTTTCAGTCCGTTCCTGGTCCAGGCCGCTGACATGATCCATCAGCTGGACCCAAACCATCCGGTGGTATATCGCGATGCCGAGGACTGGTACGAACAGCCTGTCGCTGCCGCGCTGGCCAGCGACGGTAAGCCGCGGCCCTGGTTCGTCTACAGCATGAACTTCTTCACCACCCGAATGGATGCAGCGCTCACTTCCGGCCCTGTCCGGTCACTGCCCCACGCGCTGATGATCTCCGAGTACGGGCCCGTCGGGCTGCTCCCGGCTGACCGACCGAACGGCTATCGCGAGCTGTGGGACATCATTCGCGCCCACCACGATACGGTGCTCGGCGGACTGGCCTATGTGTGGACCACCGCCGGACCCGAGCCGCTCGACCGGAATTTCGGCCTCACGGACGCCGACGGCAATCCCGTGGACGACGCCGTGTTCATGCTTGGCTCGCTGTACCGAGCGGACAGCTAATCGAAAAGTGCGGAGCCTGACGGTCCTCTCGCTGCCCTAGCCTGCCCGAGCGAGCAGCTCGTCGCCGCCGGGGGGTCTGTTGGCCATCGGCTCGCTTCGCCAAGCCTCGCTCAGCGCAGCGAACGTGCTATCCACTGGCTGGCTGTTGCTGTCCATCAAGCCCCAGATGGCGTCGGTTGGCTCAGGTCCGTTGGTCCACCATACGTAGGGCGCGCCCCCGATGACGTAGTCGGGATGTGCTCTGATGGCCTTCCACAGGTCCAGGTACCCTTGGGCTCGCTCTTCGGTCGTGTCGCCAGTCGCCCCGAATTCGCTTACCAGCACCGGACGATCGAGTCCGTAGTCTGGCCAGCGGTCCAAGATGGCGTTGAGATCCTGGTCGTAGACGTTCATCCCGTACAGCAGCCACGGCCGCATATCGCCGCTGTTCTGGAGGCTCGCGGCAAAATCCTCCACATAGCGGTCTTCGGACTCACGATAAATGACGGGATGGTTTGGATCCAGCTCGTGAAACAGGTCGACTATCCGTAGGTACGCATCGGAGAAGGCTGGGTACATATCGGGATCCATCTCCCAGTAGACCTCATTCCCCACGCCCCACATGCGCAGCGCCGGAAAGTCTTTGAAACGCTGCACCTTGGCCCGAGCCTGCTCCATGAGGTCGTTGACGAACACCGGATCGGTGTAGTCGCCCTCCGGCGGCAGGTTCAGCGGCATGATGACGCCAATGCCGTACTCGTTGGCCAGGTTCAGGGTGAGCTCGTCGAACTTATCCTGCTCGTAGCCCTTGTCGGCATCCCAGCCCGTAATGGTGTTTACGCCGGCCTGTCGCAGAATGGCAAAATCCCGCCGGTAATTGGCCGCTCGCTGTTCATCCGTCAGGTAACGGTAGATGGGGTTGTAGCCCATCCCGATGAACAGCTGAGGCACGCCGTTCACTAGGTAGCTGTAGCTGCCATCGAGCTCCTTGACGGTAGTCACGTGGCTCGGAGAGGATACGTAGCCAGCGGCGCTGAAGCCCTGTGCCTTCATGCCCGGAGCAAGCACGAGAGAGACCGACAGCGCTGCCAGCAGCGTTGCCCCACGCCACCCGGCCAGCCCCAAAGCCTTAGCCCGGAGCTCACTGATTGCGCTCCCGCTCGCCTTCGTATCCATCACGTAATTCGATGGTATGGCCGCTAGGTGAAGATGGCGTTAATGTTCCATGCCAAAAGCGCACAAGCTCGCGTAGCAGGCGGCAGGCACCGGCTAGCTCAGTTGGTGAACACCACCTCGGTGCGACCATCATGGCCATGGATGGCCTCCACATCCTCGATCGTGGGGTAAAAGACCAGGCTGGGACGATCGGACAGCCACACCATGGCCACCCAGCCGTTGCCGAACACCACACCTTCCGCGACACACCCCGTGCCGCTGACACCCGACATGTCTTCGGTCCGCTGCAGCTTGAATATCCTCATGCGGTCGAGTTCACAATATCGCGCACGAGCGGTAATGTGAGGACGGCGGGCGCTCACCTTGCCGCGCCAGATCCTAGGTCTGCTTGTGCAGCAAAGCCACAGGAAACCAGGACAGGACGTCGCTGAGCCGTAACACGGCCCCACGGCCCTCACTCGAGCTTCCGGTCTCGACACGATCGCCGGTCAGGAGATTGACGTACGCGCCCGCCAACCGCCCAGGCATGCGCAGCATGGCGTCAGCCCACACCCCTTCGCCCACCGGAAGGGCCGGAGTGCCTCGCATCAGCCCGGCCGGCAAGATGGGCGTCACCGCAACGACGACCTCGCCATCTAACACCCGAGCGAAGGCACAGATGTGCCGCCTGGCGTGGTCAGAGGCCGTCAACGCTACATACTTGCCTTCCTCGAACACGGCCCGCCAGGTCCGCCGCGCGCGTAGACCGGCCGTGGTGAGGAACAGCTTGATCCTGCCATCCTCCATGCTCTTCAGGACGGAATGCCCCAGCCGGCGCAGACCAGGCAGGGAGTCGATCAGCGAATCGACTTCGCCCAGCATCTGGTCGCGGAGCTCGAAATCTACCGCCCGGCGATTGTCCGGATCGACCAGGCTGAAGTCCCACGTCTCGTTGCCCTGATAGATGTCCGGAGTGCCGGGCGCAGTGAGCTTGAGCAGCGTCTGCGACAGGGAATTGAGCATCCCGAAGTAGGCCACCTTGCGCTGCAGCTGGGCGAAGTCTTCGAGGAAGGGATTGTCCTGCAAGCGCAGAATGCCGCGAACGAAGGCGCTCGTCGCGGCTTCGTATGCGGCGTTGATGTTGATCCAGCTCGTGTGAACCTTGGCTTCACGGATGGCCTTGGTCATGAATTCCTGCACCCGCGCCTCGATCTCACCGTGGCGCTCCGGCGTCATTTGGCCAGCCGGCCAAATGCCCAGCAGCGCCTGATACAGCAGGTACTCGTCGTTCCTAGACGGCGCCGCCCGGCCCTGCACGGCCGACCTGCAGGCCGCGTTCATTCGGCTCCAACGGGCAAGCGCCGCTCGCCACTCGCGCGGAAGCTCGGAGATCACGTTGATGCGGGCGCGGGCGTCCTCGCTGCGCTTGGTGTCGTGCGTGGACGTGGCCAGCAGGCTGGAAGGCCAGCTGGCCAGCCTCTGGCGGTTAGCGCGATGAAAGGCCGGCACCGAACCGCCGAAACGGGCCGGCGACCCACCCACTTCGTTCAACGACGTCAACCGGTTGTAGATGTAAAAGGCCGTGTCCTCTACGCCCTTGGCGCAAACCGGCCCGCTGGTTTGCTGCAGCCGAGCCACGAACTCCAGCCGCTCGGCGGCCAGGTTTGCGTCAGCTGCCGGCCGAGCGAGGGTCATGGTGTCGTGCAGGAACTCGAACAGCGAGGGATCCGTGCGAGGGTTGCGCCGCTTGGCCTCATCTATAGCCTGCCGAATGACGGCCCGGTCGTAACTGTCCATGGCGCCATTGCCGGGATCGACATATGTGCGGTACACCGGCAGCGCGGCGATGAACTCACGAATGGCGAAGGCCAGAGTGTTGAGCGTGAAGTCACGAGAGTGGCGGTCGCCCACGGCGATGCGTTTCAAGCGGTCCGCCAGCCGGTTGATCTCCCCCGGGAAGGAGATCAGCATGACGGTCTTCTTCGCGCTGTTGGCGATGTCGCGGTAGTCCTGCCGGGCGCCGACGAAGCGCGCATAGATGCGGTCGAGCGCCGCCTGGTTGGCGCCGTCGACGAAGATGCCATTGAGGCTATTCATGAATTCGTAGCCGGTCGTCCCGTGGACCGGCCAGTCCGAACGAAGAGACTCGCCCTGGCTCAGGATCTTTTCCACCACGAGCCATGCCGGGCGTAACTCATTCGAGTTTGGATCGCTGTCCCGCTGAGCGTCGAACGTGGCCCCGAGACGCCGTCGGGCGTCAGCCAGCGAGCGTGTTTTGCCCAGGGTCCCATCCAGCTCGTCGAGGCGCGTCTCGACGAAGCAGGCCTTCTGCAAGCGCCACAGATGCGCCGCCGGATCCCGCAGTCCATCGGGATGATCGATTCGGATGCCGGAAACCGCCTTCGCCCGCAGCAGCTGCAGCAAGAGCTGATGAGACGCCTGGAAGACGATGTTGTCTTCCATTCGCAGGGCCACCAGATCGTTCACGTCGAAGAAGCGGCGGTAGTTGATCTCCTCCGCCGCCACGCGCCAGTGCGCCAGTCGGTAGTGCTGCTGGGCCAGGATGCGGTCCAGCGAGTCGAACGTTTTCGGCTCGCCCTTCACGCCGTTCATCTGCTCCAGCCAACGTGCAACGGCCTCGCGTAGGGCAGCTGACGATTCGCACAGGCGGTTCAGCTCCTGCTTCGCCGCCTCGATCTGCCGGTGCCGGCGCTGCCGGCTGGCAAAGGTCTGGGCCGGGCGACGCGTCAGACGCTGCCAGGTAAGCATGATGCGGTTGAGGTCCTCGCGCTCGGTGGCGGCGGGATTCCACTCGTCGAGGCGATCTCGGGCGGCGGCCAGCAGGCGCGGGTACGACTGCGGTGCGACCGGCAGGACGTATGAGTAGTAGCGCACCCAAAATCGTCCCTCGCTGAACTCGAGCTTGACCTCGCCGTCTTCCAGGACGCGGCCATAGCTGTCGCCCAGCACCGGCAGAATCACCTGCGACGAGCCCTCCGCCGGTCGCCAGTCGATGTCGAAGACGTCGGCATAGATCGATTCCCTGCCCTTCTCCATCACGTCCTGCCACCAGACGTTGTTTCCAAAGCCAACGCCCATATGGTTGGGGACCCAATCGAGCACCTGGCTCATGCCGTGATCCCGAAGCTCTTGCACGAACTCGTTGTATTCGCGTTCCGAGCCAATCTCCGGGTTGAGTGCATTGGGATTGGTCACGTCGTAGCCGTGGGTGCTGCCAGGACGAGACGTCACGTACGGCGAGGCATAGATGTGGCTCACTCCCAGTGAACGCAGGTAAGGCACCAAGCGGCGAGCGTCGCGGAAGGTCATATCCGCGCTGAATTGGAGGCGGTAGGTCGCCAGAGGTCGAGCCATGGCAGCCCGGAGAAGCCTTTCCTGGGGACGTGGCAGGACCATCGTCTCGGATGCTGTATTCAGAGAGCTATCATCTTGTCGTGGCGATTAGCTCAGCCACTCGCGGGCGGCCAATGGAGCGCATATGAGCCAAGTCAGCTGGGTCCTCAGCCACTTCAGCTGGACCTCCGCCGCCGATCTCATCCTCGTTGCTCTGATCCTCTATCTGTTCCTGCGCCTCATAGAAGGAACTCGGGCGGTTCATCTGGTTCGCGGCATCCTCATCCTCGTAGTCCTCGCCGCGCTGATCAGCACGTTCTCGCCGTTTCCGGTGCTCAACTGGATCATACGCGCCGTCATGCCGGCATTAGTCGTCGCCATTCCGGTGATCTTTCAGCCAGAATTGCGCCGCGGTCTGGAACGGCTCGGGCGCACGCCCGGTCTCGTGAACCGTCCACTGTCGGGACACCGGCCTAGCCTCAACCGGACGCTCGGTGAGATCCTGGCCGCTTCCGAACGGCTGTCCGACAGGCGCTACGGGGGTATCGTCGCCATGGAACGAACGACCGGCCTCCAGGACTTTGCCGACACCGGGGTGCAGCTCGACGCAGCGGTCAGCGCAGACCTGCTGGTCTCGGTCTTCTTCCCAGGATCGCCCCTGCACGACGGCGCGGTCATCGTTCGCGGAGACCGCGTCGTGTCGGCCCGCTCCATCTTGCCGCTGAGCGAGAGTCTCGACGTGCTCAGCCTCGGTATGCGCCATCGAGCCGCACTGGCTCTGGCTGAGCAGACGGACGCCGTGTGCTTTGTGGTGTCTGAAGAAACCGGTGGCATCTCGCTGGCGGCGAACGGCATCCTCCATCGCAACTTGAACAAGCTCGAAGTCGAACGCCTGCTTACCGACTTCTTCGGTCCATTGAATATCCGCCCGCTTCGGTTTCGCAGGCGCGGCAGGGTGCAGGAACGCACCATCCCCGCGCTGGAACAGCGGGCCAGGGTGCCGTAAGCGGTCGAATGGAAATGAGTCCGGCGCAAACGGAAAGGGCGCGGGAAGCCTTGCATCCGCGGTTCCGGCACGGCTTCCTCGCCTAGCTGCCGGCGATGAATCCCGTCGGATTCGTCGCGCGCGCGGTGACCTCAGCCGTACTGGCGGCCGCCGCCTGGATGCTCGTCACCTGGCAGCAAGATCCCTTCCGCCAAGATTGGCTCTCCGACCGCCTCGCCGTCGAGGTCGATCACGTGCCCGACGGCCTGGTGGAGGTTGGCCGTCCCAGCGACGTCCGTGTCGAGCTGCGTGCCAGCAGGAATGCCTGGAGCAACGTCCGCAGCTCGGACTTCAAGGCGTCAATCGACTTAAGCAAGGCAACGGCCGGCATCAGAACAGCTGACGTCAAGGTGGAAACCTCGGGCGAATACCAGATCGTCGATTGGGATCCGCGTCAGGTCACCGTCCGCCTCGACCCTGTCGTGCAGCGAACCTTGAGCGTTCAGCTCGACGTGAGCGGAAAGCCACCCGACGGCTACAGCGTGGGCGACCGCAGCGTTTCGCCGGATCAAATCACCATCAGCGGGCAGCAAGGGCTGGTGGAAGCGGTGAGCCAGGCGATGGTCAAAGTGAGCATCGACGGCGCACGCGGCGACGTGACCGACAACGTCGTCCCGCAGCTCCTTGACAGCGCGTCCAAGCCCATCGACGGATTGCAGCTGTCACCTCCGACCGTGCACCTGTCGGTGAGCATCGACCGCCAGCTGCAGGCCAAGTCGGTGGGTATCAGCGTGCCTACCGAAGGCCAGGTTGCGCCCGGCTTCTGGCTCAGCAACCTCGTAGCCAATCCATCGTCGGTCACCATTGTCGGCAGCCCCACTGCGCTCAGCAAGGTCGACTACATACAGCTCCCGGCGCTCGACCTGTCCGGCGCAACAGGCAACGTCGTCCGAACGGTAGCCCTCAACAACACGGACGAATACAGCTTGGCTACTCCCACCCAGGTGCAGGTAACGGCCACGGTGACGCCCCTGCGAACTTCGGAGCTGCTGCCGCTCGGAGTTACCGTGACGGGACTCGTCGAGGGCACGCAAGCGACCGTTTCGCCGCCGAGCATCGAGGTGTCGATCAGCGGGCGCGCGGATGACTTGCTGGGGCTCAAGCCCGGAGATCTGTCAGCCGTGATCGACGTAGGCGGCCTCACCAGCGGACCGCACACCGTGTCCGTTCGCCTGAACTCTCCTGCCTCGATACGCATCGACACCGTTCGGCCGGATCAGGTGACGGCCACGCTTGGGCCCGCCGTCACCACCGCGGCAGCGCCCAGCCCAACTCCTCAGCCGACGGCCGTGCCTACCGCGGCACCGAGCGCGCAGCCGACTCCAGCTTCCGGATCCGTCACCCCCGCGCCGTCGGCCAGCGCCACACCGTCCGGCAGCCCCGGCCGTCCCAGCCCAGTCCCAAGCCCGACTCTCGGCGCTGCACGAAGTCCGTAGTGTCGGTCAGCCAGCCCGTGGGGGGCGCCGCGGCCGCGGCGCAGCGATGCGTGGAGGATGCCGCCACCGAGCCTGCGGCGGACGTTTGGGCCCACGTCCCCTGGTACAAGCAGGCGATCATCTACGAGCTGCACGTCCGCGCCTTTTGTGACAGCAACGCCGATGGCATCGGTGACTTTGCCGGACTAACCCAGAAGCTCGACTATGTCCGAGATCTGGGCGTCACCTGCATCTGGCTCCTCCCGATGTATCCCTCGCCCCTGAGGGACGACGGGTACGACATCGCCGATTACTACGGCATCCATCCTGACTACGGCTCCATGGCGGACTTCGAGACCTTCGTCGCGGAGGCCCATCGGCGTGGGATCCGGGTGATCACGGAGCTCGTGCTGAACCATACGTCGGACCAGCACCCCTGGTTCAAGAGCGCGCGAGAAGACGCCGCCTCACCCTATCGCGACTTCTATGTGTGGAGCGACACGGATCAGAAGTTCAAGGATGCGCGGATCATCTTCACCGATTCGGAGCAGTCGAACTGGACCTGGGATCCTGTCGCCAAGGCCTACTACTGGCATCGCTTCTTCCGCCACCAGCCGGATCTGAATTACGACAACCCAAACGTGCGCCAGGCCATGCTGAACGTGGTCTCGTTCTGGTTGGATAAGGGCGTGGACGGCCTTCGCTGCGACGCCGTTCCCTATCTGTACGAGCGGGAAGGCACGAACTGCGAAAACCTGCCGGAAACGCACGCGTTCGTGAAGACGCTTCGAGCGTTCGTGGACGACAACTATCCCGACCGCATGCTCTTAGCCGAGGCCAATCAATGGCCTCAGGACGTGGTGGCCTACCTCAGCCCTGGCGACGAGTTCCACATGGCCTTCCATTTCCCGCTCATGCCGCGAATCTTCATGTCGCTGCGCAGCGAGCTGCGCACGCCTATCGTGGACATCCTGGCTCATACGCCCGATATCCCCGACAGCTGCCAGTGGGCGACCTTCCTGCGCAACCACGACGAGCTGACGCTGGAGATGGTGACCGATACCGAACGCGACTACATGTACCAGTCCTATGCCCAGGACCCCCGCATGCGGCTGAACCTCGGCATACGCAGACGCCTGGCCCCGCTGCTGGATAACGGCCGAAAACAGGTCGAACTGCTGAACGCATTGCTGCTGAGCCTGCCGGGCACGCCAGTGATCTACTACGGCGACGAGCTGGGCATGGGCGACAACATCTACTTGGGCGACCGTAACGGCGTAAGGACGCCGATGCAGTGGAACGGCAACCGCAACGCCGGCTTCTCCACGGCCGACCCCGACCAGCTGTACACGCCGCTGGTCTCCAATCCTGTCTATGGCTACCAGGCCGTCAACGTCGAAGCACAGACTCGCGTCCAGACGTCACTGTTGCACTGGATGCGGCGCTTGATCGGGATCCGCGCCCAGCACGTGTCGCTGGCCTGCGGCCGCCTGATACTGCTCGATCCCGCCAACCCGCACATCCTCGCCTTCGTTCGCGAGCATCAAGCGGAGCGGTTCTTGATGGTCTGCAATCTCTCTCGCTTCGCGCAGGCAGCCCAGCTGGACCTTGCCTCTTACGCCGGGATGACCCCCGTCGAGCCCTTCGGCGGCAACTCCTTCCCCTCGGTGACCGAGGCTCCCTATCCCATCACGCTTGGTCCTCACAGCTTTTACTGGCTGATCCTTCACCCCGCCGTGTAGGCCAATTCGGCCGCATATGTCTGGACAAATGCGCTACTATTTGTCCAGACATATGCGGCGGGCAATCACGTAGAAACAGCCGTATCGGAGCCCACCTCGGCGACGACCAGGAGACCTGGCGTAGCAGGGCTCGATTTTCAGGTTGAAACAGGAACCTGGCTGGGATTCCATG
>JAJPGV010000027.1 GCA_021325635.1 Chloroflexota bacterium
CCTCCAGACCTCACCTCGCGGTGACGCCCTTACCTTCGCTTAATGGTTCCGATTCCCTGGGCCATAGAGGACTTTCACCTCCGAGAACGGGCGCATGCCCGGCGTACCCAAAAAGAGCCCGCCGCACGGCGGGCTCAGGCAAATGGCGTCAGCCTACTTGTTGAAGTAGTCCGCGTTGATCTGAATGTACTTGCTCCACTCGGCAGGCACTTCAGACTCTTCGAAGATGGCGTTGACGGGACACTCCGGCACACACGCGCCACAGTCGATGCACTCGTCAGGATGGATGTAGTACATGTCATCCTCATCCTTGGAGTAGATGCAATCTACCGGGCAAACTTCAACGCAAGCTGCGTCTTTAACACCGACACATGGTTCGGTGATGACGTACGCCATCTTCTCGAAACGTCCTCCGAATTCTCGTCACTGCGCAAAAAGCGCACCCGGAAGTGTACCGTAACATCAGCGAATGGCAGGGCTAAAAGAACGTCGTGGATTGATCCTGGTCCATACCGGGAACGGAAAAGGGAAAACAACCGCTGCGCTGGGGCTGGCCTTTCGCGCCCTCGGCTACGACATGCGAGTGCTGATGATCCAGTTCCTCAAAGGCAACTGGAAGCCTGGCGAGTACCGAGCCGCGGCGAAATTCGAGCCGTTGCTGCGCCTCATGCCCATGGGTCAGGGATTCCTGTGGATCGACGCCGAGAACCAGGCGGACCGCAACCGATTGCTGGTGCAGCGAGCGTGGGAATACAGCCAGGAGCAGATCCTCGGCGGGCCCTGGGACATGGTGATCCTCGACGAGATCAACTACGCGGTGGGCTACGGCATGATTCCGGTCAGCGAAGTGGTGAACGCGCTGAGAAACAAACCGCCTCTGCTGCATGTAGTCCTTACAGGCCGAGGTGCCCATCAAGACGTCGTCGACATTGCTGACACGGTTACGGAAATGCGACCAATCAAGCATGCGTTTGAACGGGGCACGGCGGCCCAAAAGGGAGTCGAATTCTAAGCCGCCTTCTTATCCGACTCTCACCCTTGCTTCACGAATGATTAACTTGCCAACGCTAGGGTGGTGATGTAATGGAAAATAGAATTCCTCTTCCAGGCCGCTTGCCGGTCATCTCGGGCAAGGTCGTGGCAGTCGTGCTCGTCGCAGCTCTCGTGGTCAGCGGCGTGGTCGTGTACCGCAATAGAGCAGCCAGCCAAGCCGCCGCTACCAGCTACACGACCTCGGCCGTGCAGCGTGGAACGATTACCGACGCGGTGACCGGCACCGGGCCGATCTCGGCCGCCAAGGCCGTTCCGCTCAACTTCAAGTCATCCGGCAAGGTGGCCGAGATCGACGTCAAAGTTGGGGATCAGGTCAGCGCCGGCGACGTGCTGGCCAAGCTCGACGACACCGATCTGAGGAGCCAGCTGCAGCAGGCTCAAGCAAGCCTGGCCAGTGCCCAGGCGGCCTACGACAAGCTCATGCAGGGAGCCCTGCCGACAGACGTTGCCGCCGCGCAGACGGCGATCGATTCGGCCAACACGCAGGTAGCCAATGCGCGCAAGGCGCTGGCGGGCGCCCAGGACACCGCGACCAAGGACCTGGCGTCGGCCCAGCAGGCGGTGAGCAGCGCACAGCAGAGCCAGGCTGACGCTCAGAAGAACCTGCAGGCCGCCCAGGCGCAGATCGACGCGGCCACCGCGAGTGACAAAGTGACGCTGGCGAACGCCCAGCAGGCGCTGGCCGACGCGCAGAAAACGGCTCAGGCGCTGCCGGCTATCGTCGCCCAGCAGATCGAGCAGGCGAAGGACAAGCTGTACGCCGATCAGATCGCCGACGACGCTGCGGTTGGGCGCGGCGCTATGACATCCGACGCACGGCAGGCCGCCCTGGACGTGGACCAGACGGCAATTACCCAGGCCAACGCCTCCGCGCAGCAGCAGCTGGCACAGTCGCAGCAGACGCTGAACCAGGCCCAAGCCACCTTGAATAACGCCAACGCCACGCTGCAGAACGACCTGGCCAAGTTCCAGGGCCAGCTGGTATCGGCTCAGACGCAGGCGAACTCGGCCGATCAAGCTCTGAAGACCGCTCAGACCAACCTGGCCAGCGCCCAAGCCAAGGACAATCAGAGCGTCCAGTCGGCTCAGGCCCAGGTAGATTCGGCCGTGTCCTCGGTGCAGACGGCTCAGGCCGCCTACAACCAGAAGGTCGCGCCGCCCAGTCAGCCCGATATCGACGCCGCCAAGGCGCAGGTGGCACAGCAGACGGCAGCCACACAGCTGGCCCAGAACAACCTCGACGCCGCCGTCCTCAAGGCACCGACCGACGGCACGGTTACCGCGGTCAACGGCGCTGTGGGCCAGTGGCTCAGCGGAGGAGCCACCAGCGGCGCCTCGGCCAGCTCGGCCAGCGGCGCCAACACGACCAGCACGAGTACCGACTTCGTCGACCTGACCAGCCTCAGCGGGCTGCAGGTGACGGCGCAGGTCAACGAGGCAGACATCAGCCGGGTGAAAGTCGGCCAGCCGATCACCTTCACGGTCGACGCCAATCCCGGGCGGACGTTCACCGGCAAGGTCATCATCATCCAGCCACTGGGCCAGACGAGCCAGAACGTGGTCAGCTACACGGTGACGAGCAGCGTCGATCAGACAAACGCGACGCTGCTGCCAGGCATGACGGCGACAATCAACATCATCGTCAACCAGGTCAACAATGCGCTGGAAGTGCCAATGTCGGCGCTGACGTTTGCCCGAACCCAAACCTCGGCGTCGCGTACGAGCGGCCAGCAGGGCACGAGTCCCGCCGGCCAGAGCGCCCAGGCTTCGGCCGCTCCGGCTCAAGCCAGCGGGCAGGCGCAGGCGTCCGCCAACCCCAATCAAACTGGCGGACAGGCCGGCGGGCAGGCGCGAGCGCAAGGCGGCGGCCAAGCGCGGGCTCAGGGCAACGGCCAGGCCGGATTGTTCCAGCAGCCGGGAGGCCCCGGCATCCTGTACCTCATGAAGGACGGCAAGCCAACGCCGGTGCAGGTGATGTTCGGGCCCAGTGACGGTCGCTTCGTCCAGGTGGTGTCCGGCGTCAACGAAGGGGACCAGGTGATTACCGGCGGCGGTGGTGCCGGGCAGGCGCAAGCCGGCCAGCAGCAGCGCGGGCCAGCCGGCGCATTCGGGTTCGGCCCGGGCCGCTGACGATGTCGCGACAGGATTGGCCGACCGTCCAGGTCAACGATCTGCAGAAGGACTACCACCTGGGGAGCAACGTGGTACGCGCCCTGCGGGGGGTCAGCCTGAGCATCCAACCGGGTGAGTTCGTGGCCGTGATGGGACCCTCGGGCTCCGGCAAGTCCACCTTTATGAACCTGGTCGGCTGCCTCGATCGCCCCAGCGGGGGCGAATACTACCTCGACGGCGAGTCGGTGCAGGACCTGAGCAAGGACCAGCTCGCAGCCGTGCGCAATCGCAAGATCGGCTTCGTGTTCCAGGGCTTCAACCTGCTGTCGAGGATGAACGCCCTCGGCAACGTGTCGCTGCCAATGATCTACGCGGGGGTGCCAGCCCAGGATCGCGAGACGCGGGCGTTGGAGGCGCTGCGTTTGGTTGGCCTGGAAAATCGGGCGCTGCACCGCCCCAACGAGCTTTCCGGCGGCCAGCAGCAGCGCGTTGCAATCGCTCGATCGCTGGTCAACCACCCTGCCCTAATCCTGGCGGACGAGCCAACCGGGAACCTGGACAGCCGCACCAGCATAGAGGTGATGGCCATCCTCCAGCGCCTCAACCACGCCGGCATCACCGTGCTGATGGTCACGCATGAGCCGGACATCGCGGCCTACTGCCGGCGCAATGTGCTGTTTCGGGACGGTAAGCTGGTCGAAGATCGGATGGTCGAGTCGCCACGCGTCGCGGAAGACGAATTGGCCACGCTGCCAGCCCCGGATGAGGAGTTAGTCGCATGAGCTCGGTTTCCGACGCAATCGGGACGCTCCCGCGCGAGCGAGAGCGAGCACCGGAGGGTTTTGCGACGCGTGGCATGAGCCTGGGCCAGAGCCTGGCCACCGCGCTCGAAGCCCTCAACGCCAACAAGCTGCGCTCGCTCCTGACCATGCTTGGCATCATCATCGGCGTGGGCGCGGTGATCATCATGATTTCGTTGGGGCGCGGCGCCAGCGCCAACGTGGCGCAGCGGCTGCAGGGCCTGGGCACCAATCTGCTCACAATCACCCCCGGAAGCGCGCGAGGCTTTGGGCCAGTGCGGATAGGCCAGGGCAGCGCCCCCACGCTGAGCGAAGCTGACGCGCAGGCCATCCAGGACGACATCACCGGCCTGCAGGGCGTGTCACCGGTGCTGACCGTGAGCGTGCAGGCCGTGAGCAACGGTGCCAACTGGTCGACCCGCGTGTCGGGCGTGTACCCGTCGTACCAGGCAATCGAGAACTGGCAAGCGCAGGCCGGCTCCCTGCTGACCGACGCCGACCAGCAGCAGACGCAAACGTCGGCGGTCATAGGCCAGGTCGTGTTGGACAACCTCTTCGGCAACGGCAATACCGGCAGCGGAAACCCGGCCGATGCCATCGGCCAAACCATCCGCATCAATCGCGTGCCGTTCCAGATCATCGGCGTGCTGGCGCCCAAGAACGGCGACCAGGACGACACGATCCTGGTGCCGTTCAGCACCGCTCGCCTGCGGCTGAGGAATCAGACCTTCGTAAGCCAGGTCGTGGTGCAGGTGGCGGATGCCAAGCAGATGGACTCGGTCCAGGCGCAGATCGGCGACCTGCTGCGGCAGCGACACCGCATCACCGGGTCGGTCGATGACTTCACCGTCCGCAACCTGAACAACATCGTGCAGACAGCGCAGGGGGTGACGCAGACCCTCACCCTGCTGCTGTCCGGCGTAGCAGCCGTATCCCTGCTGGTGGGCGGCATAGGCATCATGAACATCATGCTGGTGTCGGTCACCGAGCGCACGCGCGAGATCGGCATCCGATCGGCCATCGGGGCGCGAGCGCGTGACATCATGTCCCAGTTCCTGATTGAGGCCGTGTCGCTGAGCACCGCCGGCGGGGTCATCGGCATCGTGCTGGGCATATCGGGCTCGATAGCCGTAGCGCGATTCGCCAAGTGGACCACGGTGATCGCCCCCGAGTCGATCGTGCTGGCCTTCCTCTTCGCCGCTGGCGTAGGGATCTTCTTCGGCTACTATCCCGCCCGCAAAGCCAGTCAGCTCGATCCAATAGAAGCGCTCCGCTACGAGTAAGGCGCTAGGCGCTGGGCGCTAGGCACGAGGCGCTGGTCGCTGGTCGCTGGTCGCTGGTCGCTGGTCGCTGGTCGCTGGTCGCTGGTCGCTGGTCGCTCGCAAGACGCTAGGCGCAAAGCGGGAGGCGCTGGGCGTTAGCCATCTTCATATCGACTCGAAGCGCACCGAACAATGTAGCGCGGGGCCTTGCGCCCCGCCTCGCTCGGCCCATCCTCGATTCACAAGGGCGAGACCATTGGGCCTGACTCGTGGTGGCAGAGCCACCCAAACTCATATCGATCAGTACGGCGAGCGAGGCGGAGCGCAAGGCCCCGCGCTACATTGTTCGGTGCGCTTCGAGTCGATTTGAGGAATGGCAGAGGTCAGGCGACCAGCGCCTCGCGCCTAGCGACCAGCGGCTCGCGCCCAGCGCCTCGCGCCTACCGCCTAACGACCAGCGCCTCGCCTACCAGCGCCTAGCGACCAGCGACCAGCGCCTACCGCCTCGCGCCTACCGCCTCGCGCCTACCGCCTCGCGCCTACCAGTCTCGATTGCGGCTGCCGCCACCGCCCTGGAGGATGGATAGGAGCTGCAGCAGGGCAAGGAAGATGTTGAGCATGTCCAGGTACAGGCCAACGGCGAAGATGATGGCGTCGCCTTCGGTCGCGTACTTGGTCCTGGCCATGCGGTTGAGGTCGTACACGATGTAGCCGGAGAAAATAGCCACGACGGCCATCGAGATGACCACGTACAGCGCGGGCAGGTGCAGGAACAGCCCGATGAGCGAGGTGACGATGATCGCGATCAGGCCCACGAACAGGATCCCGCCCAAGCCGCTCAGGTCGCGCCTGGTGGTGTAGCCGTAGGTGCCGGCCAGCAGCGTGATGGCGGCGGTGCCGGCGGCCGCGTTCAACACGATGCCGCTCATGCCCTGCGCCAGGAATGAATCCAGGATCGGCCCCAGCAGGAGCCCTTCACAGGCAGCGAAGGAATAGAGCAGGATGAGGTTGAGTGGCGACTTCTCGCGCAGCGCCATGAGCGCGAACACCAGTATGAGGCTGCCGATCAGTCCCAACAGATAGCTGCCAGGGCCAAGGACCGAGCCAACCACCACGCCGCCGCAGGTGAAGACGAAGGCGAACGCCAGCAGCGCCATGACCTTGCCGAGCAGCTGCGAACGCTGTCCAACTGCTGCCCGGTCGAACTGACCGTAGCCCAGATCCGAATAGTTCTGCATTGAACCGCCTCTCTTTCTTACGGAAGTGTACGTATCAGCAGGCTGATTTGTTGCGTCCGCCTTCCCGAGTGGGGTGGAGGTGATGTCACACTTGTTCCCATGCCATTTTCCTTTGAAGCGGACGTCGAGCAGGCGCTCCGGCAAGCCTTCGCGGCCTCGGGCGTCGAGGCGACCGCCGTGCCGCTGCGCAAGATCCCCTTTGCCGATGGCTGGGGCTTTGCCACGCAGCTGGCCCTCATGCAGGGCCGCGGCAAGGAGGGGGCACAGGCCCTCGCCGCCGAGGTCGCGGCGAGGCTGAGCTCGACACGCCAGTTCGAGCGAGTCGAGGCAGCCAACGGCTACGTCAACGTCTACATCGAGACCAGGCAGGCAGCCGGCCACGTCATGGCCGGGATCCTGGCCGAGGGATCGCGCTATGGCTCTGGCGAGCCCACCCGGAAGCGGGTGATGGTGGAGTATTCCCAGCCCAATACCCACAAGGAATTCCACATCGGGCACCTGCGCAACGCCGCCTTCGGCAATGCCATCGTGCGGCTGCTGCGCTTCAGCGGCCATGAGGTGCTGGCGGCCAACTACATCGGCGACATCGGCGCGCACGTC
Source organism: Chloroflexota bacterium (assembly GCA_021325635.1). Lineage (GTDB taxonomy): Bacteria > Chloroflexota > JAJPGV01 > JAJPGV01 > JAJPGV01 > JAJPGV01. The sequence continues at coordinate 7,066 of JAJPGV010000027.1, forward strand.
ATTCGCTGCCTGTGGTGCCTGCGGAAGTACCACGCCAACGACATACCGCCGGCCGACCGGCTGGACTGGCTGGGCAAGATCTACACGGAAGCCACGCAGCGCATCGAGGCCGACGAGCCCGGTGCAAAAGCCGAGGTGGCCGAGCTGTTCGCGCGCTGGGAGGCGCACGACCCCGATCTGCTGCAGCTGTGGCAGGAGACCAAGCAATGGTGCATGGACGAGCTGCACCGCATCTACCGGCAGCTCGACGTGCAGTTCGACGTGTGGTACTTCGAGAGCGAGGTCGAAGCCGAGGGCAAGCGCATGGCCCAGGAGCTCATCGACAAAGGGGTGGCGGAGTACAGCGAAGGCCTGCCCATCGTCCGCTTGGGCGACAAGCTGGGCGTGCTGCCCATCCTGCGCAGCGATGGGACCTCCCTGTATCAGACCAAGGAGCTGGCTCTATCCGTGCAGAAATTCCGCGAGCACGAGCTGGATCAGTCCATCGTCATTACCGACGTGAGTCAATCGCTGTACTTCAAGCAGGTCATCAAGGTGCTGGAGCTGTACGGCTTCGAGCATGCCAGGGACATGGTCCACCTGGCCTACGAACGGGTGAACCTACCCGAAGGCAAGATGGCCTCCCGGTCGGGCAACATCGTGGCCTATGAGGACCTGGCGGCCGAGGCGGCGCAGCGGGTAAGCGCCATCGTGGCGGAGAAGAACCCCGGCCTGCCACTCGAAGAGCGGGCCAGGGTGTCGGAGGAAGTCGCCATCAGCGCGCTCAAATTCACCATGCTGGGCGTGAGCAACACCAGCGTCATTACCTTCGAATGGGACCGGGTGCTGGATTTCGATGGCTATGCCGGACCGTACCTGCAGTACGCGTACGTCCGCGCTTCCCGTATCCTCGACCGAGCGGCTGAGCAGGGCATTCCGGCAGGCTCGCACGCGGTGAGCGAGGACAGTGTTCCGGTCCTGCAGCCTGTGGAGCGCACGCTGCTCGAGACGATGGCCGATTTCCCAAGGGAGGTCAGCCGCGCCAGCGAGCAGCGCTCGCCGGTGACAATCGCCACCTATGCGTACAACCTGGCCAAGCAGTTCTCTGACTTCTACCAGAGCTGCCGGGTGCTGCAGGAGCCGGACGAGGACGTTCGCCGCTTCCGTCTGCGACTGGTAGCCTGCGTCAAGCAGGTGCTGGGCAACAGCCTGACGCTGCTGGGGCTTTCGCTGCCCGAATCGATGTAGCGCGGCTACTCGATCAGGCCGCGCTCGCGAAGCTTCTCCTGGACCTCTTCCACAGAGCGGCGGCCGAAGTTGCGAATGGCCATCAGGTCGTCATCGCTCATCGCCATGAGCTGCGTCACCTTGGTGATGTTGCTGCGGCGCAGGGCGTTGTAGGTGCGAGTGGACAGATCCAGGTCATCGATCGTGAGATCGACCGCCTCCTTGGGCAGTGCCTTGCCCCTGGCGGTGGCCGGAACGGCAGCGGCGGCCTCGATGGGCGCGTCCGAGCCAAGTCTCGCCAGCAGCGCAAAATGCTCCACCAGGATGTCCGCGGACTCCCGCATCGCCTTATCGGCGCTGATGCTGCCGTCGGTCTGGACCTCGATGAGCAGGCGATCGTAGTTCAATGACTGGCCCAGACGGGTCTGCTCGACGTGGTAGTTGACCTTCTCCACGGGCGTGAAAATGGCGTCTACGGCAAACTCGCCCAGCGACAGGCCCTGACGCGTTTCAGCGGGCACGTACCCCTTGCCCTTGTCGGTCAGCAGCTCCATCGCCAGCCGGGAGGTCTTGCCGGTCAGCGTGGCAATGTGCAGATCGGGATTCACAACCTCGATGTCGCCGCTGACCTGAATGGCCTCCGCGGTGACTTCACCCTCGCCCTTCGCCTCAAGGCGCAGCGTCACGACCTCGTCCGTGGAGGACCGGAAGCGGACGCGCTTCAGATTCAGGAGGAGCTCGCTGACGTCCTCCTGTACGCCGGGGACGTCGGCATCCATGCTCAGCACGCCGTCGATCTTCACGACGGTGATTGCCCGCCCCGGCAGAGAGCTCAGCAGCACGCGCCGCAGAGCGCTGCCAACGGTGAGGCCATAGCCGCGCTCGAGGGGCTCGAGGGAGTACTTGGCCACAGAATCGGACGACTCCAGGGCCTGGAGTCGGGGAAGAGTAAGTTCAGCAGTATCGATCACAACAGTTCAGCCTACCATCCCGCCGAAGATTTCGCAGGCTGCCGGCGCCGCCCAAGCAGCTAGGCCCTGACCCGGCGCGTGAAGAGGTTGCGAGCATTGACGGTAAGCGCGCTCCCCAGGATGAGCGTGAGCCCGAGCTTGACCCAGGCGTTGGAGCTGTACAACAGGGCATAGCCAACCACGGGCAGGACGGCCACCACTTTGCCGGCCAGGTCACTGGAGTGAAGCGCCCAGGGATCGGGCAGCGAGTTGGCATCGCCCTTGGTCCTGAACAGCAGGCCGCCGTCACCCTGCTCGATGGAGCTGACGCGGTGTGTGACGGAAAGATGCGGTGGCACCGGCTCAGCCGTCGTGACCACGTCGCCAACCTGGATGGTCTGCGGCTTAGCGGGCACCACCACCACCACTGAGCCGACCGGAATGCCCGGCTCCATGCTGGGCGTGAGGACGACGAAGGTGTTGTACAGGCCGGCGCGGGGCACGATGGTCAACAGCGCAAACCCGACGATGACGGCAGCCGCAAGGCCGCTCGCAACCAGCCCCGCCAGCCGTATCCAGCGTCTGACAGCGATCGGCCGATGGCGAGCTTCCTGTTGGATAAGGATGGCTTCCTGCTCGAGCGCCACCAGGGACGGTCCCAGCGCCGGCGTCTCGGGCATGTCGGCCAGCTCGGCCGCCACGATACTCGCATCCAGCGGCCGCTCCCGAGCGATGTCGGGCGGCTCGACGGGAGGCACGGTTTGCCGCAACGTCGTTGGAGGTCGCGGCTCGAATGCAGGCACGGGCGGGAGCGCAGGGACGGATTGGGCGGCCTCCGCTGCCTCCACGAGCACCGGCTTGGCCGGCGCCGGACCCGCGTGAGAGCGCTTTGGCCTCGGCGCCTCGACCGGCGGAGCAGCGGCGGCAGCGCCTGTCCGGGCGCCGGCAGGACGAGGCGGGGGCGCGGGAGTCGCCGACAGCTCGCTGTGCAGCCCCATTCGCCGCAGGAGATCGGCCGAGTCCGGAGCGAGGACGCTGGGTTCGACGGTGGCGGGCGGGGACGCGCTCCCGGCGGGAGAAGAGGGCCGCGAGCGGGGAGCGACCTTGCCGGAAGCTCGGACGTGGCGCGATCGGCGAGCCTGCGCAGCAGGCTCCGGAACGGCCGCGGGCCGGTTGCTCGCCCTTCGCGATGCCACTGTCAAATCAGTGTAAAGAGCACCTCCCGCAAGGCGAGCAAACGTGGTACCTTGAGGGGCGGGGGAGCAAGCAAAATGACATCATCTTCAAAGCCAATCCATGGCTAGAACCAATAGCTGCGTCTGCACCCACAGCCTGGCTGCCCATCACGTCGGGCAGTCCACGGCCTGCACCTTCTGCCATTGCGCCGGCTTTCGCGACGACAAGGATTTCGAGGTCGCCACGACGGCCGGCGAGCTGACTGAGACACAGGAACGAGCGTTCAAGGTGCTGTCCGACCACCCCGCGTTCACATCGCTGCGAGCGGAGGAGCTGGCGGAGATAGTGCGCTATGGCCGGCGGCGTCTGTATCTCGGCGGCGCAGTGGTCATTCAACCCGAGATCGTGAGCCAGTCGCTCCATGTGCTGATGAAGGGCGAAGTGAGCGTCGAGCGCTGGGCGCCGAACAATCCTCGGCCTGCGCTGGTGGGCGAGTTTGGGCCCGGCAACGTCTTCGGCGAGCTGCGCAATTCCACGCACCAGCCGGCCACCTTGACAGTGCGTGCGCTGGTCGATTTGGAGACGTTCGAGCTGCAGGCCAACGCTTTGGCCGAAATGTACAAAGAATCGGCTGACGTATTCCATAGAATCCTGCGCGAGGTGGACGAATCGCTGCGCCGTCGCCCATCCGGCGGGTCATCTGTGTCTTCGTCCGCCAACCTGCCCGAGACCAGCGCCCCCTGAGGCAGCGGCGTCGCGAGGGCGCCGATCCCGTCTTCGTTCGCGGCGATAAACTAGCCGGGCACTACCTGAACGGAGCGGATGATGAGCCGAACGATCCTGTACGTAGGCACTGGCCGCGGGGTGTTCAAGGCGGAAGGCAACGGGCACGGCTATGCCATAGAGCCATTGGGCTTGCACGACAGCGGCGGGCTGCGCTGCCCAGTCATCGTAGACATACACGATCCACGCCGGCTCTACGCCGGAACGTCGAGCCGAGGCGTGACGGTGAGCGAGGACGGAGGCGCGGCCTGGCGCGAGATCAATCACGGCTTGGACAAGCAGGAGGTGTGGTGGCTGGAGCAGCATCCCAGGACGGGTGAGCTGTGGGCAGGAGTGTCACCCACGGCCATGTACAAGAGCGCCGATCGCGGCGAATCGTGGACCGAGTGCAGACAGCTCCAGAGCCTGCCAACCATTCCCGAATGGAGCTTCCCGCAGCCGCCGCACATCAGCCACGTGAAGCACATCAGTCTGCGGCCGGACGATCCCAGCCAGGTGCTGGGCGCGGTAGAAGAGGGCTGGCTGATTCGCAGTGTGGACGGGGGCGAGACATGGGAGAACCTGCGCAACGGCTGTGAGTTCGACGCGCACACCGTGTACTTCATGCCCGACAACCCCAGGGTGGTGCTCAGCACGAGCGGCCAGGGGTTTTACCGCAGTGAGGACGGAGGCGACTCCTTCGTGCGCATCCGCGGGGGCCTCGATCGGCGCTACATGGCCCAGCTGGCCATACACCCGAGCCGGCCGCAGACGATGTTTACCGCCGCCGCGGAGGTGCCGCCGCCGGGCTGGACGCGGCCCGAGGGTGCCAACTCGGCCTTCTACCGCAGCGACGACCAGGGCCGAACGTGGCGACAGCTGCACGGCGGACTGCCTGACCACATCAAGCCGGCGCCGCGCTGCGTCGCCGGCGATCCCGACGATCCCGACGGCGTGTTCTTCGGTCTCACCGATGGATCGGTGTGGCTGACCAGGAACGGCGGGGAGTCGTTCGAGCGCATCCTGGACGTTCCGCTTCCGCCCGAGGCCAGCGACACGAGCGCCGTGCACGTGCGCAACGATCCGCGCTTCAACGCGGTTACCAGCATTCGGGTCGCACACTAAATCGACCCCGCGACCGTAACGCCCAGCCCCGGAGGGCGGGTGCCGATGGCCGAGCTGGCACCGGAGGAAGCCATCCGCACCTTCGACGAGCCGCTGCTGGGCTACACCAGGGCGGAGGCTATCGAGGAAGCCAAACGGGCAGCCGGCTTCGACCTGAGCGCCGCCGAACAGGCGTGCCCCTTCCACATCGACATCCGCGCCTTCGTCGCCAGCATCGCCGCCGGCGACTTCGACGGGGCGCTGAGCACGATCTACCAGGCGCATCCCTGGCCAGGGATCCTGGGCCGGCACTGCCAGCGGCCATGCGAGGGCGGCCGGTACCTAGCGAGCGCCGATACGCCGTACGTCAGCGCGCTGGAACGCGCGGCAGCCGATCACGGCAACCGAGCGATCCTGCCGTTCCGCCCAGGACGGCCGAGCGGCAAGAGAGTAGCCATTGTCGGCGCCGGATCGGCCGGCTCGGCCGCGGCCTACGCGCTGCGGCAGCTGGGGCACGCGGTGGCGGCCTACGACCAGCTGCCGGTGCCGGGTGGCATGATGTTCGCGGGCTACCCGAACTTTCGCCTGCCGCTGGCCGTCCTCAACCAGGAGAACGCCCTGGAGGCCTGGGGCGTGGAGCCGCGCTGCGGCACTCGCCTGGACGCGGACATGGTGCGAGACTTGGTAGCGGACTACGACGCGGTCCTGCTCACCGCCGGAAAGTTCAAGGAAGTGCGCATGAACATTCCGGGCGAAGAGCTGGAGGGAGTATGGGACGCGCTCGACTTCCTCACGCAATTCAAGCTCGGTCGGAACCCGCCCATCGGCCAAGACGTCATTGTGTGCGGCGCCGGCTACACCGCCCAGGATTCCTCACGCACCTGCCTGCGGCTGGGCCGCAAGGCGCGGATCCTCTACCGCCGAGCCAAGGAGGACATGCCGGTGCTACCCCAGCTGCGGGAGCGCTTCGTAGCGCGCCAGGCAGCCGAGGGCGCGCCATACGTCTTCCAGACCACGCCCATCCGTATCCTGGGCTCGAACGGCCGGGTGACCGGCGTGGAGTGCGTCCGCACGCAGCCAGGCCCGCCCGACGAGAGCGGCCGGCCCGAGGCCATCCCGGTCCATGGATCGAGCTTCACGCTGGAATGCGACACGCTGATAGAGGCCACCGGCGAGGAAGTGGACCTGTCTTTCCTGCCGCCGGAGATCCGGCTCACGGGCAGTCATGTGTGGGCCGATCCACAGACCTGGATGACCAGCCTGCCGAAGCTCTTCGCGGCCGGCGAGATGACCGGGCTCAGGACGACGATGCGCGCCTTCGTGTCCGGCTTCGAGGCTGCCAGGCAGATCGATCGCTTTCTGACGGAGGCTGCAAGATAGAGCCATCTGACGGCTCCTTCGCGGACGTGCTGGCGGCCAACCAGCGCTACGCGGCGAGCCGTTTCCCGCTGCGCCTGCCAGCCCGCGCCTCACGCGGCCTCGCGCTGCTCACCTGCATAGACAGCCGCATCGATCCGCTCGCCGCGCTCGGTCTCCAGCTCGGTGAAGCCAAGATCCTGCGCAATGCCGGCGGCCGTGTGACCCCGGACGTGCTCCGGTCGCTGGTAGTCGCGGTTCGCCTTCTCGAGGTGGACCGTATCCTGGTCATGCACCACACGCAGTGCGGCCTGATCGGCACCAGGGAAGGCCTGCTGGAGAAGCTCGCGGCTAAGGGACCGCTGCCCGACTGGGACTTCCTGGCGCTATCCGATCCGGACAGGGATCTCCGCTCCGACGTGCAGGCCATACGAGCTTGCCCCTTCCTGCCACCCGATACCCCCGTGGCCGGCGGCCGCTACGACGTCGAAAGCGGCCGGCTGGAGATGGTGCTCGCGGAGGGGACTTCATAGGCGCTGCCCCACCACGGCGGGCGAGGCCAGGAAAGCAGCCGTCCGTCCGAATATGAGTCCGCGCTGACGAAACATGGAGCCCACTCGCCGATTGGCTGATTGGCTGATGGCCCCTAAGGCTCACCGCTACTCACGTCCACATAGTTGAGGCCGAAGATGTGCTCTGCGAGCACTTTCTTAAAGTCGTCACGCGTCAAGCCGTGTCCATCAGTTTCTCGATCGACTTGTCGCTTAACTCCCGTCCTCATAGGACGGTCGCGGCTTGGCCTTGCGCGCGCTGCCACCCATACGGCTTTGCTATAGCCCGCTACTCGATCACCTTGCCACCGAATAGACCGACCAATACACCGAAGCCGGTCTTTATCAGCAGGTCTGCGGTGGTTTGTAGGTTTTGCAGCGACGACGCTTGGTTCTGGCTCGCTGGCGGATCGTACAGCAACAAAAAATTTGGATGGCGATACCGCCGATTACGGCGAGGGACATCACGATAACCGCCCACCGAAACTTGCCGCTTGGCGGGCTATCCTCGCTAGCTATCGACTAGAAACGAGGGCTCCGTGGTCCTTCTTCTTGTCACCATCGTGGTCCTCATGCAGAGATGGAAGGTAGGTATCCCGAACGATGGTTCGAAAACGCTTGGATGCGAACGCGCCGACGACGCCCGCAACGGCTCCTATGGCCACCAAAGAAAGGTTGACCAATGCCGGCACGTTCATCACCTCCACGCCTCGCATTCCTGGTACCAAGTGCCTGGTATCCCCGGGCATACCCGAGTGCCTATCCTAGCAGACAGGCGGTGCTGAGGGGAATCCCCGAATGACCTAGCCCAGACCATAAATCACCTCGCAGCGGCATCATCTCTCCCGGGTCATAAACAATGCTCCAACACAGGGCCTATGGAGTGATAACGGGCCGGCGTGCGATGAAGACTATCGCGTGGATTGAACATTGCTTTCCTTACGGAAGGCATATGTATGAGCGCGCGTCAGAATTGTTGATACCTGCTGTGAGGGGATAATTTGGCTAGCTGCCGAACGATACGCAAGAGCGGCATCCGAACCTGAAATAGAGTGCCGAGACGCAGAATCGAACTGCGGACACGTGGATTTTCAGTCCACTGCTCTACCAACTGAGCTATCTCGGCTGAGAACCGGGTGATTATACCGCGGTTCCGGCGTATACCGAGCAGCCGTAACGGCGGGCGGTAGGCTTCTGGGATGCCGGAGCGAACGATCGTGCTGGGGAGCGGCAACGCGGCCAAGCGGGAGCAGCTGCGCTGGCTGCTGGAGGGGCTGCCGCTGGTGGCCCTCCAACCCGCATCCATCGCAGTAGACGAGACGGCGGAAGACCTGGAGGGCAATGCGCGGCTCAAAGCGCTGGCGCATTCGGCGCGGGGACTGGCCATTGCCTCCGACGGTGGGCTGGAGCTGCCGGGCGCGGCCGGGAGATGGGACCCTGTGCTGACTCAGCGCATGGGCCAGGCGGGGCTGCGGCGGGTGGTCAGCGGGATCGAGAAGCGCACGGCGCGGTGGCGCGAAGCGGCGGCCATCGCGGATCGGGGCAGGCTGCTGGTCAGCTGGACGGAGTCGGGCACGGAGGGGGTGCTGGCGCCGGAGCCGTGGCCGGAGCCCGGTGATTTCTGGGTGTGGGACATCTTCGTGTTCCCGGACCTTGGGAAGCGCTGGGCGCATCTCACGCCGGCCGAACGGCTTCAGGTGGATGTGACGTGGAGTCGGCTGAAGGAGCACGTACGAGCCTTTTTCGCCAACCGCTGAGGCGTAGTGGCGCCCGATTGCTTTGAAATGACTGGCCCTTCAAGCCTGGAGCGGATGCGTCACTCGACGTCCACCATGACAGATCTTGGGGAGGGACCTTAAAAGGGCTGTCCGGCTAGGGGAGGGAAACGGTGTCGCCGTGACGGGCGATGAGGCCGTCGCGCTCGAGGCCGGCCAGGAGGGATTCGAGCCAGACCGGATCGTCGCGGCCGATCAGGGCGGGCAGGCGGGCGAGGGACAGCGGAGTGGTTTGGCGCAGGGCGTTGACCACGCGGCCTCGGAAGTAGCGATTCGTCGTCTCGAACGGCTGCGGCTCATAGCCGGCCTTGCGTTCCGCGACCACCTGGGGCTGGAACAGGATGGCAGGATGCGCCGCGCACAGGTCGATGGCGGGACAGCGATCGCAGCGCGGCTTGCGGCTGCCGCAGATGGTGGCGCCCAGGTCCATCAGCGCCTGATGCCAGTCGTAGGACTGGCCGGCGGGGAGCGCCTCGGCCGACAGGACCTCCATCTCCGGCTCTGTGAGGGCGGCCACAGGGCCGCGGAACAGCCGGCCCAGCACACGCCGGACGTTGGTGTCCCAGAAGGTCACCTGCTGCTCGTAGGCGAAGCAGGCGATGGCGCCGGCAGTGTAACGGCCCACGCCCTTCAGGGCCATCAGCCCTTCGAAGGTCTCGGGCATCCGCCCCTCGTAATCCCGCACGCACTGGCAGGCGATCGCCTGCAGGCGCACGGCGCGACTGTTGTAGCCCAATGGGGCCCAGAGCCGGATGACGTCGGACAGCGGCGCTTCCGCCAGGCTGCGAAGGGTGGGGTACACCTCCAGCCAGCACAGATACTTGGGCAGCACACGATCGACCTGGGTCTGCTGGAGCATGACTTCGGCCACCAGGATGTGATAGGGATCGCGGGTACGGCGCCAGGGCAGGTCGCGCTGGTGGGCGCGATACCAGTCCAGGATCGCGGACTGCACTGAGGCGACCGTCGCGCGAGACGAGGCGGCCGGCAGTGTCGGTGCTGGAGCCGTCAATGGATGAGCTGGTCGGTGTGCTCGCCGAGGTGCGTCGCGATCGCCGCCCGCACAGCTTCGACGTCGCGCGAGGCGAAGGCGTCCAGCAGCGGCCGGTGGGCCTTCACGTAATGCGGCAGCGTGTCATAGGTGAGCTGATGCAGCCGCAAGTAGAGACGCAGCTGGCCCTCCATTGTCTTCCACACCTGGAGCAGGAGACCATGTCCCGCCAGCTCGTACAGCGCACGGTGGAACGTCAGGTGCGCCTCGAGCAGCTGCTCGGCGTCGTCGGCAGTGGCAGCGCGCTGCATGTCGGCGTAGAGCCGGCGGAAGGACTGCACGTCGGGACGGCGCACCCGCGCCAGGGCAAGCTCGGCGGCGAAGGCTTCCACTACCTTGCGCAGCGAGACGATCTCGGCCATCGCCGTGGGGCTGACCTGTGTCACGTACCAGCCCTTGAAGGGCAGGTTGAGCACCAGGCCCTCCTCCTCGAGCTGGCGCAGCGCCTCCCGCACCGGAGCCCGGCTGACGCCCATCTCTTCCGCGATGCGGCGCTCCACCAGGGGCGCGCCCGAAGGCAGCGTGCCATCGTGAATGGCTGCGCGGATCGACCGCGCCACCTCCTGACTGTAGGTGTGAGGCGTGAGGCGGCGGAAGACCGCCGGCGCGGCCGGCTCCGGAGAGGAGTCGAGTAGCGGTGCAGCGGGCGCCGTGCGAGCCATTGGCAACGTTGATAGCGTACACTAAAGCTGATGCGTGGTCGACCATCGACCGTTGACCGGTTCGGTCCGGAGCGCCGCTCTTGACCGGCGCCGCGACCCCCCTGCTCGCGACTCCGCTCCGGTCCGTCCACCTGCGCCTCGGCGGCCGCATGGTCGACTTTGCCGGCTGGGACATGCCGGTGCAGTATCCCGGCGGCATCGTGGCCGAGCACCACGCCGTGCGGCAGGGGTGCGGCCTGTTCGACCTGTCCCACATGGGCCGCGTATACGTGCGAGGAGCCGGCGCGCTCGCGCTGTCGCAGCAGTGCATGACGCGCGATCTGACCCGCGTGGAAGCCGGGCAGGCGGCTTACGGGCTGCTGTGCCGCGACGACGGCGGGATCCTGGACGACGTCATCGCCTACGTGCTGGCTCCCGAGGAGCTGCTGTTCGTGTTCAACGCCTCGAACCGCGAGAAGGACGTGGCCTGGTTCCAGGAGCAGCGCCAGCGGCTGGGGCTGCAGGCGCTGCTGGACGACGACACCTTTCAGACGGCGCTCATCGGCGTTCAGGGTCCAAACGGGCAGCGCATCCTGCAGCGCCTGACACCCGTCGACCTGGGGAGCATGCCGGGCTACAGCTTTCGCCAGGGTGAGGTCGCCGGCCGGGAGGCGCTCATTGCCCGCACCGGCTATACCGGGGAGGATGGCTTCGAGCTGTGCCTCGCGGCGGTCGACGCCGAAGCGGCCTGGATGAGCCTGCTCGACGGGGGGAACGTGACTGCCTGCGGGCTGGGCGCGCGCGACACGCTGCGAACAGAAGCGGGCATGCCGCTGTACGGGCACGAGATCGACGAGGCGACAAACCCCTACGAGGCAGGCCTCGGCTGGGCGGTGCAGCTCGGCAAGGGCGATTTCAGTGGACGCGAGCGGCTGGCGGCGCTGAAGGAAGCAGGCCCGAGCCGCAAGCTGGTGGGCCTACTGGTCGAGGAAGGCGGCGTTCCCCGCCCCGGCCATCCCATCGTGAGTCGCGAGGCGCCGGTAGGTCAGGTGACCAGCGGCACCTTTTCACCCACGCTGAAGCGCAACATCGCCATGGGCTACGTCTCGACCGCTGCGATCAGCGACGAGCTGGCAGTCGAAATCCGGGGCAAAGCGGTGCCCGCCACGATCGTCCCACTGCCGTTCGTGCCCCACCACAGCCGGCCACGCGCGCCGAGAACCTGAAGCAGGAGAGCACACTGAAGGGTCAAACAGCAATCCGGCACGCCTCGCGGCAGGCATAGCCCGATGCCCGCATTCACGCAGCTTTCGGACGCCGAGCGCGAGAAGATGCTGCGCACCATCGGCGTACACAGCGCCGAGGATCTGTTCGGCGACGTTCCGGCCATCGCCCGCTTCCCGGAGCTCGACCTGCCGCCGGCCTTGACCGAAATGGAAGCCGGCCGGCACATGGCCGAGCTGGCCGGCCTGAACGCGCATACCAGGGAGTGGCCCAGCTTCATCGGCGGGGGAGCGTACAGCCATTACGCCCCTGCCGCAGTGGGCCACATCATGGGCTTGCCGCAGTTCTACACCGCCTACACCCCCTACCAGGCCGAAGTGAGTCAGGGGACGCTGCAGGCCATGTTCGAGTTCCAGTCGCTGACCTGTGAGCTCCTGGGCATGGACGTGGCCAACTCCTCGGTGTACGACGGCGCCTCCGGCGTAGGCGAGGCCCTCCTCATGGCCCAGCGCATCACCCAGAACGACCGGGTGGTCTTCGCGGGCAGCCTCAACCGGCACTGGCAGGCGGTGGCCCAAACGTACGTCAGCGGCCGGGACGTGGACATCGTGCGCAGCCAGATCGACCTGCACGGCGGCCAGCTGCGGGAAGCCGACCTGCTGTCGCTGGTAGACGACCGCACGGCCTGCGTCGTCGTGCAGCAGCCGGACTTCTTCGGACACATCCACGACCTGACCGGCCTGGCCGGCAAGCTGCACGAATGGGGAGCGCTGCTGGTCGTGTGCGTGGCGGATGCGACCTCGCTGGGGCTGTTGAAGTCGCCCGGTGAGTGGGACGCCGACATCGCGGTGGCCGAGGGACAGGCCCTGGGGCTGCCGCTGCAGTTCGGAGGCCCGTGGGCCGGGCTGATGGCCTGCCGCGGAGAGCACATGCGCCAGCTGCCCGGCCGCATCTCCGGCCAGACCACGGACCACGAAGGACGGCGCGGCTTCGTGCTGACGCTGCAGGCCCGAGAGCAGCACATCCGGCGGGAGAAGGCGACGTCCAACATCTGCACCGCGCAGACGCTGCTGGCCGTCGGGGTAAGCGCCTACCTGGCGCTGATGGGCCCCGACGGCTTGCGCGAGGTGGCACGGCAGTCCCATGCCAAGGCGGCCTACGCTGCCAGGGCCATCGGAGCGCTGCCGGGGTACCGGGTGCTCACAGCCGCGCCGTTCTACAACGAGATCCTGGTGGAGTGTCCGCTTGCCGGGCAGGAGATCCAAGAGCGACTGGCCAGCGCCAGGCTGCTGGCCGGGATTCCGGTCGGCCGGGACTACCCAGCGCTGAGCAAGGCGCTGCTGCTGGCATTCACAGAGCAGAACACCCGGGCAGAGATCGACCGCTTGGTCGATGCGCTGATGGAGGTGACGGCATGATCGCCCATCGGGTGAATCCCACTGGACAGGCCTCCCCACCGTCCGGCAGGCCGTCTCAGGCACAGATCTCCGCCTCGCATCCAGAGCCGGAGCCAAATGTCTCCGGGAACCCGAGCCTGCAGGCGGGCTCGCCAGGTGAGCCGCTGCTCAGCGAGCTATCCACGCCGGGCGTTCCGGGGCATGTCCTGCCCGACCCGGACGTACCCGCCGCCGATGACATCCCGCCGGCGCTGCTGCGAACAGGGCTGGCGCTGCCGGAGATCGGCGAGCTCGACGTAGTGCGCCATTTCACGCACCTGTCGCAGCGCAATTACGCCATCGACTCCGGCTTCTACCCGCTGGGCTCGTGCACCATGAAGTACAACCCCAAGATCAACGAGGACGTCGCCCGGCTGCCCGGCATCGCGCACCTCCATCCGCTGCAGCCCGACAGCACCGCGCAGGGCGCCTTACGGCTGATCTACGAGCTCGAGCGGCTGCTGGCGGCGATCACCGGATTCAAAGCAGCCAGCATTCAGCCGGCGGCCGGCGCGCAGGGCGAGTTCACCGGGATGCTGATGATCCGCGCCTATCACCTGGCCAACGGCGACTCCAAGCGCCGCAAGGTGCTGGTGCCGGACTCGGCCCACGGCACGAACCCGGCGACGGCGGCCATGTGCGGCTACCACACCGTGGCCATTCCAACCGACCGCCACGGCAACGTCGACCTGGAACGGCTGCGGGCGGAGCTGGACGACACCGTCGTCGGTCTGATGCTCACGAACCCGAACACGCTGGGATTGTTCGAGCAGGGCCTGCTGGACGTTACGGCCGCGGTGCACCAGGCCGGCGGGCTGGTGTACGGCGATGGTGCCAATCTCAATGCCATCCTGGGGGCCGTCAAGCCGGCGGACATGGGCTTCGACGTGCTGCACATCAACGTGCACAAGACGTTTTCCACGCCCCATGGCAGCGGCGGGCCGGGGGCCGGCCCGGTGGTCGTGGGCGACAAGCTGGCGCCGTTCTTGCCCGCACCCATCGTGATCCGCCGGCAGGATGGCAGCTACGCTCTGGATTTCGAGCGGCCGCAGAGCATCGGGCGCCTGAGCTATCACGGACACTTCGGCATCCTGGCGCGGGCGTACACCTACATCCGAATGCACGGCGCCGAGGGTCTCCGGCTGCTGAGCGAAACAGCGGTGTTGAACGCCAACTACCTGCGGACGCTGCTGCGCGACCTGTTCGACGTGCCGTTCGATCGCGGCTGCATGCACGAATTCGTGGTTTCCGCACGGCGCCAGAAGGCGGCTTTCGGCATCCGCACCCTGGACATCGCCAAGCGCCTGCTGGACTACGGCATCCACCCGCCGACGGTGTACTTCCCGCTCATTGTCGACGAAGGCATGCTCATTGAGCCGACGGAGGGAGAGTCGAAGCGCACGCTGGACAACTTCGCCGCGGTGCTGCGCCAGATCGTTCACGAAGCCGAGACCAATCCTGAGCTGTTGACCGGCGCGCCGCACCACACGCCCGTCGGCCGCCTGGACGAAGTGACCGCCGCGCGCAAGCCGGTCATTCGCTGGTAGGCGGGCGCGCAAGCGCCCGCCGCATCACACCTTCGGGACAGTCAGTCCCGTGCCACGGGCGATGGCCTGCCGCGCCAACAAGTCGCAGCGCTCGTTCTCGATGTGGCCGTTGTGGCCGCGCACCCACTCCCAGCGCAGCCGCAGCCGGTCGCGCTCGGCATCGATGCACTCCCACAGGTCACGATTCAGCACCTCGGCTTTGCTAGCAGTGCGCCAACCTTTGCGCTTCCAGCCATCGAGCCAGGAGCAGGCGCCGTTGACCACGTACTGTGAATCGCTGACCACCGTAACCGAGCTGCCGCCGGGCACCAGCGACAGTCCCTGCAGCACGGCCGTCAGCTCCATGCGATTGTTGGTCGTTCGCGGATCGAAGCCGCTGCGCTCCTCCTCGTGACCATCCGGAAAGCGGACGACGGTGCCCCAGCCACCCGGACCAGGATTGCCGGAGCATGCACCGTCGGCGAAGACGGCGTAGGGACCCGAGGAAGAGACGTCAATCATCTAGGGGAGGATATCCAGCGCCGAGCGATACGCCGCGGCGGTCTGCTCGGCGCTGCGCTCCCAGGTGAAGCGCGCGGCCTGAGCCGGGCCCTTTCGTCTGAGCGGCTCGGGATCGTCCAACGCCCGCAGCATGGCATCGGCCATGGCGCGCTCGTCGTGGGGATCGAACAGCAGTCCGGCGTCCTCGACGATCTCCGGCAGCGAGGACGCGTTAGACGAAGCCACCGGGCAGCCGCAGGCCATGGCCTCGAGCGGGCCAAGGCCAAAACCCTCGTATAACGACGGGGCGACGAACAGCTCGGCATGGCGCAGGAGCTCGACCTTGCGCGCCTCATCCATCGCGCCGAGGAAGCGCACCCGGTTACCCAGCGCCCCGGCCAGCGATCGCACGTCGGGGAACAGGGGGCCTGGCTCGGGCACCTGCCCGCCGATGGCCAGCAGCAGATCGGGTCGGCGCGCAGCCACCAGGGAGAAGGCGCGCAGCAGCGCGGGCACGTTCTTGCGCTGGTCCATGCCACCGATGTAGAAGACGTAGGGCCGGTCCAGCGGCGGCGGTCCGGAGCGATCCGGCGTGTAGCGGGGATCGACTCCCAGGTACACCACGTGCACCCGTTCCGGCGCGACGTGCAGCCGATCGAGCACGTCGCGCCGGCTGCACTCGGAGTCGACCAGGATGGCCTCGGCGGAGCGGCAGGCCAGCGCCTGCAGCCAGGTGTAGGCTCGCACCAGCAGCGAGCCTCGATAGGCCGGCAGAATCACAGGTATGAGGTCGTGGATCGTCACCACCGCCGGGCGGTCACGCTTGAGGGGCAGGGCGAAGTAGGGCCCGTGCAGCAGGTCAGCGCCAGAGGCGCGCGCCTGCCGAGGCCAGCCGGACTGCTCCCAGCGCACCTTGCCCACGTTGCCGAGCAGGCCAGGAGGCCGGTGCACCGCTACCTCGACGCCGCGCAGGTGCTGCAGCAGATGGGTGACGTACTGCCCGCTGCCGGTGTGCTCGTTGGCCAGGAAATAGCCGTTGAGCGAGACTCTCACCGCCGGCCCAGCTCCTCGTAGATGCCCTTCAGCTGCAGCGCCGACGATCGCCAGGAAAAGCGCTTGGCCTGCTCCAACCCCGCCGCCGACAGCTCTGCGCGCATGGCGGGCTCGGCAGCGAGGCGACGCACAGCGCCGGCGATAGCCGTGGTGTCCTCCGGGTCGAAGGTCAGCGCCGCGCTGCCGGTGACTTCAGGCAGACTGGAGACGTTCGACACGGCTACGGGCGTGCCGCACGACATCGCTTCGAGGGCGGGCAAGCCGAAGCCCTCGTAGAGCGAAGGACAGACGAAAAGCTCGGCCAGGTTGTACAGCGCGGCCAGCTGCTCGTCGGACACATAGCCGGGGGCGACGACACGAGGAGCCGACAGCTTCTCCAGCACACCCTCGTACAGCCAGCCGCGGGCACCCACAATCACCAGGTGGTGGGGCAGATCGAGCGACTCGAAGGCATCGATCAAGCGCGCGATGTTCTTGCGCGGCTGCAGCGTCCCGGCAGTGAGGATGAACGGCCGCGGGATCTCGAGGCCGGCCAGCAGGCGCTCCGCTTCCCCGGCGGCCAGCGGACGGAAGCGCTCACTCGCAGCCGAGTAGACCACTTCCAGCTTGGCGGCCGGAACCCGGTACAGGCGGACGAGATCGTCTGCCGTTGCGCGTGAGTCCGCCAGCACGCGATCCGCGGCATGGACCGACCTCGGGACGGCGCGGCGCAGGTAGCGGCGCAGGCTGGGCACCGCGCACTCGGGCCGGATCTCGAACGTGAGATCGTGCACCGTGAGCACGGTGCGGGCGGATCGCACCGGAGCGAGCACGAAGTCAGGCGCATGGAAGACGTCCACACCGCCGGCCAGCAGATCGGCCCACAGCGGCAGCCGCAGACGCTGCCAGAGGACGGTCTGCCAGCGCTCAGGCAGCGGCAGCCGGGTCAGGTAGAGATTGGGCTGGGCGGGAACGGAGCTGAGGTCGGAGGCCGGCGAGCGTGCAAAGAGCAGGCTGTAGTAGTTGACGTCATCGAGCTCGAAGAGCGCCGTGAACAGCTCGCGGGTCAGCCGTCCGATGCCGGCCTGCTGGTTAAGGCCGGCTGTGTAATCGACGCCAATGCGCAAGGGTGAGCCGCTCGCTCGACCTGAGGATGACGCCGAGCTGGAGGAAGGTTCCTGGCCCTCGCCCGCGGCTGCTATCGCGCTCGCTTGCTGGTGAAGTACACCACGGCGCCGCTGACGACAAGCGCCCAGTAGCTGACCAGCCGATCCATGATCACGATGGCCAGCGCCAGGCCCGCAGGCATGCCGACGAAGATCAGGATGCCGGTGAGACCGCCCTCCACCGCGCCAAGGCCGCCCGGAGTGGGGACCAAGGTGAGGATGGACGAGGTCACCATGGCAAAGATAGCGGTCAGGAAGCTGAACTGAGCGAGCTGCGGGCTGCCGCCGGCCAGGGCATGGGCCACGGCAAACAGGCGGGCCGCTTCGCACAACCAGGCCACGAAGGTGAAGGAGAGCACGATCTCGAGCGACTTGAACGACCCCAGGGCGCCTTCCTCGAACTTGCGATAGATGCTCAGCACCCGCTCAGAGGCGAAGCGCGCGAAGACCGCCTCCCCAAAATGGCGCATGAACAGCAGCACCGCGGACATGAGCACGGCCAGCACGATGCCGATAGTCAGGATGAGGCGCACCTCATCGGGCAGCTTGTTGCCGAAGACGATGAGCCCGGTGATACCGAACGTGAAAAAAATGATCAGCGTGTCGATGATGCGCTCGGCGAAGATCGTGCCGACCGACTTGGACATGGAGACCTTCTCGTTCTTCTTGAGCAGATAGCCGCGGAAGACGTCGCCGATCTTGGCCGGGACCAGGCAGTTCACAAACCACGAGAGGAACAGGATCTCGGTCACTTCCAGCCGTGGATGGTTCTCTCCCACGTTTCGCAGCAGCTGATGCCAGCGCAATCCCCGAGCCGGGAATGTCAGCGCGTAGGCAACGAACGCCAGCAGGTACACCGGCACGTTGACGCCGGCCATGTACTTGAGCGCTGAAGAGAAGTCCCCCAGCTTGCTGAACACGGCCACCAGCAGCAGCACCGCCACCACGAAGGACAGGATCGTCTTGGAGTTGAATACCCTGCGCTTGAGCGAGACACTCTCGCCTTCGAGCTGACTCTCCGCGGGCTCGATCTTCAGGTCAGCAGCTCGCGACAGACTGTCGGCCATCAGGCGGCCATCAGCGACGGCACGATGGTGGTCGAAGGCTGTTGAGCGCTCCCCAGGCGTGCTACCGCGCCCGCGACTCCCAGCAGCAGGCCGAGCAGGACCGGCATCCCGTGTACGAACATGTTGTCCACCAGATTATGAATGGATAGGGCAGTCAGGCTGCCCAGCAGACCCAGCGCCACTCCGTACCATAGCCCTCGTGGCGCCCGGGCAACCGCCCTCCCCACCTCGCGGAAGGCAGCGACGACGAGCAGCAAATACGCGGCCAGGCCGACTAAGCCGGTCTCCGCGGCGGCGTTCAGATAGTAGTCGTGGGCATGGCCCAGCACGGTCTCCCAGCCTTGAGCCGCGTACTGGGGATAGGACGAGATGTAGTTGCCGATACCGACGCCCAGGACCGGATTGTTCTGGAACATGTTCAGGCCCGCCTGCCAGAATGCCAGACGCTGGACAGCAGAGAAGTTCTCGGAGGTGACGCTGTCCAGGCTGACTCCCGACAGGCCGAAGGCGGCCAGCACGCGGCCGCTGACGCCGAACGGGATGACGCCGAACACGGCGGCCAGGATCACCATGCTGCCCGCCAGCAAGCTCAGCCAGATCCACACGGCAACGCGCTGGCTGGCGACAATGCCCATGACCAGCAGCGCCACGGCGAAGCCCAGCCAAGCGCCCCTGGAAAGGGTCGTTACCATGACCACCGCCACTGCCGCGGCCGCCAGCGCGACCCATACCCGCAGCCAGCGGCCGGGGGCGAACAGCGCAATGCCCACGAGGATGGGCAGGGTGAGGTTGAGGTAGCCGGCAAAGGGATTGGGCTGGCCGAAGGTGCCGTAGGCCCGCAGGATCAGACCGCCTATGAGAAACTGCGGCGGCCCCAGTCGCAGCACTACCTGCGCGGCACCGATCGCCGTCTCGGCCAGCGCGCCCACGGTCAGGACCGCCAGCAGCGCCCCCACGCGCCGGCCACTGTTCAGCAACCCAACCGCCAGCCAGTACACAGCTGTGAATTCGAGCCATTTGGCCAGCTCCTTGGCGCTCTGCAGCTGGTCGTCGGCCTTGAAGAAGGACAGCAGCATGGCCGCCATGAGGACGATCATGGGCCTCAGCAGAGGAGCGCTGTGCCAGCCACCGCGCTCGATAGCCAGCTTCCGGGCGAAAAAGGCCACCAACGTCAGGGCAACCACGCCCTCGGTGATGGTGATGTTTACCTCGGTCGGGTCCGTGCCCCGCAGGCTCTGGAAGGGGACGGTCAAGGCCAGCAGATAGACGCCCACTTCGGGCTTGACCGTGACGAGGGTGACCGCGCCCACGGCGGCGATCGCCAGCGCGCTGTAGAGGGGCGGAGCGAGCGCTATGGCAGCGCCCAGCGCTGCCAGCAGGACCGCTGCGCCAGCACCGAGATGCGGCCGCGCCAACGAACGGCGGCCGATACCCAGTGCGCTGACGCTCAAACCTTCAGCTCCGTCCTGAACCAGGCAATGGTGCTCTTGAGTCCCTCCTCCAACGGCACACGCGGCGTCCAGCCGAGTTGCGTGCGGGCACGGGTGATGTCCGGCCGCCGACGGGTGGGATCGTCTTCGCGCGGCGGAAAGAACTCGATCTTGGACTTGGAGCCCGTCAGCTCGAGGACCATCTCGGCCAGCTCCAGCAGGGTGAACTCCCCTGGGTTGCCGAGGTTGAACACCTGGCCGACGGTGTCCTCCTCGAACTGCGCTTTCAGGATGCCCTGGACCAGGTCATCGACGTAGCAGAAGCTGCGGGTCTGGGTGCCATCACCGTAGATCGGCAGCGCCTCGCCCAGCAGCGCCCTGCAGATGAAGTTCGGAACCACACGCCCGTCGTCGGCTTGGCTGCGAGGTCCGTACGTGTTGAAGATACGGATCAGGCGCGCGTCCAGGCCGTGAAGACGGTGAAAGTCCATCGTGATCGACTCGGCGTAGCGCTTCCCTTCGTCATAGCAGCTGCGGATACCGTGGGGGTTGACGTTGCCCCAATAGGTCTCCGGCTGGGGATGCACCTCCGGCTCCCCGTACACCTCCGACGTCGAAGCCTGCAGGAAGCGCGCGGAATGGCGGGTGGCCAGGCAAAGCAGGTGGTAGGTGCCCTCGGCGTTCACGCGAGCCGTCTCGATCGGGTGCGCCAGATAGCCGACGGGGCTGGCGGGGCTGGCCAGGTTGAACACGGCGTCGACCGGCCAGTCTGCCGGCAGACCTTCGATGATGTCGTGCTGCACGAAGGTGAATCCGGGACGTGAAGCGAACGACTCGATGTTGCGGCGCCGGCCAGTCAGCAGGTTGTCGACGCAGATGACCTGATGTCCAGCGCCGAGCAGGGTTTCGCAAAGGTGGGAACCGATGAAACCGGCGCCACCTGACACCAGGATATTCAGGGAACAGACTCCTCTCGGTGGGGGCTATCCCATTCTATCGTCTGCAGCAGGCCCACGGTCAGCCAGAAGACGAGCGCCAGGTCGACCAGGAAATAGGAATTGTCGACCAGCCCATGGACCAGCGTATCGACCATGCAGGCCACGAGACCGACGGCGGCGGCACGGGGGAAGCCGGCCGCCACCTTCAACACGCGTGCCGCCAGCCTGAAGAAGCAGACCTGCAGCCAGACCATGGCCGCGATGCCAAAGACGCCAATTCGGGTCCAGAAGTCGAGCGCCAGATCGTGAGGATGAGACAGATCGGGCTCGTTGCGTGCGAGCGGCAGGATGTAGCGCGGATACTGGTACAGGAAGTTGTCCAGGCCAACGCCAAAGATGGGGTGGTCGCGAATCATGGCCACCGAGGATCGCCACAACTCCAGCCGCGAGAAGCCGGTCGAGCCGGGGGTGAACTGCACGATCGACTGGATACGCCGGGCCTGCACCGAGCCCAGCGCCGCGCCTGCCAGCAGGCCGCCGCCGAGCATCAGCCCGAGCCAACGCCGGCCAGCAAAGGCGCCCACCACCAGCAGGGCCGCGAAGTCACCCAGCCAGGCTCCGCGGGTGAAGGACAGCACCACGCCTACGAGGGCCAGCAGGCCCATGGCGGCATAGGCTGCGCGCCAGCGCCGCGGCTCGGGCGCAAGCAGCGCCAGCGCAGCAGCGAGCGGCACGATCCGGCCCAGGTACAGGGCGAAATTATCCGGCGACCGGTACACGCCGACCATGCGCAGCACACCTTCGGCCTGGATGCCCTGGTGCCGAGCGTACTGCACCACACCGGCCAGGGCCACGACGGTGCCCCCAAGCAGCAGCGCCCGAAGCATGGGCCGCAGCGGAGGACGGACGGTCAGAAGCAGCCAGAAGAACAGCAGCGGCTCGAGCACGTCCGTCCGCCATTCACGCAGCGCGTAGCGCGGATAGTCGGCGGCGAACACGGAAGCCGTGGCCGCCGCAAAGAGCAGCAGCGCCGGCCACATGAGCTCGCTTCGCGGCCAGGCCCACTCGCCGCGCCAGGCGCTGCGCAGCAGCCAGGCGGCGATGCAGAGCCAGATGACGGCCTCGGACAGCGGCACATCCAGGGCGCCGATGTGGCGCGGCTGGAGGTAGAAGGGCGCCACCAACGGCACGAACACGAGGGCCAGGTCTGGCCGCCACAGGGCAGCGCCGGCAAACAACAGCGCGCCGAACAGCGCAACAGGCAGTGGACGGCCGGCATAGAACAGTCCCAGGCTGACGCCCAGCGCCGCCAGGGGCACGAGCAGGCCGCCGGGAAGAGCCGCCAACCGGCCGTTCAGCGCAGCGAGACGCTGGCTGGCGCCGCCCGAATAGCGCGCCAATCGCCGCGCGGTCATCGCCAGCGTCTTCCAGCCAAGCAGGACGAGCCCCAGCCCCAGTAAGATGCCACCGGCGTAGGCAGTCCGCTGATCCTTCGTCAGGCCCACCCCGAAGCCTTCGATCTGCACCGCCGGGCCGGACGAAAGCGGGCTCTGCCGGCCGCTCACGGTCAGCGTGAGCTGGTGCCGGCCGAAGGGCAGTCCAGCCGCGACAGCTACGCGACTGGCTGCCGGTGACGGAGCGTACAGATCGACCGCGGCTCGCCCGGCGTCGTCTTTGGGCACCTCGGTCGCATACGTGGGGGAGCCGTCGACGGACAGGTAGGCGATGCCGAAATTAGGCCCGCGCATGACCTCCACGCTCGCCGCGCTGCCGTCGAAAACCAGCGTGGCGGTTGCAGCCGAGACCGGGCTCGCCATGCCTGATGGCGAAGGCGACGGCGCCGAGACCGTTTGCCACGCTCCGTCGTAGGTCACCGAGCCCTCGATGGCGGAATGGTTACCCGTGGCCGCCGCCGGCGGCAGGTGCATCACGTTCGCCAGCGCGGTGTAGACCGGCCGAGGCTGGAAGTCCTGTCCTACCAGGCCGAAGAACTGCGTCGGGTCGGCCGGCGCCGGCGCGGGATCCTGGAACAGCCAGACGTTGGCGACGCCCATCCAGGGCCACTCGCGGCGCATACGCTGGTAGGCCGCCACGGTGTAGCTCGCCTGCCGATCCAGGCTGACGCTCCCCCAGGGCGAGGGGTCTCCGGACCAGCCGGAGGGGAGCGCGTTCCAGCCAAACTCGCAAACCCACACCGATTTGCCGGCGTCGCCGTTGCGGACCATCACCTCCCGGTCCAGGACGACACGGCCAACGTTGGTGTTGTGGCTATCGACAATGGCTTTGCGCGCGGCGTTGGGATGCAGCGGTAAGTCCTGCCATGGATCTTCGGGGCCGGCGCGAAGGCCATAGGCCTGAGCGCCCAGCACGTCGAAAAAGCCTTTGGCCCCGGCGTCGTACATCTGCTGCAGGTAGACGGGGTCCGGACGGTTCTTGGTGCAGCAGTCGGTCGTGGGCGTCAGCGCGGCCGACAGCACCACAATGCTGGGATCAGCCTCCTTGGCGCGCCGATAGCCAATCTGCAGCAGCCGGGTGTAGGCCACGGGGTCGACCGGTTGGTAGCCCCAATCTTCGAAGCGGTTGGGCTCGTTCCAGATCTGCACGTAGTGGATGCGGCCCCGGAAGTGCTGCACGAAGGCGTACACAAAGTCGCCGTAGTCGTCGTAATCGATCGGCGGCGCGCTGTCCGCGCTGCCCGGGGCCCGCGCCCAGTCCGGCGGCCGTTCGAGCCGGGCAATGACCTGCAGGCCGGCTGCGTCTGCCGCGTCGACCAACCGGTCGTACTTGTCCCAGGCGCTCTTACCGTTCTTGTGGTCGAAGAAATCGCCCTTGGCCGAGATCTCGATCTCGTTCCAGCCGAACACCTGTCGGACCCAGCCGAAGCCGGCGCCGCCAATCATGTCGACGCTGCGCCGCAGATCCTCGTCACGCACGATCTTGTCCAGCTCGACGTTGACGCCGTATGGATTCGCCGGGAGATTGGAGGCGGCCGCGACGGGGACACCGTAGGCCACGCCGCGGGTCATGGCGTGGTCCAGCAGCACTGTCGCCGCGCCGAGCAAGCACAGCAGCGACGCGACAAGCCACGAGCGGGAAGAAGGCGCTAAGGGAAGCCTCACCAGCGCACGGGCCGGGCGAACGGATACGTGCGGAGGGCTATGGCCGCGATCAGCCTTACGCTCAGTCCCCTACCGTGAAGCCGTCGACAAAGGCGAAGGCGTCCTGTGAGGCCGGATTCCTCGATCCGCTGACGGTCAGCTGCAGCACGTGCTTGGCGTAGCTCAAACCGTCGGCTATCGGCTGGTCCTGCGCGTAGAGACGCTGCGCCGAATAGAGGTCGAGAAAGGCCTTGCCATCGGTGTTCCGCTTCAGCTTATTCGGCACGGTTGACGACCCATCGATGGAGACGTAGGCGATGCCGGCGTTGGGCCCGGTGATGGTCCTGAGGCGAATGCTGCTGCCGCGGAAGGTGATGAGCAGCGTAGCGTTAGGCTTGCTGCTGGCCAGCAGAGCGCCGCCGCTGGCCTTGGGATCCAGCTGGAGCGTCCAGTTACTGCTGATCTTGCCGTCGTCGCTCGGCTGAAGCGCCGGGGACGTCTCCTCGTAGTCCCCGGGGAGGGCAATCTGCAGATCCTTGGTCTCATTCTGGATCTCGGCGTACAGCGGGGTAGGTGAGAAGTCGGGGTTGACCATGCGGAAGTAGTACTCCGAGTCCGACGGCGGATTGCGCGTACCGTCCTGGCGGAAGTACCAGATGTTAATCACCCCCACCCACGGCCAGGAACGCGCCATCTTGATGGCTTCGCGGGTGTAATCGGCCTGCTGCTGCTCGGTGACACGGCCCCACTTCAGCCTGTCCGTGGGCATATCGGCCGGGGAGGCATTCCAGCCGAACTCGTCGAACCACACCGGCTTGGCGGCGTCGCCGCTGTCCTCCATGATCTTTCGCTCCAGCAATACGCGCTGGAAGTTCAGCCGGTCGGGATCGGGCGGGTCGGTAGGCGGCTGGGACAGGCCATAGGCATTGGCGGACATGATGTCGAAGTAGCTCTTGCCCCCCGCGGCGTAGACCCCCTTCAAGAAGTCCAGGTCGGACTCATTCTGGGGCGAATGCTCCAGCGTGATGGCCAGCGGCGCGCTGAGGATGATGGCGTTCGGATCGGCTTCCTTGGCCCGGGTGTAGCCCGCCTTGAGGAGCTGCACGTAGGCTGCCGGAGCGGGCGCCTTTCCCCAACCCAGGAAGATGTTTGGCTCATTCCAGAGCTGGTAGTAGCGGATGCCCTTGCCCTTGAGGTGACTCACCACGGTGTAGACAAAATCGCCGAAGTCAGCCACGTTGTCGGGTGGCGCTTGCGGTTGGCTGTTGTCCGCACGCGTCCAGTTAGGGGGCGCGTCCAGGCGCACGATAGCCTGCAGGCCAAACTCGTTGATCAGGTCCAGACGCTTGTCGTACTTCTCCCAGGAGGGCTTGTTGAACTTTGTATCGACGTACTCGCCCTTGCGCTCCGGCTCGATCTCGAACCAGGGAACCTCCTGCTTGACCCAGCCGATGCCGGCATCCTTGATCATCTGCAGCTCGCGGCGCATCTTCCACTCCTCGACCTCACGATCGAGGAAGACGTTGACGCCGTACGGATTCACGTCGGTGAAGGGCACTGTGCGCAGCGGGAGCGGATTTGGGCGCTCACCGCAGGACACCAGGACCAGGCACAGCAAGACCGATCCCAGGACCTTGTGGATGGCGCGGCGCGGCGAATTCAACGCCACGTCAACTGGAAGCTGGAGTAGGCTGCCGCAAGGGGGCGGCGGTCCAAGCTTTGGCCGTCGGTGGCCTCGTACGCAGAGGTCGCCATGGTGTGCTCCAGGGTAACGGTGTTGAGTCCCTCGGCATGGAACAACGTTGCCGGCAGAGACATGTTATACGGCGCCCAGTCGGTCACCATCGAAAGCGTAGCCGCTGCCTGCCCGTTGACGGCAACGGTCAGCTGCTGCCCTCTGGGATAGGCCACGCCGACCAGCTGCAGGGTGGCGTCGGAAGGACGGTCCACCCAGAACCGTATCCGGGCCTGCAGGCCCGTCCATCGCGCCGGAAGGTCGGAGATTTCCTCGGGCCGGTACCAGCCGTCCTGCAGGTAGCGCACGTCCTCGGGCGTCCCGATGCGGACCGCGCTCGATGGCAGAACGAGATCCTGCGCCCGAACGCCAGGCAGCGGATGATAGACGGCCAGCCACACGCTGGCGGCCTTCGGCAGCACCAGCGGATCGCGCTGGAAGACGCGGGTGTCCGCGCCAACGAAGCTATCGGGCGCGTCGAAGCCCTCCTTGTCCAGCACCACCAGATTGCTGTACGCAGTGGAGGCAAGATCCCGATCTAAGGCCGCCCGGTCGAGCTCGTCGATGAGGTAGGTCCTGAAGCTCGGCGCCCGGTAGCGGACGGCGTTGTAGGAAGAGCCGGCGACCACCAGTGTGCTCTCAGGCGGAAAGGTCTGCTCGATGTAGGCGGCGGCCTGCTCCGGCGGGGCCGGGATCGTATCCAGGGCATGGACCAGCGGCCACGCGGCCCAGCCGAAGTACGCCGCCAGGCCCACACAGGAGACGGCGGCGAAGCGGCGCACCAACCGCCCGGCCGAAGCGCTCCAGCCGGCCCCGGCGCCCGCGAGCAGCAGCAGCATGGGCGGCACGACCGGCAGCACCTTGCGGGGATCGTCGGGCCGCAGGAGCAGCAGCATGAAGACCGCGTATGGCGCCAGCCAGGCAACGGCCAGCTGACGGACGGCAGGGCCATTGAGAGCCACCAGCACGACCAGCGCGCAAGCGAGGGCGGCGAACGCCGGCAGCCCCGCCTGCCGTGGACCTCCGAAGTATGCGCTGAAGACCGACCCGAACTCGGCAAGCCGGGTCCCCACGTTGCTGGCGGTCAGCGGACGGGCGAACAGGCTATCGGTGCTGCCTACGTAGCTGGACTGGCCGGCCAGCGAGGCCCAGGCCGTGGCGGCGTCGGGGAAGCTGCGCAGCAGAGGCAGTGCCCAGGCTGCACAGACGAGGACGAAGGCCGCGGCTCCGGCGCACAGCAGCAGGACTGCCCTGCGGCCGACCCGAAGCAGGCCGGGCAGCACCAGGAACAGCAGCGCCGACAGCGGGACCAACGCATCCTGGGGTCGCACTCCAGCAGCGACCCCGGCGGCAGCGCAGCCCGACACCAGATACCAGAACGACGAACGGGGGCGTGCGTGCTGTCGCTCCGAGCTCGCCCCAACCGTGGCCCCACCGGCCGAGCGCCATGCGCGGTTCAGGAGGAAGACGGACAACACGGCGAAGGTGAGGCCAGGCACGTCGGACAGGGCCATCTCGCTGCTCAGCCAGAAGAGCGGCATCGTCGCCAGCGGCAGAGCGGCCCAACGAGCGCCCGAGTCGACGCCCAGCCCGCCCACCAGCAGGACGGCCAAGGCGCCGCATAGCGCGCTCAGAATGGTGAGCGCCGCCTGATGGTCGGGCACGGCCAGGCTTACCAGCCGGGCGAGAGCGATGTAGGCCGGGTAGCCCGGTGGCTGAGGCTGATTGTGCAAGGGATCGAAGTGGTCGATGGCTCGCGCGAAGTTGAACGAGTCGAAATCGTCCAGGGACACCGAGCGCGTCAGCCCGTATGCAACAGCGGTCGCGGCGGACAGCGCCAGCACGGCCAGCCACAGCCATCTATTCGCCTCCCGAGGCCGCTGCGGCCGCCGTTTCGGCGCTTCTGCCGCCTCGAGTCCCACCACCGATAGCGGGCTCACGTACGCCCCTGGTCCTGTCGCGCCACGACCAGACCCCAGACCTGCGCCGCACCGGCGCGGAGCAGCGGCGTCGCGCAGGCGAAGAGCGTGCTGCCGGTGGTGCACACGTCATCGATCAGCAGCACCGTCTGGCCCGCAACCAGACCAGGGTCTGCGCAGACGAAGGCGCCTTTGACGTTGGTTTGCCGCTCGGCGCGGCTCCGGCCTACCTGCTCGCCGGTCTCACGCACGCGAGCAGCGGCGTCGACAACCGGCAAACCCAACCGGCGACCAAGGTGATCCGCCAGAAGGCGAGCCTGGTTGTAGCCGCGCTGCCGCTCGCGTTTGGGGTGCAGCGGCAGCGGCGCGAGCACAGTGGCCGGCGGCAGCTGCCCCACCACCGGCTCCAGAAAGCCGGCCAGTGGCTGGGCCATAGCGCGGTGACCGTTGTACTTCAGCCGGTGGATGGCCAGGCGAACGGCGCCGTCGTAGCGAGCCGCGGCCCGAATGCCGTGGATGCCCGGGCGATCCCTGGCGCAGTCCTGGCAGCGAGGGCCGTGGCCCACTTCGCGCCCACAGCACTCGCACAGCGGAGGCGTCATGAGGTGAACCTCTCCCCGGCATTCGGCGCAGATCCAATCTCCCAGCCGGCGGCACTGCACGCAGCGCCGCGGCAAGAGGAGATCGAGGGCGGAGCGGAGCGAAGCGTGGAGGCCAGGCAGAGGGCTGCCGAAGGAACGCGTCCCTAACGTGCCGATCTAGCGGTCAGCGCCCGGATCAGTCCGGGTCCATCTTGATCCAGCCCTTGCGCAGGGCATAGACCACGGCTTGCGTGCGGTCGTTGACGGCCAGCTTGCGAAGGATGGAGGTGATGTGATTCTTCACCGTCTGATCGCTGATTTTCAACACACGGGCAATCTCTTTGTTGCTGTTGCCCTTGGCGATGTAGTCCAGCACCTCGACCTCACGGGCAGACAGGGGCACGAACAGCGGCTCGGTCCCCGGCTCGCCCACGGCCAGCTCGCGGAACGACTTGAGCACTCGCGAAGCGAGCAGCGGCCGCGCCAGCACGTTGTCGTTGATCAGGTACTCGCCCTGGCTCACACGACGGACGGCATCGATGAGCACGAGCGGATCGACGTCCTTCAGGAAGTAGGCCGCCGCGCCCAGCTTGATGGCGCGGAACAGGTCCTCCTCGTCTTCCTGGTCGGTGATGATCACCACGCCCGTACGCGGCTGGATGTGCTTGATCGATCGCAGGACCTCGAGTCCGTTCATGACCGGTAGCGAGACGTCGATCAGCATCAAGTCGGGCGAGCTGCCGCTGGCTTCATTGACCGCGGTCTGCCCGTCCGCCGCCTCGCCAACCACGAGCATGTCGGGCTGTGCTTCGAGCGTTGCCCGGATGCCCTGGCGAAACAGTGGATGAGCGTCCACGATGAAGACGCTTATCTGGTCCATGGGTCGGCGGCAGTATATCATCGGCCGGAACGCGGGCAGGCTGTGTAAGCTCGATTCCAGCGGCCGTCAAGGCCGCAAGGACTCCAGGCGCGCCTGCACGGCGGCAGGAGAAATGGCGTGCAGGAGCACGCTTTTCCTTCGGGATTGCCGGCCAGCGGCGATCTCGACGTCCGCCTGTCGCAGATCGAAGATCTTGGCCAGATAGGTCACCAGCCGAGCGTTGGCCTTCCCTTCGACGGCAGGCGCTTTGAGACGCACGAGCAGCCCGGATTCCGGCCGGAATGACGCTTCGTCACGGGAGCTGCCGGGCTGTACGCGAACCTCCAGTCTGACGCCGTCCGAGCCGGTGTCACCAGAGCGTCGAAGCATGCCAGCCGCTAGAAGAGCGAGTTGATGAACAGTCCCTGGGCAAACAGCTGCGCATACAACAGGGCGCTGAGCGTGTGACTGGCCAGCAGCTGCTGCGGGGTCACCAGGCCCGACGACAGCGAGACCGCAGGCACGAACTCCGGGGCGCCCAGCCGTGAGGTCGGCCCGGAGACGATGTCGGCGGCGAACCGGCCGATGGTCGGAGCCAAGCCGTTGGGCGAGCCGATCACCTGCTCCGCATAGCCCGGCCGATCGTCGAACACGCCGGCGAACTCGGCCCGGTCCAGCACCGGGTCGCCGTTGGCGTCGAGACTGATCCCGACCTCGCTCATGGCCGGTTGCAGACGCTCGAGCAGGGCGCTGCAGTCGCTGGCAAAGGCCTTGGACAGATACCGAGCGTTGTCGCGAATGATCTGGCGCAGCAGCCGCAGCGCTTCGATGAGGTGCGCCACGGCGCCGGCGACCGCGAGCTGATCGGGGCCGACGTTCACGGTCAGCTCGACTCCAGGCGCGGCCCGATGCAGCGCCAGCTGCACCTTGCCTCGACCGAGCACGATCACGTTGGTGGGCGAGATGGTCCGCACGCCATTGAGACGGTAGATCACGTCATGTGCCGGACGCACGACGTGGCCGGCGCCGCTGACCCTGACCAAGGAGCCCTTGTAGTCGGTGAGCGAGAAGGCGCTGCCGGCGCCGGTTTCGTTGCCGGTCAGGGCAATCTGCACCGTACCGGTGGTGGGTCGAACGAGCATAGCCAGCACGCCGAGGTTGGCATGGTTGACGGCCGCCGCGAACTTGTTGAGAGCCAGATCGTGGCTGTCGCCGTCTTCGATATCCACGGTGATAGTCCGACCGCCGATGCGAGTGCGCAGCTCGACCTTGTAGTCGCCGGCAGGGAGAGCGATCGGAGCGTCCGCGGGGAGGAGCTGGCCGAGATTCTCCTGTGCGGCGGCCACACCCTCGACGACGATCTTGTAGCGGCCGCTGCCGGATCCGGCCGTGGCGATACCCGTCACCACGGCCGGGTCCGAGCTGACCACCCCAACCTGTTGGAAGGCGTTGAAGGCATTGTTGGGCGAGAGGGCACTGGCCGCGGCAGCGACCGATCCGGCCGCCAGCGCGAGGTTGGACAGAGCCTGGCCGACCTGCTGCTGGTACTGCTCTTGCAGCAGCAGCGGCGGCGGTCCGCTCAGCGCTTGCGCAACGAGCTGCGCTGCACTGGGCAGCCGAGCGCCAAAAGGCAGCTCATGGCCAGCCCGATCCTCGGTGCTTTTGGTCAGCGCCTCCACCAGCGTTTTGTCGCTGATGACCGGCAGCCGCGGCAGCTGCCGGTTCGACGCCGGCTCCAGCTCGTCGCTGTCCAGTGGAGCGCGACGCGGGACGGGCAACCTATCCATGTGACATGTGTGCCTAGACCATACCCTTATCCGAGTATCGTCCGCGGACGGGCGAGGCCGCACCTGGCAGGGCAACGGACACGTCCTCCGCCTCAAATATGGTGTTGGTTTCAGGTCTCGCAGTGCAGGGCGAGGCCGGCGCGAGGCCGCGCTGCACTGTCTCACAGTGCAAGGCTCTGCGCACCTGACGATGCTCCCCCACGTCCAAGAACTGCTCGGTTGGTATAATTGATATGATCGCCTCACCAGCTCCATCGACAGAATGCGTTAGTAAGGAGAAAGAGCATGGATGCCGCCGCGACCGCCGTACGACAGATCCCTCGTATCAACGACCCGGCGCCCGATTTCGAGGCCAACTCGACTCACGGGCCCATCAAGCTTTCGGACTTCAAAGGCAAATGGGTGGTGATGTTCTCTCATCCGGCCGACTTCACGCCTGTGTGCTCCACCGAGTTCGTCGGCTTCACTCGCCGCTGGCCCGATTTCGAACGCCGTGGCGTTCAGCTGATCGGCATCAGCGTGGACAGCGTGCAGTCACACCTGGCCTGGATCGACAACATCAACAGCGCCATGGGCGTGGACGTGCCCTTCCCCGTGATTGCCGACCTGGACACGAAAGTGTCGCAGCTGTACGGCATGATCCATCCGGGCGCCAGTGCCACCACGACCGTTCGCTGCGTGTTCTTCATCGATCCCAAGCAGGTCATTCGCGCCATCATCTACTACCCCATGCAGGTTGGTCGCAACATGGACGAGATCCTGCGCGTCGTCGACGCGCTCCAATTGGTGGACGCCAACGCCGTCTCGACCCCCGCCGACTGGCGACCGGGCGATCCTGTGGTGGTGCCGGCGCCGTCCACCATGGAGGGGCTGAAGAAGCGCAAGTCCGGGCAGGATGACGGCCTGGACGTGAAAGAGTGGTACCTGTCTACGAAGAAGCTTTAGGGTCGAGGGTCGAGGGTTCAGGGTTTGGCGTTCAGGGTTTAGGGGTCAGGGGATGGGGCTAGGCCCCGCCCCTGGCCGGTTGGGGCGGGTTAGTAGGCGGCGAGCTTGCGGACTTCGTCCAGGATGCGCTCCGTGGAGGGCAGATAGGCTTCCTCGAGCACGTGGCTGAAGCTGAAGTGGACGTCGGGTCCGGCAATGCGGACGACGGGACCATCCAGGTGCTCGAAGGCTTCCTCGGCCAGCAGCGCAGAGATTTCCGCGCCGACTCCGCCGGTTTTGTTGTCCTCGTGCAGCACGATTGCCTTGCTGGTCTTCTTCACGGAGTCCAGGATGGCCTGTCGATCGAGCGGGCAGAGGGTGCGCAGGTCCAGCACCTCCACGGAGACGCCCTCCTTGTCCGCCAGTTCCGCCGCTTCGAGCGCTCGGTGGACCATCGCACCGTAGGTCACGATTGATAGGTCTCGGCCCTGGCGGCGCACCGCGGCTACCCCAAAGGGCACCGGCTCATCGGGCAGGACGTCCGCCTTCTGGCGGCGATACAGGTACTTGTGCTCGAAAAAGAGCACAGGATCGGGGTCCCGGATAGCGCTGAGCAGCAGGCCCTTGGCGTCCTCAGCCGTCGAGGGTGTGGCAATCTTCAGACCTGGCACGTGCAGGAACAGCGCCTCGACGCACTGCGAGTGGAAAGGTCCGCCGTGCACGCCGCCACCGAATGGCGCTCGCACTGTGATGGGACAGTGGTACATGCCCTGGGTGAGGTAGCGGATCTTGGCGGCTTCGTTGATGATCTGGTTCATCGCCGGGTGGATGTAGTCGGCGAACTGGATCTCGGCCACCGGACGCAGGCCATTGAGGGCGGCACCGATGCTGACCGCGAGGATGCTGGACTCGGCCAGCGGCGAGTCGATCACCCGCTCGCGGCCAAAGCGATCGACGAAGCCTTCGGTCGCTCGAAAGACTCCGCCTTCCCCAACGTCTTCCCCGAGGACGATGACGCGCTCGTCGCGCTCCATCTCCTGGTACAGGCCCTCGCGGATGGCTTCGATGAAGGTCGACATCAGCTGAAGAAGGAGCCTTCTCCCAGGGACAGGGGATCGAGCTTGGAATGGGGCGGCGCCGAAGCGGAATCGCCCTCCTGCTCGTGACCAAAGAGGTGGTCCAACAGCGTCGAAGCATCGGCCTCGGGTGCGCTCTCGGCCTGGGCTGCCGCCCGTTCCACCTGGGCTTTGGTCTCGGCATCGATCTGGTTCAGTCCGGCTTCGTCCAGGACGTGGCCGTGAATCAGCCGGCGGCGGAAGGCATCCATAGGATCATGGCGCTGCAGCGCCTCACGCTCCTCCGCTGACAGGTAACGGCGATCATCGTCGTCGCTGGAATGCGGACGCAGACGGCGGACCTTGGCCTCAATCAGCGTGGGTCCGCCGCCGTGGCGCGCTTTCTCCACCGCACGAGCGGTGGCTCGATAGACCTCTTCAGGATCGGTCCCGTCGATCAGCACGCCCTCCATGGCGTAGGCGGAGGCGCGGTCCACGACGTTCACGACCGGCATCTGCCGGGCAACCGGGATCGATATGGCGTAGCCGTTGTTCACACAGAAGAACACCAGCGGCAGCCTGTGCACAGCGGCCCAGTTCATGCCTTCGTGGAAATCGCCCTCGCTGGTCGCGCCGTCGCCAAAGTAGACGATGGTCACCACGTCCTCACCCTTGATCTTGGCGGCCAGCGCGGCGCCGGCGGCCTGAGGGATCTGCGTGGCCACGACGCTGGTGACAGGCATGATGCGCAGCTTGTCGTCCGCCAGGTGCCATGGTAGGTGCCGGCTGCTGCCGTTCGTCCTGGCGGGCTTGGCGTAGGAGCTCATGAACAGGTCCACAGGCTCCATGCCCAGCGTCAGGGCAACGCCGATGTCCCGGTAATAGGTGAAGACGACGTCGTGGCCAGCGCGCAGAGCGTAGGCGCTGCCAACCTGGGCTGCTTCATGTCCTTTGCAGGAAGCGACGAAGCTGATCTTGCCCTGGCGGTTGAGGTTCCATGATTTCTCGTCGACGGCGCGCGTCAGCGACATGAAGCGGTAGAGGCGACGAAGGTCATCCTCCGCGAGATCGGGGCTGCCGCGATCGCTGCCGCTCGTCTTCGTTGGCTGCGGGCCAACGACCATTTCACGCATCATATTCGCAGGCTTCATGTGGCGAGCAACACTCCTTTGTGTTCCTGCGGACCCAGCGGAATCGTACCATGCGGCGGGCTGCTTGGAACCGCTCCCGAGGAGATCCGACGCGTTGCTGAGGCGCTATTTCCGGGCCATGAGGATGGCCCGCTGAAGCTCGCGCCAGGGGCACTCCGACGCGCTGAAGCCGGCCTTCCGCAGCCATGCCAGGTGCTGCTCCAGCGTACCGGCGAAGCGTGAGCCGGTGTCCGACTCGGCGGCCGCGGGGGGCCGGGTGTCGCCATCACGCTGCGCCCGCCGCGCGCGATAAGCCGCGTCGATCAGGGGCTGGAGCGGCGCGCTGGAGGCGATGTTGTCCCCCGTCAGGAACACCGCTCCAGGCGCCAGCAAGCCGCAAGACTCTCGATAGACGCGGCGAATGGCTGCCGCATCGAACAGGTTGTGAATGGCCTGATAGGAGACCATCGCCTCGAGCTGCCTGCCGGCCAATGGCTTGGACCAGCCGGCTCGGCTGAAGTCCGTCTGCAGCAGCTCAACACGACCTTCATGGCGGCCCAGGTTCTCGGCCGCACGTGCCAGCATCGCTTCAGAGCCGTCGATGCATACGGCCCGGCTGTTGGGGAAGGCGTCCAGCACCGCCGCCGCCAGGGCGCCGCCGCCCGCACCCAGATCGCCAAATGCGAACGTGTCGTTGGGACCGAACGGCAGCAGGCGGCACATCAGCCAGAAGTGCAGCCCACGCTCAGCCTCTCTCGTCTGCGCGCCCTGCAGCCAGCTATCGACGTATTCCGCCGACGTCCAATCGTGGGCGCCGCGGCGAAGCCCCTCCGCGCTGATCATCAGGCATTCCCTCGTACCAGTTGGTGCCCCATTCTAGCGGTTGGGTTGACTCTCGACGCCAGCCGGCGATAAGATGTTTTATGACTAAGTCGATTAACAAAGTCAACTTTCGCTCGCTTAAGGCGGGCCAGCGACAGTCGATAGTGAAGGTAGGAAGCGCGGTCCCATGACGTTCCCCGTCCCCATCAATCCGGTGGCCATCGGTCTCGGCGCATTCGTTGGCCTGCTGGTGGGGCTGACGGGCATGGGCGGCGCCTCACTGATGACCCCGCTGCTCATCCTGGTTGCCGGCGTGCGGCCGGTGGTGGCGGTGGGGACCGACATCGCCTACTCCGTCGTCTCCAAATTGGCGGGCGCGAACGTGCACGTGCGACAGGGCACGGTCGACTGGAAGGTCACGCGCCGGCTGGCCATGGGCAGCCTGCCCGGGAGCCTGCTCGGCGTGTTCGTCCTCAGCCGGTTCAAGGCTCAGCTCAGTGAAGGCGACCTGGACCGAGTCGTCATCCATGCCGTGGGCATCATGCTGGTCGTGGTCTCACTGGTCATGCTGGCGCGAGTGATCCTGCCGCGGCTCTTGCCCGGCAAGCTGCCGGCCATTGGAATGGACGCGCCGCATGCGAACCTGTGGCTGCCCGTACTGGGGGGTGTCGTGGGCTTTCTGGTGGGCCTGACGTCGGTCGGCAGCGGATCGCTGATCGTGCCCGTGCTCAGCCTCCTTACAGCGCTGCCTGCAGCGCGCATCGTGGGAACGGACATTACCCACGCCGTGCTGCTGCTGGCCGTTTCGGCCATCGGCCAATCGACGCTGGGCACCATCGACTACGCCATGACGCTCAGCCTGCTGCTGGGGTCGGTGCCGGGTGTCATCGTCGGCAGTAAGCTGTGCCTGCGCTTCCCGGAGCTTCCTCTTCGGTTGGCGCTCGCCGTCGTCCTGCTCATCTCGGCCAGCCGCCTTCTCTAGCTGAGCGCCTGGCGGCGATCAGCGCTCCGATCTAAGAGGAGACCGCCTTCTTCACGTTTTCGGTAAATTCGGCCATCATCTGCTCCGTCTTCTTGCGAATCACGGGCTGGCCGAACTCGCCGAGCTTGCCCAGCACGCTGGCATCGGTGGTGATGGTCAGGCGAACTTCCTGCGGGCCAAGGTCATCGAGCTGCATGCCCATGCGCGCCTGCACGCCGCCGCCGATCTTACGATCCGAGGCCTGCGCGGTCATCGAGGCTCTCCCGGCCGGCTCGTCACGCTGGTCCATGACGATCTTGCCGGCCAGCGAAAGGGCGATGGGCCCAACCCTCACCTTGAGGATGCCCTCATAGCTGTCACCGTCCAACGACTTGACGTCCTGCACGCCGGGCACGCACTGCGAAACGCGTGGAACGTCCATGAGGAACTCCCAGACCTTAGCCTTGGGGGCGGCGATGACGGCGCTGTGCTCGAAATTCACCGTCCGTTGACCGCGCCGCCGGCACGCTCCAGGGCCTTCTCCAGCGCCCTGCGAACGAAGACGCCTACCATCTCTTTCTTATAGGCCGCCGAGCCCCGCCCGTCGGACACCGGGTCCGCCAGATCCTTGGCTTTCTCAGCTGCCGCGCGCAGCGCCTCGGGCGTCGGCCGTTGACCGGTCAGCATGCGCTCCGTTTCCTGGCAGCGGCGGGCGGTGGGCGCGGCCGAGCCGAAGGCCACGCGCACGTCCTTCAGAACGCCGTCTTCGAGCACGGTGACCGCCGCGGCAGACACGGTGGCGTAGTCGTCGGCAGTTCGGGGCAGGAACTTCAGGTAGGCATAGCCGGCGTTGTTCGGCAGGACCGGCACCAGGGCATCGATCAGCAGCTCGTCGGGCCTGATGGCCGTCTCGTAGTAGTCGACCATAAAGTCCTTCAGCGGCAGCGTGCGCGTGCCGGACTTGGAGCGCAGGCTGACGTCGGCGTTCAGGGCCAGCAGGGACACCTGCGGATCCTGGTTCGGATCGCCGTGCACCAGCCCGCCGCCCACCGTCGCGAAATTTCGAATGCGGACCGTGGCCACCTTGCTGTAGGTCTCCGCCAAAAGCGGCAGCATCTGTCCCACCTCGGCAGACTTCACCAACGCTTGGTGATTGCACAGCGCGCCGATGCGCACCTTACCGTCGCTGATCTCCAGACCATCCAGCCCCCGGACAGCTCCGAGACTGATCAGCGCTTCCGGATTCACCAGCCGCTGCTTCATCATGTTGACCAGGCCCGTTCCACCAGCCACGATCTTGGCATCCTCACCCTTGGAAACGATCAGGTCCAGCGCCTCGTCGACGCTGGTGGGTGCGAAGAACTCGAAGCTGTTCACGCCGCGGCCTCGGCTTCAGCCGCCTTCAGGATGGACTCGAGGATCTTGTAATAGCCGGTGCAGCGGCACAGGTTGCCCATCATCCAGTCCTTGACCTGGTCCACGGTGGGCCTGGGATTTTCGTCGATCAGCGCCCGAGCAGCCATGATCTGGCCTGAGGTGCAGATGCCGCACTGGAAGCCGCCGTAGTCGATGAACGCCTGCTGCACCGGATCCAGCTGGCCATCCTTGGCCAAGCCCTCGATGGTGTTGATTTCAGCGCCGTCGGCCATCACCGCCAGGTAGATGCAGCTGCTGATCATCTTGCCGTTGAGGAGCATGGTGCAGGCACCGCACACGCCCACGCCGCAGCCTTCAACGCTGCCGGTGAGACCGAGGTCGTAGCGGATGCAGTCGATCAGTGTCCGAGTGGTGGGGACCTCGACCTCGTGCCGTTGACCGTTGACGGTCAGAGCTATGCGCTTCTTGATCATGTTTCGTTCCCAGCCGTCAGTCGCTGGCCGCTCGGCAGGTTAGCCAAGGACCGCGCGCAGAGATTCTACCGAACGCGGGAGAGCAGGCGAACCCGCGGAGCCGTTCGCGGCGGCCGGCAGAGGCCGCCGCAAGTCCGGTTTCTAGATCAGCACTCCGAGAAGCCGCAGCCGTGGCACTTCTTGCAGCCCTCTTCGTAGATCAGGGTGTAGCCACCGCACGATGGGCACAGGTTGCCGGTCCAGTTCTTGGCTGGGCCAACGCTCATGATGGCCTCGGCCAGGCCGCCCGACTCCACCTTCTTGCCGTTGCCGTTGGGGTGGCTGCCGAGATGCTTCTCGATGGCCTGGGCCACGGCGTCCGGCAGCGAGCGCACCTGCTCGGCGCCGAAGCCGACCGAGCGGCTGCCGCCGATGTTGCGCAGCTGCGCGGCGATCGCCCGCAGCCGGTCATTGGGGGACATGGGCGATGGAGTCCGCAGGTTCAACGAGATGAGCCGGCCGATGGCCTCGGCCATGGCGGCGATGTCATTGCCGGCGCGACCGACGTTGACGAACACCTCGAGCGGCCCTTCGTCGTCGCTGTTGATGGTGATGTTGACCGTGCCTTCGGGGGCCTTCACCGCTCGCGTATAGCCCTGGACGACGGCCGGCCGCGGCTTGATGGTGGCCGGGATCTCGGGCGCGCTGTAGGCTGCCGCCGCCTTGGTGCGGAGCTCGCCGCCCATCTCCGTGTCCGGCGAAGGCGCCGCCTGGGTGGCCGCTCCGACGCCGACGTTGAGCACCTGCGCGCCCTTGCAGCCATCACGGAAGACGGTGATGCCCATGCAGCCGGTGTCGTAGGCCAGCTTGTACGCCTCGGCCACGTCCGCGGTGACCGCGTCGTTCGGCAGGTTGACCGTCTTCGACACGGCGTTGTCGGTGAACTTCTGGAAGGCCGCCTGCATGCGCACGTGCCATTCCGGCGCGATCTCGTGCGAGGTGACGAAGACCTCCCGGACGTCCTCCGGCACTTCATCGATCCCGTGGAGCGTGCCCGTCTCCAGCACCTTGTCCATCAACGCCTCGCTGTAGAAGCCGCGCTCACGGGCGATCTCCTCGAACAGCGGATTGACGAAGCGCAGCTGGCGCTTGCCGCTCTTGTGCATGAAGGCCAGCGCGAAGATGGGCTCGATGCCCGAGGAGCAGTCGGCAATGATGCTGATGGTCCCGGTGGGCGCGATAGTGGTGACGGTGGAGTTGCGGATCTCCTTACCGTTCTTGTAGATCGACCTCGACCAGTTGGGGAACGGCCCGCGCTCGAGAGCCAGCTTCTCCGACTCTGAGTGGCCGATGCGATTGATGAAGGCCATGGTCTCGCCGGCCAGGTCGAGCGCCCGCTCACTGTTGTAGGGGATGCCCAGCTTGAACAGCAGGTCGGCCCAGCCCATCACGCCCAGGCCGATGCGCCGGTTGGCGCCGACCATCTCCACGATCTCGGGCAGCGGGTAGGGGTTGATCTCGATGACGTCGTCCAGGAAACGAACGGAGGTGCGGATGGCCTTCTCCATGTCGTCCCAGTCGATGCTCTGATCCGGCTTCACGAACGCCGCGACGTTGAGCGAGCCGAGGTTGCAGGCCTCGTAAGGCAGCAGGGGCTGCTCTCCGCAGGGATTGGTGGCCTCAACGGCGCCAACCTCAGGCGTGGGATTAGCCGGGCCGGCGTTGATGCGATCGAGGAACACCATGCCCGGGTCGCCCGTAGCCCAGGCAGCGTCGACGATGCGGTCGAACACCATGCGGGCGCTGACGCGCTCGACAACGCCGCCGTCGCGCGGATCGATCAGGTCATAGTCCTCACCGGCTGCCAGGGCCTGCATGAACGCGTCCGTGGCGCCGACCGAGATGTTGAAGTTGGTGATGGTGCCGTCGCGCTTGCAGTCGATGAACCTGAGGATGTCGGGATGATCGACCTTCAGGATGCCCATGTTGGCGCCGCGACGAGTGCCGCCCTGCTTGATCTGCTCGGTCGCTTCGTTGAAGATACGCATGAAGCTGACGGGTCCGCTGGCCACGCCATGAGTGGCCGAGACCACGGCGCCCTCGGGCCGCAGCCGAGAGAAGGCGAAGCCGGTTCCGCCGCCGCTCTTATGGATAATGGCTGCGTGCTTCACGGAATCGAAGATGCCGTCGATGCTGTCCGGCACAGGCAGCACGAAACACGCCGATAGCTGCTGGCCGTTGTTCTTGCCGGCGTTCATCAGCGTCGGCGAGTTGGGCATGAACTTGCGGTCGATCATGATCTCGAAGAAGCGATCCTCGACCTCGGCCTGCTTCTTGGCGCTGCTGTACTTCTTCTCGGCCTCGGCAACGGCGCGGGCCACGCGGCGGCACATGCCATCTTCGTCTTCGATCAGCCGGCCATCTTTCTTCCACAGATATCGCTCCGCCAGGACCTTCCTCGCGGGCTCAGACCACACCCCGGCTTTGACCGAAGAACTAACTGCCATCTCCAACTCCCTCAAAACTAAGCCGCCAACAAAACATCACGCCGGATCGTGATCAAATGAACGATCACAGTAGCGTGACAGTGACGGCATTCTACTCTCATTCTGGGGGTTGTGCAAGACTCAATTTCGGGGGCCATCCAGGCCTGGATGGCTCGATCTGACACTGTTCAGATGTTCAGTATAACGAGCGCAGAGGAGCGTAAACATCGTGGAAATCCATCCCCATCACGGCGCCATGCCCGAGATTCATCCCACTGCCTGGGTGGCGCCGGGAGCGCACATTATCGGAGACGTACATATCGGCGAGGGCGCGGGCGTCTGGTTCGGCTCGGTGCTGCGCGGCGACATGTGCTCCATCTCCATCGGACGCTTCACCAACGTGCAGGACAACACCGTGATTCACATCGAGTCCGAGGAGCGGGATCACCCCTGCCGGCCATGCATCGTCGGTGACTATGTGACCATCGGCCACGCCTGCATCATCCACGGCTGCACCATCGACGATCGCGTGCTGGTGGGCATGGGCTCGGTGCTCATGAACTGGTCGCACATCGCTTCGGATACCATCCTCGGCGCCCGCGCCCTGGTTTCGGAGCGCAAGGAGATCCCCAGCCGATCGCTGGTGCTCGGCATCCCCGGGAAGATCGTGCGCGAGCTGTCCGACGAAGAAGTGGGCCACATCATGCATTCGGCCGACACCTACCGGGCCCTGGCGCAGAGCTATCGCAATCCTGGAACGCCGTTTACGGTTCCCGGACTGGAGCCTCGCCGCTAGTCCGGCACCCCGAGAAGCAGATCGGGCAGCGGGCGCAGGCCATCGATCGCGGCCCGATTGGTAGCGTGCAGCAGCTTGAAATACGCCGTTCGGAACGCTTCCGCCAAAATGTGGATGGGCCAGGTCATCAGGAAATCATCGGCGGTGATCTGCGTCTTGTGCCGGCGCAGGGCTTCACGCAGCACGCCGGCATACCTGCCAACATCCACCGCGGCGTCAGCCTCGGCCACCGTGATGGCGCCGGGGAGCTCA
The DNA here is from genome assembly GCA_021325635.1 of Chloroflexota bacterium. Classification (GTDB taxonomy): domain Bacteria; phylum Chloroflexota; class JAJPGV01; order JAJPGV01; family JAJPGV01; genus JAJPGV01. The sequence goes on from JAJPGV010000027.1 coordinate 48,192, forward strand.
CCCGCATGCTCGAACCAGCCAAGCTCGAGGTTCTCGGCCTTCAGCTGCTCGACCAGACGCTCGCGGCCATCGACGGCGATGCCGTTGGCAAACAGGCGGTCGACCGTCCACGGCGGCAGGCCACCGGCCGAAACCGCCGGATCGGCCGCCATCTGCACGCCGCGAACCGTCGCCCGATGGCACATGACGTGATCGGGATGGCCGTAGGTCCCGAACTCGTTTTCGGTGACGACGATCTTCGGCCGGAGCTCGCGAATGACCGCGGCGATGCGCTCACCCGATTCGTCGAGCGGCGCGTTCCAGAAGGCAGCCGGGTTGTTGTTGGCTTCGGTGCCCTGCATGCCCGAGTCGCGATAGCCGAGCAGGCGCAGCTGGTCGACACCCAGCACGGCGCAGGATTCGCGCAGCTCGCGCTCGCGAATCTGTCCCAATCGTGGCCGTGCCTCGTCCTCATTCAAGGCAGGGTCGCGAATCTCGCCTTCCTCGCCCAGCGTGCAGGTCAGCACCCCTACGGGAATGCCCCGTTCGTGGTAATAGGCCAGCAGGCCTCCCGTGCCGGTAACTTCGTCGTCGGGATGGGGCCGCACGGCCAGCAGGGTGACGGACATCCAGTCGAGTATTGCATGCGAGCTGCCGTGTTCGAAGCAACCCAGGGCTAGCCAGATCTACGCAGCAGGCACGAGCAGGCGGTCCGCGGTCGACCCATCCGCCAGGACGTAGGAAATGCGCCGGCCGGACCCGTCGTAGGCGCCGAGCTCGAACCAGGCGGCAGCTGCCGTCCAAGGCAGCCTGAAGGACTCCACTTGGACGTCGCCAGGGCGCCAATCGAGTGTGGGCGCCAGCGGCTGGCGGTCGTCCTGCGCAAGCAGCTTGCCCTGTTCGTCCAGCGTATGGGCGAACCAGGTGTAGCTGCCTCCCGGAGCTCTCTGCACCGACACCTGCGCCTGGATGAGGCTGCCGCCGGAGCCGTCGTGGCCCAGGCCAACGGAATCGATGGTCCAGCCGGCCACGGATCTGGCGCCGGCCGTGACGACGTGCCAGTCCCTGGCATTCATGAGCGTGCCGATGGGCTCCTGCCGGCCAAGCGGTCGCTGCCGCGAGTCATAGACCGACACCTTGAGCTGGTAGGCGCCGGGCAGGCCAACAGCCGGCGGCAGCGGCACTCCCACGTAGTCGACGTAGCCGACCCCGGGCTGCCAGCGGGAGGTGGGCAAGGCGCCATCGAACGGCTGCGCGTCATGCTGCGCCAGCCGGTTCACGCCGGCGGCGTCGAGCACCTGCACGGAGACGGTGTAGTCCGCGCTGGGAGCTTCCTGGACGGTCCACAACAGCCTCACAGGCAGCACGGCGCCGGCCGTCGGCTGGCCGATCCGGGCCTGATCGAGATTCAATGGCCCGAAGCTCTTGGCCACTCGCGCCCCACCGGGCAGAGCCGCCGCCTGGCCTGCCGGAGCCGGCAGGTAATGCTCCAGGCGCAGCCCGCCGCCGTACCACTTCTCGGACACGTGCACGGCGTGCTCGTTCAGCCAGCTCTCGACGGCGTGGCGCCGGTCGAGCGCGAGCATCAGCCACACCCCGGTGTGCGCCGACATGGCGTCGTTCAAGGCGCTCTCGACCTGGGCCGGACTGTCCGACAGCGGCAGCGACAGCGACCCGATCGGCCCGCCGATCCGAGCGTAATAGTCCACGGCCGTGACCTGCACGGGCGAGTCGTAGATCAGCAGCTCGCCGGGCAGCGCCTGGGCGTGCAGCTGGCCGAACAGCGCGCGGTAGTCATCCCGGGCGACGGCAGGATCGAAGGCGCTGCGGGCCAGCGCGAGGCCCGTCCACAACGCGAACGCCGTCCCGCCGGCGGCCAGCGCGACCCGTCCCTGGACCGGCCCGATCCGGCCCGTTTGCAGGACCTGCTCCGCCGCCAGCGCCAGCAGCGCGATCCAGGCGGGCAGGCCAACCACGATGTAGCGGACGTCGTACACGCCTGGAAGGAGCGCGCCCATGAGGTACACGCCAACGAACGGCACGACCGCATAGCCCGCGAGCATGGCCACCGCGCTGTGGCGGCGCGCCAGGCGCCAGGCCGTGAGGACGCAGGCCGCCATGAGCAGGACCGCGGGAGCGCCGCTCAGGCCCAGGTCCGCGGCGCGGCCGAAGAACACGAATACGGCGCCACCGAGCACGAACTGCGCGGGATTGGGCGCGGCGAGGCCCGTGGTCTGGGCGCCGCCGGCAACGAAGCGCTGGTAGGCCAGAGCGAGGCTCGGCGCGCACAGGGCCAGCGCTCCGGCGTTCGCCAGCCACCACCCTCGGGGCGGGCGAAGATGGCGACGTGCGAGCAGCGGCAGATTCAGCCCAAGCAGGGCCAGCGCGGCGTAATAGTAGGAGCTGAGGGCCGCGGCGGCCGCAAGCCCGTACACCATCCACAGCCAGGTCTTCTTCAGGGCCAGGGCACGAAAGAGCACGTAGGCCGCAATCAGGACAAGGACGGTCCCAAGCATGTGGAGGCGAGCTTCCTGGGCGTAATAGACGGCCAGCGCGGACACCGCTCCCAGGACGCCGGCGAGTGCTGCCGCCCGGCGACCGGCCAGCAGCCGCAGGAGCTGATACAGCAGCGGCACCAGCAGCAGCCCGATGGCCAGCGACAGGTAGCGCACGGCATACTCGCTGCTGCCGGCGAGATGCATCCAGCCCCACAGCGCCAGGAAGTGCGGCAGGGGATCGGGCGCCGCCTGCCCCACTATGGCCGCCAACCCCTGGCGGGCAACGTCGACGCTGTAGGTCTCATCCCACCACAACGATTGGAAATCCAAGCGCCCGGCACGCAGGCCGAAGCCCAGCAGCAGCGCGACGCACGGCACGATCGCGCGCAGCAACGTGGCTCGCTCCATTGAAGGCCGATGTGCGGAAGGCCTGGCGGGAGTGAGAGCCGTCACCGGCGGCCGCCCTTCCGTCTCAGGCAGCGCTCGAGGCGGAGTCAATAATCACCGCACCCAGGATGAGATGATCCACCGCCCCACTGCCGTCAACCGTGAGCCGATCGCCGGTAGCCTGCAGGTACATGCCGACTTCGATCTGATAGCTGCCAGGCGGCATGGCGGCCGGCAGGGCGATCACGTAATCGTCGTCGATGATCTCACCGGACTGCCAGCGAATGGTGGGCTGCCGGCCGCCGGCGGGCTGGCTGTCACGCTGTGCCGCGACGTGCCCGGCCGCATCGAGCAGATGCACGAAGACCGTGTAGTTCTGGCTGAATGGCTCCAGCGCCTGCCACTGCAGCCGCACCGACAGGTCCTGTCCCGCGTGCGCCGGCTGCGGCTCCGCGTTATAAGACGTCAGCTCCGCGCTCCCACCGAAGGTACGGGCCACAACGTTGGCCAGCGGAGGCTCGGTCGAGCGAGGGGAGGCGACGGCGTGGGCCTCGACGCCCACCGAGGTCAATGGCAGCAGACTGCCGTCGGGCAGCACCGCCGAGATCGGTGGGTGCCCGGCCGGGGCCCAGGCGCCCACCGGGATGGAGAACCAAGCCTGGCCGGGAAAGGCGACGGCCGAGAACGTCTTGCCGCCAAAGGTCAGCCGCTCGGGCAGGGCCGGGCAGGAAGGAGGCAGCGGCGCGGCTCCGCAACCGGACCGGCCATAGAGCGCCAGGTTCAACACGTCGCCCACCCGAACGTCGTCCAGTGGCTGGTCGTAGCCTCCAATCCCCGGCACCGCCGTGAGGTGCTGCGGAACGAAGCTTGGGTCGAGGGAGCGGGCGGGAGCATCGGACAGGTCATACAGGGCTACCCGCCGATCGCCCACGGTGAGCTGGAGCGTCAGCCGGCGATGGGCGTTGAGCCAGTCTCGGACGGGATGCTCCGCACCGGCGTCATGCCCGCCCGACTCCTGGACCAGCCACAGTGCCCGATAGTCCGAGGCCCAGCGCGAGAAGATCTGATCGGCATAGGCAGTGTCGACCGGCTGATTCAGCGGTATCGCCACCCAGGGAAGCGACCCACGGTAATCGAGCATGAACAGATGGAAATTCCAATCGGGATCGAAGACGACGACGTCGCCCGGGCGCTCGTAGGCAGCTACGAACTCGGCCAGGCTCTGATAGTCGTCGGTGCGATGGCTGGCGGCATACATCGGCGGCAGCACCGCCAGCGCCAGCGCGGCCGACAGCGCCAACGGGGCCAAGCGGACCCAGCCCGGAAGCGCAGCGGCAGCCACGGCGACGAGCAGGACCAGGGCCGGCAGGGCGGGCAGCGCATAACGGGTCTGATAGGCCGGGCTGAAGAACAGCCCGCGCTGCAGAGTAACGGCGTACGCTGCCAGCGGCAGACCGGCCGTGACTAACAGCAGCCACAGCACGACAAGCCGAGCGTGGGAGCGGCGAACGAGAGCGACGGCCAGGAGCAGCACCAGCCCCAGGCCAAGCGCGACGAGCAGCGGGATGAAGCCGGCGACGTCGGTGTCGATGCCGATCGTGAGCTGCGCCCAGGTGGCCGACAGGAAGTCGCGCCAGGCGAGCGGAGCGGTCTGGCCGCCGGCAAATCGGATGGCATGCCGGCTGAAGAAGACGAGCCAGGGCAGGAACAGTGTGATGCTGGCGATCTGCATGCCCAGCCAGGCGCCGAGCACGGACCACCGGTGGGCAGCTTTGCGTCTGGCGGCAACACCGCTGCCCAGCACCAGCAGGCCCTCGAGGGCGACCAGGACGGCGAAGAAGTACAGGGTGAACAGGCCGGCGAGGTTGATGACGCCGAGGGCCGCCAGCCACAGCCCTCGCTGGCCACGTACGTCCTTCGGGCCCGGGCGGGCTCGCGCGCCGGCGGCGCCTGGTGACCGGACGCCCGCCGGCAACGGCAGGACGTTCCAAGCATGGAGGAAGCGAAACAGCGCGTACATCGAGAGCGCGCACAGCAGCCCGACCAGGGCATACATCCTGATCTGCTGCGACCACCAGACGTGAAAGCGCGCAACGGCCAGCAGGAACGCCGCGGCCAGGCCGCAGTAGGGACCGGCCAAACGCCGGCCGGCCGCGGCGCACACCGGGACGGTCAGTACACCAAAGGCCACGGCCATGAACCGGAGGGCGAAGATGCTGCGCCCGGCCAGCGGCATCCACAGCTGATACAGCAGGTAGCTCAGCGGTGGATGGGTATCGGACGCCGTGCGCAGCAGCATGGCCGGCGTGTCCAAGCTGGCCAGCCAGGAGGTGAAGCCCTCGTCGAACCAGGGATTGGCGTCGGACAGCTTGTGCAGCCGCAGGACCGCGGCAAGCAGCGTGACACCCGCGAGCAGCGGAATGTACGCCCCAACCAATGAGCGGCGTCTGTTCTTCATTCGGAGCGCGCGGAGCAGGCTCCGCTATCAGGCCGGATCAGCTACTTCTGAGGGAGCGGGAATCCCACGATGCCATTCTCACCCGGAGCGGTGTCCTGCGCATACACGATCTTATTGGTCTCGTCGATGATGGCCGTGCCGGCACGGCCCTTCAGCGGCACGTTGGTCATAAATTTGACCGGCGATCCTCCGAAGACGCCGATCTGCGGGCCGTGGTAGAAGTCCCGGGCACCGAAGACGAAGCGGTCGAGCTTGGCGCTGTAGTTCACCAGGTCGCCGGTGCCCACATTATTGATTGTGCTGACCACCTTGCCCTGCTTGGTGTCGAAAATCGCGACGTGCTGGTCGGCCGGATTGTTACAGCCCAGCAGCGCTTCACCCTGCGGATTGATCGCTATGCCATTGGGAATGCACTTGTCGGCCAGCTCGATCTTCTTGACCAGCTCATCCTTGTTGGGATCCACCTGGTACAGCGCATTGTCCCGGCCGGCGCCGACGTACAGCATGCCGTCCGCGGACGACAGGTAGATGGCTTCCAGGGTCGTGCCGGGGGTGGCGATCTTCTTGGTCATCTTGCTGGTGGCGGGATCGACGACGGCGATGAAGCCCTCGCCATTGGCCGCGCCATAGACCTTCTTGTGCACCGGGTCGTAGTAGACCAGGTCGATCCGGCCCGTGCCGCCTGCGGGGATCTTGGTGATGACCGTGTTGGCGGTGGGCGAACCAGGATCGGTGTCGATGACCGAGAAGGAGCTGTCGCGGTTGCCTGTAATCACACGCTTGGCTTCAGGCAGGATGACCATGCCATTGGATCCGATACCGAGGCTGACGGAGCGCACGTATTTGGCCGACGAGGTGGAGACGTCATAGACGTCGACGGCCATCTCCGTCTCGTTGTCGACGTACAGCGTATGCGTCGCCTGGTTGATGTCGATGGTATCGATGCTGGTAGCGCCGTTGGCATTCGGAGCCGGGTAGACGGTCAGGGGCTCCTGCGTGGTGTCCGCGGCCACAACCGGCAGGGTTGTCGCGGTTGGCGCAGGGCTGGCCGAGGCTGAAGCGGATGCCGACGCGGCCGGCTTGGCGGAGGCCGCGGTCGAAGCAGCGGGCTTCGGCGAAGCAGACGCAGCGGCGCTCGTGATGGGGGACGGCGCGGCGCTCGGCTTCACGGACGCGAGTGCAGCGCTGGGCGCAGCGCTGCCGGGATTGGTGGCGACGGGCGCGGAAGCGCCGCCGCAGGCTGACAGGATGAGGCCAAGACCAAGGCAGGCGATAGAGACGTGCCGTGGACAACGCATGTCGTAACTCTCCCTCTTCTTCGATGGTCGCCGGGCAACCGCCCAAGCATACGCCACCGGGTAGGCCGAGTTAGCGGCGGCGATAGCGACCATTCACCCTCAGGATCGCAGAAAGGGCGGCCCGGCGGGCCGCCCTTTCTGACGTTCGCGCTGCCGCGCGAATCAGCATCGTCAGCTGATGGTCAGGACTTGGGAATCACGACCGTGACTTCGCCCACAAAGACGGGAAGCTGCTTGCCGATAAATCCGGAGATGGTCGGATCGATCAGGCCCAGCTCTTCGCCCGACTGGTAGTTGTAGTCGGTCTTGCAGACGGTCGGATCGCCACAGGCGTTGTATGTCCAGCTCTGGCCAGGCGCGAGTCCGGGCGACTCCAACGGATCGTAGCCGTTGTAGGCGTCCGAGCCGGTGCTGCCCTTGGTCAGGGCGTGAACACGAGCCCCGTTGTTGACCCAAGTGATGCTCGTCCCCGGGGTTACCCACACCCAGGCAGGATCGAAGCCCTTGACGTCATCAATGGTCACGGTGACGTTACCACTCAGGGGGCTTTTGGCGCTGCCGCCCAGCGCGCCAGCTCCCGACTGGCCTGCCAAAGTCTCGCCGTTCTTGTTGTAGCAGAGAGCCGGTGCGCCGTCCTGCGGCGTGACCAACGCGGCGCACTTGCCACCATTGATGTTGTCCGGGGTAGGCGGCAGCAAATTCGTGCCAGGCAGCGTGTCGGCCAGGCTGTGTGGGATATCGGAGGTGCCGAGGTTCGTGGAACCGCTGCCACTGTCGTAGCTCTTCACCTTAATGGAGGCCGGGGTGCAGTTGAAGCTCGGGTTGTTGTTCCCGAACAGGCAGTCGGTGGCCGAGGTGAACATGACCGTCCCGGAGTTCACGAGGCCTCCGTCAACCTGCTGGCCAGGGGCCAAGCCGCCGGTATCGAAGTTGATCTGGCCCTTGTTCTTGTTCTTGCTGGTGAGCGGAATCTGGGTGCAGACGGGGAAGCAGGTAGGACTCCATGGAGCAATCTGGCCGGGCATCGCGGTCACCGTGTGCACCTGCGTGCCGTTGTTGATGATGTGGATCATGTCCTTGAAGGGACTCTCGTACTTGGCCACAGAGTAGCTCTGCTGGTCGAAGCCGCTGTCGGTGATGGTGATGGTCACCTGGTTGCTGGGCGTAGCGGTGGCCTTGGGCGTCGAGCTGGAAGCGCTCCCGCTCGAGCTCGAGCTATCGGCGGCGAGTCCTGCCTGCGGGACCAGCAACAGCCCCAGGGTGAGAACAGCGCCCGCGGCGACAAGTCGCTGGGCTGCCTTTTTCGGGATCATGTCACTCCTTCTCAATCTGTGGAAATCTGAATAGCGTCATTCGGCGTAACCAATAAGCGGTGACAACCGCACCCGGAAGCGGGCGACGCCGTCACCTGGAGCGCATTCATGCAGTTGAGAAGCGCATTCTTTGACTCCTTAGAGATTCTTTGGCTTTCGGTTCACCTGGATTGTCTTGGGCCCGGTCTCGGGGCTTCCATGCCTCTGGCGTAGGCGTGGAACCTGCTGACCGGGACTAGGCTAGCAGCAACCTATCACAACCCTCGTCGGGCGCATTGACCGTACCCCCGCGCGCGATGTCCCCCTTTCTGCGAAAGGTCGCCGACCACGGGCCGCAGCGCAGCTTCCCCGCACCCTCAGCAACCACAGCCCGATCTGCGCGTTGGCCGCCTCGTATCCGGCTTGCCGGGGATTGTACAGGACACTCCCGCTCGGGACAAGATCCGCGCGCTAACGTCGACGACTCCTGCTTCCTGGACCGACCAAGGCACGCCCAGATCACGCCCACAGGGAGCCCGCCGAGGCCGCCTTCCTACTGCACGCCGTCGATGCTCATGAGCACGGTATCGTAGCCGGTGGCGTTCCCCACAACGTCGAAGGTCGCTCTCTTTGATTGGCCGGCGGGAATAACGTCATCAGGCCCGCCGCTGCCGACCGCCAACAGCTCCCCGCCCTTCAGGAAGGCAGCCTGAACCGTGACGCTGTGAGCAACCGTATCGTCGTTCTTGACCTCCGCGATCACGGTGACGCCGCTGCCGCTGCCGGACACCACCTGCTTGATGGAGAGCTTGGACGCCGCCGTGGCGGCGGGAGTCGCCGGCGCGTTGGCCAGCAGCTTGTCCATGGTCACGTTCACGCTGTCGTAGGTAGCCGGAATTGAGCCGGTGTAGATCGACAGCACCGCCGCACGACGCTCGTTCGGCTTGAGGTCGTTGACGCTGCCGCTGGCCGTGGCCACCGTATTGCCGCCGCTGACGAAGGTCGCCTTCACGGCGAAGCTCACAACCTGCCCGGTGGGATTGGTCGCCAGGACGGCCGCGGCGCCCACGCCGCTTGTGGCAAAGACGACCGGCTTCCCAAAGGTCACACCGGGGTTGACGCCGGCATCGGGTGCGGGCGCAGGGGCGGGCCCGGCGGCGGCCGGCGTCGACGGGGCCGCGCCGCCCACCAGCGGCAGGCCGTCGGGGTTCGCCTCCCACGGGAAGCGCTGGGTATTCAATCGCGCGACCAGCCCGTCGGGACCATTGATCCAGGTCTGATAGCCGTTCGTGAAGGCCGTCCAGTTGTCCGCCTTGCGCCAGACCATCAGCCCCTTGGCGGTGTGCTCCTGGGCATCGCCATTGCCGGCAAATGCCTGGTTGTCCAGGCAATCGCCGACGTCGGTGGCATCGAGATCGTGCAGGGTCTTGAAGCCCAGAATGTACTGGCAGGCCTGGGGAGCAGGCGCCGTCTGGGCGTAGGCCGAGCCGGCAAACGCCACCAGCGTAATGAACGGCACAACGGCCAACACGGACTTCATCATGGTCGATCTCCTGTGCGATAGAGCCGGCTGAAGCACGGACCCTGTGCTCACTGTCGCCGAAGGCAAGCAAAAGGTCAAGCGCCGGATGAGTGATGGGCTACGAGCCCGGCTCTTACGTCGCGCGGACCGGCGCGCGCATGTTGATCGTCGCTCGACCGATGCGGTTCAGGACTTGCCATGGGTCGACGGTTGCTCGTCGGTGCACGGCGGGGCGCAAGCGCGGTCCAGTCCGGCCGGTCGCTGTCTTGGGCTGCTGTTAGCTGCGCGCGCCGCGGACCACGGCGGACGAAGCCTTGGCCGGCGGTGCCCCCGAAGGGCCAACGTCGGTAGCGTTCACGTATCCGTAGTTGCCGGTGTCCGGATCGAGCACCAGCAGGCGGTTCCCAATCTGCGGCTCAACCACCTGCAGGTAGCTGAACTGGTCCTTGTTGCCAAAGGTCTGCGACGTGGCCGGGTCGAAGCTGGACAGCACCGGCGCATCGGGCGCCAGGGTTTGCACGTAACCCACCGGGTTGGTCACCACCACCACTGAAGAGCCGATGGCCTGGGTGTACACCGTGACCGTGCCCGTCTGGATGTTGGTGCTGGCGTTGGAGGGGGCAAAGATGACGAAGGTGGCAATGGGGAAATGCAGCGGATTGGCAATGGCCGGCGTAAGCTCGTCGACCACGTAAGCCGCGGTCAACGTCTCCGGGCGGCCCTTGGCCTGTCCGACGTCCGCGGCGTTGTACTTGAACACGATCGGGATGGGCACCGGGAAGGTCGTCACCGGCGCGCCATTCCTGTCCGTGATGTTGATGCTGAAGGTCGACCCGTTGGGGCTGTACTGGGCAGGCCCTCCGGGCACCGGCAGATTGGTGGCCGGATGAATGTCGAAGGTCGCCTGCCCGCCGGCAACCCCCGCCAGCGCGGCAGGCGGAACGACCACCGCCGCGTTTCCGGCCACGATGATGCCGCCGGTGGCAGCGGAAACGTTGGCGGTGATGGGCGCCGGCGCATTCGCGGTCAGCACGCCGGGATCAATAGGCGGAGCGGCAGGCGGCGCATTGACCGTGCCCAGGGTGGTCGGGATGCTGACGTTGGTGTTGGCGGGCAGGTCGGAGACGCCGGTCCCGGCCGAGGCGGTGCCAACCACCTGGACTCCGCCGCTAGCCGAGCTTGTCGAGCTGGTCGTGACCACCACCCCACCGCTGGCGCCGGTGCTGGCCGGAGCTGTGGTGGTGGTCGTCGTCGTTGCGCTGGACGTCCCTCCACCGCCGCCGGAAGACGTGGTGCTGGTGGCCGTCGTGGTGCTCAGCGCCACGCCGATACCCACCGGCGTCGAAGCGAACAGGCCCGACGTCAAGCCGTGCGCGAACGCCACGTACACACCGGAGGTTGCACCGGCGGGCACCGTGAACGAGGCGCTGATGGTGCCACTGCCGCTCGCGGTTACCGGCGAGGCCGTGGAGGTGGAGTCCAGGCCGGGCGCGAGAACCGACTCGCCCGGCACGAAACCAGAGCCGGTCACCGTGATCGTGGCGCCGGCGGCCACGCTGCTGTTAGGGCTCAGCGAGATCGAGGGCGAGTAGCCGGTGACGGCCAGCTGGGCGCTCGCTCCAAGCTGGGAGCTGCTGCCCTGAGCATGCAGCACATGGGTCCCGGTCGAAGCGAAGTAGGGAATGAAGACGCTGGCGCTGAACGCCCCGGACGTGTTGGCTGTCGCGGTGACCGGCGTGCCCGCGAGCACCGTCGACGTCGTGCATGAGCCGGAGCTGGCGCAGATCGGCCCGTTCAGCAGCACAGCCTCGCTGGGCGCAAAGTTGGAGCCGCTGACGGTGATGGTCGTTCCTGCCTGCTGCGCCGCTGTCGGAGCGCTGATGGCCGGCGTGCCGCGGGTGAGGGTCACGACTGCCGAAGTGGTCTTGGATCCGTTGGTCGCCGTGGCCACGTAGGTGCCGGGGAATGAGCCGTAGGCCACGGTGGCGCTCGTTGACGCCGTCCCGGCGGAGTTGGCCGGCGCCGTCGCGGCGGTCACTCCCGGCATCGAGAAGGTCACCGTGTCGGCGGGGCTGGCGACCCAGTTCGTGCCGGTGAAGGTAATCGACGAGCCTTCGGCCACAGTCGTGGGCGCCACTGCCAGCCCTTTGGTGCTGTTGATGGTGAACGGACCATTGGCCGATTGCGAGCTGACGTTCGAGGTCGTGTCCTGCGCCCGGACCGACCAGGTGCCGGGCGCACCGAGCGGGATGGTCAGGGGGAAGCTCGCGATGCCGCCACTGCTGGCATTGGTCGTAGCGCTCCAGCCAGGGGAGCCGGAGAACGTCACCTGGTCGGTCCCGGTGCCGAACGTCCCGTTCGCAATCGAGGCTGTCACGGACTGGCCGCTGTTGCCATTGGTGGGACTCAGCGTCATGACATGGCCCGTGGTACCCCCGCTGACGGTTAACGTCGACGCCGCGGTCGCGGAGCAATGCGCCTTGTTGATCCCACTGGAAACCTCGTGGCTGGCGTGGATGGTGTAGCCACCCGGTTGCAGCGCCGATGAAAGCGTGAACGGCTGATTGCTGAAGGCGCCGCTGCTGTCGGTCGTGACGTTGACCTTCGGTCCAGGCCCAAGCAGATCGATCGATTCCGTTGGCCCGAAGCCTGAGCCGCTGACCTGGATCGACGTCGTCGTGCCAGGCGTGGCGCTGGTCGGAGTGAACGATATCGTTGCCGCCTTGGCGTTGACGCTCAATTGGCCAGGTCCCGGCAGCGCCGCCAGCAGGTTCGACTGCAGGCCCTTGGCCAGCAGCGTGAAGCTGGTGCTGCTGGCGGCGCCCCCGTCGCAAGTCACAACGTACTGCGCCTGCGCCTTGCCCGTGGCATCGGCATTGACGGGCGTCTGGGTGCCGCCGATGGGGGATCCCACGAACTGCACCTGCTCTCCCGGCGCGAAGCCCATCGCCGTGAGAGTGACGGTTTGTCCGGGAGTCACGGGGTTTAGACTGGCGCTGATCTGCGGGTTGGCCGCGGTCACGCTCACCCCGGAGATAAGGGCTTTCCTGCCCGAGACGACCCCGCCGGCTCGAAAGAAATAGCTGCCCGTCGGGATATCAGGAGGGTACTGCACCGTCGTCGTGGCCTTGCCGCTGCTGTCGGCTGTCACGCAGCTAGCCAGGACAAAGCACACGCTTTCGCCCGCGCCGAAGCCGGTCGCGGTGGCCGTTATCGCCGTGCCGGCGGTGGCGCTCGCCGGACTGAGGGACACCGCCGGAGAAGCGGCATTGAGGACGAACGAGGTGCTGGCCGTCAGGCCCGAGGTTCCGCCCTTGGCGGCAACAAGGTAGGTGTTGGCCGGGAGCGTAGCGTCGGTAACGAGAGGCATCGTGAAGCCGCCGCCGCTGGCGGTCACGCTCAAATTGGCAAAGCCGGACAGCGTCACGGTCTCGCCGGAGGTGAAGCCGCTGCCGGTTAGCGTCACCGTATCTCCGGCGGTGAGCGTCGCTGGGGAGGCAGTGATCGACGGCCCGGCGGAGGCCATGACCTGACCACCGCCGAGCATCGCGGTGACGAGCGACACCATGAGCGCAACGGGAAGCCCACCCACCGACCTCCATCTCATCCACCCGTTCAAGCCGTTCTGGACGCGCATACCCCTACCACTCCAATGCTCTCCAAGAATTTCGTGCAGACGGCCGAGGCTGAGGGCCTTCCCTGCCCTGCAAATCGCGGCTCATGCTACCGGGCAGGCACAAGGGGCGCATCCCCCAATTGGTGTATTTCATGCCGGGCGATAGACGTCGAAGCGGGTGAGCAGGACCACGTCCGGGGAGAGCGCCCCAAAGCGCACGGATCCCGCCGGCAGAGGGCTGCCGGGATCCGTGACGCCCGCCGCCAGACGTCCTGCCTGGTAGACCTCCAGTCGCTGGCCTCGAAGCATGACGGTGATGGCGCTGTCCGCGCCCTGGGGCAGCGGGTCCAGGTAGCGGCCCACCGGCAGCAGGACTTGCAGGGTAGTACCCGTGTTGCACTGGGCGCGCTGCATGCTGACCGCGCCCGAGGTTGGTTCGACCGTTACCCGGTAGAACTGATCGGAGTCGTCGACACAGCCGCGCAGCTGGACCTGGTAGCCGGCATCCCCAGACAGCTGGCGAGCGTGCGATTGCACCACGAAGTCTTGCGCCAAGACGTTTCGGGCCACCGCGAACTCGAACGCCCTGTCGGCATGGAATTCGAGGCCGGCGGCGGTAAAGCGAACGTCGTTGCCCTCGACCTGGGTGTGGGGAATGAACTGCGCCTCGCCCTGCGACGGCTGGAAGCTGAACAGCAGGCTGCCATGGCCAGGGCCGGCAGCCAGGGCCTGCGTGGCATTCGCCGCGTGGGTGCGGATGGCAAGTGCCACGACCAGCACCCCCATTACGCCGAGCAGCAGGCCGGCCGGCAGCAAGAGCCGGGGACGCGACACGGCGCCAGCCGGCGAATCGAACGGCGATGCGGGCCGAGACGAAACGGTCTGCACTGTCTCTCCGCGCAGGACCTCCGATGGCGACACAGCAGCGGCGGCGGGGAGCGGCCTGGACGCGTAAGGCAGCTCAACGAGCCCGTGCGAGACCGCGATCGCGGCCACCTGAGCCCGGCGGTGCACGTTGAGCTTGGTCAGAATGTGCTTGACGTGCCTGGACACCGTGGCCGGCGTAATGCACAGAGCCTCAGCGATCTCCGGATTGGTGAGGCCCTCGCCCACGAGTCGAGCAACCTCAATCTCGCGGCGAGAAAGCAGCTGCAGCACGCCTGGCGGCAGGCACGATCCTTCCTGGTTAGGCCTGCCCAAGACGGTGCTCAGCGCCATTTCCCTCCAAGCCCCCACCAACTTCTATCGCAACCTACCACAATGCCGCCCGTTCGGTCGACATCGTTAGCCGCATCTGGTGGGGCACCGACGTAGGGTGGAAGTCATGAGATGGCCGTGGCGGCGATCCGCAGCAGGCAGCAACGTCCACGTTCGGGAAGAGGCGGCTTATCCGTCCGGAACCCTGGAGGACTTCTACTGGGGCCGGCCGGTCAGCGGCACCGAAGAGGACTACCTGTGGCGCCGCCTGTCGGACAGCTGGTATCAGAAGGACGTCGTCCCGGCCACGTACCTGGAGCTGCACAACCAGTGCTACGAGGCCTACAACTCCAATCCGCTGGCCAAGCAAGCGATCGAGATCACCACCTCCATGGTCCTGGGCAGCGGGCTCAAGGTTGTGGCCCACAGCCAGCGCGTCCAGAAGATCCTCGACCGCTTCTGGCACGACGCCGACAACCACATGGACCTGCGTGTCTACAGCCTGTGCACCGAGCTAGCGCTGTACGGCGAGCAGTTCGTCCGATTCTTCGTGAACCCCATCGACGGCGCGGTCAAGATCGGGCAGATCGATCCGTCGACGATCGATGAGATCGAGACGGATCCCAACAACGTCGAGCGGCCGCTGCGGTTCCACCAGCGGCCCGTCGGTGAACTCACGGGTCGTGACCAGCCGGCAGCGAGCGGCGGGGCGTCCACCGGACCAGCCACCTTCTCGAGCGGCGCCCGATTCCCACAGTCCGGCACGTCGGACGGCCGCTGGCTCGACGCCGGCGAAGAGGTGGTCCAGTTCGCCATCAACAAGGTCAGCAACGCCAAGCGCGGACAGAGCGACCTGGCCACCATGCTCGTCTGGCTGCGGCGGTACAAGGACTGGCTGACCGACCGCGTGCGCCTCAACAAGTACAAGGGCGCATTTCTGTGGGACGTGAAGCTCACCGGCGCGGACAAGAAAACCATCGACCGCAAACGCAACGAGTACGGCTACCCGCCGCTGCCGGGCAGCGTCATCGTGCACAACGAAGGCGAGGAGTGGGCCGCCATCGAGCCCAAAATCGGGGCCGACCAGGTCGAGGCCGATGGCCGGGCCATCAAGATGATGGTGGCCGTCGGCGCCGGGCTGCCGGAGCACTACCTGGCCGAAGGCGGCAACGTCAACCGCGCGACGGCGGCCGAGATGGGCCTGCCCACACTGAAGCGCTTCGAGCGACGGCAGGACTACTTCGGCTTCATGCTGCGCACCGTCCTCGACCGCGTGCTGCACGAAGCCGAGCTGGCCGGATTGCTGTCTCCACGAGCGGACCAGCGCTACGACGTCGTCTTTCCGCCCATCGACGTGGACGACGGTCGGAACGTAGCCGCCGCCGTGGGACAGCTGGTGCCGGCCCTGCAGGCTGCCAAACAGGAAGGCTGGCTGAGCGACGCCGCCGCCGTGAAGCTGCTGCACCGCTTCCTGGGAGGGGACGCCTTCGACGCGGCCGAGCAGCAGGGCTGAGATGCCGGGCGAGAGCTACTATCCGCTGACCAGCCCGGAACGGACGAATGCTCGGGCCGACCTCACGGCCGAGATCGTGTACGTGCGCGATCTGGTCCGCCAGCTGGCCACCGCTGACTCCAGTGCTGACCCGCCAACGCCGTCCCGCGGCCTGATCGCGCTGCTCACGCTGCTCGCTCGCATGATTGCGCTGCAGTCCAAGCTCAGCAGCCACGACGAAGAGGACCCCCTGGCCGAGCTGAACGACCTCGTCCTGCAGCGGCTGCGCGAGGCTCGCCAACGCGCGAGCACCACCACGGCAGGACGCCAAGCTCGGCACGCCCGTGCCGCCAAGAGCCCAGCGAACGCGAGCCGGGCGGCCAGTCCGCGCGAGCTCGATGGGTGAAGGCCCAGCCCGACACAATCGACTGAGCGCCCCCGGCTTACGCCGAGCCGCACGCGACGTGGGCGAATTCTCCGTCGCCCTGGCCGACCGTGCCCTCCGGCCGTATCAGCTCAGCGCGGCGAGGGCCATCGTGGACTCGGTGCTCGGTCGCGAGGGGCGCACGTTCACGGTGATGATGGGCCGGCAGATGGGCAAGAACGAGCTGTCGGCGCAGATCGAAGCCTACCTCCTGTACGTCTTTCAGCGCGCCGGCGGGACGATGGTCAAGGCCGCGCCCACCTTCAAGCCGCAATTGGTCACGAGCAAGATGCGGCTGGAGCGGGTGTTGGCGCACCTTCCGCAGCAGGCCCGAAAGCCACTGCAGTCACGCTTCGGCTACATCATTCAAATGGGCGAGGCCGCCATTCACTTCCTTTCAGCGGAGGAGACGTCCAACGTCGTCGGCGCCACCGCCGACCTGCTGCTGGAGATCGACGAGGCCCAGGACGTGTCGGAAGACAAGTACCTCAAAGACTTTCGGCCCATGGCCAGCACGGCCAACACCACCACGGTGCTGTATGGCACGGCCTGGAGTGACGACACCATGCTGGCCCGCCAGCGCATGGCCAACCTGCGCGACGACCCCGGCGCCCACTTCGAATTCCCCTGGACCGTCCTGGCCGCGATCAATCCCGCGTACGGGCAGTTCGTCAGAAGCGAAATCCGCAGGCTGGGTGAGGACCATCCCATCATCAAGACGCAGTACCGGCTGGAGACAGTGGACAGCGCCGGGCGATTCTTCGGCCCGGAGCAGCTGCAGCTGCTGCAAGGAACACACCCACGCCTGGATTCTCCCGGCACCAGCCTGCAGCCTCTGACGGCTTGCATCGTGGCCGGCGTGGACGTCGCCGGGGAGGGAGAACGGCTGCCGGACGAGATGGTGCGCTCCTCGCACGTACGCAAGGATTCAACCGTGGTGACCATTGCCCGCGTCTCGCGGCCGTCCGAGCTCTTGGGCGAGCCACTGGTGGAAATCGTCCAGCACCATTGGTGGACCGGCCGTGACCACTCCACACAGTTCGCGGCGCTGCTCGAGCTGCTGCGGACACGTTGGGGCTGCTC
This sequence comes from Chloroflexota bacterium, assembly GCA_021325635.1. GTDB lineage: Bacteria > Chloroflexota > JAJPGV01 > JAJPGV01 > JAJPGV01 > JAJPGV01. The sequence goes on from JAJPGV010000027.1 coordinate 65,438, forward strand.
GCTCGTCTGCGTGGATGCCACCGGCGTTGGCGCCGGCGTAGCCAGCTGGCTGCATCGAGCGATGCCCGAGCGAATCGAGGCGGTGCAGTTCACCCGTCCGGCCAAGTCGGCCATGGGCTATGAGCTGCTGGCGGCGGTGAACGCCGGCCGCGTGCGCATGTACGCCGACGACGGTTCGAGCGAATGGCGCGAGCTCTGGCAGCAGGCCAGGCTGTGCCGCTATGCCGTGTACCAGAACACGGCCCTGAACTTCTTCGTCGACGATAAGGATGGACACGACGACTTCATCGTCAGCCTGGCGTTGTGCGTGCGTGCAGCCGAACAGGCTCAGCCCGAGGCTGCCGGCGGCATCATCCCCGCCCGCAGGCTGTACGACGACGGGAGGTTTTGAGGCAGGGCAGTTTGTGCCGTCAGACATGCCAGGAGGCCCGGCGGGACGTCTCGCCGGGCCTCCTGCGCTTGCGCTCGATTCAGCCTTTTTGACGCGGCTCCAGCGAGAACAGCGGATCACCCTGACCTTCGTGGCCAAAGGGGTACATGGGCACGGGCAACGGCGGCCGGTCGTCCTCGCTATCAGTGCCTGGGTTGAGCAGCATGGGTCGTTCGTTCAGCAGCGGCTGCGCGCCGCCGATGGTCAGCGGGAAAGCCGTGTTGTCGGCCACCCCGTTCGAGGGGTGGCTGCCGTCGGGGTTGTGTGCGGACATCGTTTGCTCCTACCTGCGAAGTGCGAGATGTACGAAGTGCCGAGTGCCGAGTGTCGTGTGCCGAGACGTACGGAGTGCTGAGTGCCGAGTGCCGAGTGCTGAGACGTGCGGAGCTGCGTGTGCCGTGTGCCGTGTGCCGAGTACCAAGGCCGGGACCGGGAGATGGCGGGCTGGCCCCTGGCCCCCGGCCCCCGGCCCCCGGCCCCCGGCCCCCCCGTCAGTCTCCTCCGGAATAGAAGCCGCGGTAGTCGACGACTGCGCCGCCGTACTCGTGGCGGACCTTGTAGCTGATCGCGTCTTGGGTGAAGTTCAGCCCGAAGAGCGGCTGATCCTGGACCAGCAGCGCGGGGTTGACCTGCCCGCCGACGAAACCGATCTCGATGGTGTCCACAGTGCGAGGATCGGCCAGCAGGTACCACTCCACAGTGTTCGTCAGCTGCGGCGAGACCACCACCTCGCAGTAGCCCATCACCGGATTGACGTCGTTCTGGTTCCCACCCGGCAGGCCGCCGGACTTGATGAGCTGCAGAGCGACGAACTCGAGCTCCGGCGGCACTACCAGGAACGACGGCTTCAGCCCAATGCGTTTGCCGGCCAGGTTGGTCTGCTCTTTCATGGTCGTGATGCCCAGCGTGAGCCCAGCCGTGGTGAGGGCATCCACACGCCGGTTGTGGCCGTGGTTGAACGGCCCGGCAGCGGCGTCGAACAGGTTGTTGCCGTCGTACACGGGCGTGCCGCGACCTCCGGACAGGAAGCCGTACACGAATTCGGCCAGGGTGTAGGCAGCCGCGACCGCGAGTTTCTGGGGAATCTGGCGAATGGCCTGCAGATCGTCGTTGACGATCACCTCCCGCGACACGGCCACGATGTTGCCGTACTTCTGCGCGCGGTAGGTCGCCCGCATGTCGCTCAGGGAAACCGTGGTGTAGGCGGCGTCCTCGTTCACCACCGGCAGCGAGCCGAAAGAGGCGAGCCGGATGCGGTCCTGCTGCTTGAAGTCTTTGATCGGCACGATCGAGCAGAACTTCACCCACTCATTGGGCCAGGCTTGGTACTCCTGCAGCAGCCGTTTGTTCATGGACGTGCCCAGCAGGAAGCTGAACGAATTGGTGGTCGTATCAGCTTCGCGCACCAGCGATCGTTCGAAGTCGGTCGCTCCGCGGACCTCCGGATCGCCCGTGGCGATGGCGTAGGCCTCGCGAATGCCGCCCAGCCGCGGCACGCCGCCGCGCTCGGACTCGGCCACGTTCACACCAAGCAGCAGGTCCAGCGCGGTCTGGAAACGGTCGACGTCGGTGCGGCTGGTAATCGACGTCTTCTCCGCTCCCATGCCCGTCACCAGGCCAGCGGCGACGACCGCGGCCAGGCTGCTCGATTCCTCCTCGATGGCCTCCCGAATGACGTCTTCGCTCGCATCGGTGCCGGCGAAGCGCCGGCGCAGCTTGTCACGGAACGGCTGCGGCAGCTTGGTCGCGGCCAGCAGCGCTTCCAGCGTGCGCTCGCATTCGGCGATGCGCCGCTCGCGGCGAGCCTCCTCGAGGAATCCGCGAGCTTCCACGATGGCGCTCGAGTCAGGAGCTGGCAGGACCGTTTGGTCCTCCTCAGTGATAGTGGTAGCGGGCATGTTGTCCTCCTCTTGCTGGTGCTGAGATGTGGCTGCTTGTACGCCTGGAAGCGACCCTTCGGACTGCACGATGCGCTCGAACCGCCCGCCGGCCGAGGGACGGGTGACCACGTCGACGGACATGAGCTGGCGAACCGCCTGGATCTCCTTGACCGCCACGCTGCCGCGGCGGCCGGGCTTGACGGCGCCCACGAAATCGACCGACAGGCCGATGAAGGGCCGCTCGTCGGCTACGGCCTCGCCGATCATGGACCACAGCCACTGGGCACTTTCCAGCACCCGCAGGACAGCCTTGATCCGAGCGGGACGGTCGCCCGCGGCCGGCTCGAAGCGCGGCGAATGGTAGTAGCCCACGATGTCCCGAATGGAGCGCTCGGGGCGGTCCGCCGGTGCAGGGTGATCGGCGAAGGCGCGAGCGCCGTCCAGCAGCGGAGCAGCCGACTCGAGCAGCCGGTCGGAGTAGAAGTACGCGTTGCGCGAGAGCCCGCCCTGCAGCACCGTGACCTCCACCTCCCGCCGCTCGGGAGAAATGAGCAGCGCCTCCCGCAGCTCGATCTCGTCGACCACGCCCTGCTCCTCCGCGGCGGCCGTGGCTACCATGAGGCCGCGCCTTCCATCAAGCCGAGATGCCGCTGCCGAACCGACAGCGGCGCTTCGTAGAGGCGGCGCGGGCTGCGGCTCAGCTCCCGCAGCTCGGCCGCGAGATCCGCCTGGGGCGTGAGCTCTCGATCCTCGGCCCGTAGGTAGGCCGGCGGGTCATTGGGTGGCGGAGCAAGATACTCCGCCGGGTCGTTCAGCTGTCGCTCTTGCACATCGTTTCCTCCTGCCGCCCACCTTGCCAGGCAGCGACACCAGACGAGCCACGGCTTGCCGTTACCGGCCAATCAGGCTCAGCGCGTGGCTTATGACGGCAGGCAGGATGCCGATCAGCGCGGCCAGGACGAGCACGGCATTGGACCGAAAGGTGGCCCGGCTCGACCGGCGGTCGTCGCGTTCGGCCTTTTGCCGGCCCTCCTCTTGCTGCTGCCGCAGCGCTTCGATGCGGGCGAACTGCGCCCGGTCGTCGGCAATGTGGTCCGTCAGGCGATTGAGGGCCAGGTCCATCTTGCCCTCCAACCGCCCCAGGGCCACCAGCTGGTAGAGGTCGTTGGGCAGGCCGAGGTTGGGAACGTTGGGGCGCTCGTCGATCATGAGACCACGCTAGCGGCCAGTCGCACCGGTTGCCCTCGCGCTGCCCGTGACTCCGGCATGACGCCGGTCACCCGGCCGGGCCGGCGTTGACAGGCACATTCGCAGGAACCGTCCGGTGCATTCGCGCTCTACCGTGGCAGCGGGGCCGCCCAGAGCGGCTGCCCACACCGGCCTGAGGAGGTCCCGATGTTCTTCGACGAGGGCCAGAACCTGCTGGCGACGCTCGGCGGCAGACGTCTCCTGCCCATTCCCACACCCGCCGCGCCGGCGCCCGTGCTGGCCGCCGCCACGCTGTCGACGCAAGCGGCATCGAGCGCCGCCGCTTTGGGCCCCGGGCTCGCGGCCGGAACCTACGGCTACCGCCTGTCGCTGCTGATTGACGACTTCGAGTCCGCGGCGGGGCCGGAATCGACCGTCACCTGGGCCGGGCCTGGACTGGGCGAGGTGCGCATCACGCTGCCGGTCCTGCCCGCGGGCGCAACCGGCGTCAACATCTACGGCCGGACACAGGGCGCGGAGGTCCTGTTGGTCCGGGCCGCGGTGGGCCAGCTCGCTCCTTCCACCTTCATCGACCAGGGACAGCCGCTCGCGGGCCAGCAGCCGGTGCCGGCCAATTCGGCCTTCAAGCGCAGCGGCGGACGCATTCACCGGCTGCACGTCCCCGGAACGGGCGGCACACCCGGCAACGTGAAGATGATGGACACGGCGGATCCAACCGGAGGCACCGGCATCACCGTGTTCGGACCGTCCACCCCGGCGGCGGCCTCCATCACCGACCTTCAGATCCCGTGCCAGGCCGGGATCCTGATCCAATCGCCGGCCGGCATGATCTACGCCGTCACCTACAGCTGACAGCCGTTTATGGGCGCAATCGTCACCCTGGCGGACATGGAGAACGCGGTCCGGCAGGACCTCAATGACACCGACGCCGCCAGCTACCGCTGGCCGGCGGCCATCCTCGACCGCTGCATCGCCCGAGCGCTGAAGGAGTACAGCTTTGTCTGGCCTCGGCTGCAGGGCCTGGTCATCCCGGTCACGGCCGGCGTGCGAACCTACCCACAGCCGGGGCCAACCGCATTGGCGCTTCCGGCCGCGCCGGCGCTCACTGCGCTGCCCGCGGGTGGCTCGCTGCCGGCGGGAACGGTGTACGTCAGGGTGAGCGCCGGGTCGGGATCGACCGAGACGGCCCCATCCGGCGAGGCCAGCGCCGCGGTGGCCTCCGGCGGCTCGGTGGCCGTCCAAATCGGGGCGCTGGCAGGAGCGCAGCACTATCACGTGTACGCGGGCACGTCGCCGGGCGCAGAGATGTGGAATGGCTTCACGCGTCTCACCGGGCCGGGCGCCTACACCGTGACCGCGCTGGCCCCCATGGTTGCCAATCCCCAGGGCAGCAGCGCGGGGCAGAGCGTGGGCGCGCCGCTCAAGCTGTCCGAGCCGACTGCTTCGGTGCAGGCGTGGTGGCTCGAAGAGATCGAGTTTCCCGTCGGCTGCTGGCCGCCGAGAAGCGTGCCCTTCGAGGAGCAGGGCGGCCTGTTCGTGCTCGACATCAGCCCTTCGCAGATGGCCGATGCGAACACGGCAGTCATGAACGTGATCTACGCCGCGATCCATCAGCTCGACGCATCCGGCTGCACGATTGCCGATCAGGACGTCGACGTGGTTGCGCTGGGCGCGTACGGTTACGCCTGCCTGCAGTACGGAACGCCCGCGGCGGACAACTTCCGCGTTCAGGACGGCGAGATGCGGGACACGCTGGACGACACCATGGTGCCGCGAGCCTGGCTGCAGCTTGGCCGAGACGCGATCGCCCGCTTCCAGGCCAAGCTCGAAGAGATCCGGCAGCGACGTGACTACCAATCCGCGGCGATCGTGCAATGGGGAGACGTGCCGCGGCGCTGGGACCGGCTGTAGCCAGGGGCTGCTGCCGTCTTCGGCAAGGTCTCTTGCCTGTTTTACCTATGCGCTGTGCGTGCTTGACGGATGGCGCCCGAGCCTCGATTCGGTACGTTGTTTGCGCACTTGAGACGCACATGAAGAAGCCTGTCATCTATCGAACAGCCATCGCCTTAGCCACCCTCTGCCTGCTGGCGACGCCGCCCTTTGCTGCCCAGGCCCAACAAGCCGGAGGCTGCCAGTTCATCCTCGGCTTCAAGACCCTGCACGACATGGATCCCGGCGACGTGGGCAACTGCATCGACAACCAGGCGTTTGCCGGAAACGGCGACGCTCAGCAGCACACCAGCAGCGGGTTGATGGCCTGGCGCAAGGCCGACAACTGGACCGCCTTCACCAACGGCTACAGCACCTGGATCAATGGTCCCGGCGGGCTCGTCCACCGCCTGAACACACAGCGCTATTCCTGGGAGGCCGACTACGGCGCTCCTAACACCACCAAGATCCTGGACCCCAATGGCCAGAAGCTCACGGTTGCCTTCGAGGCCAACCTGGTCCTCAACGGCGCCGTCGAGGCCGACGACGGCAGCGGCCACGTCACGGAGCTGCAGCCCAAAGGACAGTGGGTCAACGTCTACTTCGACGTCCGTAACAACCAGACGAAACCTGCCCCGCTCAGCAGCGCCAACATCAGCCTCGGCGACAAGCAGGGCCGCAGCTACGTCAGCCCCTTCGACCTGCGCCAGGTGACGGCTATAGGCCAGCAGGAGACCCTGTTCAGCGGGAGCGTCGCCCCGGGCGCGACCGTTATGCTGCGCTTGACGTTCGACGTAGCCAAAGACGCCTCCGGCGGCGTGCTGCATGTTCCCGGCGGCAACGACGTAGCCGTCCTGTAGCCGACCTCCGAGCGCTCTGCCGCTCGGCACAATCAACCACCCTCAACCCCTCCGCCACCCAATAGTCCCGTCCGCTCGGCCCGGCGCCACCAGGCGCCACGCCGCCCGCTAGGATGCCATACAGGACCCTCGGTTGTCTGCCGATAACCAAGAGAGGGGTCCCAAGGGATCCTCGGAGCGCCTGCGCTCTGGGAGCGCTGGCGGGAAAGGAACGCCGGGCATGAGATTGAACCCCAAACGTCTCGCGATCGCGGCCGCATGTCTGCTGCTTGGATCGGTCCCCGCGGGATCGGCTGCGCAGGGCGTAGCCTCGCCCGCCGTCGAAGCGACTGCCGGAGCCGCCGCGCCGCTGGCGCTAGTTGGGACGGCGGGCACGAAGGTGACCATCAGCGGCGCTAACTTCGGTACCGGCGGGGCGGTGCGTTTCGGCACCAGCACGATCATCGCGCTCACCTCCAAGTGCAGCGGCAGCCAGACCGGCTGCATCGTGTCATCGTCCACCTCCTCCATCTCCGTCAAAGCGCCCGCCGGCAGCGGAATGGCGGCGGTGAACGTCTGCCCGGACACCACCTGCTCCACGGTCGCATCCAACTACGCGCCCCGTCAAACCTTCGACTACAACCCGGCCATCACCGGGCTGAGCACGCACGTCTTCAGCAAGGCCGGCATGACGCTGACCATCAGTGGCGGGCATTTCGGCACGGCCACGCCGACGATCAACTTCAAGAACGGCTCGACGGTCGTCAGCACGGTCAACTCGAAGTGCGCGTCGACCACCACCACCGGCTGCGTCAAGAGCGTGGCCGACAGCTCCATTGTGGTTGCGCCGCCTACCCTCAGCTCCTGCCTGTGCACCGTTGAAGTGCAGATTGGCTCGACCGTTGCGGACGACCTGACGAACGCCGCCCTCGGCACGAGCTTCGACTACAACCCGGCCACGACCGGGGTGACCCCGAATGGCGGCCAGCCGGGCGCGACCATAACCATCAAGGGCACCAACCTGGGCACGTCGACGCCGACGATTCGCTTCGCCAACATCGGCACCAGCAGCGGAAACCTCGACGTGAGCGCCAAGTGCTCCAGTGTGGTGAAGACGAACTGCATCGCCGCGGCCACGGCGACGGCCATCTCCGTCAAGGCTCCGACGCCGATCAGCACGAGCGCTACCCACGCCGTCATCACGGTGTGCCCCGGCGGCAACTGCGCCGCCCCGGCCGACGATCTGACCAGCCTGGCAACAACGCCGCAGGCATCGAGCTTCGACTACGGCCCGCTCATGACGAGCCTATCCGCGTCCTTTGCGAAGCCGGGCGGCTCGATGACTGTCAAGGGTGTGAATTTTGGCAAGCTGGCCGGCGTGGAGCTCAACCCCGTTTCGCCGGGAAGTCCAACGTTCCTGTTGCCCTGCACCACCGGCCAAACGAGCGGCTGCGTGGCCGTCAGCGACACGACGATTACGGTGAAGCCGCCGTCCAGCCTTTCCGGCCAATTTAATCTTTCCGTCGGAACGGCCCAGCTTTCGGCCACTAGCAGCCTCAGCGCCAGCGTAATCGCCGCTACTACTCTCAGCGGCGTGGGCACCACCCTGCCGATCGAGTTCACGAGCGGGCCTGTGGTGACCGGCATCTCCTCGTAGCTCTTACGGCACGTGCAGCCGGCGGGGCCGGCTGCACGCGCCATCCGCTGCCACACTAGAGGCGTGGCGCAAGGATCCGAGGCAGCCGCGGCTGGATGTGACCGAGTGAGGGCTCATTGCCAAGGCCTGGTCCGGAGGAGCGAAAGCCACACCGCCGGCGGCCTTCCCAATACACTGCTGGAACGACCATGAAGCCGGAGCCTGCGCTTCTGCAGGGCCATGCCCCCGACGTGGGCGAGGAGCTCATCCGCGAGCACCTGCAGCGGCTGGATGAGAGCTACTTCGCGGCCTTTCCGCCGGACGTGATAGGGCTGCACCTGCAGGGGCTGGCTCGGCTCAGTCCGGCACACCCCATCGAGATCATTTTCCAGGCAGCCGCCGGCGCACAAACGAGCTGCACGGTACTCAGCTTCGACCACCCCTCGGCGTTCTCCCTTATCTGCGGAGCCCTGGCCAGTGTCGGCTTCAGCATCGAATCAGGAGACGTCTTCACCTACGCGGCGGCGCAGCACGTGCCTGCCTCGGGCCGGCCTCGGCGGGACGCCATGGGCCGGCCTGTCCTCGACCCATTACGCCGCCGGCGCATCGTGGATCGTTTCGTCGGCCAGCCGCCGGCCGGGATGGACCAAGGCTGGATGGAGACGCTCCGCGCTCGCCTGGAAGAGATCGCCGGCTTGCTGGAGCAGGGCGACGCTCACCTCGGAGCGGCGCGGCGACGAATCAATGATTGGGTGGCCACGTGGCTGAGCGAGCACGCCGGCGTTGGCAGCCATGCCCTGGCTCCGGTGCAGGTGCAGGTCGAGCGGCTGCCGGGGGCCACTCGGATGCGCGTGACCACCCACGACACGCCGGCGTTCCTGTACGCCTTCAGCACAGGCCTGTCGCTGCGCGGCGTATCCATCGAGCGCGTACGCATTGCCACCATCGAGGGCACCCTGCACGATGAGATCGACATCCTTGGCCCGGACGGGCAGGCGGTCAGTGATCCGCTGCTGCTGGACCTGCTGCGCGTGTCGGCGGTGCTGACCAAGCAGTTCACCTACTTCCTGGATCGCGCGCCCGATCCATCGTCCGCGCTGGAGCGGTTCAACTTGCTGGTGCGTGACGTGTTCGAGCGGCGCGGCGAGCAATGGCTGGTGGCCATCTCCAATCCCGACGCGCTGCAGGGATTGGCGCGCGTGCTCGGCGCCAGCGACTTCCTATGGGAAGACTTTGTGAGAGTGCAGTACGAGTCGCTGCTGCCCTTTTTCAAGCCCCAGCCAGGACAGCCCACCATTGGCGAGTGGCTCGACACCGCGCCGCAGCGGCTGGCCCAAGCGGTGGCCTCGGCACAGGGCTACGAGGAACGCCGGCGAGCGCTGAACGAAGCCAAGGACCAGGAAGCCTTTATGGCCGACCTCGAGCACGTCCTGTCGGGAGGGGTTGAAGGACGGCGTCTGAGCCTGCGGCTGACGAGCCTGGCGGAACGCGTGGTCCGCCATGCCTCGGCAGCCGTGTACGACCACCTGGTCGAGCGCCACGGACAGCCTGAAAACAGCGCCTACGCCATTTTCGGGCTGGGCAAGCTGGGCGGCGCGTCTATCGGTTATGCCTCCGACATAGAGCTGCTGGTGGTGTACGCCGGGCGGGGGCGAAGCGCCGGGCCGGAACCCATCGACAACGGCTCGTTCTTCGCCGAGCTCGCCCAGGGGCTGACGCGCTTCATTCAGGCCAAGGAGGACGGCCTGCTGCAGATCGACATGAAACTGCGGCCCTTTGGTATCGATGGACCCCTGGCCACCACCATGGACGGCTTCCGGGACTACTACGGCCCGGGGGGGCCGGCCCACAGCCTGGAGCGGCTGGCGCTCACCCGATTGCGTGCCATTGCCGGCGACCCGGAGCTGGGGCGTGAAATCGAGCAGCTGCGCGACGACGTCCTGTACTTCGTGCCGTCGATCAACCTGGACGAGCTGCGCACCACCCGCACGCTGCAGCTGGAGCAGAAGTCGAGGATGGGCAGCTTCAACGCCAAGTACAGCCCCGGCGGCCTGGTCGACGTGGAATACGCCACGGAAATCCTGCAGGTGCTGCACGGCAAGCACGAGCCCAGCCTGCGCACGCCGTACACCGAACAGGCAATCGAGGCCTTGAGCCGCGTCGACGTGCTGAACGAAGCCGAGGCCCAGCAGCTGGCCGGCGCCTACGACTTCCTCAGCCGGGTCATCAACGGACTGCGCATGCTGCGCGGATGGGCGGGCGATCTCTTCATCCCGGACGCGGGATCGGAGGAGCTGGAATACCTCGCCCGGCGCATCGGCTACCAGGATCGCATCGATTTCAGCGCCGGCCGGCAGCTGCAGGTCGAGCTGCAGGTCCGCACGGCCACGGTGCGCGCCTTCGTCGAGCGCCGTTTCGGACGCGCCGGGCTGCCGGGTCGGGCGGCGATCAACGCCGCCGACCTGATTCTTTCGGACAGCCTCCCAGTCGAAGCGCGCCACAGCCTGCTATCCCAGGCGGGTTTCCGGAACCCGGAGCGCGCGTTGACCAACCTGCGCCGCATGGCCACCGCGGAAAACGCTCGGATTGTCCTGGCCGAGGTCGTCACCCTGGCCCTGCCTATGCTGGCTCGGACTGCGAACCCGGATGGAACCCTGGAAGCCTGGCGGCAGCGCGTCGACCTCGTGGACGATCCCGAAGCGCATTTTCGCCGGCTGCTGGAGGACGTTCGCAATCTGGAAACCGAGCTGAAGGAAGGGGAACGAAAATGAACCCTCAGGACGTGCTCGCCCAGGCGAGAGACGCGGTCACCGTGAAGCGCGTATTCGGCGATCCGTACGAGGCTGGCGGCGTGACCTTCATCCCTGTGGCCCGTGTTCGCGGCGGCGGGGGCGGCGGACAGGGGCAGAACACCCGCGACGGCGAGGGAGCTTCCAATTCCGGTTGGGGCGGAGGCTTCGGCTTCGCCGCCGATCCCGTCGGCGCCTACGTGCTCAAGAACGGCGAGGTGCAGTGGAAGCCCGCCGTCAACGTGAACAAGATCGTGCTCGGCGGCCAGATCGTCGCCCTCGTCGCCCTGTTGACCGTCCGCTACGCGATGAAAGTCTGGGCGCGAGGCGTAAGGCGTTAGCGGTCAGGCGACTGGCGCCTTGCGACTCCCGCCTGGCGCCTAACGTTTTACGGGAAGGTGGAGGCCGCACTCCACCTTGGCGGTGCCGGACCAGCGGCCGGCCCTGAGATCCTCGCCGGGCATGACCGGCCGCGTGCAGGGCATGCAGCCGATGGACGGATAGCCGTCGTCGTGCAGCTTATTCACCGGCACGTCGTGCTCGCGGATGTAGGACCACACGTCATCTTCGGTCCAGTCCGCCAGCGGGCTGACCTTCCACAGCTCGAAGGTCTCATCCCAGCCCACGTGGGGCACCGTGGCGCGGGTACTCGACTGATCGCGGCGGATGCCGCTGATCCAGGCGCGCTTACCCCGCAGCGCCCGTTCGGTCGGCGCCACCTTGCGCAGGTAGCAGCAGCGGTCTGGGTCACGAAGCCACAGCTCATCGCCATGGCGCTCAGCCTGCTCGACCAGGCTCAGCGACGACCGATAGGCCACCGGCTGGATGCCGTAACGCCGCTCGGCCTCGTCCCGCAGCGCATATGTCTCGAGGAACAGCAGGCCGGTGTCCAGGTAAAAGACCTCCACCTGCAGCTTCAGCTTGGCCACCATATCCAGCAGGACCATGCCGGACGCGCCGCCAAAGCTGCAGGACAGCGACAGGTCCGGCGAAAAGCGATCAGCTGCCCAGCGCAGCACATCCTCAGGGCTCGCCTGGGCAAACCGCTGGTTGAGCTCCGCCAGCTCCTCCTCGGTGGGCCGAAGCTCGACTTCGGCGGCCGGGCCGGCCATTACCAGTCCTCTCCCGGAGGCAGGATCATGCCGGCAGCCACGGTGCTGTTCGTTCCTTCGTCAGCCAGGATGAAGCTGCCCGTTACGCGATTGCGCCGGTACTCGTCCCACAGCAGGGGCTGCGTGGTTCGCAGCCGCAGCCGGCCAACGTCGTTCAGCTTCAGATTCAAGCCGCGCACGTCGGTGTCCCGCTGCAGGGTGTTGGTATCCAGCCGGTAGTCGATGCCGGTCACCAGCGCGCGGGCCTTGCGGGTCGTGTGGCGGATGGTGTAACGGCCGTTCGGATTCAGCGGAGTCTCGCTGAACCAGCAGACCATCGCCTCCACGTCCTGGCTCGACGACGGCGGGCTGAAAGGGTCGCACAGCATGTCCCCGCGCGAGACGTCCAGGTCGTCCTCCAGCAGCAGGCTCACGCTGAGCGGCGCAGCGGCGCTGTCCAGGCTTCCGTCGTAGGTATCAATCGCCCGAATGCGCGTAGTCTTGCCCAGCGGCAGCACCAGCACCTCGTCGCCCGGCTGCACCCTGCCGCTGCCAATCTGTCCCGCGTAAGCTCGATAGTCGTGGTGCTCGTTGGACATCGGCCGGACCACCCACTGCACCGGAAAGCGGAAGCCGGCCTCGCCGGCGTTCGAGCCGGCGGGCACCGCCTCCAGATAGGGCAGCAGCGCCGGGCCGTCGTACCACTCCATGTTGGCTGAGGGCTCGATCACGTTGTCGCCATACAGCGCGGACACCGGAATGAAGGCGACGTTGGCCGTGCCCAGCCCGGTCGCGAACGACGAGAACTCATCCCGAACCTGCTCGAACGCTTCCCGCGCATAGCCCACCAGGTCCATCTTGTTCACGCACACCAGCAGCTGACGAACGCCCAGCAGCGAGGCCAGCAGCGCGTGCCGGCGCGACTGTTCGACCACGCCGTTGCGAGCGTCGACCAGGATGAGCGCCAGGTCCGAGGTCGAAGCCCCGGTGACCATGTTGCGGGTGTACTGAACGTGGCCCGGCGTGTCGGCGATGATGAACTTCCGCCTGGGCGTGGCGAAGTAGCGATAGGCCACGTCGATGGTGATGCCCTGCTCGCGCTCGGCCCGCAGGCCATCGGTGAGCAGCGCCAGGTTCAGCTGGTCCGCGCCCTGGCGCAGGCTTGCCCGCTCGATGGCTTCCAGCTGATCCTCGAAAATCGACTTGGTCTCATACAGCAGGCGCCCGATGAGGGTGCTCTTGCCGTCATCCACCGACCCCGCGGTGGACAGGCGCAGCAGGTCGATCGTGGATAGCGCGGCGGCGGGGCCGGCAAGTCGGGAATCGAGAGCGGCAATGGCCAAGGCTAGAAGTAGCCCTCGCGCTTACGGTCTTCCATGGCGGTCTCCGAGAATTTGTCATCGATGCGCGTGGCCCCCCGCTCGCCGACGCGAAACGCGGCCACCTCGGCGATGACCTCCGCCAGCGTGCTGGCCGAGGAGCTGACGGCGGCCGTGCAGGTCATGTCCCCCACCGTGCGGTAGCGCACCTGGTGCTCGAACGCGCGCTCGTCGGGGCGCAGCGGCAGGTGGTCCGACACCGACATCAACATGCCGGAGCGCTCGAACACCAGGCGACGGTGGGCAAAGTAAATGGACGGCAGCTCCAGGTCTTCCTCTTCGACGTAGCGCCACACGTCCAGCTCGGTCCAGTTGGATAGCGGAAACACCCGCACGTGCTCGCCGGAGCGGATGCCGCCGTTGTACAGGTTCCACACTTCCGGCCGCTGGTTCTTGGGATCCCACTGGCCGAACTCGTCCCTAAAGGAGAAGATGCGCTCCTTGGCGCGAGCTTTCTCTTCGTCGCGCCTGGCACCGCCGATGGCCGCGTCGAAGTTGAGCTCCCGAATGGCATCCAGCAGCGTGACTGTCTGCAGGCGATTGCGCGAGCTCGCCACGCCCGGCTCTTCGAACGCTCGGCCCTGGTCGATGGAGTCCTGCACGTAGCGCACGATGAGCCGCTCGCCCAGCTCAGCCACACGCCGATCGCGGAACTCGATGGCTTCCGGAAAGTTGTGCCCGGTGTCGATGTGCATGATGGGGAAGGGAAAACGCGCCGGCCGGAAGGCTTTCTCGGCCAAGCGGAGCAGGACCGCGGAATCCTTGCCGCCGGAGAACAGCAGGACCGGCCGCTCGAATTGAGCGGCGGTTTCTCGCATGATGAAGATGGATTCGGCCTCCAGCGCCTGGAGGTTCGTGATGGTGGAGATCAAACCGCGTTCCGCATTGGCAATTGTTGACTATGTTAGTCGACATAGTCAATTTAGACCACCGCGACGCCTGTTGTCAACCGCCGTGGAGGATCAAGATGGGGCCGCGGCGCTCAGCTCACGTTCCGCTGGCCGATTGATTGATCTCTGACGGCGTTACAAGTACTATCTCGATATATCGTCTATTGGAGAAACGCCATGAACGAATGGAGCCACTTCGGACGCGCCGCCCGCCAGGCTTGGAGGGACGCTTGGGAGAGCAGATCGTCCGACCGCATCAGAGGCATGTTCGGCCGCGGCGACCTCAAGTACCTCATCCTCGATACGCTGAAGGACCAGCCCCGCCACGGCTATGACGTCATCCGCGAGCTGGAGCAGCGCTCGGCGGGTCTCTACACCCCCAGCGCCGGCGCCGTCTATCCGATGCTGCAGCTGCTCGAGGACATGGGCGCGGTAACGTCGGAGCAGCGCGACGGACGCAAGATCTACACCATGACGGACGAGGGCCGGCGAATGCTGCAGGAGCGCCGCGACGTGGTGGACGACATCGCCGCTCGGGTTCGAGACTGGATGCGCCGTGAGGGCGGCTCCGAGCTGCAGCAGGCCATGCGCGAGATGGGCGAGCTGATGGCGCTGCTGGGCAAGGAAAGCGGGTGCCTGGTGAGCAGCCCGGAGAAGCTGCGCGCCGTGCGAGAGGTCATCGCCAGGGCGCGGGAAGAGCTGCAGGCCGTCCTTCGCGACAGCACCGCGCCGGCGGACCATCGCAGCGTGTAACGCGCCACCGACTGATCCCCAGGAAAGCCCGGCTCCAGCGATGGGAGCCACGAAAGAGACATCGGAGGGGATTCGTCTTGTCCACACTGACCAGGTTCGTCCGATTCGGCGCACTCGGAGCATTGCTCGCGCTGGCTGGCTGCGGCGGCAGCGCCGCGCCCGCGTCTTCGGCGCCGGCGTCAGCCGCTGCGCCGTCCAAGCCCGCGGCATCAGCGTCCGCGCCGGCGGCATCGAAACCGGCCGCGTCGGCCGAGGCGTCGGCAAAGCCTGTTGCCTCGGCATCGGCGGCGGCCGGTTCGGCCGCGGCTAAACCGGCCGCCGCACTGCCGTCCGGCTGTCCCTCGCCATCGGCAGCCCCCGCGTCCCCGGCCGGCTTGGCGGCTGCCTCGGCCGCCGCCAAGCCGGCAGCGTCCACCGCCGCCAGCGCAGCCGCGTCAGCTGCCGCTAAACCCTCGTTCGCTCCGCTGCCGGGCATCCTGGGGCCAGCCGCGCCTGGACCATACACCGCGACAGGCGCCGCGACCGTTACGCCCGGCCAGCCCTTGAAGGTTCAGACCATCGGCGTCAGCTTCCAGACCAATACCATCACGGTCAAGGCAGGCGACAAGGTAGAGCTTGACTTCACCAACTGCGCCACCTTCGCCCACAACTTCACCGCTCCGGGGCTCAACACGCCCGTGGTCGACATTCCGGGGGCGGCGCCGAACGTGCCGGTGACGTTCACCGCGCCAACGACGCCGGGACGCTACATGTTCTGGTGCAGCATTGCGCCGGCGGGCAGCCCGTCACACGCCGAGCGAGGCATGACCGGCGAGATCATCGTCCAGTAGCCGGACCGTTCGGTCAGCGCTGTCCGTAGCCTTCGGGATGGCCCCGGTGCCAGGACAGCGCCGTCCGGACCATCGACTCCAGATCGTGCTGCGGCGACCAGCCGAGCTCGGCCTGGATGCGCTCGTTGGAAGCGAATTTCTCGGCCGGCTCGCCTTCGCGCGGCTGGCCCTGACTCGTAGCGAAGCGGACGCCGGTCACCTGCTGCACGGTTTCGACCACCTGCTTAGTGGAATAGCCGCGGCCTAATCCGACGTTGTAGGCGGCGCTGCTGTGCCCCGCATTCAAGGCGTCGAGCGCCAGGACGTGGGCCGCCGCCAGGTCCAGCACGTGAATGTAGTCCCTGATCGTCGTCCCGTCGGGCGTCGGCACCGGCGAGCAGGTGAACTGGAACGGCTTGCGGCCGAGCGCGCCCAGGATGGCGTTGGGAATCAGGTGGCTTTCCGGTCGGTGATCCTCACCCAGGGTTCCATCCTCGGCTGCCCCGGCGGCGTTGAAGTAACGTAGGGCGATCGAGCGCAGCCCGTACGCCGAGTAGCGGTTCAGCACCTGTTCGACCATCCATTTGCTCTCACCGTAGGGATTGGTCGGCAGCTTGGGATGGTCCTCCGGAACAGGCAGGGCCTGCGCCTCGCCATACACCTCCGACGTCGACGAGAACACCAGCATCCGCACACCGGCCGCCAGCATGGCGTTCAGCAGGTTGATGGAACCGCCAACGTTGTTGGTGAAGTACTTACGCGGATCCGTTACCGATTCGCCCACCACGGCGTAGCCGGCGAAGTGCAGAACCGCCTCGAAATGGCCGTCCGCCAGCGTTCGCTCGATCAGCGCTCCATCCGTCAGCTCGCCCTCGACGAGGGGAACGGAGATTGCCTCCCGATGTCCCAGTCGCAAGTTGTCGAACACCACCACCTCGTGCCCGCGTCGGACCAGCTCGCGCACCGTGTGCGAGCCGATGTAGCCAGTTCCGCCCGTTACCAGCAGCCGCATGACCGGCAAAGTCTAGAACCCGGCCGCATCCCCCGCTTGGGTACCTGGCGACATGCGGCGTCAGGGCGTACGTTACAGTGGCCTGGCAATGCGCGGAGCCCGCGGCGTGGTGGCTGTTCTGATACTGCTGATCGGCCTGCTCGTCCTGCCCGCTGTTGCCGGGGCAGACACGGCCAGCACAGCCGACGGACTCCCGCCGGCGGCGGGCGCCGCGACGCTGAATGTGGCCGTGCCCGCCTTCGACCACATCGTCGTGGTGCTGATGGAGAATCACGGCTTTGGCCGCGTGATCGGCAATCCCGACGCTTCTTATGTCAACCAGTTGGCGGCCAGCTACACGCTGCTCGACCACTACTACGCCGTGGCCCACCCGAGCCTGCCGAACTACCTGGCGCTGATTGGCGGCGACACCTACGGGATCACCACCGACTGCGAACGCTGCTTCGTGGACGCCCCAAACCTGGCCGACTCACTGGCCACCGCCGGCCTGAGCGGCAAGGCCTACATGGAAGACATGCCCGCGCCCTGCTTCGTGGGGAGCAGAGGACGCTACGCCCAGAAGCACGACCCGTTCGTCTATTTCAACGACGTTCGCAACGACCCGGGCCGCTGCGCCAGCATCGTGCCCTTCAGCCAGTTCACTACCGACGTGGCCGGCGGCCAGCTGCCGGCGTTCGCTTGGGTGTCGCCCAACCTGTGCAACGACATGCACGATTGCTCCGTGGCAGCTGGCGACGCCTGGCTGCGGCGCAACCTGGACCCGCTGCTGTCGTCACCGGCGTTCACTCAGCAGCACTCGCTGCTGGCCCTGACCTGGGATGAGGACGAAGGTCTGGACAACCGTGTGCCGCTGATCCTGGCGGGATGGTCGGTCAAGCGCGGCAGCGTCGAGCACGCCAGCGCCAGCCACTATTCGCTGCTGCGGACGATAGAGGCGGCCTGGAATCTGCCGCCTCTGACCACCAATGACGGGTCAGCGCTGCCCGTTTCCGCTTTCGAGCCCAGCTGAAGCGGCCCCGCTCTTCCTCCTTACCGCGCCCCCCAAGCCCTGGCATCGGAAATGCGTTTGAAGCAGGCAAAGCCTGCGGGGAGCAGGCAAGAAAGGAGGAGGACAACCATGGCTGCATTGGTAGCGCTAATCCTTATTCTCGCTATCTTCGGAGGCCTGGGCTTCGCCGTGCACGTATTGTGGTACGTGCTCATCGCGGCGGTGATCCTGTGGCTCATCGGCTTCTTCGTGGGCGGCGTGGAAGGCGCCGGCCGCCGCACCTGGTACGGCTGGTAAAGGCCAACAGCTGCGAAAAGCCCTGGGGCGTGCGCCCCAGGGCTTTTCGTTTTTCGTATCGCTCCGCGTCGCCTAATCGGTCCGGCCGCCGGGCATGCAGCTGCCGTTGGGCGGCGGCGGGCCGCTGGGGCCAACGTCGGACGACGGCACGAAGGCCACACCTCCTGTGGAGGGCACGCGGACCTGCAGCCGCGGTCCCGCCTGGGGCACCAGGACCAGGAAGTACTGCCAGCTGTCCACCGGACCGAACTGGACGGCCCTGTCGTCCTGCCCCGACCATACGGCCGACGGCTTGAAGGTTTCTACCCAGAAGGGCAGGAAACCGCTGCTCGGGTGGTCAACGTCGAGGTTGCACCGGCGGAAGGACGAGGCTGGGATCGATGGCAGCATTGCCTGAAGCCACACGATCTCCATCACTGGGTACGCCGTTCCCGGGCACGTCGGCGAAGGCCACCGGCAGCGACTGCGCATACCAGTCGAAGCTGCTGCTCTGCATGACCATGAAGTGGGTGTGGGGCCCGCCGCTCCAGCCGGTGTTGCCGCTGTAGGCCAGCAGCTGGCCGGCCTGCACCTGCTGCCCAAGCTGAACTCTGACCCCGTTGTGCATCAGGTGCATGTACATGGCGGACGTGCCGTCGCCGTGATCGACCACCACGTAGTTGGCCTTGTCGCCCCAGGCCGGACCCTGCCCGGCTTCGCTGAAATCCTGCCGCAGCCACTTCACCGTTCCTCCACGCGAAGCGGTGACCGGCGTTCCGATTGGCATGCAGAAGTCCCAGGCGTAAAGGCCATGCCCGACGTGCGTGCCCTCCCCATTCCCCTGGCACATGCGGAAGCTCATGCCGGCAGGGAACGGCAGCTTGTAGATGCGAGGGCCGCGGGGCACATCCGGCAGCGCGGGGGCGGCGGGACCGCCGAGGACGTTGAACGAAGCGGCGGGCGCCGGACTGGACAGCGTGACGAGGAGCGAGAGAGCGAGCGGCAGAGCCGCGACGGCAGAGCGTAAGCGCATAGTCGAGGGCTCCGAACGCCGGCCGTCGGGCGGACGAGTACATACCTAGCCCGATCGGTTCAGTGGCGTCTGGTAGAACATATGTTCTATTATGGAGCGGTCAGGCGAAACGGCGACTCGCTCAGTGGAGGTGTTGTGGTGGTGTGGATGTCCGGCTGCGAAACGGTGGGCGAGCGCCGTTTCCCCTGCCTCGATGGGCACCGGTACGAAGGCTGCGTGGGGCTGGAGCTGTGCAGCGCCGAACGCTGTTGGAACGGCCGCAGGCTGCGGTCGTCAGGCCTCGTTCGGGCCGACGCCTTCGACAAGCCGCCGCGCGTGCAAGGCTATGTGGGCAGCGGCTGCGGCAACTGCCGCCACGCCGTCGATTTGCAGGTGGATGGCGAGCTGCGATCGGCCGGAGGCCGGCGCATCGGCCGCTGGACGATCTGCGACCTCGACCTGTGGGAAGGGCCTGCCTCGCTCTATAACCTGATCAACCACCGCGCCCCGATGAAGGTGCCCGGCCCCTGCCCGAGCTTCGTGGACACACCGTCCGAGCTGATGCGCCCCGAAATCGTCCGCCATCGCCAGGTGGACCGCGAGCGCTCCCAGGCCCGGCGCCTACGCCGGCGCCGGACGCCCAGCCCGGAACAGCCGCGTGGCGGCTCGCTCCAAGACACCCAGGATCGACTGCGACTGCGGCAGCGTATCGATCGCGACGAAGAGACGCAACGTGACACGCGCTCATCCGCCGCCGGCGCCGACCGGGCGGCCTGAGCGAGCGTTCTCCAAGCGGTAGAGTCTCACCCATGGCCGATTTGCCGGAAGATCCCCGCCGCTTCGTCGAGGACTGGCTCGATGCGTTCAATCGCCGCGACTGGGATGCCTACGCTGCCTTCTTCGCCGAGGACGTGACCTACCTGACGCCCGGTCGTGCCGAGCCACTGCTTTCCCGGGAAGCGCACCTGGAGCAGGACCGCGCAAATGCGGGCTCGGCCAGGCTGGAGGCCAGCCTGGTCATTGCCGCGGACAACGGCCGGCTGCTGGCGGTCGAAGGCACGTTCCGGGACGGCGCCCGCACGTCTCGCTGGGTCACCATCCTAGAACGGCGCGACGGCCTCATCGCCGCCGAGCGCCTCTACTTCGACCGGGCCGGTTAGCGCTGCGCGAGTGCTCATCGCCCCCATCCGGCGATCTATTTGGAGATAGCGCCGGCTAGAGGGTAGAATCTCACCTAAGTGTGAAATGTCTATAGATTCAATCTCACAGCAGCCGCCCGAGACCGGCAAGCCGGAATCGATTCGCTTCGGCCGCTTCGGAGAGTCCTTCATTCTGCTCATCCTGGCGCACGGGCGATCCTACGGCTATGAGATCCGCAGCCGTCTGCGGGAGGACTTCGGCTACCAGCGAGCCGCAGCCGACCCGGGGGCGCTGTACCGGCTCCTGCGTGAGATGGAAGCCAACGGCTACATCCGCTCCCAATGGGATACATCTGAGAGCGGCCCGGCGCGCCGTTACTACGAGCTCACCGCGGCCGGCAAGGACCAGCTGCGGCTGGGCGCCGAGCGGCTGCGCCGCCAGGCACGCCGCATCGAGCAGTTCTTCGAGAGCTACGGCGGGCTGGACCTGTCGGCCGAACCCGCCCCAACGTCTCGGCTCGCGGCCAGCCCAACGGCCCGCGCCAGGGCCGGCAGGTAGCCTGTGCGCGCGCTGCTGCGGCTTCGCCGCTACTACGGCTACTACTGGATAGGAGCGGTCGGCGCTTACGTCTGCGTTTTGGCCAGCTCCGTGACCACCCTCATCGTGCCGCGGTTGATCGGCGCCGCGGTGGACGGAGGCATCGTCAAGCGCGACGTCCAGGCCCTGGTGTACTACGCCGTGCTCATCCTCATCGTCAGCGCGCTGCGCGGACTGGCCGCCTTTGGACAGGGCTATCTGGGGGAATCGTCAGCCCAGGGCGTCAGCTTCCAGCTGCGCAAGGCGCTGTACGCGCACCTACAGAACCTGTCCTTCAGCTTCCATGACCAGGCGCAAACGGGCGAGCTCATGGCCCGGGCCACGGCCGACGTTGAGGCTCTGCGCAACTTCACCGGCCGCGGCGTGCAGCAGATCGTCAATCTGGCCATTCTGCTGATCGGCGTAACCGTCGCGTTGCTGCGCGTCAACTGGATCCTGGCCCTGCTGTCGCTGGGTCTCGTGCCGGCGCTGACCTGGCGAACGTGGCTCTTCAGCAAACGCATCCGGCCGATGTACCGCGCCCTCCAGGGCCAGATTGCGGCTGTCGCCACCCTCATCCAGGAAAACATCTCCGGCGTTCGGGTGGTGAAGGCCTTTGGGCGCGAGCGCGAGGAGATCGAGCGCTTCGAAGCCGCCAACGACCGGCTGCATCACGACTATCTCAGCGCCGCCAAAGAGCAGGCCATCAACGCGCCCTTCCTGGACATGCTGTCGAACTCCAGCACCGTGGTCATGCTGTGGGTCGGCGGCGTCCTGGTCATGACCAACCACATCACCATCGGCGAGCTGGTGGCCTTCTACACCTACATCCTGCAGCTGGTTCAGCCCATACGTCGAGGCGGATGGCTGATGGCCATGCAATCGCGAGCCCAGGCGGCCTGCGAGCGCGTCCTGGAGATCCTGGACACGCCCATCAGCGTGGCCAACAAGGAGGGCGCGCTCCAGCTGCCACAGGTAGCGGGCCACGTCGAATTCCGCAACGTCTCGTGCGCCTACCATCCCGGCCGCCCGGTGATCGAGGGAGTGACCTTCAGCGTCGAGCCGGGGCAGATGATCGCCCTCGTCGGAGCTACCGGGTCGGGCAAGACCACCGTGGCCAACCTGATTCCGCGCTTCTACGACGTGAGCGAGGGCGCGGTGCTGGTCGATGGCTATGACGTGCGCGACGTAACCCTCCATTCGCTTCGCCGCCAGGTCGGCATCGTGATGCAGGAGACGATGCTGTTCTCGGGCACGATTCGCGAGAACATCGCCTTCGGCCGGCCCGATGCCAGCGAGGACGAGATTCGCGCCGCGGCCCGCTCCGCACGGGCCGACGAGTTCATCGAGCGCCTGCCGCAAGGCTACGACACCGTCGTCGGCGAGCGCGGGGTTTCCCTGTCGGGCGGCCAGAAGCAGCGCGTGGCCATCGCCCGCGCGCTGATCCTCAACCCGCGCCTGCTCATCCTGGACGAGTTCACCTCGAGCGTCGACGTGGCAACGGAGCGCATCATCCGCGCCGCGCTGAACCGGCTCATGCGCAACCGCACCACCTTCGTCATCGCCCACCGGCTGTCGACGGTGCGCGCCGCCGACATGATCCTGGTGCTCGAACGCGGGCGGCTGGTCGCCGCCGGACGCCACGAGGAGCTGCTGCTCTCCAGTCCGACCTACCGCGAGATCAACGCCAGCCAGCTGGCCGAAAGCCCGGCCGCTCTGGCCCCCGCGGCGCTGGGGACCGACGATGGCCACGCCGAGGTACCCGATGAGCCCGAGCTGGCCGACGAGGTGCTGGCATGATGGATCTGCCGGGAGGCTGGCGCAGCGGGCCTGGCCTGCGCGACGTCGAGGACATTCGCGGCGCGGCCTACAATCCGAAGATTGCCCGACGGGCGCTCAGCTATGTGGCGCCCTACAAGAAGCTGGCCATCCTGGCGCTGCTGCTCACCTTTCTCGGCGCCGGCCTGAACATGCTCGGACCGTACCTGGTCAAGATCGCCATCGATTCATACATCACCAAGGGCGACTTCCAGGGATTAACGGTCATCGTCGCCGCCACGCTGGTCGTCTACGTGGCCTACTTCTGGGCCACCTCCCGCCAGACGCTGATCATCTCGGACGTCGGCCAGAAGATCCTGCGAACGATGCGCTCACAGATGTTCGAGCACCTCCAGCGGATGCCGCTGCGCTACTATGACGAGCATGCCACCGGGGCCATCGTGTCCCGACTGATCAACGACGTCTCAGTGATGAACGACCTCCTGACCAACGGCCTGCTGGTGCTGTTCGGGGACGCCTTCACCCTGGTCGGCACCATCGTCATCATGCTGGTGATGAGCCCGCGGCTGGCGCTCACCACCTTCGCCGTGCTGCCGGTCATGGTGGTTGCCATCCTCATCTTCACCCATCGCGCCAAGACGGCCTTTCGCATTACCCGCGAGAAGATCGGGGCCGTCGCGGCCGGGTTCCAGGAAACCATCGACGGGATGAAGGTCGTGCAGGCCTTCGTGCGCGAGCAGACCAGCCAGAGCGAGTTCAACCAGATCAACGAAGAGAACCGCGTAGCCAACATCCACTCCAACACCCTTTCCTCCGGCCTCATGCCTGTGGTCGAATTCGACAACGCCCTGGCCACGATTGCCGTCATCGCCTACGGCGGCACGCTGGTGCTCAGCGGCCAGGTCACGGTCGGCATCCTGGTGGCCTTCCTGGCGTACATCACCCGCTTCTTCGGGCCCATCCGGACGCTGTCGCAGTTCTACAACCAGCTGCAATCCGCCACGGCCGGCGCCGAGAAGGTGTTCGACCTGCTGGACCAGCCGGTCACCCTGGTCGAAGCCGAGAATCCCCTCTCGCTGGCCTCGGTTCGCGGCGACGTCGAGTTCCGAGACGTCTCCTTTTCGTACGGACGCGAGCCGGTGTTGCGGGACGTCAGCTTCCATGCCGCCCCCGGCCAGATGGTGGCCATGGTCGGACACACCGGCGCCGGTAAGACCACCGTGGCCAGCCTGCTGTCGCGCTTCTACGATCCGGTCGAAGGGGCCGTGCTGCTGGACGGCCACGACCTGCGCGAGCTGTCGTTCGAGACGCTCCGCGGGAACATCGCCCTGGTCCTGCAGGACAATTTCCTGTTTGCCGGCAGCATTCGGGAGAACATTCGCTACGGTAAGCCCACCGCGACCGACGAGGAGGTCGAGAAGGCCGCGAGGGCGGCTAACGCTGAGGAGTTCATCCTCCGTCAGCCGCTCGGCTACGACACTCCGGTGATGGAGCGCGCCGCCAATCTGTCCCTGGGGCAGCGGCAGCTGATCGCCATCGCTCGCGCCGCCCTGGCCGATCCGCGAGTCCTGATCCTGGATGAAGCGACCTCGAACATCGACTCGCGCACCGAGCTGCTGGTGCAAAAGGCGCTGCAGAAGCTCCTGGCAGGCCGCACAAGCCTGGTTATCGCCCACCGGCTGTCGACCATTCGCTCGGCCGACCTGGTGCTGGTTCTGGACAAGGGCCAGATCGTCGAGCGCGGCCGGCACGAAGAGCTGCTGAGCCGGGGAGGCTTTTACTACCAGCTGCACCAGCAGCAGTTCGCCGAGCCGGCGGCGCTGCCGGAAGCGGAGCCGATCAGCGCATAGCCAGCGTCACGATCGTGACGCCATCGCCACCCTCCGCGGCTGAGGCTGGCTCAAATCCGCTGACGTACGGCTGCTGCGCCAGGTAGTCGCGCACCAGCCGGCGGACGATGCCACTGCCATGCCCATGAATGATCTTCAGGAAGCCGACCCCGGCGCTGAAGGCTTCGTTCAGCTCCCGGTCCAGCAGCGGCTCGACTTCATCGGCCCGCACGCCACGCAGGTCCAGCGGCGTGCCCAGCGAATGCACCGGGCCGGAGATCGAGGCAGGCTGAAAGGTCGCGCCCTCCTCGCGCCGTCGGGGCCTCTGCGCCCGCACCAGGCCCGAGGCGGGCGTGCGCACCCTGAATGGCCCGGCTTGGACCTCCACCTCGCCCTTGGCGTTGGCTGTGGACAGCACTTGAGCGGGTCCCGAGAAGCCCGGAACGTGCACGAAATCACCCACCTTCACCGGCTGGGCAGTGGCAGTCGCCGGGCGCGCCGGACGCCGCTGCTCCAGCTTCGCCGCGGACTGCGCCACCTCCTCCCGCAGCTGCCGCAGCTCGGCCGGAGCCTGGCGCGCGCGTGCCAGCCGCTGGGCCACACGGGCTACCTCCCGGCGCACGTCGGCCAGCTCCGCTTCGGCCTGGGCCAGCGCCGTCTCGCGCGCCTCTTCGCGCAGCCGCTCAGCCTCGACCAGCGCCTCCTCGGCCTCCAACCGCAGGCGGCGCAGCTGCTGCTGCTCGCGGCTGGCCCGGTTGCGCTCGCGCGCCGCCAGCCGCTCCTTGCGCTGGATGTCGTCGAGCAGGCTCTCGGCGCGCAGGTGTTCGGTCGATAAGCCGCCGCGGGCGCGCTCGATGATCTCTTCGGGCAGCCCCAGCCGCGAGGCAATGGCGAAGGCATTGCTGCGGCCTGGGGTGCCGATGCGCAGCCGGTACGTCGGCGACAGCGTGCGCAGGTCGAACTCGACCGAAGCGTTCTCCACGGCCTCACGCTGCTGGGCGAACGTCTTAAGCGCGGAATAGTGGGTCGTGGCTACGGTAGAAACGCCGCGCGCCAGCAGGTAATCCAGGACCGCTTCCGCCAGGGCCGACCCTTCGTCCGGGTCCGTTCCGGCGCCTAGCTCGTCCAGCAGCAGCAGCGCCTTGGATCCCGCCTGCCGCAGCATGGCGACGATAGTTTTCAGGTGCCCTGAAAAGGTGCTCAGGCTCTGCTCGATGCTCTGCTCGTCTCCGATGTCGGCCAGCACCTGCTCGAATACGCACACCTTTGACCCCGACGCCGCGGGGATGCGCAGTCCGCACTGCGCCATCAACGTCAGCAAGCCCACCGTCTTGAGGGCCACGGTCTTGCCGCCGGTATTCGGCCCGGTGATCACCAGCACCCGGTACCCTTCGCCCAGCCGTATGGTTTGCGGCACGGCGCTTTCACCCAGCAGCGGGTGCCGCGCCTCGATCAAATCGACCACGCCCTGGGCGTTGAGCTCGGGCTCCGTTGCTTGCAGGCGGTCGGCCAGCCGCGCCTTGGCGAACGTGGCGTCGAGCGCCGCCAGCGCCTGCACCAGCTCGTCCAGCTCCTTCGCCTCGAGTGCGACCCGGCCCGACAGCACCCGCAGGATGCGCTCCACTTCGCGCTGCTCCTCCAGCTGGCTCTGCCGCCAATCGTTGGTCATATCCACCGTGACCAGCGGCTCCAGGAAGAGCGTGGCTCCGCTCTCCGACTGGTCGTGGATGACACCCCGTATGTGGTGGCGGTAGCCCGCCTTGACGGCCAGAACGTAGCGCCCATTGCGCTCAGTAACGATCGGCTCCTGGATGGCCTCGGCATTGTTCGGATCGTTGATGATGCCTTCGAGCCGGCGCATGATGCGGTCTCGCCCGCTTCGCACCTCGACGCGCAGCCGCGCCAGCGCCGGCGAGGCGCTGTCGACCACTTCGGCCCGATCGTTGATCGTCTCGGCGATCTCCTGGCGCAGGGCGGGCAGCGCATGCAGGCGGCCCGCAAACGTGGCCAGCTGCGGATAGACCAGCTGCCCGCGATGCAGCAGCTCGTGCAGCGCCCTGCCGGCCTCGATGGTGCCCAGGACCTCCAGCAGCTCCGCCGGCTGCAGGATTGCGCCGAGGCCGGCCCGGCTCACGATCGGCCGGACGTCTTTGGCGGCGCCGATCGACACGCTGGGCCGGCTCGCCAGCAGTCGTGACGCCTCGGCTGTGGCCGCCTGCAGCGCCTGGACCCTGGCCAGCGACGTCTCCGGCTGCAGGCTCAGCAGCAGCTCGCGGCTCGCCGAAAACGACGCCAACCCCGCAAGCTGGTCCAGGATCTTATCCAGCTCCAGGGTCTTGAGATGCTTGGGGTCCACCAGTGCAGCCGCCGGACGGCTATCCGTTTCCGGCCACGCTCCTACCTAGCGCTGCACCGCGCCGAGCCGCTCGCGCAGCGCCGCCATGATGGCGTCCCGAACGTCGTTCGCTTCTTCGTCGGTCAGCGTGCGTTCATCCGATTGCAGGGTGAACGAGTATGACAGGCTGCGCCGGCCGTCCGGCAGCTGGAAGACGTCGGCCAGCGCGACCTCGGTCAGCAGCTCGCCGCCGCTCGACGCGATCGCCTGCTGCACCTGCTCGGCGGCCACCTCCGGCCCAACAGCCACTGTCAGCTGACGGGACACCGCCGGGAAGCGTCGAATGCCCTGATAACGGCGCTGCCGGGCAGCTCGGTCGGCCAGCGCCTGGAGGTCGAGCTCGGCGACCAGCACGGGATCGGGCGGGAGGTCCAGACGCTCTCGAATCAGCGGATGGAGCTCGCCGACGTAGCCCAGCAGGTCGTCGCCGGCGCGCACCGCCGCGACCCGTCCGGGGTGCAGCGACGGGTGCTCCGCCACGGAGAACGAGGCCTCGACGTCCGCCTCACCGAGAATCGCCTCGACCGCGCCGCGCATGTCGGAGAAGTCCGCGTTGCGGCCATCCGGCAGCCATGAGGGCGGCAGCCAGGGGCCGGCCGCGAGCAGCGCCAGGATCTTCCGCTCGTCGGGCAGATCCCCCAGGCGCTGCCAGTAGGCGCGCCCGATCTCGAAGAACTTGAGGCCGCCGCCGGCGTGGCGCCGGTTGGAGGCGTACACGTGCAGGATGCTGGGCAGCAACGACGTTCGCAGGAACGCTTGCTCCTCGCTCATGGCGTTGGCCAGGCGCAGCGGCTCGATGAACAGCGCCGTGAGGAGGCTGGGCGGCTCGAACAGCTCTTCCTGGTCGACGATGAGCTCGCGGTTAGCCGCCTCCGACACCAGCGAATAGGTGATGGCCTCGCTGAAACCCGCTCCGCGCAGCAGCTGCCGCAGCCGGTCCTCCAGGGCCATGCGGGCCGTCCACTCCAGCGGCTGGGCGGGAACGAGCGGGATGTCACCGCTGGGCATCGTCACCGGGAGGTCGTCGTAGCCGGTGATGCGCGCCACCTCCTCGACCAGATCGGCCTCCTGCTTCAGGTCCAGCCGCCAGGAGGGCACCGTCACGGCCAGGCGCCGGCGGCCGTCACCATCGGCCGGCTGGCTCACCTCGCAGCCGAGGCTCCCCAGGACGCGGCTGACGTGCTCATCGGAATACTGCTTGCCCAGCAGGCGCCCGGTCTCGGCCACGTCGAAGTCGATGACTAGGGGCGTGTGATCGATGTAGTCGACGTCCAGGGCCCCCGGCGCGGCCACGCCGCCCGCCAGCTCGCCGAACCAGTAGCAGGCATGGTCGGCCGCCGTTCGCGTAATGGCGGGATCCACGCCGCGCTCGAAGCGCCGCACCGCTTCGCTGTGCATGCCCAGCCTGCGAGCGGTCCGGCGCATGGTCACGGCGTCGAAGTTGGCCGACTCCAGCAGCACGTTGTGGGTTGTGTCCTTCACCTCGGACTCGGCTCCGCCCATGATGCCGCCCAGGCCGATGCTGCCTTCGGCGTCGGCAATGACCACCATGTCCGCCGTCAGGATGCGCTCCACCCCGTCCAGCGTGGTCAAGCGCTCCCCTTCGGCTGCCCGGCGGACGATGATCCGCTGCCCGCGCAGGTAGTCGTAGTCGTAGGCGTGCAGCGGCTTGCCCCACTCCAGCATGATGAAGTTGGTCACGTCCACCACGTTGTTGATGGAGCGCACGTCGGCCGCGTGCAGCAGGCTCTGCAGCCACCAGGGCGACTGTCCAATCGTCACGTCGCGCACCAGCCGAGCCACGAAGCGAGGACACAGCTCGGGCGCCTCGATGCGCACCTGGAAGCCCTGGGCAATTGGCTCGCCCCGCTCGGTTACCGTCGCCGGCGGAATGCGAACAGATCGGCCCGTCAGCGCGGCCACTTCGCGAGCGATGCCGATGACTGCCAGGCAGTCGCCGCGCCCCGGCTTGATGGCGAGCTCCAGGACGTCGTCGCCCAGCACGCCCGCCAGCGACCGGCCCGGAGTCTCCGACGGATCCAGCACCAGGATGCCGCTGTGATCCGGTGACAGGCCAAGCTCATCTGCGGCGCACAACATGCCCTCGGACACCACACCTCGGATGGGCCGCGCCTCCAGCGCCTGGCCCTGAATGACCGCGCCGATCGGGGCGAAGGGCACCTTCTGGCCAACGGCGATGTTCGGAGCGCCGCACACCACGCGCAGGGTGTGGGCGCCGAGGTTGACGGTCGCCAGCTGCAGCCGGTCGGCGTTCGGATGCCGTTCGATCTCCAGGATCTCGGCCACCTGCAGGCGCTCCCACTCTGAGCCGATGCGCTCGATGCGATCGACCTCGGTGCCGGCCGCCGTAAGCAGCTTGGCCAGCGCCTCAGCGTCGCGGTCGAGCTCGACGTAGCGCGCGAGCCACTTCAGCGGCACCTTCATGCGCGGACCGCCGAATAGATTAGGCCGGCGAAAACACCGCCGGGATAGGCGGGCGGCGTCATCCGACCTGCCTCAGGAAGCGCAAGTCGTTGCCCTGGAACAGGCGGATGTCGTCGATCCCGTGCTTGAGCATCGCTATGCGCTCCACGCCCAGGCCGAAAGCCCAGCCGGTGTACCTGTCGGGATCGATGTTGACGCCTCGCAGGACGTCGGGGTGGACCATACCGCAGCCGAGGATCTCCAGCCAGCCGCTGTAGCTGCACACCCGGCAGCCGGCGCCCTGGCACACGCCGCAGTCGATCGACATCTGCGCGCCCGGCTCCACGAAGGGGAAGCCCTGGTCGCAGCCGAAGCGCGTCTTGCGTTCCTGCCCGAACACGCCCCGCGCCATGTAGCTGAGCATGCCCATCATGTCGCTCATGGTGGTGCGATCGTCCACCATCAGGCCCTCCATCTGGAAGAACACCGCTTCATGGCTGGCGTCGGTGGCCTCATTGCGATACACCCGCCCCGGCACGAGGACCCGGATTGGCGGCTGGCCCACGTGCAGGAGGGAGCGCACCTGCACCGGCGAGGTATGGGTCCGCAGCAGCATCTTGTCCGTGAGCCAGAACGTATCGGTCTCGTCGCGGGCCGGGTGATCCGCTGGAATGCCCAGCATTGTGAAGTTGTAGTGCTCCCATTCCACCTCCGGCCCCTCGATGATCTGGAAGCCCATCGAGCGAAAGAGGTCGGAGATCTGCTGGATGACCTGAGTGATGGGATGCGCATGGCCGCGCGGCAGGGGACGGCCGGGCAGGGTCACGTCGACGCGCTCGCGCTCCAGCTGCGCGGTCAGGGCCGCGCGGCTCATCGCATCTTTGCGAGCCTCGTAGGCCTGCTCCAGCTGGCGCTTGGCCTCGTTGAGGAGCTGGCCGGTCTCCCGGCGCTTGTCCGCAGCAACCTGCCCCAGCGCGCCGAAGGCCTGCATCAGCTCGCTCTTGCGCCCGAGGTAGGCTACCCGCCAATCCTCCAGCGCCGCGAGGTCCTCGACGTGCGCCAGCGCCTGCAGTCCGAGCGAAGGGTCGTATAGCTGATCCGTCATCGTCAACCTGTCTATTGTCCGGCCTCGCGGCTCACTGCGTGTATGTAGCACATGATCACTGCGCCTCGACGGCGCGGCGAGCGGCGAACAGCAGGATCGCCGCCGAGGCCGCGGCGTTGAGCGATTCCGTGCCCGGCGCCATGGGGATGGTCACCCGATCTGCAGCCGGCAGGTCGGTCGCCGGGCCGCGCGCTTCGCTGCCGATGACCAGCGCCGCGGCGCGCGTCCAGTCCACCGACCAGTACGGATCGCCCTCTCGGGCATCAGCCACCAGCAGGCGCCGCTGGCCGATCGCCAGCGGCATCTCGCGCCAGGGCACGTCGAGCAGCAGGTTCAGGTGGAAGTGCGCGCCCATCCCCGCCCGCACGGCCTTCGGGCTCCAGAGGTCGGTAGTTGCCTGCGTGGCCACCACCGTGCCGACCCCCGCCGCTCTGGCTGTGCGCAGCATGCTGCCCGCGTTGCCGGGATCGGCGATCCCATCGAGGACCAGCGCCAGACCCTCCTCCGCGACGGGCCGCGCTGCCGGCAGCGCGGCAGCCGCGACCACACCCTGCGAGAACACAGTGTCGGTCAACGACTTGAGCAAAGGCTCGGCGATCTCTTCAGCCTCGGCGCTGTGCTCCAGCCGCCGCCGCAGCGCACGGCCTTGGGCCGTGGACGCCAGCCGTTCAGGCGCGTACAGAATGGGGCTCACCGGCAGGCCGGACGAGAGCGCTTCCTCCAGCAGCCGCACGCCCTCCACCAGGCACAGACCGTGGACGCGGCGCTGCTTGCGCTGCGACAGCGAGCGCAGGAGCTTGATTTTGGGGTTGTGGGCGCTGGTAATCAGAGGTCAGGATCCCGAACGGAGACTTCCTGACTACTCGCTGGCGGCCGTCTCCCGAATCAGCTGCGCGAAGGCCTCGGGGTCCCGCACCGCCAGGTCCGCCAGGATCTTGCGATCCACGGCGATGTTGGCCTGCTTGAACTTGTTCATCAGCACGCTGTAGGACAGCCCGTTGAGGCGCGCAGCGGCGTTGATGCGCACGATCCACAGCCGCCGGAAATCCCGCTTGCGGGTCCGGCGATCGCGGTAGGCGTAGTGCAGCGACTTCATCAGGGACTCGTGAGCGGGCCTGAACAGCCGGCTCTTGGCGCCCTTGTGACCTTTGACGGCGTCGAGTACCTTCTTGTGCTTCTTGTGAGCGGGAACGCCCCTCTTCACGCGTGGCATCTGGGCGGCCTCCTACTTCTTCTTCAGCCCGGGCAGCAGCTTCCTGGCCAGGGCGGCATCGGCGCCGGTCAGCAGCAGATCCTGCTTCATCATGCGCTGCGTCGCTTTGGACTTATGGAGGCGGTGGTTCGTCCCAACCTTGGCCCGCATGACCTTGCCGGTGCCGGTGATCTTGAACCGCTTCGCCGTACCCTTGTGGGTCTTGACTTTAGGCAACAGAGTATTTCCTACGACAAACTCGTCTGGGGAACAGCTAGACAGTATAGCAGCGAGTCTTTCGGGCTCGCCCTGAAGGCTAGCCCGACGACTTCTTGCTTGCCTGCTTCTCCTGCTTGGCCTTGCGTTTCTCTTTCAGGCTGCTGGCGGCCTTCTTCTTGGCCTCCCCCTTGAAGCGATCCTGATTCGCCACGGCTCCCTCCCAGCGATTCGTACTACCTCAATGCTAAAGAGATCGCCGCGCCCTCGCAAACTTGCATCGGCCCCGTCCGCCGCCGAATGTCAGCCCCCGCTGATACGATTGCCCGCGCACATGGACAGGCACCGGCCCACCATCATGGGCAGCAACGGCGCCATCGCCAGCGGACATCCGCTCGCCTCGGCCGCCGGGCTGCGCGTCATGCAGGAAGGAGGCAACGCCTTCGACGCCGCCATCGCCGCCGCGGCGGTCCTGGCCGTATGCAAAGTGGCCATGACCGGCATTGGCGGACACAACCTGGCCGTGCTCTGGAACGCCCGAACCGAAGAGCTGTGGGCCATGGATGCCAACGGCCCGGCGCCGGCAGCGGCAACCCTCGACCGTTACGCCGGGGGGATTCCCCGGCATGGGCCGCCGGCGGTGTCCGTACCGGGCACCGTGGCCGGCTGGGAGTCCGTGCTGTCCCGCTTCGGCACACGCCGGCTCGGCGACCTGCTGCAGCCCGCGATCGGCTATGCCAGGCAGGGCTTTCCCGTCAACCATCTTCTGTCGGCTGACATCGCACAGATGCAGGACCAGCTGCGCCGCTGGCCAACCACGGCCGCTGCCCTGCTGCCCGGAGACCGCGTACCGGCAGCTACGGATCTGCTGCGGCAGCCGCAGCTCGCGGGCTCGCTGGCGCTTATCGCCCAGCGGGGAGCGAGCGTCTTCTACGAAGGTGAGCTGGCGCAGCGAATCGGCGAGGCCGTTACCGCCGCCGGTGGGCTCATCCAGGCCCGGGACCTGAACGGCTTTCAGCCACGCTGGAGCGCGCCGCTGCACACCACCTACCGCGGCCTCGACTGGTACGGCCAGCCACCGCCGTCGCAGGGCTTCATCATCGGCCAGGAGCTCAACGTCTTCGAGGGCTTCGACCCCCACTCGATGAGCGAGGTCGAGCGGATCCACGCCATGGTGGAAGCCAAGAAGCTGGCCTTTGCCGACCGAGCGCGCTACCTGTGCGATCCCGACTTCCATCCAGTCCCGCTCGAGCAGCTGCTGGCCAAGGATCACGCCGAGCGGCAGCGCCGGCGCATCGGCAGCAGCGCCGCCGGTAACGTGCTGGCCCCGGACCTGCTCCCTACGGGCGGTGAGACGACCTACCTATGCGCCATGGACGCCCAGGGCAACGCCGTCTCCTTCATCCAGAGCCTGTTCCAGCCCTTCGGCTCATACTTCATGGCCGGCGACACAGGCATCCTGCTGAACAACCGCATGACCGGCTTCTCGGTCGAGCCGGGCCACCCGAACGTGGTCGAGCCGCGAAAGCGGCCGGCCATGACCCTCAACACCTGCATGCTGTTCCGCGACGGGCGCCCCTGGACCGTCTACGGCACGCCGGGCGCCGACGCCCAGGTCCAGACCAACTTCCAGCACACCGTCGCCTTTGTGGACCTGGAACTCGACGTCCAAGCCGCTATCGAACGACCGCGCTGGCGGCACCTGCCCGACGGCAGCCTGCTGCTGGAAGGCCGGTTCGCGCCCGACGTCGTCGAAGGCCTGCGCGCCAAGGGCCATCGCGTGACAGTGGGCGAGCCGTGGGAATCCGAAACGGGCGGCGCCCAGGCCATCATGATTGACCAGCGCACCTCGGTCCTCCAAGCCGGCGCCGACCCGCGCCGCGAAGGCTACGCCCTGGCGTTCTAGGAGCCTCAGCCTTGGTCCAGCTTGCCCCAGCGCTCGTAGGCCGCCTGGTAATGGTCGGGTGAATTGAGATTGGCTCGCACGATCTCGTCCTCCACCTCCACGTAGTGGATGTCCGCGGCGTGGCGTTCCATCACCTCGCGGAGGCCGAAGCGCTCCTCGCTGATAGCCAGCAGGTCGGGGAAGAGGGAGCGGTCGAACAGCGTCGGGTGGCCGCGCCGGTGGTGGATCGACGGCAGCACGATCCCGGCTTTCGCGGCGTCATGGGCGCGTATCAGAGCGGTTAGCACGTCTGCCCGGCAGGGCTGATCGACAGCTACGATCAAGGCCGCCTCCGCGTCGTTCGGCACGGCGGCCACGCCGGCCACGATCGACGTGGACTTGCCCTCACGGTAGCGTCGGTTCAGCACGATCCGCGCGCCGCCGCCCTCGGCGATGCGGCGGAGATCGTCGGCCCGATGTCCCAGCACGGCCACAATCGGATCCAGCCCGGCGCTCCGCAGCTCGGTCAGCTGCGAAGCCATCAGCGTCGTCCCGCGCCAGGGCAGCAGCGCCTTGAGTTGACCCATGCGGGTCGACTCGCCGGCGGCGATCAACACCCCGGCGCAAGCGCTCACGCCGGCTCGGACCCGGCCCCAGCCGCCTGCGTACGCTCCACCAGCTCGGCAAAGGCCGTCATGGGAAAGACGCTGAGCACGTCCGCCTCGGCCAAACGGTAAGCCCGGCTGCGATGGATGCCGTTCACGACCACCGCCACCGGCAGGTCCTCGGGCACCTTGAGGTAGTCCAGCACGTCGTTGACGGCCATGCCGGCCGGCACACGCAGCTCGAAGGTGGGCTTGCGACCGGGCGTCAGGTACTTGCGCACCTCGCCGTAAACGTTCACGGTCACCTCCATGGGAGCAGCCCGAAGAGGCGTCAGGCCTCGCGCATCATGTCGCGCAGGACGGCCGGCAGGATACCTCCGTTCTGGTAGTACTTGATCTCCACCGGCGTGTCGATGCGCACCCGCACCTGGAAGCGCTTCTCGGTACCGTCCTCGGAGCGCGCCCGCACCTCGAGCTGCTGCCGCGGCTTCAGCCCGGCGGCGATGCCCTCGATACTGTAGACCTCCCGGCCGGTAAGGCCCAGGCTTGCGGCGCTGTCGCCGGGGTTGAACTGCAGGGGCAAGACGCCCATGCCCACCAGGTTGCTGCGGTGAATGCGCTCGAAGCTCTCGACGATCACCGCCCTGACTCCGAGCAGCATGG
This sequence comes from Chloroflexota bacterium, assembly GCA_021325635.1. Classification (GTDB taxonomy): domain Bacteria; phylum Chloroflexota; class JAJPGV01; order JAJPGV01; family JAJPGV01; genus JAJPGV01. Next base: position 100,169 of record JAJPGV010000027.1, read on the forward strand.
TGCCTTTGGCCGCCCAGTCGCGCGAACTGCCGCTGCCGTACTCCTTGCCGGCGATCACGATCAGCGGCGTGCCGTCGGCAATGTAGCGGGCCGAGGCGTCGAAGATGCGTTGCACCTCGCCGTCGGGCTGATGGATGGTCCAATCCCCTTCCCGATCGGGCGTGAGCTTGTTGCGCAGACGAACGTTGCCGAACGTTCCGCGAATCATCACCTCGTGGTTGCCTCGGCGCGCGCCAAAGTTGTTGAAGTCGCGCGGCTCGACCCCATGCTCGATCAGGAACTTGCCCGCCGGGCTGTCCTTGGGGATGGATCCGGCCGGTGAGATGTGGTCGGTGGTCACCGAATCACCCAGGAAGACCAGCACCCGAGCACCGTTGATGTCGCCCGGTGCGACCGGCTCCGGCCCCAGACCTTCGAAATACGGCGGGATCTGGATGTACGTCGAGGCGGCGTCGCCCTGCCACAGCTTGCCCTCGGGGATGCTCATCGAGCGCCAGTGCTCGTCGCCGTCGAACACGTGGCCGTACTCGTCGCGGAACATCTCGGCCGTCACCGCCCGATGCAGTGCGTCGCGCACCTCCTCGTTGCTGGGCCAGATGTCGCGCAGGTACACCGGCTGCCCGTCACGATCTTTGCCGATGGGCTCATGCTGCAGGTCCACGTCCACCGTGCCGGACAGGGCGTAGGCCACGACCAGCGGCGGCGACGCGAGGTAGGACGCGCGCACGTTGGGATGGATGCGCCCTTCGAAGTTGCGGTTCCCGCTCAGCACAGCCGCAACTACCAGATCCTTGCTCTGAATGGCGTTCACCACCGCGTCGGCCAGCGGCCCGCTGTTGCCGATACAGGTCGTGCAGCCGAAGCCGACGAGGTTGAAGCCGAGCTTCTCCAGGTACGGCAGCAGCTCGGCGCGCTTCAGGTAGTCGATGACCACCTTCGAGCCAGGGGCCAGGCTGGTCTTGACCGTTGGCTGAACCTGCAAGCCGCGCTCGACGGCGTGCTTGGCCAGCAGGCCGGCGCCCAGCATGACCGACGGATTCGAGGTGTTGGTGCAGCTAGTGATGGCGGCGATGGCCACCGAGCCGTTCTTGAGCTCGGCCGCGCCGGCCTCGAGCTGCACCGGCACGGCTTTGCTGCCATTGCTGAAGCGATCCGGGAAGGCGGTGCGAATGTTCTTTCCAACGCCGGCCAGCGCCACGCGGTCCTGCGGCCGGCTGGGGCCGGCCAGGCTGGGCTCCACACTGCCCAGGTCCAGCTCCACCGTCTCGCTGAAGCGCGGCTCCGGGGCGCCATCCGTGCGGAACAGGCCCTGCTCCTTGGTATAGCGCTCCACCAGGTCGACCTGCTCTTCCGAGCGCCCGCTCAGACGCAGGTAGCGCAGCGTCTCGGCGTCCACCGGGAACAGCGCCGCCGTGGCTCCGTACTCCGGGCACATGTTGGAGATAGTGGCTCGATCGGCCAGGCTCAGCTGGCTCACGCCCGGCCCGAAGAACTCCACGAACTGGCCCACCACGCCCTTCTTGCGCAGCGTCTGGGTGACCGTCAGGACAAGGTCCGTGGCGGTGGCGCCCTCGGGCAGCGAGCCGCTGAAGCGCAGGCCAATCACATCCGGGGTCACCAGCTCGAGCGGCTGGTCGAGCAGCACCGCCTCGGCTTCGATGCCGCCCACGCCCCAGCCCAGCACGCCCAGGCCGTTGATCATGGTGGTATGCGAATCCGTGCCCACCAGCGTGTCCGGGAAGGCCAGGCGCTCGCCTTCGACCAGCCTGGTCAGGACCACCGGCGCAAGGTATTCCAGGTTCACCTGGTGCACGATGCCGGTACCGGGCGGCACCACCCTGAAGTTGTCGAACGCCTGCTGCGCCCAGCGGAGGAGCTGGAAGCGCTCGCCGTTGCGCTCGAACTCCCTCTGCACGTTGAAGGCGAAGGCCACGTCCGAGCCGTAGCGATCCACCTGCACGGAATGATCGATGACCAGGTCTGTGGGCGCCAGCGGGTTGATCCGGCCGGGGTCGCCACCCCATTTGGCCACGGCCTCGCGCATGGCCGCCAGGTCCACTACCGCCGGAACGCCGGTGAGGTCCTGCATGAGCACCCGTCCCGGCAGGAAGGCCAGCACGCGCTCCTCCTTCTGCGCCGGATTCCAGCGCGCCAGCGCCACTACCTCGCCTTCCACAACGATGTACTCGTCCAGGCGGCGCAGCAGGTTCTCCAGCAGCACCTTGATGGTGAACGGCAAGCGGTCTAGCTCAGCCCCCGTTTCTTTGGCGAGCTGCGGCAGGCGGTAATAGACCACCTCCCCGGATCGAGTCGAGAGACGAGCGCGCGATCCGAATCTGTCGATCGGCGGGTGCTCAGCGGGCATCGTTGTCCTCCGGCCGCTGGCCGCGGTCCTTACCGGAACGGCGGCCAATCTGGAAAATCAGCTGGGCTCTATCCGGGCGTGCGCCTCGCGGAGCACGCGGTTAGGGCACTTGCATGATATCGCCTCGGGCTAGCTTCTCGGCCAGGTCGGGCCCCGTACAATGCGAATCCATGGCACAAGAGATGGACACCAACGAAGAGATCTGGAAGTCCGAGGAGCGGATCAAGCGCTGGGCCAGCGAAGCCGGCGTGCGCGAAAAGAAGCGCGCGGCGCAGCTGGAGCTCATCGCGGCGCTGCTGCCCTTCGATCAGCAGGAGGCTTTCACCTTGGTCGACTTCGGGGCCGGGACGGGCATGGCCGCCCGGGCGATACTGGATTTCTACCCGAACGCCTCGGCGGTGCTGGTCGACTTCTCGCCCGCCATGATGGGTGAAGGCGCCAAGGCCATGGCTCCCTACGAAGGGCGCTACCGCTACGTCGAGTTCGACATGCGCACCTCCAGCTGGCCTGAAGGCATTCCGGCGCCCATCGACGCTGCCGTCACCTCGCAGTGCGTTCATCATCTGCCCGACGATCGCAAGCAGGGGTTGTTCCGGGAGATTTTCGAGCGGCTGAAGCCGGGCGGCTGGTACGTCAACTTCGATCCGGTCACCGCCTCAGACCCTGCCGTGGAGCACGTGTGGCAGCGCGTCAACGACCGCTTCGATCCGCAGGCCGCCTATCGCCGGCTCAATCCCAGCCCGCACGAACGGACCCAGCGCGAGAATCACGTGCGCTACATGGTCGACATCGAGCGGCAGCTGGCCTTCTTCCGCGCCGCAGGCTACGAGGCCGTGGACGTCTACTGGAAGCAGCTCGACTACGTTATCTACGGCGGGCGTAAGCCCCAGGCATAGCTACCTATCTGGCTGCCGGGCCGCGTTGGCGGTTAAGATCAGCGCATTATGGCTGAAACATTGACGCTGGAAGCCGCCCCCCGGAGCGCAACCGGCAAAGCAAACAAGGCCCTGCGCCGTTCCGGCAGGGTGCCGCTTCACGTCTACGGGCATGGCATCCCGTCGCTGGCTCTCGAGGCGGACGAGAAGGCCGTCAGGCACAGTCTGCACCAGGCGGGCGCCACGGGCATCATCAAGCTATCCGCCGGCGGCAGGGCGCACAACGTGATGGTCCGCAAAGTCCAGCGGCATCCCGTGACAGGCAGCCTCATCCACGTGGACCTCTACCAGGTGCGTATGGACGAGAAGACGCGGGTGCGCGTGCCGTTGACCTTCGTGGGCGAAGCGCCGGGCGTGAAGATCCACGACGGCATCCTGCTGCACCAGATCGAAGCCGTGCAGGTCGAAGCGCTGCCCGGCGACATCCCGCACAGCATCGAGGTGGACATCTCGATCCTCGCCGAGCTCGACCAGGCGCTGCACGTCCGCGACCTCGTGACTCCGGCCGCGGTGCGCATCATCGACGAGGCTGAGGAGATCGTGGTCAAGGTCCAGCCACCCAGGAAGACCGAAGAGGTAGCAGCCGTCGAGGTCGCCGAAGCAGCCGTGCCCGCGGCCGCGGAAGCTCCAGCTGCCGAAACTCCCGCCGAGCCTATGGAGGAAGCTCCCGCCGAATAGCGCGTTTCCCGGGGCCTCGACAGGCACCTCTGCGGGGCCGCAGCCCGCTGCACGATAGCCGGCTGCGGCCGACACATCATCTCGCTCATGCAGTGCGCGGCCTCGCGCACCGCCATTCCGGCTCGCCTTTCGCTGGGCAGTCGGACGCTCAATCCGGCAGCCGAAACAAGGCGCGGGCGTTGGCCGCGGCCTGGGCCGCGAACGCCTCCGGGTCCTCCTTCCTGATGCGCGCCACCTCCTCCGCTACCAGGCGCACCAGTGCGGGCTCGTTGCGCTTGCCTCTGAATGGGTGCGGCGTGAGGAAGGGGCAGTCGGTCTCGACCACCAGGCGGTCCGCCGGCGCTCGCGCGGCCACGTCGCGCAGCGCCTCCGCGTTGCGGTAGGTCACCGGCCCGGCAATGGACAGGTAGAAGCCGAGGTCGAGGCAGCGCCGAGCGAATTCCCAGTCGCCGGAGAAGCAGTGCATCACGCCACTGCGGGCGCCGTGCCGCTCGAGCAGCTCCGCCACGGACTCGTGCGCCTCGCGGTCGTGGACGACGAGCGGCAGGTCCAGCTCCGCGGCGAGCTCGATCTGGGCGGCGAAAGCCAGCCGCTGCTGCTCCGGCGTGCTGAGATTGCGGTAGAAGTCGAGGCCGCATTCCCCCACCGCGACGATCCGGCCGGCCGCCGCCAGCGCGCGGACGCCGTCGAGGAAGGCGGGCGAGAAATCCTTGGCGTCGTGCGGATGGAGGCCTGCCGTGGCGTACAGCCGCGGCCTCCCCGGCCCATTGACTCGATCCCCGGTCAGCCGTTGGGCGCGCTGGTTCGAGGACGCGTCGTAGCCGACGCAGATGAGCGTATCGACGCCGGACTCCAGGGCGCGCCGCAGCACCTCGTCGCGGTCCCGGTCGTACTCGCGCAGCTGCACGTGGCAGTGCGTATCAGTCAGCACGGCCCAGCCCGTTCAGGTTCCCCCGGCTTAGACCGGCGCCGTTTCGATGCGCGGGAACAGCGGCTCCACGGCGCCAATGGTGCTGCCGGCGGGCAGGCTGCCCCAGCGGCTCCAGTCCGCCTCGGTCCGCAGCTCGAAGCCCAGCTGCGAGGCGATGCGGGCGGCAGTGGCCGGCATGAACGGCAGCACCAGGTAGGCGATGAGGCGCACCGCCTCGGCGGTGGTGCCCAGCACGGTCTCCAGCCTCGGACGGTTGGCGGGGTCACGCGCCAGGAGCCACGGCGAGGCTCGCTCCAGGTACTGGTTGGCCCGCCCCACGAAGGCCCAGATGGCCACCAGGGCGTTGCTGAAGTCCAGCGCCTCCATCAGCGGATCGATCGCCGCCACCGTGGCCTCGGCGGCAGCCAGGAGATCGCGGTCCAGCTCTTCGAGGTCGCCCGCCGCCGGCACCGCTCCGCCGAAGTAGCGCTTGATCATGTTCGCCGTACGGTTCACCAGGTTGCCCAGGTCGTTGGCCAGGTCGGCGTTGTAGCGGTTCTGAAACGCCTCCATCGAGAAGTCGCCGTCGCGATCGAAGGGCACCTCGCGCAGCAGCGTGTAGCGCACGGCGTCAGCGCCGAACTGATCCGCCAGATCCAGCGGATCGACCAGCACGCCCGCGCTCTTGCTCATCTTCTCACCCTTCAGGTTGATGAAGCCGTGGGCGAAAACGCGCTTGGGCAGCTCCTCCCCGGCGGCCATCAGCATGGCCGGCCAGTAGATGGCGTGAAAGCGGGTGATGTCCTTGCCGATGACGTGCACGTCGCACGGCCAGAACGTCTCCCAGCGCTCTCGGTTGTCGGCAAAGCCCACCCCGGAGACATAGTCCAGCAGGGCATCGAACCACACGTAGATCACCTGCGACGGATCGAACGGCACGGGGATGCCCCACTTGACCGTCGACCTGGACACCGAGAAGTCGTCCAGTCCGCCCTTGATGACGTTGATCATCTCGTTGCGCCGGCTTTCCGGCTGGATGAATTCCGGGTGCCGCTCGTAATGCTCCAGCAGCCGGTCCTGGAACTGCGACAGCTTGAAGAAGTAGTTGGGCTCGTCCAGCTCATCGATGGGCCGCTTGTGCTCAGGACACACGTTGCCCGGCAGCAGCTCTTCCTGCTTGTAGAAACGGTTGCACGAAGGACAGTACCAACCGTGATAGACGCCTGAGTAGATGTAGCCGTTGTCGTAGCACTTCTGCAGGAAGTGCTGCGCGGTCTTGACGTTGGCCTCGCTGCTGGTACGCGCATAGATGGAGTAACCGATGCTCAGCCGGTCGAACGCGTCCTGGAACACGCGCGCCATCTCGTCGCAGAAGTCCTGCGGATCCCGTCCCAGCGACTCCGCCTTGGTCAGGATGTTGATCGAGTGCTCGTCGCTGCCGACCACGAACCAGGTCTGGTAGCCGGTCAGCTGCTTGTAGCGAACCAGCGCGTCGGCACCGATTTTCTCGTAGGCGTGACCCAGGTGAGGAGCGCCGTTGATGTAATCGATAGCGGCGGTGAGGTAGAAGTGCTTTGTCACGGAGTTACGTCGATCATAGAGGCTCTCCTAGAGCTTCAGCGCCAGACGATAAACCTGGCGGTGGGGCAGACTGAGCTCAGCTGAGACGAGATCGACGGCGTCCTTGTGGCTCATGCCCCCGGCCAGAAGCTGGCGCAGGCGCTCCTCCGCCGACGACAGCTCGGCCGGCAGAGGAGGAGGCGCTCCCTCTATTACCAGGGTGAATTCGCCCCGTTCGGGGACGGTTTCGGCGGCCGCGCTCAGGCGGGTCCGGATGATCTGCTCGTGCAGCTTGGTGAGCTCGCGGCAGACAGCCACCCGGCGGTCGCCAAAGGCCTCGAACAGCTCGGCCAGGGTCTGGCGGACGCGATGCGGAGCTTCGAACAGCACCAGCGTGGCCCGCGCTTGGGCTAGCTCCGCCAGGCGCTCGCGGCGATCCCTGCCCGAGGGAGGCAGAAAGCCGGCAAACAGGAAGGGCTCGGCATCGAGACCGGACACCGTAAGCGCATGGGTGATGGCCGACGCCCCCGGGACCGCCACGACCTCGATGTCGCTCTCGATGGCTGCGCGAATCAGCTCCTGCCCCGGATCGGACAGCACGGGCGTGCCGGCGTCCGACACCAGCGCCACGTCGCCGGCCTCGAGCGCCCGCAGCAGATTGGCGGTTTGAAAGGCCTTATTGTGCTCGTGATACGGCACCAGCCGGGTGTGGACGTCGTAGCGGCTCAGCAGCTTGCGCGTCACCCGCGTGTCCTCGGCGGCGATGAGGCTGACCTCCTTCAACACCCGCAGCGCCCGCAGCGACACGTCCTCCAGATTGCCGATCGGAGTCGACACCACGAACAGACGCCCCACGCCAGCCCCCTCAGCAGACGTTGAGCCGCGAGCGAGCCACCCTAGGCTCCGATGAGCTGTCGCTCGTCGGTTCGCTCGCGCTTCAATCGGCGAAGAGCCCGCATGTACGCCGGCAGGCCTCTCGTCCACAGCAGGTGCAGGCCGGGACGAAGCACGCGGTCGTGCGCCCCGGCCCAGCGCACGAAGTTGGCGCCGAACCCCTGCTTGAACAGGTACACGCCCCACAGCGGCTGGTCCTCGGCTAGCGTGTCCGGTGCGCCCCACATGTCGTACTCAGTGCAGCCCTGTGCGCGGGCCCATTGGATCACCCGCCACTGCAGCAGGTGATTGGGCATCACGTTGCGGTGCTCGTTGCCGGAGGCTCCGAACATGTACCAGGCGCGTTTGCCAAGCGCGAAGGGCATGATCCCGGCCAGTGTCTGGCCTTCGTAGCGCGCCAGCCAGAAGGAGGCCATGCCCGCCTCCAGGAACAGCTGCCACTCCAGGCGGCAGTAGTCGTAGGGCCGAATGATGAAGAAATCACGCTCGCCGGTCGCCCTGTAGACCTGGTAGAAGTCGGCGAAGTCATCCGGACCGGCCGGGACGACCTCCACGCCGCGCTTCTCCGCCAGGCGGATGTTGTAGCGCCACTTGGGCTTCATGCGGTTGAGGACGTCGTCCTCCGATCCGCTGATGTCCAGCATCATGGTGTTGGGCCGCTGGATCTGCTCGTTCGAGCGGACGAAGCCCTGCTTGCCCAGGACCGCCAGCGCAGCTTCGTCCTCCGCCGAGATGTCCGGGTCGATCTTGACGTAGATGGCGCCCAGCCTGCGGGCCCGGTCCACCACGGCCGACAGGACGTGGGCGGCCAGGCCGGCACGCCCGTAGTCCAGCACCGGCCCCTTGGGCACATAGCACATCGAAACCGGTCCGACCTTTCGTACCAGCATCGACGCCGCGGCCACTGTCTCGGCACCTTCCGAGAACAACAGCCGGACCGGCCGCCAGCCATAGGCCGACTTGAACTCACCCCATTCCCACGTCTGGAGGACGTGTCCATTGCCCGCCCCGGCCACAAAGTCGTTCCAAGCAGCCCTGTCGGCCGCCGTCGCCAGCCGCATCCCGAAGTCAGTCAGCTCGGCCGTCCTTCAGTGCCTTCGAGTAGCACAGGTCGGTGTGGTCGAGCGTGAAGCCCAGCGCGTAGTACATCGCCAGCGCGCCGCTGTTGAGCGCGTCGACGTAGGCCGTGGCCTGGGTCATGCCGCGACGGCGCATGTGCTCCAGACCAAGGATCGTCAGCGCCCGCCCGAAATGCCGCCGGCGCTCGCTCGGGTGCACACCGATGACGTAGATCTCACCGACTCGGGAGGCATGGTCGAGCTTGAGCCAGTTGAAGCCAACCAGGCGCCCCTGCTTGGCGGCGACCAGGAAATCGCGCCCATCGAACCACGGCTGCTTGAGCCGCAGGGCCAGGTCTTCTTCGTCCCAGCTGCCCTGCTCGGGATGATGCTCGAAGACCAGGTTGTTCAACTCCAGCCACTCGGCCTCGTCGCGGCCGGGGACGAAGCTGCGCAGCTCGACGTCCTCCGGCAAGAAGGCCTCCGGAAGCGTTTCGGGCAGGGGCATGCGAATCTCCAGCAGCGTGCGGCTCGGTTGAAGGCCGAACTTGGCCGCCAGCTCGCGGGTCCCCGACAGCTGGCGGTAGGCCCACACGTCCAGCCGATCGACCTCGCGCCGCCGGCCCTCGTTGATGATCGCTTCCAGCATCCGGCTGGCCGTGCCACGCCTCCGGGCGTCGGGATGGACCACCATCTCGGCCGACAGCCGGCTGCCGCCCTTGACCGGGAAGCGCTCGACGTTGGCATAGCCCACCAGCCGGTTTCCCTCGGTCGCCAGGATGGCCTGCACGCCGGTGGCGCTGCCAGAAGTTACCCGCAGGAACTTGTGTTCCCCGATTGCGGCTGCCCCGTCATGCTGCCGCGCTACGTCGATCAGCGTACGCACCTGGGGTACCTCTTCGGCTGACAGCTGCGGCGCCAGACGGACGGACACGCTCACGCGGCCTGGTGGCTCATGGCTCGAGATCGCATCCAGCCTTCGATTGTAGAGACTGACCCGGCTGGGCCAAGCCCGCGGAGCGCGCCTACAATCCCAAAGGACATGCAGGCGCTGCCGCTCAGGCATACGGTGGCCGTCGCCGTGGGGCGGGCCGCCGGACTGGCCTCGCGCCGTCTGCGCCTTGGCGGTGGAACGACCATACCGGGAGCGGTTGCTCGCCGCATCGATGCGCGGGTCACGCGGCATCTGGCGGCTCGGCTGGCGGGGGGATGCGTGCTCGTCAGCGGCACTAACGGCAAGACCACCACCAGCCGGCTGCTGGCCGCGATGCTGCGCGGCGCTGGGTACAGGGTCGTGCACAACCGGGCCGGCGCGAACCTCATGGCCGGCGTCACCACCGCTCTGCTGTCCCAGCATGGGGACTCGGGCCTGTTCGAGGTCGACGAGGCAGTGCTGCCCGCCGCCATCCGGGAGCTGAAACCGCGGCTGGTGCTCTGCCTGAACCTCTTTCGAGATCAGTTGGACCGTTACGGTGAGCTCAACACGCTGGCCTCACGCTGGCAGCAGGCGTTGGCTACCCTGCCGGCCAGCGCCACAGCGGTGCTGAACGCGGACGATCCGCTGGTAGCCTCGATTGGAGCGTCGCTGGCGTGCCGAACGGTGTTCTTCGGGCTGGAGACCGTGGATCACCGTCAGACGGACATGCAGCACGCGGCTGACTCGCTCTATTGTCCGCGCTGCTCCGGCCAGCTCGACTTCGAGGCCGTGTATCTCGGCCACCTGGGCCACTACTGCTGTCCCATTTGCGGCTGGAGGCGACCCGACCCCAGCTTTGCGCTGACCGGCATCAGGCTGGACCCGGCCGGGCCCACACAGCTGCGCCTGCGGGCGGAAAGCCACGAGCTGGCTATCGAGGCCAACCTGCCCGGCCTGTATAACGCCTATAACGTCCTAGCCGCCGCGGCTGCCGCTCTGACCCTGGGGGCAGCCGGCGAGCAGGTCTCGGCGGCGGTGGGCGGCTTCACCGCCGCCTTCGGGCGAACCGAGACCATGCGCCTCGACGGGCGGCAGCTGCGGCTGATGCTGGCCAAAAACCCGGTTGGCTGCAATGAGGTCATCCGCACGCTGCTGCTGGACCCGGATCCCCTCAACCTTTACCTGGTGCTGAACGACCGCGTCGCCGACGGCGAGGACGTGTCCTGGATCTGGGACGTGGACTTCGAGCTGCTGGCCGGCCGCTGCCGCACGGTGATCCTCGGCGGCACTCGTGCGGAGGACCTGGCCGTGCGCCTGAAGTACGCCGGCTTCCCCACGAGCGAGCTGCCGCTGGAAGGCAACCAGGAGGCCGCTATCCGTGCGCTCCTGGCCCGCACACCTGATGGCGGACGGGCATACGCTGTCCCCACCTACACCGCCATGCTCGACCTGCGCCGGACGCTCACGGACATGGGCGCCGCCGGCCAGTTCTGGGAAGATTGATGTGGCCACAATCCGCCCCATGAACCTGGTCCTGGCCTGGCTGTACCCCGACAGCATGAGCATCTACGGTGACCGCGGCAACGTCATCGCGCTGACCCGGCGGGCGGAGTGGCGCGGCATCGCGCTGGAGGTCTGGCGCCTGCCCAAGGGCGCGCGCCTGGACCAGCTGCCGGACCTGGTCATGTTCGGCGGCGGGCAAGATCGCGAGCAGCGCCTGATCGAGCGCGACTTCCTGGAGCTGAAGGGGGAGACGCTGGTGAGGGCGGTGGAGGAGGACGTGCCGGTGCTGGCCGTGTGCGGCGGCTTCCAGCAGCTCGGCCACGGCTATCGAGACGCGGACGGTTCGAGCATCCAGGGCCTGGGCATCCTGGACGCCAGCACGGTCGCTCCGTCCGACAAGGCTCGGCGCTGCATTGGCAACATCGTGGTGGAAGCGCACCTCCCCGACGGCGACGCAACGAGCGGGGGCGTGCTGGTGGGCTTCGAAAACCACGGCGGAAGGACGCGCTTGGGCAAATGCGAGCCCCTTGGCCGCGTGCTGAAGGGCTTCGGTAACAACGGCGAGGATGGGCAGGAAGGCGCCCGCTATCGCTACTGTTTCGGCACCTACATGCACGGTTCGCTGCTGCCCAAGAACCCGTGGTTCACGGATTACCTGCTGCTGCAAGCCCTGCGGCGCAAGTACGGCCCAGAGATCACGCTGGAACCGCTGGACGACGCGCTCGAGCTCCGCGCCCAGTCGGCGGCCATCGCCCGCGCCCGATGACGGAGCAACGATCCAGCCTTCTGAGCTGATGGCCATCTACTACGCAGGCATCGATCTGGGCGGCACCCGCATGCGAGCGGCCCTGGCAGATAGCGAAGGCAAGATGGTTCGCCGCTCGGATGCGTTGACCGAACGCGGCCTCGGATCCGAGCGCATCGTCGAGCGGATGATCGAAGTCGTGGGCGAAGCCATGGGCGGCGAACGCGCCGGCGTGGCCTGCCTGGGCGTAGGCGCGCCCGGGCCGCTCGACGCCCGGACCGGCGTGCTGTTCCACCCGGTGAACCTCACCACGGACGACGTGCCGCTCAAGGAGCTGCTCGAGGATCGCCTCGGCCTGCCGGTCCGCGTCCACAACGACGCCAATGCCGCCGCCCTGGGGGAATGGCTGTTCGGCGGGCACGGGCAGACACAGCATCTGATCTACGTGACGGTCAGCACGGGCGTCGGCGCTGGGATCATCTCCCACGGACGGTTGATCGACGGCTTCAACACCACCGCCGGCGAGATCGGCCACACCGTGGTGGACCCCAACGGCCCGCCCTGCGGCTGCGGCAATCGGGGCTGCGTGGAGGCCATCTGCTCCGGCAGCAGCATCGCCCGAGCGGCTACGGCCGCACTCGGCACTGTGACGGCCGGCCGCATGATGACGCTGGCCGGCGGAAAGCTGGACGGCGTTACCGCGGAAGTCGTGGCGCAGGCGGCGCGAGAAGGCGACGAGCTCGCCAGCCGGATCTTCTTCCACGCCGCCGACACGCTCGGGATCGCCGTGGTCAATCTCATCCACCTCTTCAGCCCGGAGATCGTGATCATTGGCGGAGGCGTGGCCGAGGCCGGCGATCTGCTGTTCGGGCCCGTCCGCGAGCGCGTGCTCCGAACCGCCATGTCGCTTCCTGCCTTGGGGGTGCGCATCCGCCCTCCCGGCCTCGGCCAGGACGCCGGCCTCGTCGGCGCCATCGCCCTGGCCATGGGCGCCGGCATCGATCGCTAGCTTGGGGGCCGGCGCACGAGGCGGGTGAAGATGCGCCGGGCGAAGTCGTCGGTCATGCCCGAGACGTAATCGCACACGATCCGCTCGCGGCTGGCAGCCGCCTCCTGGAGCTGTTCCCGCACGTCCCTGGGGAAGAGCGCATCTGAAGGCGATGAGACGAGCCGCTGGAAGAGCTGACCGACGATGCGGTTCGCCGCGGGCTGCACCGAGGCCACGCGGCGGTGGTTGAACACCAGCTCGCCGGCCAGCGCCTTGAGCACCTCGCTCTTGAGACGCACGCCGGGATCCACCTCCAGCGCCCAGCCGTAGCGCGGCCCCCGGCCCGCGTCGGCCACCTGCCTGGCCGAGGCCGCGTGCACCATCTCGTAAATGACCTTCGACGACCACATCTTGCGGACCGCCTTGCGCTCCCGCTCGCCGGACGCCAGCACGACCGGCCGCAGCTCGGCCATGACCGCTTCGATGCATCGAGCGTCTGCCCGCGGTACGGCCCGCGCGATCGCTTCCGCCAGCCCATCGCCGGCCAGGCGTCGACGCTGAATCAGGCCCGCCCACATCCCATCCTCGACATCGTGCACCGAATAGGCCACGTCGTCCGCCCAGTCCATGATCTGACACTCGAACGACGTCCGCTCCTCCCTCCGCCCGGCGCAGAGCCACTCGACCAGGCCGAGGTCGTCGTCGTAGAAGAACTTGGCCCGTCCGGAGGATCGCGCCTCCGCGTAGCTGCGCTTGTACTTGAGCAGCGCGTCGAGCGTGGCCCGGGTGAGGTTTAGCCCAGGGTACGCATCCGATTTCACCTCCAGGGTCGCCAGCACCCGCAGGTTCTGGGCGTTGCCCTCGAACCCGCCAAAGCCTTCCATGCACTCGTTCAGCACGCGTTCGCCGGCGTGACCAAAGGGCGGATGGCCGATGTCGTGGGCCAGGCTGGCGGCCTCGCACAGGGTCGGGTCGGCGCCGACGCGCAGCGCGATGCCTTTGGCGATTTGCGACACCTCGATGGAGTGCGTCAGGCGAGTGCGGAAGAAGTCACCCTCGGCCGGCGCGAACACCTGCGTCTTGCGCTGCAGCCGGCGGAAAGCGGCCGAGTGCAGGATTCGAGCGCGATCGATCTCCCACGGGCTGCGCTCGTCCCCTGGCTTGCCCGCTTCCGGGGTCCACCGCTCGCAATCTGCCGGGCTGTAGCCAACGGACGGCATCGCCGCGTTAGCGTAGCAGGAGGTCGCCTCGCGACCTCCTGCCTTACAATCGCCGTATCGTCACTCCGGCCGGTTTGCTGCAGCGCGTCGAGATTCCCATCTCCCACGGCAGGCTCGAAGGGCTCCTACAGACGGGTGAGCCCGACGCCAAGCTCGCCGCCATCGTGTGCCATCCGCATCCGCAGTTCGGTGGCACGATGCACACCAAGACCGTTTTCCACGCTGCCAAGGCGTTCGGCTCCCTGGGCTGGCCGGTGCTGCGCTTCAACTTCCGCGGCGTGGGCGCCAGCAGCGGCGCTTACGATGACGGCATCGGCGAGCAGGACGACGTGCGCGCCGCGCTCGACTTCATGGGACGCGATGGCATCGTGCTGGCCGGCTTTTCGTTCGGATCCGTGGTTGGGCTCACGGTCGGGGCAGCGGACCCGCGCGTGCCGGCGCTGTGCGCTGTCGGCCTGCCGGTGTCAACGACGCCGCTGTCGCTGGAAGCGATCCGCCAGTCGACGAAGCCCAAACTGTTCGTGCAGGGCGAGCTGGACGAATACGGCCCGCCGGCCGGCATGAGGCGCTGGTTCGCCGGCGTCGCGGAGCCGAAGACCCTCGAGATCGTCGAGGGCGCGGACCACTTCTTCAACCAACACGCCGAGCCGCTCAAGGCGGCCATCATCAACTATTTCGGAGCGCTCAGTGTCTAACAACCTTCCCCTGACCGTGGCCTGCCACGGATACGACCGCGTCCAGGCGTTGAGAGACGGAACAATCCGGGCTGAGGGTATCGATCTGCGCATGATCGACCTGCCGGTCGAGGAGATCTTCTGGCGACAGCTGCACCATTTCGAGTTCGACGTCTCCGAGGTCTCCCTCTCGTCCTACGTCATGGGCCGCTCGCGCGACCAGCTGCCGCTCATCGCCATCCCCGTCTTCCCCTCGCGCTACTTCCGGCACAACTGCATCTTCGTGAACCCGGCCAAGGGCATCAAGCGGCCCGAGGACCTGAAGGGCAAGCGCATGGCCGTGCCGGAATACCAGATGACGGCCGCGGTGTGGGCACGCGGTCTGCTGCAGGACGATTACGGCGTGCACCCGCGGGACGTCGAGTGGTTCACCGGCGGCGTGTCCGATCCCGGCCGCGAGGAGAAGCTGGCGCTGGAGCTGCCGCCGGACGTGCACGTGACCCCGATCCCGACCCATCGCACGCTCAACGAGATGCTCGAGTCAGGCGAGCTGGACGCCTACATGGGCGCGCGCATCCCGCCCGTGGCCAACAGAGGGGACGGCACGCTCGTCCGCCTGTTCCCCGACTTCGAGACGGTCGAGGCCGAATACTACCGGCGAACGCACATCTTCCCGATCATGCACGTGCTGGCCATCCGTCAGGACGTGTACGAGGCCAACCCGTGGATCGCCATGAACCTGTACAAAGCCTTCCTGGCGGCCAAGAACCACTGCCTGCGCGAGATGGATCACACCTCGGCCCTGCAATACGCCCTACCCTGGATGTGGCCGGGGCTGGAGCGAGCCAAGGCGCTGATCGGCCCCGACTTCTGGCCCTACGGCGTCGACCAGAGCCGTCCGACGCTGGAGAAGTTCGTCGAGTACTCCTACGAACAGGGCCTGTCCCGCCGCCGCATGACCGTTGAAGAGCTCTTCGCCCCCAACACCCTCGACGAATTCAAGATCTAGGGGTCAGGGGATAGGGCTCAGCGAAACTCCTTGAGGTGCGCGGTGGCGGCCGCGGTGCGCAGCTTGCGCAGGGCTTCGTTCTCGATCTGGCGCACGCGCTCGCGGGTTAGGCCCAGCTGCTCGCCGATCTTCTCCAGCGGGTACACCTGTCCGTCGCCCAGGCCGAAGCGCAGCTGCAGGACCAGCCGCTCGCGGTTGCTGAGCGTTTCCTGCAGAGCGTGGTTGGCCTCCTCCTTCAGCGTGCGCTCGAAGGCGCGCTCCTCAGGGGCGATCGCGTTCTCATCCGGCAGCAGGTCGCCCAGCACGTCCGTCTCGTCCTCGCCCACGGGCGTTTCCAGGGACACTGGGGCCGCGGCGCTGCGCAGCATCTCGTCAAGCTCGACCACGGTCACGCCCAACTCCTGGGCCACCTCTTCCTCGGTCGGATCGCGGCCCAGGGTCTGTGTCAGCCGCTCTGTCGCGTCGCGCACCTTGGTAATCGCCTGGCCCATCAAGATGGGCAGGCGGATCGTTCGGCTGCGCTCCGCCAAGGCGCGGGTGATCGCCTGGCGGATCCACCACGTGGCATAGGTCGAGAAGCGGTAGCCGCGGCGCCAGTCGAACTTCTGCACCGCCCGCATCAAGCCGATGTTGCCTTCCTGGATCAGGTCCAGCAGCGAGAAGCCGCGACCTTGATACTTCTTGGCGATATTGACCACCAGGCGCAGGTTGGCGAGGATGAAATGCTGCATGGCATCCATATCGCCGTCTTCAATGCGCTTGGCCAGGTCTACTTCCTGGGCGGCGGTGAGCAGCGGCACAGGCCGGATCTCACGCAGGTAGGTCGCCAGGGCGTCGTCCGCTCCCGGCTCTTCCTCAACCTCTTCGAGCTCGGCCTTCACCCGCGCATCGCGGAAGTCGATGTCCTCCACGATCCGCTCACCGTACGGCCCCTCAGCCTTCAAAGGGTCCTGCACGGCCATGTTTCGGTCCAAGTTGTTTTGTTTATCACTCATCAATAGATACGAACGAAGGCCCGCAAACGATGTGCCATCTCCCCCTATTCATCATCTTCCAAAAGCTCGCGAGAGGCAATAGGCCTTCTGGCTGATAGCAGGGGACCTGAATGGCCCAAACGCAGGCTCCATGCCCGCGCTTAGCCCCAGACGCTGCGCGCCGTCCGAACGACCAGTTCCAGCTTGCGGCGCTGGTCGTCCCAGTCGATCGGGTTGCCCGTCGCGATGGGAGCAAAGCCGCACCCTGGGCTCAGCGCCAGCCGATCGAGCGGCACCTGCCGGGCCGCTTCCTCAATCCGCCGCCGCAGCAGGCCCGCGGACTCGAGCTC
Organism: Chloroflexota bacterium; assembly: GCA_021325635.1. Classification (GTDB taxonomy): domain Bacteria; phylum Chloroflexota; class JAJPGV01; order JAJPGV01; family JAJPGV01; genus JAJPGV01. The sequence goes on from JAJPGV010000027.1 coordinate 116,948, forward strand.
GGCGCGTCCGGCATCGATCAGCCCCAGGACGACGGTCTTATCCGCTGGGACGAAGCGCAGCGGCTCGAATGCGCATCGTTCCGTGTCGCACCGCAGCAGAAAGCGATCGACGTCCAGTGCCCCAAACAGCGTTTCGGCTACCCGGTGCGCGCCAGCCTGAGCCAGCAAGCCGCCGCCGGCTTCACCACATACGTGCAGCCCGAGCGTGAGACCGGGGCGCCTCATGCCTGCCAGGCAGCTGTTGTCGGCTTCGACAGCCAGCTGCAGCCAGCGGTCCGCAGCGACACCTTCGGCCTGCATCTGCCGTAGCTCCGGGCCGGCGCAGCGGGCGTACCGCGGAGCGTCGAGCTGAAGGTAGGGCACGCCCAGCGCTGCCAGCGCCGAAAGCTCGTCCCGCACGATGCCCGCCAGATCGCGCAGCATGTCCTGCACGGCTGGATAGGCCGGGCCGCTGATCTCCGGCCGGAAGCAGGGCATGAACGTCGAGGGCGCGGGCAGCGTGACCTTGAAGGCGGCGCCGGCGTGGCGCTGCAGGAACTTGGCCTGCTCCAGGGCGAGCGGGCGGCGCCGCCGCAGCTTGCCGCACACGACGTACTCCTCGCTTGGCTCTGAGCTTCCGGCGCGTCCCGCCCATGGCGGCGAGACAGCGCGCCGCTCGAAACCTTCGATCCCTTCGGCCACGTCCGTCAGCCACCCCCCGCGGCGGAGCTCGCCATCCGTCAGGATGTCGATGCCCGTCTGGCGCTGAACCGCCAGGATCTCGAGGATGGCCCGATCCTCCTCGTAACGCAGGTCCGAGGGACCTATCTTGCCCTCGGCGAAGTCCGCCCGCGCCTTCAACAGGTCGGGAGGCCGGAGCAGGCTGCCAACCTGATCCGCCCGATAGGTGGCGCGGCTCACGCTAGACGGCGCCGGCCGAAGGAGGCCGGCCGGTGATCTCGGTCCGAACCATTTCCGCTCCCGCCACCATCGCCCGGAGCTTGCGGAATGCCGCCTCCTGCGGCACGTGGCGCAGCCCGCAATCGGGATTCACGTACACACGTTCGGCCGGGAGGTAGTCGAGGACCTGGCGGATGCGCTGCGCCACCAGCTCCGGGGACTCCACCTCGGCGCTCTTCACGTCGATGACGCCCACGCCCAGCTCGAACGGGAAGTCGTACTCGCGCAGCAGGTCGAGGTCGTCGGGCCCTTTGCGGGCGAACTCCAAGGTGAGCTGGTGCACGTGAGCATCCAAAATCGCCGGAAAGAGGTAGCGATAGCTGCCCTCGAAGTTGGGCTTGCCGTAGCGGTTGCCGTAGCAGATGTGCAGCCCTCGATGCGCCTCCACGCCGTCGAACAGGACGTTGATCGCCTGCACTCCCCAGCCAATGTCCTCGGGAAAGCCCGACAGGTACGGCTCGTCGGCCTGAACGTAGTCGGCGCCGGCAGCCACCAGCGTCTTGAGCTCGGCGTTCATGATCCGGGCGACGTCCATGGCCAGCTCACAGTCGCTGCCGTAGAACTCGTTGCGGACACGCCGCATCAGGGAAAACGGCCCGGTGACCGAATACTTGACACGCTTGGCAGTGTGCGTCCGTACGAAGCGGAACTCGTCGGTGAGCCGCAGCGTGCCCATCGGCAGGCGGTGCCGGACCACGCTGTCGTAGTAGTCGTAGAAGTACGGCTTGGCGCGCTGGTCGATCTCCACTCCCGGCATACGCGAGGTGAAGTAATCGATCATATTGTCGCGCCGGAGCTCACCGTCGGAGACGATGTCGATGCCCGCCAGTTCCTGGTCTTTCAGCGCCGCCTTGACCACCACGTCGTGGATCTGGTCCAGGTACTCGCCCGACATGCGGCGCTGGAAATAGTCCGTCTTAGCCCGCTCCAGCCATTCGGGAATAGAGTAGGAGCCCACAACGGTCGTCGGCAGCAGCGGCAGAGCCGGCGCGACCTTCCCGGCCTCGGATTGATCGCTGATTGCTACGTGCACCTGGCCGAGTATGACGGGAGCTGAGCGCTGTTCGGCGGTCGGCTCGAGCGGCGCCCTTACTTCAGGCCGGCCGCGGTGGCCAGCGCGTGGGCCTTGTCGGTCTCTTCCCAGGGCAGCTCCACGTCGGTGCGGCCGAAGTGGCCGTAGGCGGCGGTGGGCTGGTAGATAGGCCGGCGCAAGCGCAGGTCGCGGATGATCGCCGCCGGACGAAAATCGAAGTGCTCCAGCACCAGCTCGGTGATGCGCTCCTTGGCAACGTGCTCGGTGCCAAACGTCTCACAGAAGACCGAGAGGGGGCGGGCAACGCCGATGGCGTAGGCGATCTGCATCTCGAAGCGGTCGGCCAGGCCGGCGGCGACCACGTTCTTGGCTACGTAGCGGGCCATGTACGACGCCGAGCGATCGACCTTTGTCGGATCCTTCCCCGAGAAGGCGCCGCCGCCGTGCCGGGCCATGCCACCGTAGGTATCCACGATGATCTTTCGTCCCGTCAGCCCCGAATCGCCCTGGGGACCGCCGGTTACGAACCTGCCGGTGGGGTTGACGTAGTACTTCGTGCGGGCATCGGGGCCGACGCCGGAGCCGGCCTGCACCTTGGTCAGCACCGGCGTGATGACCAGCTCCTTCACGTCGTGGAAGATCTGGTCGTGGCTCGGCTGCGGGTCGTGCTGCGTCGAGATCACGAGCGTATCCAGGCGGATCGGCTTGCCGTGCGAGTACTCGACCGTCACCTGGCTCTTGCCGTCCGGCCGCAGGTAGGGCAGCTGCTTCTGCTTGCGGACGCGGGCCAGCTGGCGCACCAGCTCGTGAGCCACGGCAATGGTCATCGGCATGAGCTCCGGCGTCTCGTTGCAGGCGAAGCCAATCATCATGCCCTGGTCGCCGGCACCAATGGCATCGATCTCGTCCTCGGACATCTCGCCGGTCTTCGCCTCGAGCGCTCGATCCACGCCCATGGCGATGTCAGGCGACTGCTTGTCCAGCGCAACGCTCACGCCGCACGTATGCGCGTCGAAGCCATAGTCGGAATGGTCGTAGCCGATGTTGGCGATGGTGGAGCGCACGATGCCGGGAATGTCGGCGTAGCCGCTGGTCGTGATCTCGCCCATCACCAGCACCAGTCCGGTGGTGCAGGCCGTCTCGCAGGCCACGCGCGACATCGGATCCTGCGCCAGCAGCGCGTCGAGCACGCCGTCGGAGATCTGATCGCAGATCTTGTCGGGGTGGCCCTCGGTCACGCTCTCGCTGGTGAAAAAGCTCTGCTTGGCTTCGGTAAACGTCGTTCCGCTCATGTGTTCATGCCGAGTAGCGAGGGCCGAGCGAAGTGCCGGAACAGCCCGGGCAATGCGCTCATCGTCTCGCGACCGCGCTACTCGGTTCCTTCCTCCCACGAATTGAGATACTTCCGCTGGCGCGGAGTCAGGGTATCGATCTTCACGCCCATCGCCTTGAGCTTCAGCCGCGCGATCTCGTCGTCGATGTGCTTGGGCACCATGTAGACCTGCTTCTTCAGCTTGGCGTGGTTCTTTACCACGTATTCAGCCGACAACGCCTGGTTGGCAAAGCTCATGTCCATGACGACGGCGGGGTGGCCCTCCGCAGCCGCCAGGTTGATCAGCCGCCCTTCGCCCAGGACGTAGACTCGCTTGCCGCTCGGCAGCAGGTACTCATCCACGAACTCACGCACACGCCGGCCCTCACCCGCGACCTCCTGCAGCCCCTTCAGATTGATCTCCACGTTGAAATGGCCGGAGTTGGCGATCAGAGCGCCTTCGGGCATGGCCAGGATGTGCTTGACGTCGATGGCGTTGATGTTGCCCGTCACGGAGATGAAGATCTCGCCCTCCTTAGCGGCCTGAGCGATGGGCAGCACACGGAAGCCGTCCATGACCGCCTCCAGCCCGCGCAGCGGGTCGACCTCGCACACCACCACATTGGCTCCCATGCCCTTGGCCCGCATGGCCACGCCCTTTCCGCACCAGCCATACCCCAGCACTACCAGCGTCTTGCCCGCCAGCAGCACGTTGGTGGCGCGGATGACACCATCGAGCGTCGATTGGCCGGTGCCGTAGCGGTTGTCGAACATGTGCTTGGTGTTGGCCTCGTTCACCGCGATGACCGGGAACTTGAGGACCTTGGCCTTGGCCATGGCCGTGAGCCGGATGACGCCGGTCGTCGTTTCCTCGGTTGATCCGATGACCTGGTCCGCCAGGTCGTTGCGGTCTTTGTGCAGCGCCGAGACCAGGTCCGCGCCGTCGTCCATGGTCAGCTGCGGCCGCGTGTCCAGGACGGCGTTGAGGTGCTTGTAATAGGTGACGTTGTCTTCGCCGGTGATGGCAAAGGTCGAGATGCCGTGTTCGGTCGCCAGCGCCGCCGCCACGTCGTCCTGGGTGGACAGCGGATTGGAGGCGCACAGCGCCACCTCGGCACCGCCGGCCTTGAGCGCACGGACGAGATTGGCGGTCTCTGTGGTCACGTGCAGGCAGGCGCCCATGCGAATGCCGGTAAAGGGCTTTTCCCGCTCGAAGCGCTCGCGGATCAGCCGCAGCACCGGCATCTGGCGGTCAGCCCACTCGATGCGGCGCAGGCCTTCGGCGGCGAGAGCGGGGTCTTTGACGTCGTACTTCACATTCGTTTGAACGGACATTTAGGCTCCTCGTAAGCGCGGAATCAGCGCGCGGCGGTTCCAATCGAGCTTGGCGGGCATTAATTGCCCGCCAATGAGCTTACCTGCAATGCCTCGAATATCGGCTCGCCGTCGGCATCGGTAAAGTGCCGGAAGTGATCGGCGCGCTGTTCGATCTCGTCCATGGTCAGGGTCCGCAGCCGGTCAACCGAGTAGTCCTCGATAGTGAAGCTGGCCACGGTGCTGCCGTGGACGACAGCTCGTTTCATCGCCGACAAAGAATACTCTCCGGCTCGATCCAGGTAGCCTAAAAAGCCCGCCGCGAAGGTGTCGCCCGCCCCGGTTGGGTCCTTGACGACTTCCAACGGATAGGCTGGCGAGAAGAAGTAGGTGCGGTCGGCGAACAGCGCGGCGCCGTACTCGCCCTTCTTCGCCAGCACCACCTTGGGGCCGAGCGCCAGGATCGTCCGAGCAGCCGTTACGAGCGAGAACGTCTCGGCGTACTGCAGCGCCTCGCCTTCGTTCATCAGCACCACGTCGACCTTGCTGATGACCTCGGTCAGCTTCGGCTTATTGCTCGATATCCAGAAGTTCATGCTGTCCAGGACCTTGAGCTTCGGCCGGCGCACCTGCTCCAGCACCTTCAGTTGGAGCACCGGGTCGATGTTGGCCAGGAACAGACACTCGGCATCACGATAGTCTTCGGGCAGCACCGGGTCGAACTCCGCGAACAGGCCGAGCTGAGTGTCCAGCGTCTGGGCATTGTTCAGGTTGTCGTACTCGTAGCGCCCCGCCCAGTGGAACGTCTGCCCGTGACGCCGCTGCAGGCCCGTTAGGTCGACGCCGCGGCCCCGCAGGAACTCGACGTGCTCCTCGGGGAAGTCGTCGCCAACGACAGCCACCAGCTTGACGTTGGTGTACAGACTGGCCGCGGTGGAGAAGTAGGTGGCCGCCCCACCCAACGCGTTCTCCACCCGGCCAAAGGGCGTCTCGACCGTGTCGAGCGCCACCGATCCAACGACCAGGATGCTCATATGGCTGCCTCCGCACCGCGCATCTGGAATTGGGAGCCGGAATGCTGTTTGTTCACTGACCCTGCGCCTTATGCTGTCTTATCGTCGCTTCCACGACGTTGCGTACCAGGACCGCGGCGGTCACCGGACCAGTGCCGCCGGGCACCGGTGTGATGGCGCCGGCCACCGCGGCCACGGCATCGAAGTCTACGTCGCCACGCATGCCGTGCGGCGTCATGCTCACACCGAAGTCGATGACCACCGCGCCGGGCTGCACCATGCCGGCCGAGACCAACCCCGGCTGGCCGGCGGCGCTGACCAGGACGTCCGCCTGGCGGGTCATCGACGCCAGGTCACGCGTCTGGCGATGACAAATCGTCACCGTGGCGCCGGCCTGGGTCAGCAGCGTCGCCATCGGCCAGCCGACCACGGCGCTGCGGCCGATCACCACGGCTCGCTTGCCCTCGACCGAGATCCCATAGTGCCGCAGGATCTCCATGCCGCCCAGCGGCGTGGCCGGGATCGACTTTGGCTTGCCCAGAGCCAGGCGGCCGACGTTCGTGCTGGAAATCCCCTCGATGTCCTTATCCGGCGGCAGCGCGTCCTGCGCGGCGATGAGGCTAAGACTGTGCGGCAGGGGCGTCGGCAGCAGGATGCCCTGCACTTCGGGATCATGGGCCAGCCGCTGTATGGCCGCGATCAGGTCATCTGTCGTGGCGCCTTGCGTCAGCTGCACCCGGCGACTATCGATGCCTACATGGGCAAAGGCGCGCTCCACCGACCCGATGTACACGTGCGCCGCCGAGTCTTCGGCGGCCAGGATGATGGCCACGTGAGGCGGGTTGGCGCCCGCGCCGCACAACTCCTGGATCTGGTCCTTGACGGACGCCCTGATGGCCGCGGCAACGGCGTCGCCCTTCAACAAGGTGGTCAACCTTATAACTATCCGCTATCCGCGACGATTAGCGCCTCATAATCTTTTCCTCGCTCTTCCATTACACTCCACTTATGAATCTCGCCCGGCTGGAGATTTTCTGCGAGGTGGTCGACCGCGGTGGCTTCACCGCCGCTGCCGAACAGCTTTCGCTCACCCAGTCGGCCGTCAGCCAGTACGTCAAAGCCCTCGAGGACCAGGTGGGCAACGAGCTCCTGGTGCGTGAAGGCCGGCGCGTCTACCCCACCGAGGCCGGAACGGTCATCTACCAGGCCTCGCGGGAGATCTCGCGCATCTGGGAGGAGGCTCGGGTAACCCTGCAGGAGCTGCAAGGCGCCGAAGCGGGCGCCAGCCGCGTTGGCGCATCGACACCGGCCGACTACTTCCTGGCGCCGATGATTGCCCGCTTCCAGCGCGATCACCCCAAAGCCCGCGTCGTGCTCAGCGTGGACCGGCCGGAGCGCGTTATCGATCACGTGGCCCGTGGCGAGCTGGACTTCGGCTTCGTGGCGGCGACTACCCTGCCGCCGGAGCTGCTGGCGCAGCCCGTGCGCCAGGAGGAGCTCGTCGTCGTAGCGGCCCCCGACCATCCGCTGGCAGCCCGCCTCAGCGTCGAACGGATCGAGCTGCTGCGCCAGCCATTCATCTGCGCGCCAACCGGCGCCCAGCAGCGGGCCATCGTCGATGCGCAGCTGCAGGCGTTGGGCATGGACGGCAGGCTGGTCGGCCTGGAGCTCGACAGCCCCGAGGCGGCCAAGCTGGCCGTGCTCAACGGCGCCGGGATTGCCATCCTCTTTCGGTGCTGTGTGGAGCGCGAGCTGGCCAGTGGCGCCCTCAAGCAGGTGCACGTCGGGGGGCTGTCGATGCACCACAGCATCCAGCTCATCAACCGTCCCAAGCGCCGCTTCTCCCCGCTCATGCGCCAGCTGCTGGACTACCTCATGCTCCAGGCCGCGGCGTGACGTCGTGAAACGCCCACCCACCCGAGCGCAAGCGGCGCTGTTCGAGGAGGCCAGCCTGGCCCGTTCGGAGGCCGGGCTTACCGGCCAGCCCCTGGCCGCCCGGCTGAGGCCCAGGTCACTCGAAGAGTTCGTCGGACAGGAGCACGTCATCGGCCCGGGTCGCGTGCTGCGGCTGGCCATCGAGCGCGATCAGCTCAGCTCGATCATCTTCTGGGGCCCACCCGGGTCCGGCAAGACCACCCTGGCCGAGATCATCGCCCGCCTGACCAAGTCCAACTTCGCTGCGCTCAGCGCCGTGTCGGCCGGCGTAGCCGACCTGCGCAAGGTCATCGACCAGGCTGCCGAGCTGAGGCGGGGCGGCGTGCGCACGGTGCTGTTCATCGACGAGATTCACCGCTTCAGCAAATCGCAGCAGGATGCGGTGCTGCAGGCAGTCGAAAGCGGGATCATCACCCTGGTCGGAGCCACCACCGAGAACCCCAGCTTCGAGGTCAACTCGGCGCTGCTCTCCCGCTGCCGCGTGTTCACGCTGCGGCCGCTTACCGACGAGCAGGTAGACACGATTGTCGAGCGCGGGCTGCGGGAGCTGGGCGCAGGCATCGAGCCAGCAGCGCGCTCGTTCCTGGTGCGCATGGCCCATGGAGACGCGCGGGTGGCGCTGAACGCCCTCGAGCTGGCCTGGGCGGCAGTCAGCTCAGGCGGCGCGGCCGAGGGTTCCGGGGGCATTGCCCTGAGCGTGGTCGAAGACGCTATGCAGCATCGCGCCCTGCAGTACGACCGCCAGGGCGACCAGCACTACGACGTCATCTCGGCCTTCATCAAGAGCGTTCGAGGGTCCGACCCCGATGCCGCCGTCTACTGGCTGGCGCGCATGCTGGAAGCCGGCGAGGACCCACTGTTCGTGGTGCGGCGCATGGTGATCCTGGCGGCCGAAGACGTCGGCCTGGCCGATCCGCAGGCGCTCAGCGTAGCCGTAGCCGCGCAGCAAGCCGTGCATTTCATCGGCATGCCCGAAGGCTTTCTGCCGCTGGCCGAGTGCGCGCTGTACCTGGCCCTCGCGCCCAAGAGCAATTCCGCCCTACGTGCCTACCAGGCAGCCGCGCAAGACGTGGCCGTCACTGGCAGCCAGCCGGTCCCTCTGCATCTGCGCAACGCCGTCACCGGACTGATGGCCCGAGAAGGTTACGGCCACGGCTACATGTACGCTCACGAATACAATCCCTCGCTGCGGCGGGAGTCTGCCGACTTGCCGCCGGCGCAGCAGCTGCAGCACTACCTCCCTGCCGACCTGGCCGGCCACCACTACTACGCGCCCGGCGATCAGGGCTTCGAAACCAAGCTCAAGCGCTGGATCGAAGAGCGCCGCTCCCACGAATCCTCTCCTCGACCCACCGACGAGCCCTCCTCGGAAAGCTAATTTAGCTCCTTAGCGCACCCATCAGCCTGTCATGCCGAGCGTCGAGCGAAGCATCCCCTCTTAGCTCGCCTGAAAACGGATGCTCCGCGAGCAGCGGAGAACACCGCGACCCTATTCGCCGCTGGCTTCGGGCTCCGTATTCTTCGCCCGCGAACGCGTGGCTCGGGGCTTGGGCGCCGTGTCCTCATCGGGCGCTGCTTCACCGCTCGCCTTCGCCGACGCCCGCGTGCGCCGCGGCTTTGCGGCCGGCTCCTCAGCAACGGGGGCGGGAGGCGCGGGCAATGCCGGCGCGGCCGGCGCAGCGGTCTCGGCGGGTGAAGCCGGCGGAGCGCCCGTTAGCGGCGGACTCGCGCTTGTGGGAGCTGGGCCGTGCGTGCCAGACCCATTCGAGCCAACCGCCGGCGCGACTGCGCTGGGCGACGGACCTACCTCACGCACAGGCGCCGGTTCGGTGTCCTCTATCGTGCGCCGGAAATTGAAGATGCGGGGGTTGGCGATGTCACGCCAGGCATCCCACACCGTCCACGTTCCGCAGTTGTCGCAGATCGAGATAACGGTGCGAAGCGTTGGCAGCCTCAGCTGCGTGAAGCGCTGTGTCGTTTTGCCGCAATTCCAGCAGCGCCAGCGCTTGCCGCTCTCGCTCTGGCTGACCCAGTTCTCCAGCAGCTCCTCGCGTACGTCGCCCTCGTGCGTGTAGACGGAGTCGTACGCCAGGTGCAGTGGCATGGCGTCCGGATTCGGCTCACGGTCGAACTCCTCGGCCCAAGAGCCATGCTCCTCCGTCTCCTGGACGCCGACCTCAGGGAAGATGTCGTGAGGGCGGCCGCCACCTCGTCCACGCCGTCGCCGGCCACCGTAGCGGTTTCCACCGCCGCCTCCTTGGCGGCCACCGCCGCCACCTCTATATCGGTCCTGCACAGCCTCTCATGTTCCTGTACTGCGGTTGGGGTGTTGGGCTTGGCCCTTAGCAAAGGACTGCCCCCAACGTCTACACGGCCAGTCGCGTCGACGGCCCGGGGCACAAAGGGTACGCGCTCGAAAGAGCGCTACGTGCTTCATCATACCGCTGCTGTCCAGCATTCGCAACCGCACCTTCCGGCTGGGTGGTTATCGGTTGAGTCCGGGAGCTAGCCCTGGAACGTAGCCTCCGGCTGGCGCAGCATGGCCGAGATCGTCTCCATCATCTCCATTGCCGGCATGCCGTTCACTACACGATGGTCGTACGTCAGGCTGAACGGCAGCAGCCAGCGGGCCACGATCTGCCCCTCGCGGACGACAGGCTTTTGCTCCACCCGGCCGACGCCGAGGATGCCGCTCTGCGGCGGATTGATGATCGACGAGCCCCAGCGCACCGCCGTCAGCGTGCCGTAGCTGGACAGGGTGAAGGTGCCGTTGACCATGTCCGGCACGCCAAGCGCATTGTCGCGCGTCTTGGCCGCCAGCTCGTCCGCTCGCTGCGCGATCTGGTCCAGCGACAGCTCGCCGGCGCCATGGATGACCGGCACCAATAGAGCGCCGTCCGGCCGGTTGATGGCCATGCCCAGGTTCACCTCCGAGTACACGCGGATCTCCTCGTTCACCAAGGCGGCGTTCAGCAGGGGGTGTTTGGGCAGCGCCCGAGAGAGCAGGAACAGGACCAGGTGCGTCCAGCTGTAGCGGCGCTCGCGACCCGCGTTCACTGCATCGCGCCAGGCAGCCGTCTCGCTGGCGTCGATCTCCCCGAACGTGACCACCCAGGCCGACGTCTGCTGGCTCTCATGCAGCCGGGCTGCGATGACCTTCTGGATCCCCTTGAGGGGAATTACCTGGGAAGTGCCTATCTCTGCCAGGCCATTACCTTCTTGACGGCCGAGACGATGTCATCCACGTCCGGCAGGTAGACGTCGCGGATCGGCTTGGGGATGGGCACCGGCACGTGCGGCGCGCCTACGCGCACGATCGGCGCCTTGAGGTAGCCAAAGCCCTCTTCGGCGATCTGCGCCGCGATCTCGGCGCCGGCGCCGCCAATCTTCCATGCCTCGTGCGCCGTGACCATGCGACCGGTCTTCTTGACCGAATTCAGGATGGTCTCGATGTCAAGCGGCGCGAGCGTCCGGGGATCGACGATCTCGACGTCGATGCCGTCACTCGCCAGCTGTCGCGCCGCGGCCACGGCCTTGTGCACGAACCAGCCGGTAGCCACGATCGTCAGGTCCTTGCCCTCACGGACGACGCGCGCCTTACCGATGGGCGTTTCGTACAGCTCGTCCGGCACTTCGCCGCGAACGGCGTGATACAGGTACATGTCTTCGATGAACAGCACCGGGTTCGGCTCCCGGATGGCCGCCACCATGAGGCCCTTGCAGTCGTCCGGAAAGGCGGGCATGACCACCTTGAGGCCGGGCACGTGCATGAACCAGGACTCGTAGCACTGCGGATGGCCCCGATAGGGCCCGTCGCCCATCTTGGTGCGGAAGACCACCGGGCAGTGGGCACGCTGGCCGGTGTAGTAGTACACGCCGGGCGCCTGGGTCACGATCTCGTTCATGCACGAGGTCACGAACTCGCCGAAGGACACCTCCATCACCGGCTTGAGGCCCTGCATGGCCGCCCCCACGGCCAGGCCGGCCGTGCCCGCTTCGGAAATGGGCGTGTCGATGACCCGTTCGTAGCCGAATTCCTCCCACAGGCCCTTGGTGCTCTGCATCGTTCCGCCGAAGGGGCCAATGTCCTGGCCCAGCAAGAACACATCCGGATCCTGGCGCATGCACTGAGTCAGCGCGGCGATGACGCCTTCGACGTAGGTGAGCCTCGCCACCTCAGGCCTCCTGGGCGCGCGGCATGAAGACTTTGTCCAGCCCAATGCCCACGACTTCGGAGCTGGGCGCCGCCTGCGCCTTGGCAATTGCCTGCTCCGTTTGCTCCTGGGCCTGCTGCCAGTGCCGCTGCAGGTCGGCGCCCTTCAGTACCCCGCGGCGCTCGAGCTCTTCTTCGAGGCGCGGGATGGGGTCGGGCTGCGGCCGCATCACGTCCTTCAGGTGCTCCCGATACTCGACCTTGTCGCCCGCCCAGTGGCCCCGCACGCGCCAGGTTCGCGCCTCGAGCAGGCTGGGACGGCCTTCGCGGGCACGCTCGATGGCGGCGCTCACCGTCTGCTGCGTCGCAAACAGGTCGTTACCGTCGAACGACTCGCCGTGCATGTTGTACGCCCTGGCATGCTCGGCCACGTTCTGGTTCGCCAGGAAGCGCGTGGAGTGCGTCGAGATAGCCCACTGGTTGTTGTGCACGATGTAGACGATCGGCAGGTGATGAATGCCGGCCAGGTTGAGCGCCTCGTGGAAGTCCCCACGGGTGCTCATGCCGTCGCCGAAGGCGTTCACCACCACACGGCGCTCCTTCCTGTATTTGAAGGCCAGCGCGGCGCCGGTGGCCTGCGCGATCTGCGGACCGATGTCGCCACCCAGCCAGGGCAGCAGACCCATGTCCGCCGGACCGCCGTGCGCAAACCCGCGGCCTCCGGTGTAGCTGTCGGCCTTGGCCAGCGCCTGGCAAGCCAGGCGCCACAGCTCGGCGCCGCGCATGTGGTACACGATGTGCGTCCCGCGATAGTGGGGCGCGGCGTAGTCAGCGGGATCGAGCCCGTAGAAGGCGCCGACTACCGAAGCCTCCTCACCCTCAGCCGGGAACCAGTTGTTGGAAAGCTCGCAGCAGGCCTTGTCGAACACGCGGCTGAGCACCATGAGCCGGTGCATTTCCCGCAAGTCGTCGTCGGTCAGGGTTCTTGACACGTGCCGATTGTACCGGCGGATGGCCGGACCGCGGCCTGTACCTGGCGAGCACCGGCGCGGAGGCTGTGGCCTCCACCGTTGTTAGCATCCTTCTGTGATTTTTGGGCGGACCAAGCAACGAGCTGCCGCGGAGGCGCACGAGGACAGCGGCGCATGGCTCGTGGTTGGGCTCGGAAACCCCGGCCGAGAATACGAGCGCAACCGCCACAACATCGGCTTCCGCGTCGCTGACGAAATTGCCCGCCGCTGCGAGGTACGCTTCGACCAACGCCGCGCCGGCGGGCGGCTGGCCATCGCCCGGCGCGAAGGCATACCGGTCTATCTCCTGAAACCACAAACCTACGTCAACGCCAGCGGGCGCGCGGCCGGGCCCGTGGCGCACTACTATCGTGTGCCCGTCGAACGGATACTGGTGATTTGTGACGACATCGACCTGCCTTTCGGGCGGATGCGCATACGCGCAGGCGGCAGCTCGGGCGGGCACAATGGCCTGAAATCGATCATCGAAGCGCTCGGTAACCGGCAGGACTTTCCCCGCATTCGAATCGGCGTCGGCCGGCCGACGCACGTCCGCGAAGCCGTCGTTGGCCACGTGCTCGAGAACTTCTCTGCGGAGGAGGAAGCGGCGCTGCCGGCGCTCGTTACCGGCGCCGCCGACGCGGCGGACGTGATCCTCGCCGGAGACATCGACCGAGCGATGGATGCCTACAACCGCCGGCCCGAAGATGTCCCAAGCCGCGGCGCGGAGGGCTCCCTGCCGCCCATGGAAGCCCACTGATGGCGCTGTACGGGCTCCTTCCTCCGCTGCAGGAGTCGGCCGCCTTCAAGCGCCTGGTGCAGTCGCTGAAAGAACCCCCTGCCCAGTCGGGGGCCGAAGCCACGCTACGTGCCGGCGGCGTGCTCAGCGCCTCGACGGCGTACGTCCTGGCGGCCCTGCAGGTGGCGCTCAAGCGCACCATCGTCGCCGTGCTGCCCGAGCCGGAGCGCGCACGCCAGGTGTTCGACGAGATCCAGACATGGAGCCTGGAACCGGCCTCGTCGCTGTACTTCCCCGAGCTGGAGGGCCTGCCCTACGAAGAGGGCAAGGCGCGGCCGGAGACGGTGCGGCAGCGCGCGGCGGTGCTGGCCGAGCTGAAGACGCGTCCCGCGCATGAGGGCCGTTGGTTCAAGCCTCTGGTCATTGCGTCCGGCGCGGCGCTGTTCCCCCGTGTGACGCCGCCCGAGGACTTCGCCGCCCAGGTGTTCACCCTGGAGCAGGGCCGGAAGATTCGCCAGGACGCGCTGATCGAGGAGTGGGTCAGGATGGGCTTCGAGCCGGCGCCCATTGTCGAGGAGGCCGGCTTCTTCGCCCGCCGCGGCGGCATCGTGGACGTGTGGCCGCCGGCGCATTCCCGCCCGGTGCGCATCGAGTTCTTCGGCGACGAGATCGAGTCCATCCGCCTGTTCGACGTCGAAACCCAGCTCAGCGAAGCCTCGATCAAGACCATCACGTTCACCCCCGTCCGCGAAGTCTCCGGCGCCATGGCGGAGCGCGCCGGGCAGCTGCTGCAGACGCTCGATTTCGACGGCTGCCGAGAAGAGGAAGCGGGCCGCTGGCGTCAGGCGCTGGAGGCCATCGCCCTAGGCCACAGGGCCGACGACAGCGACTTCTACCTGCGCTTCCTGACCGACCGCCCGGCGTCTCTGCTGGATTACCTGCCGGAGGACGGATTGGTCCTCCTGTCGGAGCCATCTGCCGCGCTTCGCCAGATCAGCCAGCTCGCAACACAGGCGGACGAAACGCGGTCGAAGCTCACCCAGGAGGGCGAGCTGCCCGAGGGCCTCCCTGTGCCCTATCTGAAGCGCAAAGACATCTTTGATCGGCAGGATGGAGCAGGAAGGCAAACGCTGGAGCTGAGCGCCGGCCCTTCGCCGGAGCTGGACCTGGGGTTCCGGCCGGCGCCGTCCTTCGGCGGCAAGATCAAACCGCTGGCCGCGGACATCCAGCGCGCGATCACCTCCAAGCAGCGCGCCGTACTGGTGTCCCTGCAGTCTCAGCGGCTCTCGGAAACGCTCGCCCAGGCCGAGCCCGACCAACAGTCACCCAACGGCAAAGCTCCCGACGGGCCGCCGGCGGGCCTGCCTGCGGCAGCGCCCGTGGACGAGCTGACCGCGCTGCCGGACGCGGGCTCGCTGACCATCGTCAACGGCGCGCTCAAGGAGGGCTGGCGGAATCCTGACCTGGCGCTCACGCTGCTGAGCGACCTCGAGATCTTTGGCTGGTCGAAACCGCGCCGATCGCTCACTCACAAGCAGGCCGCGCCGCCCATCCTGCTCAGCGACATCAGCCCGAGCGATTTCGTGGTGCACGTGGAGCACGGCGTGGGGAAGTACGCCGGGCTCGTTCAGCGTGAGCTGGACGGCATGACGCGCGAATACCTGGTGCTGCAGTATGCCGGCACGGATCAGCTGTACGTGCCGGTGGAGCAGATCGACCGCATCAGCCGGTATATCGGCGTCGGCGAGCACAAGCCCACGCTGAACAAGCTGGGCACGCAAGATTGGGAGCGCGCCAAGACGCGGGTCAAGCAGTCGATTGTCCATCTGGCGGCGCAGCTGCTGGCCCTCTACTCGCAGCGCGAGCTGTCGTCGGGCTTCGCCTTCCCTCCGGATTCGCCCTGGCAAGACGAGCTGGAATCGAGCTTTCCCTACGTGGAGACGCCGGACCAGCTGCAGGCCGCGTCCGAGGTCAAGGCCGACATGGAACGCCCGGTGCCGATGGACCGGCTGCTGTGCGGCGACGTCGGCTTCGGCAAGACCGAGGTTGCCGTGCGTGCGGCCTTCAAGGCGGTGACCGTCGGCAAGCAGGTAGCCGTCCTGGTTCCGACCACGGTCCTGGCCGAGCAGCACCTGAATACGTTTCGAGATCGCATGAAGGCTTTCCCCGTGAAGGTCGACATGCTCAGCCGTTTCCGCTCGCCCAAGGAGCAGGAGGCCATTCTGGCGGCTGCCAGGACGGGCACGATCGACGTCGTCATCGGCACCCATCGCCTGCTGCAGCGCGACGTGCACTTCAAGAACCTCGGCCTGCTGGTGGTGGACGAAGAGCAGCGCTTCGGCGTGATGCACAAGGAGCGGCTGAAGGAGATCAGGAAGGACGTCGACGTGCTCACCATGACCGCCACGCCGATTCCGCGCACCCTCAACATGGCCATGGTGGGCGTGCGTGACATGAGCGTGATCGAGACGCCACCGGAGTACCGGCAGCCGATCAAGACCTACCTGGAGGAGTACCGCGACGAGGTCGTGCGCGACGCCATCCTGCGCGAGGTCCATCGCGGCGGCCAGGTGTACTTCGTCCACAACCGGGTGGAGACCATGGCGCCGGCCATCCAGAGGCTGCGCAAACTGGTCCCTGAAGCCACCTTCGTCGGAGCCCATGGCCAGATGGACGAGGGTCAGCTGGAGAAGGTGATGGACCAGTTTGCCCGCGGCGAGTACGACGTGCTGGTGTGCAGCACGATCATCGAGAGCGGCCTCGACATCCCCAATGTGAACACCATCATCATCAACGAGGCCGGCAAGCTGGGCCTGGCGCAGCTGTACCAGCTGCGGGGCCGCGTGGGCCGCAGCGCCGTCCACGCCTACGCCTACCTCCTGTTCAAGGGCGACGTGCCGCTGACGCCGCAAGCAGAAAAACGGCTCCGGACCATCTTCGAGACCACCGACCTGGGAGCCGGCTTCAAGATCGCCATGAAGGATCTCGAGATCCGCGGCGCCGGCAACCTGCTGGGCCCGGAGCAGCACGGGCAGATGAACTCCGTGGGTTTCGATCTGTACTGCAAGCTGCTGGCCGAATCGATCCAGGAGCTGAAGGGCGAGGACGTCCCGGATACGACCAAGAAGGACACCATCACCGTCGACCTGGGGCTGGACGCACTCATTCCGGAGGACTACGTCGCGGACCTAACCCAGAAGATGAACCTGTACCAGCGGCTGGCGCTGATCACCGATCTGGGCCAGTCCGAGGGGCTGAAGAAGGAGATCCGGGACCGCTTTGGCCCGCTGCCCGAGGCGGTCGAGAACCTGTTCTACCTGCTCGACCTCAAGCTCAAGGCGCTCGACGCCGGAGTCGAGTCGATCCGCAAACGGCCGCTGCAGGAAGACGTGGCCTTCACCGTACGGGAGGGCATCACCTTCGATCGCTACACCCTGGGCAAGCGCTTCGGCCCGCGCTTGACGATCGGGACGCAGCAGCTGCGACTGCACGTCACGGGCGACTCCTGGAAGGATGACGTCGCCCGCCTGATGGACGCTTTACTGTCCCGTTAACCTGCCGCCGGCACACCAGCACCTGCCGCTCTCTCTGCCGCCCGCCGCGCATCCTGATCCGCCTTGCGCCTTGCGCCTCGCGCATAGCGCCTGCGCCTTACGCCCCGCGCCTCGCGCCTTAGCGCCTCGCGCCTCGCGCCTCGCGCCTCGCGCCTCGCGCCTCGCGCCTTGCGCCTTGCGCCTCGCGCCTCGCGCCTTGCGCCTCGCGCCTCGCGCCTCGCGCCTTGCGCCTCGCGCCTCGCGCCTCGCGCCTTGCGCCTCGCGCCTTACGCCTCGCGCCTTAGCGCCTCGCGACTACCCTCGGCGCCTCGTACGGCTGCGGCTCAGGCGCATGACGGCCGTCCGACAGCAGCACCCGCGGGAGCTGCGCCAGGTTAATCGACCAGCCGATTCCAAACGCGGTCTCCGTGAACAGCCGTGGATCGTCGGGCGCCCACAGCGACCTCAGGATGCGCCGCGCCGTCGGCTTGCGGAAGTCATATGGAATGACTCCGGCGACACGTCCGTGCCAGGTGCGAAACTGCCGCGGCCGCATCAGCTCCTGCACAACCGCCGTCGCGGCCGTCGCCAGCGCCAGGCCGGTGACGACGCCCTGAAAGCGCCGGGCCTTGAATTCGACTGCCAATCCGCCCAGCTCGAGCTCCAACGAAAGGAGCTTGTCAGCCGGTTCCGGCTCCGTTGAAAAGTGCCGGCGCCGAGGGTGCCGAGACGCTTCGAGCAATCCGGGCAGCAAGCCCCCACTGCTTCGGCGGCGCCTCGACGCCGGAGCTGGCAGGCGAGTCAATGCCTTACCGATGTCGTTCTTGATGGCCATGGTCTTCACCTCGCGGCGAAATGCTCCACGAAGCGTAGCGCCGCGGGCCCGAGCATCGCCAGTCTTCGCTCACGAGCCTGCGGGCATGCGGAGCGGCCGCCCTGCGCTGTGCTATAAGCCAGCAAATGGGTGTATCGCTGCCGGCTGGCGCAATGGCAGACGGTCTTCCGAGATCCCGAGCGGTCCCCGCACCGGCGCTGATTGTTGCGCTGGCGCTGTTGGGGCTGCCCCTGGCCCTGCTCGGATGGCTGCTGCGGTACCCGCCCACGGTGCTCAATGCCGGCCTGTCCTTCGAGCACCTGGTAGTCGTGGCCAACGTCTCCCTGTTGGCGCTGCTGGTTGCCGTCCTGGTGGCTCGCTCGGCATTGCAGCAGAAAGCCTTCAGAGCCCTGTTCCTGGCCCTGGGGTTCCTGACCATGTCCGGCTTCTTCGCGGTCCATGCGCTGGCGACCCCCGGCGTCATCCTTCCGGCCTCGACCTTGACCATCAGCGGCGGCACCTACCACGAGGCTCACGGCGCAGCCTCTGTGCTCGGCATTTCCGCTTACCTGAGTCTGCTCGTGCCCGCCCTGTTCTTTGCCGTGCGCTACGTGCCCTTTCAATGGCAGGCATCGGCAGCGCTTCTGTCCCGCTCTCGTCCCATCGTGGCGCTTATCGCCATCGGGCTAGCGGTGTACGCCTTTGCCGGCTTGCGACTGCCCGACACGGTGGCCCTGCTGCCGCTGCTGCAGGCGCCGTTCATCTACATCGCCGCCGGCTTCACCGTGGCCCTGCTGCTGTTCTCGGCCTGGCGTCAGAGCCTCGAGTTCCTGAAGACCGGACTGCCCATGCAGGCGGCCCAGGTCGCCGCCTTCATCCTGCTGGCCGACGCGCAGGTGGCCATGATCAGCTCGCCTGTGTGGGGCCTGGCCTGGTGGGAGTATCACGTGCTCATGCTGGCCGCCGTGGTGGTGGCGTTGTGGGCGCTGTTCATCGAGCTCGACCGGCGCCGCGGCTTCGAGCGCTTCCTATCGCCGGCGGTCATCGAGCGCGTGATGTCCGGCCACGGCATCCAGATGGGCGGCGAGCGGCGCACGGTGACGGTCATGTTCACCGACCTGCGCGACTCCACGTCGCTGGCCGAGAAGCTGCCGGCCGAAGCGGTCGTGGATGTGTTGAACGCCTACGTAGGGGCCATGGCCGAATGCGTGTTCGAGCAGGGCGGCATCCTCGACAAGTTCCTCGGCGACGGCCTGATGGCCATCTTCGGCGTGCTGCCCGACGGATCCCACGGCGCGGCCGCCGCCCTGCGCACGGTCCAGGCAATCCGCGGCTCGGTAGCGTTCCTGAACGAGCAGCGGACGCGGCGGGGCGAGGCCAGCATTCGCTTTGGCGCCGGCATCCACAGCGGCGAGGTAGTGCTGGGAGCGGTCGGGCTCCCGCAGCGATCCGATTTCACGGCGATAGGCGATACGGTCAACACCGCCTCGCGGCTCGAAAGCCTGTGCAAGGAGCACCAGGTCGATTGCGTCCTTTCCGCCGACGTAGCCGAGCTGGCCGGCGCAGAGGTAGGACAGCTGAAGCCGCTCGGCACCACGGCGATTCGCGGCAAGGAACACGCGGTCCGCATCTTCACGCTCGTCTGACCGTCCATCCTGGGGCCTGTGGCTATACTCGCCCGGTGACCGACCTCGGCAGGCTCTGCGCCCAAGCCCCGGAATAGCTCGCCCTCCGGGCCTCAATGGATGTTGCCGAGCTCGACTACGAGCTGCCTCCTGAGCTCATCGCCCAAACTCCCGCTGAGCCTCGCGACGGCTCGCGCCTGCTGATCATTCATCGCGACTCGGGCCTGCTGGAGCATCGCACCTTTCGCGACGTGCGGGAATTCTTTCAACCGGGGGACGTGCTCGTGGCCAACGACAGCAGGGTCGTGCCGGCGCGCCTTCGCGGGCGAAAAGCCACCGGAGGCGCGGTCGAGGTCCTGCTGCTCCAGCCCGAGACACCTGAGGTTTGGCGCGCACTCATACGGCCCGGCCGGCGCGTCTATCCCGGCACCGGGATCGTGTTCGAACCGCCATCGCATGAAGGACACCGCGAAGGCAGAGCTGAGTGCCTGCAGGCGGAGGTTCTGGAACGAGACGACGGCGCGGCTGTGCGCGATGGAATCCGCCGGCTGCGGTTCAGCGTAGACGGCCCCCTCTCGGTCGAGCAGGCGCTCGAACGGTACGGCAACGTACCTCTGCCGCCCTACATCCACACCCGCCTGGGTGATCCCGAGCGCTACCAGACGGTGTACGCCCGGCCCAAAGGATCGGTCGCCGCTCCCACCGCCGGCCTGCATTTCACCCCGGAGCTCCTGACGGACCTGGAGGAGCGCGGAGTCGGCGTGCACTACGTTACCTGTCACATCGGCCTGCACACGTTCCGGCCCATTCAGGTAGACACGGTGGAGCAGCACGACATCCACGAGGAGCTGGCGATCGTGCCGGCCCACGTGGCCGCCGCCTGCAACGCTGCCCGTGAGGAGGGACGGCGAGTGTTCGCCGTGGGCACGTCGAGCGTGCGCTCCCTGGAATCCTGCTGGCGTGATGGCCGGTTTCAGCCACACGAAGGCTGGACCCGCCTGTACATCTACCCCAGCTACTGCTACCGGGCCGTGGACGCCATGATCACCAACTTCCATCTGCCGCGCACCACCCTCATGGCCCTGATCGCGGCCTTCGCCGGGAAAGAGCTGATCCTGCGCGCCTACCGCGAAGCCGTGGCGCGGCGCTACCGCTTCTACTCCTTCGGCGACGCCTGCCTGATTCTCTAGGCTTCGACCGCCGCCAGCGCCGCGCCCTCGGGCAGCTCCAGCTCCGGGCGGGCAGGAATGCGCGGACGGAGCACTGTCGCCAGGCTGAAGGCGATGATCGCAGCAAACGCGAACACCGCCATGAGCGAGGTGCGCAGGTGTGCCTGGTCGGCACCGAGACCGTTCAGCAAAGCCCCCATGATCGCTCCGGACGCGGCCGCGCCGACCAGCCTGAGCGTCTGCACCGCGCTGCTGGCCGTCCCGGCCAGAGCAGGCGAAGAAAAGACCACGGCCCAGTTGGTGACGTGCAGCAGCCCCATGCCGATGCCCGCGGCGGCAAGACCCCAGGTGAGGTACAGCAGCGCCAGGGGCGCGGTGCCGATGCCGATCTGAATCACGACCCCCAAGGCGCCCGCGGCCACGAACAGCGCTCCGCCGACCACCGTGCGCATCGGCCACGGTCCGCGGGCATGCCCGGTGGAAAAGACGCTACCCACCATCCAGCACAGTCCGCCTATGGTCAACACGATGCCCGCTTTCGTGGCCGACTCGTCGCGCAGCCGCTGCAGGTAGAGCGGCACGAAGACGGTAGCTCCGGAGAAAGCCGCGGCAAACAGCATGGCCGCCAGCAACGACGAGCCGACCGGGCCACTGCCCCGCCAGGTCCCGACTGGAATCACCGGCACCGCCGCCTTGCGCTCCTGCGAGAGATACATCCAGCCAACCCCAGCGCCGGCGATGAGCAGCAGCGTGGCCACAGGCAGCGGGGCCGAAGGGGCGGCGGTAAGGGCGCCGACAGTAACGGCCAGCAGCACCGACCGCACGACCGGCAGCGAGCGGCCGCGATCACCCGTCGATGCGCCGGCAAACCCTCGAATGGCCAGCGCAACCACACCGGCGCACAGAGGCGCGTTCAGGAGGAAGATCCAGCGCCAGCCAACCGTGTCGGTGAGAATCCCACCGAGGAGTGGGGCCACTAGGCTCACCACGCCCCAGGCTGTGGGAACCAGCGAATACATGCGCAGTCGCAGCGCCTCCGGATAGCGTGCCGCCCCGGCGAAGCACACGGCCAGGACGCCGCCACCGCCCAGGCCCTGGAATGCGCGGGCGGCCACCAGGGCGCTCATCGAGGGCACGAAGGCGCAGCAGAAGGAGCCCACGGCAAACACCGCGACCGAGATCATGAATGGGGTGCGCAGGCCGGAACGGTCCTGCCAGGCGCCGCCTATCGACAGGCCGACAATCTGGCTCAACAGGAATGCCGAGGTAACCCAGGAATAGAAGATCGGCTGCCCCAGCTCGGCCAGCACCTTGGGCATCCCGGTGTTCACGACGTACGTGTCCAGCGATCCTAGGACCACGCCCGAAAGAATGGTGACGCTCATCCAGAAATTCCCCGGGCCGAACACCATTCGGTAGGAGGCCTTCTGGGGGGTGGCTGCTGGGGCAGCCGGACCTACCGTTCTCGCCTGACTCATGTCGCCGTCGTCGGTTCGAAGGTTAGGCGTCTTCGCCTGGGCCCAGCCGCAGCGGCGACACGCCCTGGCCGAGCATCTGGACCTCGCTCTGCGTCTTCAGCGGCAGTCCGTACAGCTTGATGAAGCCGACCGCCGCCGTGTGGTCGAACTGATCCCCGCGGCCGTAGGTCGCCTGCGACTCGCTGTACAGGGACAGATCCGAGCGGCGGCCCACCACCTGGCAGCTGGCCGCGCTGAGACGCACCCTGATGGTGCCGCTCACACATTCCTGGGATGCCGCCACGAAGGCGGCCAGGAACTTGTGCAGCTCCGAGAACCACAGCCCGTTGTACACCAGCTTGGCGTATTCCGGCGCAACGTTGGCGGCCTTGAAGTGGGCGGCGTCACGGGTCATGGTAATGCCCTCCAGGGCCTGGTGGGCCTGGTGCAGCACGACGCCGGCCGGCGCTTCGTAGATCTCGCGCGACTTGATACCCACCAGCCGGTTCTCGACGTGATCGATGCGGCCGATGCCATAGCCCCCGGCCAGCTCATTCAGCCGCTCGATGAGCTCCGGTCCGTCGAGGCGTTGGCCGTCCAGGGCCACGGGCCGGCCCTTCTCGAACTCGATCTCGACGTAGCGCGGATCGGTCGGGGCCTTGGACGGATGGACCGTCCACTCATAGATCTCCTCGGGCGGCTCCTGCCAGGGGTCCTCCAGCACGCCGCCCTCGATGCTCCGGCCCCACAGGTTCACGTCCGTGCTGAAGGGGCTCTCCTTGGTGGCCGGAATGGGGATGTCGTGCTTGCCCGCATACTCGATCTCGTCCTCGCGGTTCATGCTCCATTCGCGCATTGGGGCGATCACCCGCAGTCGGGGATTCAGCGCCTGGACCGAGACGTCGAAGCGAACCTGGTCGTTGCCCTTGCCGGTACAGCCGTGGGCCACGGCCGTGGCCCCGTGCTTCTCCGCCTCCTTGACCAGCAGGTAGGCGATCAGCGGGCGGGCCAGCGCCGTAGCCAGCGGATAAACGCCTTCGTAGATGGCTCCGGCCTGCAGAGCCGGCCAGACGAAGTGATCCACGAACAGCTTGCGCGCGTCGACGACCACGGCGTCGACGGCCCCAATCTTCAGCGCGCGCTGCCGGATCGACTCGAAATCGCGCTCGTTGCCGATGTTGATGGTCAGCGCTACGACGTCGAGCCCGAACTCGTCGTGGATCCACTTGATGGCTACCGAGGTGTCCAGTCCGCCCGAGTAGGCGAGGATGACCTTATGGGCCACTCACGGCCTTCAACGAGTCAGCAATCATGCCAACACCTTTCTCCACCTGTCCCTCGTTCAGGATCAGCGGCGGGACGAGTCGAATCGTGCACGGCCCGGTGGCGTTGACCACCACCCCCCGACGCAGGCCTTCGCTGACCAGCTCGAAGGCCACGTCCTCGGTCGTATCGAAGGCCACCATCAAGCCCAGGCCGCGGACTTCGGCGATGCCGGGAACGGTTTCTTTAAGGTTGCGCAGCTCGGCTATGAGCGCCTCGCCTGTCGAAGCCGCGTTCTCGATCAGATGCTCCTCCTCGAGGCAGTGCATCGTAGCCACGGCCGCCGCGCAGCACACCGGGTTGCCGCCCATGGTCGAGCCGTGGTCGCCCGGCGTGAGGACGGCGCAGCGCTCCTTGGCCAGAAAGGCGCCAATCGGCAAGCCGCCGGCCAGACCCTTGGCCAGGGTGATCACGTCTGGTTCGATGCCAAACTGCTGGAAGCCGTAGAACGCGCCGGTCCGGCCCAGGCCGCATTGGATTTCATCACAGATCAGCAGCAGGCCCTGCTCGTCGCACAGCCGGCGAACCGCCTGCAGGTACTCGGCAGTGTGCGGATGCACGCCACTCTCACCCTGGATGCACTCCAGCATGATGGCCGCGGTCTTGTCGCTCACGGCCGCGCGCATGGCCTCGATGTCGTTGAAGGCCACGTACTTGAAGCCGTCGGGCATTGGCAGGAAGGGCTCGTGGTACTTGGGCTGGGCAGTCGCGGCCAACGTGGCCAGCGTGCGGCCGTGGAACGAGCCGCCGACGGTGATGACCTCATAGGCGCCGTTGCGATACGTCCGGCCGTGCTTGCGAGCCAGCTTGATGGCGCCCTCGTTGGCCTCGGCCCCGCTGTTGGCGAAAAAGATGCGGTCGGCGGGCGAGCGCTCGATGAGCCACTCGGCCAGCTGGAGCTGGGGCTCGGAGTAGTACAGGCTCGAGGTGTGCATCAAACGCGCCGCCTGCTGGGCGATCGCCTCGACGACTCTGGGATGCGCGTGCCCCACGATGTTGACGGCGATACCGCTCACGAGGTCGAGGTACGGTTTGCCCTCGTCGTCGTACAGGTAGCAGCCTTCGCCACGCTCGAAAACGACGGGCAGGCGCTTGAAGGTCCGCATGTAATAGCGCTCTTCGAGGGCAGCCCAATCCGTCTTCGTCGCTGGCATAGAAGGAAGTGTACGTGCATGCCATCGGCCGGAAGCCAGCCTGCGGCTCCGCGGGAGCGGGGTGCAGCGTCAGACCAGGTGGCTGTCCTCACATGGCTGGCCGACCGCTTCGGCCAGGTTGTTCAGGATCCTGGCGGTGGCGCCCCAAACGCGGTACGGCCCGTAGCCGTAGTATTCGATGAGCCGCCCACCGTCGTCGATGAACGAGCCGGTGGCCTGTCCGTCGAACAGCGTCGCGAACGGCAGCTCGATGATCGCCTGGACCTCGGGATCGTTCGGGCTCAGGCGCTCGGCCTGCAAGACCCTGCCCACGAAGGGCAGGACCAGGAAGTTGCTCGGCGGCACATACACGCCGTCCAGCCTGCCCCACACCTCGACGTCCTCAGGCGCCAGGCCAACCTCCTCCCACGTCTCTCGAAGCGCGGTGGCCTCCGGGGAACAGTCCTCCGGGCCGGAGCGGCCTCCCGGCAGCGAGATCTCGCCGGCATGCTGCCGCAGGCGGGCGTGCCGTTCGGTCAGCAGGATGTGCAGGCCATCCTCACGCTGAAGGAACAGCGCCAAGACCGCGCCCAGCCGTGGATTGCGCTTCTGCCAATCCGCATACAACGGGTTGTGGCCACCGCCGGGAAATCGCGGCGCGAACTTCATGCAGGCCACATGCTCCCTCCAGGCGTAACCGGAGAGGCGTTCTCGCAGCTCGTCGAGGTCGAGTTCAGCCAGCGAAGCTATGGCCGAACTTTAGCGCCGGCGAGCGGTTGCCTACGAAACGGCAGGACTCTGTCCCAGGTACTCGGCAGCCCTGCGGGCGGTGAGCACATGATCCTCGTACACCAGACCGGCACGGGCCACCGGGTAGATGATCGGATAGACGCCCGAGTCGACGATTCGCTGCAGCTCGGCCGCGGTCGTTACGCTGAACTTCTCCACCATGCGGTCGCTGACCAGCGCCGTAGCCTTGCCGAAGTCGCCTGTTTGCCAGGCTTCATACACCCGCCGGACCTCGGGCCCGAAGCCCGACAGCTGGGCAATGTGATGGTAGGTCTCCGAGGCGCAGTAGAAGGCGATGCCGCGGCGCATGGCGTTCACCGACGCCTCGTCGCCCGGATCGGCCACGGTCATCGTCAAGCTCAGGATGCGCACCTCGGACGGATCTCGCCCAGCTGCGCTGGCGGCCGCCTGGACTTCCCGCTTGTAGGCGTCGACGGCTTCAGCCGTGGGCCAGTTCATGATGAACCCGTCATATTCGCGCGCGGCTAGTCTGACCATGGCCGGCCTGAGAGCGGCCAGGTACACGGGCAGGTAGGCCGGCAGCGGCCCCTCTCGCAAACGGAAGTCTTTGAGATGGAACCATTCGCCGTCGTAGGAGAAGCGCTTCTCGGTCAGCAGCCCACGAACGATGCGGATGGTCTCGCGCGACCTCGCCACCGGCCGCTCCATAGCCAGGCCGTGGCCGCGCTCCACGAAGCCGGGTCCGCCGCTGCCTACACCCAGCATAAAGCGGCCGCTCGTGAGCTCCCACACTGTGCGCGCGGCCATGGCCAGCATCGTGGGCGTGCGCGAGTAGAAGCTGACGATCGACGTACCGAGCGCGATCGACGGTACCTCGCGGGCAAGCGCGCCGAGCAGCGCGAACGCTTCCTTGCCCGACTCCTCGGTCAGCCAGAAGCGCTCGTAGCCCAGGCCGGCCGACTCGGCGGCCAAGCGAATGATGTGCTCAACGTCGAGATCGGCGGTGTGAAGCATCACACCTATGTCCGCCAAAGCTCGCTCTCCTCAGCTCGATGTGCAGCTGGATTTTAGAGGCGGACGAGGACCTCCGATGCAGCGCGGGCGCTTGCTATGCGGCTGTGCTAACCATTGCAGGCGCCTTCGGCTTCGCGGGCGCCATGCCGGGTGGCGGCGAGCACACTCAGGGGGCCGGCCATGTTGAAGCGCTCGCGGCATAGCAGCAGCACGCCCCAGCCCAGAAGGGTGCCCAAGAGGAGGGTCATGACCCGGAAAATAAGCGTGGCGGCAGCAGCCGGGGCGGCGGCCAGGCCCAGGTGGCCCAGCACTGCCGTGCTGGCATCCTCGTTCGCGCCCAGGCCCCCGGGGAGCGCCGACAACGTCGCCACCGCATTGCCGAAGGCGTACGTGCCCATCGCCCCTATCCAGCCGATGTGCGCCTGGCCAAGGCCCATGAGCGCCAGGTAGAAGCCCGTGCCGGCGGCGCCGATGGCCAGCAGGTCGAACGCGGAGCCGAGAATGGCCTCGGGCGTATTCGCGACTGTCACGACGTGCTGCCGCAGCTCCCTCAGACTGGGGCAGTGATGGCCAATGAATGGCAGGTGATCGATGACGAAGAAGCAGCCGTTTGAAATGCCGTCATGCAGGATCAAGGCACCGGCGCCGGCTGAGATGAGGAAGGCCGCCAGGAGGAACCAGCCGCCGACCTGATAGCCCAAGATGCTGGGGAGCGCGGCCGGCAGCACGAGCAGACCGAACATGACCTCTTGCACCAGCACCGTGGCGGCCGATCGGCGAATCAATGTTCCGTGCTGGCTCTTCTGCAGGACGGGCAGCAGGAACTGGCCGGCCGGCACCAGCACAGCCGCCTGGGCGGCGCAAAACAGCAGCAGGGAATCCGTCCACGAGTTGGGAGCGTTGATGGGCCGCATCAGCAGATGCCAGCGCGCCGAGCGGAAGGCCAGGTAGAGGAAGTACGAGAGCGTCAGGGGCAGCAGGAAGCGCCAGTCAAAGCCTCGGACGGCGCCTGCCAGCTTCAGCGGATCCGCCGCCCACACCATCAGGCACATCAGCGCCAGGCCGACTATCAGCGGGAGCCAGCGGCGCGCCTGCCGCAGCGTGAGGGTCAAAGGAATTCGGGGGATTACCAACAGACCCTGAGAGTATAGAAAGCCATCCCCCGCTCCGCCGGTCATCGAATCGCCAACACCACCTGAAAGTCGTGCCCGAGAGCGGACTCAAAGCCCGAAGGCAGCCTCCGCTTCCAGCAGCTCGTTGCGCGCATAGCTCATGCCCCCCCGCTCCAGCACGTCCGAAGGTACGTCGACGCTCGACACCGTGCCCAGCAGCGACTCGCTCTGCGCGTAGTCCAAGAACGCGTCCAGCCGCCGGCGAAAGCTTGCCGCTGATTCCAGCCGGGGATCGAGCGCCAGGCCGGCAGAGCGGTAGCGCCCGGCATGGTGCAGCAGCCGTCGCTCGAAGTCTTCGCGGGAAATCGACGCCGGCAGCTCGATCTCTCGCAGCGCCGCGACGGCCAGGTGCGCGACGTTGATCGTCGTCTGACGCAGGATCGCCAGGCGAGCCTCCTGCTCGAACTCCGCCCGTCCCACCGACCGATCGATCCAGGACTCCGGCCCAATGCGGACGAAACAACGGGTTCGTCCGGTGGTCATGAAGTCATAGAACACGGCCATAGGCCGCAATTTGAGCGGCGCGCTGCTGTTCTCGACCAGGCGGTACAACCCCGCCCTGAAGCGGGCCAGCCGGCCGTCGAGCGAAAGCCCACCTTCCGGCGTCCAGTACACGTCGTAGCCTCTGTCGATCAGATTGGCGAAGGTTTGCAGCTGGCCGCGAATGCGCTCCAGCTGCCGACGGTCAGTGAGGTAACCGATCGGGAACGCCCTGAGCATGTGCAAATGACCCCGCAGGCTGGTAGCGCCAAGGATTCGGCCGGCGAGACCCGGCAGCCGCAAATAGGCTTGCAGGAAGCCGCGCCAGGACGCATCCTCACGCAGGGCGAAGGCGATCGGGTGGCTGTGCCCCTCGAAGCCGCCGTGCAGATAGCTGAGCGCCACGAGGATGAGCGAGTCCAGATCGCGCTTGTGGTTGGACACGATGAGCACCGGGTGCTGACCCGAGATGTGCTCCTGCCCCCTCACCTGCACCTCGTAGGCCAGACGTGGAGCCAAGTAGAATAGCCAGGCAATCAGCCCGCAAAAAGCGTTCTGGATCAGGACGGCGCTGTCGCTCTTGAGCTCATCATCCACGATCAATCCCCACCGGCGCTGATGGCTGGGCGCTCGGCGGTAAAGGCCCGCGTGCTGTTTGCCGTCGGATCGTGGGGCCTGGGGCACGCCACCCGTGACCTGCCACTGATTCGTGGTCTCATCGAGCGCGGCCATGCGGTGACGGTCCTGGGCAGCGGTTCCTCCCTCACCCTCCTCCGAGCCGAGCTGCGGGACAGCTGCGAGCTGATCGAGTTTCCCGGAATGCGCGTGCCCCTCGGCAGCTCTCCCTTCCGCTTCTACTTCAAGTACACGGTCATGCTGCCCATCATCTGCTGGGACACCTGGCGTCAGCATGTCCAGCTACAGCGACTGCTCGGCGCGCGGCGCTTCGATGCGCTCGTTTCCGACAACCGCTACGCCGCCTGGAGCCGGCAGGTTCCGTCCTATCTCGTCGCTCACGGCCTGCGCTTCATCGCCCCGGGCCGCGGACGGCTGCTCGAGCTCGGTCTGGAGCATTTCAATGCCTTTGCCTTCCGCCATTACCGCCGCATCCTGGTACCGGACTTCGAAACCAATGACCTCTCGGGCGATCTATCACACAACCTGCGCTTCTACGACCCCCATCAAGTGCGCTACCTGGGGCTCCTATCCAGCGTGCGCCGTCTCGATCTGCCGCGGGACCTGGACCTGTTCATCTCGATCTCCGGGCCGGAGCCGCAACGAACGATCCTGGAGCGAACGGTAACCGCGCAGCTGTCGCGCGTTCCGGCTCGGGGCCTGGTGGCGCTTGGGCGTGCCGGAAGCCACAA
Organism: Chloroflexota bacterium; assembly: GCA_021325635.1. GTDB lineage: Bacteria > Chloroflexota > JAJPGV01 > JAJPGV01 > JAJPGV01 > JAJPGV01. The sequence continues at coordinate 146,233 of JAJPGV010000027.1, forward strand.
CCGCTGGCGCAGCGGCGGATGGGAAATTGCGGCGTACCTGGATCGAGCCCAACAGGAAGCCGCCATCAACCGCTGCCGGATGGCAGTTATACGAGCCGGCTACAGCACCGTGATGGAGCTGGCCGAGGCTGGCCAGCCGGCGGTGCTGATCCCGACCCCGGGACAAACCGAGCAGGAGTACGTGGCCGAGTACCAGACCGGCCTCGGCCATGCCCACATGGCAGGGCAGATGAATCTGGACCTGGAAGCGGTGCTGCGCCGCGGGCATCCCCCACGGCCTTACGTGCCTCCGCACCGAACCCAGACCTCGGTGCAGCGCTTCCTGGACGAAGTGCTCGGCTGACGCTCCCGTGCCAGCGCCGAGGCTGTCCTCGCGAGCCATCACCGGGACCGACCCTCCCCGGCATCGCCGGCCACGGCCGCGGCGGCGGCATGACCACTGCGCACGGCGCTTTCCATGGTGTCGGGCCAGCCGGTGTCGGTCCATGAGCCGGCCAGGTACAGGTTGGTGAGGGGCGTCCGAGCAGCCAGCCTGCACGCCTGGCTGCCGGAAGCGGGCACGAACGTGGCGGCCCGAACCTTGGTGACCTCGGCATCCAAGAGCTGCGCCGCCGCTGCCGCCGGCAGCGCGCGCTCGACCTTGGCCGCCACCAGGCGTGCCAGGTCCTCGCGTGGCACCTCCATCAGATCGTCGGCGGCGCTGATCGACACGGCCACGTGGTGGCGTGACTCATCCTGGCCCAGGATCCGGGTCCGGTCGAAGAGCCAGAAGGTGCCGCCATCGACGATCGCCGCCAGTACCTCGCCGTCGAAGACTGGCCGGTCGTACCACAGATTCACACCGACGATAGGAGCCTGCGGCAGGCCGGCCGCGCGGCGCGTCCAGGGCTCGCCGACCAGCGCATGCAGCTCCCGTGGCGGAAGCGCGCTGACGTAACTATCGGCGCTCAGTCTCTGGCCCGCGGCGGTCACGGCCGCCCTGACACTCGTGGGACCCTTGTCGATGCATTCGACGCCATCGCCGAAGCGCAGCTCCGCGCCGCGCTGCTCCAGGTATGACAGCGCAGCCCGCGGCACGATGTCGCTCAGCCCGAGGCGCGCATACCCCATGTTGCCAGCGGCCCGCCGGCGCAGCAGACCCTCTCGGAACACGAAGCCGGCCTGCCGCGCGCTGACGCGATCGGCCGGGGCGTTGCACGTGGGGATGATGACCAGATTCCACAGCCGCTCGATGGCGTTGGCCGACTGCCCCCACCTCGAAAGCCACGCCGCGAACGATTGGTCTTCGGGCAAATGACCGAGCGCGAGGCGGATCAGCGCCAGCACTACCAGGCACTTCTCGCGTGGGCTGAGATAGGGAAAGGACAGCAGCGACGGCAGCAGGTGCAGCGGCGCCGGCAGCGGCGCGGAGGCCAACCTCGCCGAACCGCGATCGGCGTCGACAATGCGTACCTCCAGCCGCCGCTGAAGCGCTGCCTTATCCCACTGCCCGAGCCTGTGCAGCAACGCGACGTACGCGCTGCAGCATCCCAGGAAGACGTGCTGTCCGTTATCCAGCTCGTGTCCGCGTCGGGAGGTAAACGAAAACGTCCTGCCTCCCGCAAACGGTCGCCGCTCCACCAGCGTCACCCGCCAGCCCATGTCCGCGAGGTCCATAGCGGCCGTCAAGCCCGCCAGTCCAGCGCCGATCACGAGCGCGGCGCTCACTGCCGGGTTCCGGATCCCAGCAGACAGCGCAGCCAGACGCTCGCTGTTAGGCCAAGCTTGTCGCGGCCGCTCAAGCTGACACGGCCGTTGAAGACGGCATAGTCGGCGGCTTCGATGCGCTGCAGGATCTCACGATAGATGCCCTGCATCGTCGCGGTGCAGGCGCGAGCGCGGACGTCGAGCAGCGGCAGCAGCCTGGCGCCGCTGGCGTGGAACGACCAGGCGCGCTGCGCCTGGAAGGCCATGAGCTGCCGAAAGGGCTCGGTGTACGCCCCGGCCAGCAGCTCTTCCTCGGAGTAGCCGAAGCGTCGGATCTCGTCCTGCGGGATGTAGATCCGGCCCCGTTCCGCATCCTCCTTCACGTCGCGCATGATGTTCGTGAGCTGCAGCGCCAGGCCCAAGTCAACGGCGTATTGGACCGCCCGCTCGGCCGAGTAGCCGAAGATCTGCAAACAGATCAACCCGACCACCGATGCGACCCGATAGCAGTACAGCCGCAGGTCGTCGAAGCTGGCGTAGCGTGAGATGTCCAGATCCATTTCGACGCCCGCCAACAGCTCCTCGAAGTAGGCTCGCGGAACGTCATAGCGGCGGGCGGCGTCGCCCAGAGCTACCAGGACGGCATCATCGGTGCTGCCCTCATAGGCCTGCTCGAGCCGCCGCCGCGTGTGGGCGAGCGCCGAGCGCTTCGCCTCCGGCGAGCCCTGCGCATCGGCATCGTCATCACACTCACGGCTGAAGGCATAGGCAGCGTAGATGGCGCGGCGTTTCTCAGGCGGCAGCGAGATGAAGCCGTAGTACCAGTTCTTGGCTTCGCGCTTGGTGAGATCGCGGCAATAGTCGTAGGCTGCTAGCACAGCGCGGTCTTGCAGCTGGCTAGACATCCGCCGCCTGGCGGGCAGAGATGCGACGCCTCTCAGCCAGCACCGCGCGGACGAGCAAGCCAAGCTGACGCCAGGCGGCCACGGTTGGCCGCCTGGACAGGACGTCGTAGTCCTGCGCCTCGATTCGATTGAGGATCTCCCGGCCGCCCAGGCTGAACAGCCGCAGATCCACCCGCAGCCGCTCGTCCACCAGCGGAATGAGCCCCTCACCGGTGGCAAACAGATCGCGAGCGCGCCGGACCTCGAAGGCCATCAGCCGCCGGAAGCTGTCGGTGGCCGACCCGCTGGCGACGTCCTGCTCGCGGCAGCCGAACCGACGCATGTCTTCCAGCGGCAGGTAGATGCGGCCGAGTCGGTAGTCGACCGCCACGTCCTGCCAGAAGTTGGCCAGCTGCAGGGCCGTGCAGGTGGCGTCCGACAGCCGAAAGCGCCGCTCGTCGCGATAGCCGAAGAGCAGCAGCACCAGCCTGCCTACCGGGTTGGCGGAGCTGCGGCAGTACTCCTCCAGCTGTGCGTACGTCTCGTAACGCCGCACCGTCTGGTCCTGGCGATTGGCATCGATGAGCCGCAGGAAGGGCTCCAGCGGCAAGTCGTGGTCGCGAATAGTGCTGGCCAGCGCCACGAATACCGGATGCCGAGCGCTGCCGGCAAAGCATTCCCGCAGCTGGCGTTCCCAGCCATCCAGGAGGGCCGGCCGGTCCCCCTCCGCCTCATCGCCCAGGTCGTCTACCGATCGGCAATAGGCATACACGTCGAACATCGGTTGGCGCAGGCGTCGCGGCAGCAGCGCCGACACAACGAGGAAGTTCTCGTAATGAGAGCGGGCCAGCCCGCGCGTGTAGGCTCGCGCCTCCGACAGCGTAGGGGCAGGCGGCAAAATTCCGCCTGCAGCGGCCCGGGAATCAGCCGCGATCACTCCAGCACCGCCTGGACCGCCTCCACACTCGGCGCCTGCGCCATGGCCCGGACGAAGCGGCCCAAGGCCATGACCGGGAAGTACTGGCGATAGAGGTGGTAGTTGATCATGAACGCTCGCGGAAAGCCCGTGCCGGTGAACTCGGGCTCATGCCAGGTGCCCTCCGGCAAGCACCGGTCCAGCAGAAACTGCACGCCGCGTCGGGTGCAGGGGTCGTCCGCGAGATCGGCAGCCAGCAGGCCCAGCAGCGCCCAGGCGGTTTGCGACGGCGTCGCCGGGCCACTGGCCCGCCTGTCCGGGCGCTCATACGTCTGCGAGCTTTCCCCCCAACCTCCGTTCGGCAGCTGGTGCTCGCGCAGCCAGCGAACGGCCCGCTGAACCACATCGCTGTCGGCCGCAAAGCCCGCCGCCCGGAGTGCCGGCAGCACAGCCCCAATGCCGTAGATGTAATTCACCCCCCAGCGCCCCCACCACGAGCCGTCGGGCTCCTGGCGGCGACGCAGGTAGTCGACTGCCTGCTGCAACACGGGGTGGTCGGCGCTGTAGCCCAGCGTGGCCAGCGCTTCGAGCACGTGCGCGGTCACGTCCTCGGTGGGCGGATCGATCGTCTCGCCAAAGTCGGCGAAGGGGATTTTGGTGACCAGGTCACGGCAGTTGTCGACGTCGAAGGAGCCCCAGGCGCCGTTCCGGCTGCGCATGCCCTCCAGCCAGCGAACGCCTTTGCGGATCGCGGCCCAGACGGCCGATCGCTCCGCGGTTGGCTGACGCCCCTCAGGCGCCAGCGCTTTATACAGGGCCAGCAGCACCATGCTGGTGTCATCCGTGTCGGGATAGCCCTGGTTGTGGAACTCGAAGGCCCAGCCTCCGGGTGGTGTCCGCCGCGCTCGCACCTGCCAGTCGCCCGGCGCATCCAGCTGGTTTCGCAGGAGCCACTCCACGGCCTTCGCGATAGCCGGGTGATCGCAGGGCAGGCCCGCATCCAGCAGGGCCACGACCGCCAAGGCGGTATCCCACACCGGCGAGACACAGGGTTGGACACGCCAGCCCTCGCCGTCGTGCACGCCAAAGCGCTCCATGCCCGCCAGGGACCGAGCGATGACCGGATGCGAGGTCGGGTAGCCGAGCGCGTTGAGCGCCAGCAGCGAGTACACCCAGGGTGGCTGAATCCCACCCCAGCTGCCGTCGGGCTCCTGGTGCTCGAGCACCCATTGCTCGGCAACCTTGAGCGCGCGCCGGCGGATCGAGCGCGGCTCGGGCAGCGCCCGCATGAGCCGGTCGAGCAGCCAGAACGCCCCGCGCCAGCTCAGGAGATTTCCGGGGCGCGGCAGATCGAAGTCCTTCGCCGACAGTCCTTCTCGCAGCTCATCCAGCCGCGCCCACTCCGGAAACGGACGTACCGGCTTGAGCTCCATGACGATCAGCAGCGGGACAATGGTCCCGCGCGCCCAGCTGGAGAAGTCGTAGATGTTCAGCGGCAGCCAGTGAGGGAGGAACATCATCTCCGGCGGCATCACCGGCGCCCCATCCCACGGGTACTCTCCGAACAGCGCCAGCCACAGCTTGGTGAAGATCCGTGCCTTCGGCAGGCTGCCGTGGGCGAGGATGAGCTCTCGCGCACGCCGCATGCGCGGATCCTCGGGATCCCGCCCAGCCAGCTTGAGCGCGGCGTAGGCTTCGATGGTCGTGCTCAGATCGCTTGGCCCCTGGTAATAGATCGGCCAGCCACCATCCGGTTGCTGGCGCAGATCGACGTAGCGAACGATGTCCGCCCAGCGGGAGTCATCGCGCAAGCCCAGGAAGTGCATCAGCATGATGTACTCCGCCTGGATGGTGACGTTGGCCTCCAGCTCACCGCACCACCAGCCCTCGAGGCCCTGCCGCTCCAGCAGCCAGGCTACGGACGCGTCGAGCACGACTCGCGCTCGCTCGCGCAGGTCTTGCGCGGCAGGCTCGCCTGAGGCTGGCAGGGCCTCGACGTCGGCGCGATTAACAGTAGCCATGCCGCTCATACCAGCGCACCGCCTTACCCAGCGCAACGGCTATTGGCGTCTGCGGAAGACCCAGCTCCCGACGAGCGCGAGAGGGGTCGTAGAACATGGCCGTGCGCGCCATGCGCACGCCTTCCAGCGGAACGGCGGGGACGGTGCGCATCAGCCGTCCCTGGATAACTTCGCTGGCCGAGCCGATGGCCAGCGCCACGGCGAATGGGAGGCGCACTTTCGGGGCAGGCCGGCCGGTCTCCGACGCCAGCAGCGCCAGCAGCTCTTTCAAGGTGACGTCACGGTTGCCCAGAATGTACCGCTCGCCAGCCTTGCCATGCTCCAGCGCGAGCACGTGGCCCTGGGCAACGTCGTCGACGTCGACCACGTTCAGGCCCGTGTCCACGTACGCCGGCAGGCGGCCGCGGAGAAAATCGAGCACGATCTTGCCGGTGGGTGTCGGCCGGGCATCGCCACAGCCGACCGGCGTGGAAGGATTCACCACCACCACCGACCAGCCCTGCCGCGCCTTCTCCAGGGCGACCTGCTCGGCCAGGATCTTGGAGCGCTTGTAATGGCTGTGGACCGACTTGGGGTCGGCAAACCAGCGCTCGTCACCGCCACGCCGCCCGGCTTGAGCTTCGGCGGCAGCCGAATCAGGGATTGCCGCCGGCGGAATGGTCGAGACCGAGCTGGTGTACACCACGGCCTCAACCCCGGTCTCCCGCGCGGCCTGCAGCACGTTTTCGGTGCCTCGAACATTGACCGCGTAGAACTGATCCGGATCCGCCGCCCATAAGTCGTAGAACGCGGCGGCGTGGAAGACCACCTGACAGCCGGAGCAGGCGGTCGTGAGGCTGGCCGGATCCAGGACATCGCCCGGCGCTCGCTCGACTTCCTCCGGCAGGGACGAGCGGCGGCCGGCCGCCGCCGGCCGCACCAGGGCGCGAACGTCGAAGCCTCGCTGCAGGAGCGCGCGAGCCACGTGGCTGCCGATGAAGCCCGTGGCGCCGGTTACCAGGGCTTTCAACGGCCGGCCTTCCCCGGCCACAGCTCCAGGGCGCGGCACACGGCGCGGCGCAGCCGCAGCGCGGCCAGCGGGTAGTGCGCCGCCGCGGCCAGCCCAGCAGCCCGGTCTCCGAGCCCATCGATGACCACTCGGATGCCCAGGAAGGGAACCGGCCGGGACTCGGCGGCCTCCCTCAGCCAGCGGGTCTCCATGTCCACCGCGGCGATGCCGGTTCGGCCGAGATGGGCTTTCTCCGCCGGGCTGGCGATGTGGTCCACCGTCCGGATCTCTCCATCCGCAGCACGGAGCGCCGCCTTGAGGACAGGCTCGTAGCTGCCGGCCAAGACCACGTCTCCCGGCTCCAGCCACGACTGGCAAGCTCCGGCAAACCCGGCCGAAATCACGGCTTCGCAGTCTCCGAGGTCGTAGCGTTGCTGCCCCATACCGACAACTCTCGGGCGGCAACCCAGCAGCGGCAGGGCCTCGGCCATGGTGGCCACGGCCAAGAACGTCACAATGCCTCGGTGCGCTCGTGTCGAGGCGAGGAGGGAGAGCACGGCACCGCTGACGAGCGAATCCGCGCCCGCCAGGCGGGCCTGCCCACCACCATTCAGCGATCTCGCTCCAGGAGGAAGCTCGCCAGCGCCTCCAGGTCAGACCGTCCGCCGGGGGTGAAGGCAATTTCGCCCGCGAGCGCCATGGCCCGTTGGTAGGCTTCGTCGGCCATGACCTGCACGCGTTCCCGCACCGACAGGTCAGCGAAGAGCTGCAGCACTCGGACGATCTGAGCGTCTGCGACTTCCTGCCCTGCGTAGATGGTCAGCAGCTCCTCCCGGACCTCGGGTGAGCCGTACGACAGCGCCGCCACGATGGGCAGCGATTTCTTTCTGCGTCGGATGTCGGAGTCTGCCGGCTTGCCCGTGGTGTCGCTTTCGCCCCACACCCCGAGCATGTCGTCGCGGATCTGAAACAGCCGGCCGATGGCCTCCCCGAACTGCCGGCAGCGCTGTCGCACGGTGGCATCGGTGCCAGCCAGCAGGGCACCAATCTCGACCGATGCTCTGAGCAGGGCGCCTGTCTTTCGACCGATCATGTCGAAATACGCGTCCAGGCTGATCTCGGGCGTGTTCTCGTAGCTCACGTCCAGGTACTGGCCTTCGATCATCTCGCGCGTGGCCTCTTGTAGAACGTCCAAGACCTCGACCACCAACGCGTCGCCACACAGCGGGCGCAGGTCGTGCAGCGTCAGGTTGGCGAGGCAGAACATCGCGTCGCCCGCGTTGATGGCTTGAGGCACTCCCCACTTGGACCAGATCGTCGGCCGGTGCCGTCGCTCGCGGTCTTCGTCCTGGATGTCGTCGTGAATCAGTGAGAAGTTGTGCACCAGCTCGATCGAGGCCGCCGCCGGGAGCGCCTTGGTCCAGTCGCCGCCCAGCGCTTGACAGACTAGCAAGCAGAGCGTGGGGCGCAGCGCCTTGCCCTGGACCGGACTGCCGCCATCCAATCCCAGGTGGTACCGCAGCATCTCATACAGCGGCACGCCTCTATCGCTGAGCGCACGCTGCAAGCTTTCCTCGATGGGCTGGCGAAAACGCTCCAGGACCTGGGCGGCGCGGCCCGGATCAGTGATGGCCGCGGACGTCGTCTGTGGACTGATCAACAGCTCTGCTCCAATGCGTGATGGCGAAATGAGCCGGCGAATCTATCCGCGCTAGCACAACCTATACCAGCTTACAGGCGGTGACGCAACAACGCCAAAACTACCGGGCTTTGGCGCTGCCGGACTGGCTAAGATTCAGGCATGAGGCCAGCCCTAGGCTCTCGGGCCGGTAGTCCCGCCGCCGTGGCACGGGTGATCGTGGCTGCTCCTCGCGGCTTCTGCGCGGGGGTCACGCGGGCCGTGGACATCGTCGAGGCCGCGCTCGAACGCTGGGGCCCCCCGGTCTACGTCCGCAAAGAGATCGTCCACAACCGTCGGGTGGTTGGCGAGCTTGCTGCCAAAGGCGCCATCTTCGTGGATGAAGTCGACCAGGCGCCCGCGGACCGGCCACTCATCTTCAGCGCACACGGCATCGCTCCGACTGTCCGGGTAGACGCCGCGAGCCGGCAGCTGCGCACGATCGACGCCACCTGTCCGCTGGTCACCAAGGTGCACTCCGAAGCCAAGCGCTTTGCCCGACAGGGATACGAGCTGGTGTACATCGGCCACGAGGGCCACGATGAAGCGATCGGCACGATGGGCGAAGCCCCCGAGGCCATGCACCTGGTCCAGACCGTCGAGGACGTAGCCAAGCTGGATATTGCTGCGGACAAAAAGGTCGCTTATCTCACGCAGACAACGCTGGGTGTGGACGAGACGGCGGGCATCATCCAGGCGCTGAAGGAACGCTATCCGGCCCTCGCTTCACCTCCTAAAGAAGACATCTGCTATGCAGCCACGAACCGCCAGCTGGCGGTCAAACGGCTGGCGCCCAACTGCGATCTGCTGCTCGTCGTCGGCTCGCAGAACAGCTCGAACGCGCATCGCCTGGTGGAGGTGGCCAGCGAAGCGGGCACGGCCGCCCACCTCATCGACGGGCCGGCTGACATCCGCCCGGAGTGGCTGAAGGGCGCCTCGACGGTTGGAGTAACGGGCAGCGCCTCCACGGCGGAGGCGGCGGTTCAGGACGTGGTAGCCGCCCTCCGGCCGGGCAAGGTGGAGGAATTCCAGGCGGTCGAGGAAAACGTGTTCTTCAATCTTCCGCCCGAGCTCCGCTAGCAGAGCTCCCCGGCGAGGATTCGAACCTCGAACCTTGCGGTTAACAGCCGCCCGCTCTACCGTTGAGCTACCGAGGAATGGCCTTGGGATTATAGCTATCCATGGCCACCCGACGGGCCGCGAAAGCGCGTACTAGTAGCAGCGCGAAATGGAAAAGCCGGCGAGCTCGCACAGGGCGTCCTGTGCCGGCCCACGGTTGCCGGCAGCTTCGAGAGCCCGTAACGACGCTTGCCGGTAGCCTTCGGCCTGGGCAATGGCCCACTGGCGGGCCCCGGTAGCGTCGAGCAGCTCGTACACGGCCTGGCCACAATCCTCGTCCGAGGCAAGCGCACGCTTGACCCGGCTCGCCGCCTCCGGCGCCGAGCGCTCCAGGGCAAAGATAAGCGGCAGCGTCTTCTTGCGCTTCCGCACGTCGCCCACGGGCTTGCCGGTCAACGCCTGCTCCCCCCAGATCGCCAACAGGTCGTCCCTGATCTGAAACGCGATACCGATCTGCTCGCCGAACTCGCGATACCGCTGCCGCACCAGCTCATCCCGCGTTGCCATGGCCGCGCCGGCATAGGCAGCGCAGCCAATGAGCGCTCCCGATTTCGCGGCAATCATGGCCAGATACTGCCCGACGCTGACGTCCCAGCTGTCCTGGTAGACGAGGTCCAGGTGCTGCCCTTCGCACAGCCGCAGGCACACGGCGTCGATCTCGCGGCTCACCTGCACCAGCGCCGCCAGAGCCGTTTCGTCCGTAGGCTCATGAAAAAGCACGGCCTTGGCCAGGGAGTGCAGGCCGTCTCCCACGTTGAGGGCCTGTGGAATACCGCACAATCGCCACAGCGCGGGACGTCCCCGGCGCAGCGCATCACCGTCCTCGATGTCGTCGTGGATCAAGGTGAAGTTGTGGAGCAGCTCCAGCGCCATCGCGGGAATCATGGCCGGGCTGTAATCGCCACACACCGCCTCGCACGACAGCAAGCAGATAGCCGGGCGAAGCCGCTTCCCTCCCCACGCTCGTGTATCCCGCAGCGACTCGTCCTTCCAGCCGAGCTGATACCGCATCATGTCGTAAAAGCCGCACGCCGGCATACTTTCGAAGTACCCCTGCAGACGAGCGTCGAGGATACTGGCTAGCTGGCCCAGCATCGTTTCAGCGTCCATCTTCAGCGGCGGGCCGGGGCTTCGGCGGCGCCCCATCGCGAGACCATCCGCACGCGCAGGCGAAGTCAACTCACACTCACTGGACTACGCCCCACAGGGCAGGTCGGGACGCTGCATGGCACGAATGGGGCAGGCTCCCCCGGACACCGGGGGCAGCATGGCTATTCGAGGTAGTCCTTGAGCTTACGCGAGCGGGTCGGATGGCGAAGTTTGCGCAGCGCCTTGGCTTCGATTTGCCGTATGCGTTCGCGGGTGACCTTGAACTCTTTACCCACTTCCTCCAGGGTTCGGCTGCGGCCGTCCTCGAGGCCGAAGCGAAGCTGAAGCACCTTACGCTCTCGAACGCTCAGGGAATCCAGCACATCCTCAACCTGTTCCTTGAGGAGCTGATGCGAGGCCGCTTCGGCGGGAGCCAGCGCCCCGCGATCCTCGATGAAGTCGCCCAGGTGGCTGTCCTCTTCCTCACCAATGGGCGTCTCGAGCGATACCGGCTCCTGGGACAGCTTCTGGATCTCGCGCACTCGCTCGGCGGACAGCTCCATCTCCACCGCGATCTCCTCGGCCGTCGGATCCCGGCCGAGATCCTGCAGCAGGCGGCGCTGCACGCGCACCAGCTTGTTGATGGTCTCGACCATGTGCACGGGAATGCGAATCGTCCTGGCCTGGTCGGCAATGGCCCGAGTGATCGCCTGCCGGATCCACCATGTGGCGTAGGTGCTGAACTTGTAGCCCTTGTGGTAGTCGAATTTTTCCACCGCCCGGATGAGGCCGATGTTGCCCTCCTGCACCAGGTCGAGCAGGGACATGCCGCGGCCCAGATACTTCTTGGCCACGCTGACCACGAGCCGGAGATTCGCTTCGGTCAGCTGCCGGCGGGCCTCGATGCCGTCCTGAATGGTGAGGATGTCCTTCGTGCCGTTGCCGTTCTGCTCGGCCATCTCGCCCAGCTCCATCCTGGTCGCCAGGCTCACTTCCTCCTCGGCGCTCAGCAGCGAAACCTTGCCGATCTCGCGCAGATACATCCGAACAGGATCGTCCACGCTTTCGGCCTCGGCTTCGGCTAGGGCCTCCAGCGCTGCCAGCGGCTCGATCTCCACCTCTTCGAGCTTGGACTCGTCCCACGTCTCCGCGGCGCTGTCGAGGTCGCCGGGATCCAGCGGGATGACCTTGATGCTGGACGCTTTGAGCTCCGCCTGGAAATCGAGGAGCTCGGTGGCGTCACGCTCGGCGAAGACGAGATCGATCTCCTCCTCGGTGAGGACCTTGAGCTTTTTACCCTTTTCGAGCAGCGCCTCGGGCGTGAGCGGCGCTGCCTCTCCGGGCTCAGGCATCAGCTGACCATCCGTCGCCATCAGGAATGAGCAAGCACGGAACGACGAATGAGCTCGGATTTCGATTGATGAAGCACAGCCAGGTCTTCGACCGCGCCGGCCTCGACGTCTTTGGACCGGGCGCCCTCGGACTGCGCGAGCAGGGTCGCCCGCTCCGCCTGGCTGCGACTGGCCGCCTGCGCTCGCAGTTTCAACACCAGTCTTTCGAATTCGGCCTGGCGGGCGGCGGCTGGGATTTCTGGCTCCTGGTAGGCAAGATCATGCAGGAACTCGATGTGCCCGGCTACCGCTTCGGGCAAACGGGCTCTCGCATCAAGCTGCAGATCCGCCGACGTGAACTCACCATCCATGCGCGCCACGAGGAACTGAAGAACCTCTCGATTTTCGCTCTTCGCGACCTCGTCGGTTCGCAGATTTTGGCGCCATAGATGGGCATCGTCAAGGTAGCGCAGCGCTCTCATTACCAAAAAGTCCTCGACGTCCAGACCCAGTGGCGCAGGCCGCTTAGCCGCGGCAGCCAGCGGACGCGCGGGCTGCTCTCGGCTTTCTTCCGCGGCCCCGTCATCGGCCGCCGGCGGGACGTCCCGCCGCCTGGCCGGCGATCGCTTGGCCGGCAGCAGCCGGGCAACTGCCGAGTTGAGATCGTCCTCGGTAATGCTCGAAGGACCCGCCACTCGGGAGAGGTGCTGCGCCAGCCGGCCCAGATAATGATGCCGCTCGATGCGGTCGGGTATTTGCGCCAGCTCGCCGCCGAGCTCCTCAACCAGGGCGACCTTGTCGCGGGCGCTGGAGAGGGGGTGCCGGGCAACGATCTGCCGGAACTTGTATTCGAGCAGCGGCAGCGCTTGCTCGACCAGCTGCCGCCAGACCGCGACGTCTTCGTAGAGAACCTCATCCGGGTCCTTGCCTCGCGGCAGCTCCATCACACGAATATCGGCCTTCAGCTTGGCCTGCAATGGCACCAGACGGTAGATGCCTGCAGCCTGGCCGACCAGCTGCCCGGCGTCCGCGGCCAGAGCCGGCACGAGCTCCTGGTCGAACACCTGGGCCGCCACTTCCACGCCCCGCATGGTGCCGGCATCCCCCGCCGTATCGGGATCGAGGGCCAGCACGAGGTTCGTCGTCAGCCGCTTGATCTGCTCCAGCTGGCGCTCTGTCAGGCTGGTTCCCATCGAGCAAACGGCGTTCGCCTCGCCGTACTGGTGCGCCATGATGGCGTCCATGTAGCCCTCGACCACGATCACCAGGTCTCGGTCGCGGATAGCGTTCTTGGCCCGATCCAATCCGTACAGCGTGGCGCTCTTGTCGAACAGCTCAGTCTGTGGCGAGTTGATGAACTTTGCCGACTTCTTGTCAGTGCCGAGGTCACGTCCGCCGAAAGCGACGATGTGGCCGCCCGCATCTCGAATGGGAAAGATGAGCCGGTTGCGGAAGCGGTCGTACGGCTGTCCTCGTTCGCTCTCGTGCAGGATGCCGGCGGCCAGCTGCTCTTCGGGGTTGTAGCCCAGTCCACTCAAGTGGCTGCGCAGCGCATCCCAGCTATCCGGCGCATAGCCAAGCTGAAAGTCGAGCACGGTCTGGTGCGTCAAGTGACGCCCTTCGACAAAGTCGCGGGCATACTGACCGCTGGGATGTTCCAGCAGCATCTTCTGGAACCACACGCCGGCCGCCGCATTCACATCGAGCAACCGCCGCTTGCGGGCGTCGTCTTCCGGGCGACGCGGACGGTCGTCCAGCTCCACACCCGCTTTCTCGGCCAGCAGCTTGAGCGCGCCGGGAAAATCCAGGTTCTCCATGCGCATGGTGAAGGCGATGGCGTCGCCACTCAGGCCACAACCGAAGCACTTCCAGCGATCGTCCTCCGGCCAGATGCAGAAGGATGGGGTCTTCTCAGCGTGAAACGGGCAGCACGCCCACCAGTTGCGGCCTGACTTCTTGAGTCCGGGAAGGTACCCGGACACCAGCTGCACCAGGTCGATCTTGCTCTTGATGAGTTCGACTGGACTGGCCGAAACCATGGATGGCGGAATTATAGGCGGGCTAGCTGCTGCCTAGGACCCTCTTACAGACCGCCGAAACCCAGCTCGAGCTTGGCGTCCTCAGTCATCATGTGGGGACCCCAGGGTGGTGTCCAGACGATGTCCACGTCCACCTGCTTGATGCCGTCCAATGGGGCCAACGCGTCTTGCACCATCTCGCCAACCATGGGCCCGATAGGGCAGCCGGGAGATGTGAGCGTCATGGTGACCTTGACGTTGCCAGCCTCATCCAGGTCGGTGCCGTAGACCAAACCCAGATCGACGACGTTCACGCCAAGCTCGGGATCGTAGACCTGCTTCAGCGCCTCTTTGATCTCGTCGACGTTCGTCATGACACGTTAGTTATAACCAGCGCCGCCGGCAGCTCCGGCCGTGAGCGCGAGGGGCCAAACACCTTGCTGGTGATCAGTCCGAACAGGCCAAATAACACGCAGGCCAGCAGCAGGACGATTACCAGCGTGAGCATCAAGCGATTTCGCGGGTCCTGTGTGACCGAAGGGTGATTGCGCTCAACCACCAGCGCTCGGCCGCAGTGCTTACAGTAGCGGCTGTCGGCGCTGTTCTGCTCGCCGCAGGCGAAGCAGCTGAGCGCATCGCCACCGGCCATCGCTGGAGTATATGCGGCCGGGCGAGCCGTTCCGAGCTCGCTACTTGACGACTTCTACCTTGACGTCCGCAATGCCGCGGCTGAGCGGGAAGAGCGTCGCGAACGCGGCCTTGCTCAAATCGATGCGGGTGTTCCAGGCCGCCGGGCGATCGGTGTTGAGGACAACGACCGAGCGCGCGCCATCCATGGTCGAGAGGCGCAGCTTGGTTCCAAGCGGAAAGGAGTTTGTAGCCGCCGTCATGTCTTCCTGACGGAAGACAGGGCCCATGGAGGTGTGGGAGCCGACGAACGAGTCGGCATAGAAGCTGATCTGCGCAAACCCGGCCGGCACTGACTGGATGGCAGGCTCAGGTGGGGCCTGGGCCACGAACGGCAGCGGGCCAAGGAGTCCGCTTTCCTTCAAGATGTCGCCGCCGTTCACCATCTGCACCTGTCCCGCCGCGGCCCAGGGCAGCAGCTGCTTGGCCTGCTGGAACACCACGTTGTCGAACCGCAGCACCGACATGATCGGCGTCTCCAGCCAGCCGCCTTCGGGCAAACCGTACATGTTGACGGGGTCGTAGATGGCGAAGTATGCGGATTTGATGGCGGGATGGGCATCGAGCTGGCCGTAGCGCCTCTGCGAGATCTCCTGCCAGGTCTTGCCGGCTTCGTCGGCGCCGGCCAATTGCGGCGGAATGGTCTTCATCATCGTCAACCAGCCGTCCTTACCCGCGTCGTGGAGCATGTTGAAGATGTTGAGAAAGCGCGCCTGGCTCAGCTCGGGATACCACACCAAGCCGACCTTCTGGGTGAGCTGCACCACTCGACCGCCGAGCACGAAACGCCCGGAGATCGGATACCCGAGCACGTCGATCCCGCCCAGACGGCGAAACTCCGACCACAGCGGAATCCCGCCGTCGTCGGTAATGCTGAAGCCCCCCTTGCCACCCCCGGTCTGGGTGTAGAAGTGGCCGTTGTCAATGCCAAAATCCGCCGCGTTGTCCGCGGCCTGGACCGGGGTCAGCAGCGACACAATCAGTGCCGCGAGCGTGGCGACCAGTGCCACCAGCCGTCTTAACAAGCCTGTCCTTCCAATCTCCCGCGCGCTGTCATGGCGCGGTAGCAGCCCTTCTGATTTCCCCTGCGCCCGCGAAAAGCCCACACTCCGGGCGCCACAAAGGGCTTCGTCAGAGTACGGGAGTGGTTGAAAGGCTGTCAAATGTTTGTCGCAGGAATGACACAAACATCAACCAGCGTTTATGTGTCCGAGCATAAAGGAGGGGCGCCTGGTCAGGCGCCCCTCCTTTGCTTTGCCTTGCTAGTACTCAGGCATCGGAGGCATGGCCGCGGCCTCCTTTTTCTCCGGCTTATCCGTGATCAACGTCTCCGTGGTCAGCACCATAGAGGCGATGGACGCCGCGTTCTGCAGGGCCGAGCGCGTCACCTTGGCCGGGTCGATGATGCCCGCCTGGAACATGTCCACGAAACGGTCGTTCAGCGCGTCGTAGCCGTGGCCCAGCTCGGACTTCTTCACCTGCTCGACGATCACCGATCCCTCTTTCCCGGCGTTGTAGGCGATCTGCCGCAGCGGCTCTTCGAGCGCCCGCCGGACCAGGCGCACGCCAACCTGCTCGTCACCCTGAAGGGTGAGCTGATCGAGGGCCTTGGTGGCCTGGGCCAGGACGACGCCGCCGCCGGCGACGATGCCCTCCTCGACCGCCGCTCGGGTGGCCGACAGCGCGTCCTCGACGCGGTGCTTCTTCTCCTTCAGCTCCACCTCGGTGGCCGCGCCAACCTTGATGATGGCCACGCCACCCGACAGCTTGGCCAGCCGCTCCTGCAGCTTCTCCCGGTCGTAGTCCGACGTCGTCTCGTCGATCTGCGCCTTGATCTGCTTGATGCGCGCCTGGATGGTCTCGCTCTTGCCGGCGCCTTCGACGATGACCGTCTTGTCCTTGTTGCTGGTCACCCG
>JAJPGV010000013.1 GCA_021325635.1 Chloroflexota bacterium
CGGGTGACCAGCAACAAGGACAAGACGGTCATCGTCGAAGGCGCCGGCAAGAGCGAGACCATCCAGGCGCGCATCAAGCAGATCAAGGCGCAGATCGACGAGACGACCTCGGACTACGACCGGGAGAAGCTGCAGGAGCGGCTGGCCAAGCTGTCCGGCGGCGTGGCCATCATCAAGGTTGGCGCGCCGACCGAGGTGGAGCTGAAGGAGAAGAAGCACCGCGTCGAGGACGCCCTGTCGGCCACCCGAGCGGCGGTCGAGGAGGGCATCGTCGCCGGCGGCGGCACCGTCCTGGCGCAGTCGGCCTCGATCCTGGATGGTGTCCAGGCCGAGGGCGACGAGAAGGTTGGCGTGCAGCTGGTGAAGCGGGCGCTTGAAGAGCCGCTGCGGCAGATCGCCTACAACGCGGGCGAAGAGGGCTCGGTGGTCGTCGAGGCCGTCCGCAAGGGCGCCAAGGACAACGGCTTCAACGCGCTCGACGGCCGCTATGAGGACATGTTCAAGGCGGGTATCGTGGACCCGGCCAAGGTGACGCGCTCGGCCCTGCAGAACGCCGCTTCCATCGCGGCCATGCTGCTCACGACGGAGACGCTCATCACCGAGAAGCCCGAGCCCAAGGCGGCCATGCCGCCCATGCCGCCCGGTGGCGGCGGAATGGACTTCTAGTCCAGCTCGCGAACATCGCGAAAGGGGGCGTCCGTTGCAAAACGGGCGCCCCTTTTTCCATCCCGGCTTTCGTGCCCGGTGGGCAGCGACCCCTGTTGGCTTAGCGCGAGTCTTCCGGCTGCGGATAGTGCTGCCGCAGGAAGGCGATGAGCTTATCGCCTGGCTTGGCTGAGCCTCCGCGGCCGCCGCTGGCGATAGCAATTTCAGCCTCGAATGCCCCATCGGCGATGGCGCGCGTGCTTTCAACGCTGCCGTCGACGTTGATCTTGGCTGCGCGGTCGGCGGTCATCACCGTGACCGTGACGTCCGAGCCGTCGATGTGATCGAAGCGGTCCATGTGCAGCGTGATGTGGTCCGGCCGCACGACCAGGGTGTGGCCCTTGAAGGTGGCGAATGCCCGACGGCCGGTAACCACTTCGACGTCCGCCGGGGCTTCGACGATGCGCTGCTTGCGTTCGAATGAGCGCAGCTGGTTGAGGTAGGCGACAATCGCGTCCTGCTGTGAGAGGGCAATGGTGGGGAAGGTGACGTGCAGGATCGTTTCCTCGGCATTGTCCGGATTCGGCCGCCGGTTGACCGTGAGGATCTGCAGCTCCATTGGCTCCGGGCGCGTGGGCAGGGTGAGCTCGATCCACATGCCGTTGTTCGGGAGCTCCTGCTGGAAGTCGGTGATCAGCGCCGCGCCCTTCCCTCCCAGGTTCTGGACGATGACGTGGAGCGGCTTTCTCATCCCCTCCACCTCGACCAGGGCGCGCAGATTGACAGTGGCGCGGAAGAACGCGCGCGGAATCATTGGCCGGCCAGTTGGGGTCACGTTGTCTGAAGCGCTGCTCATGGTTGTGGACCTCGCATGATGGAGCGGCCGGATCGGCCCGTCATTTCGAGTAAGTCTCGCATTTCTCCCCCCAAAAGATAAAGCGAAAGATAAGCGAAGAGCCCTGTCGAATGCGGGTTGTGACGTGGTCATGCTGAGTGAATGGCAAGCTCATGTGAGCTTGTCCCGCAGCGCACGAGCGTTGTCGATGGCGAAGCCGCGCTGGTCGTTATTGAAGTACACGTACACCGCGGCGTCGTCAGCCCGAAGCCGGCGTATGCGCTCCGCCCAGCGATCCAGCTCTGCCGCGTCATAGCGGCCGCCGTTTTCGGCACTGCCGTGCAGGCGCACATAGCTCCAGCTCGCCGGACGCTCTACAGCGCATGGCAGATCCGGCCGGTCGGGGATGCACAGTGCGGCGTCATATTCGGCCAGCAGCCCGTAGACCGCCGCATCCAGCCAGCTCTTGTGCCGAAACTCGAAGGCATGGCGATAGGCGCGGGGCAGCGCGGCGAGAAACGCAGCGAGCCGGTCGTCGTCGCGTTTCATGCTCGGCGGCAGCTGCCATAGGATGGGGCCCGTGCGCGGGCCAAGGGCCTGTACGCGCGAGAAGAAGCGCTCGATCGGATCCGCGGGATCCTTCAACCGTTTGATGTGCGCGATGAAGCGGCTGGCCTTGACCGCGAAGCAGAAGCCTTCGGGCGTTTGCTTTCGCCAGGCCGCAAAGGTGCTTTCCAGAGGCAGCCGGTAGAAGCTGTTGTTGATCTCGACCGTGTCGAACTGCCGGCAGAAGAACTCGAGCCAGCTCCTCTCGGGCAGCTCCGGCGGATAGAACACACCCTTCCAGTGCTTGTACACCCAGCCTGACGTCCCGATGCGGATCATAGGTCGAGGGTAGCGGGGACGGGGTTTAGGGTCGAGGGACGAGGCACGAGGGACGAGGGACGAGGGCACCCCTCGCCCCTAACCCCTAAACCCTCGACCCTATATTGGCTAGGTATTTGCACCCTCAGGCGTATTGCTTCCTACAATAGGCAACTAGACGCAGGTGCTCTATCCATGGATTGGAGGGCCTGCAAACATGTGGGGAAGCAAGAAATGCTTGGGTTCCGTCATCTCAAGGTGCTGTTAACGGCTCCGCTGCTGGCGTTGTGGTTGCTTCCGGCGGCTCCTATCGCCGCCGATGGCTGTGAGTTCATCCTTGGCTTCAAGACACTGCACGACCTCGACGCCGCGGACATTGGCGACTGTGTCGACAACCAGGCGTTCGCGTCCAACGGTGATGCCCAGCAGCATACGACCAAGGGCTTGATGGCTTGGCGCAAGGCCGACAACTGGACGGCCTTCACCAACGGCTACATGACCTGGATCAATGGCCCGCAGGGGCTCGCGTCGCGGCTCAACACCGATAGGTTCACCTGGGAAGCGCAGTTGCCTCCTCCGCAGGCGCCGGCCACCCCCACGGCTACTCCCGTCGTGACAGTGGCGGCGACGACGCCCACGCCCACGGCTCCGGTGGCCGTCCCAACCTATGGTCCCATCTCGACGTCCGGCCCCTCTGGTGGCAATACGGGGGAGCCATTCGCCCCGGCAGGCACCGGTTTCACGATCACCATCGATGATGCTCTCGGATTCCAACCGCAGTTCATGACTATTCGGACCGGCGACTGTGTGACCTGGGTGAACGTGCGTGGCGATATGGTGCACTCGGTGGTATCCGATCCGGGTTCGCCTCAAGGCTGGGATTCCGGCGGGCTGGACAAGAACAAGTCCTTTGGCCAGTGCTTCCGCCAGCCGGGCAAGTACGGTTATCACTCGTCCATCGAGGGCTATCCCGGCATCGATTCGTTCACGCAGATGCCCACGATCATCTATCCCTTCACCGGCGCCATCACCGTCGTTCCCAAGTAGGGGCTGCTGAGTAGGGAGTCCGCTCCCTTAAAGCATCGATCTTTCGGCGGCCCCCAGCACGAGAACGTCTCGGCGACCCCTCCTGGGGTGCTGGTCTTGTGTTGCGGGACTGCCGCATGGTTCTTCCAGCCACCAGCCGGAGCCGTCTGATTGCGAGTGCCGCTCTTGGGTTCCGACAGTGGGGCCGCGGCTGCACGACAGAGTTTGCGGGTCTTCGGCGCCAATCGATAGACTGCAATCGGAGCGTCTGTTGCAGCTGAATCCCGATCTCATGGCCCTCGAGGATCGAGCGCGCGCCTCGAGAAGCGTGCTGCTGAGCGGCCTCGCCCTGTTCGTGTTCGGCATCGCTATGGTGGCGACCATCCGCGTCATTTCGGGCGCCTTTCCGCGCGACTCGGGCTCGCTGCTGCTGTGGGCGGCGGTGGTCCTTGGTGGTCTACGCGCGGCAGGAGGTCTGGTTCAGCTTCGCGGCTCGCTCCGGCTCGTCGAGGCAAGCACCGCGCCGAAGGCTCAGCCGCCGTCAGCGGCGCCGACCGCGGCGGAGGAGCCGGTGACGGCTGTCGAAGCCGCCCTTCCCCCGCTGAACCTGATCGAGCTCGACTACCGGGCGCTTGGCTTGTACGATGTCGATGCACCGTTCGGTGAAGTTCGGCGCGCCTACAGGCAGGAGCGCGGCGCCTGCCTGGCGGAGGGAACGCTGGAGGCGAGGCAGCGCCTGGCCGTCGTGGAGGGCGCTTACCGCCGGCTGCGGCGTGCGGCTGAGGTCAGTCCGGCGAGTTAGCCGGACTCCTGAATACGCAGCACCGCGGCGCCGGTGATTCGGCCCGTGCGCAGCGCATCCAGCGCTTCATTGGCCTGATCGAGCTCGAACAGCTGCACCTCGGTGCGAACCGGCACCTGAGGGGCGAGCGCCAGGAATTCCTGTCCGTCTCGCCTGGTGAGGTTGGCCACGGACCGGATGGCGCGCTCCTCCCACAGCAGGTCGTAGGGAAATGCCGGAATATCGGTCATGTGGATACCGCCGCACACCACCATGCCACCTTTTTCCAGCGCGCGCAGCGCAGCCGGTACCAGATCGCCGGCGGGCGCGAAGATGATCGCCGCTTCCAGCGGCTGCGGCGGCAGCTCGTGCGAGGCGCCGGCCCAGGTGGCGCCAAGCCTGAGCGCGAACTCCTGCGCCTCTCGATCTCCGGCACGGGTGAAGGCATAGACCTGCCTCCCCTGGTGCAGCGCCGTTTGGGTCACGATGTGGGCAGCCGAGCCGAAGCCGTAGAGCCCCAGACGTCGGGCATCACCAGTGAGCTTCAACGAGCGATAGCCGATGAGGCCGGCGCACAGGAGAGGCGCGGCCTGCAGATCGGGATAGCCGGGTGGCAGCGGGAAGCAGAATCGCGCGTCGGCGACGGTGTACTCGGCGTAGCCGCCGTCGATGTGATATCCGGTGAAGCGGGCGCTGTCGCACAAGTTCTCGCGATCGGAAAGGCAGAAGCGGCAGTGTCCGCAGGTCCAGCCCAGCCAGGGAATGCCTACGCGATCGCCGATCGCGAAGCCGCTCACGCCATGGCCGATCTCGGCCACCTGCCCGGCGATCTGATGGCCCAGTATCAGCGGCAGCTTAGGATCGGCCAGCTCGCCGTCGAGGATGTGGAGGTCGGTGCGGCACACGGCGCAGGCCCGAGCTCGTACCAGTAGCTGCCCGCTCCCGGCGTGGGGTTGCGGCACGTCCGACAGCCGCAGCCGGGTCTCTCCGGGGTACAGGACCATTGCTCGCATGGTGGCGTTCCTCGATCTATGCTCGCAGATCGCCGGCCTCAGCTCTCGATCTTGATGGCCTCGCTCCTGGAGATCTCGACCTGGGCCTTGACGCGCGCTGCTCGGCTGGAGGCAAAGTAGCTGGCCAGCTCGGCGCTGCCCACGGTGCAAGACAGGGAACGCGCCTCGTTGTTCCGCAGGGCGGGCACTTCCCGCACGCAAGAGGCCAGCACGCGGCCATCCGCCGACAGGACCTTGAAGAGGGCGTCCGCCGCCCCGGGACCGCCATCGTTGCGAATGAGCGCGGTTATCGGGCAGCCATCGCTATCGCAGGATGCATCTTGGTTGACCCCGGCCACGACCAGAAGGGGCGGCAGGGTGTTCGGATTAGCCGGGTCGATGAACTCGCCCGGGTCTTCCACGTTCACCGGGGTGTCGTAGTCCATGAAGTCGACCATCACGTCGCTCCAGCCTGCCGGCGTCACATACGCCGGCGCGGTCTCGATGCGCAGCGGCAGCGGCTGGTCACCGCTCGCCACGTAGAGCGAGGTGTTGGCATCGCCCAGCTTGACGGCCTCGATGCCGCGCACGGTGGTCTCCTCCTGTACCCGGAGCCTGGGGCTCCTGTCCATGGGTTGGGCGGCGAGCGCCTTGGGGCTGATGAAGTCCTGGAAGTCGCGCACCATCTGCCGATCGCTCAGCAGCAGCCAGCGCGAGCCCATGAAGGCCGCGGTGCGCTCGTCGACCTGCGCCGCGATGAAATCGTGGCCGCGGACGAATACGCGCTCCGCATCCACGATCAGCTCTACCGAGTAGCCGTTCAATCCGGCTGTCCCCTGGGCCCGATTGGGCCTGGAGACCGCCAGGTCGAAGGTGTAGACCTTGCCGCCGGAGGTGAACCGGCCGTTGAGTCGCACTGAGCCCGCGCCCTGGTAGGTACGCATGGCCGCCGCTGCCAGCGATTGCGCCCTGTCATCCCTTCCGCCGCAAGCGGCCAACAGCACGATGGCCACCATCAGGCCGAGGACCGTCGACCGCACGACGCTCGCCCAACCCACCGCTCCGATGCGCTCCCTCCCCGCGTTTCAGCGATCGTACTCTGTTGCCGAATACACGCTCTCGCCAGATCCTGTAGAGTTCCGTGCAATGGGTTCGAACGTTCACGGAAACGGCAGGGTTTGGGCATGAGCGTCGCGGCGCCGGAGGCGGTCCGGCCCGAGCAGACACCGGAAGCCGGAGTGCGAGCATTCTCCTGGGAGGCATTCCTCTCCACCTACTTCCCCGCCATGCTGCTGGCCCTTGGCACCGGCATGGCGCTGCCGGCCATTCCCATCCTGGCCAAGTCGTTCGACGTGAGCTTCGGGCTGGCCAGCTTCGTCATCACCTCGTTCCTCATCGGTGGGTTGGTGGGCAGCCTGCCGACGGGCTGGCTGATCGATCGCATCGGCCGGCGCCCCATCCTGATTGCCGGACCGCTGATGACCGCCGTGGTGGCGCTGCTGGTACTGACGGCGCAGACCTTCCCGCAGCTGCTGGTGTATCGCTTCATCGACGGCTGGGCTGCGCAGATGTGGCTCCTGGCGAGACTGGCAGGCATCTCCCAGCGCGCTGGGGCCAACCAGCGCGGCCGCCAGGTGAGCTGGATGTACGGCATGGACAGCGTGGGCCGGCTTTCGGGACCGCTGGTAGGGGGCTTCATCGCCGCGGCCTGGGGACCGCGCAGCCCCTTCGCCGGCTATGCGCTGCTGGCGCTCGCGGCGCTCATCCCAAGCATCATCTTCAACAGGCAGGACGCCTCCCAGCAGGCGCGGAAGGTGGCTGAGGAGTCCTCGGGCCCGCGCCCCACTATCCCCCAGATCGTGCTGCCGCGGCTGCCATTCTTTGGTGTCGCGCTGTTCTCGGCCATCGCGCGCGGGCCGATCTTCGCCGGCATGCTGCACCTGTACGCGGCCTTCGCCTACGACCTCGAGGCCCAGACCATTGGCGTCCTGGCCACGACCGCCAGCGCCATCACCCTGCCGATTGGCTTCACTGCCGGCTACATGATGGACCGCTTCGGTCGCAAGATGACCATGGTGCCGGGCTTCTCGGGCGTGGCCGTGACCATGCTGCTGTTGGCGGCGACCGCTTTCATGCACGTTCCCTTCGTGTGGTACGTCCCGGCCTTTCTGCTGGCTGTCACCGCGCAGGGCCTCACCGGCAGCTCAGTGCAGACGGTCGGGGCCGACGTGGCACCGCCCAACGCGCGTGGCACGTTTCTGGGGCTGTGGCGCTTCACGGCGCAGATCGGCACGTCGCTCAGCCCCATCGTGTTCGCCTTTCTGGCAGACAAGAGCGGCTACGGCTACTCGTTCATCTTCATCTCGCTGGCCGCGTTCGTGGTGGCCTACCTGCTGGTGGTCCACATTCCCGAGACCTCGCGCCAGCCGGTGCCCGCCTGAGGATCTGCTCTCCAGGCCGAGATTCGGCTCATTCGTTTAGCCTGCCGACAGCTCCTTGCGGACCTGCTCGAACAGCGCCGGGTAGGTGTTCACCGTGTAATCCCAGCTGTAGGTGTCCAGGTAATCGACACCTGGCTTCGGGATCACGTAGCTCGGGACCCAGTCGTTCTTGACCGTAGTCAACGGACTGACCATCTGCGTCGCTTTATCGTACGCTCCCTGGCCGTGCGCCATGGCCATCCAGTTGACGAACAGCTGCGCCGCGTTGGGGTGAGGTGACTCTTTGACCACGGCCATGAGCCCCGTCGCTCCCGTGAGGTAGCCGGGCGCGTCCTTGAGCTCCGGGATCTCCGACACCGGCAGCCCATCGGCCTTCAGCTGTTCGATGTTCGAGGCCGTCATGGTGACCGCGATGGCGTAATTGCCGCGTCCAATCCAGTCGGCCAGCTGCCGCACGTCCTGGGTGCGAACGGTCTGCTGGTCGAGGAATAGCTTCTTCACGAAGTCGGCGCCCAGCTTGAGCTGGAAGTAGGCAGCGTGCTGGGCTCCCGAGCCATTGATGGTCGGATCGAAGCCGGCGATCTTGCCCCTGTATTCCGGCTTCAGCAGATCGCTTGCCCGGGTGAAATCGCTCGTCTTCAGCAGCTTGGTGTTGATCGCGGTCGTGCCCGTGACCCCGTTGCTGATCCTGAGGATGTACTGGCCTTCGGGATCCATGAACCAGGGCTTGCCAACCGACCAGTTGGCTCCGTTCAGCGCATCGGGATGGATCAGCAGCGGCCGCAAAGGGGCGATCAGCTTGTCGCCGTAGAAGGACAGGTACATGGTGTCGGCGCCGCCAATGACCACGTCCACGGTGTGCAGGCCCGAGCTCTGCTCCAGCTTGAGCCGGCTTACCATCTGAGTCGATGGTCCCGAGATGACCTCCACGTCGATGCCGAAGTCCTGCTTGAAGGCCGGCACGATCGAATCTCGCGCCTGCTGGCCGCTGGCTGCCCCGATGGACAGCGTGACCTTGCCCTCGCTCTTGGCGGCGGCCACCAGCTTGTCCCAATCCGCCCCAGGCTTGGCCGCCGCGGAGGACGATGCGCCCCCGCTCGCGGGCTGAGCCGCCGCGGCCTGCGACGCGCTTCCGCTGGGGGGCTGGGCCACGGGACCGCCTGGCGCCGGCTGAGCTGTCCCGCCGCAGGCCGCCAGCAGCGCTGCGCCAACCGCCATTGGGAGCAATCGTCGGAGTGTCATGCGCACACTATGCACATCCCAGCTCTCGCTGGCAACCGCAATCCCCGCATCGCTGTCCCCTTGAACGTCGAGCGAAGCGCCCGGTGGTGTCGCGGCGCCTTACAACAGCAGCGAACGACCACTCCCCGCGGACGTCACTCTGGCGCGAACGGCGGCGGCCCTGACGGACCGACCTCAGGAGCGTTGACGTACGCGAAATTGCCGGTGATGGGGTCGCGGACGTACAGTCGGGTGCCGATCTGCGGCTCCATCACCTGGAGGTAGCTGAACTGCGGCTTGGTGCCGAACACCTGGGCATTGGTGGTGTCGAAGCTGGACAGCTCGTTGGCGCTGAGGGGCAGGGTTTGGACCCATTCCACGGGGTTGGTGACCACGGCGAAGACCTGGCTGACTGCCTGCAGCTTGAAGGAGATCAGCTGGTTGGTGGTATCCAGGGTCACGTTCGACGGCGGCGCGATGATCAGCGTGCCGACGGGGAAGTGGTTGGGGTTCATGATGTCCGGCGTGGTGGCGTCCACGAAGTAGCCCAGCGTCAGGTTGTTGGCCTGGCCGCTGGCCTGGCCTACGTCGGCCGAGTTGTACTTGACGGTGAGGGTGATCGGGTTCTGGAAGGTAGTCACCTGGTTGCCGGCGTCGTCGGTCATCTTCACGTTGATGAGCGTGCCGTTGGGGCTGTACTGCGCCGGGCCGCCGGGGATGGGCAGGCCGGCGCCCGATTGTGGTTGAACACTGATGCTCATGCTGCCGGGCAGGTTGGGCTGCGGCGCCACCGAGAAGCCCACGCTGCCGGCCAGCACATCACCACCGTTGGCCCAGGGAATGGTAGCGGCGCTCTGCACCACCCCGCCGCCCGTGAGCGTATTCGTCGGATTGGAGGCAATGGTGCCCAACGGATTGGCCGGCGTCCCCGGAGCCGAGCCCGGTTCCTGGTTCGTGGCTGGGGGCGGAGGAGGTGGCGTTCCACCGCCACCGCTTGGTGGTGGTGGAGGTGGGTTCACCACCTGAGTCAGAGCAGCTGACGTGCTGCCCGCGTCCACGCTGTCACCGCCGTAGACGGCGGTGAACGGATGGCTGCCGATGCTCAACGTGGACGTGCCAAAGGTTGCCGAGCCTGCCGCCAGCGTGCCCGTGCCCATGGTTGCGCTGCCGTCCTTGAAGGTGACGATGCCGGTTGGCACCGCGCACGAGCAGGTAGTGGTCACGGTGACGGCCGCGGTGAAGGTCACGCTCTGGCCGGTGATCGACGGATTGGAAGACGACGTCAGCGTCGTCGACGTCGCGGCCAGGTTGGTGAACTGGTCGGCTGCACTGGTAGCGCTGGTCCCGCCGACGGTGGTCACCGTCACGTCCACGGCTCCGGGCGTGCCGCCGGGACTGGTCGCGCTGATCTGAGTAGGAGTGGAGACGGTGTAGGTGCCGGTGGCCACGCTGCCGAACTTGACGGCGCTGGCGCCGCTGAAGTTCGTGCCATTGATGGTCACGCTGGTGCCCCCGGCCGCCGGCCCGGACGTCGGGCTGATGGAGGTAACGGTAGGCGCCGCCACGTAGGTGAACTGATCGGCGGTGCTGGTGGCGCTCGTGCCGCCACCGGTGGTGATGGTGACGTCGACCGTGCCCGCCGAAACGGCCGGGCTGGTGGCAGTGACCTGGGTGGCGCTGTTGACGGTGAAGCTGGAGGCGGCGTGCGTACCGAAGCTCACGGCCGTGGCGCCGGTGAGGTTCGTCCCGGTGATGGTGACCGTGGTCCCGCCGCCGAGCGGGCCGGAGGCCGGGCTGACGGCGCTCACGGTGGGTGGCGGCACGACGGTGAGGGTGGCGGTGTTGGACGTGGTCCCGGTGCCGCCGTTAGCCGCGGAGACAGCGCCGCTGGTGTTGCCGTACGAGCCGGCCGTGCTGCTGCTGACGTTGACGGCCACGCTGCAGCTGGAGCCGCTGGCCACCGATCCGCCAGCCAGGCTGAGGCTGCCCGAGCCGGCCACGCCGGTGGCCGTCCCGCCGCAGGTAGTGCTGAGCCCGTTGGGGGTGGCAATCACCAGGTTGGTTGGGAACGTATCGCTGAAGGCCACGCCGGTGAGGGCCACGGTGTTGGTGCCCGGGTTGGCAATGGTGATAGTCAGGGTGGAGACGCCGTTGACGGCGCTGCTCGTTGGGCTGAAGGCTTTGGTGATGGTTGGTGGGGCGACCACGGCAATCGAAGTGGTGTTGGAGGTGGTGCCGCTACCGCCTTCCGTCGACGAGATGGCGCCGGTGGTGTTGCTCTGGGCGCCGGCGGCGCTGCCGGTGACGTTGACCACCAGCGTGCAGCTGGTGCTGCCGGCCAGGCTGAGAGCCGACAGGCTCACGCTGGCGCTCCCAGCCGCGGCCGTCGGCGTGCCGCCGCAGGTGCCGCCCAGCCCGTTGGGCGTGGAGATCACCAAGCCGGCCGGCAGGGTATCGCTGAAGCCGATGCCGTTGACCGTGGTTCCGCTGTTGGGATTGGCGATGGTGAAGGTCAGTGTGGTCGAGCCGTTGAGCGGGATGGAGGTGGCCCCGAAGGCTTTGCTGATCGTGGGCGGGGAAACGACGGTGAGGCTGGCTGTGCCGGCGCCGCCCGAGCCGCCCTCGTTGGAGGTGGCGGTGACGGAGTTGTTCTTGGTCCCGGCCGTGCTGCCGGTCACGTTGACCACCACGGTGCAGCTTGCGCCGGCGGTCAGTGTCGCGCCGGACAGGCTGACGCTGGTCGCGCCCCCCGTGGCGGTGATGGTGCCATTGCCTGCGCAGGTGCCGGTGACCCCCGGCGTTGAGGCGACCCCCAGGCCGGAGGGAAGGGTATCGGTGAAGCCTATCCCCGTCAGGGCCATCGTGTTGGTGCCGGGATTGGTCACGGTGAAGGTCAGGGTGGTCGACCCGTTGAGCGCAATCGTGCTGGCGCCGAAAGCCTCGGCGATAGTTGGCGGCGTGGCGACCGACAGGGTGGCCGTGTTGGAGGTGGTGCCGGTGCCGCCGTTGGTGGAGGACACGGCGCCAGTGGTGTTGCTGTAGGAGCCTGGCGTGCCGGAGGTGACGTTGACCGTCACGGTGCAGGTCGAGCCGGCAGCCAGAGAGGTGCCGCCCGCGAGGCTGAGGCTGCCCGAGCCGGCCACGCCGGTGGCCGTGCCGCCGCAGCTACTGCTGAGCCCGTTGGTCGGGGCGACCACGAGATTGGTTGGGAAGGTGTCGGTGAAGGCCAGGCCGGTGAGCGCCGCCGTGTTTGTTCCCGGATTGGCGACGGTGATGGTCAGCGTGGTGGTGCCATTGACGGCGATACCTGTGGCGCCGAAGGCCTTGCTGATGGTGGGCGGCGCGACCACGGTCAG
>JAJPGV010000041.1 GCA_021325635.1 Chloroflexota bacterium
AACACGGCCCAGGAGAACGCGCTCGCATCGGAGTCGCGCATCCGGGACGTGAACGTGGCCCAGGAGACGGTCCAGTTCACCAGAGATCAGATCCTGATGCAGGCGGGCACGGCCGTGCTGGCCCAGGCCAACCAATCTTCGAGCGCAGTGCTGGCTCTGCTGCGGTAGGAGGCCGGGAAAAGCGGGCAGCGCAGCCAGCGCTGCCCGCTCTCCCTCCCCGGATGTCAGCCGTTGCAGCCTGGGCCTAAAGTTTGTGGCCCGGCTTGCCGATACTCAGCGCAGGCAGAGCCATACGTGCTTGCACTGGCGCGGCCAGAAGGCATTTCGTGGGACGGGAGGTCTGATATGGACTCGGCGGGGGCAGCGCCCCGCCCAAGAAGCTGAAGCGCTGCGAGCTGGCTCAGCTCACCCAGGATGAAAGGGATTTTCATCACACGAGCATGATTCGAAGAATCCCCTTCAGGATTTTGAACCATGTCTGTTCGTGTGAACACCAACGTCGACGCCTTCGACGCCCAGCGGAATTTGGGCCTCGACGCCGCCGATTTTTCACAAGCAGTTCGTCGTCTCTCGTCGGGCCTGCGGCTCAATAGCGCGGCCGACGACGCAGCGGGTCTGGCCATCAGCCAGAAGCTGCAAACACAGATCACCGGGTTCCAGCAGGGCAGCCAGAACGCCCAAGACGCTATCTCGCTCATCCAGACGGGCGAGAGCGCGCTGGCTACCGTTCACGACATTCTCCAGCGGATGCGGCAGTTGGCCGTGCAAGCCTCCAGCGATGCTGAGACTTCCAGCGACCGCTCCAATATCCAGGCAGAGATCAACCAGCTGGTCTCCGAAATCGATCGGATCTCATCTCAGACCGACTTCAATACCAAGAAGCTGCTCGACGGCTCGGCCGGCGGCGCGCAGGTGTTAGGTGGCGGACCTGACATTCGCGCCATCGTGGCCCAGGCCGGCGTCGCCGTTGCTACCACCTACTCCATCAGCGCCTCGACCTCCGCCACGCGTTCGGCCGTGGAGGCCGCTTCGGCCAATGGCTCGTTCTTCACGCAGACCAGCACGCTCACCATCCAGGGTGGCCTGGGAACGCAATCGTTCACGGCCCAGGCGGGCGAGTCGCTCGAGGCGTTCTTCCAGGTGGTCAACTCCTCCGGCATCGGCGTGACCATGCAGGTGGATGGCAACAGCAATGGCCGCGTCGAGATCGTCAACAACAACTTCGGCATCAATACGCTGTACGCCAAGGGCGTCGCAGGTGCCGGCGCAACTACCGTCCTCATCGCGGGCGGCCTCGGAGGATCCTTCCCCGCCGGAAGCATTCTGACCGGAGGGCCCACTCTGGTGACGACTGTGCAGGCGACCGGGGACTTCTCCAACACCGGCCTGTGCATGGGCTTCAACAGCAGCAGGGCGTTCGCCGGACACGTTGGCACCAATGGCCTGTTCGCCAGCGGAAACGCCGTGAATGCCTCGATCACGCTCAACGGGGGCGTGGTTACCGCCACAGGCATCAACTCGGATCAGATCAGTGGCGCCGGCAGCTCGGCCGGATTGGTGATCACCCTGGCCAGTCCAGGCAACCTGTCTAGCAGCGACAAGTTCTTCGTGATCGAGAACAGCGGAGGAACCCTCCAATTCCAGGTCGGAGCAAACGCGCATCAGACGATCGGCCTGGTCATCGACGCCCTGAACTCGCAGACGTTGGGCGTATCGGGTCTGGACGTTCTGACGCAGTCCGACGCCGAGTCGGCGATCACGCAGCTCGATCGGGCGATCCAGCTGGTTTCGGTGAACCGGGCGAACATGGGCGCCTCGATCAACCGCTTGACCAACTCGGTCAACAACGACAATACGGCGCAGGAGAACGCTCTGTCCGCGCAGTCCTTGATCAAGGACGTAAACGTGGCCCAGGAGACGGTCGATTTCACGAAAGACCAGATACTGATGCAGGCCGGCACAGCCGTCCTTGCTCAGGCGAATCAGTCGGCCGGAAGCGTGCTGCGTCTGCTGCAGTGAAGCGCTGATCGGTGAAACAGGCGATGGCCCGGGCATCCCGGGCCATCGCCGCCACGTTCGCTGTTTGCGGGGGGCTCAGCCGAGCGGCAGGAGCACGCGGTCACTGCTTCCTATCGGCACGCGACGCCCTGATTGCGGCTCGTACATGCCGACCTCGAGCTGAACCCCGGCGGGCAGCGTTGCCGGCAGGCCAATCTCATAGCGATCGGCAACGACCTGCCCAGGAACCCAGGAAGTCGTGGGTGCGCTGCCGCCCAGCGGCAGGTCGTCACGTTGGGCGACGACGTGGCTGGCGGGGTCCAAGACGTGGACGAAGACTTTGTAGCTCGTGTTCGTGACCGAGGTGCTTTGCCAGACGAGCGTCACCAGCAGCGACCGGCCAGGCTCGAGTGGGCTGGAACCATAGCCAACCAGCGTGGCAAAGTCGCCAACCGGCAGCTGCAGCTCGGTTTGCACGGGCGGCAGCTGGAAGTCTCGGGGAGGCTCTGTGACGTCGATTTGTCCCAGCTGCACCTGCCCGACTGCTACCGTGGCTCTGCCCTTGGGAGCAGTCGGGGCAACCGTGATGTCGTGTCGATCTTCGACGATGCCTACCGGCCAGCGTGCGACGGGAAGCACGTCGTGCAGCCCGGTATCAGCGCTCGAAAGGATGCTGCCGTCGGCGCCAGTGATCCGCACGTCGGGAGCTGTCACCAGCGGGGATGTCACCTTCCAGAACAGGCTGACCGGCAGGGCCTGGCCGGATTTCACCGCCGAGTTGGGGAGGCTGTAGCCGATCAACGCGAGGCCTGGTTCCAGCGTTTGCTCCATGGGGTGAGGTGGCTGCCATCCCGGAGCCGGGGCCTGCCCCGGCCGTACCTCCACCGAGCCCAGCGCGAGCTGCGTCCCGACGTCTTTGCCGGTGGCGTCACGGACCGCCAGCTGCTGCCCGGTCCTGGCGTTGTACAGCCCGAATTGGAGGCTCATCGAAATGGGTGGGGCCTGGGCTGGAATCACGAGCTTCTGGTCGTTGACGGCGACGTCGCCCGGTTCCCAGTCCTCCGCGTAGAAGCCCAAGCCATCGGCCTGCGACCACAGATGGCCCTGACTGTCGACCAGATGGAGAAAAGCGCGGATGTCGGGCGACCCCGGCGTCACGGCGCGCCACAGTTCCTGCACGTCGAGCGTTTCGCCGGCGGTCACCGACGATGCCGCCGTATATCCCGTAAGCTGGGCCAGTCCGCCGATGTTCGCCGCCACAGCGGTGGCGGGCGCGGGGGCGGGGAGGCTGTCGCTGCGATAGATGCTGTAGGCGACCTTGCCGGTGGGGTCGCGGCCTTCGTGAACGAGCTGATCGGGACGAAACAGCGTTGACAGATCGGCGAAGCCTGGCCGGTAGCCCGCGGTGAAGACGTACAGCATCGAGCGGCCGGCGGGTGGAATCGCCAGGCTTTCACGGCCGTTGAACCAACGAATCGACCCGAACTCCTTCGGCGCCAGGTAGAGCAGGGTTGGGTGACCGGGATACTCGGATGAGAACAGAGCCGGCTCGGGTTGCGGGAGCTGGGCCAGGTACGCGGCGACGTCGGCCGCGTCGGCCTGCATGCCATAGTAGGCGGCCGGGTCGTGAGCCCATAGCACGAAGTAGCGGTAGTAGGCGGCGCCGCCTTCACCCAGCAGCACCAGCGTCAGCAGTCCCAGACCTGCTCGCGGCGCCCATGTTCGTCGCGGCAGGCCTGAGAGCCAGTCCAGAGTCAGCGCCGGAAAGGCGAAGACCGCCGGGATGATGCCCAGGGTCCTCAGGAAATGCGGTGCCTCGCTCGATAGGAACCCTGGTACGAGCATGACGGCCATCCACAGCAGTAGGAACGCCTCGGGGCTGGCTGTTGGTCTGGCGGCCTGCTTCTCGCCGAGGTAGGCGATCACACGCGCCACGGCCAGCAGCACCCCGGCGTAGAACAGGGCGGCCACGGGCCAGTCGAACACGGGCTGCCCGCCCAGGTTGTACTTCCAGGCTGGGTCGCCTTGAATCGAGAACATGCCCAGCGTCCGGGCAACAGCCGTGACTACTCCACCAGCCTGATCGGACCCGGTGAAGGGCTGCGGGTTCAGCACGTTCACCTGCAGTGAGCGGCCGAAGAAGGCATCCACGTTGGTGATGGCATAGATGCCCAGCGGCAGGAACACCAGCAGGCCCGTGCCCGCTAGCGCCAGCATGCGGGACCACTGCCGGCGCGCGAACTGCTGAGTCGTGGCTGCCTGCCAAACCACCACGACCAGGAACAGCAGGGGCAGCACGCGCGCCGCCGTGTACGTATACATCGCCAGGCCCAGAAAAACGCCGCTCAGCAGCGCGTCTCGCCACCGGCGGTAGACCAACGCGCGCCAGAAAAACAGCAGACACAACGTCTGGACCAGTGGCTGCGAGATGGCGCGCAAGCCCAGGCGGCTTTCGAACATGTGCCAGAACGACACGGCCATGAAGGCGGTAGCCAGCAGCGCGCCCACGTTCCATTCTGAGGCGCCACTTGCCTCGGACCGCTCAGCTCGAGCCGCGTTTCGCCGCCGAAACAGCTCCTTAAATAGGAACCATACGGCAAGAACGGTGCCGGTACCGACCAGCGCCTGCATGATGCGCGCACCGAGGCGTGTGGCGCCGAGCGCCAGAATGCCGAACGATTCCAGGTAGATCATGAGCGGTTCGCGCGAGCCCGAGCTGGGAAAGAAGATCGGATGAATGCCCTTACTCCAGATCTCCAGCGCAGAAATGGCGTCCAGGCCTTCGTCGTAGTGGAACCCCAGCGGCAGCTCGTCCAGGCGGAAGAGCCGCAGGAATGCGGCGACCGCCAGGATCGTGAGCAGTGGCCCCAGTTTCGCCAGTGTCCGGAGGGGCGAGCGAACCAGTGGTGAAGGGGGGGGCCCTGTTTCCCGCTGCTGGACGGGCTGCATTACCGCGATGGATCGGCCATCGTCATGCGCGCCGAAGCTGGCCACGCCGGCTCAACCGAACCGCCTGGCGGGGGTCCTTGCGCCCCGCCGGTTCGCCGCCTGCATTGTCGTCGAGCCGGCATGGCGCTTGCGCGCTCCGGTCACCCTGCGCGGCGAAAGCGCTGGGCGAGCTCTCGGGCAAAGTCGCGGGCGCGAGCCGAGGAGTCCGCGTAGATCTGCTTCAGCTGGGTCTCAGGCATGCGCTGGCCGGTCTGGTAGTACCACAGCGCCGCGCGCCCCGCGGCCACTGTTCCGGCGTAGGCGACCGCGGCCTTGGGCACAACGCCCAGCCCTGCCGGTAGGAACCCCACCAGCTCCCGCGCCAGGGTCCGCCATCCAAAGGCCGCGCCGACGATTGGCGCAAGCTCGATCAGCCGGCCGCGGTCTATCTGCATGCCAAACATCGTGGCCAAGCGCAGCACGAGCATGGTCTGGTTCTTAGTCAGGATGAGCGTGTCGGCCACCGCGCTGGCCGGACCGAGCAACAAGCTTGCCTGAGGAATGGCAGAGACGACTGCGACCTCGGCATTGACCCGTGCCACCCGCTGAATTTCCCGCTCACCAACTTCGTCCCGAAAGATGGGGAACGCCCGGGCCAGCGCCAGTCCCAGTTCCGGCATCAGGTCGACCAGGGCCGGCACCACCTGCCGCCGTACGCTGTCGCTCGATTCCGCTGAGGTAAAGATCGGAGCCCTCGAGGTGTAGGGAAGGTTGAGATCGCGATTCGATTCGTCGGATAGCAGGTCGGCTTTGTTGACCACATGCAGAAAGGCGGGGCCGCGCCGGCTGAGGATGTCGAACGTGTCGTCGCTGTATGGCAAGCCTGCGTCCTGGACCCAGACCACCGCGTCGCACTGGTAAGCCGTTTCCAGTCCTGCGGGCGTGAGCGGCGCGTGCAGCTCGACGAGTCGCCGGCCGGCCAACGCACTGGACAGGCCACTTGCGCTGAAACCGGAAAGCCGCGTGATGAGCGTGCTCTTTCCGGCGCCGGGAGCGCCAATGATGGCGACTTGAAAATGCCGTTCGGCCTCTTCGAGGATGTCGTCCGTTCGCACCTGGCGCAGCACGTCGACGAAGTCGCCCACCGCGTCAGCGCCGCGGCTCAGGAAGCCCATGGGTTTGAGGATATCCATTCGAGTTCGTGACCCCCGAAGCCGCGGTGCTGCTCCGATATCCTCACTGCGGTGCTCTTCCTGTGATCGACCGCCCACCGGCCCTGTCTTGGCAGCGCAATCTGTACGTGCTGACGGCCGTGTCGTTCATGATGTTCACCGCCTTCGGCTTCGTCTTCCCGTTCGTCCCGCTGTTCATCAGCCAGCTTGGCGTGGGCGATCTGAATCGTGTTGAGCTGTGGTCCGGCATTACCAGCTTCGGGCAGGCGCTGATGCTGTCACTGTTCTCGCCCATCTGGGGAGCGCTGTCCGACCGTCATGGCCGCCGGGTGATGCTGCTGCGCGTGACCTTCTCCGGCGCCATCATCGTCGGTCTCATGGGGCTGTCCCAAAACATCTGGCAATTCCTTGCGCTCAGGGTCGTGCAGGGCATGCTCACCGGCGTCATCGCTGCCGCCACAGCCATGGCCAGCTCGTTCGTGCCGCGCGAGCGTCTCGGCTACGCACTCGGCCTGGTGCAGATGTCGCTGCTGGCGGGGACCGCGGTTGGCCCGCTCGTGGGCGGTATCGTGGCCGATCACTTGGGCTACCGTTGGAGCTTTGCGGTGACGGCGCTGATCATGGCGGCGGCCGGTGTGCTCACGCTGCTGGTCTTGCGTGAGGAGTTCACGCCGCCGCCCTCCGACCAGGCGAGCGGAGGCCTCGGCGGGCTGCTCAAAGACATCCGCACCCGCGGCCGCGACCGGCAGCTGCTGACCATGATGGCCGTGCTCTTCTCCGTGCACTACGGAGTGAATGTCGTCATCCCTATGCTCCCGCTGTTCGTCCAGACGCTCGGCGGTGAAGGCTCGACGGCGACGATCACCGGCTTGATCTTCACCGTGGCCGGTGTGGTCGGTGCCCTGAGCTCCCTCGGCCTGGGGCGCGTCGGGGACCGGTTCGGTTACCGCCGCCTGCTGATCGTGACGGCTCTGGGGGCCGGCCTGTTCTACATTCCGCAGGCATTCGTTACCAGCGCCCTTCAGCTCATCTTCCTGCGTGGGCTGCTGGGCGTGTTCGACGGCGGTCTGCTTCCGTCGGCTAATGCGCTGATCGCGCGCCAGACCGAGGGGCGCGGCCAGGCCGGCACGCACGGCACTACCTACGGGCTGGTCTACCTGGCGACCGGCATGGGCTTCGCCCTGGGGCCACTCTCCGGCGGGGTCATCGCCGCCACGGTCGGGCTGCGCAGCGTATTCCTGATTACGGCGTTCATCTTGCTGGCGGTGGGGATCTACCTGCCGTTTGGCGTCAGGGACGCGCGACCTGCGTGATGGCTCAGCCGGCCTTGCAAGAGCTCGTTGACCTTCGCGTTCGTGCAACCAATCCCGCTCGGGCGGTGTCTTAGAGATAAGGACATGGCCAAACCGGATGCGGCGCTCACGGACAGAGGGCTTGCCCGCCGCTTGGCGGCGGACCTGGATGCTGCCTTCCCCTTGGTTGTGGTGTCGTACCAGGACCGCCTCTACCGCTTCGTCCTGCGCTTCACCGGTTGTGCGGCCGAGGCCGAGGACGTGGCCCAAGATGCCTTCGTGCGAGCGTATCGCTGGCTGCGTACGAACAGGATTGAGCCCGATACCTTCCACCTCCGTCCCTGGCTGTATCGAGTGGCGTTGAACGTCTGCCGCAATAGGGCTCGTCGCGGCGGCCGGACTGTGGAGCTGCTCGATGAGCCGGCCGGCCTTGGAATGACAGAGGAGCCGGAGCGCGGACCGGAGGGGCTGGCAGAGGCCAACGAGACGCGAGCCGAGCTGGCGGCGCTGCTCGCGGCTATGCCAGCCAACTATCGGGCCGCCGTGGTCCTGCGCCACGTCGAAGAGCTGAGCTACGCGGACGTCGCCGCGGCGACCGGCTGCCCGTTGGGCACGGCCAAGAGCAACGTGCATCGCGGCCTCGCCTGGCTGCGATCGCATATGCACCCGCTCGGTGGCGTGCCGGATGGCCACGGTCTATCTCTCCCAGGCAACGAGGAGGTGTCTTGGTGATGCCTGCAATAGACAGCGAGGCGGACCTTGAACGCTTGTTTGAGCGTCTTCGCACCGTTGAGGCGCCCCGGTCGCTGCGGTCGAAGGTGCTGCGCGCGGTCGGGCTGAGCGACAGCTACTTCACGCTCGATACGCCCCTAGGCCCGCTGTACGTGGCCTTCAATGAGCGCGGCCTGTCTGCCGTCTTCCACGCGGCCGACGCTTCCGAATTCGAGCGCCGGTTCGAGCGCGAGATGGGAAGGCAGGTGGGTGTCGTGGCGAGCCCGCCGCAGCAGCTCGCTGGGACGCTGCGGGAATGGCTGGCCGGCGACCGGCGGCATGCGCTGCGCTTCGATTTGGACGGGCTGGCGCCGTTCCAGCAGGCGGTGCTGCGCAAAACGCTGGAGATTCCGCCAGGCCAGATCCGGCCCTACAGCTGGATTGCGCGCGAGATCGGTCACCCGCGTGCAGCGCGGGCAGTTGGAACGGCGCTGGCCAAGAATCCTATCCCGCTGTTCATTCCGTGCCATCGGGTGGTTCGGGGCGACGGCCGCATCGGCCGCTACAGCCTCATCGGGCCGCAGGCCAAACAGGCCATCCTGGAGGCGGAAGGCGTGCCGGTCACGGAGATCGAGCGGCTGGCCAGCAACCAGGTTCGGTATCTCGGGAGCAAGACGACGCACGTTTTCTGCTTCCCGACCTGCCGCCACGCCCGCGGCATAAGCGAGCAGCATCGGGTGCCGTTCTCCTCGGAGGTCCAGGCCCGGGCGGCGGGGTACCGGCCCTGCAAAGTCTGTCGCCCAGCTGTGTGAGGGCGCGCTATCTCTCGTAAGACTGATGCTGGCAAGCATCCAAGCTCCGCGGATTACCTCTCGGCTGCTTGGCCGCGATAAAATCAGCTCAACTCGCTGTGCGGTTGCGCACGGCTCTGGAGGGCGGTACGAGCGTGGAAACAGGAACCTCGACGGTGAAGCGCGGACTGGCGCAGATGCTCAAAGGCGGCGTCATCATGGACGTGGTCACGCCGGAGCATGCGCAGATCGCGCAGGAGGCCGGCGCCTGTGCCGTCATGGCCCTGGAGCGCGTGCCGGCGGACATCCGCAAGGCCGGCGGCGTGGCGCGTATGAGTGACCCGTCGATCGTTCAGGCAATCATGGACGCTGTCACCATTCCGGTCATGGCCAAGGCCCGCATTGGCCACTTCGTTGAGGCGCAAGTGCTGCAGGCTATGGGCGTGGACTACATCGACGAGAGCGAAGTGCTTACGCCGGCCGACATGCAGCATCACATCTGGAAGCAGGATTTCACCGTGCCGTTCGTATGCGGCGCGCGCAATTTGGGCGAGGCGCTGCGGCGCATCTCGGAGGGCGCGGCCATGATTCGCACCAAGGGCGAGGCCGGCACGGGCAACGTGGTTGAAGCCGTCACCCACATGCGGGCCATGACGTCCGAGATGCGGCGGCTGGTCAATATGCCCAAGGACGAGCTCCCAGCCGCGGCCAAGGAGATGGGCGCCCCGATCGAGCTGGTTTTGGAAGTGGCCAATGCCGGCAAGCTGCCGGTGGTCAACTTTGCAGCCGGCGGCGTGGCCACGCCTGCCGATGCCGCGCTCATGATGCAGCTTGGGGCAGACGGTGTTTTCGTCGGCTCGGGTATCTTCAAGTCCAGCAACCCACCCGCCTATGCCAAGGCGATCGTCCAGGCAGTGACCCACTTCAACGACGCCAAGATTCTGGCCGAGGTCTCGAAGGGCCTGGGTGAGGCCATGCCCGGCCTGGAGATCGGTGCCATCCCGGAGGATCAGCTGCTGGCTTCGCGCGGCTGGTAGGAGCACGCCCTGGCTCGCGGAGGCCCGGAGCAGTCGAGGGGACGCTGATCGCGCCCGGGCAGTCCGCAGCTCAATCCCGGCTTTCGGTGAGATGGTTCCAATGAAGATAGGTGTCCTTGCCGTGCAGGGTGCATTCGCCGAGCATGCGAGCATCCTGCGATCGCTCGGCCTGGAGGTGGTCGAGGTGCGGCTGCCGTCGGACCTCGCCGGCCTCGATGGCTTGATCATCCCTGGCGGCGAGAGCACGACGATCGGCAAGCTGATGGACGCTTACGGACTCTATGCTCCGGTGAAGGATCTGGCTGCTCGCGGGAAGCCCGTTTGGGGTACCTGCGCGGGCATGATCATGCTTGCCAAGGACATCGAGGGCTCCGACCAGCCGCGCTTAGGTTTGATGGATATCGGCGTCAATCGCAATGCCTTTGGCCGGCAGGCGGACAGCTTCGAGGTCGATCTGGCAGTGCCCGCGCTGGGAACGAGCGCGTTCCACGCGGTCTTCATCCGAGCACCGCTGCTGACCTCCGTGGGGCCGGGCGTCGAGGTGCTGGCTCGCCTGCCTGACGGCCGGATGGTTGCCGCCGAGCAGGCGAACCTGCTGGCAACCGCCTTCCACCCCGAGCTGACCGCGGACGTCCGTTTTCACGATCATTTCGTGGAGCTTGCGCGCAAGCGCGTGAGCTGAGGCTCGAGGGCTGCGAATCAGCCTTCCGTCTGCGAAAATGCCAAGAAACGGTGGCGCTGAGTCAACACATGCTGCTCGAGTGCCGGATAGTCCGGCTCGCCTGCTCCCCGATGGCCTGGACCTGATGATCAGGCCTGTTCGCTATCGGGATCTAGCGGCCATCAGCTCCATCCATCGCGTATCGGCTTCAGACGGTGATTGGCATTCTGGGATGGCAACCCAAACCTGGCCGTCGACCCAGAATACGCTGTTGGAGTCCCTCCTGCCGGCGCGATCCGCGCACACGTACGTCCTGGAAGAGGGTGGGCAAATCTGGGGCTTCATCCAGGCCCGTCCGCGCTCCACCTACGACAAGTGGGACATCATTCGCCTGGTCGCCACGACGGACAAGCCGGCGGACGTGTGGCTGCGTCTGCTGGAGTACGTTTGCGTGGCCGCCGGCAACCGGCGCGCTACGAAGCTGTTCGCCAACGTGCCCGAAGATGCGGCCGAGCTGCAGATCTTCCGGCAGATCGGCTTTTACCGCTTCACGTCAGAGACCAGCCTCAACCTGCCATTGAGCCAGCCGGGCAATCCTCCAGTACTGCCCAGTTACATGCGGCCCACCGAATCCCGTGACGCGTTTTCTTTGCTGCAGCTGTACAGCGTGATTGCTCCGCGTAACGTCCAACAGGCCGAGGGACTGACGGCCCGTGACTGGGCGCCGCCCTCCGGCTGGATGAGCGATTGGCTGCAGCGCTTCGGACTGGTGCAGGATTCGCCCCACAGCAGCTGGTCGTGGGTCGCTGAGGACGATGGCAGGATCTTTGCCTGGGTGCGGCTGCGCTGGCGCGAAGGGCGCTGCCGCATGTCATTCTTAATCCATCCCGAAAAGCGAAGCGCCTTTCCTGAAATTCGTGATTTTGCCGTGGGGACCGCGCGAGCTTCGCGGCCGTGCATCCTAGGGGTGCAGGTAAGGGACTATGAGCAAGAGCTCATGGCCCTGTTCGAGGACATTGGTTTCCAGCTTGCGGGGCGGTACCTGCTGCTGGTGAAGCACATCGCTGTGCAGATCATGGAGCGCCGGTTGATGCCGGTGCTGACACGCGCGTAGAGGACGAAAAGGTGTTGGACCCAGGGCACTTGAGCGGGCAGATTACCGACGATCTGGATGCGCTCATCAGCAAACTGCCCGAGCGCCTGGCCGCGCGGCTGTCGCTCGCTCCGAACCTGGGGGATCTGCTCGAGGTCGTCATGGACCTCGGCCGTTTGCCTGAGGCCCGCTTCATGGGCTCGGAGCTGCTCCTGAGCGAGGAGGCGATCACCGAGGAAGACATCGACTTCGTCGTGTCGCGCATCGGCGTCTTCGGTGACGATAACCGCGCCGGCATCGAGCGAACGCTTCACCGCATCTCCTGCCTGCGAAACCGCATGGGCAAAATCGTCGGCCTCACCTGCCGCGTGGGCCGGGCCGTCTATGGCACCACGGCCATCGTGCGCGACGTGATCGAAGCGGGCCACAGCATCCTGCTGGTTGGGGGTCCTGGAGTCGGGAAGACCACCATGCTGCGGGAGATGGCGCGGGTCCTCGCCGACGACTTGAACAAGCGCGTGGTGATCGTCGACACCTCCAACGAAATTGGCGGCGACGGCGACATCCCGCACCCTGCCATAGGTCGCGCCCGCCGCATGCAGGTGCGCACGCCGGCCAACCAGCACGCGGTCATGATCGAAGCGGTCGAGAACCACATGCCGGAAGTGATCGTCATCGACGAGATCGGCACCGAGCTGGAGGCGGATGCCTCGCGCACGATCGCCGAGCGCGGGGTTCAGCTCGTCGGTACCGCGCACGGCCGCACGTTGGACAACCTCATCGCCAATCCGACCCTGAGCGACCTGATCGGTGGCATCCAAACGGTCACCCTGAGCGATGAGGAGGCTCGCCGCAGAGGCACGCAAAAGTCGGTTCTGGAACGCAAGGCTCCGCCCACCTTCGACGTGGTGATGGAAATCATCGACTGGCAGCGGCTCAACGTGCACCTGAATGTGGCCGCCACAGTGGATGCCATGCTGCGCGGCTACCCGGCGTCGCCCCAACTGCGCTACCGCGACGATCAAGGCGAGATCCGCGTCGAGACTCCGGGACCACGACCACGACCGGTACACGCGCTGGGGCGCAGCACTACCGTGGCCCGCGAGGATTGGGATCGTCAAGCCGAGGTCGCCACGTGGGAGCGCGATCCGCTGGCCTTCGATCGTGGCCAGGACGCTGCCGGCCGGGCGCTCGACTCGCTGCAATCTCGCGCTGGGCTGAAGCCGCTCAAGGTGTATGCGTTCGGGGTGAGCCGCAATCGCCTCGAGCAGAGCGTGCACGATATGCACCTACCGGTGACCGTGGTGGATTCCGTGGACGAAGCGGATGTGGTCATCACGCTCAAGAACTACTACCGCCGCCGTACGGCTGCACTGCGTGAGGCCGAGGAGGCCCATATTCCCATCTACGTGCTCAAGGCCAACTCCATTCCCCAGATGGAGAATTGCCTGGCCAACCTCTTCGAGCTGCAGAACGATCCTGCCGGGGCCGCGGTGAAGGAGGCCGAAGACGCGGTCAACCAGGTGCTGTCGGGTGCCGCGCCGGTTGAGCTGACACCGCAGAACGCCTACCTCCGCCGGCTGCAGCACCAGGTGGCGGAGCAGCACAGCCTGCTCTCCCGCAGCAAGGGCCGGGAGCCAAACCGCCGGGTCAAGATCTTCCGTCCGGGAAGCGACCTCAGCGGCGAATGGTAAATCTGTCCTAGCCTACAGGTCCTCGGTCCGCGGGCTCGCGCACAGCAAGCGTGGCATGCCCGGGCATATCGGAAGCAAGCGTCTAAAGCTCGGCAGCCGAGGGCCGATGATTGAACCAGGCAGGGATGGCCGATGAGGTGCTCCTCGACGTGGGGGTCACCCGCTGGAAAGGACTCCAGTGCCCACGTAAACCCTGCCATCTCGCACCAGAAGCCCCGGATCCAGCGGATCCGGGGCTTCTGGGCATAATGCGCTCTCCGCTATCCTGAACCGCATGGCCGAGGGTCGCTTCATTACCTTCGAGGGGCCCGAAGGTGCCGGCAAGAGCAGCCAGATACGGCTGCTGGCAGACTGGCTGAGATCGCGAGGCGTGGAACCGCTGCTCACCCGCGAGCCAGGCGGAACCCCGATGGGCGATCGCATTCGGGAGGCGCTATTCGGCGCCCACGATCATGGAGTAACCCCGCTGACCGAAGCGCTGCTGATGAGCGCCTCCCGAGCGCAGCACGTGCAAGAGCTCATACGTCCGGCGCTCGCCGCCGGCCGGCTCATCCTGTGCGACCGTTTTGCCGATGCCACGTTGGCTTATCAGGGCTTTGGCCATGGGATGGACCTGGCCCTGCTACGGGAGCTGGTCCGGATCGCCACCGGCGGGCTTCGACCGCACCTGACCTTCTACCTCGACGTCCCGGCTGAAGTGGGCTTGCAGCGCAAATATGCGGCCCACACTCAGGGGGACGAGCTCAACCATCTCGATCGCATGGACGTGGCCTTCCACGCCCGGGTGGTTGAGGGCTATAAGCAGGTCATGGCCGAGGATCCCACCCGCTGGCGGCGCATCGACGCCCAGCTGAGCTTCGATCAGGTCCAGGACAGCATACGAGCTGTCCTGGAGCGAGAGCTTCTCTAATCTTTCAGAGCCAGCCCATCGATTTGAGGATCTCGTCGCCAACGAGGCCGAGGCTCACTTCCCCCGGCTTACCGGCGAGCTCGGGGTGGTACTCGAGCCGGCCGCGTTGGAAGTACTGAACCGTATGGATGGCGTTGTCCGTCAACACGTCGGGCATCTCGTCGGAGATTGGGTATCCCAACACCGCTGCGCCGCCGTGCGACCTGAAGAACTTCAGGAAGGCGTTGGCGACGGTGTGCCCGCTCTCCGGGAAGAACTGGTGGGCGGCGTCGTTTGCGCCCTGCTTGCCCGGTTGAAACGATCGTCCCTGGGTGATTTGGCTGCCGCTGAGCCGCAGCACCACTTCGCCTGGCGTGCCGGCGGCTTCCGGGTGGTATTCCATGACGCCGCGCTGGAAGAACTGCAGGGTCTGGCCCTGGTAGCTCATGGCTTCCGTTCGGGGGAAGCCGAAAACCTCCAGCCCTCCTAGGGCGTTGAACGCCTTCTGGAAGGCAAAGGCGATGTTGTGTCCTGTCTGCGGGAAGAACTGGGCGCCCGTGACCGTGGACTTACCAACCGGGCTCGTGGGCGAGAGCTTAGCGGTGCCCTCCTGGACGTAGAAGTCTGTGCCGGCGAAGGCCGGAAAGACCTGGATGGTGCCGTTGGAAAACGTCTGCACAATGCGATCCGGCTGCTTCACTTCGTCGTTGACCGGAACGCCGAAATGTTTCAGCCCACCGTTCGCTCGCCAGTAATCCAGTACGGCGTTGGCCACGCTATGGCCGGCGACCGGGAAGAAGATCTGTTCGGGTGAAACGTCGATGTAACCGCCGATGTTCGTCTCATCGACGATAACCGGGTCGCCGCCGACGACACCATTCGTGGCGCCCGCCAGATTCACGCTTACGACGGGTGCCTGCCCGTTCGTCAGCCCGGGGAACGACTGACTGCTGCTGATGCCCAGCTTGGAGGTGATGGTGGCGCTGGTTCCCAGCCAGGGAATGGTGGCCGTCGTAGGCGTGGGACCGGTGTTGACCAGCATCCAGGTGCGGTTGGTGCCGCGATCGAACGACAAGAAGTCAACTCCGCCGCTGTTGACGTAGGTGATGGTGCCTGGGTTGGAGAAATGTGACACCGCGACCTGGTAGGCGACGTACTCGGGTCTGAAGCTGCCATCGTTGCGGAGTAAGCCCCAAGGCATCTTTTCGCTGACGTCACCATCCAGCAGCTTGTAGATGCTGATGCGGTCTACGCCGGCAGCCAGCGCCATGGCGAAGGTCCTGATGACGTAGTTAGCCTGCTCTTCGACGGTGCTGCGGAACAACGTGGGATCCGTCTCGTAGCCGGGGTCGTTATAGGGTGGCATGTTGGCTTCGCTGATCCAGATCGGCTTGGAGATGCCGAAGTTGGCCATGACTTGCTTGTACACCTGCGGCACCCGATACACGTCCAGCGGCGAGCTGTAGAGGTGCAGGTCGACGGCGTCGAAGTAATAGCCGTTGGCCGCGGCGTCGGGATCCAGCCGCCGCGCGGCCTCCAGAACGCGCTGGAAATACAGCGTTCGCCCGGCGTTGACGTCGATCCAGTACGTCGTGCCGGCGAAGATGACCTGAGCATTGGGATTCGCGGTCTTGATAGCCTGATACGCGTCCTTGAGCAGGAGGAAGTAGTCGGCCTCGGTTCCGGCGAAGGTGCTCAACGGATGGCCCTTCGGAAAGTCGGGCTCGTTCCAGATAATCCAGGTGTCGATCTTGCCGGCGTAGGTCTGCGCCAGTCGGTAGCAGAACTGCCCCCACGGGTTCTTGGGGTCATTCCAGGGCAGCGAGAGATTCACCGGGGTGGAGCCGTCTTTGGTGGCCCATGCCGGCGGGTTGCCGATCTGGCCGACGACCTGCATTTGATCGGCGATCTCTTGATCGAGCTGCGCCGACGACATCATGAATCGATCGGCGAAGAACTCGGTGCCGTCATCGGGCTGGGCCC
The DNA here is from genome assembly GCA_021325635.1 of Chloroflexota bacterium. Taxonomy (GTDB): domain Bacteria; phylum Chloroflexota; class JAJPGV01; order JAJPGV01; family JAJPGV01; genus JAJPGV01. The sequence continues at coordinate 16,250 of JAJPGV010000041.1, forward strand.
GGTTCCAGAAGAACGGAACACGCTCCCATCGGGCGCCGGCGTTGACCGCCAGCTGCGGCGCCTCGAAGGCCTGCACCAGGCCGAAGCGTGGGTCGATCCTCGGCACGGGCGGCAGCGGCGCCACCGACAACAGCGGTGGCTGAGAGACCAGCGCAGGGACTGCCGCCTGAACCAGGCCGGTTGAGCACAGCAGCGCAAATGTGGCAGCAAGCGTTGAGATCAGCTTTGCTCGTTTCACGACAGACCGATTCTAGAAGCTGGGAGATTTCCCGAGATCCAGCTCACCCAAGCGGGCTGATATACTGGGCTTTTGCCGCCCATGCAAGAGGAAATCGACAATCTGTGGCTGGCACGCACCCTTCACCATCTCGGGGCGGTTCAGTTCGGTGATTTCAGCGTCGGCCGGAGCACCGTCCACTCACCGATCTACATCGACCTCAAGGTCATGCTGGGTGACCCCAGCGTCTTGCGAAACGCCGCTCGCCTCATCCAGAACGAGACCCGTTTCGGGCAGGCGCTGCGCCGGCCCAAGGTTGGCTGGTTCGACGTAGTCGCGGGCGTGCCCTATGGCGGCCTGCACCTGGCTACGGCCTTCTCCCTCGAAACCAACACGCCGCTCACCTACGCACGGCAGCCGCGAGAGGACGGCGGCCACGTGATCGAAGGCGTGCGCCAGGCAGGGGCTACCGCGCTGATCGTCGACGACCTCGTCACCGGCGGGCGCAGCATTCTCGAAACGGCAAATCTGTTTCGGCAAGAAGGGCTTCACGTCCAGGACGTCATCGTTCTGGTGGATCGAGATCAGGGCGCGGCCGAACGGTTGAAGCGGCACGGGCTCCACCTGATCTCGATTCTCAAACTGTCGGTAATGCTGAACTTGTATGTTGCCGAAGGCTGGATCTCTGAAGACGAGCATCACAGCGCCGTGCAGTACATCGAGGCGGCGCGGGAGCGAAGCCGCAGCGAGTGATCTTTCCGTCCGGCAGCGAACGGACAGGTGTGGGGCATCCACGCCGGCAGCCCCAGGACGAGCCGCTCGAGCTCAGACTGCGTTGGTGCGGCCAGGCAGCCGAAGATCTAACCGGGCCTCGCAGGCAGGCCCCAGCTGGAAATGGACGTTAACGCTCTCACCTCTCTGCTGAGCAGCGGCCAGGTGGCCCAGCGCTTCACGGCCGAAGAGGCCCATGCTCTGGTGCTGCGGGTTGGCGACGAGATGTACGCCACGATACTGGCGATGTTCGACGATCGGGTGCTGCTGGACCTCGATCAGGGCCAGCGCTTGACGGCCACCATCCAGACGGACCAGCCGCTGCTGCCGGGACAGGCAGTGCACGTCGAGGTGGTGGCGTCCACCCCGCAGCAGATCGCGCTGCGCCTGTTGCAGGCGCCGCCCGAGCTGCCGTCAGCGAGGTCTGCTCAGGTACTGGGTGCGCTGGGTTTGCCGGACGACGCGCTGAATCAAGGCGCGGTTGAGGCGCTGGTGGCCGAAGGCCAGCCGGTTACCCGCGCCTCGGTGGAGGATTTACGCTCGGCTGCGATCGCCGCGAAGGCGGGGGACCTGATCTCGTTTCGAGCGCTCGCGTTCGCACTGGCCAACGATCTCCCACTTACCCCCGGCCTGCTCACGGTTATTCGCCAGGGGTTGGCTGGGCCGTCGTATCCCGTGCTGGCTGATACCGCGCGGCAGCACGTCGAGGCGCTCCTGCAAGCGCTGCCGTCGAGCCTTCAAGATGGATCCTTCCGCGAGCAGCTGGCCCAGCTTCTCGGCCAGCTGGCTGTCTTAGCCGGAGACTCGGCCGGTGAAGGTGGGCTGGAGGCCGCGATCCGCCAGGTGGCGACCAGCTTGGAGCGACTGCTCGCCGGCGCCGGCCAGGGCACTCCGGCGACAGCGCCCGACGACAGTCGCGTCCAGGGCGAGGGGCAGACTGGCACGCCGAGCCCTCCGGCGGCGCAAGCTGCCGAGGGTTCGCTAGCCGTACGTCCAAACGCGCCGGCCGAGGTTGGGACGGCAGGGTCGAGCTCAGCCGGAAAGCTTGCGCAGCAGCAGGGTGCGCCGGCCGCGTCCGAAGCACCGAACCCAGGAAGGGCCCAGCCCGGAGCACCTGGCGTGGACCAGGCTCCGGTGGCAGCCGAGACCGGAGGTGGTCCCGCCGACGGCCAGGTCAGTTCGGGTCTCACAGGGCTTTCTGCCGAGGCGCCGGCGGCCGATGCTGGGCAACCAGCCGTTGCTCTGGCCGGGAGCCAGGACGGCGCGGACATGGCGAGCGCCGCTCCGCCGGCTGAAGGCGTTCCTGTGAGCGCCGGGGGATTCGAGGATCGGCCGCTGCGTTCCTCAGGCCCGCCGGTTCCAGCGGAGCTCGTGCATCGCGCTGACGATAGCGCCGCCCGGGCGGCGGCGCCGCAGGCATCAGAGGCGACCAAGCCCGCGGAGAGCGCTCTGCCGGCGCAGTGGGCTGTGCGAGGGGCGGTGGTCGCGCTGGACAGGGCGCTCGTTGACGGTGGGCTGCCTCCGAGCGCCACGACGTTGGCGGAAACGGTGAGGAACGATCTTCGCCAGCTGATTCACAGCATGCAGTTCAATCAGCTGCAGAACGCCCTTGCTGTGCCTACGCCCGGCAATTCACAGTACCTCACCTTCAGTCTCCCGCTCTCTGGCGGAGCCCAAGCCGAGGAAGCCGAGCTGCGTGTCTCTTATAAGCACAGCGATGGCAAGCCGCTCGTCGATCCGGACGACGTGCACGTCGTGATCTCCCTCAACCTTTCGCATTTGAAGCGGGTGACCACCATCCTGCACCTGTATCATGGCCGCCTCAGCTGTCAGATGCAGGCCGAGACGGTCGAGACGCAGCGCTTACTCACGCTGTCGGCGAGCGAGCTTCAGCAAAGTCTCCAACAGCTTGGCTTCGCGGTGGACCCCATTCGCTGCGCCATGGAGTCGGGTCCTATCGTCGGATCCCGCGCGGCAGGCGGCCGTATGCCTGCGCCCGCGCTGTCCCGCGTGAACGTGACGGCATGATGACCCCGTTTGCGGCGCCCCGAGCAGGCTGATTGTGATCCGCTATTACGGGCGCCGGCAGAAGCCGCGCCGCCGGATCAAGACGGCCGTCGCGCTGGAGTACCAGCGCGGGCGCGATCCCGCTCCGACAGTCACCGCGTCGGGACGCGGTGAGCTGGCAGAGCAGATCATCAGCCTCGCTCGAGCGCATGGCGTATACATCCAGGAGGACCCCCAGCTCGCTGACATCCTGGCCGATCTCGATCTGGGTGAGGCTATTCCGCGACAGCTCTACCAGGTGGTGGCCGAGGTGCTGGCCTTCGTCTATCAGCTCAACGCCGAGCAGCGTGCCGCAGCGCCCCAAGAGCAGCCCCAGGCATGAACGCTGGCGATGCACATAAGGGGAAAAAGCGGCGAAATCGGAGATGGTCCCTATTGGCTGGACATGTCAGCAGAGGCAGACTCTAATTAGCGCGAATGACTAGTTCGACACGACGTTTTCGCCGGCTGGGCGGCTCTGGCTTCCTGGCTGCCTGCTGCGCATTGAGCATCGCGGTGTCCAGCGCGAGTGCGAATGGCATTGGCTCGGCTTACGTGGCCAACAGCGGGGCCAACCAGCTGACTATCGTCGACGTGGAAGGCATGGCGGCGGTCGACGTCATTGCAACCAAGTCGCAGCCGGCCGGAATTGAGGTATCGAGCGACGGCAAGGTGATTTACGTCACCGAGCCGAGCGCAAACGACTTGATGCTGATAAGCCGCGACGATTATTCGCCCATTGGCAACGTCCAGGTCGGCACGGCACCTGTGGCCGTGACCGTGAGCCGTGATGGCAAGCTGGCGTTCGTTGCGAACTCTGGCTCGAACAACGTGACCGTGGTCGATACGGCCGCCAAGACCGTCGTCAAAACGCTGCCGGCCGGCAACCAGCCGAAGGCTACGGCTCTGCTGCCCGACGGCAGGACGCTCATCGTGGCCAACTCGGCGGGTGGCACGGTCACCTTTGACGACGTTTCCGCGGGGACGAAGATCGCCGACGTGACCGTGGAGCGGGGGCCCTCGGCCATCCTGCTTTCGGCTGATGGGAAGACTGCCTACGTGGCCAACAAGGATGGCAACGCGGTGTCAGTGATCGATACCGCCAGCCGGTCTCTCACGGCCACCATCGCCACCGGTGTCGGACCCGTGGACCTCGCGGCCAGCCCGAATGGCCAATCACTGTACACGGCGGATGCAGGCTCCAACGACATAGGCGTCATCGACATTGCGGGGCGGCGTCTGACCGACACGATCCCTGTCGGCCAGGGACCGTCAGGAATTGCCTGGAACAAGGACAAGAGCCTGCTGCTGGTTTCGAACACCGGCGACAGCACCATGACCTTCGTGGATCCCGCCTCCAAAACGGCGCGGCAGACGATCAAGCTGAGCAAGGCGCCGGTCAGTCTTGCCGTGGCCTACGCCGAGCCTGAGCCTGGAACAACCGTTACTGGCCAGGCCGGTGTGGTTGTGGGGACGGGCGGTAACCAGACTGTGGTTCGGGCGCTGCCCAAGACAGGCCTGGGCGGCCCGAGCGCCGCTCTGCCGGTCCTTGCGCTGGGGATGGCCGGTCTGGCTGCCGCGGCTGCCGTTGCCTGGCGGATGGCCCGAGCGCTGGCGGCTCGTTCTCGCTAAAGCCGCTCTTCTCGGAGGTCATAAGCCGCGCTCGAGCCCATAGGGCTTCCTGCACCGAAGCGGGCTTTCCCCGTAACGTCCGGTTCAGTTGAGCCGGCCTCGGGTCTCGTCTCACGCGCGTCATGAACTGGCTTCGGGCGGCTGAAGGCTGGCCCGCTCCAGGCGCGGCTCTGTCGAACTTGCACACCGCGCGGCCTCTGTCGAACCGCACACACCGCGTGGGATAGACGAGACGGCAGCCCCTGCCCGTGTCGAGGTTAGCGGGCGGCGGCTAGGGACCCGGCGCTGCCGTTGCGGGCATAGACGGCACGCCGCTCGGCCAGGGCCTGAGCGAGGCTTCGGGTACTGGCCGTGTTCTCGCGTGCGATGGCAGCTACTGCCTCGACCCAGGAGTTGATCTGCTCGATGTCCTGCAGCAGATTGGCGGTGACCATGCTGTTGTTCTTCAGCTTGTCGCCCTGGCTCTCGACCGCGTTCACGATCTCGTTCGCCGCCGCGGTCATTTCCTCCACGGCAGCGGAGATGTTCTGGACCTGTTCGCTGTTGCGGGCCACGCTGTCGAGGATCTGCTGCAGCGCATTGCCGGCCTCGGAGCCCAGGTTGGAGCCCTCCTCGACCTCCTGTGACCCCACGTGCATGGCTTCCACCGCGGCGGCAGTCTCATCCTGGGTGGTCTTGATGAGCTCGCTGATGTCCTTGGTCGCCCGACTGGTTCGTTCGGCCAGCTTGCGCACCTCGCTGGCAACGACGGCGAAGCCTTTGCCCTGCTCGCCCGCTCGAGCGGCCTCGATGGCGGCGTTCAATGCCAACAGGTTGGTCTGATCGGCGATGTCGTCGATCAGCTTCACGATGTCGCCAATCTGATTTGCCCGCGCTGCCAGCTGCTGAACCTTCTCCGCCGAGCTCAGCACAGTCTGCTTGATCAGGCCGATGCTCTGGATGGTGCGGCGCACCGCGTCCTCGCCCTGCTGGGCCATGGAAGCCGCTTCTTCGGACGACGCCGCAACTTTCTGCGCGTTGGTAGCCGTCTCTTCCAGGGCACGTGAGATCTCGACGACCGAGTGGATGACGTTCTCCGTCGCTGAGATGTTGTCCTTCGTGGCCTTTTCAGCCAGCTCCATCGTTTCCGCCAGCTTGGCGGCAACGGTTTGCGCCTTTTCGGCCTTGTCGAGCTGCGAGGCTGAGCCGTCGGCTACCGAAGAGATGGTGGTCGCGGCCGTGTCCAGCGTCTCCATGGAGTCATCGGCGCCGGCTGTTGTCCTAGTCTGCTTCAGATTTTCGGCGGTCTCGGCGAGCTGAGCGCTGAGGCCCTGGATTTGGCCGTTCGCTTGATCCAGCTGCTTGGCCCGAGCAGCCAGCAGGGCGAGCAGATGCTGGCTGCCGTACAGCGCACCGCCCACCGATAAGGCTCCGGCGAGAACGGCCAGAATCGCGGTCAGCACCGAGCCCGATAGCAGGCAGACGACCAGGATAATGGCATCGAGGATGGCGGCGGCGACCGCCGCGGCAAGCAAGGCAGAACGTGCTGACGAACTCATGAGCTGTTTTCCTCAGAGGGAGTCGAGTTTGATTCTAGTCATTCCCACTCAATTGTCCCAGGGGGTTTAGACGTAATGTCATAGACAACTCGGTTTACGCCGCCCACTTCGTTGACGATGCGGTTGGAGATGCGCGCCAGCAGCTCGTGCGGCAGCCGCGCCCAGTCGGCGGTCATAGCATCCTGGCTGGTCACCGCTCTGACGGCCACGACATTGGAGTACGTGCGGGCGTCACCCATGACCCCGACGCTGCGCAGTGGTGTGAGCACGGCGAACGACTGCCACAGATCTCGGTACAAGCCGGCCGCGCGGATCTCCTGCTCCACGATGGCGTCGGCCTCGCGCAGCGTATCAAGCCGCTGGCGCGTGACCTCGCCAATCACCCGGACGGCTAATCCGGGTCCGGGAAAGGGCTGACGCCAGACCATGTCCTCGGGCAGCCCGAGTTGAAGCCCAACCTCCCGAACCTCATCTTTGAACAGATAGCGGAGCGGCTCAACCAGCTTGAAGGGCATGTCTTTGGGTAGGCCGCCGACATTGTGGTGCGTCTTGATCTTGTGGGCGGCTGTGGTGTCGTGGGAAGTGCTCTCGATGACGTCCGGATACAGGGTGCCCTGCGCCAGGAAGTCGACCGTCCCCACTCGCGGGCTGTCGACCTCCGCCATGAACACGCGAATGAACTCGTCCCCGATGATCTTGCGCTTCTCTTCGGGGTCTTCCACTCCAGCCAGACGGTTGAGGAAGCGATCGCTGGCGTCGACGTGGACCAGATTGAGGTGATAGTGGCGGCCAAAGGTCTCGATGACCTGCTGGGCCTCGTCCTTTCGCAGCAGGCCGTTGTCGACAAAGACGCACACCAGCCTGTCGCCGATGGCTTCATTGAGCAGTAACGCGACCACCGACGAGTCCACACCGCCGCTCAGGGCGCACAGCACGCGCTGGGAGCCCACCTGCTCCCGAATGCGTTCAATCGCTTCGTGGGCGATGGATCCGGCCGTCCAGGTTCCATGGCAGCCGCAGTACTCGAACAGGAAGTTGCGCAGGATGTCGGTTCCCTGGGGCGTGTGCAGGACTTCCGGGTGGAATTGGATCCCGGCGATACGGCCGTTGTCGATTGCCGCCAGCGGTGAGTTGCTGGTGCTGGCTACAGCGTGAAATCCCGGCGGGAGTGAAGCCACTGCGTCGCCGTGGCTCATCCAGACTTGCAGCTCGCCCGAAAGCTTCCGGAACAGCGGACTGTCGCCTTCAACAACGCGCAGCTCGGCTGCTCCGAACTCACGCTTCTGAAACGGCTCGACCTTGCCCCCCAGCTCATGGGTCAGCAGCTGCAGTCCGTAGCAGATTCCCAGGACGGGAATTTCCCCGGAGAACACTCGCTCATCACAGCGCGGCGCATTCTCGTCGTACACGCTGCTGGGGCTGCCTGACAGGATGATCCCGCGCGGCTTGCGCCGCACGATCTCTTCCCAGGGGGTGTCGTGCGGCAAGAACTCGCTGTAGACGTGGCATTCCCGCACGCGTCGGGCGATGAGGCGGCTGGTTTGCCCGCCGAAGTCGAGCACGATAATCGTTTCGGCCGACGTGGTGTCTGCCGATGCCCGAGGGGAAGCAGCCGAAGCCCGGGGGCTGAGTGTCTCCGTCCCTTCCATTACCGCGACAGAACGCCTGGCCGCGATGCTCCCGTCGCCGGCACGAACTGCACCAAGCGGCTCAGCACCACCTCTAGGTTCGCGCCGGGCTGTCTTGCAGGAACTGCTGGAACTCGTCGAGCGTGACGCCCGCCTCTTTCGCCGCCTGCTCGATGCTGATGCGCCCTTCACGATAACGGCCGGCGGCCGCGGCCATGGCCGCCCAGCGAGTCAGGCGATTGCGCGGTGCGCGTCGTTCGGTTTGTGGGTTATCTGGCACTGATGTTCCTAGCAAATTTGAGCATATTGTCGGCCGGTCACGCAATCACAGTGGCCCATTCGGCAGTTGGAGCGGGTTTGAGCTGGGGAGCAGGGATTCGAACCCCGGCACCGTGATCCAGAGTCACGTGTCCTACCGCTAGACGACTCCCCAAGAGAGACATCGCGCATTATAGCGATTGGGTATCGACGGCCGGGAGCAAACGAGCCGGCGAAAAGAGCGATCGTGAACAGGCAGATCGCCTGCTCGGTGCACATTGGCCTGCTATCTGGCTCTGCGCTCCGCCGCCCGGCGCTTGGCTTCGAACAGCCGGTTTCGGACGGCGTCCTTGGAGACGGCGTCCTCGCGAGGACGAGCAGACGGTCGCTCGGCTGGGAGTCCGGTCTGCTCCCTGGTAGTCTGCCGGCCGCGGCGCTGCTCTTCGGGACTGGCAACTTCGCCGAAGTTGGCTACCGGCTCCAGCCCCGACGCCGTCCGCACAGCGGCGTGATGCGTCTGCAGCGGCGGCGGCCGATACCTCGCCCACAGGACCTGACACAGCGTCACCAGGTCGTTTGGCGCTATGCGCAGCCGGCGGCTGGCGACGTCCAGCAAGAAGAGCAGGAGTGCCGCGGCGGCCAGGAATTGCCAAATCGATTGGGCGCCGCCAGCTGCGGCAAGGTCGTGGTTGAAGGCCTGAGCCGCGTCCAGCAGATCGCGACCTCCTGTAGCGGCGGCGAGCTGCTGCAGGAGATTGACGTTGGTGCCCAGCACCTGGTACTCAGGCGAATAAGGCACGACGTATCCCTTGCTCTGCGCGGCGATAATCTGACCCTGCGCATTGGCCTGGGTCACCTGGACCAAGTAGGTTCCCTCGGCGTTGGTGGGGAAGGAGCCTTGGTAGCGGCCTGGGGCCACCTGGTCGAGGGCCACCTGGCTCTTCTGGCCCGAAGGATCGAAGATGGTGGCGTTCGTCGGCAGAAAATTCTGAAGCTGCCGATCGGCGTCCTGAGAGTCGACGGTTATCTGAGCCTGATCGCCCTGGGCCAGGATGGTCGTTTGCAGGTTCTGCTCGATCTCGCCGGGCAGCGTGCGTTTGATGACCTGCGTCCAGAACTTGGCGAAATCCGGCCAGGTAATCCACTGTGAGGCCCACTGCCCCTTGGTGTCCGAGGTCCAGGCAACCACACGGCCCAGACCGTACTGCCATTCGGACAGGATGGGGTCCCCCTGGGCCGAGGCCAGCACGGGCTGGGCGGTCGGCTTGGGTGTTGTAGCCACGTACCCTTTCAGCTCCGGCAGCTTGGTGGGGTCGATGCCATTCATGATGGGGCTGACGTTGGTGAGCAGGGGCTGGAAGTTCTCCTCGACGATGGCCGGCTTGGCCACGAGCTGCGTCTCGCGCAGCAGCAGGCTCGGGATGTCGAACGGATCGTTGCCGTCGTAGTAGCGACCCTTGCCCCATAACGCGATGTTCTGGAGCAGCAGCAGATCCTGCGGCAAGACGTTCGTGCCAACCACGGACACGGTGATCTTGTCGTTGGCGATGGCCTTGATCTGGTCTTCATACGTGTCGGTGGCGTCGCCATCGCCCAGCAGAATGATGTGCTTGACCTTGGCGTCACTCTCCAGCAGCGCCTTGTGGGCGGCATCGAAAAACGGCTTGTAGCTGGCCGGGTCGCCAACCTGCAGACCGTCTACCTTGGCGACCAGGTCGGGCTTGTTGGTGACCTTCTGCAGCGGGATGGCAACGTCCTGGTTACCGTCGCTGACGCCTACTTCATCGAGCGGGGAAAGGGCATTGATGGCGCCCTTGGCCGCTTCTTTGGAAATGTCGATCCCGAGGTTGCTCTCGAGCGATTCGATGATGAAGAACACCGCCGTGCTGGGGATGTTCCGCCGAGGAGCAACCTCGGACGTCACCGGCAGCACGTCTTCGAGGGGGGTCTTGTTGTAGCCGCCTGTGCCATAGCTCTTGTCGCCGCCAATCACCACAAGCCCGCCGCCGAGGTCTTGGACATACGTCTTGACCACGCGCATCTGCGCCGCGGTGATGGCGCTGACCGGTACGTTGGCGAGGATCAGGGTGTCGTAGTTCCGCAGCGTCGGCAGATCCGAAGGCATCCCGCTGGGGTTCACGGTCTCCACGTGCGTGCCATCCGATTCGAGCGCGGCTGCCAGCGCCGCGGTGTCGCCCGCCTGGTTCTCGACGATGAGGACCCGAGGCTTGCCGCTCACATTGGTGAACGCGCTGCCGGTGTTGTTCTCGGCGACCGTGTCCTCGGCCGGCTCAATGCTGGCCTGGAAATTATGAGCCCCGCTATCCAGCGGCCGGTGATCGAAGATGAACGAGTTCGTGCCGCGCCGGATCTGGACGGTCTCCTCGGTGGATACCTGCCCATCCGTCAGCAGGCGGATGCGTGAAGACGTATCGATGTTCGATTCGACGGTTACGGATACCGAGAACGACTCTCCTTCACGCAGCGTCGGAGGAGACTGCACCTGCTTGACGTAGACCTCAGGATCGTCGTTCTTGGCGATAGGCACGAAATCGATCTGCACGCCTGCGGCGCCGGCGATCCTGGCCTGGTCAATGGCCTTGTCCAGGTTCTCGTTACCGTCGGACAGGATGACCATGCGGCGGGCCGTGGTGTTGGGGAGCAGGGCCATGCCCAAGCGAATGGCGTCCGCAAGGTCGGTTCGGGTTTTCACCGGGCTGGAGTTGATGGCGGGCAGGTCTTCGAGGTGCGACAGCGGCTCGTCGACCAGCGCATTCTGTCCGAACACGACTACGCCGGCCTGATCTTTGAGGCCGATACTCTTGAGGGCCGTGCGAACCCAGTTGATCTCAGCGTTCACCTGGTCGCCCGTCACGCTATCCGAGGCGTCGAGCAGGAACACCGTGGACAGGCTCTGGGCTCGCTGCACGATGCGCGGTGAAGCCAGCGCCGTGACCAGCAGGAGCAGCACCATCAGACGCAGCGTCAGGCTGAAGATGGCCTGGTCGCGGGGCATGTGCACCCCGCTCCGATACGCCACGTACAGCGTCAGCGGCACCAGCGCCAGCAGCACGAACGCCAGCGGATAGAGGAAGTTAAGGGTGATCATGGCTTAGGAGGGCGGAACCGCTGGGGGCCGAACCGCTGGGGGCCGAGTGCCGAGTGCCGAGTGCCGGGTGCCGAGGTGTCGGAGGCGGCGCCGTGAGTTTCTCGGACTGAAGGTCCCGCGTGCTGGGTGCCGAGTGCGGAGCTTGCTTGGTTGGCGAAGTGACTTTCTCAGATGGGAAGCCGGCACTGCCGCGCCTTTCGATGGAGACTCGCAGACCACCAATCAGCCGTCCGACCTCTTCGGCCTGCTGCAACAGCTGTTCGAATTCCCCGGGATCGAGATAGCCTGCATCGCCGGCCAAGTACAGCAGTGAGCGCACCTCAGCGCAGGAACCTTTTGCTGTCGAGACGAAATAGTGGAATTCGGCTCGACTGTTCCGCTCGAAGCCTTCAGCCAAGTTCGGCATAATCGAGGCGGCTGCGCGCTGGAGTTGGCCGGCTAATCCAAAGTCACGCGCAAGGTCGCGCTTGCGCGTGACCCGATAAATTGCGGCGGCCAGCGACCGTGCTTTCTGCCAAGCAAGCAGATCTTCGAAGCGGCGGGCGCTACTCACCATGCACTCCAGCTCGTCCAGTTTCGCTTGTCGTCTGGGGCCTTCCGCCCCGAACCCTGGTGCTGGCGCCCCAAGATTCGGCGCTCGGCACCTGGCACCTGGCACTCGGCACTCGGCACTCGGCACTCATCAAGTCACGCACGTCTATGGAACCAGTACCACTCGAAGGTTAGGAGGCCGATGGCGGCCAGGAGCACCCAGGGCCAGAACTCATGCTTGGCCGGCGTCCATTCCACCGTGTCGTTGGGACGAAGCACCGAGCCACCGATGTTGAGCGCGGCGCGCGGCGCGATGTCCGATTCGCGCGGGTCGGTGAGGTTGATGGCGAACAGCTGCTGTTGGATGAGCTTGCCCTGCGCCTTCTGATCTACTTGATAGAGGCCGATGGCATCGGTATCGGTGTAGCCCACGGGCTTTCCGGCGGGTTTGAAGCTGCGCGTTGAACCGTCCGGCCGGTGCACGGTGATTTCGTCGGCTTGTGGCAGCGGCTGAATCAGGACGCTGTCGCCGGCGGAGGGCGCCTTGATTTGGGCAGCGTCGCCCGGCTGAAGGTAGCTCATGACGTTGGAGATGAAGATGGGGAAGCCGCTGAGCAAGCCGAAATTCGACCAGTGGAGGTCGAACGGCAGGATCACCATCCTGCGGCCAGCGTTGTTCCCTGAGAGCAGGAGTGGTGTGCTGCCGGACGCTGCCAGGACGTGCGCCCAGGAAGGCGCATCCACGACCCGCGCGCGCTGCAGCTGGAGGTCGCCGAACTGCACGTAGCTCAGCAGGGGATCGCTGTCCTCGAACGAGGTGACCTTGGGACGATTGACTGGGTCGGTCTGCACTTCGAGCCAGTCTGTCGCGGGAGGGTTGATCAACAGCATGTTGCCGTTCGGCAGATCGGGTGGTAGGAATCCGTCGAACACGAAGACGTCATATTGGCTGGGGTCGATGCCCGCGTATCGCCGAGGGTCCGCTTTGAACACCTCCACGTTGGGCAGCAGGTTGACGGCTTTCTCCAGGAACAAATTGTTGACGGTGACCAGCAAGATCTTGTACGTCCCGGCCTGATTCAGCACGAGCCAGGCCGACTTGTCGGCGGGAAATTGCCCGACGTCCCGCAGCCGCGCCTCAACGACCTTGGCATTGGGCGGCAGGTTGTCGAACACGTGCTCGAACTTGCCCTTGGCCTGCATCTGGACGTCGGCGCTGTCCACGAGCTTTCCGTCCACGTACAGGCTCAGCAGATTGCTGCCGGGCGCGTCGCCAAAGTTCTGGACGCGCACGAACACGTGCTGCACCTGGGCATCGTTGGGATCCGGCCGCGCGCTGAGGTTGGTGATTCCCTGGTTCTCGCCGGAGCTGCCGATCGGAATGAAATGGATGTCTGCGTCGCCGGTCTGAAGGTCCTGTATATCCGGGAAAGCGCCGTCACTGATCACAAAGATCTGGCTGCGGCTGTGCCCCTTGTTGAGCGACAGCGCCAGCTGCAGCGCCTGCTTCATGTCGGTGCTGCCGCTGGTGACCTGGGCGTGATTCAGAGTGTCGGTGAGCTGGGCTTTAGTGGCGGATTGCACCAGGATGTCGGGATGATCGCGGACGCGCACGATCGTGCCGGTTGCATCGTCGCTCAGACGGTTGACAATCTGCTGCGCCGCGGCTCTGGCCGCCTCGAAGCGGCTGGGCTTCACGTCGGTGCTCTGCATGCTGGCGGACGAGTCCAGCAGCAGCACCACGTTATCGCTGGCCTGGGCGTTAGCCGTGAAGAAGGGTCGGGCCAGGCCGAAGGTGAGCAGCGCCATCAGCAGGACCTGGAGCAGCAGGAGCAGGGTCGTTTTGAGACGCTGCCACGGCTCGTGAGCCACCAGATCGCGATGCAGCTGCTCCCACAGGTAGGTGGAGGAGATCTCGAGATCGTGGCGGCGCACCTTGAGCAGGTAGAAGATGATGAGGATTGGGATTGCCAGCCCAAAGGCCAGCGCCAGCGGCGCGACGAAGCTCACGCCACCAGTCCTCGCTTGCGCAGGTTGAAGAACAGCAGCCGGTCGAGCTCTTCGCTGCTCTCGATGCGCTCATAGAGGACGTCGTGCCGCGAACAGAAGCTCTCGATGGCCGCCGTCCAGCGTGCGTAGCGCTCTCGATAAAGGTTGATGGCGCGTTGGTTCAGCGTGACGTCGACGAACCGGCCAGTCTCCCGATCGATCAGCTTCAGATCGCCGCCGATCGGCGGATGGACCTCCGCCGGAGCAAGCACGTGCAGCAGCACCACTTCGAAACGGCGCTGCAACAGCGCCCGGATGCCCGCTTCGAAGTTGCTGTGCGACAGGAGGTCGGTAATCACAATGGCCAGACCCGGCTGGCGGTTCTGGAGGGCGTATGCCTTCAAAGAAGCTTCGAGGTTGGTCCCGCCCGCCGGCACCACGCTGGAGAAGTAGGCGAACAGGGCGTGAGCGTCCCTGGGACTATGCGCCGGGCCGAAGGTGGTGCCGACGGCGTCGGAGAACGTGGCGCAGCGCACGCGGTCGAAATTGCTCAAGCCCATGTAGGCCAGGGCGCTGCCGAGCCGCAGCGCTAGGCTGAGCTTGTTCGGCTCGCCCCAGTCCATCGACTTGCTGTTGTCCACCAGGACGTGCGCGATGAAGTTCTGCTCGTCCTCGAACAGCTTGACCACCAGGTTGTCCAGCCGGCCGTAGACGTTCCAATCGATCTGCGTGACGTCGTCTCCGGGCACGTACTGGCGATAGTCGACGAAGTTCATGGAGGTGCCCCGCTGGATGCTGCGCCGCTCACCTTTGACCGGGCTCGCGATGCGTTTACGGCTTACCAGCGCAAAGCGCTCGAGCCGTCGCAGCAGGGCCGGCGGGAGGTACACGCTAGCCGCCATGCTGCCAGGGACCCATCAGAATGGCCAACCGGGGCATTGCCCTACCGGGCATGCTCCGGAACGTTGCGCAAGATATCGCGAACGATGGAATCGGGCGTGATGCCTTCCGCCTCCGCCTCGAAGTTGAGGATGATGCGATGCCGCAGCGCGGGCAGGGCCACGAAGCGGACGTCCTCGAACGCCACGTTGTAGCGGCCTTGCAGCATGGCGTGGATCTTCGCGGCGGTGACGATCGACTGCGCCCCACGCGGGCTGGACCCGAACCGGACGTACTGATTCGCTTCACCGCCGTACTCAGAGCCGGGATGGGTAGCCATGACCAAACGAGCGACGTAATCCACCACGGGCCGAGCGATGGGCAGGTCCCGGGCCAGGGTGATCATGCGCAAGACGGTCTCGCCCGTGGCCACTTTTCGCGCGTGCGGTAGCTCGCGCGCCGTGGTCCGGCTGACGATGTCCACCAACTCTTCCTGTGAGGGGTAGCCAATGGTGAGCTTGAAGAGAAAGCGATCGACTTGAGCCTCGGGCAGTGGGTAGGTGCCCTCCATCTCGATGGGGTTCTGCGTCGCCATGACGAAAAAGGGCTCCTGCAGGTGATGCCTGGTGCGGGCCACCGTCACCTGCCGCTCCTGCATCGCCTCCAGGAGGGCGGACTGTGTCTTCGGCGTCGCTCGGTTGATCTCGTCGGCCAGTACGAGGTTGGCGAAGATCGGCCCCGGCTGAAACTGGAAGTGGCGGCCGCCGGTCAGATGATCCTCGGCGATGATGTTACTGCCGGTGATGTCGGCCGGCATCAGGTCCGGAGTGAACTGAATGCGGCTGAACTGCACGTCCAGCACCTCCGACAGTGTGCGGATGAGCATGGTCTTGCCCAGTCCCGGCACGCCCTCGAGCAGCACATGGCCGCCGGCTAGCACGCAGATGAGAATGCCGTGGACGACTTCGCGCTGGCCCACGATGACATGACCTATCTCTTCCTCCATCGACTGGGCGATGTTGGTGAAGTCTTGCGGAGTCAGCTCGAGCTCGGTCGCGTCTATCAAGTGGGTCTCGCTCCTGTCGGATGTACGTTACGGGGCGAACGGACAGAGAATGTCGGCGCACCTCAT
This sequence comes from Chloroflexota bacterium, assembly GCA_021325635.1. GTDB lineage: Bacteria > Chloroflexota > JAJPGV01 > JAJPGV01 > JAJPGV01 > JAJPGV01. The sequence continues at coordinate 31,980 of JAJPGV010000041.1, forward strand.
GGCTTCGTCCCCCAGCCGTGCCGTCAGCGTCTCGGGGCCAGTGACGAGAAATAGTCCTTCACGATTTGCCGGTAGCTCAGCGGGACCGCCGCTCTATCCATGGCCTGGCTGGCCTGCTGCTGATAGCGGCCGATAACCTGCTCGTAGGGGACGTTCGAGTCGTTCTGGGCCGGATCTGCCAGGCTGTTGTCGTCGGACGTGGCTACCTGGCCGCTGGCACCCTGCTGGCCGGGTACGCCCTCGAAGTGGCTGCCCGATCCGGTGTAGACGGTTTCCCCGCTCTGGCTGCCGGAACCGGAGCCATCGCCCGTGCCGCTGCCCGGCTGCCCGTCGCCCGGCTGCCCTGCTCCGGGCTGCTGCCCGTTCTGACCTAGGGAACCCGGCTGCCCCAGCCCATCCGTGGAATCGTCGTACGGCGTTGCGCCGGAGTTGAAGCTCGAGCCTGAGTTGGCCGCGCTCCCTTCGCTGCCGGTGGCCTGCGCGAAGCTGTTGGCGCTTTGCTGCACCTGGTTCAGGGCCTGGTTGAGATTCTGCTGAGCTTGCGATCGTTGACCGCCATTCTGCAGACTGCCGGCTGCCTGGCGGAAAGCTGCGGTGGCGTCGGCCTGGCTTCCGTTCAGGGCGTCGCTAGCCTGACCCAGCGAGTCACTCAGCTGGCTGTTGCCGGCTTTAGCCTGTGCCGCGGCGGCGGCGCGCAGGCTCGCTGCCAGGCTGTCACGTTGATCCCCGCTGAGCGAGGACGCCTGCTGACCCAGGGCGTTCAGGTCCCGAGCGGCGGCGTTGTAGTCGCCACTGCGGATGTCCTGCGCTACCTGCTGCAGCAGGGGCTGCTCGTCGAAGTTCGCCGCCAGCGCTTGGAGCGCTTCCGCCAGCTGGTCGGCATTGCTGTCCTGGTTGGCCTGCAGCCGTTGCTGGGCTTCCTCGAGCTTCGCCAGGGCTTGATCCGCGCTCAAAGAGGTCTGCTGCAGCTGCTTCTGCAGCTGGGCCAGAATCTGATCGATCGTCTGCTGGTCCTGAGAGTGGTTGCCGGTCAGGTCCTCGTTCTGCTTGATGTCCGTGGCGGTCTTCTGGAGCTTCTGCGCTTCCTGCTTGATGGCCTCCGCCACGGCCGCCTGACGCTGGATGGCGGCTTTCCCGGGGTTGGGCAGGGCAATGAGCGCCGCGGTGAGGACAATCGCGCCAAGCGCGAATTTACCCTCACGATCGGGCATACGTGGCGCGAACGAGCGCCATGGCTCGATTCGCCTGACGTGCCACATGGTGTCGTCCATCTGCGCTTCGGCGAGCACCCCGGTGCTCCTACCGGTCTGCAGCTCGAGGGCGGTCGTCAGCCGCTCTTTGAGGGCCAGTCTTCGGTCGGCATGCTGAGCGATGATCTGCGGCGGATAGCGCTGCGCGGAGCCAACGGCCAGCCCGACGCCGGCCAGGGCGGCAGGAAGGGCCAGCAGCAGCCACGCCGGGGGAGTGAAGGCATGATAGCGGGCGACCGCCAGCATGACGGCATCGACGGCCAATGCGAACGCGAGGCTGCGCAGCATCCAAACGATGGCCGACTGGAGCTTGAGCAGCCGGCCAATTTCAGCCAGCCTGCCCAGGAATTCGGCTTCTTGTCGTACGGAATTCAGCATGTCAGATCCTCCCGGCGAAGGCCCCGGTTACAGCCACCTGCGCAGCGGGTTGATGACTCGACTCGTTGCCAGCAGCAGCACGACACCGGCCAGCAGATAGGCCAGCGTGGTGATGCACCACAAGGGGTAGTGGCCCAATGCCCACCATTCACCCGCAACCCGCGTTCCAGGCTCACGGAATACCTGGCCGAGGATGGTGCTGAGCTGGGAGTTGGTTTGGGTAAGAGCCGACATGACCGCTGCGAGCGGGCTGAAATACAGCGTGTATTTCATGTTGACAGCCTTGTTGAGGGGACTCGAGAGCAGAAATACGAGGTAGGAACCGACAGTCAACGCCAGCACGATGCCATAGGTGGCTAACGCCGCCAGCAAGCCATTCCGTGAAATCGAAGAGATGAACACGCCCAGCGATGTGAAGGCAAAGGTGGTCACCAGAAAGATCAGCACCACCGACACAATCTGGTCCGGCGGTATCCCTCCGAACATGATGACCAGGATGAACAGCGGGACGCTGGCCGCTCCAACGAGAGCGACGTAGCTTCCCGCGGCCAGCAGCTTGCCAACGGCCACGCTCAGCGGGCTCAGTGGCGTGCCGAGCAGCAGAGGCAGAGTGTGAGTTTCCCGCTCGCGGGCAATGCTCCCGCTCGTAGCTCCGGGCACGATCAACGCGGCGATGATGATGGCCCACAACGACATGATCAGGAAGAAGATCGCGCCCCGCTGGGCAATCAGAATGCGATCGATCTGCGGACCGGGGTTGGCCTGGTTTCCGGCGCCGGCAAAAGGCACGGTGAGTGGAGCGTTGGGACGCAGAACGTTGGTCACCGACCAGAAGGTGGCCAGCGTCACGCCGCCGAAGATCAAGATGATGGCCATAAGCAGCAGATAGGCTTGTCCCCCGCGCATGCGGGCGCGCAGTTCGTGGATGAGCACGGGATTCATGACCATGAACCGGTCTCCACGAGGGATCCGCGGCCCGCTGCCGCGCTCACGGCCGCGATTGGTCCGGTGAGACCGGTGTAGGCGGGGCCGAGGCCACCAATTCGTGCAGTGGCTGCTGCATAGGTGCATATTGAGCGACTTTCACGCCAGCGGCTATGAGCTGGGTGAGCAGCTGTGCCTGGCCGGCCTGCCCGCCGTGGCAGGTGAAGCTGAACCAGTTGCGCGACGCTTCGACTTCCGTTACATCGCTCGATTCGTTCAGAACGCGCAGCGCCACGTCGGCATCTTGAAGGACCACGAGCCGCATCCGGTGCGCAACCTCCAGCTCTCTCACGAGCTCAGGCACTGTGCCCACCGCCGTCAGCTGGCCGGCTGCCATCAGCCCGATGCGATCGCAGACGTCGACCAGATCGCCAATGGCATTGCTGGACATGACTATCGCCTTGCCCATTGAGGCCAGCTCGCGGAGGACCTCGAGCATCTCCAGCCGGCTCTGGCTGTCGAGCGCGGTCAGTGGCTCATCCAGCACCAGCAGGCGGGGCTCGTTGAGCAGGGCTCGCGCAATCAGAAGCTTCTGCTGCTGCCCTCGCGAGAGCGATTGGCAGTCGGCGAAGCGGAAATCGTACAGATCGACCAACTTGAGCAGCTCTACAATGGCTGACTGCCTGATTCGCCAGGGCATGCCGAAGCAGCGCCCGAAGAAGTTGAGATATTCCCCAACTTTGGTCCGCTCGTACAGGCCGAATACGTCCGGAACGTAGCCGATCCAGCCGCGCACGGTCCTGGCCTTGCGCATGGCGTCGAGCCCATCAATCGTGATCTGGCCCTTGGTCGGCCGTACCAGTGTCGCCAGCATGCGCGTGAGCGAGCTCTTGCCGGCGCCGTTGGGGCCGGCAAGACCGAAGACCGTGCCCGTATCGACGTCGAACGAAACGTCCAGTACGCCGTTGGTTCTGCCGTAGCGTTTAGAAAGGTGCCTGACCTCCAGGTAGCTCATCGCAGCTGACCCTCGTCGGTGAGGTCGAGGCTGAACTGAAGGCTGGCCGTAGGCAGCTGTGGCGGCGGCTTGTAGGTGTAGCGCAGCCTCAATGCGCCGGTGGCCGACAGGTAAGGAGCGGGATCGGCTATGGGATTGTCACCCCAGGCGAAATCCTGCGCATCCCAGTCAGCCGACTGCCAGTTGTAGAGGTATATCTGGCCAAGGGGGTCGCCTGCTGTTGCCCGAGCGCTCAATCGCTGGTTCCCGGCGTAGTGTCCCACCATGTGCAGCACCAGATTGTTGCTCATCATGTCCGTGGCGCGCACAGGGAGGGAGAACTCGATAGCCAACGACCCCGCTGGATTGAGGTCATATTGACCGGGGCGCTGGAAATTCGTAGAGAACGTGCCGATCTGCTTCGTGCCAATCAATGCCGGCGGGACGACGACGCTTGCGCCCCGCGGGAAGCTGAAGCCCAGGCTGGTGACGAACAGGTTGGTCTCGTTGACGCTGGGATGCTGGTCGGCCACCTGCAAAGGCAGTGGGGAGCTCGGCATCCAGCCTAGAAGCGTCAGGCCGCTGAGCCCGGCCGGCTGGGCGCTGGTGCTCGATCCCAGGAAGGCGTCGAGAATGCTTTCTCGATTTGTCCTGGTGGTCTCGCTCTGGCTGCTGGAGCCTGTCAACGCCGCTTTGACCTTGGCTGAGTCCGGTCCGGTGGAGGGCGCCTGCGGATCGAACGCCAAACTCACGATCTTGCGCTCGCCGTTGTTCATCCGGCCCACGTATTGCACTGCGCCACCAAGGGCCAGGACGACGTCGTCGACCGGCTGCCCCGTCTTGTTGACGATGGCGCCGCTGAGGCTCTCGCCATTGACCTTCAGTTCCGAGGTGAACTTGCCGGGCAGCCGCACCTGGCTGTCGGCCAGGAAGCTGCCTGTGCTGGACCCCTCCAGGGGCATGGCGATGCGGTTCTGAACAGTGCTCTCGTTCACTTTGAGAACCCATGGTGGCGTTACGTCCGGGCTGCCGCTCGACGTGCTGGCAGCGGGCCGGGCATAGCTCGTGACGGAGGCGTTGCCGGGGACGAGCACACTGAAGTCGCCCTTCCTGGGTGTGTACAGGGAGACGTAGCTGCGGACGTTGGCCTCGACCGAATTTCCCTCAGAGCGGATGACCGAGATCTTGTTGAGGATGATGTCGCTGCCGCGATACAGCTCGGCAAAGCGGTGAGTGACGAGCGCGCCCGCAAGGATGAGGACCGGGACTGTCACCCACCCCAAGGCCTTGTGCCCGCTGACGTGCAGCAGCAGGAAGTTCAACGGTCCCAGCACCAGCGCGTACAGCGCGATGAACAGGATCAGCCAGCGCACGGAAGGCGGGTCGACGCCGGCTATGTTGAAGATCGCGGTACGTGGCGGCTGGCCCCAATTCTGGATAGTGGCCAGCCCGCCAAACGAGTTGAAGAAGGGAAACACCGCTAGGGGCGTGGAGTTGTACGCCATGATGTACTTCCACAGCGCGGCGTTGCCGTTCCACGTGTTCAACGGCTCGGACGTTGGGTCCGCGGCCAGATACAGGACCGTCCCCTTGCCGCGCTTGGCGCCGACCATGATAGGGATGCCATTCTGATCGACCACGACCTCGCCGTCCACCAGCTTTCCGGTCGACACCAGCCAGGGACCGTCACCCTTGATGGGCTGGTGAGCGAAATCTGCGAGCGATGAGAGCGAGGGTACCGAGCGTACGCCGCTGACGTCTACCGGGAGCAGCTCCTTGGGCAGCGGCTGGAACGTCTTCTGCCAGCCGGAGCCCCCACCCAGCACCAGCAAGCCGCCGTTTTCGACCCAGCCAAGGATCGCTCCCTTCTGGTCGTCCGTGAGGCCAGTGAGCGAGACGTTGTTCACGATCAGGCAATCTAGGGAGGACATGGCATACTGCCGCGGCGGCACGTCTTCCGGCTTCATGGCCACCACGAAGGGCTTCTTACCCTGGCGGCCCGGCAGGTCGAGGTTCTTGAGCTGCTGGAAGAAGTCTTGGTTCCGAGCGAGCGTGCCGCACAGGACCTCGCTGGCGCTCAGCGCCTGAAGTTGGGCGGTCTGCTGCACCAGCACGCCCTGGTCGGTCGCCAGCTTCACCGTGAGGGCCTTGGTGGGAAAGGGCAGGAAGACGTCGATCTCGTACTGCTTGCGCGAGTGGCTCGGCAAGCTGGCGGGCACCGTGTAGACGCTCGTAGGGCGGGCGTTGAAGGCGCGCTGGCGGTTGACGCCGCTGTCGTCGATCTCGATTTGCAGCTCGCCGGTGATGGAGCTGCCGTCGTTGCTCACCTGCACCTGCACGGGCAGCCAGCCGCCGACTTTGGCTGCTCCGTCGAAGCCGAGCTTGACGGCGATGGCGGGACCGGGCTGGCCAACGGCTGGACTGGCCGAAGGAACGTCCGAGCCGTCCGACGCTTCCGGAGAGTCAGTCTGAGCGCTGGCGCTTACGGGTCCGGATAGGACGCTCAACCCGGCGACGCAGAGGAACAGGAGCGCTTGCCGCGCGGGCAGGCGCCGGAGTGCCGTTAACCGTACCGGGCCAATTCTCATTGAACGCTGTCAGTCCACGCGCCTAAGAGCGACAGCATACCACGGCAAGTGAGCGATGTGCACGCTTTTTACGTAGATATAACGAGTGAGCACGTTTCATGCCCACATGGTGGCCCAGAGGTTACATCGAGGGTGCTAGCGGCAGGTCAGAATCAGGCGAACAGCCGGTATACGGCGTAGCAGACAAGCGCGATAACTGCCAGCGCGACAAGCGCTTGCAGGGGATTGGAGAAGTCCAGGGATGGCGCGCCACCCCCGCCGGCGGCAGCCACGTCAGCGCTCGGTCGGGAAGCCGCTCTCAATCCAGGCTTTTGTCCCGCCTTCCATATTGAATATGTCGAAGGCCCCCACGGCCACAGCCATCTCGGCGGCGACGGCGCTGCGCTGCCCCACCCCGCACACGAAGATCGTGCGCTGGTCGGCGCGGATGTGCTCCAGCGGCTTGGCCAGAATCTGCCCCAGAGGGATCAGCTCCGCGTTGGGCACATGCCCCGACGCATACTCATTGGGCTCCCGAACGTCGATGACGCGGATGCCCCCCGCCTCGATCATCTGACGGGCGGTCGAGACGTCGATGCGCTTGAAAGGTTCCTGCTCCTCCTCCACCGTGCTCTCCTTTGAACAGATGTCTCATGTACATCCTAGCAAGGGTCCCTTGGGTTCCGGGCATGGGTTGGCCTATGCTCAAGGGGCTTGCCCATCTCGCCACCGCCTTTCAGGCTCTCTCCGCCGGCTGCCATCAGGGAGGTCGTTTGTCCGGACCTTCCCCGCGTGGAAACGTCGTCCTGGCTGGTGCGCAACTACGGGCCGCGCTGCACGCTCGTCTGCGCGGCTTCGGTTCTGCAGCTGATCGGCGCCAGGTCCGAGGCGCTGGTGAGGACCATCGAGCTGGCCACTGGCTTCAGGGATAAGTCCGGGCCGCCGATTCTGGCGTACGTCGGAGGTCATTCTGCGCTGGATAGGGGCATCGAGCAGGCCGCGATGCTGGCTGGCATCAGCGTGCGATCGCGCACACGGTTCGTGGTCCGCTGGGAGCCTATTGCCCGCAGCCTAGACGCGGGCTTGCCCGTCGTGCTCAATTGCTATCGAGCGCCCAGCCGGCAGTGGAGCCATTCGGTCCTGGCGGTGGGTTACGCCGAGCCGCCACGGCGCTTGCTCACGTTGGACCCGAACGACGGTTTGGAGCGCTGGATGCGCTGGCTCCATCCTGCGACCGGTTGGGTGTGCACCGCGACCTTTATCGAGCCGAGTGCCGGCGGGAGTGCCGAGTGCCGGCGGAGTGCCGAGTGCCGGCGGAGTGCCGAGTGCCGGCGGAGTGCCGAGTGCCGAGTGCCGAGTGCCGAGGATTGCACCTCCTCCGGAGATTCGGGAGCTGTTTCGGGAGGCTCGACATAGCCGCCGAACAGGAGCCGGGGACGAACAAGGTCGGCACTCGGCACTCGGCACTCGGCACTTCGCCGGCACTCGGCACTTCGTCGGCACTCGGCACTCCGCCGGCACTCGGCACTCCGCCGGCACTCGGCACTGCCGACCTTCTCCTGCCGCTGGTCTTTGTGAGCGGATTCACGTCGCTGGCGGTCGAGCTGGCGGGGTCGAGGCTGCTGGCGCCCTATTTCGGAACATCGCTGTACATCTGGGCGGTGCTGGTTGGCCTGGTGCTGCTCTACCTTACGGCCGGCTATTTCATCGGCGGGCGCTGGGCGGACCGGCACCCTTCAGCGCGGGTGCTCTTTCAAATCACCGCTTGGGCGGCCTTCGCCACGGGGGTCATTCCCGTGGTTGCCCGTCCCATCCTCAGCTTCTCGTCGATCGGCTTCGCCAACCTGGATGCGGGGCTGTTCCTGGGATCGCTGTTCGGCGTGGTTCTGCTGTTCGCCGTTCCGATCACACTGCTCGGCTGCGTTTCGCCCTTTGCCATCCGCCTGGCCATGGGTGACGTTGGCCACGCCGGCAACGTGGCGGGACGGATCTACGCGCTCTCGACCTTGGGGAGCATCCTGGGCACGGTGGTTCCGGTATTCGTGCTCATACCCGCCATCGGCACGCCGCGAACGCTGTACGTGCTCTCGCTGGCTCTGCTGGGGCTGTCCGTGATTGGCCTGTGGCGATTTCGGAGCTGGTATTTTTGGCTGCTGCTGCCCGTGGCGTGCCTGGCGGTGCTGCCCGAGGCCGTTCTGCGACCGCCGAGCTTCGGCCGTCTGATCTACGCTACCGAGTCGGCGTACTACTACATCCAGGTCGTTCAGCAGGACACGCCGACCGGACCGCAGAACAATCTCATCCTCGACGAGGGCCACGCCATCCATTCGATTTACAACCCGGGCCAGCTCACCACGGGCGGGCCGTGGGACTACTTCATGGTGGCGCCGCTGTTCAACCGCGGCTTCCGGCCCGATCAGGTGCATTCCGCCGCGCTCGTTGGCCTGGCGGCCGGCACCATCGCTCGGGATCTCACCTCGGTCTATGGCCCTATCCCGATCGACGGCGTGGAGATCGACCCGAAGATCATCGAGGTGGGGCGGCGCTTCTTCGATATGAACGAGCCAAACCTCAACGCCATCGCCCAGGACGGTCGGTACTACATCACCACCACTCCCAAGCGCTATGACATCATCGGCATCGACGCGTATCGCCAGCCCTACATTCCGTTCCACCTGACCACGCGCGAGTTCTTTCAGCAGGTCCGGGACCATCTCACGCCCAATGGCGTGGCGGTCCTCAACGCCGGACGCACCGAGACGGACTACCGCCTGGTGGACGTTGTGGCCAGTACGATGAAGGCTGTCTTCCCAAATGTCTTCGTCATCGATCTGCCGGCGCCGCAGATCAACAGCATCATCGTGGGAACGAACTCGGCCGCGGAGCTGTCCAGCTTTGCCGCCAACGCCGGGCAGCTTTCGGACCCTACGTTGCGTCAGGTGGCGGAAACCGCTCTCCGGTCGGGTCGTGTGCGTGAGGTGACCGCGGATCCGACCGTCTTCACCGACGATTGGGCGCCGGTGGAGAAGGTCATCGACGAAATCGTGCTGGGCTACGTCCGCGCGAACAACGGCGAGATCCGCTGATTCCTGCGTGAGTCCACTGGCGTTCGACGGCGACTTCAGCGCGACAGGAGGTGCCGAGCTTCGGGCATAGCGGTCTTCACCACAGGGAAACCGCGTTCTTCAGGTGGCGGATGCCGTTGTGGTCTATGGCAACTACGTCTATCCGCCAGTCACCCTCGTATCCGCTTTGCACGACGTACGCCTCCGCCAGCCGGGCGAGGCGGCGCTGCTTGTCATCGGCGACGGAGTCCTCGGGAGTGCCCATGGTGGCTCCCGATCGAGTCCGCACCTCCACGAATACCAGCTCCGTGCCGTCTCGTGCGATGACGTCTACCTCGCCCAGCTGGTGCCGCCAGTTTCGGGCGACGATGCGATAACCCTGACGCTTCAGGAAGTCAGCCGCTCGCCGTTCGCCACCGGCGCCCAGGGAAGGACGCCAGTTCCACACCGCCGGGCTACTTGAAGGTGATGAGGTCGCTCTTGCTGAGCGTCACCGCGTTGGGCGTCAAGGGCTTGTTGTCGGCGTTTGCCGCTCCGGGTTGATTGAGCAGCTGGTATTCCGTCAGGAAGGTGTCGAAGGCAGGCCCAGTCGAGATGCCATCGGTGGCCACAACGGCCGTGATGCCTCGGATGTTGGCTTCGAAGGTGGTGTACAACACGGCGCCGTTGGCTGCCGATCCCACAATGACCGCGGTCGTGGCCTTGCGCTCCTTGAGCAGGTCTTCGAGATTGGTGCCCACGAACTTATCGGCTTTCGCGGTGACCGTGGGCTCACCCGGCTGAGGAGCCACGTCGGGCAGCACGGTGGCGTTGGCCGTGGTGGAGTAGATCACGGGGACCTTTGCATCCCGAGCTTTCTTGATCAGCCCGGCGATAGTGGGAACGGACGCCATGCAGGCCGGCCGAGACGGGCAAACGGCCGAGTTGATGTCCAGGACCAGCAACGCGCTGGCCTTGGCGTCGACTGTCACCGGCACCGGAGCTGGGATGGTGGGCAGCGTTACTGGTCCTGCCGAGGCTGCGCCCGAAGCGGCAGCGCTCCCGGAGGCGGCAGGCTTTGCCGCGGCGGAGCCGTTGGCAGCGGGTTTGGCCTCAGCGCTGGCCGAGGCTGCCGGCTTGGCCGAAGCCGCCGTGCTGGCCGAAGCCGCGGGCTTCGCCGAGGCGGACTCACTGGCCGCTGGCTTGGCCGACGCCACTGAGCCCACCGGAGCAGTAGAGCTGGCCGGCGCGCTCGGAGTTGCCGTGCCGCCGCATGCTGCCAGCAGCAGCCCGAGCGCCGCCGGAATGGTCAACCATTGAGCTCGTGGCCGGAACGCAATCGGTAGGTCTTTCAACATAACCCTCCTTGGTGATAGTTGCGGAGTATCCGGAGCAGCTTCGCTCTCAGTACTAACTCGCACGTGGGTTGCATTGTACAGACCGCTCGGTTGCACGGTCAGGTGCCGCAATCAGGACCCGATGAGGCTCTGAATGTACTGCACGATCTCCGGCCGCTGATTGATGTAGCTCTCCTTGGTGATCTCTACGTACTGCACGCCCGCTTTGGGAATGGTGGCATCGAGCAGACCCGTGGTGGGCACGTCCTGGCGCCGGCTGGCATATCCGGAGGCCTTGACCATGGCTTCCTGACCATCCTTGGACAGCAGCCAGTCGAGGTAAACCTTGGCGGCATTGGGGTGCGCGGCTCTATTCACCGCGCCCACGCCGCCCCAGCTGGCAGTCAGGTACCCACTTTCCTTTAAGTGGTCAGCCGACAGGAACTCGAGGGGAGCGCCCGTCTTCTTGAGCTGGACGGCCTCGAAGCCGTTGGCGGCGAGGCCGAAGGCGTAGGTGCCGTGCGCAACCCAGTCGGTCAGCTGGCGGTCGTCACGGGTGAAGGTGACGCCCTGGTCGAACAGCTGCTTGATGAAATCCTTGCCCAGGCTGGGAGTGACGACCCAGAATTGCGCGGTCCCCTGGCCGTTGCCGGGGATACGCGGGTCCAGCATCGCCAGTTTGCCCTTCCATTTCGGGGCGAGGAGGTCGCGATAGGAGGTGATTTCGGAGAGGTTGACCATGGTTGGGTTGTAGATCGCCGGCGTAGCCACGCCGCCCAGCAGCATGAGCACGTACCTGCCACCGTCGTCCGAGAAGTCGAACTTGCCGCCGAGCCACTTGGATGGGTTGCCCTCGGGCCCGACGAGCGAATCGGCGATTGGGTCGAGCACGCCGACCTGGGCCATGTGCAGCAGATTGGGCGGCCCGTGGAGCATGATGTCCACGCCGAACCGGCCAGCCTGTCGCTCGGTCTGGATCTTGGTCTCCAGCTCGCTTCCATTGGCGCCGTTGAACTCGACCTTGATGTCCGGGTACTGCTGCCGGAAGCCGGTGGTCAGCAGCTCGCTCACGCTGGCGCCCGCCTGGCCGTAGATGACCACGCTGCCCTCACGCTTGGCCGCGGCAACGATTTGGTCCCAGCTGGCGGCGCTCGGCTTGGCTTGCGCCTGACCCGCGGAGCTCGCCACGGCTGCCGGCGACCCGCTGGCCGCCGCCGAGGTGGAGACAGCCGGCTTGGCGGAGCCGGCGGGAGCCGCATTCTGGCCGCAGGCCGCGAGGAGCAGCGCGATTGCAATGAACAGCCAGGCGGAGACGTAGCCTGTTCGCACACGTGTCATGGCAGCGATTCCCCTCCGCCGCCAGGCCGGGATGTGGTCTTTGGGCTGACGGCAGGCACCACGGTAATGGACTCCGGCCTCAATCGCAAGCATCCGGGCTTCACCCGCAGGCAGCTGAGGCGGGGGATTACAAGCTGGTTCGTTTGTCCAATAGGCGGCGCGCAGCGTCGTCTTCCGCGCCGGATTCGGACAGTCGAACCAGCTCCGCGCACTCGTCCGGCCAGCGACCCAGGGATGCACCGTGCCAGGGGGTACGGGGCCGCAGCTTCGGCAGGCCCAGCCGCTCCCACACCTCGCGACCGCGGTCCATGTAGTCCTTGCGCGGCAGCGAAACCGGCGGGTAGCTCCACTTTCGGGTAGCGTCCACCAGCATGATCGAGGCGCCCTGGGGGCTCACCAGGGAGGTGGGGTAGGGGCGGTGTTCCTTGGATTCCTCGTACGGCGCCACCGACTCGTCGAGGCCGGAGGCCCGACCCTGGACGATCTTGACGTCCCGATGCGGCTGGCAGCGGTCCACCACCGCCCACAGCACCGACTCGATGTCGTGCGGGTCCACGTCGTCGTCGACGGCGATGGCGATTTTGGGCCAGCTCGGATCGACGGACATCACGGCGAACAGCGCCTGCCACACGCTGGCGTTGGGGGTTCGAACGCCGCCCACGTCCTGGAAGCTCAGAGCACAGAAGTGGCGGGCACTGCCGCAATGGTGAAAGGCCACGTCCTTGACGTACGGAATGCCGTGCGATCGCAGCAGGGCCATGATGCGGCCTTCACAGTTGAAGCTGCGCAGGGTGCTGGACTCGGTGGGCGGGAAGCCTTCGATGACGTCGTGCCAGATGGGATTGCGGCGGTGGGTGATGCCGGTGACCTCGAAGGGGTGCACGCGGCCCCGCAGCATGACGTGACCGCGGTTCTCGCCGCTGGGCCCGTCCTGGTCCATCGCATCTATCGGTATGCGCCCTTCGATGACCACCTCGGCGGTGGCCGGTACAGCCAGATCGACAGTTTCGCAGCGGACGACGGGGATAGGCTCGCCGATGAAGCCGCTGGCCACGTCGAGCTCCGGCAGCCCGTAGGGCACGTCGCTGGCGGCGACGCAGGGCACGATTGGCGGAGCGCCGACCACGATGGCTACCTCGAGCGGCCGGCCCTGCTGTCGGCACTTGTCCCAATGCATGTGCAGGTGCCGGGAGGTACGCAGGTTGGCCCGACCGGGACCGAGGATGATGCTGTTGTACATCCCGGCGTTGGTCACGCCCGTATCCGGGTCCTTGCTGAAGACCGCCGCGGCGGTGATGCGCGGAAACGCCTCCCAGCCGTTGGTGGTGAAGGGCACGGGGAACTCGCGCAGGCCGCCGTGCTCCAGCAGACGGTCGCCGGTATGCACTTCCTCCTTGACTGGCCCGTCGTTCACCAGCACTGGGGGGATGTGCCTTTCGAAGGCCTGTGCCCAGCGCTCGCGCGCCTCGGCGAGGTCGCAACCCAGGGCCACGGCGTACATCTCGCGATTGGCGGCCAGCACGGAGGACGCCACCTGGCCGCCCAGCCGCTCGCCATGGCTGACCACCTGCTCGAAGAGGAACCCGAAGCGCTCGGCTTCATCGATACCGCGGTACTGCCAGCGTACCAGCGGATGCAGCTCCCTGTCCTTGTCGATAGCGTCTGCCACGCGGCGCAGCCTGCCGGCCGCCTCGAGCGCGCCGAGGTACTCGCGCAGATCTCGGTAATACGCCATTTTCGAGCCCCCTCGCTCCTGCAGGAACTGGCCCGCCAGAGCCATCCTCGGGCAGGTCGCCCTAGAGTAGCAAAGAACGTCACTGCACAAGCAGGCGTCTAACAGCCTTGTAGTGGCTCTGATCGGCCCATTTTGAGCTTGCGGAGGGAGAGGGATTCGAACCCCCGGAGCTTTCGCTCGGATCGGACCAAAGGTGTGACGAGCTGTTCGACGTGCCACGGTCAGCGAGCGGCAACCAGCACTCGGTGCTCGCCATCGACAATCGTCTGCGCATTGTCGGCCGTCTCCGCTGCTTTGGTGACCCAGCTGTCCTTCTGGTTCGTCGGGCTGATGTCCACCAGGAACTCAAGCCCGAGCGTCCTCGACAGGTGGATCAGGGTGTCCATAGAAGGATTGTGGTCGCCCGCCTCAAGGCGGGCGATGGCGGGCTGTTTCATGCCGAGCTTCGCGGCCAGTTGACGCTGTGAAAGCTCATGCTCGACGCGGTAGCCGACAACACGAATGGCTACCGCGCGGGCCAGGGCGCTTCGCTCCCAGCGCTCACGAAATGCAGGATCCCGAAGCTGATCCTTCAGTACTTCTGACCAAGGAACGGTCAGTGGTGATGCCATCTGTCATTCGTCTCCCATCTGCTGCGCTCGAATGGCACTGAGCCGTTCAAGGGCTACGGCGACTGCGCGATTGAAGCCCCGCTTATCGACCTTCGCCTCGGGTCCAATCGCTGCTACTACCAACGTGTCTCCAATCCGCCCATAGAAGGCCCGCCACGGACTGCGTCCAGCCCTCGGTCGCAGCTCCCTCAGGTCCTCACTGCCCTTCACAGCGCTCTGATGCGGGAAGGCCAAACGCGTGCCAAGCGCCTCCAGCTTCTCAACAGCATTATTCAGTGCATCTCGTTCCGCGGCTGGTAGTTCCAGCAACTCGGCTCGTGCCGCTATGTGGAATTCGACCCGCATACTGATGATATCAACTCTGTTATCGGTACTGGCTTCCGCTTCCGACCCGAGAAGTATCCCTTGTGATTGGCGCGGAAGCGCGCTTGCGCCTGCCGGTTTGCTTCGCGCCGTCCGCAGGCAAGGCAGGGCCCCCAAAGCGCTGGCACTGTGTCACAGCCAGCGCGGCGAGTTCCGGCCAGGCGCGCGCCCGGTTTTCGGCCCAGATCACGATTCCCAGGCCGGCTCTCAGCGTTGCCCTACAAGCAGGCGGTGTAGCGTTCGCTGCCTGAGCCGGACGGCCCATTTTGATCTTGCGGAGGGAGAGGCATTCGAACCCCCGGAGCTTTCGCTCAGCGGTTTTCAAGTTCGAAATTTTATGTCTAGCGGTATCCCCGAACGTCCCTGATTGAGCTTGTGCTGTTGACGTAATGTCCCGACTCGTCCAGTGATTTCTAGCTCTGTCCGGGGGCGTTCTGCTACACGATTTGCTACACAAGCAGGCGTCTATCTCATGAGGATGTCGCTGCGAATTACCGTCTGGGCGAGGCCGTATCTCGCGACCAGCGATTGGACGTCATCGCAAAACCAACTAGGGGATCGTGGCGAAACATAGATGCTTTCAATGAGCGTCGTCAAATCTACCTCCACATAGGCTCCTTGCCAGGCTAGTTGGGTGGTCTCGTCCTCAGCCATGTAAATGGTCGCAGCCCGGAGTTCACGTTCATACTCATAACTCTTGCCCTTGTAAATGCTGGGGTAGAACACGTTTGGAACCATGTGGCCGGTTTCCTCTTGAACCCGAGCCAGGCGCGCCCCTTCGCGTTGAAGGTCAATGTATTTCACGACGCCAACGTGGACATCCGTGGGAGCCGGTTGAAAGCTCTGCGCCAGGCGCTGAAATGTGCTCCTAATGGCTACTGAGTGGGATGGCCCGCTGTAAATCGCCCACATCGCTGCAGATTCCACTTCATTCATGTGCCAGCAGTTCACCGCTATCTGGGTACGGGCGACGGCATACAGCATCCTGAGTTGAAGTTCGACGTTTCTGACTTTTTCGGGATCGGATCTCCACGCGCCATCGAAGCCATCGAGTATGGTCTTGAGCGCAGCCTCCGAGACGAATCCTTCTCGGGCATCGCTCATGTGGTCCAGGCGGGCGAAATAGAGGGCGCGACGCTCAAGAAGGGAAATGAATTTGGCTAGGCTGACGTAGCGCCAAACCGGCGTATTCGGCTCGTCAGGCGGTTCGAATATGGGTGACTCTGTGTACATCTTTCAAGCAAGCAATCGGGGAGCATGCAGCCTGTTCAGTTCGTTGATTCACCCAGTCGCGGACCTGCCGGTGATGACCTACTTCTTGGTTGGGTGTAGTTAGTCGGTGGGCGAGCCGAAAAGGCGGGCCACAGAAATGTCCTCGTCCACCTCCGGCCAGTGAATACCGATACCGCGGCCCAACAACCGCCAATTAGCGCGCTGTTCAGCCGTCGCGTTCGCTAGACGTGGAAATCGTGACAAGGGGACGCCCAGCTCCCGACCGTCGTCTGCCTCCACCCAAAGCTTTTCCCCGTCGATGCGTACGGCAACCGCATGTGGCTCCGGGATGTGCCCGAAGCTCGGTGTTTCGGCCTTGACTGACTTGCCGTTAGCGACCGCTGTCCGGCTCGCTCGCTTGTTCCCGGTGGTACTCATTCCATGCCTTCAACATCTGCTCGCGATTTGTCGCAATGATCTCGCGCAGCACCCGTAATTGTGGCGCACTCAGCCCTTCGCTGTAGTCAAGGGAGCCGTCCGTTAACCAGACCTTAGCTTCGCCGTCTCCGTGCTCAATGTGGACATGTGCCGGCTCCTGGCGCTCATCGCTGAAGAAATGAAACCGGAATCCGTGCTCCCGGTGAACCGTCGGCATGCCGGCTCAGGCTACTCGCCGAACACCCTTAGACTCGGCCTTTCGATTTCGCCGCGAAAAGTAGCCCTTGTGATTCGCCCGGAAGCGCGCTTGCGCTGCCCGGTTGGCAGCGGCACGGCCGCACTTCACGCAGTAATGCCTCATTCCCGGCGTCGGTTGCCGTTTCGGGGCGAAGGGCGCGCCGCAACCGGCGCACTTTACAAATCCTGCTGTCCCTGTCATCGCGAATACCAGCTCGGTCATCAGTGCGGCGAACAGGTGCCGTCCGCCGAGCTTGAGCCCCAAGTTATTCGTGTCCCAATCCCAGTGGATTTCGAGCCCCACATGCCCAACCTCTGTGAACAGGTAATCGACGACGTGCGGCAGCAAGATGCGCTGCCACTCGACTGAACCCTCGTCAGCATCGTCCGGCGAGTTCGTTACCCGGGAGGTCGGACCGATTGGGCTCACCGCTTTGTCCCAATCCTCTCCTCGGCGGAGCCCGATTTGCCCTCCCGCTACACAAGCAGGCGTCTAAAGGCTGTAAGTAGGCCCGAAACGGCCGGATTTGAGCTTGCGGAGGGAGAGGGATTCGAACCCCCGGAGCTTTCGCTCAGCGGTTTTCAAGACCGCCACCATAAACCACTCGGACATCCCTCCGGGTTTACCTTTTAGAGAGTACTGCGCCGCGGGGGTGGGTCAAGTCGGCTTCTCGATACACTTGTCCCGTGGCCGTCGCTAGGGCAGCGATGGGTCTGTGGAGTGCCGGCTGGCGCCTCCGCACCCGCCTGGATGCACTCAATCTCTTCCAGAAGGTCGTGATCGGCAACTCGCTCATCATGGCCAGTGGCGCGATCGTCGGCACCTGGGTAACCAAGACCCTCGTCGAGCAGTCGAACTTCACCGTCGCCACGCTGCTGGTGGTGCTCGGCATCGGCATCAGCATGGTCACCAACGTGGCCATCGTGCGGGCAGCCTTCAAGCCCCTCGATACCATCCAGAGCACCGTCGAGCAGGTCTCGCTGGGCAGCACGCGGGCGCGCGTCCCCGGGCTGGAGACGGGCGACCCCGAGATTGCGCGGCTGGGCCAGACCATCAACATGATGCTCGACCGGCTGGAGCAGGACACCCGCACCATCGAACGCCACAGCCGCCAGATCCAGGTCATGTCGGCCCAGGTGCTTGGGGCTCAAGAGGAGGAGCGCAGGCGCATCGCGCGCGAGCTGCACGACGAAACCTCGCAGGCGCTCAACGCCCTCCTGCTGTCCATCGAGATGGTCGAAGCGGCGCTGCGCCCGGCCGTCCTGCCCGCCGAGGCGCGCACGCGGCTGTCTTCCAGCAAGCAGCTGACCATTCAAACGCTCGACGGCATTCACAACCTGGCCTTCGATCTGCGTCCTACCATCCTGGATGACCTGGGCCTGCTGCCCTCGGTGCACTGGTATGCCAAGCGCCAGTCGGAGACGTATGGACTGCAGATCCGGGTCGACGCCGACGAGCTGCCGGAACGGCTTCCGGCGCAGCGCGAGGTGGCGCTGTTCCGCATCGTGCAGGAAGCGCTGACCAACGTATGCAAGCATTCCGGCGCTTCGCTGGCCAAGGTCCGCTTCCGCCTGAAGCCGGATGCCATCACCCTGGTGGTGAAGGACAACGGCGCGGGCTTCGATCCGGACCAGGTGCAGACGGATCGCCTCGGACTGTTCGGTATTCAGGAACGGGTGACGCTGCTCGGAGGGGAGCTGCTGATCGAGACCGCGCCGGGGCAGGGCACGAAGCTGAAGGTGACCGTGCCAATCGCCGGCGCCGAAAGCCAGCCGCCGGCAATCGCCAAGGGTCCGGCGTGGAGAGCCCCCAGCCAGCCGCAGGCGGAGCTCGTGTCCCGTTCCGAGCTGCCGGCACCGGGCCCGGCGCTGGTATGACGTCCGCGATCGGCACACGCATCCGCGTCCTCATCGCCGACGATCACACCATCCTCCGGGAAGGCATCCGGCTGCTGCTCGGCAGCCAGCCTGATTTCCACGTCGTAGGCGAGGCCTCCGACGGTCGCGACGCCTACTTCAAGGTGGAGGAGCTGCGGCCGGACGTGGTCCTCATGGACATCGCCATGCCGGTCCTCAACGGGCTGGACGCCACCGAGCAGATCAAGCGGGCCTTCCCGGACGTCAAGGTCCTCATCCTCACCCAGCACGACAACGACGAATACGTCTACCGCATCCTGCAGGCTGGCGCGGCCGGCTATGTGCTCAAGCGCGCGGCAGGTGTCGAGCTCGTATCCGCCATCCGCGGCGTCCATCGCGGCAACGCTTTCCTCTATCCCTCCATGACCAAGGGGCTGGTGACGGATTACCTGCGCCGCGCCGAGGCCGGGCAGGAGCGCGCCAGCTATGACGGACTCACCGAACGCGAGCGGCAGATCTTGAAGATGATTGCCGATGGCTGCACCAACCAGCAGATCGCCGACCTGCTGTACCTCAGCGTCAAGACGGTCCAGGCCCACCGGGGCCACCTGATGGAGAAGCTGAACATGCACGACCGCACCGAGCTGGTCAAGTACGCCATTCGTAAGGGCATCATCAAGGTCGAGCCGGAGATTTAGCCGTGTGGTCGCGCCAGCCGTGGCAGATGTCCCTCGCGGCCGCGGCACTCGCGGTGCTGTCCTCGTGTGGCCAGGCGGCGCAGCCTGCCACTCCCAGCCAGCAGCCGGGCCAGATCCGGGCTATCTCTACGAATGGCTCGCCCACGGCGCCGGCGTCTGCTCCCGCGGCCAGCGCCGCGGCCTCGGGGCTGCCCTCCGCCATCCCCACCACCTCGGCCGGTGACTCGGCTTCGCCGCCGGCCAGAATCGGCCTCGTGGCGCCCTTCAGCGGCATCGCTGCCGCCTTTGGTCAGGACATGCTCAAGGGCATGCAGATGGCCATCGACGAGAGCAATGGCAGCGGCGCTCTTGATGGCAAGCGCCTGGCCATCGACCAGGGAGACGACCGGGGCGATGCGTCGTTGGCCGCCGGAGTGGCCAAGAAGCTCGTCGCCGACGGCGTGGCAGCGATTGTGGGCCCGCCCACCAGCGGCTCCGCGCAGGAGCTCGCGGCGGCCGTCAACCAGGCGAAAGTTCCGGCCATCACGCCGGCAGCAAACGATCCGCGCATCACCGACCAGGCCGCGTCCGGTGCGCCGTTCATGTTCCGTGCGGCGGGTCGCTGGGACCAGGAGGCGTCTGTCCTCCTGCCCGAGATGATGAAGAGCGGGACGCCGCCGAAGGTCGTCCTCGTTGCCGACCAATCCGCGTACGGACAGGCGCTGGCCTCGTCGGCGCGGCAGGCGCTGGGCAGCGCCGGGCTGCAGCCGGCCGGCGAGGAGAGCGTCGAAAGCGGCAGCAAGGACTTTGGCCCGGTGATCGCCAGGATCAAGACGCGTTCCCCGAGCGCCATCTTCTATGGCGGATTCGCGGCCGATGGCGGCAATTTCGCCAAGCAGCTGGCCACGGCCGGCGTGAAGGCGCGCCTGATGCTTGGGGACGCAGCCGAGGACCGGGCGTTCGTCGATGCCGCTGGGACTGCCGGGGAGGGAGCCATGCTGGCCTTTCCGCCCGACCCCAAGCAGGTCCCTACCGCCGCAACCTTCCTCGAGGCATACAAGCGGCGCTACGGTGTTGCCGCCAGCCTCTACGCCGTCTCCACCTATGACTCAGCGCGGCTGGTGATCGATGCGCTGAAGCGTGCGGGGAGTGCCGATGGGGAGAGCCTGCGCCAGGCCATCGCCTCGACGAGCGACTTCAATGGCGTCTACTGGGGCAAGATGAGCTTCGACGCCAAGGGCGATCTGCAGGGCCGTACCTACGTGCTGTGGACGGTCAGGGCCGGCAAGTTCGTGCAGGAAGGCGCATCTTAGGGGGGCAGCGCGCCGCCGCCGAGCGCTGCTAGTGCGGGTGCTCGGGGCCGATGCTGCAGGAGCCTGTGGCGCAGCAGCCCGGCTGGCCGTGGTTGCCACAGCAGTTGGCGCGGGTCCGCATCTTGATGAGGTTGTTGCTGAAGGCCATACGCAGCTTTACGTGAAACGGGGCATCGTAGGTGTGGAAGTTGGCGAAGAAGGCCCCAATGCTTGGGACGAAGCGCTCTTCGTCCTCGTGGCTATGCTGATGCTCCGCGCTCATCTGGGCGAATACTAGCAGGCTGGCTCCTTAGGCCCCGGGGACCGTTAGGCACCCGTCCCTGAGACCGCCACTTCGGCCACCGGCGCGCTCACGGCGGGCGCCCGCTTGAGCTGGGTGTTGGTCATCAACGCGGTGGCGAAGGCCATCACGCTGAGCAGGACGAAGGCGCTGCCGAAGCTCCAGGTCTGCGACATGAAGGCGAACACGGCTGGGCTGAGAAAGCTGCCGGTCTGGCGTATCAGGCTGAAGACGCCGAAGAAGGTGCCGCGCGCCTGCGGCGGCGCCATGTCGGAGCCGATGACCTGCATCGACCCGGAAATCGAGCTCGTAGCCAGCCGGGCAAAGAGGAACACGCCCACGTATTCCGAGAAGGGCCAATGGCCGAAGCTGGCGGTTGCCATGGTCATGAGGGCCAGCCCCAGCAGGCAGAAGCCCGGGACGATAATCGTCCGGCGGCCAAGGCGATCCATGAGCCGCCCGGACGTGAAGGTCAACGGCAGCCCGAGCAGGCCGGCGCCGAGCGCCAGGAAGCCCAGTGTTTGCGGCCCGATGCCGTAGGCGTATACGGCATACAGGTCCAGGGTTCCGCCGAACAGCGCGCCGCGCGTCATGAACGAAAGAAACTGGCTGACGAACAGCAGCAGAATGGGAAACGTGAGCAGCGCCTTCAGGGATTCGCGGAGCGCCGGCTTCGGCGCCTCCGCTACCGCTGCCTGCACGGCTCGCCGGCCCTGCGCGTTGTGCTCTCTCACCAGCACGAAGCTGGGCACGACCGAGAGCAGCGCCACGATGCCATACAGCACGAACGGCGCCCTCAGTCCCCAGGCGCCGGCCACGAAGCCGCCGATGGCCGGGCCGGTCAGCCGTCCCGCGGCGTCCATGCCGAACATGCCGGTGATCTGGCTGCCGCGGTGAGCGCCACCCCGGGCGGTGATCAGCTCCAGCCGGCCCAACGTCCACATCTGCATGGCCCAGCCTTCGAGGAAGCGATAGGCCAGCAGCTCCGGGAAGGAGTGCGCAGTCGCCATGAGCAGTGAGGTGGCGGCCGTCAGAATGGGCCCGGCGAGCACCATCTTGCGCCCGCCCAGGCGATCGATCAGGTAGCCGTTGGGAAGCGTCGACAGGGCGGCACCAAGCTGGTTGACGACGACTACCAGCGAGGCCGTGGCGAAATTGACCTGGAACGACTTGGCGTACAGCGGCAAGGCAGGAGCGGCGATGCTTACGCCCGCCGCCAGGATGAATGCCGGGAGGTAGATGGACAGCATGCTGTCGGGCGAACCGGGCTTTGCCGCCGACAGCACACGGCGGGGATCGGGTAAGCGCATCCGGCGCATCATAGTACGTCGGGCGAGTCACCGGGCCCGGAAGCAGGACAGGTTCGTCAGACAAAAACAGGGAGCCTGCGCCCCCCGCGCGGGCTCCCTGTCAGACAGCCTGGCCTAGTTGGCGAACTCCGCCATCAGCGCGTCGAATTCATGGCGGCTGGGGCGCAGCTCCGCTTCCGTGAAGTCCTTGAGCGGCTTCTCCGGCAGATTCTCCAGCTCGCACAGGTCCTTCATCTTGGGGTTCACGTACAGCAGCCCGGTGAGCAGCTCGCCCTTCTGACGAGCCTCGTGGATGACGCGCATGGCCGAGATACGGCTGGTTGCGTCGTGCTCTTCGCGCGCCAGCTTGCGCAGCCGCACGTGCGAGCCGTCGTGCAGCTTGACGTCGGCGGTCTCACCTTCGGCATAGTCGGCCTGGATGTTTTCGTAGTAAGGGATGAAGTCCAGGTCCTGGATCTCGATGTCGTGCTCCTTCACGTAGGCGTAGCTCTTGGTCGAGCCCTCGTGGTCGTTGAAGGTGACACAGGGGCTGATGATGTCCAGCACGGCGGCGCCGCGGTGCGCCAGCGCGGCCTGGATGAGCGGCACCACCTGCTTGCCGTCCCCGGAGAATGAGCGGGCCACGAACGAGGCGCCCAGCTCGATAGCCAGACCGCAGATGTCGATGGTTTCGTACTCGTTGGGCTTGCCGCCCTTCTGGATCGATCCGAGGTCGGCAGTGGCGGAGAACTGGCCTTTGGTCAGGCCGTACACGCCGTTGTCTTCGCAGATGTACACCATGTCGAGGTTGCGGCGGATCATGTGGCAGTACTGGCCCAGGCCAATCGAGGCCGTGTCACCATCGCCGCTGATGCCCACCAGGACGAGCTTGCGGTTGGCCAGCTTGGCGCCGGTAGCCACGGAGGGCATGCGGCCATGGACGCTGTTGAACCCGTGGGAGCGGCTGACGAAGTAATCCGGCGCCTTGGACGAACAGCCGATGCCGCTCATCTTGGCGAGGTAGTACGGGTTCACTCCGTACTCGTAAAAAGCCTTGACAATGTGGTTGGTAATGGCGTTGTGCCCGCAGCCGGCGCACAGCGTCGTCGGCGATCCCTTGTAGAAGTCGCGGAGCAGGCCAATACGGTTCGCTCCGCTGACCGTGGCTCGCGAGGCGGTGGCCACGCTTCCCCCATTGCCGTTTGTGGGCTGGTCCACGCCGCTGGTGGAATTGGCCGAGGCGTGGCTGATGGCCCGCTTCTGGCCCTCCGCGGGCGGCACCTCGTCCGGTCCGATCTGAGCTGAATCGACGCGCGGCACGTCGCTGGGCCGCGGTTGGCTGGGTGTGCTCATGAGTTGCTCCCCTCTACCGCCAGCGCGTGCGCCGCGCCGGTAG
The DNA here is from genome assembly GCA_021325635.1 of Chloroflexota bacterium. Lineage (GTDB taxonomy): Bacteria > Chloroflexota > JAJPGV01 > JAJPGV01 > JAJPGV01 > JAJPGV01. The sequence continues at coordinate 55,220 of JAJPGV010000041.1, forward strand.
GTCGCTCGAATTCGCTCTTGCTGCCTTTGCCCTCGGCCACCAGCACCGCGCCGACCACGACCGCCGCCGGGATAGGCGTGCCGTCATAGTGGCGGACCGACTTCAGCTTGTCCTGGTGCGCTTCCATCTCCAAGCGGAGCAGGTCATACATCTGGCCGTCGCGGTTCTGCTCGATCACGTACACACGATCGTGCGAGGTGATGAAGTCCACCACATCGTCTGTGAACGGTGTGGCGCGGATGCGCATGTAGTCGGTCTTGAGTCCGCGTGCGTTCATCTGCTCGCGCGCCTCCACCACGGCGTGGTGGGTCGTGCCGTAGGCCAGGATGCCGATGCGGCTGCCGGCGCTCTCCACGATGGGCTTGGGAACGAAGCTCTTGGCGCTGAGGTACTTCTTCTTCAGGCGGTCCATCATGTGCGCCCACACTTCCGGCAGCTCGCTGTAGCGGGCGTTATCATCGTGCCCGGAGCCGCGGGTGAAGTACGCGGCGGCGGGATGCTCGGTGCCGGGAGTGGTGCGCCACGGTATGCCGTCGCCGTCCGCGTCGCGGTAGCGGCCCCAATCGCCATTGAGCCGCTCCAGCTCCTCGGCCGTCAGCACCTTGCCGCGATCGAACGGCCTTTCCGGGTACTGGAACGGATCGGCCATCCACAGGTTCATACCCAGGTCGAGGTCGCTCATCACGAATATCGGCGTTTGCAGGCGCTCGGCCAGGTCGAAGGCCGTTTGGGTGAACTCGTACGCCTCCTCGACGGTGCCGGGTAGGAGCATGGGATGCCGGGTGTCGCCGTGGGACAGCCCGTGAACAAAGGAGATGTCGCCCTGATTGGTGCGGGTGGGCAGGCCGGTGGAGGGGCCCATGCGCTGGATGTCGACGATGACGGCAGGGATCTCAGCAAAGTAGCCCAGGCCGGTGAACTCACCCATCAGCGAGATGCCGGGGCCCGACGTCGAGGTCATGGCTCGCGCTCCGGCCCAGCCGGCGCCGATGACCATGCCGACCGCCGCGAGCTCGTCCTCAGCCTGAATGATGGCGATGTTGCGCTGCCCGGTTTCGGGGTCCTTGCGGAAGCGGTTGGCGTAGGCTTCGAGGTTCTCGCACACACTCGAGGAGGGCGTAATCGGGTACCAGGCCGCCACCGTGCAGCCGCCCATGAGCGCGCCCAGGGCCACGGCCTGGTTGCCCTCGATGAGCATCTTGCCCTCAATCTTGCCCTGCATGCGCGCAACCTTGAACGGGTCCTGCTTGGTGTGGTTGGCGACGCAGTAGTCGTAGCCCATCTGAATGGACTTCATGTTGAGCGGCACAGCCTTCGGCTTGCGCCGGAATTGGTGGGCCAGCGACTCCTCGATCACCTCCATGGGGATGTCGAGCAGCCAGGCGACGGCGCCGACGTAGATCATGTTGGTGAGGTACTTGCGCAGGTCGGCGTTCTCGATGTTGTCGCGACCCATCTTGTGGAAGGGGACGGGGTAGTAGACGCAGTCGTCGCGCTTGGTGTTGCCAACGACCGGGTAGGTGGCCTCGTGGATGATCGCCCCGCCGGGGTTGACGGCCTGCACGTCGCGCTGCCAGGTCGTTGGATTGAGGCCCACCAGCACGTGCACGTCGTCGGTCCGGGCCTGGTAGGCCTGCGGGCTGACCCGGATGTAGTACCAGGTCGGCAGTCCCTCGATGTTGGAGGGGAACACGTTCTTCGGCGCCACCGGAATGCCCATCATGAACAGGGCGCGGGTAATCACCAGGTTGGATGATTGGCTGCCGGATCCATTGATGGTGGCCGCCATGAACGTCAGGTCGTTGACCACCGGCGGACGCTGGCGTGTTGCTCTGAGCTCCTCAGTCGCGAGCATGCTGTACCTCTCTTCGTCGAGTCCCTACGCGCCGTCGCTGCGCGTAAGACAACACAATACGGCGGGTCGAGCCGCTCCAGAAATTCTGACAGGCAGGATTAATCCGCGCATTAGTGAGATGACTATAGAATTAATCATCTCGAATTATAAATCAGGCGTGCTCAGCAACCACCAGCGCTGCTGACAACTCGCATCATGCAGCTCGAACAGCTCCGGTATTTCCTCGCCGTAGCAAGGCACCTCAGCTTCACGCGGGCCGCGGAGGCGCTGCCGCTGTCCCAGCCGTCACTGACGAACCAGATACGTAAGCTCGAACGCGAGCTTGGCGTCGAGCTGTTCGAGCGCACCACGCGCCGCGTGCGCTTGACCCCGGCCGGCGAGAAGCTGGTTGCCGAGGCGCAGGAGATTTTGAACCTGGTAGAGGCGACCGAGCTGGAGATGCACGAGTACAGCGGCCTGAAACGGGGCCGCGTGCTCATCGGCACCATACCGACGGTGGGGGCGTTCAGCCTGCCGCCATTGCTGGCCGAGTTCCGCCGTGGCTTCCCGGGGATCGAGCTGGCCATCCAGGAAGAGGGCAGTGACGTGCTGCTGGACATGCTCCTCGACGAAACGATCGACGTGGCGGTGATTACCGCGGCCGAGGCGCATCCCTCAGGCGCGCTGGAGCGCCGCTGCCTGGTGCTGGACGAGATGGTGGTGCTGCTGCCGGATGGCCACCGACTCGCGGGCCGCGCGGCAGTGGCCTTGGGCGAGCTGGCCAGCGAGCAGTTCGTGCTGTTCAAGCCCGGCTACGGCTTGCGCCGCATCGTCGTCGATGCCTGCGCGGCTGCCGGCTTTCATCCCACCATCGCCTTCGAGACCAGCCAGCGCGAAACCATCTACGGCATGGTGCAGGAGGGCTTGGGCATCACCCTGCTGCCGCGTTCCGGCATTCATCGCGGCGACTACACGTGGCACCTCGTTCCACTGCAGCCTCCGGCCGTCCAGCGTGAGCTGTCCCTTGCCTGGAAGGCTCGGCGCCGCCAGTCCGAGGCCACGTGCGCCTTTCGGGACTTCCTGCTGGCGAAGTTCTGATCCGCCGCCGTTGGCCGGCAGGGGGAAGCACGCTAAGGTATGCGCTAGTGAAAGCCTGGGGCAGCGGAGACGACGGCACAACCGGCCTGTTCGGGCACGAGCGCGTGCCGAAGGATGATCCGCGCCCAGAGTCGTGCGGCGCGATCGATGAAGCAACCTCCGCGCTGGGCGTGGCCAAGTGCAGCGGCGTGGAAGCGCGCACGCGGGGCATGCTGGAGGAGACGCAGCGCGACCTGTACGTCATCATGGGCGAGCTGGCCACTGCTCGGGAGAACCTGAATAAGCTGCCCGCCATCGTTGGCCAGGAGCAGGTGGCCAAGCTGGACGGTTACTGCGCCGAGATCGAGGCTGAGGTCCAGGTGCCCAACCAATTCCTGCTGCCGGGAGCCTGTATGGCTTCGGCGCAGCTCGACCTGGCGCGAGCGATCGTGCGCCGCGCCGAACGAGTGATCGTGCCGGTCGTTCGCGAGGGCCTCTCCGACAATCGCTTCATCCTGCGCTACCTGAATCGCCTGTCCACGCTGCTGTACCTGTTGGCTCGGTTCGAAGACGATCGCAAGGGCGTCCTTGGCGTGAGGGCCAAGGACGAAGGGGTCAAAGGATAGGGGTCAGGGATTAGCGCTGCTGACCCCTATCGCATCAGACCAACGTCGGGGCGACGTGCTCCAGGTGGCGCTTCACTGAGGCCAGGAAGCGGCCGGCCGTAAGGCCGTCGTTCACGCGATGGTCAAAGGCCAGCCCCAGGAACATCATCGAGCGGATGGCGATGGCGTCGTCTTCCACAACCACCGGACGCTTGACGATGGCATCCATGGTGAGGATGGCGGCCTGCGGCGCATTGATGATTGGCAGCGACAGCACGGTGCCGAAGGCGCCCGGGTTGTTGACCGTGAAGGTGCCGCCGCGCACGTCGTCTAGCGACAGCTTGCCGGCGCGGGCTCTGTCGCTGAGCTCCCGGATCTTCCTCGCCAGGCCGGCGATGCTCAAGCGCTCGGCCCGGTGCACGACCGGGACCACGAGCCCTTCCTCCATGGCCACCGCGACGCCAACATTGACGTCGTTCTTGAGGACGATTTCGTCTTCGGTCCACTCCGCGTTCATCGTGGGAAACGCCTGCAGCGCCTCCGCCGTCGCCTGCACCACGTACGGCAGATAGGTGAGGTCGACACCCTCACGGCGCTGAAACTCAGCCTTGATCTCGGCGCGACGCCGAACCAGCGCGGTCATGTCTACCTCAACGAAGGTCGTGGCGTGGGGCACGGTGGTCTTGGAGCGGACCATGTGCTCGGCGATCATGCGCCGCAGTGGCGAGAGCTTGATCGGGCCCCGAGCAGCCTCCGCCGGCCGCTCCGCGCTCGGTGCGGCCGCGGCTGGCGCAGCGCTGGCGGCTCCGGCGCCGGATCGCGCCGCGACGTGGGCCAGCACGTCGTCTTTGGTGACGCGGCCATTGATGCCGCTCCCCTGGATGTGCGTCAAATCGACCTGGTGCTCTCGAGCCAGCCGCCGCACCAGGGGTGACGTTCGGACCGACTCGGGCTCCTCGGGCATGCGCTCGCGCCCGGCCGCGCTCGATGTCTCGGCCGGAGGAGCGATGCTCGCGGCGGGCGGAACAGCTTTCACCTCGGTGGGTTCGTGTGGAGCCGGCGGCGGGGCAGGAGCCTCCGCTTCATCCAGCAGGGCGATCTCCGTGCCTACCGGCACCGTCTCGCCTTCCCGGACGCTGATGTGGCGAAGCACGCCTGAGGCTATGGCGGGGATCTCGGCGTTGACCTTGTCGGTCATGATCTCGACCAACGGCTCGTCGCGCTCGACGCGATCGCCCACCTGCTTGAGCCAGCGCCCAACCACGCCCTCGCTCACGGATTCGCCGAGCTGCGGCATGATGATCTTGATGGTCATCGGCGGAAGTCGAGGGGTAATGTAGCACGCATGCCGGCATCCGTTTGGGTCACGAACCAAGCGGCCGGAAAGGGTTCCATGCCATAATGCGCTCGTCATGCCCAATCGACGTCGATACCGCGGGCCTCGGCGCCCCGGTTCGCCGGGGGCGGAGGGCTCCACGCAGCCGGCCGCCGCGCCAGGGACCACACCACCACCTTCTGAGCCGAGCGCGGCTATGTCCGCCGGGCCAGCCCGATCCTCCCGGCGACGCCGCCGCGGACGAGGCCGCGGCGTACCGGCCGCAGGCGCTCCGGCTGTTGGGCAGGCCGGTGTGCCGACGGAGGATCGGCCAAGCGAGTCTCGGCGCGGGCCGGCCTCGGCCGTGCCTGGCGAGCTGCGGAGCGAGGCGTCGAGTGAAGTTCGTGCCCGCCGCCGCCGCCGGCGCGGAGGGCGGGGCGCCACAGGCGAGGCCGCGGCCGCAGCGCTCGGACCCGAAGTCGAGGAGGGCGCTCCTCCGGTCGATTACATCGCGCTTCCTGTGGAGCACGGCATGCCGGTGCTCTATGAGCCGCGCGAATCCGAGGAAGCGCTCGAGGAGCAGCAGGCCAAGCCGCGCAAGGCCAAGCGCATCAATTCGGGCAAGCTGTTCTGGTACGTACGATCGAAGTCCTACGTGCCCATTCCCGAGCTGCGCCGGAGGTTCGAGATCGGTCCCGATGAGATGGGCGTCGTCCAAGACGAGGGCCAGACAATGTACGTCGGATTGCCCCAGGACGTCGCGGACGTCGTCACCAATCTGCGCCGCCAGCAGAAGATCGGCCTCGAATGCTCGGCCGACTTCACCATGCCGGTGATCGTCGGCATTTATCCCCTCAATCCCGTCTTCTAGCCGCGCTCCTCGTTCCAGCCCGTCAAGGGCAGGAGAAGCGGGCTAGCGCTTGATGACCAGGGTGACCGCTGTGCCGGCATCAACCTGGGCGCCGCCGGCCGGAGTCTGGCCGATGACGGTGCCTGGGGGCGCCCCCGCGGGCCCGCCGCTGGAGACCGCCTCCGCGCCCACGTTCAGCCCGGCATTCCTGATCGAGGTTTCCGCCTGCGTCTGCGACAGGCCCACAACGCTTGGGACCGATGGCCTGGAGTTCGGGCGAACTACCACGGTCGCCTGTGTGCCCGGGCTGGCTGAGGCCTGCGGCGACGCAGAAGCCGGAGGCGTTGCGCTGGCCAGCGGACTGCCGCTGGCCAGCGGGGTAGTGCTTGTCGAGGGCTCGGGCGTGGGAATCGCCGGTGGGGTAAGCGATACGCCATTGGGCAGCGCCGTGCCTTCGGCCAGCGCAGTCGCGTAGGCGGCAACTGCCGTCGAAGTCTCGACAGCCTGCTGGCGCGTGAGCGTGGCCGACGGAGTGGGCTGGAAGGTCGAGCGCTGTTTGGGCTCCGTGCCCTTGACGAAGACCTCGTCATAGGACGGCTCACCGCTATTCGGCAGCAGGCCGGTGATCGACGAGACACGCATGGTCACGATGTTGGGTGGCTTGGTGAAGTTGGCCGCGGGCTTCCCCTTCTCCACCGCTTCGATGAAGTCATGCCAGATTGGCCCGGCGCCGTCGATGCCGATGATGTTCTGCATCGCCTGGTGGTTGCTGTTGCCAACCCACACGCCGACCGCAACGTCGGGCGTGTAGCCGATGGTCCAGTTTGCCCGGAATTCCTCGGTAGTGCCGGTCTTCACCGCCGCCGGCCGATCCGGCAGTTCCAGCACGGAGTGCCGTCCGAACTCGATCTCGCGAGCCGAATCGTCGGACAGGATGCTCGTAATCAGGTAGGCGTACTCCGCCTTGAGGACCTGTTCGGGAGCCGGCTGCTGGAACTGCTCGATGACCTTGCCGGTGCCGTCCTTGATGCTCAGGATCGGCGTCGGCGGGACGCGCTGGCCGGCGTTGGCGAACACGCCGTAAGCCGAGGTCATGTCGAGCAGGCTCACCTCATTGCTGCCCAGCGCAAGCGAAAGCCCAACCTGGCTTTCGTCGTTGATGGTGCTGATGCCCATGCTGTGCGCCAGCTGCAGGGTCTCATGAATGCCGGCGTCCTTGAGCACCTTGACCGCTGGAATATTCAGCGAGTTGCCCAGCGCTTTCCGATAGGTAATGGTGCCGTGGTACTTCTTGTCGTAGTTCTCCGGCCGGTAGAAGGAGCCGTCGAAGTTAGGGAATTCGTTGCCGACCTTGGTGTCGACCACGGTTGATGCGGGCGTCTTGCCCTTCAGGAAGTCGGCTTCATACTCGAACGGCTTCCAGGACGATCCGGGCTGCAGGTTCTTGGCTGTGGCGGCGTTGAACTTCCCGTCCATGGTGCCATTCGGCAGGTTCTGGTTGTAGTCGCGCGAGCCCACCATGGCCAGGATCTGGCCGGTCCGTGGATCGAGCGCTATCACCGCGCCATTGTTGACATTTTTGTCCTTCGGCAGCTTGGCGAGCTGCTGCTGCACAATCTGCTGGGCCTGGTTCTGCAGGTTGAGGTCCAGCGTCGTGGTGATGGACAGGCCACCGGTGTACAGGAAGCGCGACCCGTACTTCTGCTCCAGGTAGTCCCGCACGTAGAACACGAAGTGCGGTGCCTGGATGTCGGTGCGCTGGCTGGCGAACTGCAAGTTTTCGTTGTAGGCGTCGATGGCCTGCTGCTCGGTGATGTAGCTCTGGGCCACCATGGCGTTGAGCACTTCGAGCTGGCGTACCTTGGCGGTCTTGGGATTCTGCAGGGGGTCGTATTGCGATGGCGACTGCGGCAGCCCGGCCAGCATGGCTGATTCCGCCAGGTCGAGCTTGATGGCGGTCTTGCCGAAATAGGATTCGGCCGCCGCCTCGATCCCGTATGCCTGGTTCCCGTAGTAGATCTGGTTGAGGTACATCTCCAGGATCTGGTCCTTGCTCTTCTCTTTGGACAGGGTGTAAGCAATGGCCACTTCCTGGAGCTTGCGACGGATGCTCTGCTCCGGAGTCAGGTACACCTTCTTGACCAGCTGCTGGGTTATCGTGCTGCCGCCGCCGACGATCTGGCCGGTGGTCAAATCATCGTAGGCAGCGCGGATGATGCCGGACACGTCGAAGCCCGGATTGGTGTAGAAGTTCTTGTCCTCGATGGCGATGGTGGCGTTCTTCAGGCTCTCAGGGACCTGGGCCAGCGGAATCTCGGTTCGATGGCCGGCCAGCGGGTCGACGAACTCATACAGCAGCTTGCCGTTGCGGTCGTAGATGCGGCTGGTCTGAAAGGTCGCCTCGTGGCTGGTGAAGTTGAGCTTGGCCAGGGCGTCCGAGGCGTAGGCGTAGGCAGCAAAGGCGGCGACGAAAGGCGTAGCAAAAGCTAGGACCCCGAGCAGGGAAAAAGCCATCAGGATGCCGATGGCGATGCTCATCTTGCCGCTGCCTTGGCGCGCCGTGCGCTGCCGGCGCGTCCGTATCGGGGTGTAAGGTCTAGCCAAGGCTGGCGTCAGTCCCTGCTTGGCCCGATGAATGCGCCGCGCGGGTGGGCCGATGGACAGAACGGGCGGCTTGCTCTCCGGTTATCATTTCAATTCTGCCTCACCGTAGAAGGACGGTCCGGCGCGATACCTCAATAACAATATCGACAACAACAAGTACGACTGATGTGACGCCAGCGATTCAAGAGTACGTCCTGGACAAGCTGCGGCTCAGCATTGGAGAAGCGGCGCGTGTGAGCGGGATCTCCGTCCGCCAGCTCAGCTACTGGACGCAGAAGGGCCTTGTCCGAGCGCTGGGCACGCCTGCCAAGAAGCTGTACGACTTTCGTGCGCTGGAGCGCATCGCCCTGATCCGGCATAACCTGAGCGAGGGCTATGGGCTGGAGGAAGCAGCGCGCGAGGCGGATCGCCTGCTGCGCTTGCGCACGGCCGCGATCGTCGAGCCGGAAGCCGTCATCTCTCAGCGGGTGGCGGAGCTGGAACAGCTGGTGCAGTACCTCAAGGGCCGGTTGAGCCAGGCGACCAGCAAAGCGCAGCTCATGAGCACCGCGAACAAGCTCTCGCAGTTGAACCTCGCCGCCCTGTTCGACGAGCGCCCAACAGCCCGGCGGCGCCTCGTCCGCCCCATGCCTCGCCGCAAATCGGCATAGAGCTGCCGCTCAGACCGTCCTGCTAGCGGAACCTCGGCAACCACGGAGCCCGTGATTGGCGGCGGGACTCGAAGTCGCGGATGGCGTCCTCGTGCTGCATCGTCAGGCCGATGGCGTCCAGGCCGTTCAGCAGGCAGTGCTTACGGAACGCATCCATCTCGAAGCGATCCACTCGGCCGAATGGGTCGGTGACGGCTTGCTGCTCCAGGTCGATAGCTATCTGATAGCCCTCCCGGCCGGCGATATCGCGCAGGATCTGATTGACGCGATCTTCGGGCAGCACGACGTTGAGCAGGCCGATCTGCGCGCAGTTGTTGGTGAAGATGTCGGCGAACGATGGGGCGATGATGGCCCGAAAGCCGTAGTCTTCGAGGGCCCACGGCGCGTGCTCGCGCGATGAGCCGCAGCCGAAGTTGGGACCGGCTACGAGGATGCTGGCATTCTGGTAGCGCGGCTGGTTCAGCACGAAGTCCGGGTTGGGCGAGCCGTCGGGTAGGAAGCGTTTGGCAAAGAACAGGAACTGGCCGAACCCTGTCCGCTCGATGCGCTTGAGGTACTCGGCCGGGATGATCTCGTCGGTATCGACGTTGGCCTTGTCGTAGGGAGCGGCGAGCCCCTCTTCCTTCTTGAACGGTCTCATGCCTTGCTCCACGCTCTGATGTCGACGAAATGCCCTTCGATGGCGGCCGCGGCTGCCATGGCCGGGCTCACCAGGTGCGTTCGTCCCCCTGGTCCCTGGCGCCCCTCGAAGTTGCGGTTAGAGGTCGAGGCGCAGCGCTCGCCCGGCCCCAGTACGTCCGGATTCATACCCAGGCACATCGAGCAGCCGGCTTCCCGCCATTCGAACCCGGCTTCCCGGAAGACGCGGTCCAGCCCTTCGGCTTCGGCGGCGGCCTTCACCTGACCCGATCCCGGCACCACCAGCGCCTGCACGTGGGCGTTGACCTTCCTGCCCTTGACAACCGAGGCCGCCAGGCGCAGGTCCTCGATGCGCGAGTTGGTGCATGACCCGATGAACACCTTGTCGACGTTGATGGAGGTGATAGGGGTTCCTGGCTGCAGATCCTGGTACTTCAGCGAGCGGATGGCGTTGGCCTTGGAAGCTTCGTCCGGCATCTCGTCGGGATCCGGCACGCGGCCGGTGACTTCGACCGACTGGCCGGGATTGGTGCCCCAGGTAACGAACGGCACGACGTCGGCAGCGTTGATGTTCACGGTCTTGTCGAAGATGGCGTCCTCGTCAGTGGCCAGCGAACGCCAGTAATCGAGGGCCTGCTCCCAGGCTTGCCCCTTGGGCGCGTACTGGCGGCCTTCCATGTAGGCGAAGGTGGTGTCGTCGGGCGCTACGAGTCCGGCGCGGCCGCCAGCCTCGATCGACATGTTGCAGACTGTCATGCGGCCTTCCATGGACATCGCGCGGAAGGTCGAGCCGCAGTACTCGATGGCGTGTCCGACGGCGCCGCTGACGCCGATGGTGCGGATGATGTCCAGGACAAGATCCTTGGCCGTGGTGCCCAGCGGCAGCTCACCATCGACCTGGATCCTGAGCGTCTTGGGGCGGCGCTGCTGCAGCGTCTGCGTGGCCAGCACATGCTCCACTTCAGAAGTCCCGATGCCGAAGGCCAGCGCGCCGAAGGCGCCGTGCGTGGAGGTGTGACTGTCGCCGCAGACGATGACCATGCCTGGCTGGCTGGCGCCCATCTCGGGACCGATGACGTGCACAATGCCCTGGCGCGGGCTGAGCATGCCCTCGAAGTGGATGGCGAAATCCCGCGTGTTCTGCTCCAGGGTCTCGATCTGCTTCTTGGCGATGGGATCCTTGACCGGCACGTTGCGCGGCGTGGTGGGCACGTTGTGATCGACCGTCGCCAGCGTGAGCTCGGGGTGACGGACCTTGCGTCCGTTCAGGCGTAGGCCTTCGAAGGCCTGCGCCGTCGTGATCTCGTGAATCAGGTGGAGGTCGACGAACAGCAGGTCGGGCTGGCCCTCATGGCTGTAGACAACGTGGTCGTCCCAGATCTTGTCGATGATGGTTCGTGGCACTCGGCAAGTTTAACGGGGACGCCCCATGGTACATTGGCTAGTGGCCGACGAAGGCAGTCAAGGAGGTAGCGTCCGTAGTGGGATCGCCCGTAGAGCAGTGGGTCGACGAAGTTGCCCGCACCACCCGCCCCGACAGTATTTACTGGTGTGACGGCAGCGAGGCTGAGCGCCAGCGCCTTACCGACGAGCTGCTAGCGGCCGGTGAGCTGACCCGGCTCAACGACAAGCACTACCCGAACAGCTACCTTTCGCGAAGCGATCCACAGGACGTCGCCCGCACCGAGCGGTTGACGTTCATCATCACCGATAAACCCGAGGACGTCGGTCCGACGAACAATTGGATGTCGCGCGAGGACGCGAACAGCAAGGTGTGGCCGCTGTTCGATGGCTGCATGCGCGGCCGGACCATGTACGTGGTTCCCTACATCATGGGGCCGGTCGAGTCGCCCTACAGCAAGGTCGGCGTCGAGATCACCGACAGCCGCTACGTGGTGCTGAACATGCGCATCATGACCCGCATGGGTCAGGTGGCCCTGGACCGTTTGAACGGCGGGGCGACAGACTGGGTCCCCGGCATTCACTCGATCGGCGACCTGTCACCCGACCGCCGTTTCATCATGCATTTTCCGGAAACGAGGACGATCTGGAGCATCGGCTCTGGCTATGGCGGCAACGCGCTCCTGGGAAAGAAGTGCTTGGCCCTGCGCATCGCTTCGACCATGGCCCGCGATCAGGGCTGGCTGGCGGAGCACATGCTGATCCTCGGTTTGGAGTCACCCGATGGTGACGTGACCTACATCGCCGGCGCGTTTCCCAGCGCCTGCGGCAAGACCAACCTGGCCATGCTGCGGTCGCCCTTCGAGGATGAGGGCTGGAAGGTGCGCACCGTCGGCGAGGACATTGCCTGGATCAATATCGGCTCGGACGGCCGGCTGTGGGCGATCAATCCGGAAGCGGGCTATTTCGGCGTGGCTCCGGGCACGAATCGCGCCACCAACCCCAACGCTATGGCGGCCGTCGAGCGCGACACCATTTTCACCAACGTCGCGCTCAAGGACGACGGTACCGTGTGGTGGGAGGGCATGGACGGGCCCAAGCCCAATCATCTGATCGACTGGCTGGGCCGAGACTGGACGCCCGACAGTCCCGACAAGGCAGCCCATCCGAACTCGCGATTCACCACGCCGGCGGTCAACAATCCGGCTATCTCGTCGCACTGGGAAGATCCTCGTGGCGTGCCCATCTCGGCCATCCTCTTCGGCGGGCGGCGGGCGGACACCGTGCCGCTGGTGTTTCAGGCGCTCAGCTGGGAGCACGGCGTGTACATGGGCGCGACCATGGCTTCCGAGACCACGGCCGCGGCCGAGGCCAAAGTGGGGGTCGTGCGGAACGATCCGATGGCCATGCTGCCCTTCTGCGGCTACAACATGGCCGACTACTGGGGACACTGGATTGAGATGGGGCGCCGCGCCTCCAATCCGCCCGCGGTCTTCCAGGTGAACTGGTTCCAGCGCGATGACGATGGCAATTTCATCTGGCCGGGATTTGGGCAGAACATGCGCGTTCTGCGCTGGGTGCGCGAGCAGGCGCTCGAGGGCAGCAACGGTCACTCGCGGGAGACGCCCATAGGCGTCCTTCCCGCGCCACAGGACATACGTGGTGAGGAGGCCGGCGTCTCCTCCAAGCACATGGACCAGCTCTTGTCTGTCGATCACGATGCATGGCAGCGTGAAGTGGAATCACAGGAGCGGTTCCTGGGTGAGTTCGGCGATCGCCTGCCCAAGGAGTTGCGCGGCGAGCTGGATTCACTCAAGCAACGCGTCACCCGGACCACAATCTCCGCAAAGAGCTGAGCGACCGTCCCCTGACTCGTCTGCTTGCACGCTCGATTCGTTTCTAACGCCTAACCCTATTCACGAAGGAGCTTTCATGTCACGAAAGAAGATTGCCGTCATCGGCGCCGGCATGGTCGGCGCGACAACTGCCCAGCGGCTGGCCGAGCGTGGCTATGCCGACATCGTCCTCACGGACATCGTCGATGGGATGCCCGCGGGCAAGGCGCTCGATCTCGAGGAGGCTGGCCCGGTCGTTGGCTACGACAGCCACGTGCTGGGCGTGACGACCACCGAGCCCGACCACTACAAAGCCCTGGAGGGGGCCGACGTGGTGCTGGTCACCTCCGGCGTGCCGCGCAAGCCCGGCATGAGCCGTGACGATCTGTTGGGGACCAACGCCAAGATCATCAAAGGCGTGTGCGAATCGATCAAGAAGTACGCCCCCAACTGCATTCTGCTGCTGATGACCAATCCGCTCGACGCCATGTGCCACGTCGCCATGCAGGCAACGGGCTTTCCTCGTGAGCGCCTCATTGGCCAGGCCGGCGTGCTCGACTCGGCGCGTTTCCGCACGTTCATCGCCCGTGAGCTCAACGTTTCGGTAGAGAGCGTGCACGCCTTCGTGCTCGGCGGCCACGGCGACGAGATGGTGCCGCTGCCCCGCTATTCGACCGTGGCCGGCGTGCCGATTACCGAGCTGCTGCCGCCCGATCGTATCGACGCCATCGTGCAGCGAACGCGCCAGGGCGGCGCGGAGATCGTCAACCTGCTCAAGACCGGCAGCGCGTTCTACGCTCCGGCCGCATCGTTTGCCCAGATGGTCGATGCCATCGTGCTCGACAAGAAGCAGATCCTGCCCTGCTCGGTGCTGCTGCGCGGCGAGTACGGCGTCAAGGATCTGTTCGTGGGCGTGCCGGTGAAGCTGGGCGCGGGTGGCATGGAAGGCGTGTTCGAGATCAAGCTGACCGCGGACGAGCAGGCCCAGATCGATAAGTCGGCCGGCGCCGTCAAGGAGCTGGTCGACGTGCTTCCGCGTGTGATGTAAGGAAGGCGCGAGGAAAGGCAGTTGGCAGTAGAGGTTGCAGCCATGACCGCTTCGGGAAAACGCACCGAGTCTGACTCGATGGGTCAAATCGAAGTCGCGAACGATCGCTACTGGGGAGCGCAGACGCAGCGATCGCTGATCCATTTCGACATCGGCCACGACGTGATGCCGCGCGAGATCATTCGCGGCCTGGGCATCCTCAAGAAGGCCGCCGCCGAGGTCAACCGTGACCTGGGCAAGCTGCCGGAGGACAGGGCCAAGCTGATTATCGAGGCTGCCGACGAGGTGATCTCGGGCAAGCTGGACGATCACTTCCCGCTGCGCATCTGGCAGACGGGCAGCGGCACGCAGACCAACATGAACGCCAACGAAGTCATCTCGAACCGCGCTATCGAGCTGGCGGGTGGCGTGATGGGCAGCAAGAAGCCCGTGCATCCCAACGACGACGTGAATATGTCGCAGTCGTCCAACGACACCTTCCCGACGGCCATGTACATCGCCGCCGCGGAGCAGCTGACTCACGAGCTCATTCCGTCGCTGAAACAGCTGCGGGAGGCGCTGCAGCGCAAGTCGGAGGAGTTCAAAGACGTCATCAAGATTGGCCGCACCCACCTCATGGACGCGGTGCCGCTGACGCTGGGCCAGGAGTTTTCCGGCTACGTGGCCCAGCTCGACGACAGCCTCAAACGCATTGAGGGGGTCCTGCCGCAGCTGCGCGAGCTGGCTATCGGCGGTACGGCAGTGGGTACCGGGTTGAACACCCATCCGGAGTTTGCCGAGCGCGCGGCCAAACGGATTGCGCACCTTACCGGGCTGCCCTTCGTGTCGGCGCCCAACAAGTTCGCGGCGCTGGCCTCGCACGACGCGCTGGTCATGGCCAGCGGCGTGCTCAAGTCGCTGGCCGCCTCGCTGATGAAGATCGCCAACGACGTTCGCTGGCTCGGTTCAGGCCCGCGCGCCGGGTTGGGCGAGCTCAGCCTGCCCGAGAACGAGCCCGGCTCGTCGATCATGCCCGGCAAGGTCAACCCCACCCAGTCGGAAGCGATGACCATGGTGTGCGTGCAGGTCATGGGAAACGACGCCGCCATCGGCTTTGCCGGATCGCAGGGCAACTTCGAGCTGAACGTGTTCAAGCCGGTCATGATCCACAATTTCCTGCACTCGGTGCGGCTGCTATCGGACGCTTGCCGCTCCTTCCGCGAGCACTGCGTTGAGGGGATCGAGGCCAATCGCGCCAAGATCGACGGCTACCTGAACAGCTCGCTGATGCTGGTGACGGCTCTGAGCCCCAAGATCGGCTACGACAACGCGGCCAAGGTGGCTAAGAAGGCGCACGCCGAGGGGACGACGCTGCGCGAGGCGGCGCTTGCGCTGGACTTCCTCACCGCCGAGGAGTTCGACGCGCTCGTTCGCCCCGAGCTCATGATCGGCCCCGACGCCGCCTAGCTGTCACAGCCGAGCCGGGATGTTCAGACGTTCTGAACGGTCCCGGCGAGCTCTTGACGCTTGGCGGCCGGCGACTTGCGCAGGTGGCGGAACCACTGTTTGATGTCGTCCAGCGTGCTGTAGACCACCGGCACCAGGATGAGGCTCAGCAGGGTGGAGGAGATCATGCCTCCACCCACTACCGCGCCGATTGCGGCCCGAGACTCCGCGCCAACGGTCAGCTTGAAGGCCAGCGGGATCATTGACACGACCAGCGTGGCGCTGGTCATCAGGATCGGCCGAAGGCGGATGGGGCCCGCGCGCAGCAGAGCTTCGCGTCGGCTCAGCCCCTGGGCACGCATGCGCTCGGTGAAGTCGATCACCAGGATGGCGTTCTTCGAAACCAATCCCAGCAGCATGATCAGTCCGATCAGGGAGAACAGTCCCAGGTTTTCCCTGAAGGCCACCAGCGCGGTGAACGCCCCGACTGCAGCCACGGGCACCGACAGCATGACCGAAAGGGGGTACAGCAGGCTCTCGAACAGCGCCGCCATGAGCATGTACATGAGCGCCATCCCCAGCACTAGGGCGATACCGAACGAGTTGAACGAATCAGCCTGCAGCTCGGCGTCGCCGCCGAAATCGACGCTGTAGCCGGAGGGCAGACGTAGATTGCCGAGCTGGCGCTGAACGTCGGCGGTCACGTCGCCCAACGGCCGTGTGCCCGAAAGGTTGGCACCGATCTGCACCAGCCGCTGGCGATCGCGGCGATCGATCTGCGGCGGAGAATCGACCCTGCTGATGGATGCGACCTGATCCAGCCGCACCACGTTGCCGCGCGGCGCCAGCAGCGGCAGGGCCGCGAGCTCCTGCAGGCTGGTCGCGCTGCCCGACTGCGAGATCAGTCTGACGTCGACCTGCTTTTGTCCCTGTGGACGCAGCTGCGTGACCACGTCCCCGGTTAACCCCGTGCGCAGGACGGCTGCGGCCTGGCTGGCGCTTACCCCGAGATCGGCCGCGCGGGCATGGTCGATCACCGCGTTGAGCTCGGTCGACGTCTCTGCCAGGCTGTTGGTGACGTCCGACGTCCCCGGTATGGCCTTCACCATTCGTTCGAGCTGGGAGCCGTAGTCCGCCAGCCTGGTAGCGTCGTCGCTGCGCAGCATCAGCACCAGCGGCTGTGAGGCGCCGCTGGTGCTCGGCAGCTGGGGCCGTGCCGTAAGGCCCGGGATAGCTTGCAGCGCCTGTTTCACGTCCGGCAGCACTTCGTCCACCGATCTCCGGCGCTCTCCGCGATCCGCGAGCAGGACGGTCATCTCGAAGCGATTCGTGCCGGCCTGCTCCTCGAAGCCGCTTTCGTTGCTGGTCCCCACCGAGCTGAGGACGTGGGCGACCTCGGGAATGCGTCTCAAGCGGGCCTCCAGGTCACGGGCCGCGCCATCGGTGACGTCGAGCGCCGTACCAGGAGGCATCTTGGCCTCGATGGTGAACACGCCCTGGTCGGCGTTGGGGACGAATTCGGTGCCGAGCAGGCCCAGCGGAAAGTAGGCGACCGCCAGCGCCACGCTCAGCAGGCTGGCGCCTACCACGGTCTTGCGATGGTCGACAGACCAGGCCAGGACCCGCTCGTAAACGCGCTCGAGATGCGCAAAGGCAGCGTCCCAGCGCTGCCCGAAGCGGGCCCCCAGGCTGGAGCGACCGGGGCGTTCGGCGGGCGGACGGAGCCAGCGACTGGCCAGCATCGGCGTGAGCGTAAAGGACACCGCCAGCGAAAACAGCACGGCGGCCACCACGCTGAAGCCAAACTCGCGGAAGAACTGGCCGACGACGCCTGTAAGGAATCCCAGGGGCGTGTAGACCACGACGTCCACCAGGGTGATGGCCAGGGCGGCTGCGCCAATCTCGCCGCGGCCATCGATGGCCGCGGCGACGGGGGTCTTACCCATTTGCAGGTGCCGGAAGACATTTTCCAGGACCACGATCGAGTCGTCCACCAGTACCCCGATGGACAGCGCCAGGGCCAGCAGGGTCAACGTGTTCAAGCTGAACCCGGCCACGTACATCACGGCGTAAGTGGCCACCAGCGACGTGGGAATGGCCAGCAGCACGATGATCGTGCTGCGCCAGGTGTGCAGAAACAGCAGCAGCACCAGCCCGGTCAGCAGGATCGCCTCCAGCAGGTTCTCCTGCACGCCTTCAAGCGATCGATTGATGAATACCGAGCTGTCGTATGACACCAGAAGCCTGGCGCCCGCCGGGAGGCCGGTCTGCAGCCCGGCGATGGCCTTCTTGAGGCGTGTTGACGTCTCCACGCTGTTGGCGTCCGAGGCTTTGGAGATGATCATGCCGATGGCATTGCGGCCGTCGACGCGATACATCAAGTCCACCTTCTGGATGGTGTCCTGAACGTCTGCCACGTCGCGCAGGTAAACGGTGCCGGAGGGGCGCGTGGCCACGGCCAGCCCCAGCAGATCGCTGGGGCTGCGGTACAGCCCGATGAGCCGCGTGTTGTAGCTCTTGCCCGCCTCGTTGAGCTGGCCGCCCGGCAGGTTCACGTTCTCCGCTGACAGCGCCGCCCGCAGCTGGTCCACCGACAGACCGTAGGACTGCAGCTTGCGCGGATCGAATCGCACCTGGACTTCGCGGTCGTGCCCGCCCACGACAGTGACGGTGGATACGCCCGGGACGCTCTCCAGCACGGCCTTGATGCGCTGGTCGACCAGCGCAAACAGCTGCTCCGGCGGCAGGTCGCCCTGCAATGAGACGTACATAATCGGTCCGGCGAAATCGGTCTTGCGCACCTCGGGCGTCTTGGCCTCGTCCGGCAGCTGACCCTTGATCGTGGCCAGGGCGCGCTCGGTGTCGGTCGCGGCGGTGTCGGCGTTGGTGCTGATCTCGAACTCCAACGTCACGTAGGACACGCCTTCGGCTGAGGTGGAGTTCACGTGCTTCAGCCCGTGCAGGCCGGCAAGAACGTCTTCGATGGGCTTGGTCACGAGGGTTTCGACGTCTTCGGGGCTCGCGCCGGGGTAGGCGGTCGTGACGAAGATATACGGCAGATTGGTCTTCGGATAGAGACCGACTCCGAGGTTGACGTATGCCAGCGCGCCCATGAGGGCAACGGCCAGCGCGGCCATGACGATGACCAGCGGCCGTTTGACGGCCAGTTGGGTGATGAACACGGCCTAGCTCGCTTCGACGGTTACAGGGTCGCGGTCCTCGAGCAGATTCTGCCCCACGACGACCACGCTGTCGCCAGGCTGGAGGCCTGCCAGGATCTCGACGTTCCGGTCGTCGGCGATACCTGTCTTGACCGGCGCCGCATGGGCGCGGCCCTCTTGCACGGTGAACGCCACCTCCTGCCCGTTCTTGAGCACGAGTGCGCCTTTGGGCAGCAGCGCGACGTTAGTGTGGACGGCGGCCGGGATGTCGATGCGCGTGGACATGCCGCCACGCACGTCCGGTGTATCACCCCGAGGCTCAGCCTTCACGGTGAACGTTCGTGTCTGGCTGTCTATCAGCGGCGCGATGCTGCTGATGACGCCGTTGAAGGGCTTGTCGGGGAAGGCCGCCGCGGTCATGCGCACGGGCTCGCCGAGCCGAACCTGGCCGATGGCCTGCTCGGCTACCTGCACCGCCACTTCCCACTGCGAGGAGGCGATGGCGACGAGCGGACTGCCGGTGGACACGGTGTCGCCTTCATTCACCAGCTTGCGGGCAACCACGCCTTCGACCGGCGCGGTCACCTTGGTGTCGTCGATCTGGGTTTGCACCAGGTCGATTGCCGCCTGAGCCTGGGCGACGCCGGCAGCCGCGGCTTGTGCATCCTGGGCGGTGTACGGCTTGCCGGCCAGGACAAGCGCGGCTTCCGCGGCGCGCACGCCGGCGTTTGCCTGGGCCAGGTCCTGATCGCTGCCCGGCCGCTGGGCCGCGTCCAGCGCATGCTGCGCCTGGTCGACCGCCGCTTTGGCCTGATTGACCTGGTCGGCGGTGGGCGGATCGATCAGCACCTTGACCGCAGCATTGGCCTGGTCGATGGCCGTCTGGTCGGCGTCCAGGGCCGACTCGCGCATCTCCTTGGTCATCTGCCCGCGAGCTACCTGCGCGTCGTACGTGGTTTGGTCGGCGAACAGCTTGTCTTTGGCCTGCTCCACGGCGAGCTTGGCCTGCTGGACCTGCGCGGGGGTGGCGCCGTTCAGCAGCTGCTGCAGCTTGGCCTTGGCGGCGTCGAGCTGGGCCTGGGCCTGGCCGACCGATTCGGGCCGGCCCGTTTCGAGCGCTCCTACCTTCTCCTTGGCGGCGTCGAGCTGCGCCTGCGCCTGGGCCACCTGCTCCGGACGCCCCTGGGCGTTGACGGTGGCCAGCTTGGCCTGCGCCGCCTGCAGGTTGGCGCGCGCCTGGGCCATCTGCACGTCCAGCTGCGTATGCTCGATCTCGGCGATGACCTGGTCCTTGGCGACCGTGGCCCCGAGATCGACGTTCAGCTTCACGATGCGCCCTGCCACCTTGGGCAGCACGTTGACCACGAATTTGGGGTTGAAGTCGCCGGTGTAGTTCAGCATGGAGCGGATCTCGCCCGTGGTCACTGTGCCCAGGCGGACCGTGGTGGGGGCCTTTTCCGCGGCCTGGCTCACGTCCGCCGGCCGAGTCCCGCAGGCTGCTAGCAGCAGCGCCAGCAGCGCCAGCAGCGCCGCCAGCGTGAGTACGGCTTGTGCTTTGTCCAGGGTTCTCATTTCGCCAAGATCCCTCCTCGAACGATGCGCATGAACGTTTCTTGAAAGGAGCCGACGTCTAGCGGCTCGCCCTTCACCGCGACGTAGAGCTGGAAGCCATCGAACATGGCCATGATGGCCACGGCGGCCATCCGCGGGTCGAGCTCCGGGTCGAGCTCTCCGGTTTGCTGGCCTTCCCGGATCAGGTCCTGGAGCTGCGTGTTCCAGGCTTCATAGCCGCTCGACGTCAGCGCGCGAGTCTCCTCGTTGTGCACGGCCTCGCCCCATACCGAGAGGCTCATGCGCGCGGTCTGCAGCAGCTGCTCCCGGTCGCCGCCCAGACGGCCGAAGGCAGAATCGCCCAGGGCTTCGAGCTTGGCCTCGATCGTGGGCCGATCTGCCAGACCATCCATGGCCCGCTGAAACCCAGCGGCCCAGTGGTCGTGGCAGACGGTGGCGAAGAGCTGCTCTTTGCTCTTGAAGTAGGTGTACAGCCCACCCTTGCTCAACCCTGCCTCGCGACACACATCGTCGATGCTGGTGGCGTCGTAGCCGGTGCGGGTGAAGCAGCGCGCGGCGGCTTCGACGATCTGCTGTCGTCGGGTCAGTTCGTACTCGGCGTTGACTTTGGGCAAGCGTGCCTCCAGAAACCGACTGGTCAGTTTCTTTTAGGCTACAGGTGACACGCCCCTTTGACAAGCCCCGATTTTTCGGGTCAATGGCTCCCGCTCGCGCGGGCTGCCCCGCTCAGGATGCGGTGCCTGAGTCGCGCCCGTCGATTAGCTGGCTGGAGGCTCGGCGTAGGCGGTGACGCGTTTGGCGCCGTTGTCCGGAGTGCTGAAATAGCGCACCCGGTAGGAGTGCGTCAGCTGGCTCAGGCGGGCCAGAGCGAGCGCGCCCACGGACAGCGCGAGGTCGCGCAGGGCCACGTCGTAGTACTCGCCGAGGACGATCAGGTTGGCCACAATCAGCCACAGCCAGAGCATGACCACGTAGCCGAAGACGCGCGGCCAGACGGCTGTGAGGATGCCGGCCACGATCTCGATAACCCCGACGCCCATCATGAACTGATGCGGCGTGACAGGGACGACCTGGGTGGCCAGCGGCGAAAGGTAATCGTCCCAGTTAGCCAGGACGCCGAAGAATTTGTCCAACCCGGCGATGACTGGCAGCAGGCTGAAGGTGATGCGCAGCAGCATCTGCATGCCGCGAACACCGGAGTACAGCCGGTCCTGCTGGGGAGTGGGGGCGCCACGCTCCACTCGTATCTCACGCACCGATACCGTCTCATGTGGAGAAGCCATATCTCACCTGCCTCAAGACTTTCCCCCGCGCCCAGCGGCGTTCCTTTGAGACCGCAAGAACCAGGCCAGGGGCGATGGGAAGCTTGGCAGGGCCGTTCGCTACGGCAGGAAGGCGTCGACCAGGCGGTTGAACTGCTCGGGGTTGTCCTGAGCCACATTGTGGCCCGCGTCCGGCACCACCTCGAGCTTGGCGTTGGGCAGCCGGCGAACCATCTGCTCCGCCACCTCGGCGGTGAGGATGTCGGAATTGCCGCCGCGCACCACCAGCGTCGGACAGGTGATGGCGTCCAGCAGCTTCCAGAGATCGGGCGTTGGGGTGGAGCTGGACAGGAAGCGCTGGCGCAGCTTCTCGTCGTACTTGAGCCGGTAGCTGCCGTCGGGCTGCTCACGGAAGGCATACCGCAGGGATTGCTGAACGAGCTCTTCCGGCCGTTTCGGGTTGGCCAGGCGGACGTATGCCAGCGCTTCGTCGCGACTGGCGAATGAGGTTTTGGCTTGCGCCAGCACGTTGGCCATGCGCGCTCGCCCGGCTTGGTCACCCCCCGCCGGTGGCCGGTCCACCAGGACGAGCCGTTCGATTCGCTGAGGAGCCCCGGCCGCGAACGACAGCGCGGCCCCACCTCCCATGGAGAAGCCGACCAGGGAGAAACGGGTGAGCCCCAGCTGGTCAACGGTAGCCTTCACGTCGGCCAGGTTTTCGTCGTCTCCATAGCGCTCGGCGTGGTCGCTGTCACCGTGGCCCCGCAGATCGAGGGCATAGACGTGGTAGCGGCCGGAGACGGTGGCGGCGAAACCGTCCCACATGTGCGCCTGGTTACCGAAGCCGTGGAGCAGGAGAAGGGGCGGATTGGAGCCCGAGCCCCATTCCACATAGTGCAGCCGCAAGCCATTGGCCTGCAGAAATCCGTCGCGGTATTCGGTCACTGTGCGGGGGCCAAGGAGGGCGAGGGCTGATCCGAGGCCGTCTGGCGGTCGGGATAGGTGATGTTCTCGATCTTCCAGGAGCTCCCGACCTTCAGCAGCGAGTAGACGTTGCGGTCGCGAACCGAAAGTGTTTGCCCGGATTGATCGGTCTCCTCCCAAGTCTCCCAGGTGGTAGCTTCAGCGGTCGTGGCCGAGGTAACGCGAACGTCTCCCCATTCGAGCTTTGCCAGACGAATGCCGACGGTGCCGTCGGCGGCGATTTCCTCGTTCCTGCGGGTCATGGCCACGAAGTTCGCGGCTGTGCTGGTGTCCTGCATGATCGATGCGTCGCGGGCGGCGAAGGCGTCTTCCTGCTCGTGGTTAGCCCGCTCGATGACCGCTTTGATCTGTCCCACGTCGCCGGACCCACAGCCGGCCAGCATGGCCAGCGCCAGGACAGCGACAAGCACACGGGCCACGCCTATCACCGAGAGCCAGTATAGCCCTCCGCGGATAGGGCGAACAGGTGGGAGCGATCCCGCTGAGGGAGCTTGGCCGCCGGCCCAAGCAAGCCTTCAATTGGCCCGCCGGGCCAACGCTGGCGGCCATGGATCTTCGAGATGGGCCGAAAAAAGGTCTTGACCGCCGCAACGGCAAGCCTATAATGATCACTATAGCACGGCAGCGAGATCATTTTTAGGGGAAATGGCAATGTGGACTAAGCCAGCTCTGGCCCGAGCCTTGAGACAGCAGAGCCTCATCCACCGGCGGCGGAACTTCACGTTTACGCCGGCCCCCCTTCCTCGCGAAGAACGCCAGCCCCTGGAGCTGCCCCACAAGGCGGAGGCCCAACCGCCTATGCGGCAGCCTCATTCGGAGCGAGTGCTGTCCGAGTAGCGCCCGGACCGGGGCGAGCCAGGCTCAGGCCGCAAGGTGCTGCGCCTGGCTCACCAAGGCGCTCAGCCGCTCCAGGTACTGCGCGCACAGCTCCGTAGCCGACTCGGCCGGCCGTTCGCGGAAGGCCGCTGCGCCATCGTGCCCGGAGGTCTGAATATCTGGAAGCTCGGCGGCTCCCAGTGGGTCTACGCGTGGGTGCTCAAGCGTGTTAGGCGCGAGCGCTACCGACGCCTCGCCGGAGGGAAAGGTGATGCGGAAGTGGCGCCGTTCACCGAAAAAGGTCGAGATGTCATCACGCAGCCAGCGTTCGCGGGCAGTCACGTACCAGCGTGTGAAGCCGGGAATGCTGACCCCATCTTCCTGCAGCAGGTACAGCACCGTGCGGGCCGCGCTGAGAAAGGCGCTGAAGGCAAACCGAAAGGCATCTTCGCCCTGCAGCCGGCCAGGCACTGTTTCGGCTTCCTCCGGCAGCTCCGCCACCCGCATCAGCAGCAGGAAGTGGTAGGCCTCGTTCACCTTGTCCACGCAACCGCTGAACGGCCGCTGGCTCGGCTCTTTTGCTGCCGTCACCCGTCAATGTCCATTGCGCGCTTTGGCCAGCGCTGCGAAGTGCCGCAGCGCGCTCGGGTCGGCCGCGGCGCCGACGTTGGCGGCCTTCTCCAGGGCAACGCCCATGAACAGCTTCTTGACCGGGACTTCCATTTTCTTGCCGCTGAGGGTGCGCGGCACGGCTGGAACGGCCACGACTTCGTCGGGTACGTGACGCGGAGAGAGGCGGGCGCGAAGCTCGTCCTTGATCCGGTCCTCCAGCGCCGCGTCCAGCTCGATCGAATCGCTCAGCACGACGAACAGCGGCATGTAGTAGCCGCCGCCCGGCTGTTCTACTCCGATGACAAGGCTGTCGGCAACCTCGGGTAAGGCCTCGACCGTCGCGTAGATCTCGCTCGACCCCAGCCGCACGCCGGATCTATTGAGGGTCGAATCGGAGCGGCCTTCGATCACGCATCCGCCGCGGCGATTGATGCGGATCCAATCTCCGTGGCGCCAGACGCCAGGATACACGTCGAAATAGCTTTCGCGATAGCGTTTGCCCTCGGAATCGTTCCAGAAGTGCGTGGGCATGGACGGCAGCGGGGCGGTGATGACGAGCTCTCCCAGATGATCGACCTGAGGCCGGCCGCGCTCGTCGAAGGCCTCTACTCCGCAGCCAAGACCGCGGCACTGGAGCTCGCCGGCATACACCGGAAGGAGGGGGTTGCCCAGCACGAAGCCGCTCACTACGTCGGTGCCGCCGCTGACCGAAGCTAGCCACACGTCCGGCTTGACGTGCCGATACACCCACTCGAAGCCTTCTACGGACAGCGGCGATCCGGTTGAGCCGACCATCTTCAGCCGGCTCAAGTCGACCCGCTTACCGGGATCGAGCCCAGCCTTCAGACAGCTGGAGATGTAGGCCGCGCTCGTGCCGAAAATCGTGATGCCGATCCGGGCGGCGTAATCCCATAGGACGTCGAGGTTGGGGTAGCCCGGGCTGCCGTCGTACAGCACCACCGTGGCGCCCAGCAGCAGCCCGCTCACAATGAAGTTCCACATCATCCAGCCGGTGGAGGTGTGCCAGAAGTAGCGATCGCCCGGCTGAACGTCGAAGTGCAGCCCCAGGGCTTTGAGGTGCTCCAGCAGGACGCCGCCATGTCCGTGAACGAGCCCTTTGGGCAGACCGGTCGTGCCGGACGAGTACAACACCCACAGCGGGTGGTCGAACGGCACCTGCTCGAACGTCAGCTCGGGCGGACGGCCTGCCTGCAGTTGAGACAGGACGACCGCCCGTGGGTCATCGAACGTGGCTTGCGGATCGAGATATGGGATGAAAACGACGTGCTCGACCGTGGGCAGCTGCTCGAGCAGCTGGCGCAGCACGTCGCGCCGGTCGAAGCGCTTGCCGCCGTAGCTGTAGCCATCGACGGCCAGCAGCACCTTGGGCCCGATCTGGGCGAAGCGGTCGACCACGGCGCTGATGCCGAAGTCCGGCGAGCAGCTCGACCACACCGCGCCGATACTGGCCGAGGCCAGGAAGGCGATCATCGCCTCGGGAATGTTGGGTAGAAAGGCGGCCACGCGGTCGCCCGGGCGGACGCCGAAGCGCCGCAGCGCCGCGGCCAGCGAGGCTGCGCCGGCGCGCAGCTCCGCCCAGCTCGTCTCGCGCGGCTGGCCGCCCTCGGCCAGCGAGATCAGGGCGGGCCTGTCCGCGGTCTCATTCCGGAAAACGTGCTCGGCGTAATTGAGCTCGGCGCCCTCGAACCAGCGGGCGCCCGGCATTTCCCGGCTGCGCAGCACGGTCCGAAAGTGGCGGCTCAGCCGGACGTCGAAATACTGGTAGATGGTGGCCCAGAAGCGCTCCAACTCGGACGTGGACCATTCCCAGAGATCGTCGTAGCAGCGGAAATTGAGCCCGTGGTTGGCGGCCAGCCAGCGCAGGTAATCCGCCAGGGTGCACTGCTCGCGCAGCGTTTCTGGCGGCTCCCACAGCAGCGAGCCCTCCCGCACTCCGGACATGCGCAAATTCTAGGTGGCTGGCGGCCGCAGCGGCAGCCAGCCACCTAGCTGGCAGTACCAAGCCATCGCTTGCTCATCACAGCGGGCGAGCGACGGCCGGAGCTTCTAGGCTAGCTCCTGGCGGAGCTTGCGCATGAGGTTGGCCATCTCGATCGCTTCCGCGGCTGCCTCGCGGCCGCGGTTCATCTTCAGCCCGGAGCGGTCCAGGGCCTGGCCGGCGTCCTCCGTCGTCAGGACGGCGAAGATCACCGGGACCCGGCACTCCAGGCTCACGCGGCCGATGCCGGATGCCGCTCCCCCGGCTACGTAGTCGAAATGGCGGGTCTCACCCTTGATGACGCAGCCCAGGCAGATGATGGCGTCGAAGCGCTGGGAGCGCGCCATCTCCTGCGCGGCCAGCGGGATCTCGAACGATCCGGGCACGCGAACCACGGTCACCTGTTCGTCCGGCAGGCCGTGCCGCCTCAAACCCTCGATGGCGCCCTCCAGTAGCTGGCTGGTAATCGCGTCGTTGAAGCGGGCCACGACGATACCAATGCGGACATCGGCCTCGGGCACGAGCCCACCTTCGATTGTCACCATGATTTAGACGTCGTCCAGGAGATGACCGAGCTTGAGCCGCTTGGTCATCAGATAGCCGGCGTTGACGTGGTTGGCGGGCATCTGGATCGGTACCCGCTCGACGATTCGCAGGCCGTATCCTTCCAGGCCCACGATCTTGCGGGGATTGTTGGTCAAGAGTCGCATCTGTTCCACGCCGAGGTCTCGGAGGATCTGCGCACCGATCCCGTAGTTGCGCAGATCCGGGCCGAACCCCAGCGCTTCGTTTGCCTCTACCGTGTCCTTACCCTCCTCTTGCAGCGCATATGCTGCCAGCTTATTGGCCAGGCCGATGCCGCGGCCTTCCTGACGCAAGTACACCAGCACGCCCGACTCCGCGGCCGCGATCTGCTGCATGGCCGCCGTCAGCTGCTCGCCGCAGTCGCAGCGCATCGATCTGAAGACGTCGCCGGTGAGGCACTCCGAATGGACACGGACCAGCGGAGCGTGGCCGCCGTCGACGCTGCCTTTGACCAGCGCCAGGTGGACCTGACCGTCGACCATGCTGCGGTAGCCGCGGGTCACGAAGTCCCCGTAAGCGGTGGGCAGCTTGGCCTCGGCGACGCGCTCGATCAGCTTCTCACGAGCCAGGCGGTATTCGATCAGGTCGCGCACGGTGATCATCTTCAGCCCGTGTCTATGGCAGAACTCGGTGAGGTCCGGCACGCGAGCCATGGTTCCGTCGTCCTTCATCACTTCGCAGATCACTCCGGCCGGCGTCAGGCCGGCCAGCCGGGCCAGATCCACCGCCGCCTCCGTCTGGCCTGCCCGGCGCAGCACGCCCCCGTCGCGGGCGCGAAGGGGAAAGGTGTGGCCGGGGCGAAGCAGATCTTCGGGCTTGGTCGCTGGATCGATCAGCGCGTGCACGGTGGCAGCCCGGTCGAAGGCCGAGATGCCGGTGCTGGTTCGGCCGCGGGCCTCGACCGACACGGTGAAGGCAGTGCCGAAGGCGGCGGTGTTGTGATCCACCATCTGCGGCAGCTTCAGCTCGTCCACGCGCGTCTCGGTCAGCGGAACGCAGATCAGGCCGCGGCCGTGGGTGGCCATGAACACGATGTCTTCCGGACGCGCCTTCTCCGCCGCCATGGTCAGGTCGCCCTCGTTCTCGCGGTCTTCGTCGTCGACGACCACCACCATCCGCCCGGCGCGGATCTCCTCCAGGGCCTCGTCGATGGTGGCGAAGGTTTCAGCCATTGGCGGCACCCGCTGCGCGCAGATCGAGGAACCGTTCGATGTACTTGGCAAACAGATCGACCTCCACGTTGACGCTCTCGCCGACCCGTTTGGCGCCGAGGGTGGTGAGCTCCGCCGAGTGCGGTATAAGCGCGATGCCGAACGCCGAGCCATGGCAGCTGGCCACGGTCAGGCTCACGCCGTCCAGCGCAATGAAGCCCTTCTCGACGACGTAGCGCGCGATATGCGGGGGCGCCTCGAAGCGCAGCGTGGTCTGGATGCCCACCGCTGCTCGCTCCACCAGCGTCGCCAGCCCGTCCACGTGTCCCTGCACCAGGTGGCCGCCCAGCGGAGTCTCCAGCGTGACCGATCGTTCCAAGCACACGCGGCTGCCCGGCCGGAGCTGGCCCAGGTTGGTCCGGCCCAGCGTTTCCGGGGCGAGGTCGGCCGTGAAGGCGCTGCCGTCGCAGGCGACCACGGTCAGGCACACGCCGTTCGTGGCAACGCTCTCGTCTACGCTCAACCGCGGCGCCAGCTTGGGAGCTCGCACGGTGAGGCGCCCGCCGCTCGATGCCAGCTCGAGGCTGTCCACCGTGCCCAGCTCCTGCACGATTCCGGTGAACACGTCAGCAGTGCCCTCCGTGGACGATCGGCCTGCCGCGAAACAGCCAGTCTTCGTCCACGCGGGTGACTTCGAGGTCGGCGAGCTGCACTGCTTGATCGGGCTCGCCGACGCTCAGGTCGCCAAACGCGCTTGGGGCGGACTGGCCGCCGAACAGCTTGGGCGCTACGAAGGCGCTGAGGCGATCGACCAAGCCGGCCTTCAGCAGGGCCGCGTTGAGTGCGGCTCCGCCTTCGACCAGCACGTCGTTGACGCCGTGCTCGGCCAGCCAGCGCAGCGGGTCGCCAAGATCCACGCCGCCGCCGCGGGGCGGGAGGTGGACGACTTCGGTCGAGGCGCCTGGCAGGGCCGGCAGGACGGCGCCCTCGGGAGCGAACACGACCGTGCGGCCGGCCGGCTGATGGAAAATGGCGGCGCCTCCGTCCAGCTCGCCTGAGGCGGTGACGACGGCCCGCAGCGGCTGCCGGCCATCGTGCTCAGGCAGCCGCACCGTCAGCTGCGGGTCGTCCAGCCGCACCGTGCCGGCGCCGGTGAGGATCGCGTCGCAGCGGTCCCGCCGCCGGTGCACCCACTCGCGCGCGCGCTCGCCGGTGATCCAGCGCGAGCCGCCGCGATCGGTGGCGATCTTGCCGTCCAAGGTCATGGCGACCTTGAGCTCGACGAAGGGCAGCCCGGTGGTGATGCGTTTGATGAAGCCCTCGTTCAGCGACCTGGCGTCGTCCTCGAGCACGCCGGTCCGTACGTCCAGCCCGCGCTCGGAGAGCAGCCTGAGGCCCGATCCCGAAACGAGGGGATTGGGATCTTCCATGGCCACGATCACGTGCGCCAGCCCTGCCCCGGCAACCAACGGGGCGCAGGGCGGAGTTCGGCCGGTGTGAGAGCAGGGTTCGAGGGTGACGTACAGCGTGGCGCCCGCTGCCCGAACGCCGGCTTCGGCCAGTGCCAGGACTTCGGCGTGCGGCTCGCCTGCGCGGTGATGATAGCCGCGACCCACCACCGTCCCGCCGGCCACCACGAGCGCGCCCACCGCGGGGTTCGGGCTTGTCCGGCCAATCGCCTGGGCCGCCAGGGCGAGCGCCTCGCGCATGAAGCGCTGGTGCTGCACCAGCTCGCTCGCATCCCCC
The DNA here is from genome assembly GCA_021325635.1 of Chloroflexota bacterium. Classification (GTDB taxonomy): domain Bacteria; phylum Chloroflexota; class JAJPGV01; order JAJPGV01; family JAJPGV01; genus JAJPGV01. Next base: position 84,391 of record JAJPGV010000041.1, read on the forward strand.
AACCGCTCCGCCGTGCCTGCCTGCAACGCTGCTCCTAACGCTTGCGCTCGGAACAGGAGGGGCGACCGCTCGGCCTCCGAAGCCATCAACCCCGAAATCCTCAGCTGATCTCGGCGCCAATGGTTCCGCAGAACCTGCCTTCTCCCATCCAGACTGTACGGTCGGCCCTGGAATCTCACCAGATCATGCCGCTGCGCCAGCGGCCCGTAGGCTTACCCGCTCAGGCGGGCTCACTACCGGTCGGGAATTGGCTTACGCCTCACCCTGCCCCGAAGGCTCGCTATGAAATTTGGCTCAATTCTAGCGCGCTTCGTCGCTCAGCACGATTGCTTGCCCGCACGCGCGGTTAGGATACGACTTGCACCCCGTGCCAGAAGGCCACATAGTCCTTGATCTGCTTGGCGGCCTCCAGTGGATCGGGGTAGTACCAGGCAGCGTCGGCGTTCTCCTGGCCGTCAACGCGAACGGTGTAGTAGCTGGCTCGTCCCTTCCAACCGCACATCGTATGCGTTTGGCTGTCCACAAAGAGCTCACGGTGCACCGCCTCAGGCGGGAAGTAGTGGTTGCCCTCAACCACGATCGTGTCCGCGCTCTCAGCCAAGACCGCGCCGTTCCAGATTGCTTTCACCATTGACCAGCTCCGTGAGAGAGATTTCAGCCTAGGAGCCTAGCGCAGAGACGGGGACTATGACCAGGCCCGCAGTTCCGATCTTGCGTCGATCCCGCCCCGTGACGGAGCAGGATCTGCATCGTTGTCGTCATGAGATGGATTCGCTTCGCGGCTGATGTGAGGAACGTGCGTCCGCCATCGGAGCTGTTGCCGAGTCAGTCGCAAAGCCGCGCTGGCATCGTTCAGCGCAAGCCGCTGGCAGCCCCTCTGCCCCCGAGCTCGAGACGGGCGCGGCGTCAGCGACCGAACAGGCCCGGGCGTGGACCGAATCTTCGACTCGTCCTCGGCGGCATGCTCGTTGGCGCCATCACGCTGTGGGCGCACTTTCGGGCAGCCCCGGCCGCCCCTCCCGCTCGGGTGGTCCCGGCCACCACGGTCACCAAGCCGGCGCCCAGCGCAGACTCGAACGGCCCCAAGCTCGCCGGTTTGCGCCCGGATGCGTGCCAGCTGTTCGCCCCGACTGCCGGCGACCGCCACCTGACGGTGTTCGTCGATCCGGGCCATGGCGGCGTCGATCCCGGCGCCCTGGGAGCAGCGTCTTCCGGGGAGGTGCAGGAGAAGGACGTGACGCTGGCGGTGGGGCTGGAGCTGCTCGAGCGGCTGCGAAGCGACGGTTACAGCGTGGCGATGTCGAGGACCACTGACGCCACGGTAGCCCAGCTCGGGCCGAACGACACCGACGAGAACGGGCTGACGCAGAGTGGCGAGCATCGGGATACCCAGGCCAGGATCCAATGCGCCAACGCCCGCCAGGCCAAGCTGATGATTGCCATTCACCTCAACTCCTTCTTCGACCCATCAGCCGGCGGAGCCGAGACGATCTACGACGCCGAGCGAGAGTTCAGCGACGCCAACGAGCGCTTCGCCGGGCTGGTGCAGAGCAGCCTGGTGGACAGCTTTGCGCGTCACGGCTGGGCGGTGCCGGACCGCGGCATCAAGGACGACAGCTCCCTGTTTGCTCCCGTGTTGTCGATGCAAGCGGGCAATTACGGACACCTGCTGGAGCTGGGACCGAGCCAATCCGGCTGGCTGGACGATCCCAGCCGCATGCCCGGCGCGCTGACCGAGCCGCTGTTCGTCACCGATCGCGGCGAGGCCAACCTGGCCGTTTCCGGGGAGGGCCAGGCGGCCATGGCCGAAGGCATTCAGCAGGCGATTAACGGGTATTTTGACGGGGGTGCAACAGCGGCTAAGCGCGGCTAGGCTTCCGGGCGCTCCTGTTGTCGTGGTGTTCACTTCTCGTTCGCGCAGCTTTTAGCCGCGCGGATCGAAGCTCGGCCAAACAACCGAGATGGAGAGCTGACATGCCCGCCACGTACGCGACGACGGTCGACCTATTGCTGGATCACCTGGACGAGCACGAACGGGAAGAGGCCAATGTGCTGGGCCGCTACCGGGCGGCCGCGGATAGCTCGCCGGACGCCGGGGTGCGATTCCTCATGCGCCTCATCGTCGAGGACGAGCAGCGGCACCATGCGTGGATGGCCGCCGCGGCGAGCAGCATTCGTGAGCTGCTGCGCCAGGGAACGGCCGACGCCCTCCCGCCTCTGGGAACCGCCACAGACGCCAACGCCGCGATCCTGACCGAAACCGACGAGTTCATCCAGGCCGAGCGCCAGGCGCTGGCCGGGCTCAAGGCCTTGCGCCGCACGGTCGAGTGGGCGGGAGGTCGGGATCGGGCGCTCTTCAGGGGAAGGGAGGTGACTCGCCCGCCGGCCGTGGCCGAGTGGATGAAGGGCAGCCCCATGCACCTCCTGGTGGAGCTGATGATCGAAGACACCAAGCGGCACATACGGGTGCTGGACGAAATCGGTAGGCGTTTGCTGTCAGCCGAGAGAGCTGCCAGCCGGCCATCACGATCGCCCGGCGCGATGAGCCGAGCAGCCGTGGCATTAGAGGAGCGAGCATGAGCAGCCATCTTGTAGCGACCGTGCGCCTCGACGGAGAGATGAGGTTCGTGGCCGCCTCGGAGTCCGGGCACGAGCTTGTCCTGGACGCCTCTTCCGAGGGAGGGGGACACAACGCCGGGCCTATGCCTATGGAGTTGGTGCTCATGGGACTGGGTGGGTGCACGGCCATGGACGTGTTGGGCATCTTACGCAAGATGCGCCAGGACGTGACCGACTATCGGGTCATCGTGCATGCCCAGAGAGCGGACGACCATCCAAAGGTCCTCACCGAGGTCACGGTCGAGCACGTGGTGACAGGGCGCCACGTTTCACCTGAGGCGGTCGAGAGGGCAGTCAAACTGTCCTGGCAAAAGTACTGCTCGGTGGGCGCAATGGTCGAGAAGACGGCGCGCACCACGCACATCTGGCGGGTGGAAGAGGCTTCCAAAGCAGCATAGTGCCCTATCTTCTTCTGTTGTAAACTGTAATTGAATTACGACAGTGGGAGGACGCGTATGTTACGCAGGCTGGCTGGCGATCGCGCGGATAAGTTCACCAAGCGCGCTCGAAGGGCGCTGAGCCTGGCCCAGCAGGAGGCCCAGCGGCTGCGTCACAACTACATCGGCAGCGAGCATCTGCTGCTGGGCCTGGCCGCCGACGAAGGGGGTATCGCCGCCCGCGTGCTGCAGCGATTGGGCGCGGATCTCGACCGTCTGAGGTCGGCCGTCACCTGGATCGTGCCAGCCGGGGCAGAGGCCCCGGATGGGCCAATCGGCCTCACCGAAGAAGCCAAAGCAGCTATCGAGCAGGCGCTAGTCCAGGCCAACCAGATGAAGCAGCGCTATCTGGGCACCGAGCATGTGCTGCTGGGAATCATGCGCCAGACGGACGGCAAGGGCGCGCAGGTGTTGCGCGATCTCAACGTCGACGAGGCCCAGGTGCGGACGATCGTCGCCGAGCTGCTGGAAGCCCATGGCGAGAACGTGGAGCCGGAGCCGAGCCGTGGCAACGTCGTGATGTGCCGCTTGACTGACGCCGATCTCGACGCGCTGGACACCCTGGTCGAGGCCGGGGTCAGAACCACCCGCAGCGACAGCGCCGCCTGGCTGATTCAGGCCGGCGTCAAGGCCAATGCCGATCTGTTCGCCGCCATCCGCGACAAGGTCGATCAGATTCGCGAGATGCGACAGTCCGCCAGGATGCTGGCCGATCAGGTGCTCGGCAACCCGGAGCGGCCGTTAAACGAATAGCGGCTCCATCTGCAGGCGCTCGACCATTGCCGCCAGCTCGCCGTCCGCCGGCGGGCCGGCATAGCGCTCGGCCGCATCGAGAACGTAGGGCAGCAGGTGCACGTCACCAGTAGAGATGACGAAGATACCTGGACGGGCCAGCGCCCAGTGCACCGCCAGCTCGATGTCCTTCGGATCCTGCAGCGGCTCGTACCAGGTGGAGGTGGTTTTGGGCCTGCCCATCCAGGGTCGGTAGGCGAGAGACTTGATGGTTTGGCAGGCGATGCCACGCTCCATGCAGGTCGCTTGAAGGGCGTCGAAGTTGTGCGAGTAATAGGGGTTGCTCATGGTCAGGAAGTTGAAGGGCAGGAGCACCGAGTCGAAGTCGAAGCGCTGGAGGTTGCGTTGGTGCATGGCTGCCATCTGGATGCCGTGTCCGGTCACGCCTATGGCGCCGACGAGGCCCTGCTCGCGAGCTTCGACCGCGGCTTCGATTGCTCCGCCGGGGCTCAGCGCCTTGTCCCACTGGATGGCATCCGAGAGGTTGTGCAGCTGCCACAGGTCGACGTGGTCCGTGCCCAGGCGGTCGAGCGATCGCTGCAGCTCCTCGCGCGCGCCCTCGGCTGTTCTCTCGCCGGTCTTGGTGGCGACGAAGAAATCCTGCCGGCGTTGTTTGAGCCAGGGCGCGATGCGCAGCTCGGCGTCGCCATAGCTGGCTGCCACGTCGATGTGATTGATTCCATGCTCCAGCAGCACCTCGAGCGCGCGGTCGGCTTCCTCCTGAGACACCCTGGAAAGCGACGCCGCGCCGAAGATCACCCGAGTGCTGAGATGGCCTGTCCGTCCGAAGGCTTGCAGCGGGATTGCCATGGATCCATGGTACGCCCGTTCGAGCTCCGCTGACGGTTAGAAGGCGATGGCGACGGCGACGGCGTTGTCGCGCGAGTGGCTGATGCTCACCTCAATCCCGCTCAGGCCGATGCTTGCCAAACGCTCTTCGGCACGGCCGTAGAGGGTGACCTTCGGAGCTCCGGCACGGTTGGGCAGGATCTCGATATTCCGCCAGTGGATCCGTCTGATGCCCGTGCCCAATGCCTTGGATATCGCCTCCTTGGCCGCGAACCGGCCGGCCAGCTGCGGCGCCCGGCCGCGGCAGTAGGCTTGCTCGGCCGGCGTGTAGACGCGGTCCAGGAAGCGGCTTCCGAAGCGCTCCACAGAGTCCCGAATGCGTGGGATCTCGACGATGTCTATTCCGGTGCAGGGAGCGGGCATGAGGCAAGGTGCGGCTGAGCGCTGCTCAGGACCGGCCCGTTCCCTGATAAGTGAAGCCCATCTCGCGCAGCGTGGTCCCATCGTAGATGTTGCGTCCGTCCACGATGACCGGCTGGCGCATGACGGCCTTGACCCGTTCCATGTCCAGCTGCTTGAACTCATTCCATTCGGTGACGATCATGAGTGCGTCGCAGCCACGGGCGACGTCGTAAGCGTCGTGGCAGTAGGTCAGGTTGGGCAGCAGGCCGCGAGCGACTTCCATGGCGACCGGGTCGTACGCGCGCACGTGGGCTCCCTCGGCCAGCAGCATGTTCGCTATGTCCACCGCCGCGGCTTCGCGCATATCGTCGGTGTTCGGCTTGAAGGCCAGGCCCAGCAGACCGACGTGCTTGCCCTCGAGACGTCCCAATTGATTCCGAACCTTGTCCACCGCTCGCTTGCGCTGGTCGCTATTGATATCGGTGACCGCCTGCAGCATCTGCGGATGGCAGCCCTGGGTCGAAGCCATGTGCATCAGCGCCTTGACGTCCTTAGGGAAGCAGCTGCCGCCGTAGCCCAGCCCGGCCTCCAAGAAGGAGCTGCCAATACGCTTGTCGTAGCCCATGCCGATGGCCACCTGCTTGACGTCGGCGCCAAGGGCTTCGCAGACCTCGGCGATCTCGTTGATGAACGAGATCCGGGTCGCCAGCATGGCGTTCGAGGCGTATTTGATCATCTCGGCGGTGGCCAGGTCGGTGATGATGATTGGACAGCGCAGCGACAGGTACAGGCCGGCCACGGTCTCGGCCGCGGTCCGATTCGTGGAACCCAGGACCACGCGATCGGGGTTCAAGCAGTCCGCGACGGCGCTCCCCTCTCGCAGGAACTCAGGGTTGCTCACGACAGAGAACCGGGCGTCGGTCTTGCGCTCGGCCAGCACGATGCTGGCGACGAGGTCCCCGGTGCCGATCGGCACGGTGCTCTTGTTCACGATGATGAGGTCGTGGTCCAAGTGCCGGCCGATCGACTTGGCGGCGGACTCGACGAAGCGCAGATCGGCGCCTCCGTTGTCGCCGGAAGAGGGCGTGTTCACGGCGATGAAGACGAACTCGGCCGCCGCCATGCCTTCGGCGTACGACGTGGTGAAGCGCAGGCGGCCCATATTGAAGTTGCGCTGCACGAGGTCGGCCAGGCCGGGCTCATAAATAGGCAGCTTCCCGGAATTGAGCAGAGCGATCTTGGCTTCGTCGACATCCAGGCACGTTACCTGGTTGCCCAGCTCGGCGAAGCAGGTTCCCGTCACCAGGCCAACGTAGCCGGTGCCAACCACACAGATGGAGCGCATGGCTACTCGACCACCAGCGACACTCGCTGGATCTCACTGTCGTAGTCGTGGCCCGAAGCCACTACCTCAACGGTCTGAATCATCTGCGGCCGCGGCAAGATCTGCTGCAGCTGGAGTCCCTGCTCGCCGATGAAGTCGTTCCACTCGCCGGCCTTGACCTGCTGTCCGTTGGTCACCGGCAGCGCAGCATCGTTGTGAACGTAGAAGCCTCGAACCCACAGCTGCGAAGCTCCGGTTTCATCCAGGTAATGGACGCGCACCATCAACGGGTACTCACTCCCTTGGTCTCCTCCTCCGGAAACGTTTTGTGAAAAGACCTTGAAGCGCAGGTCCAGGCGCACGATGTTGTAGTCGGTCACGTCCTGGTTGACGGTCTGGGTGATGCCCTGCTCGGCGTGATAAATGGCCTCGGAACGGGTGAAGCGGACCACCGGGAAGCTGTCATCCGAGGTGAGGCGTGTCCTGCCCGCCACGTCGCGAGCTTCAGGTGGCGGCGTGACGAAGTCCCATTTGGTGGGATTGCCGGCGCTGTCGGTTTGAGTAAAGGTGGGATTTTCGATCAAGTCTTCGGCTGCGAGGATGGCCGGCTCTGGTGGGCGGGGAGGGCGAACCTGGGTGCGTTCCCCACCGTACACAGCCACTTCCTGTCCGGCTGCCGAGACGCGGGCGCTGCCGCGGGTGGCTACGACTTCGAAAGTCTGGTTGGGGGTCACCTTGACGATGAAGCTGCCCTCATCCAGCGCTGCCCGAGCCGACCCGTTGGCCACCGCGAACGACAGCGCGGAGACGGGATTGAGGTGGGCTACACCGAAGAGCGCCCGGCCGGAGCTTTCCCGCAGCGACAGTGTGTTTCGAGGCGTGGCATTCAGCGGCTTGCCGAAGCGGTTCGAGCGTGCCAGATCCAGCGTGATCTGCGTCAAGGGATACAGCGTGACGGTGCTTTGATCGAAGAGCGTCAAGAAAGCGCGGCTGTTCTCGCGGGTGCGAATGGTGGTGCCCTCGGCCAGCTGCTGTCCGTTTCCGGCCAGGATCCACTGATTGCTGCCAGGCAGCAGGATCTCGGCGCTGCCCGAGATGTTGTCGATCTTGGCGCCGTGGCTGTCGGTCAGCGACGGAAGAAACCGGGTGCACACGAACAGCACGAAGTAGATGAACGCCAGCAGCAGGGCGAAGCCGGTCAGCATCATCATGCCGGTGGCCAGCGCCAGGACTCGGTAGTCCTCCGCCGGGACGGCGATTAGTGGCGAATCTGGAACCGGTCGAATTCGCCGGTACTCGTTTGCCATCCGCTGTCTACGTGGCTGACGTATGCGCCCGCTGGACCTCGCCGCAGGTGGGCGAGGAGTTGATCCACGGCCGGCCGTGGTCCTTCGGCAACCACCTCGACCTCGGTGCCGGACAGATCATTGCGAACGTAACCCGTGCACCCGAGCAGCTGCGCCTGCTGCCGGACGAACCATCGAAAGCCGACGCCCTGCACCCTCCCGTGTACATTGGCGCGCAGCCTGACCGGCCCTGATGCGGGTTGGCTGGGGTTTGACACTAGGCAGCTGCCATTGCCGGCACGACACGCGCGTCACGTGGGAAGGATGATGCCCGAGTCCGTGCGCGCCGGCGCATGCGCATGTTCATGGCCGTGCTCGTGTGGATGCTCGTGCTCATGTCCCTCGACGTCCTGATTGGTCGCGGCCTGGATGCTCTTGAGGACGAGCTCGCGCAGGAAGGGCTGCTCGTGCGGCGGCAGCTCGTCCACGCTGAGCGCAGCGCGCAGACTGAGCTCGGCAGCCTCACGCTGATTGTGCTGCAGCAGGTAGTGAGCTGTTTCCTGCAGCCGCTCCTTCGCCCGCCCCAGCTCGTCGCCCTGGAAGATGCTGTCGGTGGCTTCGTCGACGATGGTCTGTTCACGCCCCTTGAGCGCATCGGAGCTGAGGACGAGCGGACCTCCGCGCGCGGTGTCGAGCCTGGCGACGTGCTCTTTGAGTGCCTCTTCTTCGTAGAGCCAGGCTTCGAACTCGGAGTGCGCAAGCTCGCGTGTCTTGTCGAGGGGGATAGCTTTGCGTACCTCATCCACGTCGAGCTCCACGAGGATCGGGGGCTCCAGCGGCGGATCCGGCGCTTCGGCCCCGAAGCTCTTCCACATGGCGAAGTCCTGGGGCACGGCGGTCTTGGAGCTTTCGTTGAGACGCACGCAGCGATGCACGATCTGGTTGGCGTACTCGGGCGCCACCGTCACGAAATCGATGTAGTCATACTGGCGGCTGAAATTTTCGAGCCGCGCGTAGAATGCCTTCTTCGTCGTGGTCGTCAGCTCTATGTCCAGCAACCCGTCGGTATCATTGGCGATTGCCCGAAGACTTATCAATCCAGTAAACGGTTTCTCGGCCAGGATTGAGACGGCGCGGGTGCCACGCGGGTCGTATGAAGACACGCGAGCGTCCAAGAGCTTGATGTTCGGTGCCGGTCGAGGAGCGGCTGCCGAGGGCTGCTCGGCCGAGGGCCGGGTGGCATGGATGCCCTGGGTTTGCAGCCGGAACAGGGCCCTCCGAGCTGCTTTGGCTGCCTGTTTCGGCTCCTGGATACTCGCTAGTACGTCGGCTGCCTCTGTGGAGCGCTGGGCTCCCAGGGCTTCGATCGCGGCGAGGAGCTCATCGGGCAAGAGGGTGTTTGGCGCTGTGCCGGCCAGCAGCTTCCGGGCCGCCCCTTCAGCAGCGGCGTTGACCCCGGATTCCTTCGGCATTTCGGGCCTGATGTTAGCATTTGGCCGCTGAATGTCGGTTGTCCAGGCCCTGTGGCTGGCGGTGCTGCAGGGAGTATCTGAGCTCTTTCCGATCAGCTCCATCGGCCACACGGTGCTCATTCCCCGGCTCATTGGCTGGGACCTCGATCAGCAGAGCCCGACGTTTCTGCCGTTCCTCGTTGCGCTTCACCTGGGCACTGCCAGCGCGCTGCTGTGCTTCTTCTGGCGTGACTGGCTGGCGATTGTGGTGGCGCTGATTCGGAGTGTTGCCCGGGGCAAGCTCAGCACCGATCCGGATGAGCGGCTGGGCTGGCTGCTGGTGTTCGGGACGATTCCCACCGCGCTGCTGGGGTTCTTCCTCGAAAGCCGGTTGAAAGCGCTCTTCGCGGCGCCCCTGGCAGCCTCGGTCTTCTTGATTTGCAACGGCTTCATCATGTTTGCCGGCGAGCGGCTGCGCCGGCGGCAGCCGGCCGCGGCAGGACAGCCAAGAGCGGGCCGAGACGAGGGTCTGGGCCTGGAGTCACTCACCTGGCGAGGGGCGGTGCTGATTGGGTTGGCGCAGTCGGCGGCGCTGCTGCCGGGCATTTCGCGCAGCGGCAGCACCATCGTGGCAGGCTTGCTGCTCAAGCTGCGGCACGAGCCGGCGGCGCGGTTCTCGTTCCTGCTGGCCACGCCGGTCATCCTAGCGGCCGGCCTGCTCGAAGTGCCGTCGTTTCTCACACCCGAAGGGCGGCCCCTGCTGGGGCTGGCCATCGTAGGAGGCCTCCTGGCGGGCGTTACCGCGTTCCTCAGCGTCAAGTTCCTCATGCGCTACTTTCAGATCGGCCGGCTGGACCCTTTCGCCTACTACTGCTGGGCCTTCGGCGCACTCTCGTTAATCGTCCTGACCGTGGCACGGCGCTGAGCGCCAGACTGATATCCGAAGGAGCATCTTGATGACGCGTGCATTTGTCCCGGCGCTGCTGGCCGTGCTGTTCGTGCTGGCCGCGGTCTTCTATCTAATCCCGGGGGTGACCCACGCACTGGTGAGCGACAGCCCAACGGCAATCCACGTCAAACACGCGATCCTGTTTGCCGGGCTGGCGGTGCTGAGCCTGGTATGGGCACGCTTCGCCGCCAACGCTACGCGCTAGAGGGCTCCGGAAGGGGCTCGTCGGACGGGCGCTCGTGTTTCGTCAGATGGAGCGCTTCGCGGCGAAACACCAGCATGGCTACCCCTGCCAGCAGCTCGGTGAAGAGCAGGGAGGCGAAGCGGCTGATCAGCATGATGGTCAAGCCCTGTGACAGCGGCACACCGTAGGCGAGAAAGATGCCGACCCCGCCGCCTTCGCTGAGGCCCAGGTCCGACGGCAGCGGAATGATGATGATCAGCGCCAGCACGAAGCAGTAGATGGCGGCGGCCTGCAGCGGGCCGATGTTGGGCAGGCCGTAGGCCTGGACCACCACGTAGAACGCCGCCACCGTGAAGGCCATGTAGGCGGCGGTCAACAGCCCTGCACGCAGGATCACGCCAGGGACCATTAGGCCTTCGATGCCCTCTAGGAAGTCGCTCAGGCGGTCGGCTATCCACTTCGCGGCACGCTGCTCCGGCGAATGGCGTTGGAGCCATTCGACGACAGGGCGCCTGCTCACCAGCACCAGGAAGGCCACGTAGCCCGCGAGGACCACCACGATGGCCGGCCGTGCCCAGCTCCAGCCCGGCACGCCGACGATGCCGACCACCAGCAAGGCGATGGCGCCTTCGAGCAGCTGCATGCCCAGCGTTGCTGCCAGCGAAGTGGCGAAGCTGGTTCCCTCCGCCTGCTGCAGCAGGTAATTCTGAAAGTAGATCCCGGCCGGGAGGATCTGGCTGGCATCTCCGCCCAATAGGGCCAGCAGGCTGTGCCGCCACAGCGGCGAAAAGCGCAGCGCGTGCAGCAGGTAATGCCATTCGATGACGCGAATCGCCTCGCGAGCGGCAATGAAGCCGAGCAGGACAGGGATCAGCACCGGCGGGAAGCGCTGGAAGGCAAGGGCAACCTGGCGAAGGTCGGACAAGCTCAGCAGCAGCGAAAGCACGATCGCGCCCAGGACCAAGCCGACAATGGCTCGTGGATTGAGCAGGCGCCGCATGAAAGACCCTACGCGGACCACGCTTGCCGCATGTGTGGACTGTAGCAATGAACAGACCTTTTGGGGTCGCTTCAACATGGCGCCGGGACAAAGCTTCGGCTAAACATTTGGTCTACCAGACGATCACCGCAGCGCTACCATATGGGCGTTGGCCGCCCACTCACTGAACGACTTCGCCCACCTGCACGTTCATACCGAGTACTCCTTGTTGGACGGCCTGACCAAGATCGACTCGCTGCTCGATCGGGTGAAAGAGATGGGCATGTCGTCCATCGCCATCACCGACCACGGCAACATGCACGGGGCGATCGACTTCTACAAGGCAGCCAAGGCCAAGGGCGTCCAGCCGATCATCGGCGCGGAGCTGTACATAGCCGAGCGCAGTCTGCGGGACAAGGACATTTCCAAGGACCGCGAGAACTACCACCTCACGGTCCTGGCCAAGGACCTGTCCGGCTATCGCAACCTGATGAAGCTGCTGAGCGCCGCCTGGCTGGACGGTTACTACTACAAGCCGCGCGTGGATCACGACCTCCTGCGCCAGCACAGCGAGGGATTGATCGCCCTGTCCGGCTGCTGCGGCTCGGAGATCTCCCAAGCCATCCTGAAGCACAATCCCGACAAGGCGCTGCGGCTGGCGGAGGAATATCGGGACATTTTCGGCGCCGAGAACTGGTATTTCGAGGTCCAGGGACACGACACCCCGGAGCAGAAGCTGGTCAACGAAGCCTTGGTCGAGATGTCGGCCAAGCTCAACGTGCCGTTGGTGGCCACCAACGACTCGCACTACACCAATTCCGACGACTACAAGCCCCACGACGTGCTGCTGTGCATCCAGGTTGGCAAGGACTACACGGATCCGAACCGCTTCCGCTTCAACGGTGAGCACTTCTACGTTCGCTCGCCTCAGGAGATGGCGGTGCTCTTTCCCGATCTCCCGCAGGCATGTGAGAACACGCTGGCCATCGCCGAGCGCTGCCACGTGGACATACCGGTTGGCACCTGGATCCTGCCGCATTATGAGCCGCCGGATGGCTCGGCTCCGGAGGAGTACATCCGCAGGATGTGCTACACCAGCGCCGAGCAGAAGTACCGCCCCGTAACCGAAGCGATCCGGCAGCGCATCGACTACGAGCTCGACGTGATCGTCGAGAAGGGCTACTCGACCTACATGCTCATCGTGGCCGACTACGTCAACTGGGCCAAAGAGCATGGGATCGCCGTGGGCCCAGGCCGGGGATCCGCGGCCGGAAGCCTGGTGTCCTACCTGCTGAACGTCACCGGCTTGGACCCGCTGTTCTACAAGCTGCCGTTCGAGCGCTTCCTCAACAAGGAACGTCCCAGCGGGCCGGACATCGACATGGACTTCTCCGATAAGCGCCGAGACGAGGTGCTGAGCTACGTCGTTCGGAAGTACGGCGAGGATCGAGTCGCCCGCATCTGCACGTTTGGAACGATGGGCGCGCGCGCGGCCATCCGGGACGTTGGACGGGTGCTGGCTATGCCGTACGGCGACGTGGACCGGCTGTGCAAGCTCATCCCGCCCGACAAGCCCACGCAGGCCACCACTATTGCCATGGCGCTGGACCAGGTTCCGGATCTGCGGACGCTGTACGACACCACGCCGTACGTGAAAGAGGTCATCGATCTGGCGCAGAGCCTGGAAGGCACGGTGCGGCACGTGTCGACGCACGCCTGCGGCGTGGTGATAGCGGATAGGCCGTTGGTGGACTACCTGCCGCTGATGCGTGAGACCAAGCAGGTCGATCACGACGAAGCGGCATCCTGCGGGGTGAGCCTGCTCACCCAGTACGAGTTCAACGCGGTCGAGAAGATCGGCCTCCTGAAGATGGACTTCCTGGGCTTGATCAACCTGTCGATGATCGAGAACACGGTGCAGTTCGTCAAAGACAGTCGCGGCATCGACGTTGACGTTCAGAACCTGCCGCTGGATGACAAGCCAACCTACGACCTGCTCTCCAGCGGTGAGACCACCGGCATCTTCCAGCTCGAGTCCGCGGGCATGCGGCGCTACATTCAGCAGCTCAAGCCGACGACGATCTTCGACATCGCGGCCATGGTGGCGCTGTACCGTCCGGGCCCGATGAACACCATCCCCATGTTCATCGAGCGCAAGCACGATCCCGCCAAGGTCACCTATCTCGACCCGCGCCTGGAGCCCATCCTGTCCGAGTCCTACGGGGTCGTGACGTACCAGGATGACGTGCTGCTGATCGCGGTGCAGATGGCGGGCTTCTCCTGGGCCGAAGCGGATGCGCTGCGCAAGGCCATGGGCAAGAAGATCGCCGCGGAGATGGAGCAGCAGCGTGAGAAGCTGGTGTCCGGCCTCATCGCCAACGGCGAAGGGCTCGGCATGACCGAAGACAAGGCGCAGCAGCTGTGGACGCTCATTGAGCCCTTCGCAGGGTACGGCTTCAACAAGGCGCACGCTGCCAGCTATGGTCTCGTGGCCTACCAGACGGCATATCTCAAAGCCAACTATCCGGTCGAGTACATGACGGCGGTGCTCACCGCTCAGCAGGGCAACTCGGATAAGGTTGCCGCGGCCGTGGCCGAATGCCGGCGCATGAACATCGAGGTGCTGCCGCCCGACGTGAACGAATCCGGGCTCGACTTCACCATCGTCAGGCGCGAGGACCAGGCAGGCGAGGAGGCGGCTGAGGCTTCCGATGCGCCATCCCCGGCGCTGGCCATCCGTTTTGGCCTGGCCGCGGTGAAAAACGTCGGTCGGGGAGCGGCCCAGGCCATCATCGTGGCTCGCGAGGCCAAGGGCTCCTTCAGCTCCCTGGACGACTTCTGCCAGAAGGTCGACTTCAGGGACATCAACCGCAAGGTGATCGAATCGCTGATCAAGTGTGGGGCGTTCGATCTGTGCGATGACCTGGGCGGGCGGCAGGCGATGCTGGACGAGCTGGAGCGCGTGATGTCGGCGGCGCAGGCGGCCCAGCGGGCGGCCGAAGTCGGCCAGGTCACGATGTTCGAGCTGATGCTGGCGGGTGGCAGTGGCAGCGACGTGATCGGCGAGGAGTCGCCTGCCGTGGCAGCATCGACGACCGCGTGGGGAATCGCCCGGCGCGCGGCCGACGACACGCCGCAGCGCCTCAAGCTGGCCTGGGAGAAGGAGCACCTGGGCCTGTATCTGAGCGATCACCCGCTGATGCCACTGGAGGACATCCTGGCGGCCGTTCGGACCTGCCGTATCGCCGAGATCGAAACCGAGCACGCGGGCAAGACCATCACCATCGGCGGCATCATCAGCGCGCAGCGGCGCATCGCCACCCGTCAGGGCAAGATGATGCTGGCAGCCACGGTCGAAGACTTGACGGGCTCGCTGGAGGTGATCGTCTTTCCCCGTGTCTACGACGAAACCGGCTCGCACTGGGTCGACGAGACGCCGGTGGTGGTGCGCGGCAAGGTGGACTTCCGCGACGACGTGGCCCAGATCCTGTGCGAGAGCGTCCAGCCGCTCGAGGACATGGTGCAGCGACAGTCGCGGGTGCGGCTGCGTATCAACGTGCCGCGCACGAACGATCTTCAGGCGGACATGCAGTGCCTGGAGCGGGCTATCAACGCGCTGCATCGGTATGCAGGCAACGACCGCTTCGATCTGCTGATCGAAGGTGGATTGCGTATCGAGAACCACGCCGGGGCGACGACCTGGTGGAACCCTAGGCTCGAAGCGGAGCTGCGGTCTCTGCTCGGTCCCAGCCGCGTTCAAATCATCCCGGACGAGGAAGGAAGCTCCTACGAGGCAGCCCTAGCCGGCTAGGAAGGCGGGGCTTTGCGGCTCCGGCTGGGGTTGCGCGCCGCCGGACGAAGGGCAACGGGACGGGCGTGCGGGGTGGGGAATTGCCCTTGGCGTTAGGCCGAAGCCAGGCTGACGGCGAACGGCATGGACGAGGCGCCTATTGGAAGAGGCCGGGCTGGTCGGGGCGCATTGGCTTGCCGAGGTGCTCGTAGGCGAGGGGCGTGGCGACGCGGCCGCGCGGCGTGCGCTTGATGAAGCCGAGCTGGAGCAGGAACGGCTCGTACACGTCCTCAATGGTCTCGGATTCCTCGCTGATCGAGGCCGCCAGCGTATCCAGGCCGACCGGGCCGCCAGCGAACTTCTCCATGATGGTCAGCAGCAGCTTGCGGTCGACCTCGTCCAGCCCCAACGCGTCGATCTCCAGCATGGCCAGGGCAAGCTGCGCGGTGTCGCGATCGATCCGGCCGCGGCCGCGCACCTGCGCGTAGTCCCGCAGACGGCGCAGCAGGCGGTTGACGACGCGAGGTGTGCCCCGCGAGCGCTGCGCGATCTCCATGGCGCCGCGTTCGTCGATTGGCACGTCCAGGATGGCGGCGGAGCGCACGGCGATCTCCTTGAGCGCGTTGTAGTCGTAGAAGTCCAGGCGGTAGGTGACCCCGAAGCGCTCACGCAGGGGCGAGGTCATCGAGGCGTAGCGCGTCGTCGCGCCAACGACCGTAAACTCGGGCAGCGGAATGCGCACGCTGTGGGCGGCCGGTCCCTTGCTCATCATGACGTCGATGACGCGATCCTCCATGGCCGGGTAGAGCACCTCTTCGACCACTCGCGGCAGCCGGTGCACTTCGTCGATGAAGAAGATGTCGCCCCTGTTCATCATGGTGAGCATGGCGGCCATGTCGCCGGGCCGCTCGATGGCCGGTCCGGAGGTGGTCTTGATACGCACGCCCATCTCGTTTGCGAGCACGTTGGCCAGTGTGGTCTTGCCTAGCCCCGGCGGACCATAGAGCAGGACGTGATCGAGCGCCTCGCCCCGGCCGCGGGCCGCCTCCACGAAGATGGCCAGGTTCTCCTTGACCTTCTCCTGGCCGATGTACTCGCGCAGGGACCGCGGCCGTAAGCTCAGCTCGACCGCGCCTTCGTCCGGCTGCTGGACCGGAGCGACCAAGCGTTCGGCTTCGTCCATCAGGCGGGCGCGCCCTCAGCGAAGTAACGCAGCGCCCGCCGCAGCCTTTCCTCGAGTGGCAGGTCAACGCCGCGCAGGTAGCTCACAGCAGCGGCGATCTCGCCGGCGCTGTACCCCAGGCCCGCCAGCGCGTCGGCCAGCTCCGCCTCCGGGCTTCCGGCGGGCCCCAGGGCCACGATGCCAGGCGCGAGCTTGCCCTTCAGCTCGAGCACCAGCCGTTGGGCGGTCTTGATACCGATGCCCGGCACCCGCTTCAGCAGATCGACGTTGCCGGCCTGGATGGCCTGCCTGAGAGCATCGGCCGGCATGGCGCCGGCCAGCGCGAGGGCGCTCTTGGGGCCGATGCCGCTGACGTTGAGGAACTGCTCGAACAGCTCCTGCTCCTCTGCCGAACGAAAGCCATAGAGCTGCAAGGCGTCTTCACGCACGTGCAGATAGGTCGACAGCTGCACCTGGGCGCCTTCAGCGCCCAGGCCGGCCAGTGTTTGGGTCGAGACGCTGGCACGGTAGTGTACGCCGCCCACGTTCACCACCACGTAGTCTCCACCGCGGCGGACGATCACACCTTCGAGGCCGGCAATCACGGTCGCTGCTCGAAACTCACAAGCCCAGGGCGGCGCGCAGCCGGCCCGCTGCCACGTAGGAGTGGGCATGACACAGCGCGATGGCCAGAGCGTCCGCGGCGTCGTCGGGCTTCGGCACGCTGTCGAGGCGCAGCAGCGTTCGCACCATGTGTTGGACCTGCTGCTTAGTGGCGCCGCCATAGGAGGCGACTGCCTGCTTGACCTGGATGGGCCGGTACACTTCCACGCTCAGTCCGTGCTGCGCGGCGGCGAGCAGGGCCACACCCCGAGCCTGCGCCACGCTGAAGGCTGAGCGGGTGTTCCGGCCAAAGAACAGCTCCTCCACGGCACAGGCCTCCGGCCGGTGCTGGCTCATCAGATCCGCGAGCTGGGCATGGATGGCGTGCAGCCGGCGCTCCAGCGGGAGGTTGGCGGCGGTGAGGATGACGCCGAAGATCACGGCATGGTCGCCGTCAGGGCCGGAGTCGATCAGGCCGTAGCCGGTGGTGGCCGTCCCGGGATCGATTCCTAGGATGCGCACGTTGGGCTACATTCTAGCCCAAGCCTCGGAACAACGATCACGATTTAATGATCGTTACTGTCGCCGTCAGTCGCTGGGCGCAAGTCGCTGGGCGCGAGGCGCTAGCCGGCGATGCTGGCCATGATCTCGTCGGAGATCTCGGCGTTGGCGAAGACTCGCTGGACGTCGTCGAGCTCCTCCAGGCGATCGATCAGCCGGGCCACCGCTACGGCCGACTTCTCCTCCAGGTCCACGCTCGTTTTGGGGACCATCACCAGCTCGGCCGAGCTGATCTTGAGCTTTTGACCGTCGAGAGCTCGACGCACCGCGTCGAGCTCGGCCTTGTCGGTGTAGACCTCGAGCACGCCGTCGGATTCCTGGATGTCGTCGGCGCCGGCGTCGATGGCCGCCATCTCCGCTTCCTCGGCGCTGCTGCCTTCCAGCTCCAGCGTGATGAGGCCCTTTTGCTCGAACATCCAGCCCACAGAGCCGCCTTCACCGAGATTGCCGCCACCGCGTGTGAAGACGTTGCGCACGTCCGCTGCGGCTCGGTTGCGGTTGTCTGTGAGGACCTGGACCATCATGGCTACGCCGCCCGGGCCATAACCCTCATACATCAGCTCTTCGAGGCTGCCGCCTTCCTTGTCCGCGCCGGTGCCGCGGTTGATCGCGCGCTGGATGTTGTCCTGTGGCATGTTGACTTCGCGCGCTTTCTGCATCGCCAGCCGCAGGCGGAAGTTGGCGTCGGGGTCCCCGCCGCCCTCACGCGCGGCGACCGTGATCTCGCGGCCGACTTTGGTGAAAAGCTGCCCTCGGCGGGTATCGTTAACGCCTTTTTGGCGCTTGATCTGCGCCCACTTCGAATGTCCCGACATACCTCTGTCCTCGAGGCGGATTCTAGCACCGAGGGTGCCGTGATGAGCGTGGCAGCCGGCTTGGCAGCGCTAGTCGAACAGCTCCCGTTGCTCTCGCAGCGGGTCACTGTCCGGCTCGTTGGGAGGAGCTGGTGATGGGCTCTCCGGAGGCGTGACATCCTTCTCAGAGACGACCGGTTTGGTGGCGTAGCCGCCATTGGCGCGGCTCAGGAGCTGCGTCACCTTCAATTCCACGCCGTCGAGCTTTTCCAGGCAGTAGCGAGCCAGGAACGAGCCTCGCTCGTAGAGGCGCAAGGTCTCATCCAACGACAGCTGACCCTGCTGCAGGGCGGCGGCGGTTTGTTCCAGCTCGGCGTAGGCTTGCTCAAAGGTCAGAGCGGGCTCGGCTGGCCCGCTCACCGACTCAGCCACGGTCCGCGCCGGCGGGCTGGGCCGCGAAAGGCGACGTCGCGGCCGGCAGGGCTTGGACGGTGCCGGCAGTTTCCGAACGCCCGTCCTGCTGTCGGGTGGTTTCGACGCTGATGCGGCCGTCCGCCACCTGGATCTCCAGCGGGTCCCCAGGTTGCGCCTGGCTGGTGCTGCTCACCACATGGCCGCGGGGGTCGTAGGTGATGGAGTAGCCGCGCTCCAGCGTGGCGTAGGGGTTCATGAGCGCAAGCCGCTGTTCGACACCGTTCACCCGCTCCCGCCGCAGGGCCAGTCCATGCCGCAGGCAGGTTTCGAGGTTGTCGTGCAGTGCAGTGACGCGCTTGCGGTCGTGCTCCAGACGGGCGCGCGGGGAGTTGTTCTCGACAGCTGCCTGAAGCGTGCCGACACGCTGCCGAAGGTGGCTGATGCGTGTCGGCAGGAGGGCATCGAGCTGCTCCTGGTATCGCTTCAGCTTGGCGACCTCGCCCTGCAGGTCGGGAACGGCCAGCTCGGCCGCGATCGACGGCGTTGGCGCCCGGACGTCGGCCACCAGGTCGGCAATCGTCACGTCGGTCTCGTGTCCAACGGCGGAAACGACGGGTGCACGAGAGGCGAAGATGGCCCGCGCCACCCGCTCGTCGTTGAACGGCCACAGCTCTTCCAGCGAGCCGCCTCCGCGGGCCACGATGATCAGCTCCACCAGGCGCGACTCGTTCAGCGCGCGCAGCGCCGCCACAACGCTCGGAGCGGCCTGCTCGCCACTCACGAAAGCCGGAGCCAGCACGAGCTGGCAGGCGGGGTACTTGCGGCGAATGACGTTGACGATGTCGTGCAGCACGGCCCCCGTTGGCGACGTGACGACGCCGATCCTCCGAGGCCAGCGCGGCAGGCGCCGTTTGCGCTGCTGATCGAACAGGCCTTCGCACGTCAGCCGGGCCTTCAGCTGCTCGAACTGCAGGTGCAGCTTGCCGACGCCTTCCGGCTGGATGAGGTCTGCCACGAGCTGGAACAGGCCGCGCGACTCGTACACGGCCACCCGGCCATGAACGACCGCGGCCATGCCATTGCTCGGAGCCACGGCTTGCAGCTCCATGGCTTGGCGGAACAGGACGCAGTTGATCTGGCCCTCACGGTCTTTGAGGGTGAAGTAATGGTGCCCCTGTGGGGACCGAGTGACGTTTGAGATCTGCCCCTGGACCCACACGTCCTGGAGCATCGGATTGGACTCGAACAGCTCGCGCAGATAGCGAACGAGCTGCTCGACCTTCAGGATGCGCATGTCAGGCGAGCGCCGCGTGCCGCGTGCCGAGGCGTGGGTGGCTCGATAGCGGGTAGGCGACGGATGGGCTCATGGCTCCTCGGGGATCATGGTCAGCAGCGCCTGGCCGTACTCGACCGGCTGCCCGCTGCGAACCGCGATCTCGATCACCTCGCCGGAAAGCGGAGCTTCGACTTCGTTCATGATGTCCATCGCTTCGATGAAGCCCAGGACGTGGCCCTTGGTCACCTGCTGGTGCAGGGTCACGACCGGAGTGCCGCGCTTGTCGCGCGCCGCGTAGAACACACCGACGAGGTGCGCTTTCACCGGCACACCGGCGGCCGGAGCGTTTTCCTCTTCCACCTGCTCCTGCGCATCGACGTTCGGCTCGACCTGGGCCGCGCCCTTTCGCAGCACGAGCTTGCGGCCCGCCCGCTCGACGCTGAGATCGGTGAGGTCGCTGTGATGGAACAGCTCGATCAGGGCTATCACGTCCTCACCGAGGACGGATCGCGCGGCTCCGGTGGATGGATCAGTCTCGGCCATGGCTCGAGCTCACAGGCGGCCTAGGCGCGCTCGATGTACTGCCCGGTGCGGGTATCGATGCGAATGCGCTCACCCTGGTTGACGAACAGCGGCACGGCCACGGTGGCTCCGGTGGACACCTTGGCAGGCTTGTTGCCCCCGGTGGCGGTGTCGCCCTTGAAGCCCGGGTCGGTTTCGATGACTTCGAGCTCCACCGTGATCGGCAGCTCGACGTCGATCGGCTCGTCGCCGTAGGTCATCAGCTCCATGGTCATGTTTTCGGTCATCCACTTGACGTTGTCGCCCAGGATGTCCTTGCCGAGGGTGAGCTGATCGAACGTTTCCGTATCCATGAAGTGGTACTGGCCATCGTCCTCGTACAGGAACTGCACGGAATGGTGGTCCAGCCGGATGCGGGGGAAGCGCTCGCCCGCCTGCACGGTGCGCTCGACGTTTGACCCGGTGCGAACGTTGCGCAGCTTCATGCGCACCTGGGCGCTGCCTCGTCCGAGCTTCAGATGGGTGTACTCGAGCACCTGCCAGAGCTCGTTGTCCAGCTCGATGACGAAGCCTCGTTTGAGCTCGCCAGTGCTAATCAAGTTCGTCCTCCAGATCGATAGATGCGAGATGGGAGATTACGAGCGAGCGGCTGAGGCTCACGCGCTCAAATCCGCGGGTCCTTGGTGGCCTTGTTGACTACCTCGAGTCCATTTTGACGTACGAAGCAGATGTCCTCGATACGCACGCCACCCCATTCCGGCAGGTACACACCCGGCTCGACCGTGACGGTCATGGACGGCTCGAGCGTCAGGGTGCCGCTTGGTCCCATGGTGGGCGCCTCATGCACTTCCAGGCCGACCCCGTGCCCCAAACCATGGCCGAACTGCTCGCCGTAGCCGGCGCTGGCAATGACCTGGCGCGCGTACTCGTCGCCCCGCCGGGCTTCGATGCCCGGCACGATCCGCTGCTCCGCCGTCGTCTGCGCGTCGAGCACCAGCGCATAGATCTCCTCGAAGCGGCCATCGGGCGGCCCGATGCAGACGGTGCGCGTGATGTCCGAACAGTAGCCCTGGTACTTGGCGCCGAAGTCGCACACGATGGGCTCGCCGGAGCGGATCTCGCGCTCTGAGATGCCATGATGGGGCTTGGCGGCGTTGGGACCGGACGCGATGATGGTGGGGAACGACAGGGCTTCCGCGCCCTCCTCACGAATGAGCTGCTCCAGCCGCCAGGCGACCTGTCGCTCAGTTAGACCGGGCTTGATCGACTCTCGCAGCTTCGCCCAGGCGTCATCGACGACGCGCACGGCCTCGGCGATGATGGCCAGCTCCTGCTCGTCCTTGACGGCGCGCAGGCGCTCGACGAGCTGCTCTGTCGGGACAAGGTCGACGCTCGGCCCGGCCGCCTGCAGCCCTTCGAGCCAGGCGGCCTGACCAGCGACCGTCATGTGCTCGGCTTCAAAGCCGATGCGGCTGCCGCCGGCTCGCTCCAGGATCGCCCTCAGTCCCTGCTTGGGGAAGCCGCGCTCGATGCGAACGAACTCGTAGTCGGGCGCCTGCTCCGGGCCCTGCGTCATGTAACGGAAATCGCTGAGCAGCAGCGCTGCCCGTGACGAGATGAGCAGGTAGCCGGCCGAACCGGTGAAGCCGCTCAGGTAACGGCGATTTTCCGGCTGACTGACCAGCAGCGCATCGAGCTGCTGCTTATCGAGCTCGTCACGAACCCGCCGAATACGCGCGGGGATGTCGAACATGCGGTCGAATTATAGAGAGGCAGGTCCGAACGAACCGCTGCCGGCTGCCTCGATCAAGGCCTGGAAGAGCGCCCTGGCCCAGTCTCGATGGAGCAGCTCTTCCGGGTGTGACTGCACGGCCAGGATCAGCCCATCCGGTGATTCCAGCCCCTCGACGATGCCATCCGGGCTGCGGGCGCTGACCTGCAGCCCCGGTGCGACCTCTTTGACCCCCTGGTGGTGAAAGCTGTTGACCTTCAGCTGCCGTTCGCCGGTTATGTGCGCCAGACGGCTGCGCGGCTCGATCTCAATCCGATGCAGCTCGTGCTGCCGGCCGAGCTCCGGCTCGGTGTGATGGTCGAAGCTCGGGCCCAGGTCCGAGACCAGATCCTGATACAGGCTGCCGCCGAGCGCCACGTTGATGAACTGCTGGCCCCGGCAGATACCCAGGACCGGTTTCCGCAGATCGATGGCCGCCCGAAGGGCTGCCTGCTCAGAGGCGTCGCGAGGCCGGTCCACGTCGCCCATTTTGGGACCGGGGGGCTCATGGTAGAGGGCCGCATCGACGTCGGCGCCGCCCGGGAGCAGCAGCGCGTCGAGCCGCTCAACCAGGCGAGCCAGCTCGTCTGGTTGAGCGGGCGGAATGAGGATGACGGCGCCTCCGGCCTGCTGAAGGGCGGTCACGTAGGCCTGGTTTACGCCGTACGCCGGCTCGCTCGGACCGCGCAGCGTTCCGCAGGTCACGCCTATGGCTGGACGAGCGGGCATGGTCCTTAGCCTATCGCTTCGTTGGGAGCTGACGCCATGCTTTCAAAGTCGATCCGGCGCCATGGGCCCATTCTCGCCCGAAGGCTTGGTGGCATGAGCGCAGCCGGTTGCCGGCTGCGCTCGGCTCACACGACGGTCGTGCAGCAACGCAATGGCGCCGGCGTGACCCTCTTAGCGCAAGGTTTGGCGAGCTATTTCACGAGGCCGTTGGCTTTGAGCCAGGCGGCAGCGACGTCCTTGGGGTCCTTCTTGTCAACCCCCACCTGCTTGTTCAGGCCGGTCAGCTCTGCCGTGGTCAGCTTGGGCGCGATGGCGTTGATGGAGGTCTTGAAGTCCGGGCCGACCTTGGCCAGCAGGTCGTTGCGCACCACGGGCACGATGTTGTCGGCCAGCTGCAGGTGCTTGTCGTCGTCGACCAGGACGAAGTTGTGGGTGGTGATGTTGGCGTCCGTGGTGAACAGCTCCCCGACCTGCACCTGGTTGCTCTCCACCGCCTGAACGGTAATTGGCCCGCCGGTGTCCAGCGGCTTGAAGTCCTTGAACTTCAGGCCGTAGGTGTTCTGCAGCCCTATCAGGCAGAAGGGCCGGGTCGGGCATTCAGGCGTCCCGCCCAGGATCATCTCATTGGCGACAGGCGCGAGGTCGCTGATCTTCTTCAGGTTGTACTTGTCGGCGGTTGCCTTGGTAACCACGAAGCCGTCGTTGTCGACCGCGGGGGCGTACTGCAGCGGGGTCAGATTCTTGGCGGCCAGGGCCGTTTGCAGCTGCTGGGCCGTCTGGGCGGCGTCCGTGGATGGATTGGCGTTCTTGTCGATGAAGTGCAGGAGCGTGGCCATGTACTCGCCGTCCATGTCGATCTTGCCCGACTCCAGCGCCGGCTCCACGATCTCCCGGGAGCCGAGGTTGAAGCTGCGCGTCACCTTGTAGCCGTTGTTCTCCAGCACCTGGGCGTACAGCTCGCCCAACACCAGCTGCTCGGAGAAGTTGGTCGAACCGATGGTCACGGTGGGTTTGGTCCCGGCGGAGGCACTGGCAGCAGGGCTCGAAGCGGCGCTGGCGGCTGCGCTGGCGCTGGCTGCCGGCTTAGCGCTGGCCGGGCTGGCACTGGCCGCGGGACTGCTGGCGGCAGGCTTTGCTGCACTGGCCGGAGCCACGCTGGCCGGAGCGGCACTGCTGGCTGCCGGCGCGGCGCTGCCTCCGCAGGCCGCGAGTCCCAGAGCAACAGCCGTTATCAATGGGATGATCGTTCGGAATGGGCTCATTGTTCTCTCCCTAGTTGGTTGGCGCTCGAAGGCCGCCGCGGGCCTGTCGCAGGGCGGCGTTCGGACCGCCTGTCGCAACCGGAATTTGCCCTAGCATACACCGCTGGCGCCGCCGGCATTCCTAGTCCGGCGCGCCTGGTTGGAGCTCTCTGCGCACGCCGGGACTCACGGCCAGCCGTTCCAGCACACCGAAGGCCAGCTCCGTGACAATGGCCAGCAGAGCGACCAGGAGCGCTCCGGCGAACAGCCGTTCGTGCTCTTGGCGGGCCAGGCCGTCGACGATGTAGCGGCCGAGACCTCCGCCCGCGACGACGGCGCCAAGCGTCGCCGTGGCCACGATGGCGACCGCGGCATTTCGCACGCCGGCGATCACGATCGGCGCGGCGATGGGGATCTCGATCTGGAACAGGAGCTGCCAGCCGCTCAGGCCCATGCCTCGAGCCGCATCGACAACGTCCCGATCGACTTCTCGGACGGAGGTGAGGCTGTTCGTGAGGATGGGCGGGATGCCCAGAGGCACGAGGGCTATCAAGGTTGGCCAGAAGCCCAGGCCCAGCCCCAGTGCGAACGACACGGGAAGCGCCAAAGCGATCAGCGCCAGCGATGGCAGCGCCCGGCCGACGTTGGCGGCGTTCACCGCGGAGAAGCCAAAACGCCGGCTGTGGCCGAGATAGATGCCGAGCGGCAGGGCCAGCAGGACGGCGATCGCCGTCGCCGCGGCTGATAGCTCCAGGTGCTCCATTACGCGCGTGGGGATGCCGTCCGAGCCCTGCCAGTGCAGCGGATCCGTGAGCCAGGCGGCGACAGCGGCTAGAAAGGCCATAGGCTGCGAATCACTGCCTGGTTCGGGCCCAAGGAGTGGCCAGGCGCTCCACCTGGACGAGGAGCCAGTCGAGGGCAATGGCCAGCAGTACTGACAGGACGGCGCCGAGGATGAGGGGGGTGGAGAAGAAGCGCTGGATGCCGTCGATGATGAAGTAGCCCAGGCCGCCCTGCCCGATGAGGGCGGTCACGGTGGTCAGTCCTACCGTGGTCACGGTGGCGACTCGCAGCCCGGCCACGATCACTCCCATGGCAAGGGGCAGCTCAACCTTCCACAGCACCTGGGCCGGGGTGTAGCCCATGCCCAGAGCGGACTCGCGCACGTCTGCTGGCACCGAGCGGATGCCGGCGACGATGTTGCGCACGAGGATCAGCAGCGTATAGCTGACCAGCCCAATCTCGGACGTGAGCACCGATAGTCCGGTGAAGGGGATCAGGAGGGCGAACAGCGCCAGGCTGGGGATGGTGTACAGCACGCCGGCCACCCAGGTGATCGGCGCGTACACGCCGGGACGGTGGGCAGCCCATACTCCCAGCGCCAGCGACAGGACGAAGCCTATGCTCACCGCCAGGCCCGTGAGCACGAGGTGCTCCAGGATACGGTGCCCGACGTCGCCTAAGTGCGCGGCTATCCACTCCCAGCGGATGAGCGGTTCGCCCGGTGTCATGGGACAGGAGTGGGCACCGGCGCGCTCTCGATGGCCGATCGCAGCGCTCGCGCGATGTCTTCCAGGGTGATCACACCGCTGTAGCGGCCCTGATCGTCGACCACGATGGCAGTCTGAACGGCCAGGCCGAGCAGCATCGAAAGCGCATCGTGCAGGTTGGTGTCGCGCTGCACGAACGGCGACGATTCGTCAGCCTGGTCGCGACTCGTCTTGCCAGTCGCGGCCATGCGGCGGCTGTTGAGCCAGCCGATGGGGCGCCGCCCATCGTCGAGCAGCAGGTGGTAGGCAGGCATGGTTGGGGCCCCCGCTCCCTCAGGCCCGAGGGGCTGGCCCTCCACGACAATGGGCGCCTGGCCTAGCTCGATCTCGCCGACGGTCGTGAGCGCCAGTCGTTTGAGGCCGCGGTCCGCCCCCACAAAACGGGCGACGAAGTCGTTGGCCGGTCTGGTGAGCAGCTCTTCGGGCGGCGCGTACTGAGCCAGCAGGCCGCCGGATTGCATGACCGCCACGCGGTCGCCCATCTTTATCGCTTCGTCGATGTCATGCGTGACGAACACCACCGTGGTCCTGAGCTCTTGATGGAGCCGCAGGAACTCGTTCTGCAGCCGAGCGCGAGCTATGGGATCCACCGCCCCGAACGGCTCGTCCATGAGCATCACCGGCGGCTCGGCAGCCATGGCGCGAGCCACGCCGACTCGCTGTCGTTCGCCTCCGGAAAGCTCGGCCGGATAGCGTCCTCGGACCACGGCCGGATCCAGGCCAATGACGTGCAGCAGCTCGTCGACGCGCCGGCGCACCCGATCCTCCGGCCAGTTGAGCAGGCGTGGGACGGTGGCGATGTTGTCGGCTATCGTCCTGTGCGGGAACAAGCCGATGTGCTGAATGACGTAGCCGATGCGGCGGCGCAGCTTGGTGGGGGGAATGCGGGAGATCGGCTGGCCGTCAATCAGGATCTCCCCGCTGCTGGGCTCGATCAGCCGGTTGATCATCTTCAGCGTGGTCGTCTTTCCGCAGCCGCTCGGCCCGACCAGGACACAGATCTCTCCGGGCGGCACCAGCAGCGACAGGTCGTTGACGGCGCCCACCTGGCTCCCTGACCGTGAACGTTCGGCAAAGTGTTTGCTGACACGGCGTAGCTCGACCGTTGCGCCGCCGGTCCGGGAGCTGAAAGGAGACGTCATCCGTGTTGCAGAGAGCGTACCGTTTGGAGCCCCGGCAGATCCCCTCGAACGGCGCTGAGCCGTATTGTTTGGAGAAAGCACGATGATCGAACTGAGCGCCAACCAGCAGGTCGCCGCCGCCCAGCAGACCGCTTACGAGCGGCTGTCGCTCGGCGGGCCCAACAGCGTGGCCTGGAAGATCAACCGCGAGATCGTGGTGCTGCTGGGGTGGTCGGCGGCGGTGCTCATGCAGCTGGCGCATCCCCTGGTGCTGGCAGGTGTGTTGGACCACAGCGTCTTCGTCGCGGAACCGCGGCGGCGCTTGGAGCGGCTGAGGAGCACGGTTGAGTCCATGCTGCTGCTGACCTTCGGCAGCCCTGAGGATGTGCGCCGCACGGCGAACAAGATCAACGGCATCCACGATCGAGTCCACGGCCGGCTGCGGAGGCAGGCGGGTCCACTGCCGGCCGGGACGCATTACTCGGCGCATGATCCCGAGCTGCTGCGCTGGGTCCACGCCACGCTGATAGACGTCTTGCCGCGCACGTACCGCGTGTTCGTTGGACCGCTCAGCCGCGAGGAGGTCGACGCCTATTGCGCGGAGGCCACCGTCGTGGAGTCACTGCTGGGCATGCCTCGCGGCTATCTGCCGAAGAGCTCGGCCGAGCTTCGATCATACATGGACGACACCTACGCCAGCGGCGTCATTACGGTCACAGATGAGACACGCTGGTTGGCCGGAGAGGTCCTGCGCCCCATCCCTCTGCCCGGCAAACTGCACTGGGCGGTGGACTGGCTCGGCGCCCTGCCGACCATCGGGCTGCTGCCGGCGCAGGTTCGGCAGGCCTACAACCTGAGCTGGGGGACGGCCGAGCGTGCCTGTCTGCGCGCCGGCTCAGCTATCTTGCGCGGTGCGCTTCCCTTGGCGCCTTCACTGCTGCGCCATTGGCCGGCGTCGCGCCGCTGATCGACGCTCGGCCTCCATCTCGGCCGATCAGCTGGCGGCTTTGGCCGCTTTGGCCATGTCGCCTGCCTCCGCCCAGCGGTCCCGAACCATCTTTTCGAGCAGGGGCTGCGCTTTGAAGTCGGGCTGAGAAGCGGCGGTCCCGAACCACTTCACCGCGTCCTCGTACTTGTTGAGCCGCATGTCGATCTCGGCGATGAGGTACGCCCACAGCACCCCCTGTTTGGCGGCGTCGCTGGTAGTGAAAGCTTTCTCGTACCACTCGCTCGCTTTGGCCAGGTAGGCTTTCTCCTGGTCGCTGTCGCCGCGGACTCGCTCTACCCAGGCCATGCGGTGGTACAGACCGGCGCATTTCTCAGCGCCGCCCCGCAGTCCGTCATAGAAGGCCGTCGCCAGCTGGTAGCTGCGGAGGGCCAGCCCGCCGTCACGGTAGTAGGTGAAGTCGTACTTGGTGGGATCGGCCTTCTTCAGCTCTTCCAGCGCGGGCCGGACCCGGGCTACCTGGACCGACTGCATGCTGGCGAAGTCGTCTGCATAGGCTGCAAGGTTGCAGTTGGGGCAGACCCACACGGCATACCAGTTGGGGTCGACGCCGGTGTAGTGGTTCATGAAGTCGCTGTCGCGCTCGGTCATGTTGATGGCTTGCGATCGCACGTTCCAGGCATGGAAGGTGGTCCGGCAGTTCGGACACTTCACGTCTTTCTTCCACAGCGCATTGGCGTAGTCCACGCTGAGCACCGGACCCACCTGGCCGGCTACGCCTGCCGGGGCTTCGGGAGCGGCGGCCTGGGCTGTCTCAGCGGCTGGAGGCGCTGCCGCGCTCGGCGCCGCAGCCGCGGCCGCCGCGGGCGTCGCAGCCGCGGGCGCCGCAGCCGCCCGGGATTCGGCGCGAACCACCTGCTCGCAGCTCTTGCGGATGACTACCAGGGCGAACGAGGGCGTGGCCTCGGCCAGCCGAATGGCCGTTTCCGCGGTGAACCCAAGCAGCTGGGAATCGTCCAATGCCGTCGCCTTGCTGACTCGCGGCCTGCCGGTGAAGAGATCGACCTCACCGAAGAGATCGCCCGGGGCGACCGTCTGTGCATCCTGACCTGCGCGTTCCAGCTGCACTCGTCCGCGCATGACCACGTAGAACTTGTCCGCGGCGTCACCCACGGAGAAGATCACGTCGCCCTTTTTGACGCTGGATCCGAACTCTTCGCGCAGCGCGAAGAGCTTCATCAGGTCCAGACCCTGCCCAGTACTCGCTCCTGCCATTCCTACCTCTGTTGCCGAGCTGCCGCTGTCACCGTATCCACGCTCGGAAGGTCCCTTCAGCTAAAACCACGGCGCCATCCTGCAGCGGCTCGCGCGACATTATTCCCCCTCCCTGCTTGGCTTACTCCAAATGTATCCCCCATGGTTGCCATAATGGGAGCATTGTCCGAAGCTTCGCCACCGCCAATGATGGCCGATCCTGTATGGGCCTATCGCAAGAACTACGAGCCCAAAGAGGTACTGTACCAGGCTATCGACCTTCTGCAGAGGCATCTGGCGGAGCTGCCGGAGGAGCTGTCGACACTCGATAACCTCAGGCGTGCCTTCAACCGGCTGTGGATCATGCTCGAGGTCGATGATCGCGTCGTCGTGACGGCGCACACCAGCGTGCTGATGAGCGAAGAGCAGTGGCTGCGCTGCCAGCAATCCACGATTGCGCGTAGGAGGGTGGAGCTGGGCTCCGACCAGGGCGATTGAGCCCTGGCCCAGCGAAGCAACCCTACGGCTACTCCCTGTGCCCCACGAAGGGGACCTGCGCCAGCTCGCTGACGCGCTGCGGGTCCGGCTCCGGCTGGGCGATGGGTCCCATGGCCCGATACTTCTCCCGCCGCCGGCGCACCAGTGCCTCCGGATCGCCGGCGTCGATGCCGGCAAGCTCCATTCGCAGCGCCGTGGCAAGGTTCGCGCAGCAGGCAGCGTAATCACGATGCGCGCCCCCCACCGGCTCAGGCACGATCCCGTCGATCAAGTCCAGGGCTTTGAGCTCCTGGGCGGTAACGCGCATGGCTTCGGCCGCCTGCGGAGCGAAGGCAGAGTCACGCCAGACGATGGCGGCGCAGCCCTCCGGGGAGGCGACCGAGTACACGGCGTGCTCGAGCATGAGGACGCGATCGCCCAGACCGATGGCCAGCGCTCCGCCGCTGCCGCCTTCTCCGATGATCGTCACGATGACCGGCACGTGCAGCGAGAGCATGGTGAGCAGGTTGCTGGCGATGGCTTCGGCCTGGCCTCGTGATTCGTCGTCCATGACCGGCGAGGCGCCCGGGGTATCGGGAAAGCACAGCACCGGCAGGCCAAAGCGTTCCGCCAGCCGCATCAGGCGCTGCGCCTTGCGGTAGCCCTCGGGATGGGCCATGCCGAAGTTTCGGAACACGTTCTCTCGCGTATCCCGACCCTTCTGATGCCCAATGACCATTACCGGGCGTCCGGCCAGTCTGGCCGGACCGCCGACGATAGCGGCGTCGTCGCCGAAGCGGCGGTCTCCGTGCAGCTCTATGAAGTCGGTGAAGACGCCCGCGATGACTTCGTTCAGATGGATTCGAGCCGGGTGTCGCGCCACCTGGACCTTCTGCCACGGCTTGAGCTGCCGGTAGAGCCCGGCTAGCTTCTCCCGCAGCGTCTCTTCGAGCTGCGCCGATCGCTGCTGGGCCCGAGCGTCGCCTTTCGCGGCGTGCTTGTATGCGTCACCCAGCTGGTGCTCGACGTCGGCCAGGGTGTGTTCGAAATCCAGGAGCTTGACCCCTGCGGAGGCGGCTGGGGTCTGGACCGCCGGCCGCTCCACTGACTCCGGCAGCGCTTGGCCGCCGAGGAGGCGCACCAAGCGAGTAACGGTGTCACGCAGCTCCGGCCGTGGAACGACGGCGTCGATCATGCCGTGGGCCAGCATGTACTGCGAGTCCCGCTCGTCGGCGCCGACTTTGTGCTTGGTCGTCTGCTCGATGACCCGCGGGCCAGCAAACCCTATCGCCGCTCCGGGCTCAGCCAGGATGACGTCGGCGATGGAGACGAAGCTGGCCGTAACGCCGGCATACGTCGGATCGGTGCAGATGCAGATGAATGGCAGCCCGGCCTCAGCCAGGCGCGCCGCGGTGGCAGTAGTCTTGGCCATCTGCATGAGGGAAAACAGCCCCTCGTGCATGCGCGCGCCGCCGGAGGTGGCAAAGATGACCAGGGCGCAGCGCTCGGCCAGCGCCCGCTCGAAGCTGCGCGCAATCTTCTCGCCCACGACGCTGCCCATGCTGGCGCCAAGGAAGGAAGCATCCATGACCGCCAGCACGATGGGCTCGCCATCGAGCCGAGCGGTTCCGTAGACAATGGCCTCCGATAGGCCGGAGGAACGACGGGCTTCGACCAGCCGGTCGGGATATGACTTTTCCTTGGCGATGAAGCGCAGCGGATCGGCGGACGCTATGTCCGCGTCCAGCTCGCGAAAGCTGTTGGGGTCGGCAAACTGCTCGATGCGCTCAGGCGCGCGTAGGCGGAAGTGGTACTGACACTTGTGGCAGACCTGGAGGTTCTTAGTCAGCTCTCGCTGATAGAGCAGCTCACCACAGCGGGTGCACTTGACCCAGAGGACCGGCCCTTCGCTCAACGCGCTGATGTTAGCAGCACTGCCCGGCCGGTCACCGGTAGTTGATGAACTGCAGCGGAACGGGGTAGTCCTGCTCGCGCAGCAGCTTGATGACCGCCTGGAGCTCGTCCTTGTTCCGGCTGAACACGCGTACCGCGTCGCCCTGTATCTGGGTGCGCGCCTTCGGCATATCGTCCCGCACGAGCTTGGCGATCTTCTTGGCCAGCTCTTCGTTGATGCCGGCCTTGAGGGCGATCTTCTGCCTGTAGGTGCTGCCCGACGCCGGCTCCGCCTTGCCGTAATCGAAGATTTTCAGCGACAGCCCGCGACGGATGGCCTTCGATTGCAGTACGTCCTGGATGGACTTGATCTGGAACTCGGAATCGCCCACGAGCTGGATGGCGTCCTTCTCCAGCTCGATGTCAGCTTTGGTGCCCTTGAAGTCGTAGCGTGTTGCCAGCTCTCGCTTGGTTTGGTCGACCGCGTTGACCAGCTCCTGGCGATCGAACTGTGAAACGACGTCGAATGAAAACTCGCCTGCCATGTCCTCAAGCCTTGCGGAAATCGCGCCGGACTACCTGGCCCGCGGAACCCAGCGTGCCCATATCCTTGCCGTTGAACACGATGCTTACGCCGCCGGCGTTGCCCGCCCACACGAACACGTCGTCGTTCCCCTTCCAGGTCTGTGTCTGGCCGGCCTTGAGGATACCCTCAAATTTCTGCTGCCCGTCCACCTGGACCTGCAGCCAGGCATCCTGCGTAATCTTGGCGGTGACCTCAGCCGCGACCAGGGCGTCGCTTGGCTCGATCTGCTCGCTCGGTTGGGCCGTCGCCTCCGGGGCGACGGTCGCGATGGCCGTTGGCGTGGGTGGAATAGCCGTGGGCGTGGGAACGAAGGCTTCGGCCGCGGTCGGCGCCGTTTGGCGGAAGCTCTGCACCTGGCGGTAGGCGTACACGGAGAAGATGCCGACGACGACGACGAGCAGCAGGCTGGCGAGCGTGCCACCGCTGACCAGCTGGCTCGTTCCCCGAGGGTTGATGCTCGAAGGAGCCACCACGTCCTCCGTGCGGTCGGGGTGCTCGCGGTGATACACGCTCAACACGTGGTTGGGGTCGAGGCCGAGATAGACGGCGTAGTTGCGCAGGAAACCTTTGGTGTACACGGCGCCTGGCAGGAGCACGTGCTCGTCATCTTCCAGCGCCTGGAGGTAGGCGCGCCGGATCATGGTGGCAGCCTCGGCCTGGGCCAGGGAAACGCCTTTCAATTCTCTGGCCGAGCGCAGCATCTCGCCCAGCTGAGCCACGAGCAGCTATCTCCCTCCACTACTGGCGGAATCGGACATGGCGCTCAGGCTGGCGCCTCCGGCGCTGACCTAAGACTGAGCCCAGTATAGCGGCCGGTATGCCTTCCGACGTTAGAATTTGGGCAGAAATCACGCGGTTTGAGGAGCGCAGCACGAGCTTGAAGGCGCTTCTCGCGAGCCTCTATGCGTGACCGACGAACGCTCATCATCGCGGCCGTCGGAGCCGTGCTCATCCTGCTGATCGCCGGCGCTAGCCTGCTCATTCAGCGACAGCTGGCCCGCCTTGTGGCGCCGGCGCCCACCGCCGTGCCGGCGGCGACCGCCAGTCCCACTGCCACCGTCCAGCCGACCGCCACGCCCACGACGCCGCCAACCCGGACGCCCGTTCCGACCTCTCCCACTCCGGCTCCGCCGACGGCCACACCCGGCCCTCCGACGGCTACCCCACTGCCTATCGCCGGCCCCCCGTCGCCGGGGCCGGTGGTCACCAACACCAAGCTGGGGGTGGGTGTATACGGTGTGGTCGGTATCGACACCGTCCGCCTGTTCCGCCCGGCGATGGTGCTGCTCCAGGATCCCGACGTCCGTACGGCGGCGGAGTACCGCGCGAATTTCCCTAAAGCGCTGATCGTGGGCCGCCATTTCGTACGCGACGGTGACAGTTCGCTGGCTGACTGCCGCAATGCCAGCGAGGATCACCTGGCCAAGGGGCAGGCGTTCGCCGACCTGGTGTCCCGCACGGCCCTGCCGCTGAAGGACGTCGTCAACGCCTGGGTGAGCGATAACGAGC
Source organism: Chloroflexota bacterium (assembly GCA_021325635.1). Lineage (GTDB taxonomy): Bacteria > Chloroflexota > JAJPGV01 > JAJPGV01 > JAJPGV01 > JAJPGV01. The sequence continues at coordinate 117,802 of JAJPGV010000041.1, forward strand.
AGGCTACCGGATCCGATCCGGCGCAGCTCACCTGCCATGCACAGTTTCAGACAGGCTTCGTGGAGCAGCTCCAGGGCAAGTACCAGATCGCGGCGGTGGCGGGCAACGAGGCATCCGGCGCCATCGAGCCGGCCGACTACGCCAAGTACTTCGCCCGGCCGATCTCGGAGGCGGCCTATTTCGGCATTCACGCCTATGGCAAGCCGGAAGCGCGCAGCCTGCAGACGCCCGACGCCCTCTACTACGCGCTGCGCTACCGGCTGATCCATGATGCGCTGGTCAAGGCCGGTGTCGGGCTGCCGAAGAACGGCTTCCTGCTCACCGAGACGGGGCTGTATGAAGGCTGGCGGGGCCTGGTCAACGACGAGCAGATGGCCAAGGACTTCATCTGGCTCGATCAGCAGCTGCAGCAGGACAGCTATGTGAAAGGCCAGTTCGTCTTCGGCCTGGGCCCGCAGAATCCGTACGGTCTGTTCGAGATCCAGGGGACGGCGCTCATTGGCATGCTCGGCGGATACAACGCCCAGCACGCCGGGCAGCCATGAGGCGCGCCCCTTCCCGTCCCCAGCGACCGCGCCTGAACGGGCCCGGACGCTCACGGATGGAGCGCCGGCTGGCTACAATGGCTCAATGCGGCGAGTCCTGGCGTTGGCCGCGGGCCTTCTGCTCGCGGCCAGCGGTTGCGCCAGGCTGGTCCAGCAGCAGGATCTGCTCGCTCCTCGTATTGCTCCCGCACTCCCTCCCCAGCCGCTAGCTCAGCCCACGCCGGCGTCGCCTGCCGGCCCCCCGGCACAGGCCGCGGTGCCACCATCTTCGGAAGCTCCGGCGCCCAGCGCCCCAGCGCCTGCCGCGGCGCAACCGTCCGCTGTGGCGCCGGCAGGCACTCCCGTAACCTCGCCCAGCTCATCCCCGAGGTCATTGCCAGGGACGGCCGAGGCGAGCAGCGCGCCCGCCAGCGCGCGGCCAAGCGTGGCGCCCGCGGCCCGAAGCGTGCTGCTGCAGCCGTTCTCCCATGAGTACGAGACCTGGAACAACTGCGCTCCCGTGACCGCTGAGATGGTCTTGAGCTACTTCGGGATCAGTAAGAAGCAGACGGAGATCGCCGCCGTCATGAAGCCCAATCCCAAGAACCTGGACGTGCGAATGGACCAGATCAGCGCCTACCTGGCGACCTTCGGGCTCGACAGCCGGGCGCTGGTTGGCGGCACGCTGCCGCAGCTCAAGGCGCTGGTCAGCAACGGCATCCCGGTGGTGGTCGAGGATCAGCTGAGCTTGCAGGACGATTACGGCCACTTCCGAGTGGTTCGAGGCTACGACGACAGCGCCGGGGTCATCATTTTCGGTGACTCGTATTTCGGCCCTGCGAACCGCTTGACCTACGCTCTCTATGAGGAGCTGTGGAAGCGCCACAACCATGCCTTCATGCCGGTTTACCGGCCGGCCCAGCTGTCGCTGGTGCAGGCCATCCTGGGCGGCGACTTCGACGAGCCGGGCAATCTGGCCGACGCTGTGAGCGCCGCCAGGCTGGCGGCCACTCAGCATCCCGAGGACGGCTTCGCCTGGCTCAATCTGGGCGAGAACCTCTACCGCTCAGGCAGCTACGACGAGGCCCGCGCGGCCTGGGAGCGGGCGAAGAAGCTGCAGCTCACCGCTCGCACGCTGTGGTACACGATCTGGCCGGCCGCCAACTACAACCAGCTTGGCCAGTATCAGCAGGCGCTGGACGTGGTGGCCATCCCGCTGGCCACCGACCCGAACAACGCTCAGGCCCTCCTGGAGCGTGGCAACGCCTATAAGGGCCTGGGCAATGCCACCCGAGCTCGCGCCGACTATGCCCTGGCGCTGGACGTAGATCCTTCGCTCCTGCCGGCCAAGCAGGCGCTTGCAGCCTGAGGAGGCAGGCGGCTCAGGCTTTCAGGTTGGCGGCGTAGTCCTGCAAGCGGATGCCGCCAGGGACGCGCACTCGCGGCATAATCATCAGCTTGTCGGTGGTGTGCTTATCGCCAAAGGCCGTCGTCACGGCCGAGCTGAAGCCTGCCTCGGCCACCAGCTTGGGCGTCTCGGTGTTGAACTGACCGCTGGGGTAGGCGAACGTGTCCACAGGCGCTGACAGTCGCTGCTGCAGCGCGGTGCGGCTGCCGGCGATCTGGGTTCGAGCTTGAGCCGGCGACAGCTTGGCAAGGTCGACGTGATCGAGCGTGTGCGCGCCAATCTCAACGCCGGCAGCCTTCAGCTCCTGGGCCTGCTGCCAGCTCATGTAGCCTGGCTTGCCGAGGAAATCGACCACGAGGTAGACGGTGGCGCTGAAGTGGTACTTCTGGAGCAGTGGCCAGGCGGCGGTGTAGAAATCGGCGTAGCCGTCGTCGAACGACAGCACCACCGGCTTGGCCGGAAGCGGCGTGCCGCTCTTCATGTGACGTACGACGTCATCCATGGACACCGACGTGTATGACTGGCTCGCCAGGTACGCGAGCTCGGCGTCGAACAGCTTGGGGGCAATCGAGAGTCCATAGCCCAGCTTGTCCGGCGTGTTCGGAGGAAGCTCGCGAATGTAGTGATACATCAGGATCGGGACGACAGTGACCGCTCCGGGCTTGGGCTGAGCAAGGGGCACGGCCGTGGCCGTTGGCGTGGTCTGCGGATCAGCGCTGACGGCGGGCTCGGCGGTGGGGCTGGCCACCATCTCGTCGCCCGCTTGGGCGGGCTGATCTATTCGAGGCGCGGGCGCAGCAGCCTCGTTGAGCTGGTTCAGCGAACGTGGCAAGACGGTGATCGCCGGCCCGTTGCAGCTCACGGCCAGGACTGCCGCCGCCGCCATGGCGAACCCGAGCCGAAGCCAGCGGCCACCAGGGGCCGGGCGTGGATCGCACTCCTTCTTGTGAGTGCGGAACGGCAAAAGAAAGCGGTTCATGAAGCAGTGCTCGGCATATGAGATGACGTAGCCCGCGTTTCGCGCGTTACGTCCCTACGCCGGTGAAATACTAGTGTACGAGCTTGCTTCCTGGCACGCTGAATGCCCCAAAAATCCCCTTTGGCAGGCTCAGGAGGAGGCCGGAACGACGTAGATGACGCCGTTGAGCTGCTGGACCGGTATTCGTTCCAGCCTCGGCAGCGGCCGGCCGTAATTCACCGGATTTGTGTGCTCTCCGGACACGGAGAACTCCGCCCCGTGACAGGGGCAGTCAAAGGCCTGCCCCTGGGCATTCCAATTGAGAATGCAGGCCTGGTGGGTGCAGATCGCGGACAGCGCCCAGATGTGCCCGCCGATGTTCATGACGTGGCCGTCTTTGTCGTTGGCGAGGAAGCGCTTGACGGCGCCCGGCGGAAGCTCGGCGGCCTTGGCCACGGGCACCCAGCCCGCGGGCACGCTGTCCCGCCCGCGGATTCGCTCCAGGGCCTGCTGGCCAAACAGGCACACCACCACTGCCGCCGCGCCTCCGGAAAACCCGCGCAGCAGCGTCCGCCGGCTCAATCGAAGATCCGGCAACCAGCTCTTCTGCTTGGGCATGAAGCGGCTTCGCAGGGCTTGAACGAAGGTGTGGCTCGGCACGGAGTCCGCCGAGCGGTAGCTCGACAGCAGGCTGGCCATGCGCAGGCTGCCGGCTGCTTCCCCAAGCAGCGCTTCGGGATTGTCGGGCCGCTTTCCGGCCAGGAGGTCGCCGATGCATCGATCGAGCGCTTCGACTTGCTCGTCCGTGGGGTTCGGGCCCTCCTCGTCCGGCGTCACCAGGCCATCTCCCGACCGATCTCAGCTGCCTTGCGCAGTGCGCGAAACTGCAGGACCTTGACGTTCGTTTCGCTGAGCTGCATGGCAGCTGCCGTTTCGCGCACCGTGTAGCGTTGCAGGAAGCGATATTGCAAGACGTCACGATACCTGGGCTGTAAGGCGTCCAGAATCCGGCCGACGCGCTCGTCCCTCGCTGTCCGGTTGAAGTCGGCGGGCGCCTCCGCGTCGACGACCTCGAGCCCCTCCGGCATGGCCATGGCCGGCAGCTTGTATTTCTCGCGCCAATGGTCGTTCACAGTCACACGAGCAATCTGAAAGAGCCAGCCCTCGAGGCTGCCGCGACCTTCGAAGCGCCCGAGGCTGTTGAACACCTTGAGGAAGATCTGTGAGGTGAGATCTTCCGCCTCCTCGCGGTTGCCCACCTGGCTGAAGACGAAGCCGTACACACGGCCTACGTGCTGCTCGTATACCGAGGCGAAGTCCCGCTCCTGAGCTGGCCGCTCGGCGGAGCCTTCGACCTCGGCGCGGATCATCCGACTGCAGGCAGAGGACGTCCACAGCCACAAGCCGTGAGCGTCGAGATTCGCCATTGCGCTACAGGTGTCGGATAGCCGTTACAGGGTTCCGGCATTGGCCAGTGATACGGCTGCAGGCCCGTTTTGGTTTCGCCAGCTACCGCAGCCGAGGGGTTGGTGCGCTGCGTGACGATTGCCATTCTCGTCAGGCGATCAGGTGCTGTTCGAGGTCCATAAGGCTGTTCAGATTGTGGGCCGGCGCGAAGACCTCTATGTACGGTAGGGCCGTTCGCATGCCCCGGCACAGCGGCTGGTAGCCTCGGTTGGACATGAGCGGGTTGAGCCAGATGACCCTCGCTGACCGCCGCTGGAGCTCCGACATCTGGACGTCGAGCAGCTCCGCGTCGCCGGTGTCCCAGCCGTCGCTGAGCACGATGACCACTGTTCGCTGATCGAGCAGGCTGCCCGCCCACTCGTCGTTAAAGGTCTCCAGGCTCTGCCCGATGCGCGTGCCGCCCGACCAATCCAGCACCTCTTTGGAGATGGTGTCGAGGGCATCGTAGATGTCCTGATTGCGGAAGTAGTCGGTCACCCGCGACAGCTGCGTGCTGAAGACGAACGACTCGGTCCTGGCGAAGTTGCTCTGAAGCGCGTAGATGAACTGCAGGAGGAAGCGGCTGTACACGTCCATCGAGCCGCTGACGTCGCACAACAGCACGAGCTTGGTCTTCTTGATCTTGCGCTGCTTATGCGCCAGCTCGATCACGTCGCCGCCGTACTTGAGGTTGCGGCGCATGGTGCGCCGGCGGTCGATGACGTGGCCGTGCCGCGTCTGCTCCATGCGCCGGCTGAGGCGTGTTGCCATCTTGCGCGCCATGCGCAGCGTGATACGGATCATCTCCTCCAGCTCGTCGGCGCGGAAGGCTGAAAAGTCCTTGCCGCTCATCAGCTCGTCGGCGCTGTAGCCGGCGACTTCCTGCTCCTCAGCGGTGTCGTCGTCCTGTGGGCCCCCGGCCTCTACCTCTTCATTCACGCTGTCGCCGCCCTCGCCGGCGGCATCATCCGAGGCTGTGGACGACGCCGGCAGCGCCAGCTGATCCGCGCCTTCGTCCCACGGGTCGTCGGCGAAGAGCCGCGGCCAGAAGTCGAAGAAGACCTCATCGAAGATCGGAATGTCCTCGAGCCGCGAAGTCATCACCGTACGAAGGGCGAGATAGAACTCCCGACGGTCGGCGATGTCAACCGATCTCAACGCCCGCAGGCTGTCGATGCCTTCGCCCGGAGTGACGAGCAGCCCTCGCTGGCGCAGCCGCATGCCGAAGTCGACGACGTTGGCAAGCAGGGAGCCTTTATGCGATCCGACCATCGTTACTCACAGCCTAGCGAATAGGTGCTTTCCTGAGCGATCTACTCGCTGGCCTAGACTTCGAGGGCGGTGAGCTGCTGCCGGAGGGCGGGGATGATGTCGCCGGGCGGGCGCCCGTCCCCGCTGACCGCGCTGAGCAGGACGTCCAGCCGCTTGCCCGACATCTTCTGCACGTCGCGGTTGTCCTTGAGGAAGGCGACCAGCGTGTCGCGCACGTTCTCCTCGTCGAGGTGATCGCGGTGGAGTGACACCAAGGCCATGCCCCAATCGAGCGTCTCGGCCACGCCTGGCGTCTTGATCAGACGGACAGACCGCACACCCTGCATGAACATACAGATCTGATCGGCTAAGGCGTCGTTGACGCCTGGGACCTTGGCCTTGACCACCCGCACTTCCTTCTCGAAGCTCGGATAGTCGATCCAGAAGAAGAGGCAGCGGCGGCGGAGCGCATCGCTGAGCTCGCGAGTGCGGTTGGAGGTAAGCACCACGTAGGGCACGTGTGTGGCCTTGACCGTGCCGATCTCCGGGATGCTGACCTGGAAGTCGGACAGCACTTCGAGCAGAAAGGCTTCGAACTCTTCGTCTGCCCGATCGACCTCGTCGATCAACAGCACCGGCGCCTTGTCCTGGCGGGTGATGGCCTCGAGCAGCGGGCGCTTGAGCAGGAAATCTTCGCTGAAGATCTCGTGCTCTTTCTCGGCTACGCTGCGCCGGTCGTGCTCTTCCATCTTTATACGCAGCATCTGTTTCGGGTAGTTCCATTCATACAGGGCGGTGTTGACGTCCAGCCCCTCGTAGCACTGCAGACGGATTAAATCGACGTCCAGCATGCTGGAGAGCACCTTGGCGATCTCGGTCTTGCCGACCCCGGCTTGCCCTTCGATGAGGAGCGGTTTGCGGAGCTCCATGGCCAGGTACACCGCTGTGGCAATCTCGCTATCGGTGATGTAGCCGTTCCGCTCCATCTGTTCGAGAATGCGGCGAACTCCCTCGTTCATGTGAGGCAGAAGTATAACGGTGAGCAGCCTACGGAAGGCGGCTGGCGTCTGTCGTTCCAGCCTGCTAACATGCTGTCCTGATCCGGTGATCGATCATTCAGCGCATCAGCACCAGGAGTGGCTCGCGTGAAAGTCATCTGCCCGCAGGACAACTTGAGCAGGGGCCTGGCCGTGGTTGCTCGGGCCGTGTCCACGCGGAGCACGATGCCGATCCTGAGCAACGTGCTGCTGGCGACTGATGGGTCCCGGCTGCGGCTGGCGGCCACCAACCTGGAGCTGAGCATCAACTGCTGGGTCGAGGCCGAGGTGATTGAGGAGGGCCGGGTCGCAGTGCCGGCCCGGCTGCTGCAGGAGTTCGTGAATTCGCTGCCCTCGGCGCCGGTGCAGATGGTGTTGAACCCTGCCAACCGCGTCGTCAAGATGCACTGTCTGCGGACCGATGGCAACATCCGGGGCGTCAGCGCGGACGAGTTCCCGGCTATCCCGACAGTAGAGGACGGGGCGGTATTCCGCCAGCCGGCGCATCTGCTGAAGGAGATGATCAACCAGGTCGCCATCGCCGCGGCCACGGACGACAGCCGGCCGATCTTCACTGGCGTGCTGACCACGCTGGGGCCAACGCTGAGCATGGTCGCCGCCGATGGCTTTCGCCTGGGCCTGCGCAGCGCCGAGCTGGAAGGCGGGCCGGAAACCGAGACGACGCTGATTATCCCGGCCAAGTCGCTGCTCGAGCTGGCGCGCATCCTGCCCGATGGCAAGGGCCAGGACGAGATGGTAGAGATCGCGCTGTCTCCCAACAAGAACCAGGTGATCTTCCGCACGGCCAGCGTGGAGCTGGTCTCGCGGCTGATCGAGGGCCAGTTCCCGAACTACAAGCAGATCATGCCCAAGGAATGGAAGACGCAGGTCATCGTGCCGACCAGCGAGTTCCTGAACGCGGCCAAGACGGCGTCCTTCTTCGCCCGTGACAGCGCCAACATCGTTCGCCTGCACTTCGAGAGTGGTGAGATGGCCGTTCGCGCCGAATCGACCGAGCTGGGCGACAACGAATCGAAGATCGACGCCATCGTCGAGGGCGAGCAGTCGGCCGACATTGCCTTCAACGCCAAGTACCTGACGGACGCCTTGAACGTGGTCGAATCCGAGCAGATTAAGCTCGAGATCACCAGCGCCGGGGCGCCGGGCGTGATCCGGCCCGTGGATTCCACGGACTACGTGCACATCATCATGCCCATGGCGACCAGCCGCTAGGAGTCATCTGCGCAGCGTTCTCCCGGAGAACGCCCGCTCGTCGGCGCAGTGGCGGTCCTTGCCACGCTGTGGTCGTTCACGGATTGCGTCCGGAGCCAGGAGGGCCGCGGGGCCCATCCAGCTTTTTCGGCTGGTTCGCCCTTGGTCCGGGGCGCCTTCCTTACCGTTGAAGCGTAGGCCGGTTGGTTAGTACTTCTTGGCTAATCCCAATCTCAATGTGCCGGATGACACTAGGCATATTGGCCTAGGTCATGTAGTCTGACGGCGGCTGTTTCCATCGTGCAACGATGTAGTTGGAGCGACCGGAGGTGTGGTTTGGGTATAGGTCGGGACGCCGCCAGCGTGCGTAGTTGGTGGCGAATCATGCTTGGCGCGTCGCTCGTCGCGATGCTTGGCATCTCAGGTTGGGATGGCGCGAGCGCGGCCGCGCTCGTGGCCAAGCCGGCTTCTGGCAGCAGCGCGGGCAGCAGCAGTGGTGGCCAGGTCGTGGTAACAGGTCACGACTTCGACAAGCATTGCTCGCAGCCGTCGACCAACTCGCCGGCCTTTCCCGGGCAGTGCAACTACCTGGCTGTCGGCATCGCCTATGTGCGCAACGGCTCGACGTTGCCCGTTCTAGCCCTGGACTCTTCCTTCAACCGGACAACCGGCGGAACGGTGAACATGAAAGACAGCGCCGACTTCCGCCTGTCGGCCGCCATGGGCACCACGACGATCCCCACGCCTAGCGGCGGGACGGCGACAGGGCCGAGCTTCAGCATTGTGAATCCGCTCGACGTCGATCAGGCGAGCCCTGGCAGCACCTTCCTGGCGTCGGCCAGCGGCAACATGGCAGCCATCGTCAAGGACCCAACCGATGCCAATTTCGATAGCACCAACTGGCCGCTGGTGGACGCCAACCACACGCCGCTGTACAGCGCAGTGGTCATTGCCTCCAAGGGCAATGCGCCGTTCGTCTCGGGCATTTCCGCTCGTGCGGCGGATCTCGCCGATTATCTGAACAACGGTGGCGGCATCATGGTGCTGTCTACCAACGGGCAGAACGATCCGGCCGCCGACAACATCTACTACAGCTTCCTCAAGATCCAGGGCTCGGTATCGCCGACCTCGGGGTCGTACTCATTGAGCTCGGGAGTCAATCGCAATGCCGGAGCCCCAATGGGTGTGAGCGCCGGCTCGTATGAGGTGACCGACGGTAATGACAACCCGCTGTTCCTGACCGACGGCGCGGGCTTCAATGGTGACGATAACTGCTGCGGTACCCACAACAGCTTCAGCGTGTCCAACGGCATGCACATCGTCGAGATCGACACTATCGATAAGGACGCCAATGGCGTCAACCTGCCCGAGACACTCATGGCTTCGGGTGCGCGCATCGTCAACGGCACGACCTTCGTCTCGTCGGCCAACTTGACCCTGAACCCCAGCCTGGCGCCGGCAAATCAGTCCGTCACGGTCGGCGGCTCCGGCTTCCAGCCAGCGGACGGTCCCACCAGCTACCCGCTGACGGTTTCCATTGAAGAGGTCCCCGGATCGGGCACGTATGTGAGCCAAGGGACCTGTGCGGCTCCCGGCTCAGGAAATACGGGCGACGTGCCGGGTGGCTGCACCTTCGCCGTTCCGCCCATCCTGACCCCTGGCGTGTACAACGTGCAGGTCGACGATGGCAACGGCGATCATGTTGGCCTCACGCAGTTATTCATTCCCGAACCACAGCCCAAGGTTGGGAAGGTGGGCACCAACGTTCGCCTTTTCGGTGCCAACTTCCCCGCGGGTAAGGGTGTGGTGCCCACCGTGACGTTCACCGCCGTGGGCTCCGGCACGGGCACTGTGACGATCAATCAGACGTGTAAGCAGCCGGCACCAGCGAAACGCTTGACCTCCGGCTGCATCGCCTCGAGCAATGCCAAGAGCATCGTGGTGAAGGCGCCCACGGGAGCTTCCGGGCTGCACCAGGTTTCGGTCGGAAGCGCCGATGCCCTCGTCTATGAGTACGTCTTCGACTACGGCCCGGCCATCTTGAAGGTGGCTCCGACCGCTGGCACGGCCGGGACACTGGTGCGTATAAGCGGTGGTCATTTCGGCACGAATTCGAAGGTGCTGCCCACCGTGAGCTTCGGCAGCAGCACCGTTGGGGTGGCATGCACCAAGGGTGTCAAGACCGGCTGCATTGTGAGCCATGGTGAACGGGCTATCGCGGTACGGGCGCCATCGGGTCTCTCAGGGCTGCAGAAGATCCAGGTTTCGACACCCAACGGCGCGGCTGACGACCTTACACTGAACGGCGCACGGTTCGATTACGGATCGTCGATCACCAGCGTAAGCCCGCAGGTGGGCGCCGCTGGCACCACGGTTGTGATTCGCGGCTACAACTTCCCCAAAGCGCCGACGGTGAACTTCGGAAGCACCCCCGTCAGCGCCAAGTGCAGCGGGCCCAAGCCTACGGGCTGCATTGTCAGCTCGTCGGCGCGCTCCATCAGCGTCAAAGCGCCGCTCAACCTGTCAGGTCTGCAGAGTCTGAGCGTTGCCGGCGCCGCGGACCTAACTGCCGCTGGCTCCCGCTTCGACTATGGTCCCGCCGTCACCAGCCTGTCCACCTTGACGGGAACCGCGGGGACGAGAATCTCGATCAAGGGCGGTAACTTCGGCAAAGGCGTAAAGTCCTTCCCAACCGTCAAATTCGGGAGCGCGGCTCCGTTCAACACCAAGTGCGCCAATGCCAAGGCGGTGGGCTGCATCGTCAGCCTGAACCCGACGAACCTGGTCATTCGGGCGCCCAGCGGTCTGAGCGGTCTGCAGCCGATCACGATCGTGACGCCTACTGGCAGCCAGGCCGACGTCGTCATGATCGCGCCGCTGTCGTTCGACTTCGGCCCCACACTGCAGCGGCTGCGCTAGCGAGCCCGAACTGCCTATACCGCCGGACGTGTCGGCCGGCGGCCGTATAGGCAGTTCGGGTCCGGGCAGGACCGCGGATCTCGTATCCCGGTAAGCTATCGAGCGATGCTTCGCAGGGGTCGACTGGCGCCCGCCAGGCGCATCTCGGCGGTGCCTGGCGCGCTCCTGCTGGTGCAGCTGCTTACCGCCAGCGCCGAGGCGCACGTGCAGGTGTGGCCGGCCGAGAGCAGCGCCGGCAGCACCCAGCTCTACCACCTGAGCGTTCCCTGTGAGAAGGACGTCCCCACCGTGCGCGTCGAGGTCCAGTTTCCTGAAGGATTGACCGTGCTCCAGGTCGAGCCGATTTCCGGCTGGTCGCTGTCGATCGGAAAGGACGCGGCAGGCCATGTTTCGGGCGCGGTATGGCAAGGCGGCGCGATCCTGCCGGATCAGCTGCAGGAGTTCGGAGTTCTGGCCGCCAACCCATCGGGTGCGGCACAGCTGCGCTGGCAGGCCATCCAGACCTATGCCGACGGCAGCGAGGTGCAGTGGAACGGACCTCCGTCCAGCCAGCAGCCGGCCGCGATCACTCGCATCAACGACACGCGACCGGACGTCGCCCTCCTCCTGGCCGGGGCGGCGCTGGTGGTCGCCCTGGGAGCCCTGGTCGTGGCCCTCGCTGGACGGATCGCCCCTTGGCGAGGCCGCTCCTGACGGCTCTGACTCGAGTGGCCGTGGCCGCCCGGCGTTGGCCCGCCCTCCTGCTGGCCCTGCTGCTGCTGACCTGTGCCCGGCAGACCGCTTCGGCGCATGCGCTGCTGCTGGCCAGTGATCCTCGGCCGGGCGCGGCGCTCCCGGCCGAGAGCCCGCCTCAGAAGGTCGCCCTGACCTTCAGCGAGCCGGTGTCGGTTGCGGCCGACGGTGTGGCAGTGCTCGACGCCGGAGGCCGCCGGGTGGATCGGCGAGACGCCCGAACAGCCGGCGACGGTAAGCAGGTCGAGGTTGGGGTCGATCAGCTGAGCCCGGGAGGCTATGCAGCCCGCTGGCAGGTGACCTCTGCCGACAATCACGTAGTTCGCGGCAGCCTGTCGTTCGCGGTAGGCTTTGCCGCTGCGCCTCCGCCTGCCGGAGTGTTCGGCAGCGACCTACCGCCGCTGTCGACGTTCGAAGTTGCCGCCCGTTGGCTGGCACTGCTGGCGGCGTTCGTGCTTGCGGGCGGCGCCGCCTTCGAGCTGCTGGCCGCCATGGATCCAGTGCCGGATGCCGTCGAGGAATCCGGGCAGGAGCCGGCGCGCCGGCGTTGGAACCGCCGGCTGTTCGGTGTCGCCCTCGCCGTCGCTGTCGTGGGCCAGCTGCTGTGGGTTGGCGCTCAAGCGGAGGCCGTCGCCGGGGTCGGCCTGCCTCAGGCGCTCGACGGGCGGACATTGCTGGAAGTGCTGTTCGCGAGCCGTTTTGGCATCTTGTGGTGGGCGCGTCTCGCCGGGTTGGGTGTCCTGGGGCTGCTGTTGACGCGGCATCGGGGCCGGCCTTCCGCTGCCGGCGCGGCGCTTGGCCGCGCGCTGCTGGCGGCCGCGGTCGTGCTGCTCTTCTCGCTCAGCGACCATGCCGAGGGGGCGCGGGCGCTTCAGCCGCTGGCGCTGGCCGTCGATGGCCTGCACCTCCTCGCGGCGGCCGTCTGGATGGGCGGACTGCTGCAGGCGGTCTTGCTGCTGGCGGAGCGCGCGCAGGTCGTCGCCGCCGTTGTGGCCGCGGCCCGTGGTCGGGGCCGCAAGCAGCGGCTGCGGGAGAAGTACGCCCAATTGCGGACGGCCCCCGCCAGGGCGGAGGCTGGGATGGTCGTGCCGGATAGGGATCTATCCGTCCTCGCGCGGTTTTCGGCCGTTGCGCTGGGCTGTGTGGTTGTGCTGATTGGCACGGGTCTGTTCGAAGCCTGGGAGGAAGTGGGCAGCCGAGAGCTGCTGTCCATGACGGCCTACGGCCAGGCGCTTGTTGTCAAGGTGGCGCTGCTGCTGCCGCTGCTGGGCATTGCCGCGATAACGAGGTGGCGGCTGCCCAGGCTCGAGTCGGATCAGCCGTCGAAGGCGATAGCCTGGCTGCCGGCGGGAGAATGGGCGACTGGCGGCATGGTCGTGCTGGCTGCCGCGCTGCTGGCCAGCCTCCAGCCGCCCGCGCTGCAGGGCTTGCCCGAAGCAGCCGACCTCACGCGGCAGGCCGGCGATCTCACGATTGGGCTCAGAGTGAATCCCAACTGGCTGGGCGAAAGCGATTTCGCGGTGACGGTTCGCCAGGCCGACGGTCAGGTGCCTTCCGATCTGCAGCGCGTTGCGCTGGTGTTCACCATGCTCGGCATGAACATGGGCCGGACGACGGTGTACGCGACCTCGGCTGGGCCGGGGGCGTATCAGGTGCTCGGCTTCTACGACGGCATGCCTGGCACGGCACAGATCGGCGTGTCGGTCGAGCGCAGCAGCGGGACGGATGAAGAGACGGCCTTTCAAGTCCAGGTGCCGGACCTAGGTCCCAGGCTGTTCGCGGGCCTGGCCCAGGTGCTGGGCGTCCGGCCCATTGCCGGCCCGCCCAGCCGAGTGGACGTTGGCCAGAGCAAGGCCATCTACGAGCGCCAGTGTCTGGGCTGCCATGGCCCCGCGGGTCTCGGCGATGGTCCGCTGGCGGCCACGCTGGTGCCCAAGCCATCGGATCTGTCCCTGCACGCCCGCTGGCACTCGGACGAGCAGCTCTACTGGTTCATCACCAACGGCGTCGCCGGCACGGCCATGCCGGCGTTCCGGGACCGAATGCCGGAAGCGGATCGCTGGACGGTGATTCCCTACCTGCATCAGCTGGCAACTGCTCCCACCGCGACGGTGCCACTGCAGCCGGTGGCCTCGGAAGGTGAGGACAACGCCAGCGCCTTCGGCATCTCCCCGCCTACGGGGTTGAGCGGGCGCCTCGTCTTCGGCAATGACAACGACCACAACCTGTGGCTGTGGCGCTTGCCGGACGCCAAGCCGCAGGTGCTGCTGCGGTTCGGGCCGGACGAGTATGCCGCCTGGCCGGCCTGGTCGCCCGACGGCACGCGCATCGCCTTTTCGTACGCTCAGGGCCAGGCTGGCCAGCCGCCGGAGGGGGCAGACCTGTACGTGGCCAACGCGGACGGATCAGACAAGCGCCTGGTGGCGGCGCACGACGCGCGGGGCGGAGCCTTCCAGGTGCCCGCCTGGTCGGCGGATGGAAAGAGCCTGTACGCCACCTACGAGACGCCTAACCCCAGTGGCGGACCCGATCTGAGCGTAGAGCGCATCGACCTGGCCACCGGGCAGAGAGCGCGAGTGGTGAGCCAGGCGGTGGGTGGGACCGTCTCGAAGGATGGCCGCTACCTGGCCTACGCGCAGCTGCCCGCTCCGGGCGAGGCAGGGATGTCGTTGTGGCTGAGCGCATCCGACGGCAGCTCACCGGTCAGGCTGCTGCCCGGCAACGTCTTTGGAAAGTACTACGGGCTGCGCTTCTCCCCGGACGGGCGCCAGCTGCTGTTCGCCGCCGTTGGGGACGGCGCCAACTACCGCCAGCCGCTTCGCGCCGCCTTCGATCCGCTGTCGGCGCTGGCTCGATTGGTCGAACCGCCGGTGGCTCACGCCGACGGCGACGTGTGGGATCTGTGGACCATCAACCTGGACGGCAGTGCCCTGCGGCCCGTGACGCATGTGGCCGAGGACCTGCCGGTGGGAGCGTGGTCGCCCGATGGCCAGCGCATCGCCTACCTCGGTGGGGGCAGCGCGGCCACGGCTGCCACGGGGCTCACGGTGACGGACGCCGACGGCAAATCTTCGCGCCGGATCGCCAGCCAGCCCAGCCATCGCGGGCTCGATTGGACCTCGAGCTAGGAGCAAAGTGCGCGCACGGCATATAGGCTTGGAAGATCGTGCACGTTACCCGGCTGGAGCTGACCAACTTTCGCAACTATGCTGCGCTCGACCTGCCGCTGCAGCCGGGGCTCACGGTCCTCTTCGGGCAGAACGCGCAGGGCAAGACCAACGTGCTCGAGGCGATTCACCTGCTGGCCACCGGCTCGTCTTACCGCGCCGCCTCTGACCGTGAGGTCATCTCCTGGCAGGCGGGCGACGCCGAGCGGCTGGCTCGCGTGCGGGGCACGGTGGGTTCGGGTTCCGGACCCGGGACGTCGGGTGGCGTCGAGCTGGAGGTCGTCATCTCCAGCCTGCCGGGAATGTCAGGGAAGCGAGCGTTCGTCAATGGCGCGGGCAAGCGCTTGGCCGATTTCGTGGGACGGCTGACTTCCGTGCTCTTTGGGCCGGAGCAGCTCGACCTGGTGACGGGCTCGCCGTCGCACCGTCGCGCGTTTCTGGACGGCGCCCTGTCGCAAACGGACCGGGCCTACTATCGCGCGCTGGCTGTTTACGGCCGCGTGCTGCACCAGCGCAACCAGCTGCTCAAGCAATTCCGCGAGCGCGAGGTCCATCCGGACGAGCTGGCGTTCTGGGACGCACAGCTGGTGGAGTCGGGCAGCCTCATCTCGGCTCGGCGGGCACGATCCCTGGAGGACGTCGGCGCCTTGGCGCAGCAGCACCACGTTCGGTTGGCGCCCGACGGTGGCCAGCTGGAGGTGCACTACGAGAGCAAGCTCTTTCGCGAGGACGATGGCTGGCGCCGGTTGGCCGCTGAGCCTCCGGCCACCGTGGAGGAGGAGTTCCGCCGCCGGCTGGCGGCCGAGCACGATCGCGAGCTGGCCCAGGCCACGTCGGTGGTCGGTCCGCATCGTGACGATCTGCTCCTGTCCATCGACGGCCAGCCCGTCGACAAGTTCGGCTCGCGCGGGCAGCAGCGCACCGTGGCCTTGGCCCTGAAGCTGGCCGAGCTCGACTGGATCCGCCGGCATACGGGCGACAACCCGGTGCTGCTGCTCGACGACGTGCTTTCGGAGCTGGACGAGGCGCGGCGCGCAGCCCTGGGCGAGGTCATCCGGCAGCACGAGCAGGTGCTGCTCACGACCACGGACCGGCCCGATCTGCCGGCCGCGGAGGCCTACGAGGTCGTGGCCGGCACGCTCACGCTAGGCTCGGCCGGCGTTTAATTCCGGCCTTCGCCCTCTAGAATCCGGGAGGTGTACGACGACACCATCGTCGCCATAGCCACCGCGCCGGGCGAGGCCGGCATCGGCGTGATCCGGCTCAGCGGGGCGTCGAGCCTGGCGATTGCGCGAGCCCTGTTCCGGCCGTCTTCGGCCGGCTGCGCCTACGACAGCCACCGGCTGTATCACGGGCACGTGCGCGACGGCGATGAAACGGTCGACGAGGTGCTGCTGGCGTATATGCAGGCGCCTCGCAGCTACACGGCCGAAGACGTGGTGGAGATCCACGGCCATGGCGGGCCGGCCCCGCTGGAGCGGATCCTGCACCTGGCCATCCGTCAAGGGGCGCGGCTGGCAAACCCCGGCGAGTTCACGCTGCGGGCGTTTCTCAATGGGCGCCTCGATCTGCCGCAGGCGGAAGCCGTGGCCGACATCATTCACTCACGCTCCGATGCGAGCCTGCGCCTGGCGGTCAACCAGCTCGGCGGGCGGTTGTCGGAGGCGGTCGACAACGCCCGGCGCAAGATCCTGTCCGTTACCGCGCAGCTCGAAGCGAACATCGATTTCTCTGAGGACGACGTGCCGCCGGCCGCGGCCGAGCCGATGATCGACGAGCTCAGCGCAGCGGCCGAAGACGTACAGCGCCTGCTGCGTGCCGCGGACGAAGGCATCCTCTACCGGCGAGGTGCGCGGGTGGCCATCGCCGGCCGGCCCAATGCCGGCAAGTCGAGCCTGCTCAACGCCCTGCTGCGATCGAATCGGGCAATCGTGACGCCCATCGCCGGCACCACGCGCGACACGATCGAAGAGGGCATCAATCTGGGCGGCTTGCCCGTGGTGTTGATCGACACCGCCGGCATCACCCAGACCCAAGATCCGGTCGAGCGTATCGGCGTCGACCGCAGCCGGCAGGCGATCGAGCAGGCAGACCTGGTGCTGCTGGTCTTCGACTCCGCGGTTGGCTGGCAGCGGGAAGACGACGAGATCCTGGCGGCTCTCCAGGGCAAGCCGGTGCTCGCCGTGGCCAACAAGGTGGACCTGCTCGGGCGGCAGGAGGGAGCGCAGCGGAGCGATGGGAGCCCGCATCCGGCGCCGGATCGGACCGCTCGGCCCGTGCCGTTGTCGGCCATGACCGGCGATGGGCTGCCGGATCTGGAAGCCGAGCTGCGGCGCCGCTTGCTGGCGGGCGGCGGCGCGGCCGTGGACGACATCCTGGTGAACAACCTCCGCCACAAGACGCTGCTCGAGGAGGCCGGAGGCCACGTCGAGGAGGCCATTGAAAGCATCCGCGCCGGCCGCGCCGCGGACTTCGTCAGCATCGACCTGCGCTCGGCGCTGAGCGCCCTGGGCGCCATCACCGGCACCGAAGTGAGCGAAAGCATCCTCGACGAGATCTTCAGCCGCTTCTGCATTGGCAAGTAGCGGGGGCGGCGTGGCGGCGGAAGGGGGATGAGAGATAAGGGTGAGAAGGGTTCTGGCGCTGACCCCTATCCCCCTCGACCGTAGACTTCTTTCGTGGCGGAATTCGTCGTGTTCGATGGGCGGCGGGTGCACCCGGTGGGAGGCGATGAGCTGGACGAAGCTCGGCGGCACGCACTGGAGCTGGAGGGGACGCTCTTCACCAAGACGCAGCGCCCGCCCGTCGCCTCGTACGTCTGCGCCGCGTGTGCCAAGTCGGAGCAGCTGCCGTGGTCGCCGCAGGGCTGGCTGACCGTCGTGTGCTGGCACGACAAGGGCACGGGCAAGAAGTACGCGGCCTGCCAGGGCGACCATGCGCTGGTCATCCCCGAGATGTCGGCCCATGCCCGCGTGGCGCTGCTGCAGCACGGCGCGGCTCCGCAGCGCACCCCCATGCCTTACACCAAGTTCCTGGCCATGGCCGGCGAAATGCCCCACGAGTTGCAGGCCCAATCTATCCAGGATGCGCTCGTGCAGCTCGAGGATCGCCATGTTCGCCACGACAGCCTGTGGATGCAGGTGCTGGAGCCCAAACGCAAGGAGTTCCAGTGCGGCCTCAACTTCTGCCACGTCACCGAGACGTCGTTGGAGCCGCCGTCGGGCTGGACCACGATCCTGTGGTGGACCGGCCGGGGCAAGGTGGAACGGCTGTTCTTCTGCGGCGCGCCGCCGCTGGGCGAAGGCGAAGTCGACGCCGTTGGCACCTTCGTCGGCAACCTGGCCGAGACCACGGAGATGCTCAGTCGCTGAGGCGCAGGGGCTCGGCGCAGGCGGCGCTTGCCGCCGTCGGAGGCGAGCTGGCTGCGGTTGGGCGGCGAAGCGGCGCTGCCTCGGTTTGCCTAGAATTGGCGCGCTAGTCAATTCCCGAATGAAGGTTGCTGCGTGAAATTGCATCTGACTCTGGCCTGCGGCGATTACGATTTGATGCGAGCTCTGCGCGACGAGATCGTGCGGCCGGAGGGCATCGAGCTGACCGTGGTGAACCTGACCTCTCCGGAGCGCCACTGGCGCATGGTTCGCCATCAAGAATTCGACGTGTGCGAGTACTCGATGGGCAGCTACATGCTGGCCCATGACCTCGGGCAGGCGCCGTTCACGGCCATCCCGGTCTTCCCGCACCGGCGCATGCGCCACTCGTTCTTCCTCATCAATCCGGATGCCGGCGTGACCAAGCCGAAGGATCTCGAAGGCAAGCGAGTTGGCCTGCGCGAGCTGCAGAACTCCGCCGCCATCTGGATGCGTGGCATCCTGCAGGACGAATACGGCGTGGACCTGTCGTCCATCACCTGGGTGGTGCAGGACGAGGAGGACGTGCCCATGCAGGCGCCGTCATGGATGAAGGTCGATTACATCCCCAGGGGTGAGACGCTCGACACTCAGCTGCAACGCGGCGAGCTGGCCTGCGCTATGTATCCCGATCTCCTGCCGACGTTTGCCAAAGGCACGAGCGCGATCCGCCGGCTGTTCGCCGATCCCAAGGCGGAGGAGATCAGCTACTACCAGCGCACCGGGCTGTTCCCGATCATGCACACGGTGGTCATCCGTAAGGACATCCTGGAGCGCTACCCATGGGTGGCCAAGAGCATGTACAAGGCGTTCGACCAGGCCAAGGCCGAGATGTGGAAGAACATGATGGATCCGCGCAAGGTGTCGCTGATGTGGTTCCAGCCGGCGCTGGAGGAGCAGAAGCAGATCGCCGGGCCGGATCCGTGGGCCTACGGTTTGGAGGTCAACCGCAAGGCGCTGGAGACCATGCTGCGCTATGGCCGGCAGCTGGGCCTGGTCAATCGCGCGGATACGAGCATCGAGGAGTGGTTCTGCCCCTCGACGCTTGACGCGACGCCCGACCTGCTGCACTAACTACAGCTGGAGCTCGCGCGGGCGATATTGCAGCGCTTCGGCCACATGGGCCGGGGCGATATCGGCTTCCCCAGCGAGGTCGGCGATGGTGCGGGCCAGCTTCAGCAGCCGGTGGAAGGCGCGCGGCGAGAGGTGCATCCGTGCCATGGCCGAGCGCATGAGGTTCTCGCTGGCCGTGTCGAGCCGGCAGAACCGGCGCACCTCGGCCGGTCCCATATCGGCATTGCAGATCAGCGCGGTTCCGGTGAAACGCTGCGCCTGGCAGTGCCGCGCCGCCTCCACGCGAGCTCGCACCATTGCCGACGATTCTGCCGGGGTGTCGCTGGCCAGCTTCTCGAACTCCACACGCGGCACGTGAGTGTGAATGTCGATGCGATCGAGCAGGGGACCGCTGAGCTTCTTCTGGTAGCGCAGGATGGCCGTGGTGGTGCAGGTGCACTCCCGAACGGGATCCTCGAAGAAGCCGCACGGGCAGGGGTTCATGGCCCCGATGAGCATGAAGTTGGCCGGCAGAGTGACCGTGCCGCTGGCCCGGCTGATGGTCACGATGCCGTCTTCCAGGGGCTGACGCAGCACCTCCAGTGCCGCCGCGCCGAACTCGGGCAGCTCGTCCAGGAACAGCACGCCGCGGTGCGCCAGGCTGATCTCCCCCGGCTTTGGCCAGCGTCCGCCCCCGACCAGCCCAACCATGCTGGTGGTGTGGTGGGGGGCGCGAAAGGGCCGCTGGAGTATGAGGGGCGTTTCGGGCGGCAGTACGCCGGCCACGCTGTAGACCTTGGTCACCTCGATGGCCTCGTCCAGAGACATCCGAGGCATGATCGACGGTGCGGCGCGAGCGATGAGCGTCTTGCCCGCGCCGGGTGGGCCGCTCATCAGCATGTTATGGCCGCCAGCGACGGCCACCTCCAGGCCGCGGCGAACGTGCTCCTGGCCGCGCACTTCGGACAGGTCGAGCGCCGGGGCGGGCTCGACGTCCAGCCCGCCGGCGTTGAAAGGAACCGGATCCACGTGCAGCATGCCGCGCAGGTACAGCACCAGGTCGGACAAGCAGGTGACGGGGATGACGTTTACGCCCTGCACCAGGGCGGCTTCGGCGGCGTCGACGGCCGGTACGAAGACCGTGCTCAGCCGCTTGTCCTTGGCCAGCGTGACCATGGACAGGATGCCGGCCGTGTGTTGGAGCGTGCCGTCGAGCGACAGCTCGCCGAGGAACAGCTGCCGCTCCGGCTGGACGGGCACCTGCTCGGAGGCCGCCAGGATGCCGATGGCGATAGGCAGATCGTAGGCCGGACCCTCCTTCTTGAGGTCGGCCGGCGCCAGGTTGGCGGTGATGCGCTTCTCAGGGAAGTACAGGCCCGAGTTGCGAATGGCCGCTCGAACGCGGTGGCGGGCTTCGTTGACGGCTTCGTCGGGCAGCCCGACGACGTTGAAGCGCGGCAGGCCGTTGGAGATGTCGATCTCCACCTGGACGAGCGCGCCCTCGAGCCCGACCACCGCGCCGCTGAGACACTTAGCTAGCACCCGACCATTCTGCAACCGAGCGGCGCTTGGCGCAAGCCGTCAGAATGCGTTCAGCTTGGTGACCTTGAGATCTCCAAGCTAGCCGCCCTCCCAGGAGAAGCGGTCGGTGTTGAGGCGCTGCTGGAGGCCGAAGGGGCCGTTGACCCAGGTGCGGTAGCCATCGGTGAAGGCGGTCCAGTTGTCGGTCTTGCGCCAGACCAGCAGGCCGCCGGTGGCGTGCTGCAGGGCGTCGCCGTTGGCAGCGAAGGCCTGGTTGTCCAGGCAGCCGCCGATGGCTCCGGGAAGGGCGTCGTGCAGCGTGCGGAAGCCGAGGACGTAGGCGCAGCTCGAGCCGGCCGCCGTGGCGCCCTTGACGGCGGCCGAGTTAGGGTCGGCCATCAGCGACGATTCGTCCACGGCCTCGAATTGGGCCGCCCGGATGCGCTTCAGCTCGTCCAGCAGGCCGTCGTCCCAGCGGGCGTCTTCGGTTCCCTGGAAGAACCAGTCCGAGCCGTTGTCTGCCAGGATGAGCCCGTAGTGCTGCAGGGCGGTGATGACGGTGCGGGCGCGGGGGCTGTAGGCGGAGGCATCGAAGGTGGCCTTGAGCCGGAAACGTGCGCCCATGGGCGGCAGTGAAGGGTCCTGCCGCGCTCCGGCCTGGTGCCGCGCCGGCCAGATGAAGCTGCGGTCGGTCTGCCGGACTGTGAAGCGAATGGCGTGCGTGATGGCGCCCGCCAGCACCTCGTCGTAGCGCAGCAGCCCAGGGAAGATGGCCAGCCCGGCCGCATCGGCCGAGGTCCACGTCGAAGGCCGCAGCGCGTCGGAGGTCAGGTCGAAGATCGCCCCGGACCCGGCCGTTGGCCGGCCCCCGTTCCAGCGGGCCGCGTACAGCTCGTACAGCCGGCAGCTGTCGCGGTCGAGCATGATGGCGTGACGATCGCCGTCCGCGTTCTGGCCGCCTTCAATGGACGTCGAGCCGTCGAAGGGATAGGGGCCGGGATCGCTTTCGGCGGCGTAGTCGAACGCGATCGAGACCAGGCTGTGGGCTTGGTCGGTCACCGTCCAGGGCATGCCATAGGGCGGCCGGCCGAAATCCGGATGCAGCAGGGTGGTGCCGGCGTTGGCGCTGGCCAGCCACTGGGCGCTGCTGGGGTGGACCGGTAGGCTCGCGACGTCGGCGTTCCAGACGTTGTCGGCGGGGAAGATGGGGCAACCGGGCGCCTCGGACGGAGCCGAGCCGGCCAGCGCGTGTGCCGGCGCGGCCAGGAGCGCCAGCGCGGCCAGCCAGGGAAGCAATCTCACCCAAGCTAAAACGCGGGGCGGTTCCGCAGGGTGACTGTCCCACCCGCGGCTGCTCACCTACGACGCCGAACCCTGGCTAACACCCGCCCTGCGCGCCGGGAGGTCTCAGGAGTCCGGCAACCTCATTCGACGTGGCGCGCGCCCGTGCGGCCCGCCCGTTCCGGTCCGCGCCGCCGCCACGTCCCGCTCCCGGACGAATCGGGGCCCACCGTCGCGAACAGCGGCGGAACCACCGCTTTGAACGGCGATCGCGGGCCCTTACGGCCGCCCGCTTTCGTGCGCGGCCGCCCGGCGCGTCCGGCGCCTGGACGAAAGGTTTACGGTTGGCTTACCGGCGCTTAACCTGCCCCTGACGTTGCCTTCCTAGACTCGGCCTCGGACCCCCTTACCAGGAGGGGTCGATTAGACGTAGGAGGGTATCGATGTCGGGTTCCATCATCCGCACGAAGTTGCCGCGCCAGCAGGGCGCTGCCCGATTTCTGGCACCGGCCGCGGCTGCTGTGATGCTGCTCGCCGCATGCGGTGGTGCCGCCAGTCCAGCATCGCCAGTGGCCAGCGCAGGCAGCGTGCCGCCGGCGCCGGCCAGCGCCGCGCCTAGCAGCGCTCCAGCCTCGATCGCCGCGAGCGCCGCGGCCAAGCCGTCTGCCGCCGCTTCGGCCAGCGCTCCTGCGCCGGCATCCGCATCGGGTGGCGCTTCGGCTGCACCCAGTGGCATCACCGCGGCCCCGGCCGGCGGCCAGCCTGCCGCGGATTGTCCCAATGGCGGCACCGTCCGCTTTGGCGTGGAGACGTTCGAGACGGCACCCAAGCTGGCGACGCAGTACAATCCGTTCGTCACGGCCCTGGCCACGTCTCTGGGCTGCAAGGTCGAGCTGAACATCACTACCAGCTACAACGCCGAGATCGAGGCCATGCGCGCCGGCAAGCTCGAGATCGCGGAGTATGGCCCGCTGGGCTACGTGCTGGCCCACCAGGTGGCCAAGGCGGAGGCAGTGGCCACCTTCGCCGACAAGGCCAACAAGCCGGCGACCTACTTCGCCAGCGTCGTGACCTGGAAGGACTCCGGCATCAAAGATCTCAAGGGCGTCGCCGGGAAGACCTTCGCCTACTCCGACCCCAGCTCGACGTCGGGCCATCTGTTCCCCGCCTATGCCCTCAAGAAGGTGGCTGGCATCGATCCCGATAACGGCGTGAAAGCGGTCTATGCAGGCAGTCACACGTCGTCCTTCGAGGCCCTTCGCAATCACAAGGTCGACGCCGGCGAGCTGAACAGCGACCAGATTGCCTCGGCCAGCCGCGAGGGCATCTACAAGGACACCGAATTCCCGTTCCTGTGGAAATCCGATCCCATTCCCCAGGACCCAATCACGGTTCGCGGCGACTTGAACGACGCCTTCAAGAAGAAGGCCGCGGCCGCCCTGATGACCATCGACATGACGGCGCTGCCCAAGGATTCCCAGGATCTGTTTGCCGACCTGGGCCAGGAGGGTCCGCGCCTCATCGCGCAGACGGACTCGGCGTACGACAACATTCGCGACCTCGTCTCCATCCTGAACGTCGACCTGAGCAAGCTGTAGAACGGCCGTGGCAGTCCTGCCCGAAGCTTCGCCAGTGAAGATCCCGGTTGCCCGGGGGCTGCGGGCTCTGGGTGAGCCGCTGCTCGACGTAAGCGGGCTCAGCAAGAGGTTCCCGACCGGCAAGCAAGCGCTCGACAGCGTTTGCTTGCAGGTCCACCCGGGCGATCTGGCCGTGGTGCTGGGCGCCAATGGCAGCGGCAAGAGCACGCTGCTGCGCTGCTGCGTGCGGCTGATCGACCCCACCGCCGGCTCGGTACGGGTGAGCGGGCATGATCTCGCTCATCTCGACGGTGCGGCGCTGCGCGAAGCGCGCATGGCCGTGGCCATGATCTTCCAGCAGGCGAACCTGGTTCGGCGGTGCAGCGCGCTGGCCAACGTGGTGATGGGCACGCTGGGCCGTCACTCAGACATGGGCTCCAAGCTGGGGCTGCTGCCGCGCGAGGAGTACGAGCATGCCATGGCCTGCCTGGGCCGCGTGGGGCTGCCCCACGTAGCCGAACAGCGCGCCGACACGCTGTCCGGAGGCCAGGCGCAGCGCGTAGCCATCGCTCGGGGACTCAGCCAGCGGCCCCGGGTGCTGCTGGCTGACGAGCCGGTGGCCAGTCTCGATCCCGAGGCAGCCCAGGACGTCATGGCCCTGCTCCGGCTCCTGGCCGAAGAGGAGCGCCTGGGCATCGTATGCGTCCTGCATCAGCCCGCCCTGGCCCTGCGCTTTGGACATCGCATTCTAGGGCTGCGCGACGGGAGGGTCGTCTTCGACCGCTCGGCTGAGGACGTAACGGGCGACCACATCGCCCAGCTGTACCGGGCCGACGTCGAGGCGGCTTGATGCAGGCGGGACTGGCGCTCCCGTATCCCAGTGCGAACTGGCGGCAGAGCCTCGTACGTGGTCTGCTGTCGGTCGGTACACTGCTGCTGTTCGGCCAGGCCCTGGCGATCACCCAGGCCCGGCCGCAGGAGCTGATCACCGGCGTTGGCGGGATGGCCGACATCTTTCGCCGGGCCGTCCCTCCGGACGGCAGCGTCGTGCAGACGTCGATCGGCGCCGCCGTCGAGACGTTCGATATCGCGCTGGTGGGCACGGCGGTGGCGGTCCTGCTGTCGCTGCCGCTGGCCGTGCTGGCCGCCCGCAACGCCAGCCCCTCGCCGGCGCTCTACCAGGTCGCCCGTGGGGTAATCGCCGTGACACGCGCCGTGCCCGACCTGATATGGGCGCTGTTCTTCGTGACCGCGGTCGGCTTGGGGCCGTTCCCGGGCGTGCTGGCGCAGTCGGTGCATTCGATCG
The DNA here is from genome assembly GCA_021325635.1 of Chloroflexota bacterium. Taxonomy (GTDB): domain Bacteria; phylum Chloroflexota; class JAJPGV01; order JAJPGV01; family JAJPGV01; genus JAJPGV01. The sequence goes on from JAJPGV010000041.1 coordinate 142,601, forward strand.
GCATGCTCGGCCGCTTGTTCGCCGAGACCATCGAGGACATGGACATGGGCCCCGTGGAGGCGCTCACGGTTACCGGCGCCAGCCGCAGCCAGATCGTTACGCACGCCATCTTGCCGGGCATCCTGCCATCGCTCATCGGCATCGCGCTGTACCGGCTGGACGAGAACGTGCGGTCCTCGCTGGTGCTGGGCTTTGTCGGTGCCGGAGGCATTGGTTTCCTGATCCTCACCTACATGAACCTGTTCCAGTACCGCAAAGTGGCCACGCTGCTGGTGATGACCTACGTGCTGGTCGTCGTCGTGGAGCGAGTGTCGGCCGCAATACGTCGGAGGGTGCAGTAGACAACATGGCAATTCAGATGACACCGGAGCGGCGAGCCGAAGGGCTGGCCGCGGCCAGCCGAACCCGGCGCACCGAGCTCGTAGCCCTGGCGGAGGAAATCGCCCGGCGATCCGAGATCGAAATTGTGGAGGCTCCTTCCGCCGCCACGCTGATGGTGGAGCTGGAGTCTCCGGCAGGACGGTTTTGCTTCACCGAGGTCGTGGTGACCTACGCCACTGCTCGCGTCAACGGCCGCGACGGATGGGCCTGCGTGGCCGGCTGGGACGAGGAAGCGGCGCTGGCGGCGGCGCTGTGCGATGCCGTCGCCGACCGGCAGGTGGAGCGCCTGGCCGAGGAGGGCATGCAGCTCGAAGTCCAGGAAGTCCGCGCTCAGGCGCGGGTGGTTGGCGCCACGGCGCTCGATCTGGCATGAGTGTCGCCCTCCCGACCGGGGACGCCTTCCCAGGCTTGAGCCAGAGCTCCCAGCCCGCGGTGGTCATGCAGCATCGAGCCTTTCGAGCGGCGCTGCTGGCGCTGGCTTATCCCGGCCGCCGGTTTCCGCTGCCGGTTTCTCACATCGACTCGGGTTTTCGGAATGGCCGGCTCTCACCGGCGGAGTGCGCCGGGGGCATCCTGCTCCGCGCGGTGTGGGAGGCGGACAGGCGGCTGTCGGTTTTGGGCCATGCGCCCTTCGTTCCGCCACTGGCCGCGGCGGTGGAGAGCAGCGAGGCGGAGGTGATCGTCGTCACCGAGCCGCGCTCCAGCGGCGCCCTTACGCGGGCCCACCGCGGCACCGAGGACGTCCCTGAGTCGGGGGCCACGGTGCTGTACGTCCTGTCGCACCAGGGCCTGACGACGGCCGTTCGTCTTTCCGGGCCGGGGATCCGCGGCAGTATCGAAACCGAGCTGCCACTGCCGCCGATCGAGCTGATGGATCGCAACGCCGCGTGCGTCGATTGGCCGCTGGGCGTCGACGTCCTGATCGTGGACGAAGCCGCGCAGCTGACGGGCCTGCCGCGCACCACGCGCCTGGAGATCCTGGACTGATGTACAGCACGGTGCGCGACATGAGCGGCGCCATCGAGGCCGCGGCCCGGCTCGCCGAGCTGCGCGAAGCGGTCGGCGTCGCGAACGGGCCGGACCGGCTCATCGCCGCCCTGCCCCTCCTGGTGGACCAGGTCGCCGCCGAGGCCGGCGTTTTCGCGCCCCACGTCTGCGCTCGGGCGCTGGGCCAGGCTGCCGGTGACGTCGTGCGAGCGGTCTCGCTGGTGCGCGCCTGGGCGGCCACCCTGCCACGGGTAGCCCACACCCGAGCCGGTCTGGACGACATGCGCATCTTCCGGCGCATCACGCCGGCCTTCCGCGCGCCAGCCCGCGGACAGTACCTGGGCGCCTCGCTCGACTACGCGCAGCGGCTGCTGGACTTTGGTGATGGCTTACCGGTCGGCATCCCTCTGAAACCGAGCCGAAACGGCCACGGCGCCGCGGAGGATCCGCTCGGGCCCGAGTCGCTCCCGCGCACGTGGGATGATGACCGCCGGCCCGAGGACGCCCCCAGCAACGGCCTGGGCGCAGCGGGCGGGTTCCCGCGCGCTGCGCTGACGCTGGAGCGTGAGGGCCTGCTCGGGCTGGTCGACCCGCCGGCGCGGCCGTTCGATCGGACCCGCAATCAAGCGCAGCCGCATGGGGATCGCGGCGCCTTCCTGCAGCTGCTGTCTCGATCCGAAACCGGCTCGCTGACCGCGCTCGCCTACAGCGCGCAGCGCGGCTTCGGACAGCGCCAGGATCCGACGTTGATCGAGCTCCGCCAGGGCTCGCTGCCGCTGCGCATGCGCCGTCCAGATACTGCTCGTGAGTTCGTGCTCGGTTGGATTCCGGTGACCACCGCCGAAGTGGCGATGTACCGCATGCACGACGGTCAACCCGATGCGCGCCTGACGCTGGGCTTCGGGGCGACGCTGGGCCGCGTGGAGCGGCGGGCCATCGCGGCCGCGGTGCTCGACGCGACCTGCGCTCGGGCGGTGCAGCAGCCACCTAGTGTGAAGGAGCCGTCGGAAGACGAAGAGCTGCTGACGGCCATCCTCGATGGCCAAGAGGCGTCCGGCTTCGTCGAGCACCTCAAGTTGCCGCACCACGTGACCTTCACGTCCGACCTGGACCGCCTACGGCAGGTGCGCGGGAGCAACGGCGAATGAGCGCGCTCAGCGAGATGGCGCGCTCGGCCCGGCGAGGACGGAGCGGCTACAACTACGCCTACCTCGACGAATCTGCCAAGCGCGAAGTGCGCCGCGCCGTGCTCAAGGCGCTGTGCCTGCCCGGTCACCAGATCCCGTTCGCCTCGCGCGACATGCCGGTGGCCCGAGGCTGGGGCAGTGGAGGCCTGCAGATCAGCCTGTCCGTCGTCGAGTCCGACGACAGGCTGAAGGTCATCGACCAGGGTGACGATGCCAGCATGAACGCCCGCGCCCTCCGCGCGCTGATCGCCGACACGGCGGAGGTCGAGACGACGACGGATGCGCGAGAGGCCACGCTCATCCAAACGCGCCACCGCATCCCGGAGGACGACCTCCATGAAGGCCAGGTAGTCGTATTCCAGGTGCCTATCGCCGATCCGCTGCGCGTGGTCGATTCGCGAGCGTCGATCACCCGGCGCATGCACGCCGAGGGTGATTACTCTGCCATCTGGCTCTATCTGTACGAGGATCTGGCTCGGCTGGGAGCTTCGTCGTTCAGCCACAGCTATCCGGTCGAGGTCCAGGGCGGCTACGTGATGAGTCCCACGCCGATCCCGCGGCACGACGTCCCACGCTTGGACGGCGCGCCCTTCGTGTCGCTGTTCGGGGCTGGGCGGGAAGCGACGATCTACGCGCTGCCGCCTTATACCAGGGTGAAGCCGCTGGCCTTCGACGACCGGCCTTTCGAGGTGGAGTCGTTCGCTGGCCCGTGCTTTCGCTGCGGCGCAAGCGGCACCTACCTCACCGAGGAGTCCCACCAGGGTGAAGCCGTGCTGGTCTGCTCGGACACTGACTTCTGCCGGCGCCGGCGCGAGGGCAGCGCTTGACGCCGGCCGAGACGCCCGTCCTGGAGATGCATGGTCTGACCGTGCGTTACGGTCCGGGCTGCGCGACCTGCGGCCGTTCCGGCTGGGTGCGTTGCCCGATCTGCGGGACGGTTCGTGGCTGCTCGTCGGTGGACCTGGAGGTCTATCCCGGGGAGGTGCTGGGCATCGTGGGGGAATCGGGATCGGGCAAGTCCACCGTCCTGGCCTGCGCCAACCTCGATTTGGCGCCGAGCAGCGGGTGCGTTGTGCTGGCCGGCGCCGACGTGACCGGGGTCGGCGGATCACGCCGGCGCCGGCTTCGCACGGAGGTGCTGGGCATCGTTTACCAGACGCCGCAGCAGGGTTTAGAGCTCGACCTCACCGCTGGCGGCAACATTGCCAGCCGGCCGCTTGCCGCGGGCTGGCGTTCATACGCAAAGGTCCGCGAGCGGGCGTTCGAGCTGCAGAGCGCGGTCGAGCTGCCCGAGGACCGGCTCGACGTCTGCGTGCGTGATTTCAGTGGGGGCATGCGCCAGCGCGTGCAGCTGGCGAAGGCGCTTGCCAATTCGCCTCAGCTGCTGCTCCTGGACGAGCCGACCTCCGGTCTGGACGTCTCTGTGCAGGCTCGCATTCTGGACCTGGTCCGGCGCCTGCAGCGCGAGTTGCGCATGGCCATGATGGTGGTCTCGCACGATCTGGGCGTTATTCGCATGCTGGCCGACCGAGTGCTGGTGATGCACCAGGGCAGGGTCATCGAGCATGGTCTCACCGACCAGGTGCTGCAAGATCCGCAGCAGCCCTACACCCAGATGCTGGTGAGCGCGCAGCTCCTATGAGCGAGCTCTGCATTCGCGAGCTGTACAAGTCCTTCGCCCAGTACCAGCGTGGCGGACAGCGTCTGGACGTTCTGCGAGGCCTCGATCTGGACCTGGCGCCCGGCAGCTTCACCGTCGTGAATGGCCCGAGCGGATCGGGCAAATCGTCGCTGCTGCGCTGCATCTACCGTACGTACCTGCCTGATAGCGGCTCGGTGACGCTGCGGTTGGCCGACCAGAGCCTCGATCTGGCAGCCGCCCCGGAGCGAGACGTCCTGGCCGCCCGCCGCGACTGCATAGGCATGGCCACGCAGTTCCTTCAGGCAGTCCCGCGCTTGTCGGCGCTCGAGCTGGTGGCTGGCGAGGGCCTGAGCGAGGACGAGGCGGCTGTTCTGCTGCTGAGTCTGGGGCTCGATCCGTCGCTGCTGTCGCTTCCGCCGGCAACGTTCTCCGGCGGGGAGCGGCAAATGGTAAACCTGGCCATCGCGCTGGCCCGCCCCAGACCGCTGCTGCTGCTGGATGAAGTCACGGCCTCGCTCGATGCGAAGCGAGCCGGATTGGCCCTGCAGGCATTGAGAGCACTGAAGCGAGGAGGAACGACGATGCTGGCCGTCTTTCACACCATCCCGCGGCTGCCGGGTCTGGTCGATCGCGTAGTGGAGCTTCGCGATGGGCGGGTGGCCGCATGATCGCCCTGCGCGCTCGACGAGTGCTGGCCGGTGGCGAGGAGCGGCACTGCTGGTGGGTGACGATCGACCGCGGTGAAATCATCGAAATCGGGCCCAATCCACCGGCTTCAGCGCTCGCCTGTGAGCTGGGTGACGTCGACCTCATCCCTGGCTTGGTGGATCTGCATTCCGACTGCCTGGAGCAGAAGGCGCATCCGCGTCCCACCACGGATCTGCCGCTCGAAGCCGCGCTGCTGGACCTCGACGCCGAGCTGGTGGCGCACGGCATCACCTCGCATTTCCTGTGCGTGTGTCTGGAAGACGACGCCGTCAAGTACCGCAGCATGGACAGAGGGCGCGAGATCGTGCACCACGTGGCGCGGCTCAGACCGACCCTGCGAGCGGACCATTTCGTGCACCTGCGGGTGGACGTAACCGGCAGCAGCCACACCGTCGCCCGCGAGCTGTCGGACAGCGGCATGGTGGGGTTGCTGTCGTATATGGATCACACTCCCGGACAGGGCCAGTACAGCGACGAAGCCGACTGGCGCAAGTACTACACCAGCGTGGTTGGCCTTGGCGATGATGAGCTCGACGCGCGCCTGGCTATGAAGCGGGCCGGACAGTCCCAGGCCGACGAGGCGCGGGCCGAAGTAGCTCGGATTGCTCGCTGGCTGGGCGCGTCCCTGGCTTCACACGACGACGACTCGCCCGCGGCCGTCAGGCGCGCCGTGCGGCTGGGCGCCAGCATCTCGGAGTTTCCGGTCAACCTCGAAGCTGCGCTCACGGCGCAGGCCGCCGGCTTGGACGTCGTCATGGGAGCGCCCAACGCGCGTCGTGGTCGCTCGCACCTGGCAAACCTTTCGGCGCGAGAGGCGCTGGAAGCCGGCTGTCTCGACGCGCTGGCGTCAGACTATCATCCGCCGTCGCTGCTGGCGGCGGCCTATCTGCTGGCGGATGACAAGAGCTGCTCGTGGGGCGAGGCGCTGAGCCTGGTCACGGCGAACCCGGCCAGGGCCGCGATGCTGAACGACCGCGGCCGCATCGAGCCTGGTCTCCGCGCCGATCTCGTGGCCGTGGCGCGCCGGGGCGACTGTCCGGTGGTGGTGCAGACGTGGGTTGGTGGACAGGCGATGCTGGGGGTGCAGCTCAGCGCGAGGGCGGCATGAGCCCGGAGAGAATGATCGTCCGGCCTGCCGCCGCCGAGGATGGCCCGTCCATCCTCGACCTGATCCGGCAGCTCGGCTATGACGTCGACACGAACCGCTATCTGCCCCTGCTGCGCGTGCTGCTCCATCGCGACAGCCACTGCATGCTGGTAGCGGAGATGGACCGCGCAGTGGTTGGCTTCGTCAATGTTCACTTCCGGGTGTTCTTTCGCTACGGAGACCTGGTGGCGACGGTGGACGAGCTATGCGTGGATGAAGGCCACCGCGACCAGGGCATCGGCGCTGAGCTGATGGGCACGGTGATTGCCATATGCCGGCAGCGCGGCGCCCACCATATCGAGCTTACGACGAACAAGCGGCGGGAAGCCGCCTTGCGCTTCTACCAGCGGCTTGGCTTCGAGGTGACCTCGCACAAGCTCGTCTATATGCTCGCCTCGGCCCCAGAAGCGCCTCGAGAGGAGGAAGCTCATGCAGCTCGATGAGATTCTGGACATCCTTCTCACCGGCCGCGGCGTCAGCTATGACGGCGAGCCCGTGGACGAGCTGTCCCACGCGCTGCAGTGCGCTGCCCTGGCGCGCGCCTCGGGCGCCGGAGACGAGCTGGCTGTGGCGGCGCTGCTGCACGACGTTGGCCGGGCCCCGGCAGTGAGCACCCTGTTCCCAGGCTGGCCGCACGAGCGCGCAGGATCCGAGGTCTGCCGCGAGCTGTTCGGCAACAGGGTTGCCTGGCTGGTGGGCGAGCACGTCAGGGCAAAGCGCTACCTGGTGGCCGTGGAAGCGGGCTACGCGGGATCGCTCAGCCCGGCTTCACTCAAGTCGCTGGTTCAGCAGGGTGGCTGCCTCACTACCAGCGAGGTCAGGCAATTCCAGGCGGATAAATGGCATGCGGACGCGGTCCGGCTTCGCCGCTGGGATGACACGGCCAAAGTGCCGGGGGCGCAGATGTTGAGTCTGGACGACGTCGCCGCGCTGCTGCGGCGTGTGGCGTTCTTCGCCGGCAGCCTATCGTAGAAGCAATGAGCACGGGCGCCGGCTGGGACGCAGGCCAGCTGGCGCAGCTGCTGGACCTGGCCGTCCGCGCGGCGCGAGCCGCGGGCGAAGAGCTGCTGCGGCGCTACGGCGGCGCACGTTTGGTGGACCTCAAGTCCAGCGCTACCGACCCGGTGAGCGACGCCGACCGAGCCTCTGAGGCGCTCATCCAGCAGATCGTGCTCGGCGAACGGCCACACGACGGCATGATCGGCGAGGAGGGGGCACAGGAGCCGAGCAGCAGCGGTCTCACCTGGGTAGTTGACCCGCTGGACGGGACGGTGAACTATCTGTATCAGCTGGGCACGTGGTCCGTGAGCGTGGCCGCGGAAGACGAGCAGGGCGCTGTGGTGGGTGTTGTGTGCGAGCCGCTGGCCAACCGCTGCTTCACGGCCATTCGAGGGGGCGGGGCGTGGCTCGACGGCCGCCGGATCATGGTGAACCATCCGGTGCCGCTGAGGGAAGCGCTGGTGGCAACCGGCTTCTCTTACCGCGCTGAGGTGAGGGCCCGGCAAGGCGAGCTTGTACGCATGCTGCTTCCGCGGGTGCGCGACATACGCCGCATGGGCTCGGCTGCGCTGGATGTGTGCTTCGTGGCCGTCGGCATGGCCGATGCCTTCGTGCAGGACGACCTCAACCGCTGGGATTGGGCGGCGGCGGCGCTGGTTGCGCGTGAGGCGGGCGGTGTGGTGACGGAGGTGTCGCTGAGCGGCGGCGGGCCTGGGTTACTGGTGGCGGGACCAGGCCTGCATCAGCAGTTGCATGACCTGCTGGCCGGCTTGGCTAGCTGAACGAGCAGGAGAGGTGAGGACTCCTCACCTCTCCTGAGCCCCTACGATAGCCGGGCGGTCTTGTTGTACTGCTGGATGGCTCCGGTCACCTGCTTGGTGGCGCCGTCGAGGGCATCCTGGACGGGTGTCTTGTTGAGAATCGCCGCTTCGATGGCATCCTCCACCGCTTGACGGGACTGCGGAAACACGCCGATAACGGCACCTTGCTCGGGCCGGCCGTCGGGCGCGGCGTGCAGCTGGTCGATAGCCGTCTTGAACTGCGGGTACTTGGCCAGCCATTCCTTGTCTGACGGCTGATCGTAGGCTGCGCGGCGAATCGGGAAGTAGCCGGTGCTGATGTGCCAGAAGGCCTGCTGCTCGGGCGATGCGAGGAACTTCACGAACTCCCAGGTGGCGTTCACTTCAGCCTCGGGATGGTCCTTGAGCGCCCACAGCGAAGCGCCGCCGATGATCACGCCACCCTTCTCGGAGCTTGCATCTCTGGGCAGGAAGCCCGTGCCAAGCTCATGCTTTTGCTGCGCCGCGGAGTCGAGATAGCTTCGCAGAGTGGCCGTCGACTCCAGGTTTATCGCCATCTTGCCGGCCTTGAACGCATTCTGAGCGTCGCCGCTGACACGACCGGTGTTCGTGTGGCGCATACGTCCCGACCAGTCTCGGCGACCCGGGTCAACTCGCGACTAAGCGAATGTTAAATCTCTGTTAACCGCGGAGCGTGCACCGGCTTACTGGCGATGCCAAGGCCGCGACGCGATGGTAGAGCTTTAGTGAGCGAGATCAACAGGCCGCGGCGGTCGTATTGATGCTCCTTTGTGAGACCCTTAACGAGGATTCGGCGGAGCGCTGCGTAGACTGTCCGAGACTCGCTCGAAACGACAGCACGAGCATGGGAGGTGCGCCATGGTCGGCGAAGCATCAAGCAGTTCGCGATCCGCGCTCGTCGAACGCATCATCGAGGCCCTGACACGGCCGCCGTTCGATGAAGAGCGCCCCAGGGGGCGCCCAAGAGGTGACACCCGGAACCCGCATCTAGCCGAGCTTGCCGAGGCACTGACCGGACGAGCTCAGCGCGAAGTGGACGACAAAGCGCTACTCTAGTCCTTTAACAAGGAGGCGGAGGGCGTTGCAAAAGGAAGAGCTCAACCATGCCGGCCAGGCTGTCGGCAGCCGCAGCACGCGGCTGGAGCGGGAAGCCAAGCTCGATGCTCCGGCCGGCTTGCACCTGGCCGCGATTGAACTTGGCGGAGGCCTGGCGTGCGGTTCGGCAGCGATCAAGCGCCACGAAACCGTCTACTACGACTCCGACGACCTGCGCTTGGTAAGGAACGGTGCAAGCCTGCGCTACCGCACAGGCGAAGGGTGGACCGTCAAGATCGGTCGTGAGGAACGCGGGGGAGGGCTCTTCCGGCAGGAGCACACGATTGCCGGCGGGAGGGAGCAGGTTCCCTTCGAAGCGACGGATCTGGTGCAGGCGCTGCTGCGGCGCGCTCCCCTCAAGGAGATCGCCTCTCTGCGCACGGTCCGGCGAACGGTCCCCGTGCTCGCTTCTGAAGGTCAGAAGCTGGCGGAGATCGTGGACGATTCCGTGACAGTCCTGCGGGATGGCTTGCCGAAACAGCATTTTCGAGAGCTCGAAGTGGAGCTGTCGGACATTGCTCCCGACGAGCTGCTGCCGAGGCTGGTCGAGATGCTGAATGCGCACGGAGCGACGCTGACCGATCAAACGCCAAAGGTGCTGCGTGCGCTGGGTCTTGCCGGCAACGCCACGGTGGTCGAGCGCCAGACGCCGAAGCGCATCTCGAGCGTGGATGACCTGGTGCTGTCCTTCCTGCGTCATGGCCTCGACGCTATCGTCAGCAACGATCCTGGCGTCCGCTTAGGCGAGGACCCGGAGTGCGTGCACCAGGCGCGAGTAGCGACGCGCCGTCTGCGATCTGACCTGCGCGTGTTCCGTCCGCTGCTCGATCGCTCCTGGGTCGATCAGCTCCGGGGCGAGCTGCAGTGGCTGGGCGGCGCCCTTGGCGCGGTGCGCGACGACGAAGTGCTGCTGGCGCGTCTGCACGATCGCGTGGTGCAGCTGTCGGCAGAGGACGCTGAGACCGGAGACCGGCTGCTCGACCTTCTTCGCACGAGGCTCGAAGAGCGACGCTCCGAGCTGCAGATCGTACTGCGCTCCGACCGCTACATCGATCTCCTCGACGGACTAGAGGACGCGCTGAAAGGACCGCTGCCAAAGGCGGAAGCGGCGCGGCCGGGCCTGAGCGCCCTGCCGGGACTGGTCCGCAAGCCCTGGCGCCAGCTGCGCCGCTCGGTGTCGTCGCTTCCGGCCAATCCGGCAGATAGCCAGCTCCATGCCATCCGTATCCAGGCCAAGCGCTGCCGTTACGTGGCCGAAGCGATCTCGCCGCTCGTCCCGCGCTCTGCACGCTTTGCCGCTCGTTGTCGAGAGCTGCAGGACGTGCTGGGTGAGCACCAGGACAGCATCGTGGCCCAGGTGTGGCTGCGCGAAGCCGGCTCTCGGACGAGCGCTCGTGAGGGCGTAGTCGCCGGCCAGCTGCTTGCGCTCGAAGCCGATGCCGCCGCTGCCGCCCGTGCCCGCTGGCCCAAGGTTTGGCGGCGTGTGCTCGAGCGCCGGCCAGCGACCTGGCTCAACAAGATGCGGCTGAAGCGGGCTGCGTCGAAATGAATCGACGCCTCAGTCCAACGACCGGGCTGAATACTTCCTCTCGCTGCTGATCACTGCGGCGAACGTGAGGGCGCCGTCGATTTCCCAGGGTCTGCCTCATTAAGCACGGCGTACGCACGTCCCATGCGGCGGTCGTGGCGCGGTCGATGAACAAGGGCTGCATCGTAGGCCGCGGGTGTCCGGCAGCTAGAAGATCGCCTCTTCGGTTGCGGGGTGGAACAGGTGGATCTTGCCTGCATCCACTACCACCGGCAGGTTTTCGCCTGCGCTGGCGGGGCACGACACGTCGATGCGCGCGACCAGGCTGGCGTTAGCCAAGCTGAGATAGACGAACTTCTCGTTGCCCATGTGCTCGACCACGTCGACGCTGGCGTTGATGGGACGGTGCCCGTTTGGTACCAGGCTCGCCGCCGGCTGCACGTCCTCCGGCCGCACGCCGACGACGACCTCCTGGGTGTTGGCGGAATCGGCGCCAGCCGCTCTTTCGGGTGGCAGATCGAGCACCAGATCGCCCGCTGTGACCTGGAGCGAGCCGTTGTGGCGCTCGAGCCGGCCGCTGAGGAAATTCATGGACGGACTGCCGATGAAGCCGGCCACGAACATGTTGGCCGGACGGTCGTACAGGCCGGTTGGCGTGTCCATCTGCTGGAGCACGCCGTCGCGCATCACCGCGATACGGCTGCCCATGGTCATGGCTTCCACCTGGTCGTGAGTCACGTAGATGACCGTTGCCTCGAGGCGGCGGTGGAGCTTGATCAGCTCTGCCCGGGTCTGAACGCGCAGCTGCGCGTCAAGGTTGGAGAGCGGCTCGTCCATGAGGAATACCTGGGGCTCACGTACGATGGCCCGGCCCAGCGCCACCCGCTGCCGCTGCCCGCCGGACAGCTGCTTGGGCTTACGCTCTAGCAGGCCTTCCAGACCCAGCGTCGCCGCTGTCTGCTGCACCCGCTGGCGAATCTGCTGCTTCGGCACACGCCGCAGCTTGAGGCTGAACGCCAGGTTGTCGAACACGCTCATGTGCGGATACAGCGCGTAGTTCTGGAAGACCATGGCGATGTCGCGGTCTTTCGGCGCGACGTCGTTGACAAGGCCGTCCCCGACGCGGATCTCGCCCGAGGAGACATCTTCCAGTCCCGCCACGAGGCGCAAAATGGTGGACTTGCCGCAGCCGGAGGGGCCCACCAGCACAAGGAACTCGCGGTCGAAAACCGTCAGCGAGACGTCGTTGACCGCGGCTACTTCGCCGAACTTCTTGGTCACCCGGTCGAGGACTACTCGGGCCATGTGTGCGCCTCCCGTCTCAAAGAGTATTCAACGGATGCCGGAACGAATGAAGCTGCTCACGAACTGGCGCTGGAACAGGAAGAAGCCCAGCAGCAGGGGAGCCATGACCAGCAGCGTGCCGGCCATGATCAGCGGAAACTGGGCGCCGTTCTCGCCGGCCAGCGCGAACGACGCCAGTCCCACGGTAAGCGGCCGAGCGTTGGGCGTGTTGGTCACGAGCAGCGGCCACAGGAAGTCGTTCCAATGGAACGTCACCGAGACCAGTCCGAAGGCCACCAGCGCCGGCCTGGTGAGTGGCAGATAGACGTGCCACAGCACCTGCCACCACTGACAACCGTCCAGCCGGCCGGCCTCTTCCAGCTCCAGCGGGACCGAACGAAACGCCTGCCTCATCAGGAACACGCCGAAGCCCGAGGCCATGTACGGCAGCATGATGGCCAGCTTGGTATTGATGAGATGCAGATCGCGCATGGTGAGGAAGTTCGGCACGGCCAGCACGGTAAGTGGCAGCATGAGCTGCAGGATGAACAGGCTGAACAGCAGCTCACGGCCGGGAAACGGCACGCGGGCGAAGGCGTAGCCAGCCAGCGTGATGGTGAACAGCTGCACGGCCAGGATGCCTCCGCAGATGACGATGGTGTTCAGGTAGTAGGTGACGAACGGGGCCGCGCTCCAGGCTTCGGCAAAGTTGGCCAGGGAAGGCCTTCCCGGCAGCCACAGAAAGCCGGTCCCCACTGGCTCGCCCGGCGCCCGGACCGAGGTGCCCAACGCCCAGACCAGCGGGACCACCCACACCAGGCACACCACGGTGAGCAGCAGGTTGGAGCGAAGCGTGTCGAGCCGCCGGCCGGCGATCATGACTCGTAGTGCGCAGCTCGGTCCAGCTGGCGGTAGTTCACCAGACTGACGGCCAGCAGCAGCGCCATCATGATCACGGTGACCGCGCTGGCGCGTCCGAAATTGAAGTTGCGGAAGCCTTCCTGGTAGAGCCAGAACAGCAGCAGGTTGCTGGCGTTGTTAGGCCCGCCCTGGGTGAGGATGAACAGCTGATCGACCGTCTGAAAGGAGTCGATCAGGGCGATAGTCGAGACGAACACCGTCGTGCCCGAGAGCAGCGGAATGGTCAGCGATCTGAGCATGCGCCATCCCCGCGCGCCGTCCAGCGCCGCGGCCTCGAAGACTTCCTGGGGCAAACCCTGCAGACCAGCCAGGTAGAAGACCATGAAGTAGCCTGTCTGCTTCCAGATCATCATCACCATGAGGGCGGGCAGCACCAGGGCGGGGTCACCGAGCCAGTTATGGTCGTAGCTGCCGAACAGCCCCAAAAAGCGGTCGGCCAGCCCTAAGCCCGGCGCGTAGACGAACAGCCAGATTGCCGCCGCCCCCACGGTGGGCAGGATGGTGGGATAGAACAGCGCGGTCCGGAAGACGCCGACCAGGCGCAGCTTCTTATTGACCTCGACCGCCAGCAGCAGCGCCAGGCCAATGCTCAGCGGCACGGTGAAGCCGGCGAACAGGACAGTGTTGCGCATGACCTGCCAGAAGACCTCGTTGCCGAATTCGGCTGCGAAGTTGCCCAGGCCGATGAACGAAGGCTGTGGATGGGCGATGTCGGCCAGGAACAGGCTGGACACGACCACCTTGATCGCCGGCCAGACGGTGAATGGCAGCAGAAAGACCAGCGAGGGGAGGATCAGCAGCAGGCCGTATGCGAACCGGCCGGCCGTGACGCGAAACCGCAGAGACTGAAGACCAGCGGAAGGCAGGCTGGTCGCGGGCAGCTCGAGCTGCATGCTCACACTTGCCCCCGGCCACGCATCTCCGCGGTGTTCGCGGCGCTAATTCTTGTACTGACCCAGGATGGCCGCGGCCTTCTGCTGCGCAGCTTCGAGCGCGTCCTTCGGCGCGGACTGGCCTGTCACACCCGCCTGGACGGCGTCGGAAAGAATCTTCTGGACCTCCGACATCTGGTGCGTACCGAGCTCGTTCTGGGCGTACTGGAGCTGATCGCGCGCGACGAGGGCCTGAGGGGTCTTGGCGGTGTAGTCCTTCAGCACAGGGGTGTCGTAGCTGGACTGCCGCGCCGCCACGTAGCCGCTGTCGATGCTCCACTGCGCTTGCCGCTCGGGCGAGGTCATCCACTGGATGAGCTTCCAGGCCGCTGCTTGGTGATCGGCCGGGATGCCCTTCATGATGTACAGGTTGCCGCCGCCCGTTGGCGAGCCGAACTGCTGGTTCTTGGGAATGAAGCCGACGCCCACGTCGAACTTGGAGTTCTTGAGGATGTTGGTCAGGCTGCCGGTCGAATGGAAGATGATGCCCAGCTGGCCGGCGGCGAATTGGGTCGGAAGGTCGTCCCAGCTCACCGCTCCGGCCGGGCTCACCTGGTACTTCTTGTTGAGGTCGACCAGGAACTGCAGCGCTTGGACCGAAGCCGGCGCGTTGAAGAACACCTTGTTGCCGGCGTTGTTGTCGAACACGTTCTGGCCGGAGGCGATGGCCAGCGCCTGGAACTCCCAGTAGGCCGTGCCGCTGGAGGGGAAGGCGACGCCGTATCGCGTGACCTTGCCGCCGGCGTCCTTCTGGGTGAGCTTCTGGCCATCCTGGATCAGCTCATCCCACGTTTGGGGCGCCTTGTCCGGCAGACCGGCCTGCCGGAACATGTCGCGGTTGTAGTACATCACCAGGGTGCTGCGCTGCCAGGGCAAGCTCCAGGTCTTGCCGCCCTGCTGCGAGTTCTGCATGAAGGCCGGGAAGAAGTCCTTGGTCATGCTGTCCCCACCGGACTTGGCGATCAGGTCGTCGAGGGGGATGACGGCGTCGGCGTCGAGCATCGAGTAAATGCCGGCGGCATTGACGATGGCGACGTCGGCCGGGGTGCCGGCCTGGGCCAGCTGCAGGACCTTGGCGATGGTGCTGACGTAGTCACCGTCGAAGACGGGCGTCACCTTCACGTCCGGGTTCTGCTTGCTGAACTCGGTCATGTAGCCTTCGATGATCTTGGCCAGCGGGCCTGAAACGCCCACCGGGTAATGCAGGCTGATCTCCACAGTCTTGCCGGTGGCTGGCGGAGCCGGCGCGGCCGCCGTCGAAGCCGGGTTCGCCGGCGCGGCCGCCGGGGACGCGGGAGCCGGGTTGGAGCCGGCGCCGCCGCTGACTGGCGCTGCCGCGCTGCCACCGCAGGCTGCGAGCAAGATGCCAGCCGCGAGGCCGGTGATGCCGAGGACGTTCGTGAGGCGCATGGTTGCTCCTTTTCGCTGGTTAGGAAGCCAGGGGGCACGGCTGTGCGGCAGCCACGAGGGAGGACGTGGCTGCCGCCACCGTGGCGCCGGCACGAGCTTGGCGCGACCAGGAGGGTGGAGCGCCTGGGGCCGCCAGCCCCGCACGTTCGCCGGCTGTGTCCATGGCCGCAAGACTAGGGACGGAGCATCAACCCAGCGTTAGGCCCAGGTCAAATTCTTGTGAACCGGGCGGCTCTGGCCGCGGCGAACAAGCGGTGTTGGATGCAGCGGACAACAGGCCGGCTGGGGCGCGCTGGTCCATCATTGACAGTAGGTCGAAACGTTTCATGGACGTTCTGGAGATTGATGCCGATACCACGCTGACACCCGGCCGGGTATACGGCCCGATCGCGATCACGCGTTCGGGCGTAACGCTGGACGGGCAGGGGGCGATGGTCGTCGGCAGCACACGAGGCCAAACCGACACCTTCCTGGGCACGGGGATCCAGGCGCGCGGGATCTCCGGGGTGACGCTGCGCAACCTGGTAGTGAAGGGCTTCGAGTCCGGCCTGCGGGCCGGAGACGGCGAAGGCTGGAGTGTCGAGGACTGCGACTTCTCCGACAATTTCCACGATCCTGACTTCGACTGGGGCGACAACGGCCGCCGCGGCGGGATCGTGCTGCTGCGGATGGTCAAGTCGGCCTTTCGGCGAAACGCGGCGCACCGTGTATGGGATGCCTGCAACCTGGTGGAATCGCACGACAACGTCATCGAGGAGAACGACTTCTCCCACACCTCAAACACCTGCTTACGCCTGTGGGAGTCCTGCCGCAACGAGGTGCGATCGAACAACCTGAGCTACGGCATCCGCATCACGCCGGGCGAGGTGCACGCTCGCGATTCCTGCTGCGTGCTGGTGGAGCACTGGTCGCACGACAACCGCTTCCTCCGCAACGATGCTACCCATGGTGGCGACGGCATCTTCGTGCGCGTGCTGGATGGCTGCCCGAGCGGCGGCAACCTGCTGCAGGGCAATGACGCCTCCTATGCCCACAACAACTGCTTCGAGTCGGCTGCCCCGGGCAACACCTACCTGGAGAACCGAGCCAACCACGGCAGCTACGGCTTCTGGATGGGCTGCTCGGACCGGACCGTCATGCTGGGCAACGAGGCTGGCCACAATGGATTGCCCGACGGCAGCCACAACGCCCCGGAGCCGGACTTCGGCCACGGCGGCATCGTATTCGTCAACGGCTCCGCGGAGCACGTGCTGGTGCAGCGCAATCACTGCCATCACAACAACGGAGGCGGCATCGTGCTGCGCGGGTCGGCGGACGGCAGCTTCCGCGCCTTTCACTGGGTGATCCAGGAGAACCGGCTGGAGGCCAATCGCTGGGGCATCTACCTGCAGCGGGTCAGCTGGATCGACCTGGGCCCGAATGAAATCGTCGATTCCCTGGAGACGGCCATCATGAACGCCGGAAGCGTGACCGATGTGACGCTTCCGGAGCAGGCCGGATGGGCGGGGCTGCAGTCGCCGAAGGCCGTGCTGCGGGCGTCCCACGCGGTCCTGGCTCCCGGCGCGGCCGTGGCATTGGACGCCACGGACAGCTCCGATCCCAACGGGCTGCCGCTCACCTTCCGGTGGGACCTGGGCGACGGCTCAATTTCGGACCTGCCGGAATTGGAGCACGCCTACGCGCATCCCGGAACCTACACCCTGGGCTTGACGGTGAGTAACGGCCGGCTTCACGGAATCGACTGGGCGACGGTGGTCGTGAAGGCGTAAAGCCGGCCGGACCTACCATTTGGGAATCGTGCAGCTGAGGCTCGGCATCGTCTCCAAGACGGCCACGTACTGGCCGTACTACGTCGGCCTGCGTGAGGGGCTGTTCCAAAGGGCGGGCCTGACCCTCGATATCGAGCTGCTGGGCAGCACCAGTGCGGGCGTCCCGGCGCTGATCGAGGAGCGGGTAGACGTCGCGGCCACCTGTCCTGACGTGCTCATCGGCGAGGCCCTCGCGAGCGCGCGACTGCGCATTGCCGGCGGGCTCATTGACTGCCCGATGTCATCACTGATCGTCCGCCCCGAGGTGCGGGCGTTCGAGGATCTGCGCGGCCGCCGCGTGGCCGTCACGGAGATTCGCGGCAGCGTGTCGGTTTTCCTGCGAGCGCTGCTGCGCAGGAAGGGTTTGGCCGTGGGAGACTACGAGCAGGTGGTCTGCCACACCACGCCGGCGCAGGTGGCCGCCCTGGAGGAAGGATCGATCGAGGCCGCCATGCTCACGCACCCGTTCGAGAGCCGCCTGCTGGCGTTGGGCTTCGGCCGCCTGGCTCGCGTGGGTGACGAGCTGGGGAGCGGCTCGTTCACCACGCTCAACGTCCGCCAGGGCTGGACGGCCAGGCCGGAATGGGCGGCGCTGAAGAAGGCGTTGCGCGCCGTCGACGGCGTGCTGCGCGACCCTCGCCGTAAGGATGACGTCTTGGCGGCCCTGTCCGAGTGGAGCAGCGTCTCGGAGGCGGAGCTGGACGAGGCCTATCACATCTACGCTGGGTCGACCAAGGTCCTGTCCCCCGCTGGGGAGCTCGACCTGTCCGGCCTGGAGCACCTGCTGGCCTGGATGGCCGAGGACGGAATCGAGGTGCGCCCCGAACAGGCGCGCGATTTCCTCGACGACCACGCCGCCCTCCGATGAGCGGCAGCTACCGCCTGGCCGTCGACACCGGCGGAACTTTCAGCGATTTCGTCGTGCTCGACGAGCAGAGCGGCGCGCTGCGTGTATTCAAGGTTCCCTCGACGCCGGACGATCCCGGGCGCGCGGTGCTGGAGGGCATCGCGTCCCTGACCGTTTCGGGCGTCGCCGCGTCCGCCGTCCAATTCTTCGTGCATGGCACAACGGTCGGCACGAACGCCCTGCTGGAGGAAAAGGGGGCGCGCGCCGGGCTGGTGATCACCCAGGGCTTCCGCGGCGTGTACGAAGTGCAGGAGCAGGCGCGAGAATACGGCCCGCAGCTGTTCGACCTGCTATTCGAGAAGCCGCGCCTGCTCATTCCCCAGAGCCGCACGTTCGAAGTGCGCGAGCGCGTAGCGGCCAATGGCGAGGTGGACGAGCCGCTCGACCCAGCATCCGTGGAGCAAGCTGTGAGCGGTCTCGAGCGCGAAGGCGTGCAATCCGTGGCCATCTGCCTGCTCTTTTCGTTTGCCAACCCCGAGCACGAGCGGCGCGTGGCGGAGGCCATCGCCGCCCGCCATCCCGAATGGATGGTGACCGCGTCTTCTGAGCTGCTGCCGCAGATACGGGAGTACTACCGGCTGTCCACCACCGCCATCAACGCTTACCTGGCTCCAAAGCTGGCCGAATACCTGCGCCGGTTGGACGACGGTCTCGATGGCGCAGGGGTGGCCACGCCGCGCTGTTACGTGATGCAATCCAACGGCGGCAGCGCGACGCTGAGCAGCGCCGCCAAGCGGGCGGTGGCGACCATCCTGAGCGGCCCCGCCGGAGGGGTCGTGGCCGCGGCCGAGGTGGGGAAGCTGGCCGGGTCGACCAACGTCATCAGCTTCGACATGGGCGGGACGAGCTGTGACGTGGCCCTGATCGAGGGAGGCAGGCCGCGGCATCAAACGCGCAGCGCCATCGGTGGCCGGCACATTGCCGTCCCCAGCCTGGATATTCACACGGTCAGCGCCGGCGGCGGCACGCTGGCCTGGGTGGATGGCCAGGGGCGGCTGCACGTGGGCCCCGAGAGCGCCGGGGCGCGGCCCGGCCCTGCAGCCTACGGATTGGGCGGCGATACGCCGACGGTCACCGACTGCGACCTGGTGCTCGGTTATTTGAATGCGGATAACTTCCTGGGTGGAGCGGTGAAGCTGGACCGGGCTGCCGCGGCAGCGGCGGTCGAGGCCAAGATTGCTCGTCCAATGGGCGTGGACCTGGCCCGCGCCGCGGCCGGCGTGGTTCAGCTGGTAGACGTGAAGATGGGCGAGGCGGTGAAAGCCATATCGACGCAGCGTGGCTATGACCTGCGTGAGTTCGCGCTGGTGGCGTTCGGCGGCGCAGGGCCGGTGCACGCCTCACACATCGCCATGGAGCTCGGAATTCCCACCGTCATTGCGCCGCCCAATCCCGGCGTGGCCTCAGCTCTGGGTCTGCTGATGTGCCCGGTTCGCCACGACTACGTGCTCAGCCGTCTGCAGCCGCTGCTCGAATGCAGCCCGGCGCAGATCGCGGACCACTTCGCCGGCTTGCGCCAGCGGGCGCTGGCGGAGCTCGACGCGGAGGGCTTCGGCCCTCAACAGCTGCGCCTCGAGCCGGTGCTGGACCTGCGTTATGCCGGCCAGGGGTACGAGCTTGGCGTGCCCCTGAGCTGGCCGGAGATCGAAGCGGCCGACTTCGGCCTGTGGCGCAGCCGCTTCGACCTCGTCCACGAGCAGACCTATGGCCATGCGGCTCCCGAGCAGCCGCTGGAGATCGTCAACTACCGCGTCGCCGCTGTCGGCGAGGTGGCGGAGGCTCGGCTGGCCCCTATTGCCGCGCAGGCGGGGCCGGAGTCTGGGGCCATCACCGGCCGGCGACTGGTGTCGTTTCCCGAGGAGCCGGCGGCTGTTGAATGTCCCGTCTACGATCGGGCCGCGCTGGGCGCCGGAGCGTGCCTCGACGGGCCGGCGGTGGTCGAGCAGTACGACTCCACGGTGGTCGTCCATCCGGGACAGCGCGCCACCGTGGATCGATATGGCAGCATGGTCATCGACTGCGGGGCGGCGCCGGCGCGGAGAGCGCTGCGTGGGTGAGCGTGTGACTGTCGACGCCATCGAGCAGGAAATCATCTATGCGCGCCTGTTGGGCGTGGTGCAGGAGATGCAGAATGCGCTCTTTCGCACGGGCTACTCGACCATCATTCGGGAGTCGCAGGACGCCAGCTGCGCGCTGACCGACGCTGCCGGACGAGTCATTGCCCAGCAAACCGTCCTGCCCCTGCACCTGGGCGCATTTCCGGCCTGCGTCGAGGGCGTGCTGGCGGCCTATGACGTGTGCGAGATGCGCTCCGGCGACGCCTACGTCGTGAACCACCCCTATTTCGGCGGCAGTCCCCACGCCAACGACATGGCGGCCGTCTCGCCGGTGTTCTTCGAGGACCAGCTCGTGGGCTTCTGCGGCAGCATCGCTCACAAGTCGGACATCGGCGGCATGGCGCCTGGCAGCGGGCCGGGCTCCGCCCGGGAGATCTACCAAGAGGGCTTGCACCTGCCTCCCGTGCGCTACGCCTCCGCCGGAGGGATCAGCCGGGAGCTCGAAGGCATCCTGCGCGCCAATAGCCGTACTCCGGATCTCGTCGCGGGCGACCTGCAGGGACAGGTTGGCTGCGCCAGGCTGGGCGAGAGGCGGCTGCTGGCGCTGTTCGAGAAATACGGGCGCGAGGCGGTGGAATCGAGCTGGCTGCGCAGCTTCGCGCAGGTAGAGGCGCGGCTGCGCGAGGTGATCTCGGCCTGGCCGGACGGGGTGTACGAGGGCGAAGCCTTCCTGGACAACGACGGATCGAACGGAGGCCGGCCGGTTCGCATCCACGTGGCGGCGAGTGTGCGGGGCGATCGCCTGCGCTTCGACTTCCGGGGCTGTGACCCGCAGGCGGTTGGCCCGTCCAACATCCGGCCGCCGCTGGTCCGGGCGGCCTGCTACTACGTGCTCAAGTGCTTGGTCGATCCCGAGCTGCCGAGCAACGCCGGCCTGGCCGCGGTAGTGGAGGCCGACTTCACGCCGGGCACGATCGTCGACCCGATTCTTCCGGCAGCGGTCAACACCTACATTCCGACAGCCCAGGCGGTGGTTGAGGCCGCGCTGCGCGCGCTGGCGCCGGTCGCTCCACAGCGTCAGATCGCCGGCAGCGGAGGGACGGGCGCGATTGCCCTTGGCGGGCGTGACGCTTCGGGCAAGGGCTTCGTGCAGTACGAGCTCTTCGGCAGCGGGCTGGGCGCACGCAACGGCAAGGACGGCGTGTCCGGGACGTCGGTTCACGTCGGCAACTCGCGGATCACGCCGATCGAGATCATCGAGTCCGAGTTCCCGGTGCGGGTGCGACGGTTCGAGCTGATCCCCGACTCGGGCGGAGCGGGCAGGTGGCGGGGCGGCCTCGGGTTTTCCCGAGAGTACGAGGTGCATGCCGAGGCGCGGCTGTCCACCCGCCTGGACAAGCACGAAGTTGCCCCGTTCGGCCTCATGGGCGGCGCCGATGGGCACACCGGCTGCACGCGCATCGATGGTCCGAACGGCAAGGCTCGGACGCTGCCGTCGCGGGCGGGCGACGTACCCGTCGGCGCGGGCGACACGCTGCTGGTGGAGCGCCCGGGCGGCGGAGGCTTCGGCGACCCGGCCGATCGGCCGCCGGAGGAGGTGCTTGCGGACGTTCGAGAAGGGTACGTCAGCGTCGGAGCGGCGCGGGAGATTTACGGCGTGGACATTGGTCCGGACGCTGAGGGGAGATGGCAGCTGTCCGGGCGTCCTGGCCCGAGCACAAGCGAGCAATAGGAGGATCGAATGTACGGCTGGCGCGGCCGAGTTGGCATCATCTTTCCGTCGCGGGGCGACGTGCTGCTGTATGAGTACTACAAGGCCGCGCCGGAGGGCGTCATCGTGGTGCCGGCGGCGCTGACAGTCAAGCAGCTCACGCCGGAGCAGCTTGATCGCGTGCTGCACGGTTACCAGGCCGCCGTGGAGGACATGGTGTACGAAGAGTGCGACGTGATCGTGCTCAGCGGGTCGCCTCCTGTGACCATGAAGGGCTACGGTTTCGAGCAGCAGATGATCGATCGCGCGCAGGCCATGACCAAGGCGCGGGTGGTGGCCCACATTCGCTGCGAGGTCGAGGCGCTGCAGGCGGTGGGCGCGCGCCGCATCGCCATCGGCGCACCGTACACGCCGCAGCTCACGGAAAAATTCGCCGAGTATTTCCGGGCTGCCGGGTTCGAGGTCGCCGCCAGCCGCTGCCTGGGCGTCGAGCGCAACATCGAGATCGCCAAGCTGGGCGAGGACGCGGCGTATCGCATGGCGCGCGATCTGTTCCACGCGGCGCCGGACGTCGACGCCATTCACCTGACCTGTCCGCGCTGGCCCACTGTGCTCAAGCTGCGGCAGATGGAGCAAGACCTGGGTGTTCCGGTCACCTCCAGCAGCCAGTCGGTCATTTATGCCACGCTGCGCCGTCTCAACGTTCGCGAGCCAATCGTGGGCTATGGCTCGCTGCTGGAACGATTGTCCACTGACCGGCCGTTCGGCGGCTAGCCACTAGGGAGAGCGGACGCACGTGGTGTGGCCCATTGGGCTAGGCGTTTGCCCCCGATAGTCGCGGTCCGCATAATGGGCGCCATGCCAGGCCGAGGCCAAAGCCCGGACACGCCGGGCCCGCGGTCGCGTTCCTCGGAACTCGGTGCTGTCCGGGCTGGTGCTCAGCCCGGGAGCCGGCTTGCCCAGCGCGTGGTGCATGCTCTCCACGAGATCGTGGCCTCGACCGGAGGGAGCTTCGACTCGCTAGCCTTCGCCAGCTCAGTGGTCCACAACACCCGCGAGCTCCTGAGCTGTGACTCCGCGGCGTTGTACATGTGGAGCCCGGAGAACGAAACGCTGGAGTGCCTGGTGGCGAGCGACGGCCTGGTCGTCGAGAGCCCGCCTATCCTCAGCGGACGAGGGGTGAGCCGCCAGGCCCTGCTGACGCTCGAGCCCGTAACCGTCGACGACTACCCGAGCTGGGAGCACGCCCTCCCTTCGGCTCTGGCCAGCGGCTTGAAGAGCTGCGCCGCAGTGCCACTGGTCGTCGGCGGCCGGCCGCTGGGCGTGCTGGTTGTGCGCAGCTTCCACCCGCGGCACTGGACGAACAGCGACCTGCGACTCCTGAGCCTGTTCGCCACACAGGTTGCTCCCACGCTGGAGCTCGTGCGGCTGTATTCGGAATCGGAGAGGCGCCGGACCGAGACGGAAGCGCTGGCCGAAATGGTGCGCCTGGGCGCTCGGGAGCGAGACATCGACCGTGTGCTGGCTTTCGTGTGCGAGCAGGCCGGCCCCCTGTTGAAAGCGGACTACGGAGGCATCTCTCTGCGTGAAGCCGGAGGCGGCCACGCCGTCCGCGTCGGCATGTGGGGGAACCGCGAGCCCTACGACTCACGTCGGGCCTCCCGTGGGCGCGGAACGGGTCCGCTGGCGCTATCGATGAGCGAGGACCGCACGGTCATCCTAGAAAGCCTGACGGACGATCCGGAGCTTACGCCGGCGTTCCATCTGCGCGAGGGCGGCAGGACGGCGCTGGCCACGCCGCTGCGGACACATCAGGGCGTGATCGGTGCACTGAGCCTCGGCTGGCGGAGTGTGGTGAAGCCCAGCGCCGAGCAGGTCAAGCTGGCCGAGGCCCTCGCCAGCTACGCGGCGACGGTTGTCGAGAACGCCCGTGGCTACGCCCAGGAGCAGGAGGCGCGAGCGGCGTCAGAGGCGACGGCCGCGGTGCTGCTGGAACGCGAGCGGGCGCTGCAAACGCTGCACGAGCTGGCGGTGGCGACGGGCGGCGTGCTCAACGCCAAATCGCTGGGCCAGCTCGTCGTCGACGGAGCGCGGGACCTGCTTGGCGTGGACAGCGCCGGCCTTCGGCTGTGGGACCCCGAGACGAACTCGCTGCTGCCCATTGCCGACAGTGAGATTGGGCGACGCGGGAATCCGGCCCCGCTGCTGCACGCGGCTGGGATCCAAGGCCTCGTCTTCAGCACCGGCAAGCCGGTGGTCGTGGACGACTACATGGCCTGGCGCCAGGAGCACGGCACAGCCGTGGAGCGAGGCATCCGCAGCGCCGTCGCGGTACCTCTGCGGGTGGGCGAGCGGTCGGTCGGGACGCTGCTGGTGCGAAGCTACACGAAACGCAGGTTCGAGCCCGAGCAGGTGCAGTTCCTGGAGCTGCTGGCGGCTCAGGTGGCTCCTCCGCTCGAAGCGGCGAGACTGCATGAAGAGTCCGAGAAGCGCCGCGAGGAAGCGGAGGCGCTGGCCGACCTGGTGCGCCTCGGCGCGCAGGAGCGCGACTCGGTTCGGGCGATGGATCTGATCTGCGACCGGGCCCGAAGGCTGATCGGCGCGGACTATGCCGGTATGGCGCTGGTTCAGCGCGGGCAGCGCATCTGGCATGGAATTTCGGGCAGCCAGGTCATGGGCCGGGAGATCTACGCTAGAAGCTCCAGTCAGGGCATCACGGCCCAAGCTCTGACGGCGGGCAAAACGCTCGTCTTCGAGCATCTGGACCGCCAGCCTGAGCTCTCGGACGCGCACACGGCGGAAGGCGGGCACACCGCCACGGCCACGCCCATCGTCGCCCACGGCGATCTCACTGGCGCCCTGCACCTGGGCTGGCGCCACGACGTCGCGCCGACGCCTTCGCAGATCCGGCTCGCGGAAGCGATCGCCAGCTACGCCGGCGTGATTCTCGAGAATGCCCGGGCCCACGCCGATCTCGAAGAGCGCGCCCAGGTGCTGGCCGCTTCCCAGGAACGGCTGCGAACGCTGTATGAGGCCCTCGCCTGCGGCGTTGTCGTGTGGGGGCCGTCCGGGACCATCACCCACGCTAACGCGGCTGCCGAAGAGCTGTTCGCCCGTACCCAGGATGAGCTGCTGGGCCAGGCGCCGGACGACCTGTGGATGGTGGTCGAGGCTGAGGGTGAGATGGCGGCGCCGGTGAAGCTGAGCCAGGCGATCCTCAACACGCGCCAGGCCTTGCGCAAAGTGACGATCTCCACGGAGGCGGCGGACGGCCCGAGCTTGTGGCTGCAGGCGGACGTGGTGCCGGTGCTGAACGCGGACGGATCCATCGAGGAAGTGGTGGCCAGCTTCATCGACGTGACCGCTCGGATGGAGGCGGAGCAGGCGCTTGCCCGCCAGGCGCTGTACGACGAGCTGACCGGCTTGCCAAACCGCCGCCTGCTCGAAGATCGGCTCGACCAGGCCATTCTGGGCTCGCTTCGCGGCGGCTACCTGGTAGGCATCCTGCTGCTGGATCTGGACGGCTTCAAATCGGTCAACGACACCCTTGGCCACCAGGCGGGCGACGTGGTGCTGCGAAAGGTCGGCGAACGCGCCCGCGCCGCCCTGCGCACGTCCGACACGGTTGCCCGACTCGGCGGGGACGAATTCGCCGTGGTGCTGACCAGCGTGACGGATGGGCCGGGCGCAGAGGTGGCCGCCGCGAAGATCCTCGCGGCATTGAGGGAGCCGACCAAGATTGGGGGCAAGCAGGTCGTGGTAGGAGCGAGCATCGGCATTGCCCTGTGTCCGATGCACGGCCGCGATCGCGCTCGGCTGCTGCACTGCGCGGACGTTGCCATGTACGCTGCCAAGAATGCCGGCTCAGGAGCGGAGCTGTACGAGCCATACATGGAGCGGCGCGAGGATGGCGAGCTGCTGATTGGCTCCACGGCCGAACGCTAACGCGAGCCGGCTATTCGATTTGACAACGCCTCCCCCTCGCCAGAAACTAAGCGAGAGGCGTTTGGTCGGGAAAAGGGAGAACTAGGCCGTGGCAACCGAAGAGAAATGCAGATGCAGCCATAGCTTTGCTGCGCACGGGGTAGGCGGCCGCGCCGGCTGCACGTTCTGCAGCTGCGAGCGTTTCAGCCGCCCACCATTGGTCAATGCCCCGGTCTTCCAGCTTTCGAAGCAGGCGACCGAAGCCGTGGACATGCTGTGCAAGTCGGGCGATTTCCAGGGCGTTGCCCGCGACACCGTGAGGTCCTTCGTGCGTGTCGGCAAACGGCGGATGTTCCTGCC
The DNA here is from genome assembly GCA_021325635.1 of Chloroflexota bacterium. Classification (GTDB taxonomy): domain Bacteria; phylum Chloroflexota; class JAJPGV01; order JAJPGV01; family JAJPGV01; genus JAJPGV01. The sequence continues at coordinate 168,410 of JAJPGV010000041.1, forward strand.
CGGCACCGTCCTGGTACGCCAGAATCGCCCCAGCTCCAAGCTGTTCGTGGTGCTGCACGGCACGGTCACGGTGGAACGGGTCAAGACCTCTCGCACCGTGGACGAAGGGCTGGCCGACCAGGAAGTCGAGCTGGTGGGTGAGCTGGGCACGGGATCCCTGGTGGGCGATCTGTCGGCCTTGAGCGGCACACCGCGATCGACGAGCGTGATCGCGAACCAGGAGGTCGAGGCCTTCGAGATCGACACCGCGGCGCTCAAGGAGACGTTCGCCGAGCACCCGGAGCTGTTCCTGGCGCTGACCCGGATCATGTCCCGCGACGTGGACACCACCGACGAGCTGGTCGAGCAGACGCTCCAGGTTGCGCTGTACGCCTGCTATACGGAGGAAGGGGCTGCCGCGCCCGATCCGGAGAAGGTGCGCAAGGCCATGGAGATTCGTGCTCGATGGCGCGAGATCCGCGAGAAGGAATCGGCCGACGATCGCGCTCGTGCAGCGCTGCGGGCCGCCCTGGACGAGCAGATGGATACTCGCGGTGGCCATCTGCGCCGCCGATCCTACTAACCCTCCCCCTGCCGCTTCGGCTCGCCGGCTCGCGCACAGGCTCGGGCTCTAGAATGCCCGTGTGATGCCGCACTTCCAAGCCCTCGTCGTACGACGCTCTGGCGATGCCACCACGCTGGCCATCGAGGAGTGGCAAGACGACCAGCTCGTGGCCGGCGAGGTGGCCATCCGGGTCGAATATTCATCGATCAATTACAAAGATGGTCTGGCCGCGCGCGCGGACGGCAACGTCGCGCGAGTGTATCCGCTGATCCTGGGGATCGACATGGCGGGCACCGTATCGGATAGCCAGGACGAACGCTTTCGGCCGGGGGATCACGTGATCGCCCATGGCTACGAGCTCGGGGTCTCGCACCATGGCGGTTTGGCCGCCCAGGCGCGAGTGCCGGCCAGCTGGGTGGTGCCGCTACCTTCGCATTTGACCGCCAGGGAGGCTATGGCCATCGGCACGGCCGGCTTCACCGCCGCCCTGTCCGTGGATCGCCTGGAGCTCATGGGCCTGCGACCGGGTCGAGGACCGGTGCTGGTCACCGGCGCATCGGGCGGAGTCGGCTCGATGGCGGTGGCGCTGCTCGCGGCAAAGGGCTACGAGGTCACGGCCAGCACAGGATCCCAGGATGCGCACGAGTACCTGCGGCAGATCGGGGCGTCCGACGTCGTCAATCGATCTGAGACGGTAGCTGAGAGCGCCAAGGCGCTCGAACGCGGCCGTTGGGCAGCGGCTGTGGATGCCGTTGGCGGCCCATCCCTGGCCTACATCCTCCGCACCATGGCTTACGGCGGCAGCGTGGCGGTGTCCGGCAATGCCGGGGGCGCCGACGTGCGAACGACGGTCTTCCCATTCATCCTGCGCGGGGTGAACGTGCTGGGCATCGATTCGGCGAACATGCCGGTGCAGGAGCGATCGGTGGTGTGGCAGCGCCTGGCCGCGGAGCTCAAGCCCGCCTGCCTGGAGCTGATGATCCACGAGATCGCGCTGTCGGAGGCGCCCCGAGCGCTGGAAGCGGTGCTCGAGGGCCGTGTTCGCGGCCGGACCGTGGTCAAGGTGGCGGGCAGCCCAAGCAGCTCCTAACCGCACGCAGCGAAGGGCGGCAGCTCCTAGCCAAAAGACTAGGTTGCACTCTCGCAATGTAGTTGAGTAGACTTGTGTCAACTACAGTTTCTATAGGGAACTGACGAGGAGACCAGAGACACGTGTCTGAACGAGAATTACTGCTGCCGCTGCTGGCGCTCGAGGATCGCGTCATTCTGCCGCACATGGCGGTGCCCGTGGCCGTCGAGTCGCCCGAGGCGCGAGCGGCCATTGTGGCCGCTCGCCAGAGCAACGGCCTGATCGTGCTGGTGCCCAAGATCGGTGGCCGTTACGCCAGCATGGGCACCGTGGCGCGCATCGAGGAGTCCGGCCGGCTGCCCGACGGACGCAACGCGGCGGTCGTCCGCGGCGTCTATCGCGGCATCCTGAACAGTGCTGCCTTCGAGCGCGCGGGAGCGCTGTGGATGGCAGTCGAGCCCGCGCCCGATCCGGGCGTGGACGAGCTGCCGGGCAGGGTGCAAGCCCTGGCCCAGGAGTACCGGGCGATCATCGAGAACCTGCTGGATCTGCGCGGCGCCAGCGCCGTGGCGCAGATGCTGCGCGGCATCGAGCATCCCGGCCAGCTGGCGGACATGTCCGGCTATTCGCCCGATCTCAAGCTGGAGCAGGAGCTGGAGATCCTGGAGACCCGAGACGTCGTCGCCCGTCTCGAAAGGCTCGTCGCCTGGAGCCGCGAGATCCTGGCCGAGGCGTCGCTCAAGGACAAGATCCGCAGCGAGGTCGACGAAGGCCTGGAGAAGCGCCAGCGCGAGTTCTATCTGCGCCAGCAGATGGAGGCCATCAAGAAGGAGCTGGGGGACGGCGACGGCGACACCGTGGCGGAATATCGTCAGAAGATCGCCGACAAGGCCTTCCCCGACGACGTCCGCAAGGAGGTGGAGCGCGAGCTGCAGCGCCTGGAGCGCACCAGCGAGCAGAACCCCGAGCACGGCTGGATCCGAAACTACCTGGATTGGATGCTGGACCTGCCCTGGGGCGAGAAGTCCGAGGACAGCTTCGACGTGATCGAGGCGCGCCGCATCCTGGACCAGGACCACACCGGCCTCGACGACGTGAAGGAGCGCATCATCGAATTCCTGGCGGTCAAGAAGCGCCGCGCTCAGCGCCAGCTGCAGCCCGTCGGCGGCCGTGGCTCAGGCGCCATTATCACCCTGGTTGGGCCGCCAGGCGTGGGCAAGACCTCGCTGGGCGAGTCTGTCGCCCGCGCGCTGGGGCGCAAGTTCACCCGCGTATCGCTCGGCGGCATCCACGACGAGGCGGAGATCCGCGGGCATCGCCGCACCTATGTGGGAGCATTGCCGGGCCGCATCGCCCGGGCGCTGAAGGACGCCGGCACGATGAACCCGGTCATCATGCTGGACGAGATCGACAAGATCGGCAGCGATTGGCGGGGAGACCCGTCGTCGGCGCTGCTCGAGGTGCTCGATCCGGCGCAGAACCACACCTTCCGCGACCATTACCTGGAGGTCGACCTGGATCTCTCGGACGTGCTGTTCATCCCCACCGCCAACGTGGCGGACACCATCCCCGGCCCGTTGCTGGACCGCATGGAGGTGGTGCAGATCGATGGCTACACCGAGCAGGAGAAGCTGGCTATCGCCCGCGACCACCTGCTGCGGCGGCAGCTGGAGCGCAACGGCATCGATCCCACCGAGGCGGACATCCGTGACGAGGCGCTCATGGCGATCGTCGAGGGGTACACCCGCGAGGCAGGCGTGCGCGGCCTGGAGCGACAGGTTGGCAAGCTGCTGCGCAAGGTGGCGACGCGCATCGAGTCAGGTGACGCTGTGCCGCCGGTGGTGGTGAACGGCTCCGACGTGCGGACCTACCTGGGACGGCGCCGGTTCGATTCCGAGGTGGCCGAGCGGACCGACGTGCCGGGCGTCGCCACGGGTCTGGCCGTCACCGGCACCGGCGGCGACGTCCTGTTCATCGAGGCGACCTACATGCCGGGCAGCGAAGGCTTGACCCTTACCGGCCAGCTGGGGGACGTGATGAAGGAGTCCGCGCAGATCGCGCTGTCCTACGTGCGCTCTCATGCGGCCGGTCTGGGGCTGGAGCCGGAAGCGTTCGAAGGCAAGCACTTCCACCTGCACGTGCCCGCGGGTGCAGTGCCGAAGGATGGGCCGTCCGCCGGCATCACCATGGTGACGGCGCTGGCCAGCCTGCTCACCGGACGTCCTGTTCGGGGCGACGTGGCCATGACCGGCGAGGTGACGCTGCAGGGCAAGGTGCTGCCGATCGGCGGCGTCAAGCAGAAGCTGCTGGCGGCCCATCGGGCAGGCATCAAGGAAGTGCTGCTGCCGAAGCGGAACGAGCCCGACCTCGATGACGTGTCGGAAGCGGTGCGCCAGGAGGTGGCCATCCAGCCGGTCGGCGACGTGGCAGAAGTGCTGCGGCTGGCGCTCGAAGCGCCGGCCGCGGCCGGCCTGGCGCCCTGGGCGGCTTAGGCCCGCGTCCGCTCAGCTCAGCCACAGCTCCTGCCACACCTTGCGGACCGCGGCCAGCCCGGTTTGGGTCTCGTCCGGCTGCTGCACGCTGCCATGGTGGGTCTTGATACGGTCGGCGTAGATGCCGAGGTACTTGGGATCGCGGATGAGGGCGGGATGGGTCATCACGTCGGGAATGCCTTCCCAGAAGGCGGCGTTACCTTCGCGGCTCATCAGCCAGTTCACGAACACTTTGGCGGCGTTGGGATGAGGGCCCTTGAGGATGCCGATGTCGCCCGAGGCTACGGTGAAGGGCTCGAGCGGCAGCCAGGTGACCGGCAGTCCTGCCTTGCTGGTGCGCTCCATGCGTGAGGTCGAGGCCGGCACAACGACATCGAACTCGCCAGCGGCCATGAGCTGGCCCAGCGCATCGAGCCCTTCCTTGCGCCGCTGCGGCTGGTTGGCAAACAGCCGCTTGAGGAAATCCGTCGTGCGCTCGGCGCCCCATTCGGCCCAGATCTGCTGCAACCACAGCTGAGGGCGGTCAGCCAGGCCAACCTTGCCCTTCCACTGCGGCTGGGTCAACTCGTCCCAGCTCGTCGGCTGGCGGTTCTCGGGCACGCCGGTATTGCAGCCGGCGCCCCAGATCTGCAGCTGGTAGCCGCACCACAGGTTATCGGAAGCCGACAGCGGCGGGCCGTAGTTGGCGTAGGCCGGCAGGTCGTTCAGGGGTGTGAGTGCGTTGGCGTTGCGGTATTCGCCGAGGTAGCCGGCGATGTTCACGGCCACGTCGGTCTGGTTGCGCCCGGCCTTGAGCTCGGTCAGCGTGCGGATGGTGCGGACCTCTTCGTTGGCTTCCTGATAATCGGGGACGATCTCCGGGTAACGCGACTTGAAGGCGTCGAAGAACTTGCCGAGGGCCTTGGTGTCCCAGGACGAGATGATGCTGACCTTTCCTTCACGACGAGCGCCGTCGAGCACCGCCGGCGGCAGGGCCAGCTCCTGCTCCAGCGTCTGCACCGTGACTTCGCGGGTGAAGATGTTGACGGCAGCAGCTGACGCCGCGGCCGTGGTCGGCCGCGCCGCAGCGGCGGCGCCGGACGTAGGAACGGAGCCTGTCTTCTGAGGGCTCGTGCAGGAGGCAAGCAGCGCGCCTGCCCCCACCACGGACAGCCGAATGAACGCGCGGCGGGTAAAGGAAGGCTGGGGTGGGCTCATAACGCCGCTAGCATACTCCTGGCGGGCAAGCGGCAGCCCCCGGGGGACAGCCCTTCGCAAACTGCTCCAACGAAGCGGATGCCTTCTCGTGCTCCGAGAGAGGCGGCAAGGCCGTAACGTGAAGTCCCGAATATGTCTGAGGTTGATCCACCCTCAGTAGTCCTCGGATCCATCGTTCGGTGGATTTCGATACGCTCTTGGGGCGGGACTTAGCTTCCGGCCAGATTTCTTGCCAGTCCCAGCGGCCCTGCGACAGCGTGTCGGATATGTCGTCGGCGGGACTAGGGTGGATGCCGTAGCCCCGCGTGCCAGTACATAGCGATAGTCCAAGCGGTCGAATCAACTTCAACATCTCAACGACGTCTCGCTCGGAACCTATCCCGCCGCACTCACAGAGGAGGTAATGGAGCGACTTCGGATTCGCCATGTGCCTTTTTGCCTAGAGGCTCGTCGGAGGCGCGTCAGTGACGTTCTGGATAACCCGCACGACGGCGCATGAAAGGTCAATACCTCCTCTGGCCAACACATCTCGCACTTGTTGCTCGGAAGTGATTGGATTCGTCTTTGTTTTAACGAATTCCAACAGTACCCTGTCGGATTGGTTCTCACTCATAAAACCGAATGGGCGTCCCTACTCCGACTTTTTTGGTCGACTTGCGCATGGTGCGTATATCTCGTCGGTCTGAGGCCGCCGGTGAAGCCGGACGCCTCGCTCAGCTTAGAAATGCTTGATAGTGAAGCGGCTGGGATGCTGGTTGCCCAGTTTCTGAACGGTATCCGCAGCGTCCTTTGAAATTGTGCTTAGCTCTTTCAAGCCGTTTATGAACGCTTCAGAGAGTTGATCCGGCCATGACGGCGTTGTCAATCTTCGATAAAGTACCGAGTAGAGGTTGGGGCATCAGCTTCCACGCCAGCCGCATCGCTAACGTTGAAACCCAAGAACTCCTTTCCCTTGTCAGCCAAGCGATGTTGTTTATCTGGACGTGTAAGCCATGGCCCTCTTGTAGAACACCACCACATTGTCGCCCGGGCCGTCGAGGACTCGCTTGGCGGCCTTGGCTGTTGGGTAAAAGGTCGAGTTGCCGATCTGGAGCCCGATGCCGTAGTCGGTCTGGACCCATTCGCCGCCGTGCTGCCTGTGGATGACTTCGCCCAGATAGGCGCCGAATGGGTAGGCCATTCGGTCTGCCCGGTCGCGTGCTTCGGCGGAGGACCGAAGAACGAGGGCTTCATGGAAGCCTGAAAGCAACTTCTCCAGCTCGTCGACGCTGGATTCGGAGTAGTCGGGAGTCCCTCCAAACTCGTCGCGGATGATGGTTTGCGCCAGCGCCGCCTGCCTGGCCATGTGGTCGTTCGGCGAGACGCCGTGGGCGCCTTGAGGGCGGTCCGAGTCACGAGAGGCTGCCGGCCAGTCCGAGGGCGTGGTCGCATCTGCATCGTCGGGCGCCACTTCGCGGTAGGCTAACCGGCCCGAAACGCCGCCGGCGAGGTCATCGAGCATGCTCCGGAGCGCGGGAGCAAGGACGCCGATTTCGAGCGCCACCTTGGCCCCGGGAAGGGCCAGCAGCTCAGCTTCCAGCTGGAGCCGAGCTTGCTGCACCGCCACGTCACGCTGGCCAGCGCTCAGGTTATCCCAATCCAGGAACAGCATCTTGGTGCGCCAGCCGTCATCCAGGACAAGGCTCGTGGCCATCATGTCTGCGACAGTCGTAGCGGCTTCGAGCAAACCAGGCTGGTCCATCGCTGTCGTCGCCTGCTTCCGAGATGTCTGGTTATTGTCGCGACGAGCCCGACTGCCGGCCTCTCTTGGCGAGCGCTTGCGCTTGCGCGGCCAGTAGGGGGTGATGCCGGCCGCCTCAAGGTAGGGCCACACGCCGGCATAGACATTGGCTCCAGTGATCAGCTCGACGGCCGAGGCATCCAGCGCGTGGGCCACGCCGCCGTCGTCCAGCTCGGCCGTGCGGCCAGGCAGGCCACGCAGCCAGTCGCGGCCGTAACGCTCGACGTAGGCCGGGCCGAACCAGGCGCGCCAGCCGATGGACAGCCGGCGGGCGAGAGCCGGCCGGACGAAGTCAACCCAGTCGGCGTCGCCAATCCCGCAGATCAACCCGATCGCCGGCCGGAGCTTGCGGTAGAGGAGGGTTCCGGCTTCCTCCAGAACGCTCCCCCAACGTTGGGCGAAATCGGCGAGGGTGATGGCCATGTTCTCCAAACTGATTGGGCTTGACGCGGCGTCTAACCAGACATCCCAGTGGTCATCCGCGCGGCGGTTGACGTGGACCCCGGCGAAGATGTAGGGCTGCTCCACCCACAGCAAACCACGGATCCAGCGGTCCAGTGGCTCGGCGGCGCCCTTTGGTGGTTCTGTCTCGCCATCGCGTAAGAAATGCCAGTCGTGGTAGCCCTCGGCCAACGTGGCTGGGATGTCGTTGGTCGGACTGGGGTGCTTCTTGTAGCCCCACGCACCGACTCCCAGCGCCAGGCCCAGCGGGCGGAGAAGCTCGAACATCTCGATGACGTCCTGCACCGAGCTGATGCCCGCGCACTCGGAGAACTCGGCCACGTAGAACTTCGGCTTACTCACGGGACAACCCCGCATTCAAATTCGGATACTGGATCGTCTGGCTTGATCCTGCGCAAGCAGGAAGGTTGGCCAGGCCCAAGGCGCTCAATCGCTGAGACGTAAAGTCTAACAACGCTGTATCGACTTCCACGGAGGGCTGCCGTGACGGCGAGAGCACCGGCCCCGAGCCACCATCAATACCCGGCACGGGCGAACATGAAGAACAACCCTATGCCCCCTAGCCAGGCTATTGCGGCGAGGATGCGCCACGCTTTTTGTGCTCTCCGTCTTGCTTCCTCAAGGACGCCGTCCTCTTGGCGCCTCCAGAAGATCTTCTGCTGACCCAATAGGAGGATAGGCAGTGCCTTTGGCCGTTCGACCATGGCCTGCAACTCCAAATTAATCCCGGTTCGTTCACGAAAGCACTCTAGGTACTCCATCGCCGCTCGTCGCATGCGGAGGGCTGCCACAGAACCCGCTGCAACCCAAAGGGCGAGGGCGAGGAAAGCCAGCGCGCG